>CAZWNW010000048.1:0-1509 GCA_964636255.1 uncultured Bacteriovoracaceae bacterium | reverse complement strand
GCATTCACGATCTCATGGGCAAGACTGGGTTGAGCATTGCGATAGGGGTTGAAATAAGTTCCGCCCATCAGACCCTGGAGAGTTTTCAAATTATCTTCTGTTTCATAACCCCAGTGCTGACACTTTTTTCCACGACTTTTTACCAAGGAAAGAAGTCGTAGATGATTGAGATAAGTTTTGGCTTCGACATAAATCTCGCGGTCAAGAGCTTCCGGAGGAAGATCAAAGTTCGTCGGGCGCATGCGGAGAGTCCAATCTTCCATGTCGCTAGCACGCGGGGCGCGCTCGATGGTCCGGACGCCGATGGCAAATCGATTTCCCCACTTGGCATCTTTAAGTCGGGGTTCTTTGGGGTCAGTGAGGCGGTTTTTGATTTGCGAGGCCAGCTCCACAATCAGGATTTGTGTGAGCAACGGACCGGGACTTAAAAGGGCGGCATCTTCGCCTCGTGAATGGGTCGTTATGAGTGCAGTTGTATTCAAAAACGCACGAAGATCATCGCGCAGTTTCTGGACCTCGAGTCGCAATGCAGGATTTTCATTGAGGCAAGTTTTGAAGCCACTTCGAAAGGGATTCTGCGCTAAAGAAGGACAACTTTCGGTGAGATCATTTTCAATTTCTTTAGCACTTTGCTGGATCTCAACCCAGGCGCTGACGTCCCAATCATCCGTATGAGAGGCAATGCGGGATTCGCGGTATTTGCTGTGCTGGTCGAGGTTTGGGCTAATAACTTCACTTCGTGAACTTAGGCCAAGGCTGCCGATTGTGGCACAAAGAGCCTTGGTCAGCAGACGCAGAATCGGTCGGAAGTGCATGGAATTTTAGTAGCAGTTTTGCCCTGCGGGACCAAGGCAAAAGAATTCTTGGACTTAAATGGATGTTGTTTAAATAGCTGAAATCGCAGAAAATTTTAGGTTCTAAGCCAGCCGGCAATGCTGAGTCGTTCGGAATTGGCGGGAAGGACCTCGTGCCAGACTTCGTTACTCAAAAAGATAACAAAGCGGTTATGAAGAGGCTCGATTTCGGCGTCTACTTTTTCGCGATCCTTTTCATTGTAAACACGAAGTTTTCCGCCCTGTGCCGCGGTCCAGTCGGGATTGAGATAATAAATGCAACTAAGTTTACGGGCGCTCTGGCGTTCGTGTTGATCCAAATGTTTTTCGTATCCCATCCCTTTTGAATAAAGGGCGTAGTGACACTCGAACTCCTTTAATGCCAAATAAAATCGAGCCGCAAAAAATTCCCGCAGGCGATCCATTTCGCGAAGAAAAAATTTCTCGGAATCACTGCGACTTTGATTCTCGATCCATAAAATCAAATCGCCCCGGACTTCTTCCCGGCGTCTTTGACCCAAGCCTCGGCCCACCTCGGCAGGTCGAAGTTTCCCTTCCTGTCGTTGAAGCAAAAGTTGCGTCCGCAGGGAATCGGCTAAATGCAGTGGAAAAACCTGATCTGAATAGGCCCAGCCTTGGGATTCAATGGCTTGGGCCATAGCATCAAAGATGCGTC
>CAZWNW010000047.1:0-1524 GCA_964636255.1 uncultured Bacteriovoracaceae bacterium | reverse complement strand
AAAGAAAAAAAATAAAACTCCCCGCCTGAAACTGAATTTGTCTCATTCTTTTTTATTTCGTTTCTTCCCAATACAACCCATCCAAGCGGTCCTGTAGCTCTTCGGGGATATTTGACCTTTCACCTCGAGCATCTTGCCCCATCGAAATCCTATAGGCGCGCAGCCAGCTCTTATGGAGGTGCGACTTTTTGGGGCCACGTGTTCCGATGAGTTCTCCAACTGACTCCCATTTGAGCGCCAACATATTTTTTTGAAACCAATATTTACTATATTGAGTAATATCTCTATCTAAGAGGCTAAGGAGCTTCAGGCAGCTGTTTACATCGTCGGAGTGGTCGATAATGGAGGCCCTCCACCCGGCCTTAGAAGTCCCATGCAAGCGATTGTCATTCGGGGAAAGGAACTGGTGAACATTGGCAGGGTAACATTCGTGTCGTTCAAACCCAATTTGGATCAATACGCTCTCTGAATTCTCGAAAAAAGAGTTCCCATTGTCGCTCAAGGCGACGCAACCAGGGCGGATGCCATAGTAGCGGAAGAATCGTCGCAAGAGGTCGGGACATTCTCTAGCATATGTTTCTTTTTCTCCTTTATCTTTTCCAATATAAATTACCCGGTGTTTATCGATACCATAAGCCTCCAGACGTTCGCGAAGGTGCTCGACTTGAGCGTCCCTCCTCGCCGTAGGATTACGGTCCCAGCGGAAATTTTGGTTATAAGTAAATAGAATAGGTGGTGTGCGATTTACTCCATCGGCCCAGACCACGGTTACTATGCAGTTGGTGTACTTGGAGATACGGCAAGCCTCCATCGGTTGAGCGCCACCACGGATTCCGAAACTGGAACGGCGCTCGGTGCGATGTCCCGTAAATGTGAAATCAATAGAGCATAATTTTGATGGATCAACACTTTTTAGCAATTCTCGGCTCGAATCCACCCACTGCCAGAGGTCACTCTCGAGCTTCGCGATGTCGACGACGAAGCTCGAGGATTTCTTCTGGAGGAGGCGGTAACTGAAGCCGTCCTCTTTTAAATAATTCGAAGCGGTCTTTTCTGTAATAATCGTGGATAATTGGGCTTCGACGAAGGCACGATAGTCGGCCAGGTGAACTGCCTTGCCATGCTCGATTCGGTCGAGAACCCAGCCAGAGCAAATGTCTTTCTGCTGACGTGTCAATGCGGCGGCGGAGCCCGTCTGCTTTTCTGGAGATATAGGTTCATATCCTAAATTGATTAAAGATACCCAGCGGTCTAGATGTCGCTCGCTAAAGGAAAGACCTGCTTGTTCCCATTCTGCGTGGAATTCCCTCCGAGACTTCCCCTTGTCTTTCTGGATGAGATAGAGCCTCGCAATTGTGGATTTTAAATTATCATCAATTTTTGCAGCAGGATATTCGCGGGCCCGTTTCATGTGAGGGGCACAGAAGGAAGCGAAAATGACCATGTGTGGGACAAATTCAGTTTCAGGCGGGGATTTGCAGAATTCGCCTACCTTTTTTCCGACTTCGCCATATTTTCAATCTT
>CAZWNW010000046.1:0-1555 GCA_964636255.1 uncultured Bacteriovoracaceae bacterium | reverse complement strand
AGCTGTTTATGCCCTTTTTTATTCACCGCTTCCCACCACTAAGAGTGAAGAACCCGAATTGCACACGAAGCGCAGCGAAGTGCCCCGCAGGGGTGAGGGCCAAGAAGGCCCGAATGAATCCTAGCGCCTCAGCCTTTAAGAAACTCTTCGAACCTTTTTCTCTGTATTCAGGAAATTCAAATGCAAATTAAAAACCAGTGCGATTTTGATCAAAGAGTTGGATTAAATCATTGGTTTTTGGCGCTGTTTGCTTCTTTAGCGCTGCTTGCGTAAAATTTCTTTCATGAAGCCAAATGAAACGACAATGCTCGAGGTTTTACAAAAACATTTCACTTTTCAAACGGCCATTCTCTATGGGAGCCAGGCGAGTGGCGAGGCGAGCACTGAAAGTGATTATGATCTTCTACTAATCAAGAAGGACGGGCCAAGAGAAAGGAAAATCCTAGAAACTCAGGGAATTTGCCTGGACGTTATCGTTGACCCTGAAGGCGAGATGCAAAACCTCTCAAATTATCTGTATCTCTTTAATTCGAATATTCTAAAAGACGAAAGCGGGCTGGGCGCGAAACTTGTTGCAAGCGTTAAAGATTTTCTTGCCAAGCCTCCAAGACCCATACCGCCAGAAAGGACTCACCAGCGGAAAAAGCAGTCTCTAGACTTGATTAGATATGCCGCAGAAAGCACCGCGCTTGGAAATTATCGTCGCCACTGGCTGTTATTCAATCTTCTGCCGCAATACTTTGATCTCAGGCAGAAGTGGTTCTTGGGAGACAAGAATGCACTTAACTGGCTGAGAGAGAACGACCCAGGAACTTTTAAGCTATTTGAGCGCGCCTTCGAGCCTAGTTCGTCGATTAAAGAATTAAAAAATCTAGTGGAGCACGTGTTCGACACTGCGTCCGTTTAACACTAGTCTTTATTCTGACGCTCGATCAGCAACGCTTATGGTTCAGGTTCTACTTCGCAATATTTACGTTAACCTCTGAATTTTTGTTCTTATTCGCCGGAAAGGTACTTTGGATCTGGGCTTTATCACGTTCCTTAAGCAGTTGTGTTCCTTCCGAAGCAGTTACTAAGCAATGGGCACGACCATCTTTCGAACTCTTGGATACCGTCAGACGATCGTTGGGCATTAGCTCGCCACGATAGAGTTGAGGACTTGAAGAACAAACGGATCGGGCCATAGCATCGGATAAACATTTAGCGAATTTGGCCTTATCTTCGGTGTCTTTGAAAAAAACATCAGTTACATACGAATTGGGTAGGTTAGAAACATCTCCCGAGGGCACAGATAAGCGCTTTCTTGGCTGGGTCACCCAATTTTTCCAGAGATCAAATGCACCAGAACGATTGTCATTCGTAAAGTATTCCCCGCGCAGGATATCTCGCTCGATTTCTTCTACATCGTAGCTATCGCCCTCATAGTCAAAAAATTTTGTTAAATACCGAAACCCCAGTTCACTATGGCCATACGGCCCCGGAGTTAGCGCTAGGGCTTTTAGGTCGGAAACAGACTCTCCCTTTTTCAATAGATCCTTTTCATTTAAAGCCAAGG
>CAZWNW010000045.1:0-1638 GCA_964636255.1 uncultured Bacteriovoracaceae bacterium | reverse complement strand
GGAGCGTCTACGTATTGTACGCACTCTCTATCGCCATCACCGGTATTTCTCCATTTCGAGCACTTAGGAGCAGTTCCAGAGATTTTCTTGAATACGAATTCTTTTACTTCTTTTACACAATTGCCATCTTCACGGCCGCCGTACTCAACGCATTTAGGAAGAGCACGAGCAGATCGAAGCATATCGCCTTCAATACAAACTTGGTTCATTCGGATAAACCAGTTGCCCATTTGAATTTGTGGCATTTGGTAGATCACTCGGAAGTTTTTAGAAATTTCGCTCCAAGAGCTTTCTTCCGTTGGGTAGCTGGCGTTTGCGTTGATTCCAGTCAAAAGAGCGAACATCGACACGAGTAACAGTTTCATAGGGGGTCTCCTTTAGTTCGAGGAAGAGCGGGTGCGCTTCCGTTCGTTTGGCGTTGTTGTTGTTACCGGCAACGCAATCGGGTTTCCCATCAACGGGCCTCGCTTACAATAGTTTTTCACAAAAATTGAAAGGAAAGTTTCACAACTTGAGATAATGGAGCGAATGAACTCTCATTGATATGGGTAGTCAAAAGTTGTTGCGGCGCACATTAGCCGGAACTGACTCAATGAAAGGCGCAAATGATTTTGCGCTTTGGTATTTGGGCGTTCGAGATCGTTGAGTTTTATTGCGCAGAAGTCGGCGCCGAAATTCCGCTGGGAAAATGTAGCTGGGGAATTTCAGTATCGTTTTTCGCCATCATCTTCTTTAGGGCTTCTATGCCAATGTCTGCCGCTTGTGGAAGTGTGTCGGCAGAGTTTGCATAAAGGGCGCGAATCATTTCTTCGCCTTTTTTCAGAGCTGTAGAAAAATCTTTCGAGATGGCACCTGTGAGAACAGCCACCAAGAGAGTATCTAAAAATGCCTCTTTCCCATTTTTGGTGAATTCTCTTGCCCGATGCAGGTGATAGACTGCCTTTTCTTTGTCGCCTCTATCCATGGCCTCTCTGGCCAAGCGAAATTCTGCAAGAGCATTCATGGCCTGGTCGCTCAACACCGAGATTGTATAAAGCTGCACCACTCCTACGCCAAAGGTCGTAGCGTACAGCACAACCTTTGCGCCGATTTTTGAAAAGGTTAGCATTCCTCCGCCGAACCCAATGCTCCCGCCGATAAGGGATGCGGTCAGATAAGGGCTGATGCCGCGCTCTTTCCAGTCTGCAATAAGTTTATCAAGCTCACAGGTGTAAAGAGTGTTGTTATTTTTGCTGTTGGCGTGGGCCTCGAACAAAATCGAAGTGGTGTCCTTTAAAAGAACAGCGGTGGGGGCTCCAACGGCACCGAGGGCCGCCCCGGCCATCACCTGCCCTAGGCGAGCTAATTGGGCGGATACAATCACATCAGTGGAAAATGATGCTCCTATGGCACCAGCCGCTGCCACGATTGAACCAGCGTAGATCGTGCTCGCCACTAGCAATCCGCCGGCCGTGACACTAAGACCAATCAAAACAATTTTCTTGAATTGGTGCTTACGAATTTCCTGATTCAGAAAGCTCCAACGCTCAATCTCTCGGATCAACAAACGTTGCCTGAGGAACGGTTCACTCCAAACTTGAAGCGCAACAAAATTCACATCAGATAGAAAGGCTCTACGCACCTCCGCCTCCTCCAGCA
>CAZWNW010000044.1:0-1733 GCA_964636255.1 uncultured Bacteriovoracaceae bacterium | reverse complement strand
GGTGGAGGCAACAGGGATCGAACCTGCGACCTTCTGAATGCAAATCAGATGCTCTACCAACTGAGCTATGCCCCCAAGGTTTTCGCTAGAGGCGACAGGATTTACCATTTTCGGGTCAACGGTCAAGAATATTCTGTTGAGTTATTTTTTATGCTGATGGCTTATGTTTAACGTTCGCGATGTAACTCACCCAATTGCGTTCCGACTCGACATCAAAACCAACAGCTTCAGCACCGTTTAATACAGAAACATAAACGCGCCGTAAGACATCCACCTCTTCCGATCGATGCCCATGGCTGTTGACACTCTCTTCAATCGCCTCCACCACGCTCACGAGGTCTGGCGTAGTCACAACCTTCGGTAACTTGCGGATATCAAGACCCGCCGTCTCAGCAGGCTTGAATCCCACCAATCGGTCTGTGATCAAGATCTTTCGACCATCGAGAAAATTCACCTGTAAGAAGTCGTTCCCATCAGAATCCTGACGAGACAAAACTTCTTCTATATGAATCGAAGAAAATTTTAAACTTCTCCCATCCACCTTCTGACGAATATGAACGGCTTCTCCGCTCACCTGGATTTCGAGACCCTGGGACTTTTCTGCATATTTTGAAATCAGCTCTATCACTCAATTCCCTTTTGCTATTTTTCAAACCACGACGATGCTTTCGTCACTCTGCCACAATAGTTTGCTCGCAGATGCCCTTTTTGGACTCGAACAGTCACTTAACACTTTTCGTCCGAGTTATTAAATACTTGAGACAAGTACAATTTTTTAGTTTATTGTCCTGCATAGAAATGAGACAAAACCAGTCGATTTGAGGAGATCCGATGCTCGTGTTTCGATGGCAAGCCCCTAGAGTTCCTGATAAAAAACAAATTCGAGCCTTATTTGAGGCCGAAGGCCTGACCCCCATCGAAGAGTCGTACCCTCCTGAGACACTAATTGACTGGCACCGCCACCCATTTGACGAAGTTCGCACCGTTGCCGAAGGGGAAATCCTTTTCGATATTGCTGGCAATAAACTCTTACTTCGCCCAGGCGATCGCATCGTGATCCCCTCTAACACTAAGCACTCCTTTAAGATCCAAGGCGATAGCCAGTGCATATGTTTTGTCGCAAATAAAATCAGTTAAATAAATTCAGATGATCGAGCGAGTAAGTCGTACTCTTTAAGAGTCGGTGGAAGAACCCTCTTTCACACCTGCTTTTTGCCATTCCCTGTACTGTTGAATTGTCTTTTCGAATCCGTTTGAACTCGGACGGTAAAAAATTTCTCCCGCAGCTTGGTCCGGGAGAAACTGTTGTTTCACATATCCCTTCGAATAATTATGGGAGTACTTATAATCCGCACCGTGTCCTTGATTCTTGGCAAATTTAGTTTGCGCTGAGCGAAGACTTTTCGGAATAGGGAGTGAGCCAGTTTTTTCTACATATGCTAAAGCCTCATCTATGGCTAGATAGGCGCGATTCGATTTGGGCGCTGAGGCCAAATACGAGGTTACTTGTGCCAAACTAATTCTTGCTTCCGGCATTCCGATAAGTTCCACAGCATGAAGCCCAGAAACTGCCAACGGCAAAGCCTTCGGATCTGCGTTACCTATATCTTCAGAGGCCAATATCACAAGCCTTCTTGCAATAAAAATGGGGTCCTCCCCACCCTTTAGCATTCTTGCTAGATAATAAATGGCTGCATCAACATCGCTTCCTCGAATTGACTTAATGAATGCCG
>CAZWNW010000043.1:0-1807 GCA_964636255.1 uncultured Bacteriovoracaceae bacterium | reverse complement strand
TGATTTCCTCACAGTAATAATCGCAAGAGCAATCGGCATCCGATCACTAAGAATGGCATCTTGCTGCATCAGCCTTATTAATTTTTCATTTTGCTGAGGCTGGGCCGGGAATAGCTTATTTAATCTTTCAACAGTTGAATACAACAAGTCATATCCGGACGCCGAAAAGTCCACTCTTCCGGAAAATACGCGAATTACCCTATTAAACAAATTTGCCATGAGCACCTCGTATTTGATTTTTCTAGGTGTCTTCTCGAGTGGATCTGCCTACTGCGACAAACTGCTTGTAAGCTGGCTTTTGACTAGATCCAACTTTGCTTTGTGGGCGAGAGGGCGTTTGAATACTTTGTTTTCAATTTGCTCTGAAACCTTGCTGATCGCAATGTAGGCAAAACTGAGTCCTGACTCGCGTTCAGTCGACTTCATCTCAATAAAGTCGTACGGGAAGTTTTGACAGAATTTATGGAACCCGCAAAACTGGGGCACGTCATTCGTAAAGCGGAATCCTTCGGGCGTCAAACGCGAACGACGGGGATGGTAGAGATCGGTGAAAAAGATGAACCACTCACTACCTGAAAACGTGACCGCCTCAAAAACATCGATAGTGTTGATTGCACCAATACGGTGAAAGAGAACACGCTCTCCCTTATTCGTTTCCAGCTTCGATAAGTAGGCAAGTTGTCCGATAGGGCCGTTTACAGGGATTGGATTTGTCGCGGAGAACCCAAACGGACCGCTTCCGTTGGGATCACGGTCATAGGCCGGACTGGACTTGATCATTTCCTTCATGGCCGGATGAAGCATTTCTAACTGAAATTCCTCATCCTCCATAATCCTCCGGATCTGGCCAAACGCTTCTTGAAGTGCCTTCTGCTCCTTGTTGCCTCCGAAGAGATTTGAGAAGAAACCCATAACATCCCCCTTGAAAATATTGCACTGGCCGGTGGCCGTAGTTGAAAGCGATTAGCCCCTGAAATATTCGCTCAGCTTGGAAATCCCCTTCTTAAATCCGGCTCTCACTATGTGATCCAGCAGGTGGGAATTCCAATGACTCATATAGGAAGTAGAGCCGTAAGTTTTCTTGTCGCTCTTGGAACCAATCACAAACTCACCGTTTGCGCTCCAAACATGTACGTCGCTCCACGACAATCGGACCTTCTCATTTGATCCCAATAATTTATGTTTGGTCAGGGTGACCGCTCCGTCTTCGACCAGCATGTCACCAAAGTGCAGAGATCGTCCTTCTTCGAGGGCCTCGCTCATCTCGATCATCAATCGGACGCACACAGCCCGCCAGAGCGCATCGATAAAGCCTGAGAACGTAGATTCCTTTTTGAGGCTGATCTCCGTCGAGCTATTTCGTGTTGCAAGAGCAATCGTGTAATCGGTACCTGTCGGAACGCCGTTAACAGAGTGACGGACACTTCCCCATTTCACTGCGGTGATGGAATCAAGTGGATATCGATTGCCCTTCCAAGCCACACCTTCAGGTGAGATGCTGAGCGTATCTTTGAAGACAAGCCCAACATCAGCGCTAAATGTGATCGCTCGCGCCCACTCTGCATCTCGTTTTTGGGCTTGTGCCTTCGCTTGTGTTCGCTTCGAATGGATATCCGTAAGAGTATCGACGTCCTGCCCCACTCGTTCGGCCACCTCGGGCAACTCTGCAAACAGCTCCTGAATGAGAATCGTCAGTCGCTTCGACGAGTCGAGCATGTCATGATCGTTGAAGAGGTCAATAGCAAGACTACGTATTGAATATGCCAATTCGTTGCTGTGGTCATGATCGATACCACGAGCTTTTGCG
>CAZWNW010000042.1:0-1851 GCA_964636255.1 uncultured Bacteriovoracaceae bacterium | reverse complement strand
GCGGCTGGAGGTCGTCGACATGGACGGCAGGCGCGTCGACAAGGTGCTGGCGAGTAAGGTTGTGACCTTGGCTGACAGATAGCCTTCGACAACAAGTCAGAACGGCTTGAATATGCTTTGTGGGTTCTCAGAAAAAATCCGCCCATAGAATTCGACGGCATATCGATCAGTCATGCCCGCTATGAAATCGCATATCACGCGTTTTTTCGCGGCCTCATCCTTAAGTCGCACATACTGTTCTCGAAAATCATCTGGCAACAGAAGATGCCCATTCTTAGCCGCGAGCTTATCAAACATACGTTTTATGATATCAAATCCTCTTTGCTCCGAAATGCGCAGCCGAGGCACCATTATTGTAGCTTCAAACGTGAAGTGTTTTAGAATTTCCACCTCGAGTTTTACTCTGTCTTCCAAATAGACTTTGGAAAGTGCTGGTCGAGTTCCATCAAGTTCAAATCTAATTCCTGCAATGAATCGGCTTACCAAATCTGCAGTGAAGCCTGTCCTAAGATAGCCATTCGAAGCAACCAGCCCCGACATGCGGTGATATATGGCAACTTGGTAGGCAACATTTGCTCTAGTGTCTTTCCCAGACCGCTTCCAGTTCTCATCCGGTTCAAAGATATCGAAAATGCTGACAAAGACCTCTTTGACTTCCTCGCGAGTAACTTTCCTTTTGAGTTCATCCTCGGTCTTCTTTGCAACACGATCTAGAATGCCATCTTCCGTCCGGATAATTTTCAATGGGGAAAGAAAACCTGCTTTGAATGTGTCCTCAAGGTCGTAGGTGGAGTATGCAATGTCGTCTGCGATGTCCATGATTGCGCATTCGATAGTTTTGAATTTTTGATCTCGCCGCATGTTGGAACCGACAGCTCGCCGCACTTTCTCGAAAACCGAGCGCTCGCTATCGAACACTCCTTTTTCAATCTTCGCTTTAGCAGGCCGGACAAGCGGAATTACGTTGTCGTATTTTAGGATCGAAGCAAGTGTTCGGAAGGAAAGATTCAACCCTAATCGGCAATCCTCGCCGGCTGGAGTGATACCGACGTAGTCGCTGCCAATAACTTCCTTTTTTTCGATCCGAGCCAGAATACGAAAGGTTTGGGCGTTTCCTTCAAACCCTCCAAATCCTTTCATTCGTTCGTCAAGGGCCTTTTCGCCATTGTGGCCGAAAGGCGGATGACCCAGATCATGGGCCAATCCGGCAAACTCCATCAGATCAAGATTGATAGGGTTATCAGCAAAGTAAGGATCCGCGGCGTTTACCTTCGCGGCAATTGATTTTGATATTTGTGCGACTTCGAGGGAGTGGGTTAGTCGATTTCGGAAGAAATCAGATTCATCTCCAGGAAAGACTTGCGTCTTGCCTTGCAATCGTCGGAATGCTGGCGAGTGGATCAGACGCGCGTAGTCACGGCGGAAATCAGACCGATAAGGTTCAAGTCCAGTCGAAAGTCTTGTAGCGACTGGCTGAACTCTGCTGAAATCCCGTTCTCCATATAGCGGAGGAGGCTTTGACAGCTTATGAGCGCTTTGATGGTTTCTGTTGCTTTTTGGGCGCGCCATGCACCTCCGCCCCCTTATTACTGAGAGTCATATGGGAGCTTTTTTCTGAGACTTTTCGAAGAGTTGCGAGCTCATTTGTCGCCATTCGCCTTGCAGCGGCCGCAACACTTAATTTCTGCAGTCCAGACATACTTATTCTCCCCCAGCAAGGAAGATACATACCATATCTTGAACACCAACTGAAGCTTCTGCGTAAGGACAACATTCTCTCGAAGCCAAAGTTCCCTACACGTCGAGATTCGCCACCTTGAGCGCGTTGGCCTGGATGAATTCGCGGCGCGG
>CAZWNW010000041.1:0-1923 GCA_964636255.1 uncultured Bacteriovoracaceae bacterium | reverse complement strand
CGTGATTGTTGCAAAGTGTGAGGGTGTCGGCAATTACCTAACGGAAGTGCTGATGCAACTGCAGCCAGGGAACACGGTTTCGTAGTGGGTTGAGTCCTGCTCCTAGCAGCGATCATATTCTCGCCCAAGGTGGTGGAAACTATTCGATTTTTTAGCCAGATTAAGCTGCAACCAAGGCTTGCATATTTCCCCATGGTTCTATAGGATTCCCCGCCGGCCCCCCGTGGTGGCCGACGTGGGTGATTAGCTCAGTTGGTAGAGCAGCTGACTCTTAATCAGCGGGTCGCAAGTTCGATCCTTGCACGGTCCACCAATTATTCTCAGCACTTACAAAGAAACTCGAAATCTGATCTCTGGAATGGGCGCCAAACGGGCGCCATCTCCTAGAGGAATTCAGAGGTGTCTTGAGATATTCGGGTTTCAAAACTGCACGATCGCCGTACGATTCCGAATGTACTCGGGTGCTAAGTGCGCGTACCGCTCGGTCATCTTTATATTCGAATGGCCGAGGATCGCTTTGAGATCGTAGATCGATCCTCCGTTCATTACGAAGTGCGCAGCGAAGGTGTGCCGAAGGTCATGGACCGAGATCTCCTTGACCCCGCTCATTCTGATACAGACTTTGAATGATCGCTTTGTAAGATTTTGGAGTGCTTGAGCATTGCCGGCCAAATTGGGAAAAACCAGCTTTGATGAGCTGGACTGACGTGCCGCTAATCGCTTTTTCAATTCAGAGATTAACGAGTCATTGATACCGACATACCGAATCCTTCCGCTTTTGGTCGAGTTCTGGATAGACATCGATTCCCAATTCATGTTCCGGCGAATACAGACGCTGCCATTTCGAAGATCTATGTCCTCCCAGTGAAGCGCACAGGCTTCCCCGATTCGACAGCCTGTATTCAGCAGAAAGCGGTATAGAAGACAGTCTCGATCCATTTTTTCTTCGGCAGTTTTCAGAAAGCTTGCAACTTCGTCCTTTGTCCAAAAGGAAATCTTTTTTTCCGGCTCTCGAACGGGTTTGAGCTTCGCCGCAGGATTCTTAAGGCCGATGTTCCATTCATGGATGGCATCGTTAAAAACTTTGCGTATCACCGCAATGACATAATTCGCTGTTCGCGGAGATCTTCCCCTTTCAAGTACAAGAGTTGAGATTTTTTTGATGTCCTGCGGAGTAATCTGTCCCAAACGCTTGTTCCCGAGATTCGGCCGAATCCAATTCTTAAGAAGTTTGTTGGCTTCATAGGACGTCTTTGGCTTCACATACTGCTTGTAAACTGGAAACCACTCTTGAAGAAATTCATCGAGAGTCTGTGTCGCCGCATGTCCAAGCTCGCCCACGTCGCGTTTTTCGTTTTGGATGCGAAGCCACTTTTCGGCATCGCCCTTTTTTGAAAATTGTTGCGCAAGCCGTCGCCCATTGACGCGAAGGCTTGCCTGATAAACTTTCCGATCCTTATAGGTTCTAATTCTAATGGTCACAGTTGAACTCCCTTCCGCTAAAGAAAGGAAATCCGATCAACTTGAGGCACAAAGAATTTTCCGGCCACCCACCGCTCTAATGTCTCTCTTGAAAAGCGAATGCGTCTTCCAATTCTAAAAAAAGGAACCTCACTCCGAGAGATCATTACTCTGAGCGCTTTTTGGCTTATGTCCAAAAACTCTGCCGCCTCGTCGACTTTCATCAACCGTGTGTTCTCACCACCTAAGTTTTCAAAGATCAAAGGCCTACCGCCGTCGACTTCAGGTGATCCTATTGCGACCCGCTGATTTTTTCGACCAGTTTTGTTCACAGTCCTCATAAAACACCTTCAGCCCTAAACGCACTGCACTCACCTATTTGGGTGCCGCCAAGCTCTAAACAGACAGGTCCGGGAGCCCCGTTTTCTCCAACATCACCCGTAGGACCTCGAAGTCCCTCTC
>CAZWNW010000040.1:0-1979 GCA_964636255.1 uncultured Bacteriovoracaceae bacterium | reverse complement strand
CAAAAGAAGCAAACAGTTTCCGCAAGCCGAGCCTTAAGCGTTGAGGGCTTCACTTTGGCGGTTGTCAAAAAGAACGCATCCGTCCTTCGAAACTTCCAGGCATGGCTCGATGGTGCATCTGCTGAAGTAATTAAAGAAACGCCTACGCTCATTATCGATGACGAAGCAGATCAGGCGAGTATCAATACAGCCAAAGCAGAAGATGATCCCACTGCTATCAATCAAAACATTCGAAAGCTGATGTCTCGCTTTCATGCGTGCACTTATGTCGGATATACGGCTACACCATTTGCTAACGTTCTAGTGGATGCCCAAATCGATAATGACGTTTTCCCCAGGGATTTTCTAATTAGTCTCGGAAAGCCCCCAAACTATTTCGGAGCAGAGGAGCTCTTTGGTCGTGAGAAGGTGGGACCACTAAAAGAAAAGGATGGTGCGCCTGTTGTGCGCACAATTTCGCCTGTCGATGCAGAGAAGTTATCTCCCAAAGAACTGAAGAAAATTTTAGACGCTAGTGAATCGAATTCACTAGTCATTCCTTCAGTAGAACAAGCGATCGACAGTTTTATCGTTGCCTGCGCTGCGCGGGTCGCCCGAGGACAACACAAAAAGCACATGACGATGTTACTTCATATCTCCCACCTCAACGGGATTCAGGAACGCCTTAAACGGGATGTGGACGAGTATTTGAAAACACTGAAGTTTGCGGCAGAAGAGGACCGGCAGGAACTTCAAGAGCGACTCAAAAAGCTTTGGAATGACGACTTTGTTGTGGCTTCAAAAGAATTTGAGGGTGCGGAGGCGATTCCCTTCGAAAAAATCTGGAAATATTCCAAGACAACGATTGGAGAATTGGACACAATTCTAGAAAACAGCAAGAGTCTTGAACGCCTTTCCTTCGACGCCCCAGATCCTTTGAGAGCAATTGTCATTGGGGGAAATACGCTTTCACGTGGCCTCACTCTTGAAGGTCTTACTGTAAGTTATTTCGTCCGAACGTCCATGGCATACGATACCCTCCTGCAAATGGGCAGGTGGTTTGGCTACCGTCCTGGATACGTTGATCTAACAAGAATTTTCGTTACCGAAGATCTTAGAGATTATTTTTTCCATCTAGCGACAGTCGAGCAGGAGATTCGTGACGAAATCAAAATGATGGCTGCCAATGAAGAAAGGCCCATTGATGTGGGTGTTCTAATCCGAAACCATCCACACATGACCGAAACAGCTTCGAATAAAATGCGAAGGGCTGAGGATTGTGCCTTCACCTACTCCGGGACAAAGATTCAGGCCCGTCACGTTATTACCCAGAACAAAGAAGCAGTTGATGCAAACTTCGTGGCTATAAAGAACTTGACTACAAGGGCTTTAAAATTTGGCAAGCGAAGTGAGTCTTCTCTACAAGACTTCAAGAACGCACACCTCTTCAGAAAGATCCCCTCAGAGGTCATATTTCAATTTTTAGACGATTACCTCTTTAGTCCAGAAAATGGGAAATTTACGAACGAGCTTTTAAGGGAGTACATCACAAGGCAAAACAAAGTTGAGGAAGTCACCGATTGGTCAGTCGCGGTACTATCCTCGCAGAATGGATTTCCTGTTGAATTGGGAAGTATTAGTGCGAACGTAGTTGACCGATCCGTATTGAAACGATCTTACGATGAAACAGGATCCGGCAGTGTACAGCTCCGAGCTCTTTCTGTTCCGGGAGAGGAACTTATTGATCTTGGAGATCACCTGGACAGTTCGGTGACGAAGATCTCTTCAATTCTTCCCGAGGGCAAAGAGAGAGAAAGTGAGATTGCTTTACGAAGGAAGTATCGACCGGTTGATAGAGCACTTCTCCTAATTCATCCGCTCAACTGGAAGCAAACATTTGAAGACGGCAAGAAATTTTCAATGTCGGAGCCTTTGTCCGCCCGCGGTCCGGTCTTTGGTATCACTTTTGTGTTTCCGTTTAGCAAACGAGACCAATTAGG
>CAZWNW010000039.1:0-2094 GCA_964636255.1 uncultured Bacteriovoracaceae bacterium | reverse complement strand
AGGTTCAGCCGTTTTTCATGCCGATAGCGGCGAGGTTGAAGGCATTTTAGTTCGAGGCGAGATGGACTTCAAATACCGAGGCTCATGCCGTATTTCAAACACTTGCGCTCAAGGTGGCTGCCGCGGTGAAGACGTGACTCGAATCGAGCACGTTCGCCAAGCCCTTACTGAAAATCCATAATCGTAATACCCGCTCCCTCTGATTCTGAGGGAGTATCTCTAAATGCATTGTGGGCCCGGCACAGGACACGAAGATTCTCGGGATCGTTATCGCCCCCCGCATGCACTGGCAAAAGATGATCAATCTGCGCTTGGAATCTGCTTCCACATCGGCGCCCCGTTACGGACTGGAATTGGCATTCGCCCTTGTCTCTCTTAAACACGAACCTTCTTACACCTGCAGGAATCGGTCGTCGCCTATTTGGAATTAAGACTCCCCGAGGTGTAATGCGCACAACCTGTACTTCCCACTGCTGACCGGTTTATTTTTAGTAACATGGCAGGCCAAGGTCCTGAATAGGCACGGGACTCCACCGACAGTCTTCCGGAGGCCCGCTGTCTTGAAGGCTTTTCTGGATTGAAATGGTTCTGATGTGGCGAAGGAGCTCCCAAAGAGAGCCCTGAAAGTTCTCAACTGTTCGTTTCAATTGTATGAGCAGTTGCACTAAGACCGCGGCCGCCAGTTGTACCTTTACTGCATTGCGGGTTCTTGTTGGAAAATATCTAATATCAAGATGCCCTTTGAGCCAGCGGAACAGAAGTTCGACGGACCAACGTTGCTTATAGATATTTGCAACTTCTTGAGCGTCTACCGTCCAATCCGACGTGATAAAATCAAACATTCTACCGCTTTCTTGGTCGCGATAAATAATATGCCTAAGTTTTAAGTGTTTGGGCTTGATGTCAGCGCGATAACAGGCGGCTTCCGACGGGGTCCATTCCCCCACCCAAAGCACCCCAACTCTTTTTTTATCTTCAGGTCCAAGCGCGTATTTGTGAACTTCATCTTTTCGAGGCGCTCTTTTCAGTCGGGTCACGAAATCCGCCTTCGCTTCAATAATATCTAGCCAAAATTTTAAATCTACATAAGCTCTGTCGAATACATATATTGCGCTTTCCTTGAGCTGGAGCGACTTTGCGGCGACGAGATCATGGGGGCGATTGCCGGTGACTCTAAAGTCCTCAATCCATTTTTGGTTAACATTCCATACCACATGAAGTTTTGCTGAAGCTTTGTGACCAATGGCTGACTTCTGCCGCCAACTCCGGTGATTAAAAAGACTACCGTGAACCCGGATCTCGCTTGAGTCGAGGGCTAGGAGTTGGCGAATGGCTTTTTTGATTTTTCTGGCGTTTGTTTTGGCGCGAATCTCCAACAAAATCAGATCGCAGAGCTCCTGGAAAAAACCAAACGATCTTGATCTTAAAGCATCGCCAAAGGTGGAGTCGGGAATTTTCAACGCACTTTCAACTTCCCGGTACGATCCCAGGCGCATAACGAAACACGTCACCAAGCCTTGCGTCATCTCCCAAGTCGAAAAACTCCGCACTCCTTTATCCATTCCCCATTTTGTACTAAGTGAATCAAATTTTTTTCGATCAATGAGTTGATACAATGAAGTACTTTTGCGATGCTCAATCACAGTTGCCGCCCTTCCTTGGGTGTTTGTTTTTTTGCTGAAAATATCAAATCATTTCGGGTGGAGGGCTGGCAACTTCTTGCTTTTATTGAAGAATAAACCGGTCAGCCGTGCGCAACGCTTCTCCGGAGAAGCATTGCGTAAACACAACCAAGAATTGAACGCGGAAGAAAAAGTCGCGGCGCAACTGCTATTCAAATCAGCGCATCGGTTTTAATGAAGGAGAACAACAGAATTTGTCGTTATTGTTCATCGCCCAATCTAACCGCGCCTACCGCCTTCTTTTAAAGGCGCTCCGTAGCCGGGGCTTGGAGCAAGGCGCAGCTTAACCTACATTCTGGCCCACCAATCGAACATGATACCAATTAATTTTTAGATGCATCGGAGTCGTTAGGAACTTGGTTCAATACAATTCCCGATTGGGGAATCGTCAGGTCCCAGTTGGCACGTCAAC
>CAZWNW010000038.1:0-2169 GCA_964636255.1 uncultured Bacteriovoracaceae bacterium | reverse complement strand
CTTCCGAGCCCTTCCACGAATCTCGTAGAGGGGGAGGGCTCGGAAGCTTCTAAAAAATTTCCGTGCCGACAACTTTCCGAATTTTTTAACTAAACAAAAATCGGTGGTGTGCCCTGAGGTGTGCCCTCGAGGACACACCTCAGGACACAGTTGAGGGCATAGTTAGGTCAAAATTGAGGTTTTGAAGGACTCATCGATCGTTGAACGGATTCCGGTTAGAGAGCCGACCTTACAAAGTTACGGAAAGGTTTTTAAAGTTCGTGCCACCGAGTTGGCGCACCTAAGAAATGCCGCATTGGGTTGAATGTGTTTTTAAACAAGACACTACGTCACTTTTTAGTCTGAACAGATCTTCCTCATTCGGAGTATTGCACGAAATTAGAACGGGGAGAATACTGCTGAAACCATGGTATTTCAGAATTTCAGACGAGTTCTTGTTGCTTTCATAATTGCCGAATTGGTTCTTTTCAGCATTTGGTTCCTATATGAACCGAAGCCCGGTGTAGATGAGGCACGGTATTTCCTTTCGGCTGCGGCACAGGTGTGGGCCGCTCTAATTGCTTTTGGTGCCTTTCTCGTTCGAGATAGATCGCTCCGATATGAGGATGCTATGAATCATTACTTTGAAATCTCAGGAAGCAATTTGAGGACGATTGAAAGCTTCTTGAGAGCGCATCGAATAGAGTTGCCGTTTGAAATTTATATTCATCGTGCTGATCTGGAAAAGTGCTTTGAAAAAAATCAAAATTTCGAAAATATTATTAAAAAACTAAGTGAAAATGATTATTCACTTTCGGATTATCCGGAAGCGATTCAACGAGCGGCCGCCGCCAGTAGCTATAAGGACGATAATATCAACTATATCCCATGCGGAAAGTACGTTTTAGCCGCACTGGCTGGAGGTGTTCGTGCCTTTGAAATGTATCAGAGCCGGCGAGACAATCGAAGATTGGTTGACGCCATTTTTCCTTGGATTGTCTCAGTAGGCGGGCTGCTGGTTTTTATTCCGTTGATGCTAATTGTGTATTCCAACTCAATAACCACCTCTGGATCTTGTTTGAATACTTGGTTTCTTGGAATTCTGGCGCTATCTATACTTGAATTTTTCCTCTTCGGCTCTGGCTTTATTGATGATGGGACTGGACATCAGAATCAGATTGCTAGAACCAGACAATTAGATGGAAATGCCTAATTCTAAGAGCCGGCTTTCTCCGGGTGGGGGTTTACTTCTAAAAAATGAAACTGTTATGCGACCCGCGGTGTCTCGAGGTGAATTCCAGTTGCTCCAATAATCTTTACCAACAAATCGCATGACACGCTGACGGTCGCCCCATTCTTCACCGCCGATACTTTGCTTCGAGCTACCCCTGACCGTCTAACGATCTCATTGACTGGTAGATCAGTTTCTCGAAGTCCCTTGGAAGCCAAGGCCGAAAGATCGGCCTTATATTTCATCAAAGCTGTCTCGCCGACGCAAAGTCCTAAGATCGTCCCAAGCTCGTCGGGATTTCGGGCAACCACGTAGCCCTTTTTTGCCTTCCTTTTCATCGCCCAATCTCCTTCATCAGTGCCGCAAGCCTCGTCCTACCAGTCTCGATCTCAGGCCGAGGTGTTTTCTGACTTTTCTTCGCAAAGCCATGAAAGACCAAAATCCCGACCTCTGTTTCGATCACAAAGAAGGCACGATAGATGCCGCGAGCAATCTTTACTCGGACCTCTGCTGCGCCTTTTGCCACAGTCGCCATGGGCCGCACATCCGGCACTCCAATCGATTCGCCTTTTTGGAGCCGGGTTAAAACCGCACCCAGTTCCTTCTTAGCCTCAGCTGGCCAGCACACGATTTCGCGCCTAGCGGGTTCATAAATCACAACCGGCAGCCAGGACCGCCCAGTATTTGCAGTGTCCCATATATGGGACATTCGATCAAGCTTATTTTTCCGACTCATCCATTTCCCCTTTCAAAATCTGCGCCATTTCTGCGCCACCTTGGTGAAAAACAGGGAAAAACGGAGAGAAACGCGGAAGCGTCGAGTGTGAGAACTTACGAAACAATTCCAATTGTTTAGTTGTAGTTTCTTGGGTTTAGGAAATGTTCAAAAAAGTGCCTGAAGTAGCTCGGGTGCAAGGGGTCGTGAGTTCAAATCTCGCCGCGCCGACCAATTTTTAGAA
>CAZWNW010000037.1:1840-2259 GCA_964636255.1 uncultured Bacteriovoracaceae bacterium | reverse complement strand
CTTGAATAAAAGTACTATTTTTAATACTCTAAGCAGGAGAAAGAAGTGAGAGAGCTAAAATGTTTTTCCTGCCAAATGGAAATTACGCTGGTAAACCAGGGGTCTACAATAAGTCACCACAAAACATATTTCGTGGTAACATACGATAATGGGTATCAAAAAAAATCTATCTAAAATCGGGAATCAGCCAGTTACGACGAAGGAGCTTGAACGCAAGGGGCTTTCCAGAAACGAGCTTCAGCGCTTACTCAAGGCTGGCGAGATACTGCGCCTTGGGCGCGGAGTCTATCAGTTGGCAAGCGTCGATTTCGGAGATGAAAGCCAATTTAGAGCAGCGAGCAAGCGAATCCGAGGTCCCTCCGCAGTCTGTATGCTGTCGGCTCTCGCTCATTACGGTCTCACGGATGAGATTCCGAAGC
>CAZWNW010000037.1:0-1830 GCA_964636255.1 uncultured Bacteriovoracaceae bacterium | reverse complement strand
AAGCAGGTGTGGCTTCTGGTAGGTGTCGACCGAAAGTCGAACCTCAAGGACATTCGCATTTTTCGAACGCGTAATCCCTACTGGAAAGTGGGAGTTACTGAAGAAGATGGATACCGGATCACGAGCCTAGAGCGAACCATAGTAGATTGCCTCTCGTACCAATACAAATTCGGGCATCTTGGGTTTGAGGCAGTGAAGCGTGCGCTGAAGGCGAAAAAAACGACGTTGAGCAAAATTATGGAGATGGCCGAGCGTCTAGAAGTTGGCCATAAGATTTTACCGGTTGTGCAGGTGCTATCATGAGCGGCAAAGATAGAGCGAACAAGGTCCGCGCAGAGCTTACGAAGCTTGCGAATTCCGGAAATACATTTTCCGTGAATGAGCTTCGCGTGATTCTGGCATTAGAGCGAATTGTCGCGCGGCTTGCCGCAGACAAATTGCTCGATAAGCATCTCGTCTACAAGGGCGGGTTCGTATTGATGCGAGTGCTAGAAAGCGAGCGCTTTACGCGCGATCTCGATGCTCTCGGCGTTGGGATTGAAAAAGACGATGTGATTCGCCGAGTGCCAAAGGCGCTTGAGAAGGACATCGGCGACGGTTTTTGGTTTGGCGACATCAAAATTGATTCCCTCGACGACCAAGGCGAATACGGAGCGCTTCGCTTCGATGCTGCCTTTCAGATTGGTATGCCGTCCGTTGATAAAAGAGGAAAGCTCTCGCGCGTTCACTTCGACGTGGGCTTTGGCGACAAAATCCCCTCGAAGCTGAAGGCGCTCGAATCCCCTTCGCTCCTTCCGAGCGAAAAGCCAATTTCCTGGAAGATTTACCCACCCGAGTACATTTTCTCGGAGAAACTGCAAACGCTGGTCGTGCGAGGAAGTGCAAATTCGCGAGCGAAGGACGTTTATGATCTCGTGTTGCTATTTGGTCTTTGCGCTGACCACAAGGAACTGAAGAAAGCCGTGACGGCGACGTTTGCGACGCGCGAAACGGAACTGCCGCAGTCCTTTCACGATTTCGCGAAGGGCCTAAGCTTGAGGCAAATTGAAATCTCTTGGAAGAGTGTGCAGCTAGAAGCCGCAGACCTTGATTTCAAAACTGCCTGGAGTGCGTTGCTGAAAACCCTAAAGGCGCTCGATAAAGCTCTAACTGCTTGAGATCAAGAGAGCGAAGCCGTATTGGAGAGAGTACAATGTATCGAACAAAAGACTTTGATGAACATCTCGCGGCAGAATTAAAGGATATGGATTTCGCCAGAGAATATTTTCTAGCGACGATGAATAGCATTGAAGGCGAGTCCGCGCTTCCATTTTTTGAGGCGCTTAAGCTCGTCATCCGAAAAATGGGCGTAAAGGAATACGCAAAAAAAATAAAAATGGAACGAACCACCGTCCAGAGAATTTTGGCTCAGGACGAACTGCCAAAAGTTGAAACCCTAAATCAAATGCTGGAGCCCTTTAGGCTGCGGATTCGGCTTGAGCTTGAGGAAGTGGCTTAGCGTAATTGGCAACCTGCCCAATGATGATTTCGGCATTGTCCGCACTATATTGGCCGGAATTTAGGAGCGAAAAGAATGCCTAGGAAGAAACTTAAAGATTCCGTTCTCACTCAGGATCTCACTGTGTCACTTACAACTTCTCTAAAAGCTTTTGCCTCTTCGATATCTTTCCAATCTGGATTTTTTTCTATCAATGCATGTAGTGAGGAATGATGCTTGTAGTATCGAGCTTGAAGCTCATTCAGCACTTCTAATTTAGGAACTTTGCCCTCCTTAGGGTAGCGTCGGATAAACCAGGTCCGAGCACCCGCGTTATGAATAACATAACGAAA
>CAZWNW010000036.1:0-2391 GCA_964636255.1 uncultured Bacteriovoracaceae bacterium | reverse complement strand
TCAGCCCCTACACTTGTAGGACCTCAGGTGTTCCAACACACGGGGCGCACTTCAAGATGTTTCGTCCACGCCAACCACTGGAGACCAAGGAGCAGACGTCCTATTTAGTCACAAAGGCACAAAGGTCGTTATACAAGCCAAACGATACTCCGGATCTGTGGGAAACAAAGCCATTCAAGAGGTTCACGCCGCTAAAGGTTTTTATGGTCGTGATGAAGCCTGGGTCATTACAAATTCTAAATATACGATCTCCGCCCGCACATTAGCTCGTCAACTGGACATCCTCCTATTTGATGGAACGGATCTCCCGAGATTTTCCTCTGTATTCCAAGATTATTTTAGCCGACCAAAGAAGTCTAAAGCGGGCTAGTGAACATCGATGAGGTCTGAAAGCAAGACATGGACGCAAAAGTTCAATGCAGGCGAAAAAAGCCTTCTGCATGAATAACACCGTTTCAGGATTTCAGATTACCGGCTCGGACAAAGTCTCCTTTGGATAAACGCCACATGAAGAATTCAGGAGTGCTTCCAAATGGTTCACATTTACTATCCATGCCGAGAGGCGAGACTCAAAGACATAATCGGAAAGGATCGGTTCAAAGAGTTTTTTCAGATCGGTAGGTCCGCCCGAATGTCTGAATTTCAAAAAACCAATCCTCTGGCTTCCCCATTCGCTCTCCAAATTTAAATCTTTAGCAAAAATACGAGTAGAAAATGAAGCTTATTTCGAATCTTCATTAAAAAATCTATCGAACAATTCTGACATTTCGTCAGAATCTAAGGAATTCTTTGTGGCCCAGGGAACAAAGTGATTTTTATGAAAATCGCCAAAATCTTTCATAAGGGAATTAATTTCTTCAATTATCTCGTCATGATTCAGCAGGTTGGAAAATCTCTTAGTAATTGAAGTGACGGTCATTGATATGATCACGAGGTGGAGAAGATAATGAAAGTACATAACATGCTCAAATGGCGTTCCCGAAATAAACACGTGGGCCGTGGGGCGAGCCGTGTCAACCAGAAGCCCAACCCTATTCCTGAACATTTCAAATGTCGGATGTGTTCCATGCTTGCAGAGAAATCCATATAGAGGGTCATATTTTGGCCTATTTAGTTTCTGACGAACTTTTGAGGGGGATAGTTCCTCTTGAATCTTTTGCCAGTCTCCTGTGGCCCAAATATTCACCGATTCGGGATTTTCGCTAAAGAGTTCAATTCGATCTAAGGTTTCCAAAATAGTTCGCAAATGAGCATTCGCCTGGGTGTAGAAATGTCTTTTTGCCAGATGAAGGGCGGTCGTCATCTCATCCACGCAGTTATTGAAAAGTACTATTGCAACTATCGCATAGTCTCCCTGGGCGCGAACGTGAAGTACATCGAACAAAAATTCTAGGATCACTTGATGAAAACGAAGTACAAGATTCGTCCAGTCAGCTGTAATTGGCTCGGAAGATTTTGGCGTCGATTCTAGAGCTGCGATCAGATTTCTACTTGTTGGATATCCTTGTAGTCCTCGACGGGCAAGCCGCACTGCCTTTCTCTTTGCTGGCGAATCGGTCATTTTCAAGGCATTCTCTTCTGCTTCACGAAACATTTTGTCGAACATCTCGTCAGTCATTTTTTCGGCAACTGGGTCCAGGCGGTCAGCGACTGTACCTATCCAACTAAGAAACTCCCTGATCATCGTACCCGGATCCAAATGTTTCTGAGCCAGCTCGTTCTGCTTCGCTCGAATATCATCAATAGTAATTAGAGGTGACCCTGCCTGCATGACACTAATTCTATCCTGTCGATACCCGTTCGATACAACGGGGTTAATTTGAGTGGATATTTACAGGATGCCGCACCGCCCCACAAATAATCAAATTTTGATTAGATTCGGCCGATAAGCAAGAGTCATGAGAAGGTCCTTTTCCCTGCTGTTTTCGGTGCTTGGGCTGGGGTGCCTGCAATTGGCTTTTGATTCAGCTTCTACGTTCATTCCGATGGCTTATTCCGCCCCCGAAGCGAATAATTCTCGCGCTCGCTCTCTGATCGCTTATCTGAAAAAGCACGAATCGGTGATCAAGAAAAGTGGGGAAGACCATTACTATCGGCAGGTCTTATGGGCGCTGATTGCACTTGATTTTAAAACGCTCTCGGGGCCGATGAAACGGGAATTGCTTTCGCTTCTCTTTAACTGGATCGGCGGGAATCTATCAGAGAACGAGGCGCTTGAGATTAAAGAAGCTCTAAAGAAAAAGGGGTTGGGTGCTGATCTTGATGAGTTCTTTTCGCCGCTTCGACTTGCGGTCTTGCGTGAGGTCGACGCACGGGATCTGCCGCGGGATCTTCGGGATGCTTTAAAGAAAGCCTTCACGCGTCTGCAGATGGATAAGGCGGGGCTAAAAC
>CAZWNW010000035.1:0-2419 GCA_964636255.1 uncultured Bacteriovoracaceae bacterium | reverse complement strand
CAATGGTGATGCCATTTCGAGTCGCGACCTGGCCGCCCATACTGAATCCACCACCGAGAACGGAAACGGGACCCGAGGTGTTTTTAATCGCACTAATGAGGGCCGCTTCAGACTCGGGGGTAAGAAAGCTTCGCGCTTCATAAGTTTGTGAATGCGAAAAGTCTTTGAGAATCGCATTGCAGGCCTCTTTCTTAAGCTGAAGTTCAACATGTGGATTTGCGGCGTGAACTTGATGGGCTACCAAAGATAGAGCGAATACGAGGCTTAGGCGCAGGAGCATCACAAATCGTCCTGGTTAAATTTTAGGAACGTTTAGCGAGGCACTCAAGTGCAGGATAGATGCCGTATCTACTACGAATTTAAGTACGATTCCGCCATTACAATGGGGCGGTGTCGGGGCTCTTTTAGGCCCCGGGAACAAAAATTGTCATTAATAGCCCGCTCTGTAACTTTATTTGGGGTTTGGCACCTCGAACAAATGATGGTCAGTGGGAATGGAGCGATGGTTTAGATACCCACACCTTTGCAGGATTTTGTTGCGGAAATAGGTCACTGTTTTGTACCCGCCGCCGGCTCTTTTTAACGCTTTGATCTTGTTATTGAGACCTTCGGAGACTGCGGTCGTAAGCCTTGATTGGATGTAGTTTTCGATCTCTTTGCGGTAGTTTCGGATGGTCTTAGCGAACTTTCTTAGCGGTGCAAGCTTCGACTCCCTGACCAGTTGATACCACTCGACAAGAGCCTTTCTAAATCCAGGTACCGTCTTGCACTCAAGCGTGGCGTGAAAGTTTTCAACCAACAGCATCGCGTTATGGATGGACTCATTTAGGCCACGAAGCTTCGCTAACATTTTTACTTCCTTTGGCGTTTTCACTTCCCTGGACACCATTACGAACCGCCGAGTTGGAAGCAGCATGTTCTTTTCAAACTGGCTTTCAGCCTTTTTAAACTCAGCTTTTCGAACGACATCGAAGGCTTTGTTTAAAAGCTGAACTAGGTGGAAACGGTCCACACAGATCTTGGCATTTGGTAAGTGCTTTTTTGTCGCCACCATAAATGGCTCATGCACATCACAGGCAAACCATTCCACCGCCATCTTTTGGCCCGGACTTAGTACTTTAAAGCAGTCCTCAAGGGATCGCTTTGTCCTGCCTACAGCGTTAAACAGAACTTTGCCTTCCTCCGGACAAACCAAATTTGTAATGAACTCGGCCTGCCACCTTTTGGAAAAATAATTTTTCCGCTTAAGTCTGATCGTACGGTGGTGAACTTCGTCCGCCGAGAGCGCCGACCAGCCGGCGTCGGGAATTTTCAAAAATTGCAGCATGTACTTCATTCTTGATTGATCGAGCCTAAGCATCTGCATTGCCGACTTGTCGAACCATCGACCGACCCCTCGGCACGTGAGCTCTTCCATTAACCGACCTGCAGTCTCAGCAAAGCCGCACGTCATTGACCGGTGCTTGGGATGAACGAAGGAGCAATAAGCTAAAACATTTTTAGCGCACCTCTCACACCGAGCCCGGAAGCACTTCAACAAAATCTTTACCCTTTGAAAAACTCCAAACGGCGGTGCCGTCATCGTCTTCGTGTACCAATCATGAAGGTTGCCAAGAGTTGAGCCGCAGCGGTGACAACAAGAATGCGGCCCACGCTTTTGTCGACAATGAACAACGACCCTTAAATCTTTCTTAAAAAACTTGATATCGGTCAATTCGACGTCTTGAAGACCCAATGCCGTAATGATAGCGTTTCGGAAGTCCATCCTTGGCTCCTTGTTGCAGGTTTTTGTGTTGCAACAAAATCAAAGCACAGGCTCCTTGGATGGACAATTTTGAACTAATTTCCGGGCGTTACCCCATCTTTTGTTACAGACCCTTCCCATTCCGCTCTGAAATTTGGCGGCGAAGGACTACTCCGGATTGTTGCAAACAGCTTCGATATTGTGGCCGTCAGGGTCGAACACAAAGGCGGCATACTAATCTTTATGATATTGGGGACGGAGCCCGGGGGCGCCGTTGTCGCGACCACCAGCCGCTAACGCCGCTTTATAGAACGCGTCCACTTGCGCTCGGGTGTCGGCGCGAAACGCGATATGAATATGCGGCTTATTTGGTGTACCTTCGGCGATCCAAAAATCAGGCTTCGGGGGCACGCCGTAACCAATGACGACTTTTCCTTCAGTGTATTCTTTAGGCACTTCGTAGACGGGCTCATAGCCCAAGGGAGCCAACGCATTGTCGTAGAATTTCCGGCTTTTTTGAGGATTAGAAATATTGAATCCGGTGTGGTCGATCATAAAAGTCCTTTCTTAAAACTCTTCGGAAATGATTTGGGTCGATGCGCGAGTAATGCGGTCACGCAAAGCGGCCCACTCGGGCGTCTCCCACGTCTCTGGAGTCCAGAACACGATACCACC
>CAZWNW010000034.1:0-2788 GCA_964636255.1 uncultured Bacteriovoracaceae bacterium | reverse complement strand
TTGTGATTCACTCCGGCTTCGGCAATGACAAAAACATGAGCCATTTAGTCTCTTTAAATCGCTAGCCAGCGGCTCGCAACAGCTCAGAGCTGATAGCTGGTGGGAATATTAACCAGTCGCGCCGCCAGCCCAATTTTGGAAGCTTACTCTCCCCTGTAGAAGATCTCCGGATAAGTATCCTAGTTCGATCCGACCACCTACATTTTCTGATCAAGGCTCGATTGCTTCTCTACGTGCGTGAAATTGGGCAGGTATTCGCGGAATGCTGTGACTATGTCTTCCTTTCTTGCAGAATCCTGCTCGCCGCAACGGCGGAGATAATCTAGAAATTCGCGAAGACTTGATTGATCTATGGACCCAGAAGCGGCCCTTGTCACCCCAATCGACTCAAAACGTTCGAGTTCCAGAGGGTCTGATTCAGCGTAAAATTCTTCGAATGGCTTTTCTCCGGTCGTGGTGCTAGGGCTGAAGTAGCAAGGCCATTGCTTCTTCGAGATCAGTTCCGCAGTGCGCGCGATCGCCGCCTCTTCGCTCTCCAACAAGAGAGGCTCGAATCCATAATGCCGCAAAAGCCGCTGAGCAATTTGCCAAAAGTCATTCTCCGCGACCCCAGAATCCAATTTGGGAAAGAAGATCTCACGATTGTCAGCCAAGGCGGCCGATAGAAAGCAAAGGTCGCCCCCCTCTCGATGACTGATGAAAAAACGACGCACATCAGAAGGACCGGAAAGAGGCTGCCGTTTTTCTAGTCGTTTCAAAAAACCGTAGGGCAGACTGCCATCGGAAAAGGCCACGTTAGCAAAGCGAGCGGATGAATAGGGATGCCGCTCAGAATGCGCCGCATGCACGATTTCCATCACCTTTTTTGTAGCGCCCATCATGTTGTGGGGATTCGTTGCTTTATCGGTAGAAACTGAAAAGACTTTTTTAATGGGATAGGGGATCTCGCTCAGGAGTTGGTCGATGAAGAGAATATTGGTGTCGATCATGCGCAGCAGACTGTAGAGACTCTTTTCTGATCTCACATGCTTCATGGCTGAGAGATTGAAAATAAAATCGAATTTTGTTGTGTCGCGCAGAAAGCGTTTAAATTCTCGAGAACCCAAGGCAATCGGCAGAGCAACGAAATCATTCGGGACCGTCAGCTGTCTTTGGGAACGCAAATCCCGAACGACTTCGACAAGATTATTTTCGCTGACGTCTACAAGTGCCAGCGCACCTATCGGATAGGTCAAAAGTCCCCGAACCAAAGCCGATCCAATGGAGCCTGCAGCGCCAATCACGAGACAACGTGCGTTTCGATAACGTTCGCTAACTTCGGTGTTATGAATTTCAAGATCCCGCTTAAAAACTGAGGCAGATCTTCCAGTAACCAGCCCTTCGAATACTTCAAAATTGGATAGCATAGGAATGGGCTAATCCTAGCGTGGTCACGCCCTCTGTCTAGCTTTGGCTGAGGGCTCTAGACACATTCGCCGGATCGGCTAGCCTAAATGGGCTAAGGAGAACTTTTTCCTTGGGAAAGGCTTAGATTTTGAAGTTGGATGCATTGATTGAGGATTTGAAACAACGTGTGCGTCATTGCATCGGCCGCGAAACGGCCGCACTTCACGAGCCTGTCTTTGAAGGATCCGAAGGCAAATACCTACAGGAATGCCTGGATTCGACTTTTGTATCGTCCGTCGGCAAATTCGTCGACGAGCTAGAAAGGAAGCTTGAAGCCTATACGGGAGCACCCCGCGCAGTTGTCGTGGTGAACGGTACCGCCGCCCTGCAGATCAGTCTTGTTTTGTCGGGTGTCGAGCCAAACGACGAAGTTTTAATGCCCTCGCTGACTTTCGTTGCCACCGCTAATGCGGCACTTTACTGCGGCGCAGTGCCCCATTTTGTAGATGTCTCCGCTCAGTCGTTAGGAATCGACCCCAAAAAACTTGTAGAACACCTTGATCGGGTTGCGGAAAAGCGTACGGACGGGACCTTCAATAAAGAATCCGGGAAAAGGATCAAGGCTCTGGTTCCCATGCACGCTTTCGGTTTTCCGGCAGAAATGCCAGAGCTGATAGCCGCTGCGAAGAAATGGAATCTTGCGATCGTAGAGGACGCCG
This sequence comes from uncultured Bacteriovoracaceae bacterium, assembly GCA_964636255.1. GTDB lineage: Bacteria > Bdellovibrionota > UBA2428 > UBA2428 > UBA2428 > CAXNGS01. The sequence continues at coordinate 683 of CAZWNW010000034.1, read as the reverse complement.
CAGAATCTTTAGGCTCCTTCATTGGCGGAAAGCATACGGGAACTTCCGCCCCGCTGAGCGCCATTAGTTTCAATGGCAATAAAATCTGCACCACGGGCGGTGGCGGAGCGATTCTCGCCCAGGATCCTGCAGTTGGAGCTCGGGCCAAGCATCTGACCACGACAGCCAAAGCGCCCAGTCAAAACGGCCACTTTCTTCATGACGAGATGGGATACAATTTTCGGATGCCGAATCTAAACGCGGCTTTGGGATGTGCGCAAATGGAAGCTCTGCCCGATTTTCTAGTGAAAAAACGTCATCTGGCCACCTGCTATCGCGAAACATTTGCGGATTTCGTCGGGGGCCAATTCTTTTGGGAGCGAGCTGGAACTCAAGCTAATTTCTGGCTCAATACATTGATTTTGAATCCAGAACAGGCCTCGTCCCGTGACGAAATTTTGCAAAAGGCCCAGGAAGCGGGTCTAGGACTTCGGCCTGTATGGACTCCCATGCATCAGCTTCCATTCTTGAGTCAGTATCCCCGCTCGGATCTGAGTGTGACTAATGACCTGGCGGCTCGCATCCTAAATCTTCCCAGCAGTGCGTTTTTGGGGACTCGAAGGAACTAAGATTCCGGGCTCACGTTATTTAAAGTATTTTTTCGCCGACGCTGCGTTTGCGAATTTCCCGAGCAGGGACGCCGA
>CAZWNW010000033.1:0-2869 GCA_964636255.1 uncultured Bacteriovoracaceae bacterium | reverse complement strand
TGCTACTCCGGTATCTCTCACGAAAGACGACAAGCCGAGCTAGTATTACAAGAAATTAAAAAGGCGCGGGCCGCTGGCCTCAGCTTAAGCCAGATTGGCGTCATCACTCCGCATAGAAATCAGGCCTCTGCAATCAATCAAACGATTCAAGAGACGCTTGGGGTTTCCGCCATCAAGAACTTATCCGCTGATACCGTAGAACGGTATCAGGGCCAGGAACGCGAGTTCATTGTTCTGGGTCTTTCAACTCTACGAGATCTACCGTCATTTGAGTCTTCCACCTTTATAACTAACCCAAACCGGCTCAATGTGGCCGCGACGCGAGCCAGAAGCCGACTGACCGTGATTTCAAATATGACACCAGATACAGCCGGAATTCAAAAGCATGCAGGAGAGTTCCTTGCGTGGGCAGGATCAAAGACTTACTCCCGACACGCCGAAACCAGTACCAAGACTCCAGAGTTTTACAACTCGGTCGAGCAAGTAAAAGGGCCTGCCGAAGTTACTACTTTCATTGACGGGTGTTTTGATCTTTTGACTGAGAGGTTCGGAAGAATCTTTGAAGACAAAATTCGAGCCGTTTCAAGAAGTGGTGCTACGCTCGGACAATTTGACCTTGCCTCCAGCAAGCACATGATTGGAATCATTGTGGCCTCCAGCGGCCAAATGGATTTCGCAAATACTGCCCGAATTATTATTATGAACTCTTCATGGAATGTCGTACTCGTGAACTTCGAGAAAGTAGAGAAGAAAGAGTATTCTTGGGTACTTCTGCAGGTTGAGAAGATATTAAAGAAAGCTGCTTAATCGCGGCTGCATCAACCAAGAAAACTTGAACCAACTTTCATAGCGTTTAGCCAATCTTGGATTTACTTGGATTTACGCTTTTGACGTCAATCATGTGCCTTAGGACAGCGCGGTTTTTCCAATATTCACAGATGTCATAGCAAATTTTCCGAAGCTCTCGCTTCTGGGCTTTTGCTTCCAATATGTACATGAGAGGTTCAACATAGGCCAGAGAGGAAAGAGGAACATAGTGTCCCTTGACCCAAATGCCGGCGCCTTCTTTCATTAGTTCCCAGTGAATTTCTTCAAGTTCTTTTTTTGAGATGGAATAAAGTGTCATAACTTCGCTAACGTTTGGATCTTCTTCACATAGCTCGAGGAATTGAGCCAAGGCGAGTTTTCTCGTGTTATCGAATAGGGATTTAGTGAGATCTTCTGCAGTATCGTTTGGAGGGCAATAGGCTAGCTGCAGTTTCCGTAACCGTGCAGATTTTCTGTAGGAGCGAATCCAATCTTTAACTATGCCCATATGAGTATTTCCCTATGCCGCTCTCTTGCCTATTTTCCAGCCAATTTCATTTGCCCAATGCTGATAAATCATCACCATCGCGAGTGTGTCGAGTTCACAATATTTTAGAAGGGAGCTTGAAATTCGCTCGACTTCTTCATTCGTCATGTCCATAAACTGCATTCGAGCATATGCAGTCATCGCAGCTCCGCCATCCGCGTTTAGGCGCTTTCCGGATCTCAGCCACCAGAGAAGTATCCGTAGCCCAAGCAGCGTACCGACGACTATCCCAATATAGTCCTCTTGCTTCATGGAGATCTTATCGGAAGAAGGTAATTAGGCTTGAATTCATCTCATAGAGTAATGCAATCGTGAGTACTCACAGGATCTCTGGAGGTAGTCGTTTGGTGTGCGTAAATTGCGCTTCAGTTCATGTGAACCGTTGAACACGGAGCTGGGACTTTGAAAGCACCTTTTGCGAAAGCCCCGAAGCGTTTAATGCGAGTTCAATGGTTTCTGATACCCAATCAGGAGCATGTGGATTAATGATAACGCGCTGGATGAAGTCTTGGAGTTTAGGGACTCGGACTCTAATTCCGTCAAATTTTACGAGTTCCTGAACGTACTGTGAATTATCTTCACCGAACGGATTTGCAACGACCCGTATTTCCGATTCCGACTTGAAGAATTCTCGTTTTCTAAAATAGGCCTTAACGTCATACATTCCGGGATCTGGATGTTTTGCTGCATTTTCATACGAGACTTGTCCTCCGATCCACTTAAAAGGAGACTGCGTAAAAATCGCCTGCAATTTTCCCCAAGTGGTTTCAATAGCAACACTTTCATGGCCAGGACAATAGGCCTTCCACATCAAATTGGATTCAGATTCACCCTTGCACCAGCAACTTACACTGATAAGGGTTCGTCCTTCTGAATCCATTTTATGAATCGCTGCCAGGTCTGCCGAAAAGGAGCCCGTAGATTTCGCACGACGTTCAAGGGCTTGTGCACGAAAAATATCGGCAGGAGAAACTCGGACGCCGTCGAGCTCATCTTCGAAACTAGCAGCATAGGGAACGAACAGAGACTCCGAATAAAGAAGATGGAGGAATTTTGCTAATGATATATATCTTCTAAGAATTCGTGAATCTGGCGTTGAAGGTTCGTTTTCTGTAAATGACATTGGGCCCTCGTTGAACCGCAGTTTTAGGCAGCGGTACTCTGGGTATCGACTCCTAGCAGATTCATCCAATATTCGACAATCATTACCATTGCGAGAGTATCCAGTTCGCAATACTTAAGGAGCGCCTCGCGAACAGCGAGTCTTTCATTTTCCGACATCTCCGTGAATTGCATCTTACCCCCGCGACCATTGCAGTTCCGCGACTTTTATCTTGTCGTCTTCCATTAGTTTGCTCCTCAGGGGATTCTGTTGAGATTCGCATCTATAGATTATGGAAACGCCTTATTTTTACTGTGAAGTCCTCGTGTCGAGTTTAGTGATCATGGAAACAGTCCGCATTTTAGTATCGGCACTAATCTATTTTTGATTAGTCAAATGGCGCGGGGCGCCGT
>CAZWNW010000032.1:0-3158 GCA_964636255.1 uncultured Bacteriovoracaceae bacterium | reverse complement strand
TCACTCATCATTCCACCACTCCCTGAACCCCATAGACCCATATCCAATCACCCCCCGTAGAACACCGATCCTGATCTCTCTTCATCGTAGAGGGAGAGAGATCAGGATCGGTGTTCGTGCTCGAAGGTGCCCTGACTGGGTGAATATGTTTTTGAATTTGTTCATCGATTACGCTTCGCTCGCTGAAAATCAAAAGGCTCATGGACTGCTCCACCCAGTTCGGGGGCTTGAGACAGCATGTGGGGCAGGATTTGGGCCAGCTTCGCTTAAGATTTTTAGGTCAAGCTTTTCGCCCGTGATCACGCAATTGAATGAGTCTGGAATGCCGTTTTCAATACTATGATCTGCGACCCAAATACGGTGGCGATGCTGCTGTTTTAGGCCCTCAATTTCTCGGATTATTCTTGCCACACTTTCGTTTCTCCAGAAGTAAAAGATCTGTTCAAAACCGAAATTGTTATATTGGCGGATAACTCTACGCAGCTCACTTCTTGTCTTAAAGGAATTCTCGTATTCGACATAGTTATGCAGACCCTGAAAGAGCGAACCCTGCACTCTGGCGTCTGGAATGTGATCACGGCGAGCAGCATTGCGCCCCGACTGCTCTAGCTCAAAAAAAATGGCCGGAGTCCATCGATCAAGAATGCCAAGCCGCATCCAATGAAGGCCGATTTCTGAGAGAATCAAGTCATGCTCGATGCAGTAGAGATTTGGATTTCTAGAAAAGGCCCTGGGATCAAGATCGATGGCGCGCGCTGTATCCGAAACCAAGGTCCATGCGAGTTCTCCGTAGCGGGAGCTTTGCACGGATCGAAGCACTCCACGACGGCGAAAAAGCCCGAGCCTTCGCTGAACGATTGAGCGACTGGCGCCGCTAAAAACGTGCTCTTGAATTTGCTTTAGCGTCATTATCCGAAACTGCCCCAACAACTGAAAAAGTTTCCTGTCTCGTTCGGTGAACATCATTTTCTCTATTCCTCCGTTATTTCCGAGAGGGATTTCTTCCCCGCCGGACACTCTTTATGTTGCAAGTTCGGGCCAACTTGCTTGAGAGAGGTCCTAAAAGGGCGAAAAACTGCTTAAGGTTTTGAATTGTTTTGCGATTTGAAAGATATGCAGGAGTCCCAGAACTGAAACTCGTGGTTCCATTTCTGATAACAAAGTTTCATTTTTAGGACCGGAAAAAGTTTCAAAGCTGGGACTTCGCGGAAGCTTCAGGTCCATCCAAGAAGGTGTGCTTTGAAAATCGAAGTTAGATGATACGGTTTGCTATGGCTGCCATTTTTCGACGCAGTGCTTGAGCGGCAGTCATTGGATAAACGAGCAAGCAGTGCCGATTCACAGCGAAACAACTCTAAACAGCTAAAATTCATGCAAAATCTCTGTGGCCCTATGATTGCACGGCCCAAGCACTGTGTCGCCACCAACTCAAGGCTCGTCTTTCCCCCAAGGCCAGCGAAATTTTGCGTGGTCTGGAACAAGCTACAGCCGTCGAAGCCCGGAATCGACACTGCTCTACAAAGTAGTGCGCGAAAACCTGCGCTCGTTCGAAGATCTGTGCGGTACGGAGGGGAAGCCGCTACCTAGCCACGTCCGGAAAGAATTCGATGCCTATCTCCGGTGCGGGGTTCTCGCGTATGGCTTCTTACGCCTTCGGTGCAATGACTGCAAACGCGAGCGACTCGTTGCCTTCAGCTGTAAAAAACGAGGCTTCTGCGGATCCTGCGGCGCTCGAAGGATGAGTGAAGCCGCGAGCCACTTAAGCGACAACGTATTTCCGAAGTCCGCGATTATTCGCCAATGGGTGCTCTCGATGCCAGTGCCTCTAAGAATCTTATGCGCGAGAAACTCAAAACTCCAGGGAAAGATCTTGCGACTTGTGAACAAGATAATCGCAACTTCGATCAAGAAATCGATCGTAACCAAAACCTCCGAAAACCTCGAAGCAGGTGCCGTCACACTCATCCAACGCTTTGGCGGACATGTGAACCTAAACGTTCACTTCCATATGCTCCATGTGCAAGGAGCTTGGGGGGTTTCTGCGGATGAGGCCAATGTCACTTTTCATGCAGCCCCGAATCCCACAAACGAGGAAATAGCCGCATGCGTGGAAAAGATCGCCAGTGGCACTCTTAGAATCCTAAAACGAATGGCGCTTCTCGAAGTGGACGAGCATGGACACAATCTCATCGCACAGCAAGACGATGATTCCGACGACCCACTGGCGGGCATCCAAGCCGCCAGCACTCAAAACAAAATCGCTTTAGGTCACCGCCGCGGCCAACGCATCCGTCGGCTCATTGAAGAGCTCGAAGTCGATATCGCAGGAGGCCAGGCCGAAATCACCGGGCCGCTTGTTGCAACTCACGCAGGGTTTTCGCTTCACGCCGGGGTCAGTTGCTGGAGCACCAATAAAGCACGCTTAGAACAACTCATTCGCTACACGGCTCGTCCGGCGGTTGGCGAAGAGCGACTATCCGAAATGACAAATGGTGACATTCACTACAAGCTAAAAAAGCCCTGGACCGATGGCACAACGCACGTCGTGTTTTCGCCACTGGAGTTCCTAGAAAAACTTGCAGCACTCGTTCCCCCGCCCAGGATACATCTCACCAGGTTTCACGGAATCCTCGCGCCGCACTCCAGATGGCGAAGTTTCGTGGTGCCCGAGAAACTAGAAGTCGTGAATGGGAAGGACCCCGACTCCGAAGACGGGGCCACTACCAAGCCAAAGCGCATGTCCTGGGCCAGGCTCCTAAGCCGCGTCTTCCAAATCGACACCGAAAGCTGCGACCACTGTGGCGGGCAGATGAAAATCATCGCCGCTGTGATGAGTGGCTCGGCTATCGAGAACATTCTAAGACACCTCGGGATGCCGCCACGGCCACCCCCCGTTGCTAAGAGCACCATCGCCATTCAAGAAAATCTATGGGATCAGCCCACGGGTTTTGACGACTACTCTCAAATCTAAGCGCGAGCTCAAAGCCCATGGGCCATGCTCGGCCTAAATCCCCAAAAAACTTACGACCACCCAACCAAAACAGCACAACGCTCCGAATACCTGACAAAATCCTTTAAGCAATCGACTTTCAGATGCGCCCTCGATCCCGATTTTGACCAGGGACCGTCAGAAAACTGGCTTTAAAAACCCTATCCTC
>CAZWNW010000031.1:0-3197 GCA_964636255.1 uncultured Bacteriovoracaceae bacterium | reverse complement strand
TCGGCGTCCCTGCTCGGGAAATTCGCAAACGCAGCGTCGGCGAAAAAATACTTTAGATCAGACAAATATAAAGTTATCTGCGATCCACTTTGAAAAAGGCAGTGAGCAGGTAAAGGCAGGGGAAACCGAGTTAAGAACGTGGACACTTTGCGGACCAGCTTCTACAACAAAATCCTGTACCAGTTTGCGAGTGCTTTTCTGAAGAAGTTGGGCCCGAATTCCGGGTTTTGCCTTCTGATCGAAAATGGATAAGTCCACGTTCTGCACCAGTTCGGCAGCATGCCCCTGGAGAACTTTCAATGAATATTTCTTCACTTCTTCGAGTGCCAAATCTCGAAAGCCAAAGCTATTCCTTAAGAAAAGATCCATCTCCGTGCTCAGAACCTCTGCAAATTCGCCCAGATCGAAGCGACTGAGGCCTTGGTAGTTTTCGCGCCAGAAAGCGGGAATTGCGGTTGGGCCAATTTTACAACCCCCGTCTACAGTCACAGTAAAATGCACGCCCAAAAAAGGATTTCCGAGGTTCGGTACCGGATAAATATTTCGGCGGATTTTGGATTGTTCTTTGATTGCGGCCTTCCAATACAATCCCTTAAAGGGGAGAAGCCTGTAGTCTTGGCCAACCCCGAAATCCTGTGCCACTCGATCAGCGTAAAGGCCTGCTGTGTTAATAATTTTTTTGAATCGAAGACTTCGACCTGTTGTGGTGCGTATCTCGTTTTCTGCGCTGCGTGAGGCATAACCTTCGGCAAAGCTCAAATGACCCCCAAGGTTCTGAATCTCGGCTTGAAGCGCCTCGAGAACACGCAAGGGATCCACCGTCGCAGTGGACGGCGACCACAGAGCAGCTTTGAAACTTTTCGCGAATGGCTCCAGTTCTTCAAGTCGAGCCAGGTTAATCGTTTCAACAGGAACTTCATTCTTGCGACCCCGGCGCTCAAGTTCGGCCAGTCCATCAAGATCCCGCTCATCGCGAGCCACCACGACCTTCCCTGAGTGGAGCAGTGGGATGCCGGCGCTTTCACAGTAGGCTTTTAGCAAACGATTTCCTTCGCGCGTGAACTGAGCCTTTAGGCTATCAGCGGTGTAGTAGAAACCGGCATGAAGAACACCGCTGTTGCGCCCGCTGGCGTGATAACCGACAGAGTTTTCCTTCTCCAGAATCATCAGTGTGGCGCCGGGGTCTCGTTGAAGAATTTCTCGTGATAAAGCCGAGCGGATGACCCCGCCGCCAATCACGATGTAGTCGAATTGCATTTCGCGGAGCTTAGGGCCCTGAACTGTAAAATTCCAGATCATTTCTTCCTGTTTTCGGAAGTGGCTGGACAAAAAACCTATGCTAAACAGCCACGAGGGCTAGGAGGTCCAAAGCATGCGAATTCTTGTCACGGGTGGCGCAGGTTATATCGGAAGTTCGGTTGTTCGGTTGTTGATTTCCAAGGGACATCAGGTCCACTGCTTGGACAATCTGTCCTTTGGAGCCGAATCAATCGCCGATCTGCTGGCCGATAGGTCCTTTACCTTTTTCAAAGGAGATGTCCGTTCTAAAGAGGATTGCCAAGAGGCCGTAAAGGGCTGTGAGGGCGTGATTCATTTGGCTTCAATTGTTGGGGATCCTGCATGCGCCAAACAACCCGACCTTGCTCGATCAGTTAATATTGGTGGCACTAAAAATCTCTTCGAGACGGCAAGTTCCGCGGGCGCGAAGCGCTTCGTCTTCGCATCGACATGCAGCAACTACGGAAAAATGGAAGATCCCTCGCAACTGGTGACGGAAACGTCCGAACTTCGCCCAGTGTCTCTCTACGCCGAGTCCAAAGTCGAAGTAGAGAAATTCCTTTTAGCCGAGGGTAAAAAGACCTCCGCCGCCAGTCGTCCAACGGTGCTTCGATTTTCAACGGTCTACGGCTTGAGTTCGCGTCCGCGCTTTGACTTAACGGTAAACGAATTTACTAAAGAGCTTTCTCTGGGTCGCAAACTTACGATTTTTGGAGAGCAGTTCTGGCGTCCCTATTGTCATGTGAATGATCTAGCTAAATCTACCTTGTTGGCGTTGACGGCTCCCGCCTCCGCGACAGACTGCGAAGTTTATAACGTGGGTGACACCCGCGAAAATTACCAAAAGCAAATGATCGTCGATGAAATTCGAAAGGTCATTCCTGAAGCTCAGGTCGAATACGTTACGAAAAACGAGGATCCTCGCGACTACCGCGTAGCCTTCGAGAAGATCGAAAAAGGCATGGGATTCGAGATCAGCTACCGTGTTCAAGACGGAATTCGTCAAATCCACACGGCCGTGAAATCGGGCTTCTTCACCAACCCCGATAATCCGAGCTACAAGAATGTTTGAATTAGTCACTGCGAAGATTCGCGAACTTTTTCGCGAGCCCAAAGACTTCATTCCCCTTCACCGGCCCTTCTTCGTCGGGAACGAAAAAAAGTATACGGCAGATGCGATTGATTCCACGTTTGTCTCTTCGGTGGGTGAATATGTTAACCGCGTCGAATAAATGCTTTGCAAAGCTACCGGCGAAATGTTTGCTGTGGCCACACCAAACGGGACCTCGGCCCTGCATCTTTCGATGGTGGTTTCTGGCGTCCAGCCGGGGGATTTGGTCCTTACGCAAGCACTGACTTTCATTGCAACCTGCAATGCCATCAAATACCTCGGCGCGGATCCCTATTTCATCGACGTGGAAGCTTCGACTTTGGGGCTTTGTCCAGAAGCACTTTTACATTTTTTGAAAACACAAACCAAGCCGGGACCAAATGGAACTTGCCTGGAGACAAAAAGTTCGCGTCGTATCGCGGCGTGTGTGCCCATGCACACTTTTGGATTTTCGACTCGCATTGATGAAATCGTTCGCATTTGTTCCGACCGTGGGATTCCGGTAGTCGAGGATACGGCCGAGTCACTCGGCACCTATTACAATGGAAAACACACGGGGCTTTGGGGCCGCTGTGGTGCACTAAGCTTCAACGGTAACAAGGTCATAACTTCAGGAGGAGGCGGCGCCATCATCACGAACGACGAGTCTTTGGCAAAGCTCGCCAAGCACTTGTCGACTCAGGCTAAAATCTCTCATCCTTGGAACTTCACGCATGACCATATTGGTTACAACTATCGTATGCCCAATATCAATGCGGCGCTCCTTTGTGCGCAGCTCGAGATGCTCGAAACTATTTTGAAGAACAAG
>CAZWNW010000030.1:0-3891 GCA_964636255.1 uncultured Bacteriovoracaceae bacterium | reverse complement strand
TTTGATCAAATTGTGGGGCTTACTGCTTACCCAACTGGCTCCAAAGCTTCTTCGCTATTATTCTTAGGACTATTCACCAGGGTCGAAACTTCATAAGCCTTGAGCCGCTCGCTCGGACATGACTTTAATAGGTCTTGAAGAGCCTTTATGTCGGAGTTCTCAGGATTCATCCATCTGGCCTCGTCTTTGGCATCTAAAATAACAGGCATCCGATTATGAATTTCTTCCATATAGGAATTTGCGGAAATCGTAATGATGGAAAAGCTATCGATCACTTCGCCGTCTTTGGAGCGCCACTCCTCCCAAACACCAGCCACCGACATAATTTTTTGGTCTTTAAGATGAATCGCAAAAGGGCGCTTTATTTTTCCATCCCTTTTCCATTCAAAAAAACCGGAAAGAGGAACAATTAGACGACGCGCTTTGAAGGGTTCAGCGTAAGACCTCTTTTCTGTAATTTCTTCGCCTTTAGCGTTGATGAGCGAATATTTCTCAGCGGTCTTTACATCACGCGCCCACTTGGGAACGAGCCCCCAACGAAAGAAATCAATTTCCGGGCCCTTTCCTCGATTTAAAATCACCGGAACAACATGCGTTGGCGCCATATTGTAATTTGGCTTTATTCCAAGTGGATGTCGCTTCATGCGCTCAGAATGATACCGCGCCTCTAGCTCCTCTTCAGTATAGGTCGAATAGGCACGTCCGCACATGAATGAAGTATAATTCAATGAGAGTAGAATTTAAATTGCATTAGCAACCTCACAATAGCCATCCGCGTTTAGGCGCTTTCCAGACCTCAGCCACCAGACAAGTAATCGCAGCCCAAGCAGCGTGAGAACTACCATCCCAATATAGTCCTCTTGCTTCATATAGATCTTATCGGAAGAAGCTAAAGCGAATTAAATCTCCCTCGCTCTAGAGACGTCCTCGTCGCGGACGCGCCCAAGCCAAACGGTTTGGCAGTGCCCGCAGCCTTGGAGCTGGATTGCTCTTGACCGGAAGAGGCGCGGGATTTGCTTTTGGTTGCGGTTGAAACCGCGAATTGAGATCGGCAATTAATGCTTCGAACGAATCTTCTTGGGGAGGACTGATTTGATTGAGGGTAATAAATCCTGAACGTGAGAATTCCACAACGTGACGAGCGCCGCTTGAGGGCTGGGGGAGAAGACACCGGATTCGTTTGATTGTGAGAAATCGAAAAACACTGGAACTCTGCAAGCTCCCCAGTCTCTCAGCAATGCACTATCTGAATGACAGTTGAAAACTCCACGAATGTTCGGACTCTTGATAGAATCAATTTTACGCATTTCTTCAAAAAAGTGATTCTCATCCCTCTTTCGCCTTGACCCATTTACGACCCAAGCCATTTTTTTATAGTATTCTTCACGGGCCCTTCGTTCCTCGGGAGCTATCAGGGAATGTTGGAATTCAAGGATTCGACCATGGGCGGTCTTCACATCTGCCCTGTGCTTTTCGCCGCCTTCGCCGGTATGGACAACTTCCTGGAGATGAACAGGAAAATGACCCTTCCAATTTCGATGCCACTCGGTTTCGTTCTCCTTCCAAGGATCACAGTCACGCTTTCCAAGGTGTGCCCAGTGCCAGATCTTAATTTCTCCGCACTTTGCCAAGGCCGGACGACCGCAGCTCGGACATTCACCTGAAAGACCGGGTTGAGCCTCTACGCGTTCACTGTTAACCACCGCATATTTCATGATTGAAATTACCTAATGATCAATTTCGGATCGTTGATCCATAGCAAAGAGATTCCCCAGTTGAGCGCCGTGGAGAACTTGGTGCCCTCAAGAATTGAATGTTCCTGTAGGTACTCTCGGACACTTAACCAGGTGGTTACGTCAACTGACGACATATTCTTCGGGACATTCTTTCCATTGGCGGCATCAAAAGCGTATGAAAACTCGTCTAGCTTCCCCGGGGTGACCCAGTAGCCCTGTTCGGAAAAATACTTTGAACGAAGATGATAGAGAATTCGATTTTTATTGTAGAAGACGAGAGCGCACGGCTCGGGAGTGATATCAATAAATCTTTTTGCGGTTGCTCCCAGAGATACATTATATTTCTCTGCGACTGTTTCTAGGAGTTGGATGCTGGGAGAGGCTGATGTGAAGTCTGTTCTCACGAATTCTTCCGGCAATAGGATCTCAGACGCGAATTCATTAGCCTCTACTTCGAGTTTGGCAAGTTCTTGCTGGGAGAACCATTCATTTAATGCCTTTTGATCGCAGACGAAACTCGACCGCCTATTTCTGTGCAGTTCGAAATGGCCGAGTTCGTGTGCTACCGCAAATCTTATTCGGGTTTTGTAGTATCCATTTGGGTCAGCAGTAATTATCGCTCGGTCGCCGGACATGGCAATTTTCGCTTCAGCCCCATCGACCTTCTTGTATTGTACAACGGCGCCGCGGGCCCAGCAAATGTCTTCGAATCTGGAGGTCAGGTCCTCTAAAGTTAAATCGTACTCGTCTATGATTTGACGGACAATCGCGTTCGATAGACTCACTTTTTTTCACTTTTTTTCTTAAGCAACTCCGAGAGCAAATGCTGATCCCTCAAAATTGATCTGAGCTCATCCTCTGTTAGTCCCCTCAAGTCGGTAACGCTCCGATTTCTAAACTGCATTAGGATTTCACTGCCAAGCTTTCCGGATAATATTGAATGGATCAGCTCATCTTTTGGGAGCGACTCGAAAAGATCGTTAATCTCGTCAGTTGTTTCGCGCTCGAACCGAACGCGTTCTTCTCGGGCATCAATTAATTTCTGTCGTTTCAGCGTTCGCTCCGCCTTCGCTAAAACGTCGCCGACACCTTGATCAATCTTTTTTAGATCCACTCCGGCATTCTCGAGTTCTCGAATTAAGTCAGAGCTATCTTCTATAAAGAGAAAGTCTAGGACGTTAGATAGCTTGCTTGCAGGCTTGCTTTTCATTGTCATCCTTTCTTTCCTAAACTTTTAGGACGCAGGTTTTCCACCCTTCTAGCTATTCGTTTTCTAATGTTCTTAATTTCATCTTTTGATAGTCCCGTTTTCGCAGCAATTGCCGTTGGCGTTATTTCTTCTCCTGACTCGGCTAATTCCATCATAGCGATCAAAACCCATGTTTCATTTTCGTCTTCGTTTTCAATTTCGTCGAGGAGTGCCCGCTTGAGAGTTTTATATCGAGCCTCATCTTCGGCCTTTTCCTGCAGATCCTCGGGAGTTGCCGGGGCTGGCGGCGCTTCCTCATGCCTTGAAGTGTCGACAGCTACCTGTAAAGTGGCGGCAACATATTCTGGCTTCGTGGCTCTTGCGGTGTAATTAGTCGTTTTGTGTTCCGAAGAGTTCACCAAATTGTTAACCAGGCTGTCGACCACACCCTTCAGGTACTCCAGTAAGTCTGGTTCTCTCGTCGGGTCCCATTTTCGGAGGCCAACACCCGTTTGTTCAGTTAACAGTCCCTCAAACGTGTCGAAAACCGCCTTTTGAACGAGATCCTCGGGGGTGAAGCCTTTGGGAAGCGAATCCTTCGTCGTTCTCCACGAATAGGATTTAACCTTTCCAAGGGAATAGGCAGCGAGCTTTGGCTTAATGGACGGCCAGTCGGCATTCCGAAAGAGCTCGATGTGTTTAAGGTTCACGGGCTTTCACTCCAGTCTCTCCTTTCTAGTATTACCTGCTGACTCACCTCTACTTCGGGCCAAAAAAAAATGAGAAAATTTATGGCCCGAATTGGCTGGAGGTTAGCAGGTATTGAGAGAGGGTGGACTCTTTCACACGATGTGGAGTCGATGAGGCCCCAAGGAGTAGAAAATGATAATTAGTACAATAAATACAAATAGTTGCTGGATCATGAGGTTGGGGAGGAAATCGCATGTCTGAACATAATAAGAAGCT
>CAZWNW010000029.1:0-6129 GCA_964636255.1 uncultured Bacteriovoracaceae bacterium | reverse complement strand
GGGGGTGATTGGATATGGGTCTATGGGGTTCAGGGAGTGGTGGAATGATGAGTGAGAGAAAAAATGTGATGAGGAGGAAAACTTTTGAAATCATTCTTCCTCCGATTATAGAGGAGCGCCAATTTTTGTCCAAGCCCACGCCGCTCCCTGTCTTTTGCCGAGATTCTTGCTATCCTTTGCTTCCATGGTTTTTCCTCAGAGGCTGCTATTGCGTTTGCTCCTTTCGCTGATCAGTTGCTACGCATACACCGGACGTTCAGAAGCTAGCGGCCCCACAAACAACTGCCCGTCCGTGGAAGATATTCAAAGCCGAAGATTCGATTATCGCCCCGAAGGCGGCGGCAATGTCGTCCTCAACTGTCCTCTCTCAGGCGAATGGAATGGGCTGAGTTTAGAAGTTAACCAGGGGCGCGTGAACTATAGAGAAAGTTATCACGCTAGCGGCAAACAAATTGCATGCGTTGTTTTGCATCAGGATTGGGACCTGGACGAGCCAAGTAACGATTTCCCTCCCCAAGAAAGTTACGGCATTCTGGAGAAAGAAAATCTTGTAGAACGACATCTACTTACCTTTAACTGGGCAAAGAATGATGATGGAGAATTCGAGAAAAGGCTTTTATCTACAAAGAAGCTAGGCCCAAGCGGATCTGGGGCGCCTCTTCTGATGCGCGCCCAAAATCTCCAGGCGCTCTGTGATCGCTTTCAAAAGGTCGCACCAAAGAAAAGCGAGCCACATCCCGGAACCTTGAATCTGGAGACATTTTCAAAGGATAAGTAATTCGCATCCTCGTTTTTGGACGAGCTCGATTAACGGGGCATGGTTAGAAATAAATAAAGTATCGCGTGGCGCCTTCAAATCTGCGAAACAGAGCGCCTGCGTTATGGTGATTTGATCAAATGAGCTATTTTTTTTTGGAAAGCCCGATAGCATACTGAGATTATGGATAGCAAGACACACATTCAATTTGCCCACGAACTCATGCGGCTTTCGAAGAATGAGAGCTTCTATAAAGCGGCTTCACTTTTTCCGCAGATTGATCGGAACCCCTCGGTTTTTCATCGTCTCTATGCCCATACGACTTTTCGTGCCCGCGAAATATGCACGATCGGCTTTCGTGAGCTTGCCGGTCAGTCACAACAATCTAAAGGATATTTGCATCGTCGCTTTAGGGAGGATGCTTCCCGGGTGCTGGATTATCTCGATGAAGCCGAGCGATTGACGCTCAAAAGCACAAGTCAGGCTTTCAATATGAAAGCGGCAATTGTCAGCTTTATCTCGCACCTCTATCTAGATACATATAATCAGCCCACCCAGCCCTTTGCTCCGACTTCCGTCTATTGCTCTGGACAGTGGAAAATATGGGAGGAAGTGGGTGATTTTCGCGAGCGCCTTTACCTAACAGACTTGATTCACGAACTCAGGTCCGAACTTTTCGAAGGACAGTATTGGAAGACATCTCCAGGAACTTTTTCTTGCGAGGCTTTGATATACGGGCAAATTTTGCGCCTGGTTGAGCATGGCGAGGGAAAAATCGATCCAAAAATTATTCCGCCAGTAATGCATCTCCTGGAGATCGAAATTCCCGCATCTCAGGAAACTGCGGCGGTTTCGGAGTTTCTTGTGGGATTTGAAGCACATCTTTATGAACTTCATCGGAAGCACTTGGCATCGAATTAATATTCTGAGGCAAAAGGCTCTTCAGGTAGAGCGCTCGCTTCGACACGGAAGGATTGGAAGCATTCAATCCGAATTGGCAACTTCTGCATTCGCAGTCGAAGCTGCTCGATATAGTTGCCCGATCATTAGACCTCAAAGCCAACTTCACCTATTTCAAGGAAAAATGCAAAATCTTCGCCTAGCTCTCAGCCGGTGCTCTCCAATTGTTTTGCGGCCGGGCGAACTTTTTTCCTTTTGGGCGCTGGTAAAGGCTCCCAAGGAAAGCAACGGATATGTCCAAGGCCCATCATTTCTCCACCGTCGGGTTTCATCGGCCTTGGGCGGTGGACTTTGCCAGCTCTCTGGACTGCTTTACAATCTTGCGCTGCTATCGAACTGTCGCATACTTGAAAGACACCCTCACAGCATTGATGCCTATGGAGATAGGCGCTACATACCACTCGGCCGCGACGCAACGGTAGCTTACGGTTGGAAGGACCTGGTTTTCTCAAATCCACACTCATTTCCTTTGCGATTGGATTTTGATCTCAATGAAGAGCGTCTGACAGGTTATGTAAAAACTAATGAAGAATTTCCATTTGAAGTGGAGATCCAAACAGAGCTCTTAGAGCAGATCCCAAGCCCAATGATATGCGTTGGCGATGAAGTGCACTCGGCTTCCATTGGTTTCGACGGCAAGCGAGTTAAGGCATCGAGAACAATACGAGCGCTAAGTTCGCGCGTTGACAACGAGGAACTACTTTCTGTCGACTACTATCGGGAAACCCCCTCCTATATCGCCAGCACTGCTTTGTCGGAAAGTGAAATAAAGTGAAAAGGAGGAGCTATTTGACGCTTGCACTCGGCATTAGTCTTTTAGGTGGAACTGCGGCCTACATGCAGTATCAAGGTTTCTTTGGACAGCCCTCGAACTCTGAAGATGCAGACATCTATTCCACTAACGAAGTAAGTTCAATTGACTTTGGAAGCTCCAAAAGCAGCCCTCCAGCCCCAGAAACAGTTGAGAGACTGCCGCTTCCGGATCTAAAAATCGACTTCGTAGAGAAAATCAGCGGAGTCAGTTCTGATTCAAGTTGGGACGCTGCAAGCCTTCCGCATTCATTTCGATACGGCGAAGTCTATCGACACGAATCCGATCTTTTCTTCCCAGGCGAGGGATCTTGGATTCGAATTGATACCAAATCAAAGATTTGGACGAACCTGAAAGGCTTTCGCCCGATTATTCAGTGTGGCACCGATATCTGGCTAGGCTCGGTGGCGGAGCGAAGCAAGGTGGCTCGCTACGACCTGAAGACACGACAAATAATCCTTTTCGAATCGAAGCCACTAGAGGCAGCAAATGTTTTGCCTTCAGACCAGTTCTGGTTTGGATCATGCACGACAGTCGGCGCGTGGATTTCTTCTTCCCGTCTTTCGGACAGCGATCGGATCTTGTATCTTGATGCAATAAAAAATCAAGCTGATATATTCAGGATCAATTATCAGACAAAACCGGAATGGCAATCCACAAGCCCGGCTGAAAATTTCCATCATGCTTTCCAGGTCTCCCCCAAAGGAGCCTCTGACGAGAGCATTTTTTTCGAGTTGAGCTCCTACTTTACCGATCCCAACGACGAGTATGGTAGTCCACAATCTCGAATAACCTGGTTTTCCGGTTTTTCTAGGATCGGACTCAAATTGAAAATGTGGAGATCACTAGATCTAAACTTGCATGATGAATTCTATGGAAGCGACCGTTGGATAGTAAAAGATGGTTTCGTCCACATCAGTTGCCACTCGCGCATTCACACGGACACTTTGGAATTCTCTCCAGCACCCACAGAGGGTTACGAGTGCCCGACTTTCGGGAAGGCGGAGCTCGATTGGCAGACACTTGCCTCTGCCGACAACATGACGTGGGTCGGAAGCTCATATGATGTGAGCGGCGGAAGCCCCTATGTCCTTAAATATATGAAGGACGCAAAATCGGAATGGAAGAATCTTCTTGTTTTTGACCATTCGCCGATTCTCGGCAAGCAGGCCGTTCAGGACACGCTTTGGTTTTCAACGCCTGAACAGATCTTTGCCGCAGAATCAAACGGAAGGGCCTTCAAGGTAGAGTTTACGCCATCAACTGGCTCAAGTGAGGGTCAATGGAAAGAAATAGATCTTCCCTTAGATGAGGCGAAAAAAATTCCTACAATGGTGCTACCGCAGGAAAGCGTCGAGTAGGGACCATTAGAAACCCTTTAGGCTTAAGGTTGAGAGATAGCTCTCTGCCAAAATTTTTTGAGTCTTAACTTTCCCGTGATCCAACTTTTTGTTTATCGGGGACGGCACTATTTGAATCACCCGCTCGAAACTGCGTCTCGCCCTATCGTGATCGCCCAAACGGTAGAAAATCTGCCCTGTCATGAAAGCCGGCGTGACATGCGAAGGGAAAGCGGACTCAATCGTGCGGAAAAGATTTAGGCTCGGACGATAAATCCCGAGCCTGGCGTAAATGTCAGCTTGGAGGTATATAATTCCGACGTCGCCATAAAGTCTTTCGGCGATTTCAAGATTTGCCAGCGCCGCACGAAAATCGCCCGCAAAAAATTCAGCTATGGCAAGTTTTTCAAAAGCATACCCGTTTTCTGGCGAAAGCCGAACAACGTCTTTGTAATCTCTTGCAGCCTTCGTTCCGAAACCATTTCCAAGACTCACGTCAGCCCGTCCCTCGAGGAACTGCGAAATACTCTGTGTGGTCAGCCTATAGGCACCGAGAAACAGACAGAGAAGAGTCAACCCCCATGCTGCGCTCGCCTTTAACCTTGGCGTATCAAACCATGGGGATCGCGGTCCTAGAGGTAAACAAAAACCAAGGTTCAAGAAAAACAGGGCAAGCATCGCCGCATCGCCGAGCGGTGCATTCCATATAAAGAAAATCAATTGCAATAAAAGAGCTTTTTTGAAAGGAGACGGCCTAGAGATTTGGAGTGCCCCATAGATAAGTATCGACCACAAAATAAACATCAGCAGACCGCCTTCCACCAGGACGTTCAGATAGTGGTTGTGAGCATCAAAGCTAAAAAGAGCGTTATGCTCGAAGCCGCTCTTAAAAACTTCCCACTGAAAGACCTTGGCTTGTGCACCAAGCTGATGCACTCCAAAATTGGCAGCTCCTGTACCGAGAAAAGGTTGATCGAACCAAATAGAAAGACTTTGTGCCCAGATAAAATAGCGCCCTCTCCCGCTGTGGCTGAGGGACTGCGCGATGAGAGTCGAAATAAGAAAAATAGCTAGGCCAGCCCCAGCGCGTCTCGGCCACTTCGATAGCACAGTGCATAGCGTGAGCGCGGCTATAGCAAGATAGGCCGAAAGTGAACGTGTTGCTAGAAGGGCCATCACGCCCAGCCCCAGTGCTAGTGGCTGCAGCCAACGCCCTGCCCCGTGCTGCGTTCTTCGAGTCAAGTGAAGCTGAATGGGAACTAAGCTTAAAAGAAAGAAAGCCAAGTAATTCGGGTTTCCAAGAGTGGAAAAAACTCCCATTTTTCCCTTCGCAAGGAGCCCGAAATGAAAAACTTCCCCCCAAAAGAATTGTAGCACTGCTAGCAATGATAAAGCTGAAATCCATAAAGGAACAAAGTTTAAAAAGGTGGACTGGAGCACCGCCCTTGTTTGCTGGCAGGTCGCCAGTAGCAACGTAAGTTGCGTAGCAAGAAACAGTGAAACGGTTTGCAGAAAAGCCTCGAAGGCATTGGACGCTCCTAAGCTTGAAGCGAAGGACGCAAGGGGAAGGAGTAAGAGAGCAAGGTGGAGTGATTTCGGGCGAGCCTTGATTGCGTGACCTACTCTTGTTGGAAGTTTCAGATGGAAAAAGAGAATTGTCGATAGCCCAAAAATCAGAATCTCCCTTTTGAGTAAAAAAGGATTTCCAAAATTTGGAATGAAAAACAGAAAAAGCGCAGATAGAAAAATTACAAATGTGCACTGTGCTATCATTCAGGAGTGTATTTTAGCCTTTTTCTTCGCCGATTTTGGGTATCAGAGTGACAAAATATCCTTTATGAAACTTGGGTCCGCTTAAAGCAGGTGAAGATCGAATTCTGCGATTGGAGCCAGTTTCGAAAAAAGATTGAGATTCATAAGCCTCGGCAAGAAGTTATGCAGTCTTGGACGCGGCCGAGACGGAAAGACTGTGAATCCATGGAGGGGCGGGTGCTGCAACTTAACGAGGATACTATTTCCTTCACCTTTGGAACTCGTTCGGAGATTCACGGGCTGGGACTGCCTCCGGTAAAAGTCACTCTGTACTCCGAAGTTTTGGGTCCAGATCAGACCCGCTTGCATCTGCATAAGTTAGATATGCCACAAACGCGTCGGCAATGGCAGCTTGGCACATCAGCTGCAGCGAAGGGTGGACACACTTCATGCTGAACTGAAGTGCGCCCCGGAAACTGGATCACTTGAGCCCCCTAAAGTGTAGAGCT
>CAZWNW010000028.1:0-8431 GCA_964636255.1 uncultured Bacteriovoracaceae bacterium | reverse complement strand
CATTCGATCCCGCATTGATCGTCAGCATTGCCACCTTTTTCATTGCGCAATGCATGTTAAACCGGACCCAGTCTTGGAGCAATCATGGGGCAAAGCTGATTTGATTCGCAAGGATGAGCGGCCTATAAGCTTTCACATGCCAGAGCTCGGAAGTGGCGACAGGTTCACCCAGCTACAAGCGTTTTTCGATAAATTAGAAGAGAGATATCCCGTTTCAAATTGGAAGCTGGAAGGCATCCATGTATGGCCACAAATACGCTCTCTTTTTCTCACAACAGCTTCGGTTCATTACAATCGTCCACAAACTAAAATCGCGGTTCCTCTCAAATGGCGCCATCGACTCACAAAACGTTTTGTTCTCAGACCTCTTATGGGGACAAAAAACTTTCTTACTCAACTCCTGAGATCGCTTTTCGAGAGAGAACCTATTTGGCCAGATTCTGCCGTCTATTTCATCGGCAACCGCACTGCCTCCTATGAATTGAATGGACGATGGATTCAGCACCATCTCGACCATCTCCGCGGCTCGCTGGAGAATGATGGGTTCGACTGTGCCAGCTTCATTCACCTATGCGGACACCTAGACCCTCGGCGGAAGAATTCTCTCTTAGGAAAACCGGAACCACTCTTGGCGCTCAACCAACGGGCCCACGCCCTTTCACTTTTGTTCCCGATCAAACTTGAAAAGATATTGCCACAGTTTAATGAGTTCTATGAGGAACTTGAAAACCACATCAACGGAGATTTCACTATTACAAAATTCCGTGTAAGTGCTTTTTTACACCGGACCTTGTTTTATGTGCGCTATTTTCGAAAGCGGTGGCGCGGCAAGCCCAATTTGAAGGGCATTTTTCATCTCAGCTATTACTCACCCCTAGGCTTTGCCATCAGCGCTGTTGCTCGGGAGCTGGGACTAAAAAGCATCGACGTTCAGCATGGGGTTCAGGGGCCGAGACATCACGCCTATTCCTGGAATTCAAGAGATCATGTTTACAATGTGTGGCCAACCCACTTCTTGAATTGGACCACCGAGGACAGTCAAAACATTCGTCGCTGGGGCGAATCTTTCGGTATCGAAAGTCATGTGATCGGCATCAGTTGGCTTCGGTTTTTTGACTATTTAAATGGTGAAAGGATTAAATCAGACGGCTCGGTGTTGGAAACTCAAGAGTGGCTGAAGAAATCAGTTGGAGCAATTCAGAGTCTTATCAATCGTTGCAATGGAAGGGCTGTGTTATTTTCAGCCCAAGACAGTAACATTGATGAACGGCTTTCTTTATTCCTACGGTGGGCGAATTCCAAAGACGTTTTCGTGTTCTTTAGACTCCATCCAAAGCATGCTCATGATGGGCAACTTCAAGCTCGGATTGAACAAATGTTATTTAATCAGATCCGCAATTTCAACGTGCACCTAGCCTCAACATTGCCGCTTCCGCTTTTACTATCCCGATGCAAACTTCATGTGACCCATTATTCAAGTACCGTAATTGAGGCAGCTGGAATGGGAGTGCCGTCCCTTCTCTTGAGTTCATCGGGCGCACAATTCTTTGAAAATCATATCCGCAGAGGCTGGGCGGCCGCTTTAGCAGAGGGTGCGAATGAGTCTGATTTGCAAAAACTTGCCGACAGACAGATACAATTTGCTGAATCATTTCGGGAGTCAGAAAACCAATCCCACTATCAAATATCCTCGTTGGCGGAAATATTTGGTTGGGCTGCAAAAAGTTCTCGATAGACTTCAAGTAAGGTGTTCTCTTGTGCCTCCCAAGACCATGTCCTTCTAAAATACTCCCGCTCTTCTCGAAACCTAACGCGAAACTCAGGTAGATCACTTATCATTCGGCGGGCAGCCTCCACAAATGATTGCCAGTCGTTGGCGACAAAGACATGACCAATCTTCTTGCGTTTTACGAAATCGGCGGCTTCGCGAATGTCACTTGTAAGGGTCGGGATGCCGGCTTGGATATACTCAAATAGTTTGTTTGGCAACGAAACCTCGGCATTCCCATGATGGGTGGTCGCTAGTACCCCGAAATCCGCCGTCCGCAGAAATCGAGCCACCTCATCTTGCGGAACGTAGGGATGACTTAGCAGGCGATCTGCAACCCCTAGGAGTTTTGCGCTGCGTTCGAGTTTTCTAAACTGGGAATCATTGTTACAAAGAAATACCAACTTCAAATTCTGGGGAAGTAAAGGTAGGCAGGCTACCAAAAAAGCGCTCCCTCGACGAGTATTGATATTTCCCGAATGGACCATCAGTATATCATCCGCTGCAATCTTCAACGCACTTCGAAGGTTCACCGAAGACTTAACATTTTCATCGTTTTGAGGGCAGTTTAAAATAACTCGTGTACTGCTGATTCTTTTGCTACGACGCTCAATATTTCCTGCTAAGGAGGGAGAAACGGTTAAGATCTTATCAACAAGAGGGAAAATTTTTTCCTCACAGGTGAGGTAGTGCTCCCGAACGGATTTGGGGATCTGGTCCATGCCCGACATGTCTTCGTGAGCATCATAAATCCATTTTATTTTCTTCGAGTCTGGCCCCAACGCTTCCATGAGTTGAAGGCCTACATCCGCGCAATGAAAATCATGTAAATGCACGATTCTGGGTCTTGTTTGTTTCAAAAGGGGTAGGATTTGTTGGGCGAAGTCGCGATTGAGTTTGATTTCATGGGCCAGAGCTTCATTTGATCCTAGGTTAACCTTAGGAATGAAACTTAGAATTTTTTCCCATCCGAGAAGAAGGACCAGTAGGATCCTCGTCCCTGCACCTCGCAACAAGTTCTGCAAGCCTTGCTGCATGGAAAAAGAGGCCAAATAAGTTCTAAGAATAGCGGAAAGATTGGCAACTAACCGGCGACTAAATAAAGGCGAAGTTTTTGAAATGAACTGCTGAATAAAAGCTAGATTTGGCGGCGCATCAAATGCAGTTGATTCCAGTAGAAGAGTGGAACAACCATCAATTTTCCCAAAACCGCCCTGACCTTGTTTTGTCGTGAAACCTATCAATATACAGCTGGGGTCTAACTTCGCTAACGACAAAGCCGTCTTTTGAACACGAGAATCTCCACGGATGCCATTTCTCACGAGCATTATAATTTGAGGTCTGGCGCTACTGATCTCGCTCATAGGCCTTAATAACTTCTTCTGTAGGACCTTCCTTGATAATTTGGCCTTGTTCAAGCCAGATCACACGCGAGCAATACCGGCGGATGTCCTCCATTGAATGGCTAACGATCACTACCGACCGCGCTTCACCGAGAAGCTGCTCGAGCTTCTCCTGGGATTTTTTCTTAAAGTCTTTGTCGCCGACTCCAAGCACTTCATCGATCAAAATGATGTCACTTTTGATATTGGCGGCTATTGAAAAACCAAGTCTCGTGGCCATTCCCGATGAATAGGTTTTGATCGGATCATGTATTGCGTCGCCCAGTTCAGAAAATTCAATAATCTCGGGAATCTTCTGAAAAACCTCAGGTTCCTTCAGACCTAATAGTAGTGCATTCAGAAATATATTGTCGTACCCGGTCAAAGACGGCTGGAAGCCGGTACCAAGAGAAAGCAGAGATGAAATCGTGCCCGCGCGAGTGATACTTCCCTCGTCTGGAACATAAACGCCCGCCAGAAGTCTTAGAAGGGTGCTTTTCCCCGCACCATTTTTGCCCACCACGCCCAGCGTTTCTCCGTCGCGAAGATCAAGAGAAACTTTTTTGAGCGCATAGTAAGGAGCCAGGGAATACTGCCTTCGTAGTCCACTCAATGCATGTTTTAACTTGCCACGTTTCAAGCGGTTCTTTTTAAAGACGATGGAAACTTCTTTGAGCGACACCTGGTTCATAATGATTTCGTTACCCTGTGTTCAAAATGGCGGAAAAAATAAACGCCGAATACAAGAATAGCCGTCGCACAAACTGCGGTCCACGGTAGAAAAGCTGAAGGAGCTTCGCGTAAAACCAGCACTGATTTATAAGATTCGAAAAGCGGCGCTAGAGGATTCAGCATGTAATAGTCCAAGTGCTTCGCAGAAACTCGATCGCGGGCCATGTAAATAATCGGGCATGCATAAAGCAGAAAGCGAAGCAGAAGCGAAATCACGTTTGAAATGTCTGTAAAATACACACCCACGATTGAGAAAAAGAGCGATAGACCAAACGTCATCATGAGTTGCAGTACCATTAGCAGGGGCAACCAAAACCAGCTGAAGCCGGGCGTGATTCCAAATAAAGCCAAAATTGGAATTAGCGCTAGCATTCCGAAAAGATACCGAATGAAATGCGTAATAACTCCAGACAACGGAAACACCGCCTTTGGGCACGCAACACTTAGAATGATCTTAGATCGCCCCGTGAGTGTAGTTACTGATTCTGAAAGTGATGCGCCGAAAGATTTCCAGGCTAAGAGGGCAGAAAAAAGGAGAGCAGGAAGATTTTCGGAGCCTCGCTGGAAGATGTATTGCACCAAAATATAGTAAGCGATCATGAGTGCGAGAGGGTCTAGAATGGACCAAAAAAAACCTAGAAATTTATTAGAATAGTCTTCCTTTAGACGGCTGCGCACAAGGAACTTTACGATCGAGTGCTTGAGATAAAGCTCCTGGAAGAATTTGAACATAATCATCGTTTTAGTTCATCAACATCTCTTTGAAAAATCCAGAAGGGGACTTTATACATCGGCCCTTAACAAAGCCTCGGCAATGGTAAAATCAATGGCGTCATCGATATCTACACTCCGCTCCTTGGGCATGATGTAAGCTCGTGTACGTGGACCGAAAAAGCTTTTAGTTTTGCGCAAGGTCTCCGGTCGCGCGACGTAGAGAGCACCG
The DNA here is from genome assembly GCA_964636255.1 of uncultured Bacteriovoracaceae bacterium. Classification (GTDB taxonomy): domain Bacteria; phylum Bdellovibrionota; class UBA2428; order UBA2428; family UBA2428; genus CAXNGS01. Next base: position 3,606 of record CAZWNW010000028.1, on the reverse strand, counting down.
TTAAGCTGGTACCATGTTTCTTGTTGCTGACGGAGCATTGTCTGGGGAATAAAATGCCCTAGGTCGCAGTCCGGATTCAACCTCAACAGCATTTCGGGAGGCCACTTGGAGGCCGTCACCGATACCACCGATGAGGCCCCTGTTTCGTAAAAAAGATCCAAGGCCCCCCTCAAGTCCTCGCTGGTGCGCAAGGGGGAGGTGGGTTGGAGCAGCGTCAACGTATCGATGGGGACGTGATTAGTCTGCGCCCAATCAAGAAAATGCATGATCACTTCTATTGAATGGGAAGTGTCGGTTGCCAACTCTGTGGGACGCAAAAACGGTACTTGTGCTCCTGCCGCCAGACATACTTCACGGATTTGCGGTGAATCAGTTGACACGTATACTTTGCGAATTTTCGGGCATTTTAGCGCGGCTTCAATCGACCAAACGGTCATGGGCTTACCTCCAAATACCCGCAGGTTTTTGGCTGGCAAGGTCTTTGATCCGCCGCGCGCTGTGATTAAAGCAATATTATTTTGCTCATTCTCCATAGTGTCTTCCAAAAACTTTCGGATAATCTTCAACAGCTTGGTTGTAGTCTTGGATCTTGCCGACATCCATCCAGTAGTCATGAATGGGGTAAACAATCGTTTTCTGGTGGGTGTCGATCAATCGACGAAAGAGCGAGGGCATGTCAAAAAATTCATCGGTTGGAATTAGCTTCAGTGCCGCGGGGCTCAGACAATAAATCCCGGCGTTGACGTTAAAAGTCTGAACCGGTTTTTCTTCGAGCGAAGCAATGACGCCAAGTTCTTCTTGGACCACGCCATAGGGTATTTCGATGTCGTATTTTTTTACGCACATGGTACCGGCAGCTTGGTGATCTAAATGAAAATCCAGTAACGCGCCGAAATCGAGCGTCGTCAGTAGATCTCCGTTCATCACAACCACGTCGTTCTCGAGATTGCCAAGCATTGCGACGGCCCCAGCGGTGCCCAGACGTTTGGATTCGCGCACGTAATCAATCTTCACGCCCCAACGCGCGCCGTCGCCAAAGTGTTTTTCAACGACTTCGGCCAAGTAATTTACGCTCAGAGTGAAATTTTTATATCCCGCATCGACACAGCGTTCGACGAGAGTCTCCAGCATTGGGCGTCCGCCCACGGGAAGCATGGGTTTTGGCGTGGATTCGGTCAGCGGACGAAGGCGTAAGCCCTGACCACCGGCCATGATCACCACGCGATTGGATCGGTCCGGAATTTCCGACAGCTCCTCGAAATAGCGCATGCCCAGGACCCGGCGCTCTCGATCCAAAATCGGGATTCGGTAGACGCCGGCGTGGTCCTTGAAAAGTCTACGAATCAAAACCTCGGAAGTATTTTCGCCGATGCTGATCGGATTTTTATTCAAGGCGTCCTCTAACGGAGACTGCAGTGTTGCTCCACGTACCAAAGCCCGGCGAAAATCTCCGTCGCAAAGTACGCCGATCAATCGGTTATGGTCATCTACGGCCAGAACGATCTTTTGCACGCCCTCGTTTAATTTATTGAGACCATCCAACAGAGTACTTCCCTTTGCTTTAAGCAAAGCTTGTTGCCATTTCTTAGCCGAACTCATGCAAGATCTCCTAGATCATGAAATTTCTTTTGTAGAAGCTTCGACCAATTGATGGTCTTCAATGTCTCGTGAATGCGGCGGGCACTCTGTCCATCGCCATAGAGAGTGGAAGCCGCGATCTTCGCCGGCATGCTGCCCTCTTTCAAAATCGCAAGTAGTTGCCCTTCGATCTCCGCACTCTCGCAAGGCACATTCACGATGCTCGTGGCACACGGGCGGCCTTTTTGACGATCTCCGATATTGAGTGTTCTTCTTCCCAGGAAAGGTGCTTCGATGATTCCGCTAGAAGAATTTCCAACCAACGCAAGCGAGTGCCACAGAGCATTCCACCAGTTTTCCTGACCAAAAGACGCCCGGGCGAAGACTCTCCCGGGGTTTTCTTTCTCGAAAACTCGAATAGCATCGATGATTTTTTGCCCACCCAAATCCTGATTCGGGTAACTGAAAAGAACTTGGACTTTGGGCAAGAGCGGCTTCAATGCTGCCAGCACGCGATCAAAGGCTTCATTGGCGCTCAACTTTCCAAGAGTCTCGGGGTGAAAGGCGACCAAGACAAATGATTCTTTCGCTTGAAGACCGAAGTCGGCCGCAAAGGCTTCTCGCGTTTTTGGAGTAAAGCTGCGAAGTCCATCTAGCCCCGGTGCGCCGACCGTATGCACGCGCCCACTCTCTTCACCCAATTGACATACGCGGCGGGAAAAAACTTCCGACGCCGTGAAATGAAGATGCGAAAGTTTAGTGACTGCATGCCGGATCCAATCATCAACTGCCCCCTCGGTTATCTCGCCGCCATGCACGTGCGCCACCGGGATCGCTGCGTGGGCCGCGGCTTCAGCAATGGGCAGAATCTCGGTCCGGTCGCCCAGAAGAAAAAGCAGCTCGGGACGCGAAGTAGTAAAAAGCTCAGCAAATTTCAAGAGAGCTTCGGAAGCGGCGCGGGAAACATCCAAGGCGGAATCACTGCGAGTCGTAATAGGAATCTCGGCCAAAACCTTGACGCCATCGTCTCGAATAAATTTTAGGGTGCCGCCGTGAGTGGGAGACAGGTGCGTGCCTGAAACAATGAAGTAAGGATCAAAAGCTGGATTCTGCGAAAGCTCACGATAAATCGGTAACAAAAGTCCGTATTCCGCTCGTGTCGTGGTCGCGAAAGCTATCTTACGAACACTGCTCATATCATCTCGTCTTCAGCATAGTCGCGCGTGGCGTGGGTGCCCAATATCTGGTCCCATCTCATGGGGCTTGTGCCATTGCCGGGACGCTTTGTGGTGAGATTTGCTTCCGAGAAAACTTCGCCTGCCTTGATGGACCGCGCAGCAACGACGGACTTTCGCGCAACCGCCTTGTTCTTCGCTTCGCTGGCGGTGAGCATTTTTTTCGAAGAGCCCAAGGCAACTTCAATATTTCTTACGGCGCTCACCAGTGTGCGCAACTCAGTAGGATCCAGGCTGGCTTTATGATCTGGTCCGGGTAGGTTTTTATCCAAAGTAACGTGCTTCTCTAAAACCGTAGCTCCCAAGGCAGCGGCCGCGATGCAGACCTCGACTCCCGAAGTGTGGTCCGAATAACCAACCGCAACTTGGAAATTGTCGGCAATTGCTTTCATGGCTCGAAGATTCACATCTGAAAACGGGGTAGGATATTCTGTGTTGCAGTGGAGAACCGTCATGAGTTCCCGGGGAAACCCGGCACTCCAAAAAACTTCAAGCGCCTCAGCAATCTCTTCCAGTGACGCCATTCCTGTTGAAAGAATCACAGGCTTTCGAGTCTTGGCCAACGAACGGAGATAAGGAAGATTCGTGATTTCACCAGAAGGTACTTTGAAACGAGGCAGGTCCAGTGATTTAAGGAATTCCAAACTTTCCAGGTCAAAGGCCGAAGACATGAACTCGATCCCCTTTTTCTGACAATAGGCGAGTAATCTCTTTTGATCCTCAAAGCTGAGTTCAAGCTTTCGAAGCATCTCCAGCTGTGTTTCCACTTCCGAACTTGTGCGCTTTTGATAGT
>CAZWNW010000027.1:0-9175 GCA_964636255.1 uncultured Bacteriovoracaceae bacterium | reverse complement strand
TCAAGCTCTACACTTTAGGGGGCTCAAGTGATCCAGTTTCCGGGGCGCACTTCATCTTTTACACCGCAATCTTTTAGTAACCTGACGAGAAATTGTTCAAACTCGACTCCAGTCATGTTCGCAACCGATTCGATATCCGCCTCGGGCGACTTGGATTTCTGGACTGCGTAATACTTTTCAAATTGTTCCTGTAACGAAATGCAAACTTGTGAACGGATGGGGCTGAAATAGTCATGTAAGTCCCAATCACCGGTCTTTTTTCCAAACCTTGTAAGTTCTTGGTGAAGTTCTGGTTCGGTTTCGGAAATTTTCTTTACGAATCTTCGAATTTCTTCTGTCAGGGCGGCTGGATTTTCGTCACCATAGTCATCAACCGCAGAGACGCGACGATAGGCAATCTCTAGAAATTTGCCTATTTTCTCAGAATTTTTAAATAAAATTTTTTCAGCAACTTCTTTGTTTCTTTGCGATTCAGCTCGTTTTTTCTCATCTCGTACTGCCGTATGTTTTTTGTCAATTTCGCTGCGAACATAACCACCGTACTCTTTAAGCCAGCCGGGCACATCTGGTTTTACTATCCATCGACTGTAGTATCCGCTTGGACAGCTGACATTCCCCTCGAAAGCCTTTTCGAGAAAATCCATGGTTTTATTATCGACGTAGTAAGCCCCATGTCCGCCTGAAATTTTTTTGAGAAATTCTGAAAGCTGCGTTGCATGCTTTTCCTGAACTTTTGAAAAGTCTTCTTCAGATCCGACTTCCGCATTTGCGACTAGATTTGAAGTGCTAGTTAGCTGGACACCAAATAACTTTTCCAGTTGTGCAAAGACCCTTTGTACGAACTCAATTAGCCAACCCAGAACCGCTAGGGCTAAAAGTAAAAGGAAAAAAGCTGCTATCAGATTTCCCAATAGACCTCCAAAGCACCTATCGGAAAAAATATGTTTGGTCTTAATATCTTAAGAGTAAAATCGTCGAAGACGAAGATAGCGCGTTACAACCCCAGTTAGAATGGATCACTACGGCATCTACGGACTGTAGTGGTCCTAAAGACCGCAAATCTCTAGAAAAACGAACCTTGCGCGGCCAGGTCGTCTTGGTCTTGATCGGACGACTTCGCGCCTGCACGGCGGGGTTTTGTGCCTATTTCACCGAGCGGCTCGTAGACAAGCACATCAAGATCAGGAAGATCTCCGAGATACTTTTCGACAAGTGGCTTCACATCGTTCCAATCTAGGCCGCCCAGCCCACAGCCAAGTGCCGGGAGCGCTAGCGAGTAGATCCCCATTTCACCGTAGTTTTCGGAGAGATATTTTAATCCCGTCTCGATATCTTCAAGCTTAGAATCCACGCGCCAATCGTTCTTGGTTGGGAAATTTAGAACTTGAACCGAACCATTCTCGAAAAGATAGGGCTCGCCGGGCTTCACCGTTTTCTCGACACAACGAGCAGCGTAGTCGCGAAACATGTCGGGATAGCGTTCTTTAAACTGAAGGGCAATTCCGCCACCCATAACACCAACGCAATTAACGGCGTTCGTGATCACTTGGGCGGGGGCTTCAAAGATATTTCCCTTCATGTAGACGATCATTATTCCCTCTTTTTTTAAAGGAAGTACCAGCTCTTGCTGATGCTAACCAATGGAATTCTTTTACCAATTTTCTCTGCTTCGGCCAAGGCAATTCGCTCGGCCTCGACTGAAAACACAAAGATTCTCCACAGTTGTTGAAGCGGGAGTCGATGAGGAATCAGAAGCTCAGCCTGCTTTTTGCGCCGAATCTCATTATCCGTCCGATATTGTCCGTACCTGGTGGTCTGGATTGCCTGCGCATCGAGAAAATCCAAATCATCAATTCCTGAAAAAATTCTAAATGCAGTTTTGTCGCTGGCGGCGTTTCCATCCGAGATCACACACCTAGGGGTCCGCAAGATCATGAGATTGAAAAGTAAAAAAATGATCTTTTCGTTCTGAAAACTGTTGGCTGAGACCATGGGTGTTTTAGGACCGAAGTAGAGGGGGACGTAATCTTGAAGGCTAAGATTGTTCACAGTTTTTTGTTGGCGACGCACTTGGATATCTGAAAAGGAGATATCCTGAACCTGCAGCTTTCTTTGATGCGTCTCAGATTTGGAAAGCAAAGCGTCTTCCGCCAAGATTGCCGAAAGACTCTCAATGTGCGTCATATGGTAGACGGTCATCCGCCCCAGCTTCTTTGCTGCTTCATCTAAAAACGACATCTTTGCTCCGCTTACTGTTCTTCCTCTCTGAACCGAGTAACGCAAGCGAGGAAAAAATTAGTGCCGAACCCGCAACCACCCAAAAAGATTTCACGCTACCCTGGATAGATCCATAGAGCGCAACGAGTGTCGCGGCCGAGGCCAGATTCATCACCATGCTATCGAAGGAAATGAGAGTCGCTCTAAGTCTCTCGGGGACTATCGAATTAAAATACTGCTCCCGCAGTGGAAAAAACCAACCAAGACAAAAGACCGCTGATCCGTAGATTGCGACGAAGATCCAAAAGCTGTCCAATCCTGCCGATATGATTTCCGAGATTCCAAACCAGAGAAGCGGAAAAATCAGCAGAGGAAGCGAAAGGCGATGCCTCTTCGCAAGCTTTAGCCCCATGTACACAAGAATTCCGCCGAGTCGCAGTACGGCTAGGATTGCCTGGAAGTAAGCCAGATAGAGTTTATTGCCTCCAGAGATTTCTAGAATAAAGGGCTGATAGATCAGATTTCGTATGCCGTTTTCAATCCCAAAGAATAGAATTGATGCCACTGCAAGTGCGAGTGCAGGCCTTCGAATCTCGTGCAGAAGTTGAGAGAGCTTGAACCTTTCTTCATCTTTATCAGCCTTGGCCTTTTGCCCGTTCTCCACGGCCATTCCGAATAGTGAAAAAATGACAGCCAGGACTCCGACGATGATCCAGAATTTATCGGGATAAGCCTTCAGAAGTTCCACACCTCCGAATGCTCCAACAATCGTTGCTAGTCGTCCGACCAGATGAACGTTTAGAAAAAAATGCTTATGAATCCTTATTGGATTCATAAAAGGAAGTTTGAGCAACGCAGTCTTTCGTTAACTGATTCTTAACTGAAATTCTCTTAAGAGTTCGCGGAGAGCATACGATAACGATATCATGGGAATTTTTCGTACTCACCCCAAGACATCTTGTGCATTGAACGTGGTCGCCGTGATGCTGCTGGGATGCGCCTCCTCAGATTCTGACCAATCGATCAAATCAAAATTCCCGGTCGTTTCAAAAATTCCCCGCGCCTCATGGAGTTGCCAAGGCTTGGGATCAATTACAGCGGAAAAACCGGGCATGTTTGCGAGCTCAAACTTTCAGGAGCGAGCAGCCGCCAAAACTAGAAATGAGGCTGCTGAAATGGGTGCCACTCACTTCATTGAGACTTCCTCTGAATTCTCAAATTATAAAATCGACGCCTACAAGTGCCCAAGCTTCGTTGGTAGTCCCGCGAACAACGTGAAGTTAGACAGTCCATCGAACAGCTTGCTGCCCGCCTGCCTAGTAAAACGCAGTTCGGAAGTTTGCATTCATCTCGCGTGGCGAATTGAAACAGAGCGACCTAAGACGGTGGAAAACATCAGATCGCAAATTAAGTTTTTAAGGATTGCCTGTGGAAAAGGTGATGATACTGGATGCTTCCGGCTTGAGCTGGCAAATAAGGATCTAGTGTACGCTCAAAAGGAACTGGTACGTTCCAAGAAAGAGGCGGCAGAAATGGCGCTGCTAGAAAAGCAACGGATGTCCTGCGAAGTTGGACGCAAAGTTTCCAATTGTCTGGAACTATATGGCAAATACAAACAGGCGGGTGACCTAACATCGGCAGCTAGCTTCGCGGAAATTGCTTGCACCTATGGCAGCAATGCCGGGTGCACCTTGTTCTCGACGATCAAGAGTGAAATAGTCGGTCAACAACTGATTGAAAATACAAACCGGCTTGAGGATGCTCGAATAGCCCGAGAAATTGCTGCTGAAAATCAACGTCAGAAAGCCGAGGCGGACCGTCAATTCCAAATTCAAATGAAAAAGCTAAGTCATGGAATTGCAGGAATAGAAAGTGATGACAATGGTGATCCTGTACGGAACAATCGCAGAAAATGTACGACGAAGCGAAGTTCCTACGGAAATAAATTGGAAACGGTTTGCGAGGACAATCCTTAAAAGGAGTCTCAATGGCTGGGCTGATTGTCTTTATCGACCTCATCAATGCATATTGCGACAATCATATACTTTGTTTTTAAAGCCAAGGAACCCTTACCGAAGTCATCTGGAGAACTGGAGAAGACCCACTTTAGATCCTCACTAAAGGAACCGGGCCACTCAGATCCATCGAATCCCAGAAATAAGGATCCAATCTCCACATCTGGCCCTAGATCTTTCATTAAATTTTCACGCATTACTTTAGTCCATGATTCTACTGGCCCCCATTCAGCGACTCTGGCAACAATTAGTCCAATTGGAAGTGTCAACCCGCGATTTGGGATGCTTCCCTTGTTGTCTGCCAGGATCCCGGATTCGGTCATAAAGAATTTGGGCGCAGCAGAAATACCGTATTTCCCGTACAGCGAATCGAGGCCAAATTTAATTTTTGAGCCTTTGGATGTGATTTGTTTTTTTTGACAGTCGATTTCTCTACAAATGAGTCCGGATTGTTTACTGAAATCACAGCTAAAAACAAACTGGGCCTCGCTGCGAAGTCGTCCATCATCACCCTTGTTTTTCTTTAAGTCGGCACCCATTTGTATCATTTCATAAATTCTCTGATTTTTTCTAAGCGAATCGCCATGGCGATCGATCATGAGTTGCTCAAATTCAGATCCATCAAAGAGAAAATCAAACCAAAGTTTTATATGCTGTTTGGAATGGTGGGTGCGACGAGCTTTGCGAGAATTCCGACTCAAGAACCATGCGAAGAGAATCCCTACTAAAATAGATTTTATTCCAACCATTTTTCCGTCCTGATTCAGCCTTCCATGATACAGCTAATTTTTTTCAAGAAGTGCCTTGTGACTGTTAAATTGCCATAGCTTCGGTTCTATCCTTGTCTTCGGCTTGCTCTTAGGGCGAATTGTTGACCGCCAGCCCTTTTTAGGGGTCGGCTTGAATGGCTCATTGCTGCAGATAGCTCTGTTTCTTTTTTCTAGCCGATTCAGGTCTCTGGTCCCGTAAACAAGCAATCCTCCGTAGATCCAAAACGCCAATAGAATAAGGTAGCGCTCAATTCCATGCGGGCACATCACTCCATCTCCGCCAATTCCTTAGCACCTAAAACTCCACCAAAGCATTTTCTGATCACTAGGTCGCTGGGCCCGGGACCCAGGTTAACGCTGACGTACTCCGCCTGTTTTTCTTTCTCGTCTATAAACACCCTAATATTTTGTTTCTTGTCCTTGGGGATCAGTTCAAGATAGTTCCGGCGTTTTGAAATTTGAAAATCTGCGCTCCAAATAATTCGCTCGTTTGCAATATCCACAAAGCTGCACTGAGTTTCATTCAATAAGGCAGATTCTTTGCAGAAAAATCCGGTTGATGGGCCATCAATGAGTTCCTCATAGAAAAACTTGTCATTTGCTCGTCCGTTATCTAGGCAAAAAGTGTGAAAATGTCCCCATTTCAAAAGTTTGGGATCGGGCGCCTCGTCGCGACGAGAGCCTTTGCTTTGTAGTGCGCAAGAGACTAACCCGATTAGATAAAAGTGGAAAAATCTGTGCTTCATTGTTCTAAACATTTTTGCCTCCCACCTGATTAGTTAAGGAACTGTTAAGGCTGAGAGCCGGCACTGCTACAACCAGCTCATAGCTCCCGAGGTGAAGCGTGTCCCCACGTTTTAATGCCACAGGATCGCGACCAATTCGAAGACCCCGCACTTTCGTTCCGTTTGAAGACCCACGGTCCATTACCGAGAGTCTCCTTTCTTGAGGATTCCAGAATAAGATAGCGTGCATACGACTGACTGAGGCGTGTTCGATCCTCGTGAGCGTTGTTTGGAATTTATCGATTCTCAGATCTTCCCACGGAAGACAATACTCAGGACACCTGCCGACGGCATTAAATCCAGGCTGAAGGCTATAAACCTGCCCATCCTTGTCGGCCAGGATGGCATTGCAGGCAATTATTGAATCGAAGCTTGGAGGCTGGATGATTCTGATCGTCATAAATAGATTCTACTAGTTTGACGTCCAAACCAATTGGACGCGGAAGATTCATTTCAATAGCGTCCAAATCAGTGAGACGCTCCTTGGGCCGATTGGAATATCATCGAAACTTTAGTGTATAATTTTTGAAGGACGAGCAAGGAGGATTGGTGACTCACGAGGGGCCAAAGACGATTCTGAAACATAAAAGAATTCGTGCAATCATCGAGGCTCTTAAATCCAGTGAACTTGATAAAAGAGAACTTGATTTAAGAGTATCGGCAATCCTATGCACTGATCAAGAGAGAATCAGAAAAGCACTTTATCGCGATCTCGCTGATTTGGTTTCTGAGGGGAGCCTAGAAGAAATTCGGTATTTTGCATCTGGCGATATTATCGACAGCTATGATCCAGACGTCCATAAAAACACAAGATGCGTGTGGCGTTTGGCGGAAAAGTCTAATGATCGCTATTTTGGCAAACAACTAGCAGAGTCTTTTGATATCGACACAACAGGGCCTCGCCACCTATTAATGAGCATTCGCTACTTTCCCACCGCTAAACAAGCAAAGGTTGGTGACTACTGCTTCCAGTTGACGACATCGAGTGGCTCCATATTTTTTGATATCGATTCGTCATTGCGCCCCTTCCAGATCGTGATCGGAAGAAAGCACAAAAGTTCGGAGAAAGATCTGACTACACTTAGTGCATCAAGGAAGTCAGGACTTGAGTGGCGGGAAGTTGGCCCCACTCTAAACATTCGATTCGAGGATAGCGATGGACGCGTGAGCCGCGAGCATCTGGTGATTCAGATCAATCGGGAAGGTGAAGTTCATGTTATGGATCTTAAGTCCAGCAATGGGTCCAAAATATCTAGTGAAGCGATTGATTCTGAGCCCAGAATTGTTGCGAAGGATGGCAAGTTTTACCGACGACGAACAGGAGAGGTAACAAATCGAGAGCCCAGAAAAGAATTACAGTATCTTGCTCTTGAAAAGCTACAGAAATTTTCCGGCGGTTACGAAATTAGATTTGCTCAGGCCCGTTTACGGCGAATATTTTAATCGGCAACGCAGAGAAATTAAATCTAAAATCGACTGATTATCTTTGGCGAATCCAGCATACGTAAGGTGCAAATTAGATACGGCAGAACCATCTCATATATTCAATCAATGGCAGGCTTTTGGAAATTCGAATCACGGATCTCTCTAAATCATCTATTCGGAAGATGAAAAAGCCTCGTCGTCCATCAGCACATCCCCATTTTGATTTTCATCATGAAATGGCATTGTTTGTTCGGCCCCTGCTCCTAGTATTTGCTACTAATAATGTAATAGCAGAAAAAATTAACGCCAAACCCGCAACCACCCATAACGATCTTACGCTGCCCTGGATGGATCCATAGAGACCAACCAGTGTTACGGCGGAAGCTAGATTCATTACCAGGCTATCGAAGGATATAAGTGTCGCCCGAAGTCGCTCTGGCACGATCGAATTAAAATACTGCTCCCTCAGTGGGAAAAACCAACCAAGACAAAAGACTGCTGAACCGTAGATTGCGACGAAGATCCAAAAGTTATCTAGCCTTGCGGAAATGATTTCTGAGATTCCAAACCAAAGCAGTGGGAAAATCAGCAGTGGAATCGATAGGCGGTGTTTCTTGGCTAGTTTTAGACCCATGTAGACGAGAATTCCGCCGAGGCGGAGTATGGCTAGAATTGCTTGGAAGTAGGCTAGATAGACTTTGTTGCCGGCCGTGATTTCCAGAATAAAGGGCTGATAGATCAAATTTCGTATGCCGTTTTCAATTCCGAAAAATAGTATGGATACGACTGCAAGTGCGAGTACGGGTCTTCGAATTTCGCGCAGCAGTTGCGAGAGCTTGAAGCTTTCATCTCTATTAACAACCTTAGCTTTTTGGCCGTCCTCCACGGCCATTCCGAATACTGAAAAAATGACTGCTAGAATTCCGACTATAATCCAGAAATTGTCGGGGTACGCCTTCAGAAGTTCCACCCCACCGAATGCGCCGACAATCGTGGCAAGTCGGCCGACGAGATGAAGGTTGAGGAAGAAGTGCTTTTTGTCCTCCTCGCTTGCAAGTTTACTTCGACTCTTCTTTGCAGCGAGCCCTAGAAGCCATGAGGTCTTGGCCCCCGACATTGCCGTAATTCCAAGGCCCGAGATGAAAAATCCGGTGACGAATCCAGGAACAGTTGTTGAAAAGCCTACAAAAGCAAAGCCTAGGCCGACCAGTGCGAGGCCTGAAAGGCTAAAGAGTTTTCGTCCATAGCGGTCTGCCCAGTAGCCTGTTGGAACTTCGAAAATTGCCTGTGCTAGGAAAAACGAAGCAAGTATCAACGCCGTATCTGCGACCGTGTTGCCGGTGACCAGAAAAGTCGCGGCCCAGCAGCTCCAGAAAATCGCCGCGATCAATTCGACTAGGAAGTGGAATGTGTAGAGCTTAATCATTACCGAATCTCCTGGGAGAGGAGAAAATTCCGATTGTGTAGGGAATGGCATCGGCCGTTTTTTCTCGATCGGAGAGATCGATCAACTCGTTTGTGAGTGCGAGAAATTTCGCTTCGATAACTTTTTGATGTTTTGGAAGAAGTGGGCAGGTGATTGTTGTTCGGAATTGATGCTCGTGATTTGCCGTCAAAAACTGATCGAAGGCTCGTCTGAAATTGAAATCCCTAAGGGGCTTGAACTCATCGTCGTAGGGAATGAATGTCCACTCTTTGGAGGCGAAGTCTCCCTTGCTGTTCTTGTCTAGTAGGCCATATTCGAAGAGTTCTTCAAGATGCTTGCTGGCCGAAGTAACTTTGAGTCCGAACTCTTTCGCCAGTTCCTTTACCGTTGGGGTTTTCTTTCCATAAAAGCAGCCGAAGTAGATCAAGATTTCCCAGTAGATTGGATTTTCCATAAGAAGGCGAGCCTGCATTCTATTGATCACCGTCGAGCGATCGGAATTTTTTTGATCTGATGAAAGTGATGGCTTGTCTCCGA
>CAZWNW010000026.1:0-9619 GCA_964636255.1 uncultured Bacteriovoracaceae bacterium | reverse complement strand
GATCCCGATTTTGACCAGGGACCGTCAGAAAACTGGCTTTAAAAACCCTATCCTCAATCGGCTATTGAATCTGATTCGAAAGCTAGCCTTAAGCGATAAAGCCAAAGTGCATCTAGACGCATTTGCCAAGGGATGCAGTGAAACGGGGCAGAAGACTCAGCTAAAACCGATTCTTTGTGAAGCTTATCAGCTAAAGGGCCTCGGCTGTTTAATGGCCTTTGGAATCTAGGTAAAAAGAAGGAGTGCTTCTATGAAAGTATTACTAAGAGCTAATCTCGTGCTCGCTACCATTCTAGGCTTAGCGCCTGCGTACTCTCAAACGGCGTCGGACAAATGGTACTGCCGAGCATATTGCGTAGTTGTCGACCAGGAAAATCGAAGGCTCATCAATTTTGGCAGCGTCAAAGGCTTAAGCGAAATCAGCACCGTTGAAGCCTTTGATCTTACCTTGCGAAAGTGCGAAAACATCGCAAAGAACAGCGGACTGAATTATGTCCCCTTTCTCGTGAAGAAACTGCGCGTCAGCCATAGTGAAGCATCGGGCAGCAACGAAGAGACTACTGAGACTCATGGCCGATTTATGCTATTCCTGGGCCGGCTCGACACCCACTCGAATAAAACTTCTGAGCACAGAAACAACAGTTTTCTCTTCGACCTTAGCTTTGCAGACGACGAAGATTGCAGGCATATCGTTCGCACTCCGGGTCGCCCGAAATACACGGGTGCAGGCGAGCCGCTAAGCTAAAATGGTCAACAACCGCGCTACAGAAATCCGGCAATTCGATGACACTTTGAAGTTTTTTTCTCTGCCAGAGCGGCAAAGAGGCGAAATCAATGTTTTTCCAGTCTGTCACAATTAAAAAAACGTAATTATTGATTTAGAATTAACTGGTGCGTTCCTCTAAAGTCATCGTGATATTCGTGCTTTCGTTGACTTTTGTGGGTCTGTATTTCTTCTCACAAAGCAGTATGGGCACAACACTCGGACACCTGATTTCCTTACTTTTAAAGAGCCCCCGGACCACTCAAATAGATGTTGACCGTTCGATTAAGGAGGGCACAACCGACCCTGCAGTGCAGAACGCTGAAGTTTCACCCGAGGAGAAAATCATCGCTCAGTACTACTTGGATTATCTGGGCCGTGAAGCTGATGAGCCAGGATTAAAACACTATGTGTCTTTGGTGAAAACTGGTGTGCCACTAGAGGAAATTCGGAAAAAGCTTGAGGAATCTGAAGAAGCTGCGAATTTCCGTGCCAGGAAACAAGCTGAAGAAAGCTCTGAAAGCCCCAAACGAAATTCTAATTAAGGCTGATCGATCAGTCCTGCTGCCAGTTTAGATCGATTCCGCGGAATCTAATGATTGGAATTTTGAAATCCTTTTCCGCAGCCAGCAGCTGTTCGCTTACTAGCTTGTGATAATCCGTGTCAGCTGGAGTGATCAGTATGTCGGCACAGCGCCCATTATCGGAGGTTAACTGAAACTCGATTTCATATGCCGCCGTCCGACTAGCAAATGCGACCATGTCATAAACCTCTTTGGCATTTAATTTATTGACGTTGTTGATGATGCGGAAGCGATGAATGGGAGCCGCATTTACTAACTCCGTATAGTGAAGCAGGTGATCCTGAACTCGTTCGAAAACATTCAGTCTTCGGATCTTCACATAGGTTTCAGCAGTGGCAGCATCCAAAGAAAAACCCATACCGCTACTGCGAACTCTATTTACCCAACGAAGTTGCTTTTCTGGAGTGAAGACCGTCCCATTGCTGGTTGTTGTTACATGCAAAGTTTCTCGATGTTTATCGTATTCGAGCAAATCCAGATATTTGAAAGCCAGATCCTTCCAGAATATCTCCGAAACTCCTTGAATATGAATAACCCTAAGGCCTGGAACTATGGATTTCACCTTTGGAAGCATTTCATGACTTCGATCCACTTCCCATCGATATCCTGGTGCCTCGCGCTCGCACATGCGACAAGAAGGATTCTTCTCCGTAGGCTTGTTTCCGCCGACATTGCAGTGAGTGTTCGGAGGATCGATGTCCATGTTTTCCACTTTAGTAACGGGATTTTCACATCGCGTTTTCTCGATGAAATTGAATGGACAAGAAACACGACACATCGGGTGCAGAATTCCATTTTCAACACTGAATCTAAGATCGCGGAAAAGTTCGCCATCCAGAATACTTTGCAAATCTTCTTGGAAGACATTCCCTAGAGGCATATGCCTTTGGAAACAACAGGGATAAACATTGCCCTCCGAATTAACTCGAACCCGGTCAAAGGGATGCGTGCAGTAAGGGGTCTTAGATAACTCGGGCTGTTGAGATTTGTAGTACGCCAGCTGACTTTGCAGACGTTCGTGATCTAAGCCATTGTCCCGATCTCCAGAAAACTTCTCGAGATAAAGAACACCCAGCTGATGGAACGAATTTCTGAGAGACTCAAACGAAGGAAAATGCCTGAGTAGCCATTTTTGCTGCTGACAGTAGGCAGAATCCTGATCAGCAAGAAAAATCAAAACCGCAGAGAGCATCCTGGCGTCTAGCGTACGCAAGTCTTCGTGTTTGAAGTCCGCATTCAAGATTTTACAATGTAAGTCAGCTGCGGGCACTTTCTGTGGTAGATCCGCGTCCAGCTGCAGGACTTCGAATGAGATCATTGCGTCAGCTACTGGGACCAGCAGCTTGATAAGATCTTCCATTTTCCAATTCGAGTTTTCCAATAGCTGGTTGAAGATGATTTGCTTAAAAGCCTTTAGAACTTCAACTCCGATGACTCTTCCAAAAGCCTCTTCGAAAGCGAAAGACTGCTCTGAAAGTTTAGCGTCGACACTGTTTTTCAGGGGTTCTAAATTTACATCCATATGATTCGACCTACTTAGTAGGCTAACCCAAAAACTTGGAGATTGTTCAGCAGACGAAGCGAAGAGCGTAAAAATTTTGGCACTAATGGCTGCGGATCAACGCACTCAAGCGAAAGCGCAGGTACCAGTAGACTTTCAAGAACGGGAAGAAACAAAACCAATAAATGGCAGGGAAATACACCCTTGTCGCAAAAATTGGATTCTCAAAGAATTCCGAAAGTCTCCTTCGAGGGCGAGGTTTACTGAGGTCTGATCGGATATCCGCCCGAAGTTGCCGCAACTGTGGAAGATAGCGATACTTCACTCGCCAGCGAAAGATCCACCAACGATCGCTAAGCTCTGCAAGAAAAGACCAGAAACAAATCATGAATCTGGAACGGATGCTTCTACGACCTGCGCTTAACGCTGAAATTTGCTGACGGGGAATGCAGCAGAACTCGATATCAAAGCCGGCCATCAGCAGTTCATCGATCGTGGATTTGCAAAGCTGGTTCACCTCGCGATCCGAAAGTATCTTGAGGGAGAGCAATCCCGGCCCAATCCGATGCAAAGGCTGAGAACAGGTGAGCATTTCTGAACCCACGGATATCGCAACAGAAGACTCAAAGCCCATATTTTTTAAAGCTTGGAAGAATCCAGATGCCCCTTGCTCAAATAAAACATGGCTGCAAAAAATCAGCTCTCGGTTGGACGAGCTCCAGCGATTAGCGCGCTTCAAGAAGTCTTCAAGAGATACCGACTCACCGGGCAGATCTTGGAACAAGAGACTTTCAGGATTTTCATGGGATCGAGTGCCAATGCGGCGTGCTAGCGATTTCTCCAATTCTTCTTTGCTCGTAAAAATCGTTGAACGTAGACTTCCCATTTGTGTCGGCAGATCCTCAGGCTCTCTTTTATTCTATTACATTTCATCGAAAATGTGGGGCGCGGTGCTCCATCTGTAAGTTGATGCATCGCAAACAGAGTCTTCCCGCTAAAAGCGAGCTCATCCGTAGTTTAGAGAAAGCCAAAGCAGCTGGCTTTAAGGGAATCCTGCTCCCTCTTCAAGCTCTTGCTCAGCATTCTTTCGCAGAATTGAAAAAGGAATGTCAGCTGCGAGAACTTGAATTGGCTATTGAGATTCACTGGGAATATGCAGATCAACAATCAAAAGAGACCCTGAACTTATTGGAACTTGATGGCGTATCCTTCCATTTCGTTTTCACGGGCACAAAAAATTGTGACTGGAAGAGGCTCTTTAATCTTTCGCGAAAAGCGAGTCAGGTTTACTACACATTGATACCAACCATTGGAAATCCTTGTAAAGAATTTCTGAGGAATTTGCCCGACCCAGTTAGATCTTCACTTCGACTCCACCCGATTCCATGTGCTGATAAAAATCCGCAGTACTTAACTACAAACGAAGTGTACTTGCTTACATGCGAGCTATCATCGCAATGGTCTAGAAGAATCGAAGGACCACTAACTGGAGAAGTTTGGGACTCAAGGATACCCGCCGCGGCCACGATAGAGCCAGATAGCCCACTGCTTTTTGAACACGCCATTCTTGATTCTGATGTGAAGCTTTCTATTGTAATCCCCACCACAGGTGACAGTGACTTCCTGCTAAACACCCTGGAGCATCTGCTATCGCAAACTCTGGAGAGGTCCGCTTTCGAAATCATCGTAGTGAATGATTGCAATCGTGACTTGATGGAAAAGCGCATTCGAAACTTGATTGCGCCTGAGGCTGGGAACTTGAACTTCAAATACATACATCTGAATCGACCTCAAGAAATTTCCAGCCTGCGATATTACCGCGCCGGAATCGCACGCAATCTGGGGGTTAAGAATGCCACTGGACACTGGATCTTGTTTTTAGACGATGACATTCTGCTCGACGAAGCTTATTTGCTCCGGCTACTTGATCTTCACCAGCGATGGGATGTGATTCAACCCATTCGGCGTCATTTGAGCGTCAAAGACAGCTATAAGATGATGAAGTATGCAGAGGTCGACACCAGCCGCACATCGATACCAGGTGAAAAAGATTACTGGTCACTTCTCTATCAAGCCCCTGACTGGGAAGATCTTCCCAACAAATGGCGTTTTGTGAGCACCTACACTCTGTCGCTTCCCAGATCGGCATTTTATCAGTGCGGTCGATTTCGCCGCAATTTCACATCCTGGGGCTTTGAAGACACTGACCTCGGCTATCGCCTGTATCGTCTCGGCTTGAAATTCTTTCTAAATCCAGTGGATGTTTTTCATCAAACTCCACCTCCTTCCGAGAATGAAAGGTGGCTGAAAAGATATGGATCTGCCATGGGAATGGCGAAAATCTTTTATTTGAATAATTTGGATCCTGACATTTTTCACGTCATGGGTGGCTATATGGATGAAGAAAGGCCCTTGAAGATCATGTTCCGTCGTTTGCTTCAACGAGCTCGGGCCGGAAAAGTCTCTTGCGAAGCTGATACTGAGTCATCCACCACAACTTCCTGAAAGGCCAACACGGATAGTCCCGAAGGAAGTCGCAAACGCGGTCATAACAAATTCTTAAGGCCCAATAGCTGCGGGTGGGCAGTTTTCTGTCTTGCAACAGTTTCCATTCCAGCTTCAATCTCTGCACGCAGGAGTTTCGCCATCTTGCAGCAGATTGCATCAACTGTTTTATTTTTGGTGCAATAGCGAAATCGAGCTTCGACACAAACCCGAGATGATGCCGGTTAGAATTGTGGAGCTCCATCTCCGCGTAGATCATTCCCGTTAAATTTGCGTAATCAGCAAGTGGAGCAAGGCGATCTGGCGAAAACCGCATCTTATATTCCGTCCACCTGTTGATTAAGTTGTGAGCGAAATAGCTTTCATGCGGCCCGAGGAAAGTTAAACCTAAGGGCTCTGGATAAGAATCGATTCTGCAATTCTGTTGGCCGGCATTTAACAGGTAATTCCAATCCAAGCCACTGTACGGCATGACGTGCTTTTCCTCTAATTTCAAAAAAGCAGAGCGGCTGATTAGAAAATCACTAGATCCGAAGGGATTGCAGAAAAAGCCCGTGTTTAGATCAGATCCCAGTCCTATTTGACGACTCCGAACATAAAAATTTTGCTTCACTTCACATCGATCGAGAGTTGTCGTAACAACATCGCTGCCCTGTGACTCTGCCAGCCGTACAAGTTCTTGAATCATTTTTTTATAAGGCTTCGTTTTTGTGTTCGTGAAGAGCAGATAATCCGCCGCAGTTTCCCTGGCCAAACGCAGAAGGTCTTGGAAATCGCCGGATCTAGCAACAATGAAGTTGAAGTAGCTCTGTTTTTCCCACTCCCTCGCACAATGGAACGATTCCTCGTTGCCTAAATCAGTATTAAGAACGAGCACCTTGGGCACAAGGCGACGAGTCGCCTTAGCCGTTTGCCTTTGAGCTCGAGGCAACGAAACCCTGCTGTGCCAGTCCTGCCAAGTTCGGACGATGTCACTGGTGGCCTTTCTACACCGCGGCTCTTTCCCGCTGTTTTTGCTAAGCCGCATAATGGCGTGAGCAAATTGATCGGCGTCAGCCGCATTCACCAAAATCTTTGCGTGTGCGCTGGGTTCCAAAAGTTCCTTATAGGACGGCAGGTGATTCGCCAAAAGCGGAATGCCTGAAACCAAGCACTCAATAAACGTGTATCCCATACTCTCCGCAGTTGAAGGCAAGACGGCTAGACAACTGCGCGATCGTAGAAAGTTCAACGCGGCCTCTTGGTCAAGGTCGCTCACGATCTTCCATGGAAAACGCCACTTTTTTGAACGCCCTTCGATGTAATCCTTTGAAGGGATCGTACCAATCAATCCGTGGCATCCCAAAAAGGTCACCTTTTTGTTCTTCATGAAGTTGTGGGGGATTCGGTCCAAAGCGTCACAAAAGAGATTCAAACCCTTTCGCAATTCCAGGCGACCGAAGAAAACAATCTCCTGCAGATTCTTCCTGCGATTCTGATAGCGGATCCCGACAACTTCAGATGTCGGATTCGGAATCACATAGACCTGTTTGGGCAGCTTCCACGAAGATTGCAGAGCCCACTGCAGAATGGACTGGCTTGGCGCCAAAAGCACATCGGCCATTTCAACAGATGCCCGTTCAAGATAGTCGAATTGGATAAGATCCGTATTGAATACTGATGACCGGTTATTTTCACGATGCCAAACGGATGGCCCATGCATCGTCACACAAAATAGGGTGTCTGAAAAAGCTAAGCCGAATTTTTTCGCAAGCTGTGCATGATAGCCAACTCCGTGCATATCCGCGAAGTGAACAATGTCGTATTTGTTTTCCTTTAGGTGCAGATAAACAACATAAGAAATACAAGAAGGGCCCATTCCGTCCAAACGAAAGCTCGGGTGCTCGGCTTGAATCAATCGGATTCCTTTTTTGCGATAGATTGCTGCCCATTTTCTGATTTCCTGCTTATTGCCAAACCAGGGATTCACAAAAACTAGAGTTACATGATGACCGCACTGAGCCAGTGCTTCGGCAAGAGCAACATTGCTAGTGCCCACTCCCCCATTTACAATCGGTCCCTTTATATCCGTTGAGATTATGGCAATTCTACGCTTTGTCCTTTTGCCTAAATCAGGATAACTCCCCAGCTCCTGAAATAATTGCATGAAGGAATTTTCACTTAGCAAATTTTCAAAGTCAACGCGCAGCCCGGTCCCACAACGAATTGAATTGCCTCTTAGTAAATTGACGAGCCGCGGCGGACAAAATCAAGCTTCGTAGTGCTCTAGTTCCTTGAGCAATTAAACTGCTAACCATGCTCGAGCACTTGCAGTCTCTCAGGAAAGCGGTGTTTATGTCGGGTCTTTTTCTCTTCTGTGCTTTGCTGATTCCAGTCGGGGTTGTTGAAGGCGACGAATTCGTTTTATCCAATCATGTCGACATGGCAGTCCATTCACAAATTGCTCTCAGTGAAGGCTACCGATATTTTACAGGACCGCTTCTCTACTGGGTGAATTATGCCGTTGCTTCAATTTTTGATCTTCCATCTTTGGCGATATTCCAATCCCTTAGCTTTTTCAGTTATCTATGCGGTCTGCTCATCGCCTTCCACTTGCAAAAAACGCTCTTCCAAATCCGTGCATGGCAATTCATCATCGCTGTCCTTCTTTGTCAGGAATTGGTCACAACAGCTTTTTATCCAAACGATTTTGCAATGCTGCTGCCCTGGCTTATGGCCGCTTTCTACTTCAGAATCGCACAAAGCACTGCAGATCAAATCAAATCCGTGATCTGCTTCACAATCGCAATGCTCTTTCGAATCGACACAGTTCTTTGTTTGCCGCTGCTGCTGCTTATCAAGGACGGTTCTTTGCCAGGCATTAACACGCGTTCGATATCCAAATTTTTTCGATCGCTTATTCAACGAAAAGTTTGGGAAGCTAACTTATGGCCAGCAGCGTTTTATCTCTTATTACCGATTTTGATTTTATCTCTTGCTGGGATGAGCCTATTTCATCCATTAGAGTTCTACAAAACACACCTGCAATATGTAGAAGAATATAGAAACTATAAGGACACCGGGTTTCGAGATTCTTGGCTGACCATTTTTGATTTGACGATGATCGCTTTGCTATCGATTGTTATCTTATCTCAGAAAAAGAGCAGGAAACCGAAGATGCTTGCGATTGCTCTCCTTGCCTGGATTCCGTATCTGCTTGTTTATGGCTGGAACACACACACACCCAAGTATTATGTTGTTGCCCTCTTAATGACGATACCACTCCTGGCGCACGCTCTTAGCTACATTAGAGTCCATTTCCGTGAGCAGAAGTTGTGGCCGATTTTCATTGTGCTTCTATTAGGCATGTTTTGGCCGCTCTCTTATAAGTTCCTTGGATTACCGAATTATCTCATGACTCATGATGGACCAAGATATTTTGCCGGAAGCTCTTACGCTATTAAAAACGTAGGATTGCGCAAGCGAGAACGCCAGCGCTTCTTCGGTAGAGTCGAGGCAAAAATATTGAAAGCCCTACGGGAATCTCAGAGCCACAGGAAGACCACAGCTTGTCTGACGTATCAAAGGCATTGGATTGCGCATGCGCAGCTCCATCAGTTGCTCCTAAAGCTCGGCTACACTCCCGAAAATCGGGCTTCTATTTGGCGGCTGCCTGCAGACGGAAATTCACAAAAGCTGCCAATTACAATTCGAGTCATTGAGTCTGCACCAGATAGATGGAATCCTGCTCTGATTCACGGCACAAATTGCAAGAGATTTAAAGGCGACTGGTAACCTTTAGTTGCAGAACGGCTGTGATCAAGCGGCCTCGTGCCCCTCGCCCCCCTCCTTTGAGGATTCAGAGATCAAGGGGAAGTAAAGCAAAAGATTGTAGAGTCGTCGTAACGATGCTGTAGCGGAGGCATGACTGCTGCCTGAAAAGCGCGCGCGAAATCCGATTGGGATCCACAATGGTGAACGCTTGACTTGGTGAAGCGCGGCCAGGCCGGCGTTGGCGAGATCCAGCTTGGAATGGAGAAGGCTCAACTCCTCAAGAAGACCATCCTTTCGGAAGAGACGATAAGGCACGTTGGCATCCGGGATCCAGATTCTGGATCTACAGAAAATAAAAAATCGCAAGAGTTTAGAGATCAATAAGCGCATCCAACCGTCGTCCCGACTAATACGATGACCATAGATCGCGGACGCTCGATTGCGCGCGCTCCAGAATTTCATCAAAAGAAACCTTCTCGTATCCAGGCTCACTCTTTACATAGTTCGACATAA
>CAZWNW010000025.1:0-9694 GCA_964636255.1 uncultured Bacteriovoracaceae bacterium | reverse complement strand
ATTTTAGTGGTGGACCGTGCAAGGATCGAACTTGCGACCCGCTGATTAAGAGTCAGCTTCGGGCAATTTTTAGCGTTTTTCCAAATCAGCGAATTAACAAGTAAATCAATGTTTCTATTCGGAAATTTGATCAACTCAAGATCTCCGTGTGTCTCACCAATTCTCGTGGTTTCTCAAGATGATGGCGCCCGTTTGGCGCCCATAGAACGCCGTGCTGCTGAAGCTATTCGATTAAAGTGCTCCATGTCAGCGGACCAAAATTCGACGGATCGAGGCGATTAACTTTTATTTCCGACGGAGATGAATCGACGCACTCGACGAATCCGGAAGTGAGGCAAGGAAGCACAGCCAAGCAGCTCTTATTGGTTTTTGTGGATGGGTAAATGATCCCTTGAATTCCCGCATCCAATGCAATTTTTCCAAAGACCTGAGAATTCGAGGGAACGTCTGCAAGTGAGTCCGACAATCTCCAGTCCGCAGTGAGGATAGAATCCATCAGAATCTTCGGGTCTTCGATAACCGTTGGCTCACCCCAATTTAGCTTCTGCGATAGGGCACGAACTAATTCGCCGACTCTGAAGCCTCGAGTGCAACTAAGAAATGGAATCAGGCTATCGCTCTGTCGAAGATCTATAACTGTCGAGAGAGAAGTGTTTACGCGAATAACGGTGTGAGATGGAGAACTGACCTGCAGAATCAATTCATCCTGCGAAATCCTACGATCAACTTTTGTTGCTCCCAACGCCTCTGCTTTCGCAGTGTCCTCGTCTTCTGCAAGATAAAGAGCTGGAAAGGGCGTAGCTCCGGGGACTCCAGGACCAACCTCTGAAATTTTTCCGACATTGAATCTCCCGCCAGCTCTGTAGGCACCGCGTGGCGAGAGAGGCATTAAAGTATAGGCCCAAGAAACTCTTCTCACCCAGAGGTTTTGATTCAACGGCTTAGCAACTGCTCTAAGACTCTCACAAAGCGCCGGATAGTACTCGGCTCTCTGAACGGCTAACTCCTGATAGAGATGCCAAAAATAATTACGAATTGATTCTGAGAGTGTTTGCCCCCTTGCGATACTAGCCCCGGAAACAATATCGAGGACCCGAACAACACCCTTCGAAGGATGTTTATAGTCAGGACGGGAGACTGCACGCTTGACCGATGCCCGTCGACTTTTGACCTTCTTTTTCCTTTGCCGTTTCTTCCCCATTCGCGCTGCTTATCCGATATTTCCAGCCAGAGCCTCGTCCACAACTCGAGAAAGCTTCTTAAACCGACCGAGTCGAATCATATCTCTAGGCGAAATATTACCAAGCAATGGATTCGGCAACTGGTACCAAAGCGCGGTCTTTTCGACATCGCCTCCGAATGCTGCTGCAACTTTCTCGCAAACATTTGCAATCTCCAGCAATCGCTCCCGAACCTCAACAGCCAAGCGGTCATCCCAACGAATCGACTTAGGAGCCAAATCACTAATTCGGGCCACATCATTGTTGTTCATTTTCAAAAACTGAGCGACCATTCGAGGTTGAAATTCGCCGTCTTCATAGAAGGGAAGATATTTCGAAGTCGATACATTTTCGAACAGAGAAGCTCGTGCAGACATATGTTCTTTATCGACCAAATTCAAACCAAAATCAAGCCAAATTTAAGCCATGCCCAATTCCTAATGGTTTGGGCCCCTAAGTCGATTCTAGATAGCGAGCATTAACTGGCGAATAACCTTCCTCAACGAATTCAAGATCAGCATATTCATCAGTGACCCGTGCGCCGTCCATTTGGGTTCTATCAAAGGTAATCCCGCGTTTGCATGTGGGGCAATTCACGGGTGGTTGAGGCAGCGGACTAAGTGTCTTTAAAAAATTAGTGCAACAGGGTTCAAGCTGGTTACTTTTTGCCATATTTTTTCCATAAAGTTAGCCGCCGGGAATTAAGGGAGTTTTCGCGCCCCTATTTATGATCCTTTGGAAGATATTTCCCGCGTTCGTTGCGGGGAATATTGCGTTGGGATTCTAAAAATCCATTTAACGCATCTCGACAGGCGATAAAGATATCTCTGACGTCGCGATAAGCGACGTCTCCGTCTTCTGTTCTACGCGGCCACTCCTCACATGCTTTTCGAATGGTTTCGCGATCAGCACTTGTCATGGGGTAGTCTCGAAGACAGTGGTCGATCTTGATTCGATTGGTGCGCTGGTAGAGCCTGTTCAAAACCGATTCGGGCTTGCCGTTATCATCCACAACAATCGTATTCAGTGTGTTGATCTTTCTGGGATAGGCCACAGCACAAGCGCGCATATTTTTTGTCTCGCAGGGAAATGATTCAATAACCCGCCCCAAATCTGGCTGAACTTGAGCCCGAAGTTCCTCGAGCTCTTCCCCCACCTTCGCCCTTCCATTCCAACCCACATTATGAGCCGCCATGATTTCGACAATTCCGCGCCCCTGAAGGCTCGAACGGGGAGCGTTAAACAGCATCTCCCCTCGCTCGATGCGATCAATGAGCGATTGTAAGCGCTTGATCTCATCTTGATCGTCCCAGAAGATCTCTCCCAAGCTATTTCTTTTATAAGTTGTCTCAATGCGATGGATAGCTCTCTTGATTTCCGCAATAGTTTTTTGGTCGTCCGCCCTCAGCTTTGGATTCGCAAGGGCTTTACGGGTAAGCGGGGAAACTTCAAGAGTGCGATCAACCACAGAGGGGCTACTTTCATACACAGTCATCTTGAAAGAGTTCCACGGGGTTTTGTCGAGATCGCAGTCGTCTTTCCAGGAGACCCGCTTCGCCCGCTCTTCATCAGTCATAATGCTAGGACGAAATTGTGAGTAAGCAACTGGACCTGCCAAAAGGCCGAGTAATAGGAGAATTTTATTTATGTCCGGTCGTTTTTCGTTCATAAAGTTTCACCTGATTGGGCGCACAAATTTCGCCGCGGTTTAGTTGAGTTGCTGCACCAAGAATGTCGAGGAGGGATATATATCTTTCGTTTACGGCCAAACAAAACTCCTTTGGAGTCGGAGATCCCTTCGAGTCGAACGGAAAGACCTTCGGGCCAAAGGATTTATAAGCAGCAGCTTCAACCTCCGGTGTTACTTCGTCCACTTTTTCAGAGACCTCGTGGAATGCCCCCGAACAGGCCGCCTTTAGGACACCACTCTCAGCCAATGTTTGGCCGAGCTCTACTGCGGACTTTGAGCCACATACGTCGGCCGCTGAATGCAAATACTCAACCATCTTAACCAACATACCACCCCATGACCTTGGATCGAAACAACGAAGTAACGTGCGTGCAATTGTGTTTTCTGTTTCACCATCGAAGAGACTTCGAACATTTTTGTCCTGGCTTTCGTCTGCAAAGATTCGGTAATAAAGATCTTTTCGGCTAGGTGCTTTAGGCAGCGTACATAATTGACGAGACGAGCAGACTTGATTTTCCCCAATCGGAAATGTCGGGGAATAGAGGTCCTCG
This sequence comes from uncultured Bacteriovoracaceae bacterium, assembly GCA_964636255.1. Taxonomy (GTDB): domain Bacteria; phylum Bdellovibrionota; class UBA2428; order UBA2428; family UBA2428; genus CAXNGS01. Next base: position 6,233 of record CAZWNW010000025.1, on the reverse strand, counting down.
AATTTCTGCACTTTCATTTGACCCCCCTTATGAGCCTCCTCAAGACCGTCGAGAGTTGCCATTGCAAGCCTCAATAGAATGGCGTCCTGTTTTGAGAGTCCCTTGTCTGATTTTTCAGTTTTCAACTCAAATGGCTCATCGGCATTAATATCGAATTTGTGGCAATACTTTTCGCCGGGAAAAACCCACTCAGGCTCCATCGCAGGCTCTCGCTTGGCTCCGGAGCCATATCGCCCTTTACTAAGAATACAGGCCGGGGTTTTTGTGTTCATGACGCCGTTGAGGAGAACTTTTTTAACGTAGAATGCCCGATCCGGTGACGCCTGCTTTTCCTGATAGTCTATGGCTCTCAACTCTTCCTTTGCTTTCCTCCGGTCCTCTTCACTGATCTTTGAGTCCTTTGTGCGATTTTGAAGTGCTTCCGCTTTCACTCGAAATGCCAACTGGACCGATTTTTCTACGGCCATTCCCGCCTCTTTAAGTCTTTCTTCAACCAGGTCGGGGGCGTCGCTCGTTTTCTTTCCACGCAATTCAAATTCTTGAACAGTCTTGAGCATCCCCTCGTAACATTTACAGGGCTTGGAATCTTTGCCGCATTGGTCGCAGTATTTGTCGGATCTGATCTCAAACACATTGCAGCTTCCCACATTCGGTCCCGCTTTGATGGAGGCCTGGCGGGCCTCTTCAAAATATTTACTCTCATGTGTGCCAAGTGCCTGGGACCTCTTCTCTTGAAGATTCGGATCAGTAACGGAAAATTTCGGATTTTTGTAAACAAAGCTTCCACCCAGAAGTTCTCTGGGATCGACAATTTCCATTGCGGCCTCGATCTTGGGATCGGGTGGTTTTGGTGTGGGCAGAGCATTACTCGAGGGCTGCACCGTGCTATTCGTAGCCAAGGCAGCGCGAGTCGTCGGCCCTGTACTTGGTGCCGAGGGTGACGAAATTCTAATGCCTTGAGGCTCGCTCGATTTAATGGGCACCTTCCGACGCTCTTCAAGCTTCGGAGTGCGATGAGTAGGAGCCGGCACTTTAAGATCGGGCTTGATATTCGCCTTATCAAAGAGCGCTTGAAGTTCCTTCTGATTTTGCGAGGGTTCAATGCGCGTTGACACAGCTCCCGACTCGAGACCAGAGCGTACGGCGGCCAGTCGATCTTGAACGGACTGAAGTTTTGATGATCCAATTGCTTTTTGAACTAATTTGTCATTCACCGCGACCTGGAGAAGCTTTCCCGTAGTATCTTCCGAAATACCAAGTGCCTGAGACACAGCCTTGGCCTGCGTCACCAAATCCCCACTACTAAAATTCCCGCTAATCAAATTCCCAGCCAAATTTGTAATCAGGTTATTCCCCAAAAGCGCCTCGGGACTTGCGGTCGAAGGCAAGATCCCCGCCACAAGCATTTCATTTACAAAGCGCTCCTCGTCCTTATCAAAAATCTCAAGACGTTTTAGCCCCGCCTTATCCATCTGCAGACGCGTGAAGGCTTTCTTTAAAGCATCTCGAAGATCTCGCGGCAGATCACGCGCGTCGACTTCTTTTAGAACCGCAAGTCGAAGCGGCGAAAAGAACTCATCAAGTTCACTTCCCAGCCCCTTTTTCTTTAAAGCCTCTCTTATTTCAAGAGCATCAGCTTCTGAGAGACTCCCGCCAATCCAATTAAAAAGAAGCGACAGCAGTTCACGCTTCATCGGACCCGAAAGCGTTTTAAAATCAATTGCAATCAGCGCCCACAAAACCTGCCTATAGTAGTGATCTTCGCCACTTTTCCTAATTACTGATTCGTGTTTTTTGAGATAAGCGATCAGCGACCGCGCGCGCGAATCATTCGATTCCGGGGCAGAATAAGCCGCGGGGATGAACGTATAAGCTGAATCAAAAACGACATCCAGGCACCCGAGCCCAAGCACCGAAAACAGCAGGGAAAAACACCTTCTCACGATCCCTACTTATCGGCCGATTCTAATCAAAATTTGATTATTGACGCCGCACTGCGCTGTAAAGACGAATCATCCCGACTATTGGCAGAAGATTCTAGTTACAGGACAGTCGAACGCAGTCTCCTGCCGTGTATCCAGTTTTTAGGCTTCCTTCTTTTTCCAGCTGATAGCACGAATCTACGCAGGACTGGGAAGAGGAAGAACCCTCAGCAGGGAGCCTTGAGGAATTTCCACCGCAGGCATAGCTCATCTCTCTCCAATACTTAGTGCCAACTTGTGTGGTCGGTACATGGGCGGTGTATGAATCATTCTGCTGGTAGTAATAGCGGTCTCCGCTCCAATTGTTACGCAAATTGCCTGAGGAAGTTCCCTGAACGGTAACTGGCTGGTTGTAGGTATAGGTGTACTGGGAGGACTTCAGCTCGTCATTAATAACATGGTACGAATTTGAGCAGTGAATCAGCTTCACGATGGCCTCGGTAGCACTATCGCTGCTGGAATAGCCTCGATAGCCGATTGTTCCCCCATCAGATCCTTGTCTCACAATCCAAGCAGATGCGCAGCCGCCAAGGTGCATAAGGAAATAAAAGATCGGGATGAAACGAATCTCAGCTCTCATCCAAAGGATGATCGACCAGGAAACAAGAAACCTTTAGTTTATTAAATATTAACCACAGCAAATCCGATAATGTCGAGATGGACGGCGCATGGCTAAAATCCTTCCTGCTCAAAGCTGCTGAAGAGCAAATCGAAGCATATCTGAGCGGCAGAACAAAAACTGCCCCCGTTGCTACATGGGAAATTGAAACGCTTAAACAGGGCATGGATCAAGGGCATATTTCACTTAAAAACGGAAATTTTCAGATTGCGGGCAAATCATGGTCACTCCTCCAACTCAACAGGGAATACATAACCCACTCCGCATGCTTTGTTGAACTGATGGCTTCTGAAGAATTCCTAGCTTCGGAGATAAAAGTTGAATACGAACGGCTCGATATTGTCATTCTCAAAAATGAGAAGCCAGACATCGCCATCGAAATAAAAACTACAACTAAGTTAGTAGAAGACCTGGCAAATGGAATCCGTGAAATATCCCAGAATCCCCCTTCATTTGTCCATGGAAGTCGAAACGATTCCCTTCAAAAAGTCACGGCAATTTTACGGGTTAGGCCTAGAGAGTTTTGGATCTTCGGTCCGGAGATTCGCCTATTCTTCAACGTTGAATACAGCGAAAATGGGTTTACGCTAAAAGAAGCAAGAAAATGGGGTCTCGCAAAAGCAATTTGAGAACTGAAGCACCCACCATTGAATAACTGAAGCGTCAGCTGTCAGACGAAGTATAAACTTCTACACATCACCTATCTCCCTTTTTGAGAAATTCAGCTTCTTCTTCAGATTTTTTGGTGTCCTCAAGCTCGCGTACCAAAGACGCTCTTAAGCGAACTACCATCTGATCATTTTGAAGTTTGTGCTGAGTGCTCCAGTTATCAAGAGACTCAATCTGATCTGCTAAGCGGTCAATAATTGGGCCACTAAATAATCCTGATAAAAATGCACGAACAATGGCTGAGCCAATTGCATCGTTCGACGGAAACCTTTTTAACAAAATGGCTCCGATATCGTTCAATGCACCGTAACTACCTGGCATCAGTCGAGCAATGAGTTCTCCGGTCTTCTCATCAGCGACATGAGCTTCAGTCTCCAAACGCTCTAGAAAAGGTCCTTCAGCCCAATCATCTAAAATGTTCTCCAGTCTAAAAAGACTATGTCCCTCATTTGCCGTCAAGAATCCAAATACAGTATTGAACACCTCATCCGGCCACTCACTACTAAGACTTTTGAGAAGCTCCCCACAGCGCCGACAGAGGTTATAGTCCGACTGTTCATCAATGATGACCTCTATGCATGACTGAGCTAATGACTTCGCTACAGACTCATTGATGTGGTGATCAAGCAAAATCTTTAAAACTTCATCTTGATAGTAGTCGGTCATATTTCCCGTTGTTGGCGCGTGCAAACTGGAAATTAAAAACTGAATCTGCGCCTCAGAGAGAGGTAGACCTGTCTTGTGACTGTGAACGTATTGTCCCAACACATCCCAGAGTGGTGATAATTTCATCGGATTTTTGCTAAGGCGAAAGAAGTCTATTAGGCGGGTCATTTCTTCCGGGGAAAGTCGAGAGGCACGCCCGCCAAATACAAGTAGCCTGATATACTCCGGCATCGAATTAGCCAATTCCAAAAGACGAAAGAATGATCTTTCTGTTTCGATTTCTTTTGAAGAATCTGCAATGGCATCTTTAGCATTCGACTTTTCGTTCAGTGCATCTAATTGATCATCAATCCAACCCCGATCGGCGCCACCGTAGAATTGACCGACCAAATACCGAGAGACTAATGCATCTTGTTCGTTACCCTTCGGCCAACGTGCAAGGTACGGCCACAAAACTCGTGCCTTATCTGTCTCACCGAGTTTGTACATCACAAACCACGAACGTGTAGCTTTCGGGTGTGACAATACGCTCTCAGCTACCATTATTTTCTTAGGGTCATTGATGATTTCACGAATCAGCTTTTGGAGTGGATTTTTCTCTTCCTTTTCAAGTTTATAGTCACCCAATAAAGGTTCGAAACTCCATCTGCGAACATTATTTTGAAAAGTTTCAAACTCAAGTTTATGTCTTAAGTCTTCAAAAAAGCTCTTTATCTCGTCTGACAAATGAGTTGACTCGAATTGAAGTACCATCTCGCTGGCGATGAGTAAGCGCTGTTGAAGTACTTGGTCGTTATTGCTTTGATCGACTAACCAGGAAACTACATCTATGTGCTTTTGAATAAACCCATATCTAGTTAGACCCCGAAGACGATCAACCAACACTCGTATTAAATTTGGCAGCCGCTCCGAATGACGTTTTATGACGTCAACCAGATCCGTTAAAGCCTGGTGGTACTCGTTGATCAAAAAGCCATGTTTCACTTCAATGATTGGCAGTCCAAGCTGATTTTCATGGCCCGTCATTCTGCTTGATGCTTGTGTCAACATAGATTCAACCGCCCTCTGGACTAATGAAGGGCTCCCATTGCCTGACTCAATCAAACGTATTAGCCACGCTGCCCTCTGCGGCAGTGGTGCCATCGTACCACTCAGTCCTGGAGAGAAAAAACCGGACCAAATTCCAGCAGCGTTGTTTGCCCATGTTTCATTTTCAGCATTGGCTAAAAGAAACAGCGCTTCAGCAGATTGATCAAAAAGCTCTGGATAGTAAGCTGCGGATTCCAGGAAGCGAACAACGCGTCGTCGGCCTTCGCTCCAAGTTTTTACCTCTTCTGGCGACCGTGTTCGCAGATCACGAACGAAGGACGTGAGAAATGATTGAGGTTGAAAATGACAACATGCAAAGGCCAATTCTGCTACAACCTCTGACTGCAGAACGGCCTGATCAAAAGGGGCAAGATGCTCCAAGACACTTTGAAGTTTAGTTTGCGCGCCTTCTTCCAATGAAGACATTTTAATTCTCTCTGTGAATGCCTCGAGAGCAGATTTGCCAAACTGGGGGCGAGGAAACCCTTGAAGCATTGCCGAAAACTCTTTGATTTTTTCTGCTCTCATGCCACCAATTTTATATGCACAAAGATACGAAGCGAGAATCAGCGGCGTGACGTAAACATAATCAGAGCCTTGCGTAAGCAGGCCCTTCTCTAAATTTTTTTGAACCGATCTCTCGGCAACATCTTCTTTAATCTGAAAGAAATCGCAAATAACATGGCTTTCCTTCTGACGATGGCCTGCATATCCTACCTCCGTAAGAAGAGACAATGCGCCGAGCACCTCTTGATCGTCGGGAGTCAGAATTAAGTTGACCCATCCTTTGTCTTTTCTGGTTCCATCTCGAAAAATCTCATTTTCGGATAGCCATACAATCAACTTTTCGCGAGTCAGACTATCGGTCTCTTTCTTTGCACTTTCAGCCAAAACTCGAGCGAGCTTCGGATACCCATCACAGATCTGAGTAATCCATTCTTCCACTTCAGGTCGCAGCTGAAAAACGTTTAGTAATGTCGTTAGGTCGGAGCGGGACATCTTCCCCAGAAGGCGAACGTCAGAGCCAGGGTTCCTCGTAGCGTCTCTTGACCTGAATGGAAAGATGCTTAGCAAAGAAACTCGAGTCGCAAACATTGCTGCTAAGTTCCTCAGTTGATCAGCAATGTCGTCGTCACATTCATCTGCAACAATCTGAAGTGCGCCCCGTGTGTTGGAACACCTGAGGTCCTACAAGTGTAGGGGCTGAC
>CAZWNW010000024.1:0-12450 GCA_964636255.1 uncultured Bacteriovoracaceae bacterium | reverse complement strand
TTCCTGTCACTGCGCCGTAGGTCAATCCGTAAGTTGTCGTACTTGTGGGCGAAGAATTCGTAACAGCAGCCGAGGCTAGCACAGGAGCACTCGTGTCCAGGGTAACCGAGTTAGAATCTACACGTGCACCTACGACATCAGACGCTGATTTTAACCAAACCGATAAAATCTTCGCATTGTTAGAAGCTGCAACCGTGAAGGTCGAAGGCAGTGTCCCAGTTGTGTAGCTACAATTTGATTCTGTGGTGTCATTTTCCAAGATGCAATAGCGATTGTAGCTTCCAGTAACGGCCCCATAGCTTAGGTTATATGTCGTTGAATTGGTCGGCGATGTATTGCTGATATTGACAGATGCCAGTGCCGGCGCAGTCGTACTGAGAGTCACAGAATTGGTATCGACCCGACCACTCGTGTTGCTGGCTCCATCGCGAATCCAAACAGAGAGTATTTTTGCGTTCTCTGTTGCCGAAACCGAGAAACTTGATGGCAGAGTGCCTGCAGTAAAACTACAGTTAGCTAAATTAGTGTCGTTTTCTAAGATGCAATAACTGACATAGCTGCCAGTCACCGAACCATAGGTCAAATTGTATGTCGTCGAACTTGTTGGACTGCTATTGCTGATTGCAGCAGAAGCCAGAACCGGGCCCGATGTCGTCAAAGTTACAGAGTTAGTATCCACGCGACCGCTGACATTTCCGCCGCCATCGCGGATCCAAATTGAAAGCACTTTTGCATTGTTCGTAGCATCGACAACGAAACTGGCGGGAAGACTGCCGTTCGTATAACTACAGTTTCCCACGTCGGTGTCATTCTCCAAGATGCAATAGCTAGTGTAGGTACCCGTGACAGCACCATAGCTTAGGCCATAGGTTGTCGTGTTTGTTGGAGACGAGTTTGTAATCGCTGCAGAAGCGAGCGAAGGAGCATCGTTGTCTAATGTTACAGAATTTGTATCGACGCGGGCACTTTTGTTACCGGCCGAATCCTGTAGCCAGACCGAAAGAATCTTGGCGTTATTCGTTCCATCGACCACAAAACTTGCCGGTAGCGACGCCGTGACGTAACTACAGTTCGATTCCGTAGTGTCGTTTTCCAAAATACAGTAGCGGTTATAAGTTCCCGTCACTGCGCCGTAGGTCAATCCATAAGTTGTTGTGTTTGTCGGCGACGAGTTGCTGATCGCGGCCGATGCCAACACAGGAGCACTCGTGTCCAAGGTCACAGCGGAAGTATCAACACGCGCGCTCTTATTGCCGGCCTCATCTTGAATCCATACTGAAAGAGTTTTCGCATTGTTCGTTCCGTCGACCACAAAACTTGCCGGCAGCGATGCCGTGACATAGCTACAATTTGATTCCGTCGTATCGTTCTCTAATATACAGTAGCGGTTATATGTTCCTGTCACTGTTCCGTAGGTCAATCCGTAAGTTGTCGTGTTTGTCGGCGACGAATTCGTAATAGCAGCCGAAGCCAAGGCCGGGGCCGTATTGTCAAGAGTCACAGCTGCAGTGTCCACCCGAGCGCTCTTGTTCCCGGCGGAATCTTGAATCCAAACAGAGAGCACTTTCGCGTTGTTTGTTCCATCAACTACAAATGAAGCAGGGAGAGATGCGGTGACATAACTACAATTAGATTCCGTCGTATCATTTTCCAGTATGCAGTAGCGGTCATAAGTTCCAGTCACCGATCCATAGGTTAAATTGAAAGTTGTTGAAGTGGTCGGACTGCTATTGCTGACAGCCGCGGATGCCAAAACAGGCGCCACGGTGTCGAGAGTCACGGCCCCTGAATCAACTCGTGAACTCACATTGCCAGCTGCATCCCGCAACCATACAGACAAAGTTTTTGCGTTATTGCTTGCGCTAACTGAAAAATTGGCTGGAAGACTAGCATTAACATAGCTACAGTTTGCGACATTCGTATCATTCTCCAGGATACAGTAGTCTGAATAAGTTCCAGTAACCGTGCCAAAACTCAAACCGTAAACTACCGTGTTTGTTGGATTAGAATTAGTAATAGAAACCGAAGCTAATGAAGGCGCGATGGTGTCTAAATAGACGCCATTTGTATTCACTCGCGAACTAGTATTGCCCAGTGAATCTCGGATCCAGATTGAGAGAATTTTTTGGTTATTTGCGCCACTGACGACAAAGGTTGACGGCAGGGCTCCTGCCGTAAAAGTGCAATTCGCCAAATTCGTATCGTTTTCTTGAATGCAATAATCTGAATAGGAATCTGAAATCGCTCCGTAGGACAAATTCAAAGTGGTCGAAGTCGTGGGGTCACTATTGGTAATTGTGGCGCTCGCCAAAGTGGGTGCAATGTTGTCAAGAGTTACAGAGTTAGTGTCAACTCCGGCGCTAACATTCCCGGCCGCGTCCTTAATCCAGACACTCAAAACCTTGGCATTATTAGTCGACGAAACCGCAAAATTAGAGGGCAGTGTCCCATTACTATAAGAGCAGGCACTCTCATCAGTGTTATTCTCGAGAATACAGTAACTAATATAGGAATCTGTGATCGCCCCATAGCTCAAACTATAAGTGGACAAAGGCGTCGGCGAGGCATTCGAAATGCTGGCAGAAGCCAATGACGGCGAAATGGTGTCAAGAACTACGACATTGGTATCAACTCTTTCACTTGTTTGTCCTTGAACATTTTGAAGCCAAATCGATAATGTTTTTCCCTCATTATCGGCGCTTACTTCATATGAGTCCGGCAAATCTCCAACAACAAAAACGCAGTTTTCAAATGAGGTATCATTTTCCAGGATACAATATCTGCTGTAGTTGCCGGTTACCTTTCCATAACTCAAAGAAAAGTCCACCGAATTTGTGAAAGTTTCGCCTTCATTAATAGTAGCCGTCGCTAAACGTGGAGCTGCGGATGGATTTCTGGATCCTCCGAATACTTGCCGACGTGAAAGCACTCCACTACATGAGCTAAGCGCCACCGCCGCCAAGATAATATAGGAATAAACGTTAATCGTTTTCATCACTTTAAATTTCGCCCTAATTAGCGGGCCGTAGACCATGGTAGGTCAACCAAGCGCCGCTCTTGGGTTAAAAGCTGATTAACGAATCGTCGATTTGATTGAATTGTTTAAATTTTTTCGCAAATGCGGAGGAACCCACTGAAAATACTAGAAAACTCTTCCCGAAATTCGATAAAAACCTAACTAAATCTTAATCTTTGTAGGACAAAAAATTTGATATCAGCTGATTTCACCGTGAGCATGATTGATTCGATTGCGACCATTACGCTTACTTTTGTAGGAAAATTGGTCGGCTTCGGTCAGCAAATCTTTCCATGAAGTCGCCTTTCCGTCGGACCGAGTTGCGATTCCAACGCTTGCGGTTACGCTCACTGTTTTTTTGTCCTGCACTGGAAAGCTACTTTGACGAAATCGGGCAAGCATATTTTTAGCAAAGGCAAGGGCGCCTGTGAAATCGGTTTCAGGAAGTATTACCACAAACTCCTCTCCGCCCACTCGGGCGGCAAAGTCAGTTTTTCGTACTGACTCTCTAACCATACTTCCGACTCCGACCAAAACCGCGTCTCCAGCATCATGACCATAGGTATCGTTGATCGATTTGAAGTGATCCAAATCAAAATAGACAACTGAAAGCGGTCGATCGTAACGAGCAGCCAACTCAAATGACTTCTCTAGATTTTGTTCCATAAAGCGCCGATTCCATAAATGTGTTAGGTGATCCATGTTCGCAAGCTGATTGGCCTTGCCCAACTGAATCTCCCGATCACGCAGCTTAGTCTTTAGAATCCCTAAGTGATCAGAGAGTAAACCGATTTCATCTCGATTCCCAATTTTCCAGTTATAGCTAAAATTACCGGCTGCAATTTCATCCGACGCTTCCGCCAAAATTTTGATGGGTCGACTGAAACTTTGAGCCAGGAAAAAGCTGATAAGAAGACTGATAAGCAAAACAAAAAGCGCCACATAAATAACCGACTTCGCAAGGGCCCGGGCCGAAGCCAGTGCCTTATCCTTGGGAACCAGGTGCAAGCTAAGATAGCTTCGCGGCCCCAAACCAAAACGACAATAGCTCAGAATAAAGGATTCATCGCCCCAGTCTTCAATTGACGTTGCCTCATTAATGGGAGAGGCAACTACGCCGCGAAGCCAAGATGTAAAACTGACTTCCGACATCAGATCGCTACTCCCTAATAGAAAGCGATTCGCCCCCAATTCAATCAAGTAGTTATTCGAGAATTCCAAACTTTTATACTCCGCGGCAAAATACTCCGAAAGCGCAGGAGCAGAGTCGATCGTCTCATGATCAAGATTCATTAAACTGGCGGATATCGCACCAGCCTTTTTGCAGACCTGCGAGGTAGAGAGATGAAGAACATAAAGGACGTACTTTGTCTTATCCCCGGAAAACTCATTGACGGACATCGTGGTCACCGTAGCGACCGCCAGCAAAAGTGGAATGGCAATCGCCAGCACGAGTTTCAATGAAATTCGAAAAACCAATTTTCTGACTGCAGAATTTTGCATCTCTCTAATTTTCTCTGTTCCCCAAATAGATCATGCCTCATTTTAAGATAGAATTGATAAATATGCGATATTTAGGCCAGAGGATTCATTTATTATGATTTTTCCTCTGACCCGCAGAACTTCAAAGTACCTGCTTTTTGCCTCGATCCTGGGTGCTCGTCTTGAGGTTGATTCCTCTGGAAGACGAGAAGTCTATCTAAAGAGTCCCGCAGAATTCAGCTTTGAGAAAATTACTTCCAAAACAGAACTTCGCTATCGGGATACGATTTTTGTAGGCGCTAAAAGCTCCGCAGTTTTAGACTTCAATGATCCACGAGTTCGGTCGGTTCGTATTCACGAGAATACCATCGTCGTGCTTTCTGACAATGCTGCCGTGGGTCGGCCAGAACTTCAGATCAGAGTAAAGCACGGTGCCGCTACACTCATTCCCCGACAACGAGCACGAGAATTGATTCGTAGGAAAAATTCTAATCCGGGCGCAAATGAAGGTATTGAAGAAGAACTGAAGAGCTTGGAAATTCAGGAAAAAAAGGATGCCATCGATTGGAGCGGCGCGCCACGCATTGTCGTCGTAGCCATAGACGATCCACGGGACAATGAAAAAGTTCCTCTAAACGAAGCCCCGTCAGGATTGGTCTTCCAGGTTTCCGGAAATCGACTCAGCGTTCTACAGCCAAAAGGACTCTCAGAAAAAAATGATGACCGGGTTCTTGATGAGACATTCGCCGTAAGCTCTAGCCCCCAACCGCTACTCCTCGTCCGAGAAGAGGGCGGCGTTCCGGTTTTAAAGGAACTGGACGAAGTGTCAGAAAAATCAGAATGGGTGGTTTCGACGGCCCCACGTACGACTCTAAGCCCACGAGAGAAGTTGCTACAAAACTTTGGCATCGTGGAGAGTCCACCTCCTCCCCTGAATCTCCCCACGCCGACTACCGACAAAGATTTGACAGGCGAAGCTGCTGTCGAATCCATCCCATCGGGGGCCACAAAGGTATCGGAAAAAAAACGGCGACGAAAGCAGAAGATCCCCATCCCGGAACCCACTACGGCCCCCTGCCCCGTAGTCCCGGAAGAAAATGTAAAAACAGCAGATTATCCTAGCGAAAAAATTTGGATAGAGGCCAATGAAGCCGGCCTTTGGACAGCGTCGACCTCACTCGGAAGCTTTCTTAGTTTAGTAAGCCAAAATGGCGCCCTAGGTGAATTTGCTTCCTACGCCCTCCCCCTTGATCTCAAAATTGGAATTCAATATTCGAAACGCACCTGGTCTGCAGGGATGGTTGCTAGCAATTTTATCGCCAAATATCCGGATGAAAATAACCTCGGAACCTACCAACACTATTTGGGGGCCGGAGCAAATTTTTATCTCTATGAAATCGGTCTAGAGCTTCACTATTTCACGCGTCCCTGGGTTGAGGACCAAGGCGATAGCTTTTTCTGGCGAAGTCATACGGGCCTACTAGGCAAGATCATGTGGAAGAGAAACTTCCTTTTCAGGCAATTGAGTCAGGGAGGCGGCGGGATGTGGCTCATGGATCTAACAATCGGAGCTTCTGCGCCGCTTTGGGCTAAAATTGCCGGAAATCATCGCGTGTGGGGCTGGGGCCTGGAAGGTGGCATTCAGGGCTGGGCGCCAGAATTTGCGTTGCTATCGAATTCTGTACATGCGCGCTTTGGTCCGGCTGTTTATTTAAACTACATGAAATGGAAATCTGGGAATCAATATTCGGCCTCGCATTCAGACTCCAAGATCATGATGTCACTGAGAGCTGATTTCTGACACAACGCTAATTCATCGGGAAGGGTGGGGCCAATGGGCCAGAAGGGGTCCCGCCCAAACAGCGCCCCACCCTCTTGTACTTTCTACACCTTTATAATTTCACTGATCCATCAGTGTTTCAAGGCGATTTTCAATAGTAATGTAGATTTTGTTTAGTTAAAGGAACGGCTTATTAAATCTCTTTGTGAGATTCGACCCACGGGGAATTTCGGAAGGCCTCTCGGGACTACTTTTCTTAAAAGTAGCTCCGAAATCCAAACCTATAAAAGCGGCTTTCTTGTCCGTGAAAACATTAAATCTAATCAAGTGATAGAGGGCCGCGATTCCATCTTTCCAAGTGATCTTTTTTCCCTGAAGATAGGTACGCGGATAGTAACTGATGGGAAGCTCACTAATCCGACAGTGAATTTTAGCAATGTATGCAGTTAACTCAATTTCGATTCCAAATCGTTGTGACTTTAAATTCATATTTTTGATCAAATCGGACCTGAAAATCTTATAGCAGGTCTCCATATCAGTAAGATAAATGCCAGAAAGCACATTACTGAGTACGGTCAAAAATCGATTCACAAAGTAATGGTATGTTCGATGAACCTGTTGGACGTTCTTTTTGAATCGGCTGCCGTAAACGACGTCTGCGCGGCCGGCAAGAAGCGGCTCCAAAAGCAGGGGAATATCTTCCGGATCATATTCGAAATCGGCATCCTGAATCATAAATAGATTGCCGGTGGCTAGCTGTAGGCCTCGAATAACGGCCGAGCCCTTTCCCATATTTTTAGCTTGTCGAACAAGAGTGAAGTCATATTTATCCTTTAATGAGAGCAGGATCTCGAAGGATCCGTCCGTCGAAAAATCATCCACAAAGATCCATTCCCGCTGAACCGGACAGGAAGATGAAAATATAAAGTCTATAAATGCAGCAAGTTGGGGCGCCTCGTTGTAAACGGGAATGACAATACTTAATTTTTGATCGTGCTCGTATCTCATAGGATGTCTTGCACTTTAACCTGGGCCCCACGACAATGCACCAGAGCATCTGACGAAAATTGCGCCGCGCCTGTCTAAGCTCTGATCAGTTTTTTTGCTCTAAATCGTTGTAATTGAATCGCCCAGATCTCTGGCACGAGATTCGCATAAGAAGCCCATTGTAGGTGTTTTATATGCGATTACTTGCGAACAGTTTTATTGCCACAGCTCTAATCTTGGGTTCTTGTTCCGACAAAGCCTTCAAATCGGCGGTCTACACGGATCCCGCACGAGAAAAAACTCACGACAAAGATAACCAGACGCGTCAAGACCTGCCTGAGTTAAAGACGGACGGCAAAAAGAGAAGTCTCCGAGACCATATTGGACGAGAAAAAAGCACGGACGATAAATCCGGCAGTCCGACAAATTCCGAAGCTAGCGCTGACAGTTCAGCGGATAGCACCCCAACCGAAGACAGCGATACTTATCGCTCACGCCGCGCTCGTAATGATGAACGCAAAAAATCAGGCGAACCCGTAAACGAAGAAAGTGCTGAAAACTCGCCGACATCTGATCGCGAAGAACGAAACAAAGAACGTCGAAAACGCGAAGAATCGAAAAAAGCCGAAGCTCAGAAAAAGGTTGGTGATTTAAGCTTTGCCTTCACCAGCCGCTCTGTTCACGGAACCAAGTACCGATCTGTGCTTCAGATTTTAAGCGGCAAAGGTTCCGAGCTGAGCAACAGCACAAGCGCCCATTTCGAGAACCTTAACAATCGCCTAGTTACCTTGGAGCTGAAGAAAAACGAGAATTCTTCTGAATTCTTTACCGCCACCCTGACTTTGAACCTCATCCTTGATCTTAACAAGGGCGATGAAAGTGAAGAAGTCGAGCGCAAGGTCGTCTTGAAAGATATGGACTACATGAGAAAAACCGCATCCGGCGCATACCAAGGCAAATTTAAGAATTCCGGCTATGACTTCCGACTGAAAGTTTCGGAGAAGGATAAAAACGGTCGCCGCAGCGCCGAGCTCTTCCACTTAGTGGGAGGCGAGGAATTCAAGATCTTGGACCTTGAAAGCGAGGGCAGCCACTGACCAGACTTTGGTCAGCTGCCTGTTAGTTTTATAAGCACCAGGGATCTTAACATTGATCCCGCGTGCAATTTAGTCCTGTAATTTCATATATTTAAACCAAATTGCCCTACCCCGGCACGCTTCCTGCAACTCCCTAGTCAAAGGGGATATGGGGTATGGGAAACTCTCTTTTAACTAAACAGCTTCTTTTGGGAGCTCTGGCACTTCTTGGTGCCTGTGCTCAACAAATTCCGAAGCTAACCGAAGTCACCGGAAACGGCGATCGCGTTACAAGCACTGTCTTTGAACGCGTTTGTCCGGATTCGCAAAGGCTATTGAACTCCTCGGGCTCAAAACTGAGCGAGTTCTTTGGAACCAATATTAAAGCGGATCTTCTGGAAGGACCCGTTACTTACTGTCTCTTTGTTGATGACATCCTTACCAGTGCCAGCATCAGTTCCAGCGCAGATGTCGAAACAGGCTTTGCAATTGAACTGGAGCAGGGCTCGTCCGTAGTCAACAATAACGACAAAGACGACGGCATCTTGTTCCTAGAGTTCGGTCAGACGAAATGGCATCGCATCAAGTCTGTGGTCCATCGGAACTCCGATACAGACCTTCTTACTATAGATCTTATTTATCGAGATAAATACGGCCTGGTACGGGTCAAAGGTAGCGGCACTTATGGCACAGCCATTCGAGCAGAGGTGAGTTTCTATAACTTCCCTAGCTACGAAGACGCCGTGACGGAAGCCGCCGAGCGCGCCAAAGAAGCCTGTCTCGAAAGCATCGCCAACCGCGACGGTACCGCAGCGAAAACTTGCTGGGGACTGGAACCAGCTCTGACGAAAGCTTGGTGGCTTCAAGACGTAACGACTCAGCCCACACAAGAACAACTCTTGCGTGAAGCTGCCATCGAGGTCTTGGACTCAGATCGTGCCCGTAAGTTAGGCGAAATCGACATCGATATCGATGAGGTTATCTAAGAACACTGATCAAAAATCAGTTTATTTAAATGGATTGGGGAGAACTAATTATATGAAAACGAATTACAAAACTTTCACCCTCGCTGCTCTTGGTGCCTTGGCACTCGTGGGCTGTGGGAAGAAAAACAAGAACAACAATAACTATTACAACACGAACTACGCAGGTGCCTGCCGAACCGGCTCGATGGGCGCAGTAGCCTATGCCGAACGCGGCATCGGATACGCTGTACGAAACGGCGTCCCTGCGGAACTGGACTTGACCTTCTTCGTGGACGAACAGGGTCGCATGGGAGCTTCGGGCCAACTTCGGATCTCAGATGCTCGGCGCTTTTTCTCAGAAGGTTACGGCAACTCGGGAAATCCTTACCTGGATGCACCGATTAGTGGAGCGGTTGACGTCTGTGTCACCACTCAAGGACTCGAAGGCAGCTGGAACAACCAATACAACCAAACTGCTTCTGGTCTTGTGTTACGAGCAGGTTCCATTGAAATCGAAATCGCTCCCGGGGCGTTTATCGAAAGCAATGGTTTCTTTGCCTCCAACGCACGAGTGATGCTGCGGGGCCACTCAACGGGTTATGATTCGGTCACTTTCGACCCGAATCCAATGGGCTTCTAAGATTAATAAGTAACTAACAACAAGAGAACCCCATCCCCTTGTTGATCCCACGGTGGCATGGTGCCACCGTGGGAAATTTTCTTTTCCAAGCCCGGCCGCGCTCTGATAGCAATTAGCTATGTCGATTCTGGGACTTGCCAACGTATCATCATGGGCTCACTGGATACTTCTCTCGGATGACGGAAGCAAAGTCCTCGCCGTCGAATCTTGGACCAGCGAAGAAACCAAAGACATTTCCTCGGGCTACGCCCAGAGCTTAGAAAAAGTCCTCATAGAAAATAGCCTCGATCGCGCCCAAATCAGCCGGATTTACATACTAACGGGACCCGGAAGTTTCACCGGCCTACGAAACGCCGCCGCATTCGCCCGAGGATTAACAAGCAGCCTAGGCATACCTTTAATTCCGCTACCGTGCTTTGATCTCTATGGTCAGAACTTTTTTATCCCCGCTCGCCATCAACTCGCAAAAAACCTCTCCAAAGAAGAAGCTCTGAAAACGAAGCTAGAATTCATCCACGTACAAAGCCCCCAACTCAGCGAAGTGAGCCCCATAAGTCCCCAAGCTAAGATCGTGGGCCTCAGCGACGAGCCAGACTGGCCCCAACCCCAAGATTTTCAACGCGCAATTCGTCTTCACATCAAAAAAGGAAAAATCCCAGAACCATCCGAAATCATCGAACTACAATACGGAATGGAACCAAAAATCTCCGGCCAACGAAAAGAACAGTAGCGACTGAAAAAGATTGGGCGATAAGCGGTCCCAATCAAAAGTCTTGTTCCCGTAGGAGCTGGGCCAAGTGCTTCGAGAAAAACTGGTTATAATTTCCCGACGGATGCCCATCATAAGGAATATCGGGCCGACCTTCCAACAGCCAGGTCAAGTCCCAGTCGGTGAAGTCATAGGTCGTGATTCCGGCTTGATTCAAGCGATCGCGCATCGCTTGAATGAGTCCTAGATTTTGAGTGAAGCCCGGTGGCAGTACGACCGCAAATCGATCCAGCGATTTGTGCTCTCTAATATTTTTTTCAATGCCACGAATCGAGGCTACCAACAAATCGAAATCACTTTGTCGATACCACGGAAACCAATCCAATCCCAAAAAATCAAAGAGTCGAAAGCTCGACAACAATCTGTACCACCTCATTAGAAGTTTCCGATCCAAAACTTTACCTGCCAAAACCAAATCATCAAGAGCTTCGTTGGGCAGCAGCCACGGGCGATCACCCATTTTTCGATGCCTCAGAACCCAGGCTCGTCGATTGACCAATCGAGAAAAATGAAAATCCCACAAAAAGTACAAGACACTGACCGAGGATTCCGGAATTTCGGCCGCGAGATCACGACGATCCGAGATCATCCAAGCCACGGCCGGTGAACCACCGGGATAACCATAATTGTAGACGGCATAGTGATCCAAGCGACGGGAGAGATGAGCTGAAATAGTCGCATCATTATTCAACCCATCACCAAAAACGAAGGAGCACCCAAAAAGAGCTAGGAACTTCGAAGGATTTTTTTCGGTCTGAGTGGGCGTCAAACGCCGCCCATAGCCATCGGTCCCAATGATCACTTTAAAGATCTCTTGATTGCCGCTGCTGACCATAGATTCAAAACTCAAATTGGATTTAAAGCGATACTCTTCGGCCTTAAGTGACAGATCCCGGGGATAACGCCGACTGAAGTCGATCGGCACTTCCAAACGGCCGTCGATCAAATCGAAGCGGTTGCGTTTTGTTAGACGGTCGCTAGGAACGGGTACAACAATATTTAAAGTTGATTTCAGACTTGGGGACTTCGCCCCGCCCTGATGCTTTGGATAAATGTAGGAATCCAACCAACCCGGATTCAGGATTGGAGCGGGTCTAAAAATTCGCAGTGCGATTTCAATGAACCCAAGGCAAAGTAACGGGCCCAAAACAATAAGGCCCAATTTAATCAATCGACTCCGACTCCAGAACCGGGTGAAGCAGGATTCGGAATTGATCACCGAGTTATTTTAACTTCCGACTCTTGGTTTATACATATTTTTTTTATCGAAGGCCAAGAGACAGAATTCGAGCTCGCAGAATCGAATCCCAAAAATAGCAGGCGGCCAATGTGTTACGAGCAGCAATTCTGGCGACAAAGCACGCCTTGAAATGCACGCTCAAAGGCAAAAGTTCATCAACGCAAAGCAATTCCGCGCATCCAGGGCAGATCATTTATTACTTTGTAATGCAACAAGCTCGGGCGATTGGACAGACATTCAACATCTTCAAATTTCAGATCAAGGATCGTAGAATTGACAAAATATTTCATTACTTTTACAAGCTAGAAATGATCCGCCTTTCCAAATGTAGAACAGTTTCTTGTTCTATAGGGTTATTTATCTCATCAGCAATTTTTGCATCAGATCACCACTTTGGAATTGGAGCGGGACCTCGCTACACACTACCTAGGTTCAAAGGAATGAAGTGCGCCCCGTGTGTTGGAACACCTGAGGTCCTACAAGTGTAGGGGCTGA
>CAZWNW010000023.1:16355-17437 GCA_964636255.1 uncultured Bacteriovoracaceae bacterium | reverse complement strand
TCTCGCGGCGGCAGTCGCTGCGGGTTGCGAAGAATCCGACGTGAGTTGGTCAGGACGTGCCGTCTATAAAATGGTCTCTCGATCGAAAACACTTCCATTGGTCGAGGACGAAATGCTGGAATGGTCGGGTTATTGAGGACTGGACCTTCCAAACCTGTGAAAGATCTTCTGGCCGCAATTAAGTCTCCAAAATAAAAAAGCTCCGCTCGGAACCTGCAGTTCCGAACAGAGCTTTTCCATGCGCGAAATACAACGCGCAAAGCTTGTGAATTAAATGAGCCTTATGCGTTGCCGCTTAGGCTTCTGTTGTCGAAGCGCATCGGGGGCACAAGTTGCTTTTTCTTCAGCTTCTCAACCAAAGTCGTTCGGTTCAGTCGGAGTAGGCCGGCTGCGCGATTACGATTCCAACCGGTGCGCTCCAAGGCTTGAAGAATCAAAATGTTTTCGAATTGATCGACGATTGAATTAAAATCGAGACCTTCTTCAGGGAAAATCAAACGATCTGCCAAAACTCGGATCGCTTCTTCGATGCTGATGCCGCCTTCAGTTGCAAATTCGCTCTGAGCGCTCTGCATGCCTTGGTTTTCACCAGAGACCTTTTGTTGGGATTCTTGAATCCCGTTAGCGGATTGTTCGATTTTCATAGGGTATTGAATGGACTTGTTCATTGTGGGCTCCTCTCTTCGAGATTCATTGTAGTTTTCAGTTTTTTGCATGGGTTGAAGGTTGCTGTTTTCGTTGGATACCATGAAGACCGGTTTCGGATTCATGAGATCTTCGTATTCAATGTCCGAGAGGCTTACGCGACGGTACTTCTCGGGGAAGTCGAGGATATCGATCATCCCTGAGGATTTGAGAATCACCAGACGCTCCATCAGATTCTCAAGCTCTCGGACGTTGCCGGGCCACTCGTAGGCAGTCATCGCGCGCAAGGCTGCACGTGTGATGCCAGTGACTCGACGATTTTTCTCGCGGTTGAATTTCTTGATGAAAAACTCCGACAGTAATTGAATATCTTCCTTGCGATCACGCAGAGGTGGAATCAAAATGGGAATCACGTTCAGGCGGTAGAAAAGATCTTC
>CAZWNW010000023.1:0-16255 GCA_964636255.1 uncultured Bacteriovoracaceae bacterium | reverse complement strand
GGACTCTTGGTGATGATCTGCGGTTGATCCGGTACCGAGGAGGTGTTGTTCGATTTCTGTGGCAGGTCGATTTTTTGAATTTCCTTACGTGTAATGCCACCATTCATACGAATGATCTCCTCTGCAAAATGCTGTAAACGTGTTGCCTGTCGGGGATCCAACCATTCCCAGCTTTCCTTCAGCGCCATGAGTTGTGAGTGATTCCATTTGGGTGAAGCCGTCAAAGCGACGTGCCGAATACGCGGCATCACCATTGAAAGGCGAGCCAGCTGCTCCACCTGTTTTGCAGCATGTACATCGAGAGGAACATAAATGAGTGCATCGGCATCGAGCTCATAGAGAGCGTCCATGCTATGAACATCTTCAGCTAGCGCTACCGAGCCAAAGAGCCGTGCCAGATGTGTGATATCCGCTTTATTTTTTGCGCCCAAGAAAGCCCAAGAGACTGCGATCTCTTCGGATGCCAAAAAACTGTCGAGTTGGAAAACTTGCCCCAGAACGCCAAGAATCTCAGCATCGCTGAGGCGTCCCTTGGAATGTGGAACTGTGCCTTCGTTGTACGGAATTTTTCCGTTTTTAACACCTTCGCAGAAGTGCATGACGGGCTCCAAACCCACCTGCGCGCCCAATACGAAGACTACGCGTCCATACGCCATCCTCAAAACCCTCCCCTGGTTTTTAGGACCCGCGATCTTTTAAAATCTCGCCTTGCCTAAGATTTATTAAAAGAGCGAATCATGAAACCGTCAAATGCCTGCTCTCTCTTTTTTTGACACGAAAAATTCCTGTCAGGGTTAATCAAACGGAAATAAAATTTGTTTGATATTCTAAGTGGACGTAATGACAGGACTTAAGTTTCAGACTTGTCAACAGAGAGGATTTATATGCAGCGTCGTAGAGTCAAAAAAACTAAGAAGAAAAAACTGTCAGTGTCAGCAAATGCCCTGTCAGGAAAACATCAAGAGCCCAAACTCGAGGAGATTCGCTTCCTCCGTGGCGAAGATAGTCCAGCAAAAGAGACCTGGCGGACCTTCCGGATCATGTCGGAGTTCATCAAAGGCTATGAGGCGCTCTCGGGAGTCACCAACGGAATATCAATGTTCGGCAGTGCCCGCACCAAACCCGGATCGGCTCTCTATGAACTAGCCCGAAAAACAGCTTTCGAAATTGGAAAGGCCGGTTTCACCATCATTACGGGTGGCGGCCCGGGTGCCATGGAAGCCTCTAACAGAGGCGCTCACGAGGCCGGAGCCCGATCCGTGGGCCTTAACATCAAATTGCCATTCGAACAGCATGTGAATCCCTATGTGGACATCAACGAGCACTTCAATTTCTTCTTCGTCCGCAAGGTCATGCTTGTGAAGTATGCCCACGCCTTTGTGATCTTACCGGGGGGCTTTGGGACATTGGACGAGATGTTCGAAGCCGCGACCCTCATTCAAACCGGTAAGGTCGAGAACTTTCCGGTGATTTTGATGGGAAAAGAGTTTTGGCGCCCGTTGATCGACTTCATTCATGGCTCTCTGGTGCGTGAAGGCATGATCAGCATCAAAGATCTCGACTACCTCTATGTTGTCGATCAACCGAAAGAAGCCGCAAAAATAGTGAAAAAACATTGGAACATATATCTGGAAGATTTACGCAAGAAACACCGAAAACCGGTAAATCCAGAGTAGGAAACTCGGAAGCATCAACAATCGCAATCCAGCGAAAAACTCGACGACAAAAAAAATCGGGCGCCTCCATTTCTGGAAGCGCCCGACGCTTTGACGTGCGTAGGGGATTTGACCTTTGTTTTAGTTAGCTACCGACTCGAGCAAAACGTTTTGCTTGTTTTTCGCGAAGCTCGGCTGCTTCGACGCAGTAACGGGTATAGGGGGCAGCTTCCAATCGACCTTCGTCGATGGGCTCTTCGGTGTCTTCACAGAAACCGTAAGTTCCCTCTTCGAATTTCGATAGAGCGTGCTCGATCTCTTTCAAGAGCCAACGATCACGCTCCTGAACGTTCAAAGAAACGCTTTGCTGAATAATGGTGGCGGCGTGGTCCGACTCATCCGCTAAATCATCTGGGTTGATGGCAAGAGCATCAGCGCGATAAGCCATACCACGGTTCAAAATCGTTTCGCGCATCTCCAACAACTGTTTCTTGTACTTCTCTAATTTTGCGGGACCAAACATTCTACACTCCCCTTTCAGCGGTGCTATGTCCTCTAAGACACCCTTATCGTCGTGCCGGGTTAATCCCTTAAGAAAATTTTCCGTGAAAGCCGCTCAGTCCCTGAGTCAATTATCCGGCGAGGTGTCAAAGACTCCTCATCTGGTTAAGTATAACAATCCGCAGCCGAAGAATTCCAAGAATTTAGTGGAATAGCCACGTCTTAACCGAAGATTTACGAAAGCATTATTAAGCCTTCATATGCACCTGCCAGGGGGAATTAAGAGCAAGCACGTTGCGTTCCCAAGGCTCGCGATTTGACCACAGGTCTTGAAGCCCGCCCTGGCACCACCTGACCAGATGAGCCATAAGCCGTTCTTGACCAAAAGGGGATACTGCCCCTAAAAGACCCCCATCGCCTCGCCTGAATGGGGTCTTGCCAATAGGCCCGACACATTTCAATCAAAATGGGAATCAACCGGGAAGCTGCCGCCAAAAAATCTGGCGTCCGTGTTCTCGGTAAAACAAATAAAATAAGTTTATGGGAAAAGGGGTAAATAAGAAGATGGCCTACGATAAGAAAAATTTTTCACTCATTGAATACATCTGGATCGACGGAGCTGAACCCACTCAGAAAGTGCGCTCGAAATCCAAAATCATTTTTACGGAAGGCAAAACACCCAAAGCGGAAGACATTCCCGAATGGAGTTTTGATGGCTCATCGACCTACCAGGCCACAGGTCATGACTCGGATTGCATCCTAAAGGCGGTGCGCGTTGTTGAAGATCCAGTACGTGGTGCCGGAAATTTTCTTGCCCTTTGCGAGGTCTACAATCCCGACGGAACGACCCCCCACCCCTCAAACCAACGTGCAAAACTCCGAGCAGTATTGGAAGCCGGCGCACAAAAGGAAGATCCCTGGTTTGGATTTGAACAAGAGTACACCCTGATGGAAGGCACGCGCCCTCTTGGTTTTCCCGATAAAGGTTACCCGGCTCCCCAAGGTCCCTTCTATTGTGGCGTCGGTGCGGATCAAACCTTTGGCCGCCCGATTGTAGAAGCTCATACTCAGGCCTGCTTGGATGCGGGACTTATGATTTACGGCATCAACGCCGAGGTCATGCCAGGACAATGGGAATTCCAAATCGGCTATCGTGGCGTTCCCGGCGAAAACGGCGATGCACTTTTGGTTTCGGACCACCTGTGGATCGGGCGCTGGTTACTTTACCGTGTCGCTGAAGATTTCGGCGTCGAAGCGACTCTTCATCCTAAACCCGTTCGCGGTGATTGGAACGGTTCGGGCGGCCACACGAATTTTTCGACGAAATCCATGCGCGATCCGAAAACTGGCCGCGCAGCCATTGAAGACGCGATCAAACTCTTGGGCGAAAAACACGCAGAACACATCGAAGTTTACGGCGCCGACAACCAACTGCGCCTAACGGGCCATCACGAAACGTGCAGCATCCACCAATTCAAGAGCGGTGTTGCTGACCGTGGTTGCTCGATCCGCATTCCGCGCGGTGTTGCCAACAACGGTTACGGCTATCTCGAAGACCGTCGGCCGGCTGCAAACCTCGACCCCTATGTGGTCGCGACACGTTTGCTGAAGACGATTTGTAAATTGGGCTAATTCGCACTCAAATATTTCCATTAAAAAAGCCGGACTCCCTTGTGGGAGTTCGGTTTTTTTTATGGATTCAACAGTCTTTAAAAATGCGCCGATAGGGATTGGAATGCAAAAAAAAATATCGAACCTGGGAGTCGTATTTACACTTTGCTTATTGTTAGCCCAGACCGCCAATGGCAAGGACACCGTCGGACATAGCGCAGGCCAACAAACTGATGCTGGAAGCCCGGCGCCCAAAAGCCCTACGGGTCTACGTACAAAAATTCCAGGGGACACGCCCTCCAATAGCGACTTACTGCAGGCCTGCGCCCGCGCAGATAAAAGCCCGGAGCCCCAGGCCGGCTCAGCCGCACTATCCCTCCAAAATTTTCTAACTCGCTACAAAAATGAAGTGGATCGTAAGCAGGCTGGCCAGCAATATATCGACGACTTGAAACGGCTGCTTGAAAAAACTCCGTCGGGCCCCGAACTCATCCGCTGCTACGAAGCACTTGATAAAGTGCGAACGCCCATCAAATACGATCCACAGTCTCCGGATTTTCATCACGAGTATGGCCCCGCGGCAGGCGACCCGTCGAAAAATGTGGCGTCGCTCTCTATGAATTTCCAAACGCAACCCGAGCAAGCACTGATTTTTTTCGCCAGCGTGATGCAGACAACATGTAGTGCAGACACTCATGCCACTCGGCTACGCAACGTCAAGACGGCAGAAGATCTCTTCAATCAGTCCAAGCCCGGATTATTTTCCCCCTCGGAGGAACGTTTACGGGCGATGAGTCTAGCTGAGCGGGCACAAACGCAGTTTTACCAGCATCGATTGGTCAACGAGTTAAAGGGTTTTCGCACGCAGGTTCAGATTTTCAAGGAACTTGCTTCAATAAACCCGCAAGCAATGTGTTCGTTTTCTTATCACAGCGGACTGCGTGAAAAACAAGTAACACTTCAGGAGCACCTAGGAGATTTGGAAATGCAGATGAAAAGCGGAACCTTCGTGCAATTCATCTTGCCAAAAATCCTTTACGGTGGACCGGATTACGAAGATGTTTACGTAATGACAAAGACGGTAGTTCACGGCGCTGAGATGTCCAATGCAAACATGGACTCCCAGGGGCAACCCATATTGCGTCCGGAATTCCGGCGGGCCGTCGAGAACGCGGGCTTCTCCTTCGCCTCTAAATAGAAACTCACATCAGCTCCAAAGTGAAGTAGCCGCTTGTCGATTCTTCAGCCAGAAGGTGGCCTTGGCGCGGGGAACCCCCTGGCCTTCGAGGATATTAATTCGAATGTAATCTCTGAGTGTCAGATAAGCTCTTCTGCCCACAACAATGCGGGTGAAGGGACGATAATCCCAGAATTTAACATTGAGCTTCTTCCAACGACTGGCCCCCGTGACCGCCATCGCGATTGCCGCCGTGATGGCTCGAATAAAAGGTTTATAGAGAACTCTCTTTGTAAGATGAATTTGCAGGTGGAGATGATTTCCTACATTCGCCAGAGAAAGAATCCGGACTGCGTACTTAGATGAGAAACGTTCTATAATCTTCCGAATCATTTTGTCGTTATTCTGCGTCCTGAACGACCAATTTCCACGGGCCACGCTTGATCGCAGCACCAGATGCATCGTGCTCTTGGTAACCAAAGGACGAAAGCCTTGCCGACCTTTGCGACTTTTCATCAATTCACCTCCAAAAGCTTTAGGTAATTGATCCAGTGCCGGGTCGATCGATAGTTGTCGACTACGCTTCATGTGTACGAAGGTATGAAAAGTGAGAGTTTTTGTCAAGACCTTGCGAGTTTTTAAACATAATTTTTGCTTGATCAAAAAACAAAGATCTAATTCGGAGCTCCAGATTGCGGCGTCCAAACCTACGCTCTGCATTGAGCGACTTGTTGACTTCGCAGTCGCCCACCGGATTGCTCGGTGAGTTCGGACTTCAATGCTCCTCCCTAAAATACGTCAGGATTAGGTCGGTAATCGCTCCACTTCCCGACTCAAAACTCTCGAGCACGCATCGCCCGCATCAAAAAAGAACGAGAAGCCCGTTAATCCGCATTCCAAACTAATCGCCGCGCTTTTAACCCCATGCACATTAGTCATGCGCCGCAGCATCAACGGCTTAACTCCCGCGGCAAAAATGCCGTTAAGTAGTTGAGATGTCGAAACCTGCTCAAAAGAGCCAACGGCGTAGTTCGGCCCCGGCGCGCAATGCGCCTCCGGCTTACGATGGCTTTTCGGAAATCGATGGAAGTCACGATCTTAAGGAACGTGTGGCTGACTTTTGTGTCGAATACCGTGCGCGAAAGCGCAGCGGTGGCCAAGTCGCCTATTTCAATTTTGATCTCGCAAAAGAAATGGGCTTGATCGCTGCCGATCACCCACATGAACTCAATAAAAAGCTCGAAGAAAAGATTCTCGATACCTTCGGACTCATCATCATCAACGAGTGGGACATCGAAAATAAAGTTTCCTTTCCCAAAAAGGAAATCAAAGAAAAAACTTTCATGGCCACCCGTTACCTGCAACTTCAGCATGACGACAAGAGTGGAAAAAACTCCGGCGACGGGCGCAGCATTTGGAATGGGCAGTTTTCCCGCAATGGCGTGACCTGGGACATATCGAGCTGTGGAACCGGCGCGACCTGCCTCAGTCCCGCCACCTCCAAGCACGGAAAACACTTTCGAAGCGGAGATCCCAGCATATCCTATGGATGCGGCATGGCTGACTTCCCTGATGCCATGTCTGCTTTGGTGATGAGTGAAATTTTTGCTCAACGGCGCATTCCAACCGAACGCTGTCTAGCGGTGATCCGCTATCGCAATAACACCTCGATCAATGTGCGTGCGGCACGCAATCTTTTGCGTCCGGCCCACATGTTTCGCTATCTCAAGCAAAACCGCCTGAAAGAGTTAAAAGATTTGGTCGATTATTACATCGAACGCGAAAGCTCCAATCATCAGCACGTAAAAAAAAGCGGCTCCACTTATTCAAGCTTTCTTCAGCGAATGACCTTATCCTTCGCACGTTCGGCTGCGCTCTTCGAGCGTGAATACATTTTCTGCTGGTTCGATTGGGACGGCGACAACATCCTGGCCGAAGACGCCGCCATTCTAGATTATGGCTCCATCCGCCAATTCGGACTCTTCCACAAAGATTATCGCTATGACGATGTCGATCGCTACTCGACCAACATCTTGGAGCAAAAGCAAAAGGCGCGTTACATCGTCCAAACCTTTGCGCAAATCACGGATTACATCACGCACGGAAAAAAGCGGCCCATTACGGATTTTGACAACGACCCTGCTTTGCGCCGTTTTGATGAACAGTTCGAAGATTACAAAAGCCTCTTTCTATTGAAAAAAATCGGTCTCTCGGACCGCTGCCAAAACTATTTGATGGAGAATAACAAAAAGATCGTCCGCGACTTTGAAAAACAGTTCGAATATTTTGAACGTCTTCAATCCAAGGTCGGCATCTACAAGGTCGAAGATGGCATTACATCGAATGCGATCTATTCCATGCGCGATTTTCTGCGCGAATATCCCAAGGTTTTGATGTCGCGTTTTGAGGCTCTCTCGACAGATGAATTAATTGGAATCCTGCAGTCTTCCTATGCCACCGCCGAAGACCTCAAAATCACCAATGAACTGCAGCAACGAGCCAACTCTCTCCAACAAACCTACATGGCCATCATTCAAGCGATCGCCACTTACCAGCGCCAAGGTTTGAATCGTACTCTGTTGGAAGTCACGATGCGCAGCGCTCTTTTGAATCGATTTGATCAA
Source organism: uncultured Bacteriovoracaceae bacterium (assembly GCA_964636255.1). Lineage (GTDB taxonomy): Bacteria > Bdellovibrionota > UBA2428 > UBA2428 > UBA2428 > CAXNGS01. The sequence goes on along the minus strand of CAZWNW010000023.1, from coordinate 8,687 downwards.
ATCACAGGAAACGGGATTCTCCGAGCGACCCAAAAGTTGATCAGCCGAGAAGGCCCCGGAAAAAAACTCCAGGCCATGGTCGAAGAATTTATCCGTTTCCAGTCTGAACCAAGAAATGTCCTGCGCACCAATCAATCGCCCGAAGAAAAACGGCAGCTCTTAAAACTCGTCGACATCATCAAAGATAGCCGAGAGGAAATCTGAGCCATGCGAATTGTGCTCTACAGCGGCGGAGATTACGGGGCCAATCGGGTGCTGAATCAAAGCACACTAGACCTCACCAGAAAGTCACGCCCGCGAATCACCTTCATTCCATCGAGTTCAGAATGGGGAATGCAGGATTTTGCGGAATTCGTCGATGCCTTCGACCAACTACGCAGCCTGGAATATATCTATTTCCCGGTCGACCACCTCCCCAGCCCCTCACTCATAGAAAATGCTTTTCAGAGTGACATCATATTTCTGGCAGGGGGAAATACGTTTTACTTTTTGTCGACATTGCGCCGTAGTGGTTTAATGCGAAGTCTTCTGGCCTTTGCGCAAACGCCAGGTAAAGTTGTGGCCGGATTCAGTGCTGGTGCGATTTTGCTTACTCCCTCAATCACCACAGCTAGTTTCCCGCGCTTTGATCGCGACGACAATTACGTCAATCTTAAAAATTTAAAGAGCCTGGGTCTGGTTAACTACGAGTTTTTCCCCCACTATCGCAACAGCGACCGCTATCGACGAGCTCTCAGTCAGTATAGTCGCAAGTCGCCCTACCCTTTGCTCGGATCTCCGGATTTCGGTGGCATTGTGCTCAACGAAAATGAAACGCGCATCGTCGGACCAGCCCAAGTTTTCTTTAAAGGTCGAAATTTTCGCATTGATCGTGGCCCCACTTCGCGACTCCCGTCAGCACTTTGATCATTCAAAGGGGTCACAAATATCTTCCCCTCTAAGTTGCAAGGGACGACTGCCTAGTGGCAAACTAGCGCCATGACCAAGGCTCCGGTATTTGCAATCGGCGACGTGCATGGGTGTGCTCGAGAATTGCACATTCTTTTGGCCGAACTCCCCCTGACGCCCGATTCAACCATCGTATTCTTAGGTGATTTGATCGACCGTGGAAACTATAGCCAAGAAGTCGTAAGCACAGTCATCAATCTTTCTCAGCAATACCGCGTTGTCGCTCTTCGCGGAAATCACGAAGACATGTTCATTCATTTTGTCGAAGACCGAAAAACTCCGGACGCAGCTTCCTTTGTCATTAATGGCGGCAGTTCAACATTAGCAAGCTATGCGGACGAGACAGGGACCTATGAGATTCCCGAGGATCATTTAAAGTTCATTCTTTCGATGCCGTACTTTTATGAAACCGAAGACTATTTCTTTGTTCACGCGGGACTTCCGGAAATTCCATTGAGGGACCTCGATCCCGAAAAGCACAATCTACATTTTTTATGGATGCGGCACCCATTTTTGTCGACGAATTATAAATGGGAAAAAACGATCGTCCACGGGCACACCCCTGTTGTGGAGCCCGATATTCACATGAATCGCATCAACATTGACACTGGATGTGTCTATGATGGCCGTTTAACGGCACTTGAAGTGCATAGCCGGAAATTTTTCAGCGTTGGAAAGAGCCAACTGAATGAACCTCGGATTTATCTTCGTGAAAAACAGTCCACCCGGATCGCGCGCCGCTTTGAAGGTAGCATTTCCGTGGAAGTTATTTCCGGAGAGTCCGTTCGACACTTCCAAACTTTGAACTACAACGAATTTGGTCTACTGATTTGGGAGCCGGCGCAAAAAGGACTGCCGCCGCTCGCAGTAGGAACCAAGCTATCAGGCTTTATTGGAAACGAGGAGCACAAGCGTCTAGCCTTCCAAGGCACCGTCGTCCGACGAGAGGACCGCGACGCACAAATGCTCTATGGAGTGAAAATGGCGCGCGTTATTGCCGCCGATGAACTCGATCGCCTGGCTTAGACTCTCAGAAGTAGAGGAGATTTCCATGACAAATCTTGACTGTGTTGCAGTGATCTTCGATTTTTTCCAAGCATGAGCCGAATTTTAATTGTGGGTGCCGGCGCTATGGGCTCGGCCGCAGCCTTTTATCTCGCACGACAAGGCTTCGAAGTTCATCTCTTTGATCAGTTTCACCCACCGCATGCTTTGGGCAGCTCACATGGCGAATCGCGTATCATTCGAAAGGCCTATTTCGAAGATCCACACTATGTCCCCTTGTTGAAAAAGGCTTACGCACTTTGGGCTGAACTTGAAGAATCTGCCTCATCGGCACTCTTTCAAAAAACTGGGATTGTCTACTATTGCCCCGAAGAGAGCGCACTTCTAAAAGGGATCTTGGCCAGCAGCCAAGAACATCAGATCGCGGTGTCGGAACTCAGCCCGCAAGAACTGGACTCGCAAAAATTTAGCGCCATTTTTCGCCATCCGGGGGACGGATATCGCTGTATTTTTGAATCGGATGCAGGCTTTCTTCGTGTCGAAGATTGTATCCGTGCCTATCTTAAACTGGCCGCTCTTCAGAAAGTGAACTTTCATTTTGGAGAGGAGGTCTTGAGTTGGACTTCCGAGCAAAGAAGCATTTCCATCCGCACGGCAAAGGGCGAATACACCGGAGAAGAAATCGTTTTCTGCTCCGGCGCCTGGACGGGAAAGATTCTTGCGGAACTTAATCTCCCCTTGCGCCTTCTAAGAAAGCATCTCTTTTGGCTTCAAAGTCCTTCACCAATTCTGCAGAATAAAAAGACGCCTTGTTACTTTTTTGAATTCCCATACGGCATTTTCTACGGATTTCCACCGCTCAATGGTGCTGGAGAGATTAAGGTTGCCGAACATTCAGGTGGCGAGAACTTCTTGGATGCGAAACTAATGCGAAAAAATTCCAGGGATACTGACCAAGAGAAGATTCTGCGCTTTGCCCGTGAAGCATTTCTTTCGGCAGAGCCTCCGCAGATTCTGCGCGAGGAAGCGTGCATGTACACCATGAGTCCTGATGAAAATTTTATCGTCGACCGGCATCCGGAACATGAGAATGTGCATATTGCCTGTGGCTTTTCTGGGCATGGATTTAAATTCGCCTCGGTGATCGGAAATATCCTTTCAGAGCTCTGCGCTCGCAAACGGAGTCAGGAGTCTATCGATTTCCTATCTCTAAAGCGCTTTGCCCGGAATGGCCTCAAATAAGGAAGCCAAAAGCAGCACCCCAAAATGCGACTCACTTGTCAAAAATTGGCCCACTGAGCCAGGATACTTAAGAAAAACTTAAGTATTATATAAAATATTTGTATATATCTTAAACTTCCGATAGTTTACGCGCTGTGTTTGGGGCGAAATCTAGGGAACATTCCAACGAGAGCGCTAAAGATATTTTATTTTTAAACACAATTTCACGGGCAAAAAAGCTACTACTTTTCACCGCATTTTTTGTGAATGGATTGGCCTCTGCGCAAGTAAACAACATAGGTCATCCCGAAGAACTTCAAGACATCATCGAAGCTCCCGCGATCCACTTCGAGAATCCCGAACTCCTCAATCTGGGTTCTGAATCCGAGCAAATAAAAACCCTGAAAATCGCCGAAGAACTCGAGGCCCTGGTCTGGGCCCAACTGGAAGCGGATCGAGATTCGATGGGTCAGGACGAGCTGCTGAAAAACGTCGACAAAGTGAAATACAAAATCACCATTCGCGACAAGGGCGAAGCGGAGTTGCGCGTGAGCCCTTATCAGAAAAAGATATATGCGCGCGTAAAACTGGAGCACCTTGAATATAGCTTTGTCTTCTTGGAGAACGATCAGTTTAAGAAGGAAGAGCTAGACCCGCGCTTCCTTGAGATGGTTTCAAAGGATTTAAGCCCGGAAGAAATGAAACGGGTCAAAGCCGACCAAAAGGAATTTAACAAAATTCTGGCCGCCCAACATATTTCCGCCGGAGACAAGGGTCGCGACGCAGTCGTTGTTTTCAAAAGCATCAATGCAGAAACGAATCAGTTGCAGCTTGATGCCCAGGCGCATCTCAAAGCAGAAAAGTGGTCGCGAGAATGGTGGAAAAGCTACGGGACCTACGTTCTGCAGAAACCTGAAAAACAGCATTATATCTTTGGAACTTTTTGTGCCGTCGCCCAAGGTGGACTGATGCTTTGTATGGCGAAAACCAATCAAATGATCAATGGCGGCGCGATCGACATCGGCCCCATTCTCATCAACATGGGAACCGGATTTACTCTGGGGGTGAATGCAGGCACATACACACGATGGACGCACTTGGGTTCAAAACCCATGCAGAGAATCAAGAATTCTATGATCAGCTTTTTTACCGCTTACCTGACTGTCGGAGTCGCCGAAGGTTTCCACAAGCTCTATCAAATTTACGATCCCAGCGCGGCTTTTTTACACGGACGCATTTTTCTGAATGCCATCGCCAATAACTGGGCCAAGGTCGAATGGAATCAAATCGTAAAAATGCGCAGCCAGTTGCGCCTGAATGAAAAACCGTGGGAACCCATCATCAAGATTCCTTTCACCCGCTATGCCTGGAAACCCTTTCGTCATCAAGATGGTCCTGATAAGGGTCGCGGAAATCTCAATCAATATGAAGTGGAAAATCAGGGGATGTATCTCATTCCGTTTTCCTTCAAAATTCCTGACCTCTTGGGCTACGGAGTAAAACTTGAAAACTGGGAATTTCCTCTTGGGAAACTTTTGCTTTGGTCTTCAATTCCGCTCGCCCAATATTTGAAGGTGCGCTACGCAGAACGCTTAGGCGTAAGCCAGGCTCCCGTGTATCGAGCTCAGTGGGAAGAGACCAAAGGCTACCTGAATCCCCTCACGACAATTTCAACTATAAACGCACATCGGGCTGTCAGGTCCTATGACGAGATTTCCGGTAACGGTACTGAGAGCGAAAAGGTCCTCGCCCTATTTGCACACCTAGGATACTCCACTACGGAGATCGAGAGTTTTATTCGAAATGAACTCTCAAGTTCGTCGGCGCAGGAATTAAACTTGGGCGGGAAAATTGTCCTCCGAATCCACAAAACAGCTGGCTATCGCAACACCGCGACCTTTGCCACCGAGATCTTGAAAGCTGCTAGAAAACCAAAAGTAGGCGGCCATCGGGAAGCAACTCTACTGGCCCTGCTCCTTTTGAAAAACAATCCCGGTTTTGAAGCATTTAGCGCCAGCCTCATCGAGACCCAGCAAGCCGTATTTCGTAGCTTTGTGACTTGGATTGGCAGTGCCGAAATGAGACCCCACTTCTTAGAATATTTCAAAATTATAGGTAGCAATTTGGACGCGGATATTGCGGAGAGGCTCGGAAACTTGGGGCTCCACCATAAGGATGCTGGCGTCCGGAAAGTCACAACTGAGATTTTGAAGGCCTCAGGCTATGAAAATGCTGAGTTTCTCAAAGCAAGAAGCGTTCGGAGCTTTCTCTGTGAGCTAGGCCTGAGCGTCTGGTAGGCTCATAAACCTGTTCAGATGAGTCTCGAAGCTATACACGGTTTGTCGATTCCTAGACTTTGAGATATAACGACTCGACTTTTTTGGAGGCTTCAAAAATGCAACTTTTTCCATCATTCTCGGGCCTTAAATATCTTTCTCGCAGTTTGGTTTTTCTTCTCGCATTGTCGACCTCGGCATCTGCAAAAAATATTACGCTATCGGTCGCCTGTGGCGCTGTGGGTACGGAATACGAAATTTGTAAAAGGCGCGCGGAAGCGTGGGCAAAGGAAAGTGGCATCAACGTAAAGATGATCTCCACGCCCAACGACACCAATGAAAAACTGGCACTTTTTCAGCAGCTACTTTCCACACATTCACCTGACATCGACATTCTAACCGTTGATGTCATTTGGCCGGGTATCTTAGGCAACCATTTTCTAGATTTAAATGGACTCGTCCCGGAAGAAGAAATCAAGCAGCATTACCCTCAACTCATCGCAAACAATACGGTCAAGGGACGCATGGTTGCGATCCCTCAATATGTAGATGCGGGCATCATTTATTATCGCAAGGATCTTCTAGCGAAGTACAAAATCGCTGAACCAAAAACTTGGCAGGAACTCACCGACGCCGCTAAAAAAGTTCAGGCCGGGGAACGAAAGAGCAATTCAAAGTTTGTGGGTTTTGTTTTCCAGGGCAAAGCCTATGAAGGACTCACCTGCAATGCTTTGGAATGGATCAGTTCCTTTGGCGGAGGCTCAATCATCGATGGCAACGGCAAGGTGACCATCAATAACTCAAAGGCGGCCGATGCCCTTAGACTGGCGGCCAGTTGGGTCGGAACAATCGCGCCGGACGGGGTCCTCACCTATGCAGAGGAAGAAGCCCGCGGAGTTTTCCAATCCGGAAACGCTGCCTTTATGCGCAATTGGCCCTACGCTTGGAGCCTCGTAAATAGCAAAGACAGCCCAGTTCGTGAAAAAGTTGGAGTGCTTGCGATCCCCGGAACTACAGAGAATCCCAAGGGTTCACCCACACTTGGAGGATGGCATGTGGCCGTTTCGAAATACAGCAAGAATCCCAAAGAAGCTGTTACACTCGCGCGCTTTCTTGCGGGGCGCTCTGAACAGAAAGATCGCGTAAAACATGGTTTTAATCCGACAATTGCCGCCCTTTACAAAGATCCAGATGTTTTGAAGGTGAATCCAATTTTGCAGAAATTCGGCAGCTCTTTGGAATCCTCGGTTGCTCGCCCTTCTCAGATTACCGGACAGGATTACAATCGCGTGAGCAATGAATTTTGGAATGCGGTCTCGCGCGCGCTCTCCAAAAAGGAAAGCCCAGAGGAAGCTCTGAAAAATCTTGAAACAAAACTCAACCGTTTGAAAAAGCGCGGCGGCTGGTAAGCCGTTTCGATGAGCGAACACTTAAGCGGTGAGTTGAGCGAATGATTTCACAAGTCAATCGAAGTCGTCGGCGTTGGGCCTATCTCTTTCTTGCCCCATCACTATTGGTGCTTGCGGCTGTTGCCCTTCTCCCACTTGTGCGCACTTTTTGGTTTAGCTTTACTGACGCCAATCTCTCCGATCTTTCCCACTTCGAAGTGATCGGGCTTCAAAATTACAAGGATGTTCTCAATGATCCTGAGTGGTGGCAATCCTTCCAGAACACGATCGTTTTTGCGGTCGGCAGTGTATTGCTAGAGACCATATTAGGCCTGGGGATCGCGCTAGTTTTGGACCAGACTTTTCGAGGTCGCTCGCTCTTGCGCGCTGCCGTTATGGTGCCTTGGGCAATTCCAACGGTCGTGTCGGCGAAGATGTGGGCTTGGATGTTCCACGATCTTTATGGAGTCGTTAATGATATCTTGACCAAATTCCGCGTCATTAGCGAACCCGTCGCATGGCTTGCGGATCCGGTTCTATCCATGCTTGCCGTCATTTTGGTCGATGTTTGGAAGACAACACCCTTCATGACTCTCCTTATATTGGCGGGACTTCAAAGCATCCCGTCCAACATTTATCAGAGTGCGGCGGTCGATGGCGCCGGACGCATCAAAACTTTTTTCAAAATCACACTTCCTCTAATAAAGCCCGCCTTGGCGGTTGCTATCATTTTCCGCATGCTAGATGCCCTGCGAGTTTTTGATTTGATTTACATCATGACCACCAATAGCAGCGACACGGCATCGATCAGCATTTATGCCCGAAAAAACATGATCGATTTTCAGGATCTCGGCTACGGTTCGGCAGTTTCGGTTTTGATTTTTGCTTTCATAGCGCTCTTCACCGTCATATATGTCACGACTTCGAAACTAAATTTCATCGGAGGCAGCAGTGAAAAAGTCAACTAGTGACAAAGTGCTGCTTTGGTTCATCGTTGGCCTCGTCAGCCTCTTTTCGCTTTTTCCTTTCTATTGGGCCATCGTATCGTCATTGAAAAGCGGCAGTTCACTTTTTACGGTCGAGTATTGGCCAACAGAATTTCACTGGGAAAACTACACAAGTATTTTTAACGAACAACCCTTTGGAACCAACATTCTCAATTCCATTATGGTCGCCTCGGCGACTGTGGTGATGAGTTTGCTTGTGGGCCTTCTGGCCGCTTATTCTTTAGCGCGCGTTGAATTTCGCGGCCGATATATTTTGTTACTTTGCGTACTAGCCGTTTCCATGTTTCCGCAGGTAGCGGTCCTCTCTGGCATGTTCGAACTGATTCGAAGTCTCGGGCTCTACAATGACTGGAAGGGATTAACACTTTCCTACATGATATTTACGCTGCCATTCACCATTTGGCTTCTGACGACTTTCATGCGGCAGTTGCCGCGTGAATTGGAGCAAGCTGCAATCGTTGATGGCGCAAACCCCGCGACGATACTCTTCAAGATATTTTTACCCCTCATGGGCCCGTCGGTTGTGACCACAGCTCTTCTGGCTTTTATCGCGGCTTGGAATGAATTTCTTTTTGCGCTGACTTTCACTCTAACTTCTGACAAGCGAACCATTCCGGTAGCGATTGGACTAATTTCTGGGTCCAGCACTTATGAAAGTCCCTGGGGTCGCATCATGGCAGCCTCGGTTTTGGTGACCGTTCCCCTGGTGCTGCTCGTATTAATTTTCCAAAAGAGAATTGTTTCGGGCCTCACGGCGGGTGCCGTTAAGGAGTGATCATGGCAAATGTCGTACTGGAAAACATCGTAAAAGAGTACACCAAAGGGACTCGCATCATTGACAA
>CAZWNW010000022.1:0-19490 GCA_964636255.1 uncultured Bacteriovoracaceae bacterium | reverse complement strand
GGGCTTTTTCGCATCAAAATCGTCCGTTGGGACGATTGCTCCTCAGGAATACTTTGATTTTGTTTCGGATTGAAGCCTTCTGCCCCTGCGGTCGGCTCGCCTTCGCGACCCGTCCTACGGGCTTTTTCGCATCAAAATCGTCCGTTGGGACGATTTTGACGCGAAAAATGGTAGTCCCAGCAGGAATCGAACCTGCAACTGCTCTTTAGGAAAGAGCCGTTATATCCATTTAACTATGGGACCCATCAGTAGAAAGCTGCTTTGACTCAATTAATCCGCAGCTCTCTTTAAATCCATCAAAACTTTGGCCCCCCATTTCTTCGCAAGGCGTTGATTTGGCCTTAGAATTAAACAAGATGAAGCCGGTCATTCAATTTTTGCAGCCTCACCTTCCGCTTCTTCTTTACTTACAAATTATTGTTTTTGCGCTCGCGATCCTCGTCGGAGGTTTTTTGCTTCTACGTCGACTGGCTCGTAAGGCACCTATCGAAACGCAAATACTAGAAGAGAAAGAAAAACTAGCTGCGGAGATTCACGAGGAAATTCTGCGCCTAAAGGAATTACGTGACCGTCTTTTCGAAGGTGGTTTTGACGACGCCAACGAGCCTTCTGTTGGGCCACGAATTCAGCAGACCGTTACCAAAACGGAAATTCGCGATAATCCGGAATTACTTAAGAAAAACCAAGAGCTTGAAAAGACCATCGAAGCTTTGAAAAAGGAGATGGCGGCTCTCAAGGCCAGTAAAGTAGGAGCCACTACGCTTCCCGACGAAGCAAAGGAAAGTATTCGGAAAGAAGTCGAAACTGAATTACGCGCAAAGCTCGAAGTCGAAATGGGTCAAAAGGTCACTCAACAGCAGGCAACCATTCAGGATCTCAGCAATCGACTTGAGGAATATGAAATTTTCGAAGATGAACTAGCTCAAATTAAAAAATACAAAGAAGAAAACAATAGGCTGAAGGAACAAGTCACCGGTACTGGAGCTTCGGCGGAGCCTTTTTCGGAAGACGACATTGCAAAATTATTTAGCGAAATGACCAGTGCTGACGGTCCGCAGACGAAAAAGGCCGAAAGCGTCGAGGCGGCTCCCGTGGAGACTAAAGTAAGCGCAGAAGAGGCCGCGCCCGTTGAAGAGTTGGCCGCGACTCCGCTGGAAGAGAAGAAGGTTGAAGAAGCTCCAGCAGAAAATGTCGAGCAGGCGGGCTCACCGGCTCAAGAAGTTTCGACCGACGACAATCTAGATAAAGAGTTGGAGCAGTTGTTGGGAGCAGAAAAGATCGAGCCCCAAACTGAAGTCGAGGAAAAGGCCAGTCCGCCGCCCGGTTTCGAAGCCGAAAATGTGGCTGACGAGCCTGCAGTTTCCGTCGACACCGAGAATGCCGAGGCAATGGCCGTATTGGGCGCAGATGAAGATGAGCTGATGAAAGAGTTTGAAAAAGTTTTGGGTCCGAAGGATAAAGAGGGAACTTGAGGATAATGAGCCTGTTGCGAAGACCGAAAAGAATGATCGTGTGGAATTTTGGCGTTCTAGTTGCTTTGTCTTTCGCTCAAAGCGCATTTGCAGTTCCGGAACTGCCGAAAGTTTTAAAAGCCGATCCTCCAAAGGTGGAGAAAAACCCCCCTTGGATGTTGGGCACATTTATGGATTTGTCACGCCGAGATCCGGAACGACTGCTTCGTATATCTGAAAAGCTTTTTGCAGTGGATCGGATGAGTAAAAGCAGCCGAGAGCCTGCATTAGCTTTCGAGTGGCAGCATCGATTGGCCGCTGTGAACGCACTTTCGGATCTCTTCGATCCCTCTCATCAGATCACTAAAGAAACGAAAGTACGCGCGCGAAAAATTATCGAGCAAGCTGTGATGCAAGATCCTTCGCTTTTGGTTCGAGATGGAGCCGTAGAAAGTCTGCGGAGATTGTTCCGCATGGACAATAATGAGGCCAAACATTTTGCGCCCACTCTCGAGAAAGCCTTTCTAGACCGAAAGAACACGTTGGATGGTGAGGGATTTTTTATTCGCGAAACGATTTTGGTTGCGATGCGTGAGGGACTTCTGAGCCCGTCGAAACGCGTGAAAAATTCTGCACTGGCCGACGCCAATCCGGCGGTTCGCAATCGCTTGAACCTTTGGAAAACCGGTTCCTACGACACGATTCCAACGCGTTAGAGAAACTTAGTGGGTCACTTCGCCAGATTCCTGGGTCTTGGCTTTTCTGCGGCGCACTTCGCGATCAATCCTCAGACGTTGCCGAATGCGATAGAGGATAACTCGCTCTTCGAATGTATCACTGGGGATGCGTTCCCATTCCATCAAAAGATTTTTATAGCGTTCCATGATCTTCGTGACTTGAACGCGGACGGCGCTGCGTCCCGATTGTGCCACTAGACCTTTCGATAGCTTAACTTGTAACGAATAGCGAACTTCGTCCAGGCGATCACTTTGATCGGGATGTTCGTAGAGGCCTTGGTTGTGCGAATAGGGCGAGACAGATGTTTTCAATAAACCAGAATCGCGACTGGCTTCGATGATGCTGTAGTTGTCGAGAATATAAACGGCTGCTGCCCACACGTCCTCGAAACTCGCCTCATAAATGTAGCTGTAGGGCAGATCGATGGGGCGATCAGTGCGGCTTCTGCGCCCTTGGGAAAAAGCCGCACTACTTGCAGAAACTGCGAGAAAGAAAATTAAATTCGCTATTCTCATTTCAAACGATGCAAGCGGATTTCAGATGCGGATTCAAGCACCGCGCCCATGTTTTCGACATCAGGTTGAATGCGTAGTTCGCCGGATCCCACAAAAACCACGACGAGCTCTTCTTCGGGATTCAGAGCTTCGCTCAGTTCATAACGCTCGGTATTGGCGGGTACCCATTCCTCGGTACTCTTGGTGCCCATGCTTTCCTCGTCGCTCTCTAGTTTTCTTTCTAGACCAAGCTCTTCGGCGAAAAAGAGATTTATCGATTTAGATTTTTTAGTTCGGAAGACGCCCACAAGACCGTCGGTCTCAGGATTGGTCCAGGTAATTAACCGGCGATCACTCATAGTTAATCCGCCTAGTGGGCCTGGGACTCCGCTGACATTAAAGTCTCCGCGCCTTTCAGTGCTATGGTTGCGGAAATAACCCCGGGCTGCGATGGGATTGTGCTCGGCATCGTTGATGATGCGCAAAAAGAGAGCTTTAGAAAGCCCCTCAAGTCCCTGAACCCCTCCGACGTTTCCGCGTGCTTGAGATTTTGTGTCCAGTCCACCCAACATCCATCGCTGGTGCGGAGTTTCTTGGAAAGTGAGAACGAGATCTACTTCTAAATTACCGGCCACGGGGCGGGTCCACTGATAGGCGCCCAATCCTTGGGACTCGCGGTTAAGTTGCGTAGTGATTTTTGTCACACGAGACCAATCGTTCTTGTCGGTGAGTCCAAATTTTTTGAAAGTTACGAGCTTGAGAATTTCTTTATAGGGAGCTTTCTCGCGAACTTTTGCGACAAGTTCCGAAAATGGAGCTTGGGCCCAGTAACTGGCGAGTTCAGTAACGGTGCTGTCTTTGGGGTAGTAGCCAAATTCAGGTTTTTTTAAAGTGACCGGAAAAAATCCATAATTTTCACTTTGCTCGGGCACGAATAGATTCCCCGGTACGTCCGGATTCATCGGGCCGGCGCTCATTTTTTCGTTGGGCGCCATCAGGTCACCAAGTTCAAAGGCAAGAATTTGTTCGGCCGTGAGGGTTGGAACAACCAATGCAGCATCGACGATGTTATCTTTTCGGAGCGTCCCAAAACCTTGAACAATTCCAGGGATTCTGACGGCCGCAAGGCCGCCGAGGCCCGCTACGACGCCAAAAACGGCCCAGCTTGGTATCTGCTTTGAATTTTGCATATTGATTTCCTCCCTAAGAATCTCGGCCCCATCTTAACTGTCTTTGGGGTCTTGCCCAAGGGATGCGGACTTGCTATCACGGCGGGGTGCCCCATTTCACAGAACGGGCACTTTCGACAAATGACACGGCTGGGTAGCTCAGTTGGTGAGAGCGGCGGATTCATAACCCGCAGGTCGGCGGTTCGATCCCGCCCTCAGCCACCACAAAAAAGAGGGGTACCCCTGTTCGTTACCACTCACCAATCCTTTTTTGTTGCTATTGTTGGCGCCAGCTGAGCCGGCGCGACGCCGATGCGAGAGCATCGGCTTTTCGGGGTTTGCGGACTATTTATTCGCCGGCGGCTGTGCGTTGATCCACCAAGGGTATCCCTCTTTTTTGTGGTGAACGGGTGTGATGAGAACGCTGACTGGGCTTCCTGCCCCAAGGCGCTTCGATCCCGCCCTCAGAGGCGAAGCCCTAAGAAACCTGCCGGCTACTTTCAGGAAGAAGGCCGCGAACTTTGTAAACGTTCACGCTTTCCGTTTTACCTTTTGCCTCGACCTGGAATGGACCCTCCAGATCAAAGACGCCGGGCTCAAGTAGCTTTGCCGTTGATTCATTGATCAACAAATCCGTCGTGAGTTCTTTCGTCGCGTTCTCCATCCGGCTAGCTGTATTGACGGTGTCGCCAATAACCGTGTATTCCATGCGCGATTGGCTGCCAATGTTTCCTGCAATCACATCACCACTATTCAGTCCGATTCCGATCTTGAGAGCTGACAATCCTCGCTGAGTACGGCGCTGATTGAGCTCAATAAGTTTTTCGCGCATCTCTAAACTCGCGCGCAAAGCTTGGTTGGCATCATAATGCGGATCGGGTTGCGGCAATCCCCATACGGCCATGATGGCATCTCCAACATACTTATCCACCACGCCTCCGTAAGACTCAATCACAGACACCATTTCGGTCAGATATTCATTCAGCATTTCGACCACTGCTTCGGGTGACAAAATTTCGCTGCTCGCCGTAAAACCTCGAATATCGGAAAAAAAGACGGTGACCGGCAGACGGTCTCCACCCAAACGAATTTTCTGATCACTCAATAACTTTTCAAGCACAGCCTTAGAGTGAAATTTTCCAAAGACTTCTTTGATGCGTTCGCGTTCTTCAAGCCCGCGAGCCATTTCATTGAAAGATCGAGACAGTAGGGAGATCTCATCATGTGTTTTTACTCGGGATCGAACCGTGAAATCACCTTTTGCTAAAGTCCGACTCACTTCGACAAGGGCTTTGATAGGATTCACAAGAGAATCCGAAAAGAGGATGACAAAAATAAATGCTGAAAACAGGATGCACAATCCCAGGAGGAGCGATTGAAGCGCGGTTTCCCGAGGCTCTCTCTTTATATGAAGTTCGGAGGTGAGTACGGCTACGGCCAAATCATCGACTCCGGTTTTGTAAACGGAGCCAATGAAACTCTCTCCCGTCAGGCTATCAACCTCGGATTGCAAATTGTTTACAGTTTTCGTACTGAATATTTGAAGCATTTTCCTTGGAACGCGTGCATCGACCAGTAGGTCGCTTGTTGAAACGCCAGGACTTTGAAAAAGAAGACTTCCGTCACTTTTAAAGATCAGAACATGAGAGACGCTCTCTTGCGCCAGTGACGACAAGAAGACGGCCGGATCAATATAAAACACTAGTGCAAGGACCAGGTGACCGGCAGAGTCCTGTGTGAGAGGTGAAATGACTCGGTGAAGCTTACGGCCGTCTCTTGCAAATACTTCTGAATAAAGCTGCTGGCGATCCTTTGAAAGCGATTGAAATGCTTGAGAAATCTCATTATCACTAGCTCGAACTTCCCAATCCTTTTGAAAAGCGCCGACCTCAAGCTTGTAATCGCGCGCACGAAAAACTTGAATTCCACGAAGCGTGGAATCAAGACTCAGAAATTTCATCAGGGCATCTTTGTTCGTGTGATTGGCTAACCAGGAACGAGCACGGTCCTCACTTTGCTGAACTAGCTGCCGAATCAGTGAGCGGTAACTGTGGGAAATGTCGACGGCGTTTTTGCGGACATGAGCTTCAGAGCTTTTTAGATGCATGCGCGTCGACAGAAATAAAACACCAGCGACTCCGGATGATAAAATCATAAAGACAGCCACCAACAATTTTGCACGAATGCTTCGAAGAATGAAAAAGGCCTTCATAAAGGTACATATCGGAGGTTTTTGCGCGAGATCTAAAGCGCCCGCGTCGTCAAATTTTCGGCGACTTGTTGTTAAGGTCAGGGGGCCTCAAAGACGAAAAGAACATTAATGGTTTCAGCGCTTCAAATTACGAAGTCCAACTTCTGGATTTTTGTCTGTCTTGTGGCAAGTACTTCGTGCTTACTGTTGTATTTTCGCGAGGTAGAACGGATATCATTGAGTGCTGGCCGAGGCTCGCCAGTCGGAACGGTTGTATACGCCAGAAACGATGTGCAGCGAAGGCCACAGGACCGACTTCTCTGGCTTTCGCTTAAAGAGCAACGGCAAGTTTACGACCGCGACGTGATTCGAACGGGCGAAGAATCGACCATCTTCCTTGAACTACAAGGCGGGAAAAGCCACCTTCGTCTGAGTCCAAATAGTTTGGTGGTTCTGGAAAATGATTCCGATGGCATTGAGATTCGGCTCGCCAGTGGCGATCTGTTTCTGAAAGGAAAGTTGAATGCAAAAATTGGCGAACGCTACATCCAGAGTCCAGGTGCCGAAGTTTTAATCGAAAAGAACACAGAGGACGGAAGATTGGGGATTCAAGTGAAAGAAGGCGAAGTAGAAGTCCTGAAACCTGATGGTCAGTCCGAGGTCTTAGAATCTGGAACGCAATTTATTGAAAAGGCTTCCGGAGAGCAAACTCGAGAGAGTCTGCCTGTTTCCTTTCTGTGGCCGCAGCCCTGGGACTCACTCACCTTTGAAGATGAAAAAACACCGATTCCAATTGAGTGGACGATCAAGGAGGGTAGCTCCCAGACACGCTTCCGCCTTGAACGATCCAAGGACGAAAACTTTCCGAAGAACGAAACTTTCAGCCAAGAGATCGACAAATCGAATAGCCTGAATTTGCATGGTCTAGGCGAGGGCTTATGGCATGTACGGATGGTGGATCCCCAGACAGAACATCAATTAAGCCCCACGCTCGCGTTCCAAATCCACAGAGCGCAGAATCCTGTGATTGACGAGTCGGCTGACTCGGGCAAGATGAGCGCGGTCGAAGAAAAAATGAGGAACGCATTGCAGACGATGCCGCAAATCATTTACCCAGCCGAGGGCAGCCGTTTTTTGTTACGAAATTCCCATGATTTGTCACTCGAGTGGACTTTTTCTACTGTCGGCACAAGTGCTCCAGAAAGCTTTGAAATTCATCTTGAAAATCTAGGCGGAAACTCGGTCGATATTAGGGAAAAAGTCAGCGGCGATCGTTGGAAAATTCCGAAATTGCCGCCTGGACAATACAAGGTGAGCGTTCAACCATTTTGGAAAAGCCATGGAGCCGGCTTAGAGAGTGCTGGCCGAGAATTCACAGTCCTTCGAGGAGCTGGGCCCGAAGCGCCCGTTTTAAGAAAACCTTCCGGAGATTAACAATGAAAAATTGTCTCGCACTACTGCTTCTACTGATGTGGTTCTTGATTCACCCGATCGGGGCCTTTGCGGCGGATGTGAGACGAGAGTGGACACCAATTCCAGATGCTCGATTCTATGAATACGAAGTTTCGCGGGATGCCGGCTTTTCAGCGCAGGGCCTTGTTCACCAAGGTCGAGTGAATGAATCGCGGATGCAGGTTTCGCTATCAGCGGGTAGATATTATCTGCGAGTTCGATCCATCGATCAGAAGGGGGATCCAGGGAACTGGTCCGCAGCTGAAAATTTTTTGGTCGCTGGTTCCCCAATTCTTTTTCGTAATCCTACTGAAGGGGAAAATATCGAAATTCCGCGGCCGACAACGCCCATTCGTTTTGAATGGAAGAGTGTTGCTGGAGCTGATGATTACGAACTTCGACTAAAGCCGCTCAGCGGCAAAAGTAAAACCTTCATCACTCAAGTTCCTTCGATTTCAGCGGATGATCTGGGTGTTGGCTTGTGGCAGGCCGAGGTGATGGCGAGAAAAAAAGGGGAAGTCATTTCAACTTCAGCTCTTTTGAATTTTAAGGTTCAGATCAACGCCCTGCCGGCCCCTCGAATTTTGGAGCCCCGCGAGGAAGAAGTTTTGCCGGACAATGAGTCCATACGTGTGCGTTGGTTCCGTTACACACCTGGAAATCGATCTATACTCAGTCTAAGGAAACTTGGTCCAGAATCCAAAGTCATTTGGCGGGAAATTGTCGGGGGCAGTGGCGTCGTGAGTGCTGATTTGCCTCCTATCCCCAGCGGGCATTATCAGATCACCGTAGAGGATTCATTTGAGGATGGAAGCGATGGTCAGAAATCAGCGGTGACGGTCACTTTGGATCCCATGGGCCGACTGGATCGCTCCTTTGGAGGAAATCTCCACCTTTTGTATTTCACGCAGTTCGGCGAAAATTCCTGGCAAAACGAGGCCAGCTATTCGGGCATTTTAAAAACTGATGAGGGAAGCTACTCATTGCTCGAACTGGGGGCCTCCTATGAGCTGAAAAATGCCTGGGGTTTAGAAGCAAGATTCGGATCTCTGTCAGCAGAACCTCGAAAAACGGTGAATAACCAGGACGGAAGTACTTTCGAGGACCATGTGAATGGAGAATACGGCGAAAGAATTCTTCATTTTGGCCCCACCTATGAATGGTTGGGATGGGGTCCCGCACTTCCTGTGATCTTCAAATCGCTCGTAGGCTGGTCATCCCGTGCATTTCCTCGATTTGTATCTGCGCAAACTTTTGAACAAAGTAACGGAAATAGTTTTCGAGCAACCCGCTTCAATCTCATTGACCTGCAACTGGAGGCCGAAATTACACTCGGGAAACCGCGACAGCCTTGGACCTTGGTGAGCAGAATGTCGACAAAACTTCCGTTGTGGGCATGGGGTGCCCGTACAGCGAGTCGCATGCCGAAATTCTATCCCTCCTTTCAATTAGACGCTTTGGTTCGTCGCAAGCTCTTCCAAGATATTCGTCTTAGTATTGGTGGCACGGTCCAGTATGAAAACATCAATGTTGGGAGCAAGGAAAATCAGAACGATCGTAGCATTCGGAAAATTCGCAATTGGGGTCCCGTCGTAGGATTTGATCTCTCCTTTTAGTTTGAGAATCTATGGCTGACTGCCCTCATTTTTGAGAATAGAATCACGGGATTCAGCCGCCGATCATTCGACCCAGTTACTCTAAACCCTGCAGCATGATTTGTAGCATTGTGTCGATTTCCAGTCGGCGTCGGTGATAGTCATGCCGCTGAATTGCCAAATCTTCCGGGTCTACTGAGTTCTTAGAGGCCTTGAAAATAGCAGTGTCTGTAAATGAGGAAATTTCATCCGTCGAGATGAGTTCCTGTCGAAAACTGAAGTCAGTCCGGCGCGAAGCCGATTGACTTTGGATCCTCTCCAGTTTTCGGCGGCTTTCCGCAATCAATTTAAAATCACGGCGCCGTTCCTCGAGTTCAAGTTCGGAATTGAGTATGCGTGGACGCTTTTGGCGCTCAGACCTTAGTTCATCGTCCTTCAGCAGAAGCTGAAGTCCCGAATTCTTGGCCAGTTTGTCGAGCAGTGTAGGCGTCAGTTCCCGCATACGCAGCGTGAAGCGGTCCGCGACCGGCTGAAAATTCTTGCAGGCAGCGATACTGCTAGGAGCCAGTGCATTGCCCAAATGAGACTCCCCACTTCTTGTCAGGGCTCGCGCTTCATTGAAAGCGTAAAAAGAGAGATCTGGAACGACCCCGTCTCTTTGTGTGCTTTTCCCGGTGACACGATAAAATTTTCCGCTGGTGTATTTGATGGTCGCACTTGAAACTTCAGTCACTGGAATGATTTCATCTTCCGCTAGTCCCAAGATATGATCGGAACTTATGTATTCTGAAATTCGCGGAATTCGTTGCAATGTTTCCGAACTAAAGGCCGCGACTGCGGATTGGATGCTTCCTTTACCCCAACTTTGCTCTCCAACAATGTAAGCGCGTTCGGAATCCTGTAAAAAGGCCGCGACAATCTCGGCTGCGGAGCTACTTTTGGGGTCAATTTTCACCATAAGGGGTCCGGCAAACGCTAAAGTCTCTTTAGAAACTTCGTAAATCTCAGAGTGAAAACGAGAGTGACCTTGGGAAGATACTAAAAGATTTCTAGTTTGGACGACGGGCGAACGCTTTACAAAGAGTCCCGCGACGTCGATAGCTTCTTGCAGAATGCCTCCACGATTCCCCGACAGATCGAGAATAGCGCCATCAATAGGCCCCACACTTTCTTCGAGGTGGTGAAAGAGTTTTTCGATGTCTTCAGCCGCTTTTTTATAGAATTTTCGAAGGGTGATCAGAGCTATTTTCTTGTTCTCGACCTGATGCAGCTGAACACGTGCACGTTCTTGATCCAGCGTAACAGGCTCGCGGTTGATGGACACCAGCACTTCCGCATAGGGATAAGACGCGTTCTCTTCCAGAAACAATCGGCGCACTTTGAGTTGCAGAACTTGATCATTTTTTCCGCGAATCAGACGTGCAATTTCTATGAAGGATTTTCCCTGGAGTCGTCGCATCGCTCCGTCAGGAGATTCGTAGTATCCGACCAGTACATCGTTTACCCGCAATCCAGATTTTTCAGCAGGTGAGTCGGGGAAAATTTCCGTGACTTCAAATTCGTCGTGGATGTTCTTGACCACCCGAGCGCCAATGCCGTGGAAGCTCCCGCGCATTTCCATCGTCAGGGCTTCGCTGCTTTCGGCACTAAGAAGTTCTGTGTAAGGATCTAGGCTTTGATAAAATGCGTTTACAAAGGTTCGGACACGATCCATTGGGCTTCGTAACCCAGAATCTCCGATCCGATTCCGCAACCAATTATCCAATGCTCGATAGGCTCTTGTTTCAGAATCTCCACCCTCGATCCTAAGCAAAAATTGCCATTCAAGATTTTTTCTAATGCGATCACGGTACTCGTCGAGAGTTCCCGCAAAGTCCAAAAGGGAGCTTCGTAGAAGGGTTTCTCGGTTACTAAGATCAAGGCCATTTGATTTAATGATTTGCCGAGCTTCCTCAAAGTATCTGAAACGTCTTAGTTCCCATAAAGCATCAGCATCAGATAGGCATGAGGAGTAAATTTGGGAAAAATTTATATCGGTTTCAATGCACCTGCGAAAAATTTTAATGAGCGAATCACGATCATCGCTCATAAAGACCGTACGTTCAGGGTCCATTTCGAACATCCAGTTCCGCACCCATCTTTCCACTCGCGACCCAAACCCTTGGGATCTTTTGGCGACAACTTCGTAGTGATTGTGTTGCGAGAAAAGTAAGGCTGCGACCATTAGGGAATCAATGCGAGCCTTCGTCATTTCGTCCATGCTTTCAACGCGGTCTTGGCTCGTGGCAACGGTGGAAAGTGACAAGAGGAGACCCAATCCTATGCATCGTACGATCGAGAAGAAGGTCAAAAACGTTTTCATTAATGATAGGGCTCCAAAAGCTCATAAGAATAGGCTGTTTAACGCCACGCGTCAAGAAAAAGCTGCTTCTTTAAAAAGGATAAATTTGAGTAATTTCAATATTTTGTGTCTGAAATTTGCTTCCGGGCTCTTCTGCGGGAGGCCGAAAACTCAAACTCTAGGCACAATGCGTCAAAAATGTTAAGAAGCCCTAGGAATTATGTCGCTACTCAGGTTTTGCAGTTTTCTCTTAGTCCTCGGTTTACTGCTGCCGAACTTGGTCTTTTCCTATCAGCCACGTCTGATCTGTGAAATGCTTCTTGGCTCGGGAGGACCCAGAAGTCACGGGCTGAAATTGCGGCCTAAAGTCAATTTTGAGGACGATGTGACTACTGCGAATTTCTTGCGCGAATTTTTGCCTTCTAAAGGTAGCATATTGGAGCTGAGTGCAGGAACGATTGCTGTCGAGGTGATTGATCATCTTGTTCTCAATCCCGACATTAAATTTTTAGCAACAGACATATCCGATGAATTCTACGATCAGATAGATAGCGAACTGAGTGAGCATTTTATTCATCAGCTGGGTGATCGTCGTTCATTAAGAAGATCTCCTTTTCTAAATACTTTGTCGCCGAAGGTCAGTTCCCGAGTGAATCGATTAAGCCCGCTTGAGCGTGAGTCTTTTCGTGAATCTCCCGTCGAGGCTTATCTCGATATTATTTCCCCTCAATTGCAGGAATTTTTGCCGGCTAATCTCGAAGTGCGATCCGATTTCGACAACAGCGAAGCCCTGCCTTTTCCAGACTCCTATTTCGATGGCTTGGTCATGACTCGAGGTCTTTGCGACTGTCATTCCAGAGGGCCATTGTGCGGCGGAATTGCTGCTAACTCCCGGGACTTGAGTCGTTTTTTCCTAGAGGTCGGGAGAGTCTTGAATGCCACTAATCCCAGAGCCACCGCAGTTTTACAGGGATGTTACTTTGACAGCATCCGGCTCGAAGAGGGAGCCGATCCGCTTCTAAAGATTAACGATCTTGAACGAGCGATTAAAATTTTCGAACGTCGCTATCCTTATTTTCAAGTGCGCTATTTGGAGTTGCTTGGAGGTTTCTACGGCGGTCTTGTCATCAGCCGATAAAGTATCAGCTACGCTCAGGGGAAGAAGGCCCGGTCGGCAGCACCTACACAATTTCGAAGTGCATAATTTAGCCATGCCCGCGGTTGTCCATTGAGTTTTTCCGAATTGAAATATCCCATGTGCCCTCCCGTTTTTTCGATGTGAAGATGCACTGATTTTGAAAGCTGTGATTCTTGGTAAGCCTTCACGGGTACGAAGGGATCGTCGGCTGCAGTGAGGAGGAGGGTGGGAACGGAAATCTTTTCCAAATGAGGGGCAGTCGAACATTTTCGATAATAGTCCTCTCCGTCTTCAAAGCCGCCGGCGTTGGCCGTGTAGATGTTGTCAAAATCGCGAAGTGTCGTGCCTCGTGGAATACTGAATCGCTCTGTCGTGTAGCCTAGTTGATGGCGACGATGGAGACGTTGTCGGAGTCGACCAACAAATCGGCGGTCATAAATGCGGTTGATTCCGCTCTCTAAAGCATGCGCTGTTCCTTTTAGATCTATAGGTGCATTGATCGAGATCGCCGCATCCGGCAAAATTTGGCCACGCAGTCCACTCAGTAGGCAAAGAATGGCATTGCCGCTTAAAGAAAATCCCACGGCTATATGCCTTTTATCCGGAAAAAAGGCGCGACCCCATTTGATGACGGCGGAAATATCTTCTCCGCGACCTGAATGATAGGGGCGAATCGCAAGGCCCTCTCCTTCACCGCATCCACGATGATTGACTAAGCAAACCGTGTGACCATCTGCAAGAAAGGTCGCGGCGCTCCGCTGCATGTAATCAGCCGAGGCATCGCCCGAAAGTCCGTGAAATAAGTAAACAATAGTCCGAGATTTCCCACGGCAAAGACGCAGAACAATTTTCTCTCCATCGTCCAGTGGCACCTCGATGCGCTCGCCGCCTACTGAATCAGGATTCTCGGCCAGCAAATGGCTCCAAATCGTTTGCGCATGACCACCACGGGCCCACCAGGGAGGCATGCAGGGGACGAGGCTTAACCTGTCGAACATTTCATCATAAAAGGCGAGCAAAGTGCGATTGGCAATGTACTTTCAATGCAGGAATGTTTTGAAGCACTTAATAATTTGAGAAATTTCGCGCAAAACCCCAGACGCTGTAGAGAACAATGAAAACCGCAGTAGTTTTCAGTCCGAAGAGTCGGAGGAAATCGCTCTGAATTTTTGGTAGATAGCCAAGTCGCCAAAAAAAATAAAGGATGGAAAAAAGGAGCACAAAAAGTCCGCCCGGATGAAAGCTGAGCGACTCTGCGTAAAATCCGGTGAAAGCCAATACCAGCGAGCGCCCGAGGCCACAAGTGGGGCATAGTATGCCTGTCAGCAGGTGCAGGGGACATCGGATGGGCAAGAATACCGTGCCTTTTAACAAAGTTTCAGATGAGAGCATTTGTCCTAGCGCCAAGCCTCCGAACCACAGGGGAGGCAGTAGTAGATGAGCGCGCGCGCCTATCTTTTGTTTAAAGTTCGTTGTTTCCATAATGACGGTTGATGTGACTTTGTTGAATAGCATCGGTGATTATGTGAAGACCAGCAATCGCCAGCACAATGCTGATGATCGGTTCCATGGTGGACGCCCCCGGCACCATGCGGGCTAGGTCGTCGCTCATTCGGTATTCGTGATAAACGTGGTAGATGCCGCAGGTTACGATGGTCAGCAAAAGCCAGCTGAGAAAATCGTACTTTTTCGTACCCAGCATATCGTTCAGCGCTTCCATCTGTTTATGCTGGATATAAATATTGTATAGAAAGCAGGTGAGGATCGTCAGAATGATATCCAGCGTGATGTTTCGAACGTGTTTATTCATGGACCCCCATTATTCACCCTAAGTCTGGGGATCTCCAGCCTTTTTCAAAGTATTGAAACATATAGTTGATTCGCACGACCTAGTGCTTCTATCTTCATCGTCCACATGTCCCAAAGGAAGGTGGGGAAGCGTCGCGCCCCCGCATCAAAAATTAAGAGCCTGGAAATGGCGGTCGGCGAATCGACCGTCGGGAATTTTACCAATCGAGAGATTGGTTGGCTGAATTTCAATCGCCGAGTTTTGGCCGAGGCTGAGGATTCTCGGAATCCAATCTTGGAACGCGTAAAATTTCTCTCCATTTGCACGTCCAATCTGGACGAATTTTTCATGAAACGTGTTGGAGGTTTCAAGCGTCAGATCGAGTTCGGCATATTGTCACGTTCCTCGGATGGCAAGACACCGGTCGATCAGTTGGCAGAAATTCGCAAGCAAGTTCTTCCGATGCTTGACGATCAGTCACGTTGTTTTTCGGCGAGTATCGTTCCGGGTCTTCGTGACATAGGCATTCATCTTTTAGCTTGGGATGATCTTAGCCCACAGGAGGTGGAACAGGCTCGGCAGTACTATATGCGAAATGTCTTTCCTGTATTGACCCCGCTGTCGGTAGATCCAGGTCATCCTTTTCCATTTATATCTAATTTGTCTACCTCCCTTGGGATCACTTTGCGGCATCCACACAGCGACGAAAAATTTTTTGCTCGCGTGAAAATTCCCAGTGTCTTGCCGCAATGGATTGAATTGGGGGGCCTCAACTCTGGCCGCTTTTTGCCGCTTGTGGAATTGGTCAAGGCTAATTTGAGCGATCTTTTCCCACAGATGCGAGTCGATGGTGTGATGGTTTTTCGGTTGTCGCGAAATGCCGACATCTCGGGAGACGAAGAGGACGCCGAAGACCTGGTCGAGCTGATCGAAGAGGAATTAAAGCTTCGGCGTTTTGCGGAAGCCGTTCGCATTGAACACGGCCCAAATCCTGATCCCTGGATGCTGAATTTTTTAACGGATGAATTGGGACTATCGTCCAATGAAGTTTATCAAATGTCTCACGAGTTCAGTTATACCTCGCTGGCTCAAATTGCCGATCAGAAAATAAAAAAGCATCGCTTCGAGCAGTGGACGCCGGTGGTGCCCCCTGCTTTTTCGGAAGAAGACAAACTAGATATTTTTCAGGTCATTCGTCACAAGGATCATCTACTTCACCATCCCTTTGATAGTTTTGGCGCTACCGTGGAACGATTGATTCGCTCAGCCGCAGAGGATCCCAAAGTTTTAGCCATCAAAATGACCCTCTACCGGACGGGAGATAAAAGCCCGATCGTTAAGTCATTGATACAGGCCGCAGAATCCGGAAAGCAGGTCGTCTGTCTAGTTGAGCTCAAGGCGCGTTTTGATGAGGAACGCAATCTCTATTGGGCACACGAGATGGAAAAAGCTGGCGTTCATGTGGTCTATGGAATTGTCGGATACAAAACCCACGCCAAGACTGCATTGATTGTTCGCCAAGAGGCCGATGGATTGCGTACCTACGCTCACATCGGCACGGGAAACTACAATGTCACGACTTCACGTTTCTATACGGATATGGGATTGCTGACGGTTCGCGAAGAAATCACATCAGAGCTTGTCGAGTTTTTTAACTATTTGACGGGCCGTTCGTTGAAAAGTGCCTACAAGCATCTTCTGATTGCTCCCGTTAACATGACGCAAAAATTCAAAGAGATGATTGAACGGGAAACAGCAAATGCCATCGCGGGCAAACCCTCAGGCATCATCGCAAAAATGAATAACATGGAGGAGAACTCGATCACAAAAGTCCTCTACGAAGCTTCCATGGCCGGATGTTCCATTTCGATGTTGGTGCGAGGATTTTGTTGCGTTCGCGCTGGGATTCCGGGCATCAGCGAAAATCTTCGCGTGATGTCGACGATCGGGCGCTTTCTTGAACACTCGCGTATTTTTCATTTCCGCAATGGAGCCGAAAATCCTGTGGATGGCGATTTTTTTATTGGCTCGGCCGATTGGATGTATCGCAATCTTCACAGCCGCATCGAATGTGTCGTTCCGATACTGGACCGCAATTTAAAAGAAAAGATTTGGGATACGCTGCAGCTCTATCTCAATGATAAAAGGCAGACCTGGGATATGGATAGCGAGGGGAATTACGCACGGCGATCGGGAAGCGAGAGCGGTGTGCAGCAATCATTGATGGAGTACTCTCGCCGCGGTGGTGCTTTTGTCGAGGAGGAAAGCTGAGTAAATGATCTTAATATTTTTTAGACACGGAATTGCCATGGAGCGCGAAGACGCCTTTAGCGAAGGTGTCGACGAAGAAAATCGTCCCCTTTTGAAAGAGGGGAAAGACGTCACGAAGGTGATGACCCAGATTTTGTTAGAGAATAAATTTCAAGTGGGCGAGATTATTTCATCGCCCTTTTTGCGTGCACTGGAAACCGCCGAGATCATCAAGAAGACAGCTCACTACGATAAAAAGATCACGATATCGGAAGCTCTTTTGCCGGAGCGTAATTTTGATGACTTTTTAGATGTGCTTAAGAATCGAAAGGAAAGTCATCCCGACAAAGGTATTGTGGTCGTCGGACACGAACCAAATCTCAGTCACTTGATATCGACCCTATTGGGTGGGCGAAAGACCTTTATTGAACTCAAGAAATCAGCAGTCGCCGTGATTGAAGTTGAGTCGGTGTCGGATGCAGCTGCGGGGAACGGACTCCTCCGGGCACTGCTGCCGCCGAAATTTTTTAAAGACTAAAATTCGTAGGCAAATTTATTATTTAGAGACTTGCCGCCAGAGTAGGCCTTCACGCAGTCCCACGTGAGGAACAAGAATACGCCGAAGCTGTGCTTTTTTCATTGCAGAATGTAGGACCAACGCCGCCGGGACGATGACGTCGGCGCGATCGGGGCGCATGTTCAGTTTCCGAATTCGATCCTTGATCTTATATGCCTGAAGTCGCGCAATCATTTCCTCGAGTTCCGCGATCTCGATCACCTCTTGATCATTCGAATTTAAGAGGCGTGATTTAAGGCGGGCCAGGGTTTCCACGTTGCCGCCCGTCCCAACGGCAATTCGGGGACGCTGGCGTCGTGTTCGGCGCGAAATGAAATCCGTCATAGGTCGAAGGTACTCATCGGCAATACCTTCTAGACCTTCTTCGTTTAGCTTGTATCTTTTCATGTATTCAAGCGTTCGTACGGTTCCAAAGGGGAAGCTTTCCGTTGCACTCATCATTGCGCGTTCACTAAAAGTCAATTCGACACTGCCGCCGCCAATATCAATAAGTAGGGCTCTCTGTCGATTGAGGGAAATCTGATGCTTTACTGCTTGATGAATAAGTCGGGCTTCCTCTACGCCGTCGATGATGCGGATGTGGATTCCCGAAGCTTTGTGGACGGATTGCAAAAACCGGCCCCTATTTTTGGCTTCCCGTAACGCACTAGTCCCAACCGCCAGTAGCGAACGAACGTGGAATTTTTCGAGGAGTTCTGCGAAGTCTTTGAAAATCACGGCCGCCAGGTGAATGTTTTTATCAGAGATTTTCTCGCGATCGAAGACGTCTGCACCCAGGCGGATCGGAAATCGAAAGCGCTCGAGTATATGGATTCCCGAGGCATCTTGTTCGGCAAGAATCATTCGGATTGCATTGCTGCCGACATCGACGGCGGCCAGCCTTCGTGCCGAAAGTCTCTGGGTTAAAAGGCCACGATTTTTTGAGTGCGCAGTTTTAGTGGGAATTCGACGCGCCTTTCGGCGAATCTTTTTCCGCGAAGAGCGAAGTTTTTTGCGGAGCTTTTTCCGCGTGGCCATTCCCTGAGTGTAACACGACGTATGGAAATTCCATCAGCTCTCGGAAAGAATTTCGTTTGGACAGCGGTCGCCACGTAAAAGATCGCGGGCGTTGCAAAGGGTGACCTCGGCAATGTTGGTCAAAGCCTCGCGCGTGAAAAAAGCTTGATGCCCGGTAATCAAGACGTTTGGAAATGTAGAGAGTCGCATCAGCACGTCGTCTTGGATGATGCGCGCCGATTGATCCTCGAAAAAAAGATCAGCTTCTTCTTCATAGACATCGATTCCTAAATAGCCCAGGTGCCCATTTTTTAGTGCACGTATAGCGGCTTTCGTGTCGATCAATCCTCCGCGACTCGTGTTGATCAGCATGACGCCTTTTTTCATTAGCTTTAAGCTTTTCTCGTCAATCAAATGATGGGTTTTCGGCATTAATGGGCAATGAAGGGTCACGATGTCCGATGCTGCCAATAAGAATTCCAGGGTCGTGTAACGAACTCCCATTTTTTGAAGCTTTTCATTTGGCACAGGGTCATAGGCAATCACATCACAGCCAAAGCCCCGGAAAATTTTTGCGGCGATATAACCAATTTTTCCCGTTCCCACGACGCCGACCGTTTTCTCATTCAGATCAAAACCCATCATATTTTCTAGGCTGAAGTTACCTTCACGAATGCGATTGAAGGCGCGATGAGTTTTTCGATTGAGAGTCAGTACCAGCGCCAAGGTGTGCTCGGCTACGGCATAGGGGGAATAGGCCGGAACGCGTGCCACCCGAATCCCAAGCTCTCGGGCAGCCGTTAAATCCACATGGTTATATCCCGCCGAGCGGAGTACCAGGGACTTCACTCCAACCCCCGCCAAAGTTTCGAGAATTTCACGCGAGCAAGCATCATTCACGAAGGGGCAAACGATGTCGCCGGAGCGGAGGAGCGAGGAAATGAGGTCTTTTTCAAGGTGGGTCGAGAGGTATAGAATCTCAAAGCCGAAACTCTTGTTATTTATGGAGTCAAAGAATTCCCGATCGTAGTTCTTGGAGCTAAAAAGTACCAGCCGCCCGTGGCTAGGGTTTGATTTTCCGGGGACTTTATCGTTTTTTGGGGCTGCTTCGCGACTCATGATAAGGCCACTTTTTAACATAAAGCTCCGGCGGACTCAGGTAGGAAATTCTTGTAAAAGCCTAAGGATAAGTCTATCCATTTGTTGCCCAAAGCTTTAAAATCCAAGGGAGTCGGCGCGTGGCGCAGCCTGGTAGCGCACTTGTCTCGGGTGCAAGGGGTCGTGAGTTCAAATCTCGCCGCGCCGACCA
>CAZWNW010000021.1:0-27197 GCA_964636255.1 uncultured Bacteriovoracaceae bacterium | reverse complement strand
GAGAGGGACTTCGAGGTCCTACGGGTGATGTTG
Organism: uncultured Bacteriovoracaceae bacterium; assembly: GCA_964636255.1. Lineage (GTDB taxonomy): Bacteria > Bdellovibrionota > UBA2428 > UBA2428 > UBA2428 > CAXNGS01. The sequence continues at coordinate 27,164 of CAZWNW010000021.1, read as the reverse complement.
GAGAAAACGGGGCTCCCGGACCGATCTGCCTTCGACTAAGTGGATCAGAGATTGGCGACTGCGCCGCGTTCCGTTCGAAGGAGGAGACGTGAAAAGCTCAATTCCAGGTCGCAAGAATCACGTCGTCGCAGTAAAAGAAAGTGGTCCTTTGATCTTTGACAAGCAGTCTGGTGAGTCTACGGAAAAAATGCTCGAGATTCCTGAGGCCGCGAATCTTTTTGGCTGGAGCGTAAAAGCTTTTCGTCTGCGCGTAAGTCGGGGGCAAGTGCCCCATTACAAAATTGGACGACGAATTTATTTTACACTTAGTCAATTGATCGACTGGCGCGAAAGACATCTCGTGCTTCCTCGAAATGGCCCAATTCCTCTTCTTAAACGGAGGTATTAAAATGGCTATTCGAGTCCGATTTTACGCTAACAAGAAATCCTATCAGGCGGTCGTCCGTATCAACGGACACCGCCTCTCTAAACACTTCGAAAGAAAAGTAGATGCCGAACGCTGGGAAAGAAAGCAGCTTGGAAGCCGCGATTCCGGAAAGAACGGAAGCGTTCCTAGTTTAAGCTTGGAACAGTTTGCGGAAGAGTGGCTTGGAGTTTATTCCACAAAAGTTCGCCCTTCGACTCTGGCATTGACGAAACATATCTTGAAGAATTTCGTCTTGCAGACTTTAGGAAACTGCAGACTTGATCGAATCTCGAGTCGAGAAGTCAATCTTCTTGTGTCGGAGATCATCCAATCTGGAAAAAGCGTGCGATACGCCAACATGATCATTCAGCTGATCCGAAAGATGTTTAACGACGCCGCAAACGACTGGGGTTATTTGATCCAGAATCCGGCATCAAAAATTAAATTCCTAAAGGAGTCCCCGCAGAAGCTGAATTTTTGGACCGCAGCAGAGGCCGAAGCATTTCTTAAAATCGTGAAAGCGAATCATCCCGCGTATCACTCCTTTTTTGTTCTTCTATTGAACACAGGTTGTCGTGCGGGAGAGGCTTTTGCTTTGCAGTGGTCAGACCTTGATCTTTCGAAACGTATCGTGTGTTTTCGCCGAACGGTTGATCGCATCAATCACAAAGTTCAAGAAAGCACGAAGGGAAATAAGATCCGATACGTCGGCTTGAATGAAGCTTGCATCGAAGCCTTTAGAGATAGGAAAAAATTTCTCTTGCCGATTTCAGGCGAGACTTTAGTTTTCCCAAATAAAGTCGGGAATCTTCTTCATCATTCAGTATTTCAGCGTTTTGTTTTTGATCCTGCGATCAAAAAATCTGAAGTGCGAAAAATTCGTGTTCACGATTTGCGCCACACTTTTGCAGCGCATTTTGTGATGAATGGTGGATCGATTTACGACCTGAAACAGATTCTCGGGCATAGTGATATTCAGATGACTGAACGCTATGCTCATCTGGCCCCCGACTATCTTCGGGGCCGAACTTCAATTCTCAATTTCCGCTGACGACTATCTTTGCCTCGTGATGACTCGCTAAGGTGACGCCTTTATGGCGCCCCTGGCGAAAAACGAGAGTTCCTCCGAAGTTTCGGATCTCTCTAAGTCTATGATTTTTAAGGAAAAAATTTGGTCGGCGCGGCGGGATTTGAACCCACGACCCCTTGCACCCCAAGCAAGTGCGCTACCAGGCTGCGCCACGCGCCGACACTATAGAAGCCCCTGAGATAGCTAAGGATTTTCTGATTGTCCACTTTCCTTGATCATGGCCAGTGTTTCAGTCATTAGGCTCTTGAAAAGGCCTAAACGATCGAATCGACGGCCCGGAAAGGGCATAACGGGATCTGCGTGATCGATCTGCGCGTATTCCACAAAGCGAGCACCGGGCAAACGGGCACTTTGAAGGCCAACCAAACCATCATTGGCTCCGGCACCAAAAGCTAGCGGAACTGTTAGCGGGAGCAGGGCCGGCAGGCCCAAAGTTCCAGGCATCTTCCGCACACCTTCTCTGCTTTGAAGTCCCCCACCCAAGTAATAGCTCGAGCCCATAACAAGAATCGGAACTTCGCGGGTGATTTGAAGAATCTCGCTAAGGTGTAGATTCATGTATTGCTGGCGCGTTTCGGTGCGAAGATCGATCAACGCCCGCAGGGAACCACCCCAATAATCTTCGATCAGCTTCTTCGATAGTGCCCTTACAGGTCGCACCGAATACGCAGTGTCTGCAACTTCAGATCCGTAAAAAGGGGCCTGCAAAGCAATCCAACCGGCCACCCGCTTGCGAAGTTCAGGGTAGAGAAGCAAAAGTTCCAGGCCCTCTAAGCCCCCCTTGCTGTGGCTCACTAGGATAACGGGTTTATCCGAAAATTTTAAATAGGCAGCAAGGTCGTGCGCATTGTCAGTGATCGAGTCTTCGGAATCAATCTCTGCGATGCTTTCGTCTACATCATGGGCTTGAAGCCATTGGCGAAGTTCATCGAAATATTCGCCCAATCGAAGTTTCCGCAGGACGGCATTTCGTGAGGGGGTTTTCAGCGGATCGTACAAAAAACCGGGGACAAAGAGCACTTCGTATTGTCGAAGTTCGTGAATGCTCAACTCAGTTTTTTCTTCGACAATTTTGGAGGCGGAAACGGATGCCGTATTTTCAGCCAGTGCGGCGTTGAAAGTTAAAGTTGCGACAAGCAAAAACAGCAGTTTAAAAAAATTCCGATTCATCCTCGAATTCCCCTTTTCTCTCGCTAGTTCAGTCAAAATGACTAAGCCTTTAACGCCCTGCCAAACAAGCGAAAAGTCCTGTCAAATATAGGCAGTTTTTTCCTGGGCTGATCTCAGATAGGATCAGCAGGTGGCAAAATCGCTGAAGATCATCATCCAGAAGTTTTCAACACTCACAGCTCTTTCCAGCATTCTCTTCTCGTTCCAGTCGCCCCGACCTGCGGCTGCAAACGAGGGCCCCAATCCCATGCTGCGTTTTGCGGTCATCGGGGACTACGGTAGCGATGCTCAGGGTAACGGTAAAAACACCAAACGTGTTGCGGATTTGGTGGTTTCCTGGAAACCCGAATTCATCATCACCACAGGAGACAACAATTATCCCAAAGGCGAAGCCGACACGATGGACCAAAACGTCGGAAAATTTTATCGAGATTTCCTGCCAAACTATAAGGGTAAGTTTTTTCCCTACACAAAGCCGGAAACTTTGCGCTTTTTTCCATCGCTCGGAAATCACGATTGGGATTGCAAGGGATGTGTTGAAGCAAAAACGCCGAAGCCTTACATCGACTTTTTCCAACCTCCAGGTAACGGCCGCTATTACAAGTTCAGCTGGGGTCGCGCTGAATTTTTTGTCATCGACAGCGATCAACGAGCCCCGGATATTTCCGGAGGCAAAGACTCGGTTCAAGCAAAGTGGCTAAAAAAACAGCTTGCGGCATCAAACGCCTGGTACAGAATCGTTTATTTCCACCACCCACCCTATTCCTCCGGACGACACGGCGACTCCAAACATATGCAGTGGCCTTTTGCAGAATGGGGAGCCAGTGTGGTGCTGGCCGGTCACGATCACATCTATGAACGACTTTTGATCGGTGGAATTCCCTACATCGTGATCGGAACCAGTGGAAATAAACTCTATGACATAGTTAGCAAACGCAAAGGCAGCATCCTTCGCGACAATGGAGGCTATGGCGCCATTCTTGCCGAGGAAGATCAAAAGTCTCTTCTCTTTCGCTATTTTCTAGCGGACGGCAAATTTCTCGATTCTTTCCGCATCAAGGGAAAACTTCCGGAAAAATTGAAAAAGCGAAAGACTTCCACTTATGATTTGCGCTAATGACCAAGAGCTTCGAAAATTTTTGCTCCCATGATTTCTAAATCAACGAGGAACTTATGCACAAGATCACGATCAAGATCATTGCGTCGGCCGAGGAGCCAATCTGCAAAGAGGCTATCAACGGCTTCCGCCGTGGTCGACGCACGCAGGCCTTGGATCAATGGACTCGTCGCTCCGAATCGCTGCAATCCCCGCGCAGCGTGCGCGTGCACCAAAGCCATCAAAACAGCGGCATTTCCCTCTTTCAGCGCGAGTTGAATGGCGGGAAAAGCTTCGGGATCTTCGCCCTTCAAAAGTAGATTTATTTCCCGAGCAATAGAAGGTTCTTCGACCGATTCCGAGCACGACTGCGGACGTAGATGAAAGGAAGAGTTAGAGGTCGCCAGACTTTGCTGGCTTAGAAGAAGGAAAAAGAGCGCAAAGAAAAAACGCATCTCAAGTCGGCTTAGCGAGAGCGGATCTTTAAAACAAGTTTCTTTAATGAGAGCTAAAGACACTTCTAAAAGCGGAGACGCTTTGGAGCCAGTCGGCAAACGGGAAATCCCGGATCAATGTGCCATAAATCAAAACACTGTGCGCGAAAAATCGCGATCGATCAGCTTTGGCGCTTGGCGCGTTTTGCGGCTTTGGGCTTGGTTTTTGCGCGCGCGGCTAATAGTTCCAAGGCCTCGGCCAATGTGATTTTTTCGGGATCTTTTTCTTTGGGAATCGTGGCATTGGTTGCGCCGTGCTTGACATAGGGACCATAGCGGCCCGAGAAAACTGCGACCGGTTTTTTATCTTCCGGGTGAGCGCCCAAATCGCGCAGCGATTTCGAAGCACCGCGGCCCTTTTTCTCTTCACTTAGAATCTCGAGAGCCCGTTTTAGAGTCACGGTATAAACATTGTCGTCTTTTTTCAGCGAACGGAAATCCCCATCGTGCATCACATAGGGACCAAAACGGCCAACGTTAGCCAAGATTGGTTTTTTTGTCGTTGGATGCTCGCCCAGATCCCGTGGAAGACTCAACGCTAAAAGCGCATCATCCATATTGACCGTCTGAGGTGTTTTGCCTTTCGGCAGTTGCGCACGACGAGGTTTTTTATCCGAGCCTTCGACGACTTCCCCCAATTGGAAATAAGGGCCATAGCGACCGATCAAAACATAAATCGGCAATCCGGATTTTGGATCTTTGCCCAAAGGCTCGGGGCCTTTTTCCGCGATCAACAAAATCTCTTCGACGTTTTCCAACGTTAATTCTGAAGGTGCATAGGTTTCCGGGATCGATGCGTGAATTTCTTCTGCGGCCTTTTTCCCGGTTCCGGGCTTGATCATGTAGGCGCCATAGCGGCCAACTTTGACTTCCACACCTTTTAAATGATCCAAGGTGATGGTGCGCGATTCATTGGGATCAATTTTTTTATCTTGGGCCGCGACCTTGGTTTGCAAGCCATCTTTCCCTAGGAAAAATTTCTTTAGGTATGGCAAATATTCGCGTTTACCTTCAGCGATTTCATCCAAAATGCTTTCCATCTCGGAAGTGAAAGCAGGATCCACCAGATCAGAAAAATATTTTTCCAAAAGTTGCGTCACCGCAAATCCGGTGAAGGTCGGAGTCAGGGCATTGCCGTTTTTTCGCACATAGCCGCGATCTTGGATTGTGGAAATAATGCTGGCATAAGTCGACGGACGACCAATGCCTTCTTTTTCTAGCATCTGAATCAATGAGGCTTCTGTAAACCGCGCCGGTGGTTTGGTTTCGTGCGATTGAGCTTCGAGCTTTTTGGCTTTTAGCTTTTCCTCTTTTTTAAGTTCCGGCAGACTCACTTCGCGATCTTCCAATGCCGCATCCGGATCATCAGATCCTTCGACATAAACGCGCAGATAGCCGGGAAATAGAATTCTCGAGCCGGTCGCTTGGAATTCCGTTTTATCGGCGACCAAACGGACGGAGATCGATAATTTCTTTGCCAGCGCCATTTGCGAAGCCAGTGTGCGCTTCCAAATGAGTTCGTAGAGTTTCAGCTGTGGCCCCGAAAGACCGGTGTCTTTCGGATGCACGAAGTCTGCGCCCGCAGGTCGAATGGCTTCGTGAGCTTCTTGGGCTCCCTTGGATTTCGATGCAAATTGGCGGGGTCCGTCTTCGGAAAGAAATTCCTTGCCGTAGAGCTCCTCGATTTGTTTTCGCGATGCCGCCAGTGCCTGCGCCGATAGGTTCGGCGAATCCGTTCTCATATAAGTGATGAAGCCTTGTTCGTAGAGGCTTTGGGCTGTTCGCATGGCGTCCCGCGATGACATGCCCAATTTTCGGCCGGCTTCCTGCTGCAGCGTGGAGGTGATGAAGGGGGGCAAGGGTTTGGAAGTTGTGGGTTTTTCCTCGACACTTTGGACTTTGAAATCCGCTGTCTTCAGTGTTTTCTCAAGTTCCTTGGCGACCTTTTCATCGACCAATACGAGATCCTTGGCTTTTTCTTTAATAATTTGTCCGGTGTTTTCGTCGAAGTCCTTGCCGGTTGCGATGCGTTTTCCTTCATAGGAATAAAGACGCGCTTCGAAAGTCTCGCTTCCCTTGGCCAATTCAGCCAAAAGATCCCAATAACTTCCCTTTTGGAAACGAATGCGGTCACGCTCTCGGACCACGATCTGTCTTAGGGCCACCGATTGCACGCGTCCTGCCGACAAACCAAAGGCGATTTTTTTCCACAAAAGTGGCGAGAGCGTATAACCCACCAAACGATCCAAAATCCGACGCGTTTCCTGAGCGTGGACCAATTTCATGTCGATATCCCGCGGATGCGAGAGGGCCTCTAAAATCGCAGGCTTTGTGATCTCGTGAAAGACCATGCGCTTTACTTTGCATTTCGGCTTCAGCAGTTCCAGCAAATGCCAGGAAATGGCTTCTCCCTCGCGGTCTTCGTCCGTTGCGAGATAAAGTGCGTCGGCGTCTTTGACGAGTTCTTTGAGTTCCTTGATCCGTTTGGATTTATCTTTGGGGACAACATAGAGAGGCTCAAAGTCGGCCTCGACATTCACGCCAAGCTTGGCCCACTCCTCAGATTTAAATTTTGCGGGAATATCGGTCGCAGATTGCGGCAAATCGCGGACGTGACCAAAACTGGCTTCGACCGCAAAATCTTTTGGGAGAAATTTGCGTATGGTCTTGCCTTTGGTGGGGGACTCTACGATGACGACCGTTTTTTTACTCATGCCCTTACGAACTCCCGGCTATAGAAAGTATTCCTTTCGAAGTAAGTCAAGAACCTCGACCACCTTTTCAATAAAGGAATTGCGACTTTGGATGAGAACACGGTTTGGATGACCGGCCCAAACAGATTGCGTGCGTTCGTCCAATTCACGTGCTCCTTTGTTAGATTCTGTTCGCATTGGGTTTGAAAAGTCATAACCCATATTGGCTGTTGGTGTTTCAAGATGAATTACGCCATCATAGCGCTGAAACTCCTCATTCAGGGAAGTTTTCACAGACTTTAAAAATTGCGCCCGTCCTCCGGGAAAATATGCGGCACCATCCAAGGTTCCCCGATCACAAACAATCACGTTAGCCTTGTGATAGTAGCGAAGTCGGGCCAAATGCTCGGCATTGGTCTGCACGTGATAAATCGCCTTTTGGATGTAGCGATGCTCCTCTGTGTTGTCGCTACGGGGAAAGCCCCCCGAATAAAGAAGCGTTGCCGTTTCGGGGATAACGAGAACCCGTTGCTGGAATTCGCGACTAATGACGTCGGCGATGGCCGTTTTACCGGCTCCGGGGCCCCCGGTAAGGCAGACAATTCGAATCTTTTCAGACATTTCCCTCAATATAAGGCCGATCCTAAATTTTCCCAAACCGACTTAACTCGCTGCACCGCAGTTCAGGATTTACGGATGCCGGGCTGCGGGTCTATTTCTTAGGCATGCTTGACCTAAGTGATGCAAATTTTCAAGATGAAGTCTCGAAACACCCCGTCGCCATCGTGGATTTTTATGCCTCCTGGTGCGGATCCTGTCGCCTTTTTGCTCCGACTTTTGAAAAAGTCGCCAGCGAAAATCCCGATTTGGCCTTTTTCAAAGTCGATGGTGACGAAAACCCCAGCGCGCGTAACGATCTTGAAATCGACAATCTCCCCTTTGTCGCGATCTTCGATCACGGAAAAGCGGTGGGTGGGATGAACATCACAACCGAAGATGCGCTGAATGATTTGATCGGCAAGGTTCGTGAGAAAACGGGAAAGACGAAATGAAAGTTCCCGTCGTTCGGACATTAGTCGAGACCGTGCCACTGGAGAAAATTCAGGAAGCAATTCTTGCCTTCGAAAAAGATCGCACAAATATATTAAATGTCGAAGGCGCAGATGACGGCGAAAAGCTGAGTCACCTACTGGTTGCGGAATTCGCACTGAAAAAAATAGCCAAAGGCATGAAACTAAACGAAGCACTGCGGGAATATTCCCAACGCGTGCGTTCGATGATCAAAAGTTAAATTCAATTACCTCGAAGGTAGCGGGCCAACGCAGAATAAATTCCACCCGCATTGATCCCCAAGGTGCGCGCCTGATCAACGGCGGTCGCAAGTGCCAGGCGTTCATCAAGTGGCAGCGATCGTTTTCCACTCAGCCCCTGTTTTTGCAAGGCCTTGAGATCCATCAAGGTGTGCAAGAATAGCGCAGCCGCAGAGGGACCCAAATGATCCGAAAGATCGAGGCGCTCGCCGAAAAGTGGAAAATCCACCATCGCCGTTTTCGACAAATCGGATTCCATCAACAATTCTTCTTCGACCCAAGTGACCAGATGCTTGGCCTCGACCTGTCGACCCATATGAACTTCGGCACGCGCCAAACTTAAATGCGCACGGGCCCAGGCCCAGCGCTCACGCACCGACATTTCGCCATCCAATTGTGCGCTGTCGAGTTGCTGGCGACAATCATCAAAAATTTCCGGGATGTCCCACTGAAAAGCGGCGCGTGCCAATGTGGAAATCGCTAAGGCCGTCGCATAGGGCTGTCCGGGGAGAATTCGTGGGCGCGCCAGATGACGATTTTTCTGCGCATAACTTTGTAGTTTGCGACGAACGTCTAAAAGTTTCAGCCTGAGGTCCAGCGGCTCTAGATTCCACTCTTTCGAAAGTGATGCGACTTCAGTCGAGATGAAGGGAATCATGCGGGAATTCGAGGAAAGGCCGAAAAATTTCTGAGCCACCCCCCGCTCGTCGGCGCCCAGCGCCGTAAAGAGATCGCGACTTTCCCATTCATAAAAATCCGCCGAGGCCGATAACGCCGACGAAAATCCTTCGCGACTTAGAAATTCTTTGCGGATCATGTCCAGAGTTTGAGTTGCGACTTCCTCGATGAAGGGGTGTTTTCCAAAGGAGAGGAATTCGAGCATCACATCCAGGAGCTCGACATTCTCCACCAATAGTTTTTCCGTCGAGGTCTTCGAATCCTTCCGATTCAAGGAACGAAAAAACCCTCCACCCACCACATCGTAGAGAGGGGATCGCACAAGCTTCACTAGGAAAGTCTCGGCCCAGTTGCGCCGCTCGGTCGATAGCACCAGCGAGCGAAGAATGGTCGGATAATGAAAAACGGTTTCACCACCAATGAGCCCCGTTTCAAGATCCATGCTTTGTTCAAGAGGAGTTAGTAGGCGCATCAGACTTCGCTCTGAGAGAAGTTTATCAACTTCATCGCTGTCCAAAATTTTCATGCGCTCGCGCCGCTGGGGATCGTTTTCTGCGAAGTCTTTTTGTTTGGCGGCGGCCTCTTGGTCCAATCGACGCCCGTCTAATTGATAGGCCTGGAAAAGTTGCGCGGCACAACTGACCATCGCGGGAATTTCCAGCGCACCGCAAACGAAAACCGCATGCCCGTCGCGATTAAAGAAAATATTCAGCGGCCAACCCGAATAGGCCGTGTGAAATTGGGAAAAGGCTTGAAGCCCCTGCGCCTCGTCGACCCAGGCATCCGTGGGGCTTTCGAAAAAAGTGCATTCCTGCCGTAATTCCGCAAAACGCGGATCCGACATTAAGGCCGCGCGCCAGCTTTCGGATTCCGCCGACCACGGAGCATAGAGTTGAAACCACAAAAGGCGAGCCCTTTTGAGTTCCTTCAATGCCCCTTCGAATTTCGCGCGTTCTCGTTTTGCCATTCAGATTGCACTCATCTAATCTTTTGCCATGCTCTCAGAAAAATCCCGACTCCGCCACTGGAAGCTTGAAAGAGAAGAACTCCTCTATTCGACCCCCATTTACCGGGCCTACCGTGAAACCTACAGCCATCCGGACCTTCCGGAAACTATTCCCTTTTACACGATTCATCCCAGAGACGGCGTCAATATCATCGCCTGTGACCGCGATAGCCTGCGTCACCCCGAGGCGCGCATATTGTGGGTACGACAATTTCGCCCCGCAGTACGCAAGTGCACCCTGGAACTTCCGGGCGGCGGAGTGGAAGCCGATGATCCCGATCTTTTGAAAAATGCCCAGCGCGAACTTTTAGAAGAGGGCGCGGCCTATGCCAGTCGATGGATTTATCTTGGGAAAACGCAGTCCAACGCAGCCCTAAACCGCAATCACCTCCATAGTTTTTTAGCCTTGGGAGTGAAAGCACTCGAGAGCCCACCGCAGGGCGACGGGCGCGAAGTATTCGAAGTCGAGTGGCGCCCCTTCAAAGACCGTTTCCAAGGCATACTGACCGAAGAAACATTGCATTCCTCCACACTCAAAGCCCTGTCACTACTGGAAGCGCATCTGCAGGGCGACTCGGAAATTTCGAAAAGAATGTAGATATGAGTGAAACAATTGTTGAGATTCTTTGCATTGGTCGTGAAATCTTGGACGGACGCGTGATCGACACACATTCCGTTCGCATCGCTCAAGCGATTTCACGCTTTGGACTTCGACCGCAGTATGCGCAGAAAGTCGATGACGAAAGCGGGCGCGTGTTAGAAGCTTTCCAAATCGCAAAATCGCGAAGCAAATTGATTTTCGTAACCGGGGGACTGGGCCCCACTAGCGACGACCGCACCTTGGAACTTTTCGCAAAATTTGCCGGCAGAAAATTTATTGAATACCCCGAGGCCAGACGACATCTTGAAGAATTTTTGGCTCTCAGAAAGCGCCCCGTGAATTCCGCGCAACTAAAACAAATTTTCTATCCCGAAGGCGGCGAAATTCTTGCAAATCCCAACGGCACCGCCTGCGGATTTACGATCGATGACGGGGACGCTCGATGGTTTTTTCTTCCCGGACCTCCGCGCGAAATGCAGCCAATGCTGGAGTCGCAAGTGCTTCCGCGACTGGGTGGGAAAAAATCCGCGAATCTCTATTGGATTACGGAATTCACACCCGAAGCGAAATTGCAGGAGATGCTGGAATCTCTAATCACTAGCCTGCCCAAGGATTGGGACCTCAGTTATCAGGCCCGATTCCCAGAAGTTGTGATCGGCCTGCATGCGTCTGACGATTCAACGCAGTTTAAGGCAGAGTCTCAGGAGATCGATAAAATACTGAGCGGTCTTTATTGGTATCGCGGAGCGGATTCTCGTCGCCAGATGGAAGAAGATTTGGTCGATGCACTTCGCCAATCCAATAGCCATATAGTGAGTGTTGAATCTTGCACCGGGGGTTTGATTGCAGAACGCCTGACCCGAGTTCCGGGTAGCTCGGATGCTTTTCTGGCCTCCTGGGTCACTTATGCTAACGAAGCAAAAGTCGCGCTCGGGGTAAATAAAGAAACTTTAGATAAAGTTGGCGCGGTCGCGGAATCTACTGCACGTGAAATGGCTGAAAGCGGCTTGAAATCGACGACAACCTTGGCATCCACTCAACGCCTACTTTCGGTTGCAACAACCGGCATTGCCGGCCCGGGCGGCGGTAGCAGCGAAAAACCTGTGGGCCTTTGTTTCATTGCTCTTGCGGACAGTCAGGGAAAAACAATTACAGAACGCATTGAAGCCTCACCTTACCTAGACCGCCAAAGTCTCCGCCATTATTTTTCGCAAAAGGCGATGGGAATGACACTGCGGCGCCTGCGCGGCGAAATCTAATTCACTCGGCTGCGGCTTTAGTGATTTCGTACTGAAACGTAACAGGCGCGATTTCCAAGAGTCCGTTTTCCATTTTGTCGCCCTTGTTCAAGAGATCCTTGAAAAGCTTTTCGTCGGAATTCAGTGCTTGGGTCAGTTTCAGTGTGAGCTTTACTTTTTTCTTTTGCACACGGAAGTTTTGCAGAAATTCACCTTGTTGTGGAAAGAGTGGGAAAGGCAATAATCCATCCGGCCAATACCAACGGCGCACTTTCAACGATTCCTTGGGCGCCAATCGAATCAAATCTGCGACCTTGGGTTGCGGCAACGCACCGGTCGATCGCGGCGAACCGAATTCCAAACTGACAGCCGACTCGGGCTCGGCCGAAATAATTCCGGGCCATTCACCATAAGTCGAAAAGATAATGGTTTTATCGCTCACGTTCGTAAATGATTGCTCGAAATAGAGGACACGCTCTTTTAATTCCGGCTCTTTATCGTAAAAAAAACGAACTTCTGTCTTGATGTGGGGATTAACTATCCCCTCTGTGCCCTGCTCGGCGCGCGGCTCTGAAATTGGGGAAAAGATAAGCAGAAGGCCCATAAATGGCGCGATTTTCACCGCTTCAGTCTAGACCTTTGAGGAAAAAGTGGCGAGTTTCAGTGCGTTAGCCTCCAAAGTGTCTAACTTAAATTGCCTTAATCATAGACTTTTAGCTTGAGACACGCTGCGCTATCCTTATAATGCCCCATGTGATTAAAGCAGCCACAATCTGGGGGATTGTGGCCTGTGGTATGGGTGTTGGGACCTCTTTAATTAGCTTTTCCCAGAATCCTCCATTGGCCCAGATGACGGCCGAGCAGGCCATTTTTGAGGAATCCGCACGTCTAGCCGAAGTCGTGCCGCAAGACGGAGCCTTCGTTTTCATTGGCCATGATGCCCGGCTCTTTTTCCAAGCTTTCCAATATCTCGCAGGCCAAGATAAACTGAGCGCGCCGGAATTTGCCCTCACGGGTCGCATTTTTTGGGCGAGTGATTTGGAGGAAGCCCGAGATCTGATCCTTCCCGCGAATCGAAAAGCCATTCATATATACTCAAGCCAGATCGCCGAAACTCAATCGATCACCCAAGACTGCAGCTCAGGTCGAAGTGATACTCAGAATTGGCTACTCTCCTATAGCAACACGGACGACGACTGTGTCCGCGAACATTTTCTGCAGTCCGCCGAAAGGCCGTGGACGGAAGTTCAAGAATCCGAACTCAAGGCCTTTGCGGAAAGCAAAAAACACAGCATGTATTACGCGTTGAAACGCCGGGTGTGGCGCCACATTTTAACGAAACTTGAAAGTGGCAAAGTTCACGAGGCAGTTGATGCCGCCATGGGATTAAAAGATGCACCACCCTCGGAATTAGAGAACTCGAAAAGCGTGGGGGCTCTTTTGAAAGATCTACGGGAAATTGTTGTGCGCTATTATCGCCAGCATCTGCCGGCCTTCCGACAAGTCTTTAGTGGCTGCGACACAACACTTGCGACGCATTAGTTTTTTATTCAGGAACGCGCACCAAACGAAATCCCGTGTCCGCCCACCCTACGCTGCCACCAAATCCATCATTGCGTCGGGCGGCCGAACGTAAAAAACGGGCCTCGTCCAAATAGGATCCGCCGCGAATCGCGCGATCGGGACGCACGGTGGGCAGCAAATCACCACGCGATAGAATCTGCAGAGCATTGTATTCACCGTAAGCGTTCTGCATCCACTGCCAAACGTTGCCAGCCATATCATAGAGCCCCCAGGCATTTTTCGCTTTGCTAGCGACGGGGTGACTGACGGGAACAAAACCATCCGGGTTGTGGCGCACCTGCACCAGGGAATTTCCGTAATACCACGCATGATCGGGAAGCTGTTCCGGATCGTCTCCGTAAAAATAGGCGCTACCGCTTCCCGCACGGGCAGCATATTCCCATTCGATTTCTGTCGGTAGCCGGTAGTGATAGCCCGATGTAGCCTGGTTCAAGCGACCCAGAAAATCTTGCACTTCATCCCAGGAAACACGGTCGACGGGATTCTCGGGACACATTTTTTGTCCGTTCACTTCGGTCCAGGTCGCGGGACAATAAACGTATTCTTTGATGTTCGACGGATTGTGGTGCATCAATCCGACCCATTGTCGTTGTGTAAGCGGTGTTGTCTGCATTTCAAAGGCCGAACGCACTCGGACCTGACGACGGGGACCCTCGTTCGGAAAACGACCGGCTTCACTTGCAGGACTTCCACGGTAGTAGGTACCGGCGGGAATCTCGACGAATTCGAAATCTGCAAAAGGAGCAGCCCAAAGGCTCACGCTCAATAAAGAAAAGATCACTGCGCTTAAATGAATTGTATTTTTTTTCATAGTGAAAAACCTCGCGCGTTGGCCAATATAGCGGAAAGCCTTCGAGCTGCAAATTCCGGCGCAGCGCAGTGGGAACTAAACTTCCGATTCAACGGGTCGTAAATGCATTCGCTTTTTCTTCATATAGGAAGCCGAGTCCGTAGAAAATTCGTGATAGCAGCGCGAACAAACTGCTTGGTAAGTTTCGTCGGCCCCGAGTTGCAATTGGGGTCCGTGAAAAACCGGAGCATCGTTAAATAGCCGCATATTAAAAACAGCTTTTTTGTTGCAGTAGTGGCAGGTGCTTTTCACTTCTTCAATCGCATCCGCAAGTTCCAGCAAGCGACGCGAACCGGGGAAAACCTCGCGGCGAAAATCCGTCCTGAGGCCATAACAAATGACCGGAATATCGCGTTGGACCGAGAGATCACGCAAATGATCGATGACATCGGAACTTAAAAATTGAGCTTCGTCGACCAGGATGCAAGAAAGGCCGGAAAGTTCGTCGGCCGTAAGCCGATCACCGGCAGCCATCAAACGATCGGCGGATTTTGTCATGCCCGAACGCGAACGCACATCGGCTTCGCCAAAGCGTGTGTCGACTGCAGGTTTTAAAATCAGCACGCGTTTTTTTTGCAGTTGATAGGTGTGAGCTACGGCCAATAAATTCATGGTTTTGGCCGATCCCATTGTGCCGTAACGAAAGTAGAGTTTCGCCATCTACGGAAAGGTTATAAAGGAATCTTTCAACTTGCGAATCTCGGGCGCAATCCATATAACCCAGCGCACCATGCAGATCTATCTCCGCATTATCCTTATCGCGACACTTTGTTTTTCCACTCTTTCCCAGGCCCGATCGCTTCAGGAAGAGATCAAAGATTTAAAAGAAACTGCCGCCGATCTCGTCCGCAGCCGAAGCGCACTTTGTTGGCTGCCACTTATTTTCCCAAAAACCAAAGAAAGACTCGAGAAGGGTGCGCTGACATTGCAGTCCCTCATTAAAGAAAAAGAAAAACTTCTGCGCGACGCAAATTCCATTCCCGCACGTCTGAGTGGCGTGCAGGTGATGGTCGAAGATTTCGGAGTATTCTACGCCTACACTCCCTATACCGGAAGCTGGACGAACCAACAGCAAAAGGTGCAATTTCAAACACGCGCCACAATCAACTTTTCCTGGATCGCGGTGCCGGAAAAAGCCGCACTTTTCATGGGTTTTCTCACACTCTCGGCCACTCAACCCGTGGCTCGGGGGGCCGCGAATGTTGCCGAACGTCGTGCGATGAATTTCAGTCCTCCCGAAGAACGCCAAGAGGGTGGAAAAACGGTCATCGCCTTTCGCTCGAATTTAATTGACGTCATCACACTGGGTGATTGGTTCAGCAGCAATCAAAGTGCCTTGGGAAAATTTCATCTTGAGATCATTGCTGACCCGAGCCAGCGCGACCGAATCGAAGTCCGCATTTTGGATGAAGCTTCGCGCGTTCTTCACAGCACGGGCGCCAAAATTCAAACGATCTGAATCAATTTAATCAAAATTCGAAATGGGAATTAATAGTGATTCCCCATTGCGCTCAGTCGTTTCTCTACTGATTCCTTTGTTACAATATATAGATGAGTTTACCCAGCCTTTCGATTCGACGTCCGGTCTTTGCGTGGATGCTCACATTGGCAATCTTCCTGACCGGATTCATGTCGCTTCGCCAATTGGGTGTGAGTCTTTATCCAGACATCGATTTCCCAACCGTCAACGTCAGCATCGAGTATCCGGGATCAGCCCCGGAATTAATTGAAACCGACATCACGGAAGTTTTAGAAGGCGCACTGTCGGGTGTGGAAGGCGTGCGCGCAATCTATAGCGAGAGCCGCTTCGGTTCGGCACGCGTGACTTTGGAATTTAGCCTAAACAAAAACATCGACGTCGCCGTGCAGGAAGTGAATTCCGCGGTTCAAGGCGTCTTGCGCCGATTACCGGCCGATGCGCAGGCACCCACCGTATCGAAATCCAATCCGGACGACAGCCCCATTCTTTGGATCGGTCTTCGAGGCAACATCAGCCCACGCGATTTGATGTTTTTCGCGCAAACATCCGTACGTGATCGACTGAGCACTATTGATGGTGTCTCGGAAGTGATTTTGGGCGGTTTTGTCGATCCCGTGATCCGGGTTTGGCTTGATGTGAATAAACTAAATAGCTTTGAACTGACGCACGAAGATGTCGTAAATTCCATTCAATCCGAACATCGCGAAATCCCCGTGGGACGCATCACGCGAAGCCATGATGAAGTCAACGTGCGATTCATGGGCGAGGCCCCCAGCATTTCGGAACTTGCAGAAATTCCCATCGTCCGTCGTGGGGGTGCACCGATTTGGCGTCGCATATCGCTGGGGGATCTAGGTCGCGTGGAAAAAGGTCTGGGTGATGTGCGGCGCTTTTCGCGTGTCGATGGAGTCACATCGGTCGGACTCGGTATTCGAAAACAACGCGGAGCCAACTCGGTTGCGGTCGCGCGCGCGGTGAAAGAGCGCATCAAAGAAATCTCCCTTCCCGAAAGTTTTGCCTTCACCGTGAACTACGATGGAACCCGCGAAATCGAACGATCGGTCGGCGAACTTCGACTGACTCTCGTTTTGGCCGGAATTTTAACGGCACTTGTTTGCTGGCTTTTTCTGGGGTCTTTTACGGCGACTTTCAACATCGCTCTGGCGATTCCCGTTAGTCTTTTTGGAAGTTTCATCATTTTCAATCTTCTTGGTTTTACGCTGAATAGTTTTACGATGCTTGCGCTCATTCTCTCGATCGGCATCATCGTCGATGACGCGATCGTTGTGTTGGAAAATATATTCCGCATTCGTAAAAGCGAGAAAGATCCAAAAAAGGCAGCCCGCATCGGGGCCGAGCAAGTGCAGTTTGCGGCACTAGCAACAACGATGTCATTAATTGCGATTTTCTCGCCGATTCTTTTCATTGATGGAATGCTGGGGGCATATTTTTCGGTCTTTGCACTGGCACTTTCCATTGCAGTTTCCTGGAGCACTTTCGAGGCGCTGACCTTCACTCCCATGCGCATGTCGGGATTTCGGGGGACGCCAAAAATTCCGGGGCCCATTCAACGCTTTGATGCTTTGATCGATCGACTCGCGGGCGGATACCAAAATCTGGTCGCGCGCATTTTCTCGTCCAAATGGAGCGGCGCCTGGATTTACCCAGTTGCGATCGTGATCTTTCTAGCCTCTCTTTCCCTCGTTCGCGTGATTCCCAGCGAACTTGCACCCAAGGAAGACACCGGCACGTTGCGCGCGCGTGTGGAGCTGCCGCAGGGGACATCACTGGATGAAACGGGCCGACGCATGGAGGCCTTTGAAAAACTTCTCGCTGACCACCCACACGTGGAACGCAGCTATTCGATCATCGGTGGATTTGGTGGCGGCACGGTGAATTCCGCTATTTTATTCATAACTCTCACTGATCCCGCAAAACGCCCACACCAAGAAACTGTGATCCAAGACCTCAGAAAACAGATGAAGGAAAAACTAACGGCCGACATGAAAGTTTTTATCCAAGGCCGCGGCGGAGTTTCCCTCGGAGGCAATCGGCGCGGGTTTGATATGGATTTAAAACTAAAGGGCGGCGACTGGAAGGAACTCATCGAAGGCGCAAAGGTACTGGAAAAGGCGGTCGCAGATGATCCTCTTTTCGAAGACGCCAATATATCCTATCAAGACGGTTCCCCGGAACTAGCCGTCTACCCGGATCGCATGAAAGCGCTTCGATCTTGGGTTTCGGTTGAAGACATCGCTGATACCTTGGGTTTTCTATTTAACGGCGTGAATTCCGCGAAATTTAACGATGATGGTCGTCGCGTGGATATCGTTGTGCAGGCCGATCCCACCACGGCGCCCATGAACCAAGATAATTTTAAACACATCTATGTGCGCAATGGTCGATCCGAACTTGTTCCCATGACGGAACTTGTGAGTTTTCGCGGGCAAAGCACGCCGATCAGCATCAGCCGCGAGGACCGCGAACGCACCATCACCGTAAGCGCGAACCTGAAGCCCGGTGGCTTTCTAGATGCCGGCATGAAACGAACGGAAGTTTTAGCAAAAGAAATTCTTCCAGCAAGCGTGCGTTTGGATCGCTCGGGCACATCAGGTGATTTGAATAAAAGTCTCCGGCAACTTCTATTCGCATTTGTCTTTGGGATCCTGGCGGCCTACATGGTTCTTGCGAGCCAATTTAATTCTTACTTGCAGCCACTGATCATCTTGCTTTCGATTCCCTTTAGCTTAACGGGCGCCTTCATCACGATGAAAATCGCCGGCACGACCATGAACATTTATTCCGCGATCGGACTTATTCTTTTGGTCGGCATTGTCATAAAAAACGGCATTTTGATTGTGGAATTCTCGAACCAGGAACTTGAAAGCGGAAAGTCCATCCGTGACGCAGTATTGGATGCCTGCCGCACACGACTTCGACCCATTATGATGACGGCACTGACGACACTCGCCTCGGCCATCATTCCGGCCTTTAAACTCGGTATCGAGTCCGAGGCCAGCTCATCCATGGCCATTGTGGTTTTGGGTGGATTGTTTCTATCAACGATCGTTACCCTCTTTTTGGTGCCCTTGGCATATTTCCATCTTGTCAAAAAAGTCACCCGTCTGGAATAGAGCTAATTGCGGCCGACGTATAAGATTATGCGGGAATGCTGCCTTTATCGGATGTCGAGAAACCAGACCGCACGCCCATTTTCAATTGGCTCATCATTGCCGCAAACATCGCAGTCTGGGTCTTTATCCAAGGGGCCATGTTCGATGAGAGTACTTTTCTGCAATCGGTCTGTGACTGGAGTTTTGTTCCGAACGCAGCCCGAGAGCTATCGCAAATTGCTGAGTGGCAATTCTGCCGCGACTATCCGCGCGCGCCGCTATTAACTGCGATCACGGCGATGTTTCTTCACGGCGGATGGGGTCACATCATTTCGAATCTGTGGTTTCTGCATATCTTTGGCGACAATGTCGAAGATCGCTGGGGACATCTTCGTTATCTTTTTTTCTATCTACTCTGTGGGGTGGCCGGAACGGTCATGCAATTTATGATGAATCCCACTTCCGAGATTCCAAACCTTGGCGCATCAGGTGCGATCAGCGGAATCTCAGGGGCCTATCTCGTCTTTTTCCCTCACCACCGCGTGCGCACACTTTTTATTTTTGGATTCTTCTGGCGCATTTTCGAGCTACGCGCTTGGTTCATGCTTTTGTACTGGCTTGCGTTTCAGGTTTTGGGCGTTTTGGCGCCATCGGCCGGAAACTCGGGCGGCGTCGCCTACGGAGCCCATCTCGGCGGATTTGCGATGGGTGTGTTTTTGGCACTTTTAACGCGCGGCCCGCAGCGCCGTCGTCGACAAACGCAGTGGATATAAAACTACAGGTATAAAGTAGAGCGGAACAATTTGCTCTCCCCACCCTAGGGTGAATGAAAGGAAACATGCCAAGAACTAGCAAAACAAAAACCGAAAAAGGCATTAGCCTTCCGCGACGACGCCGCGTCGCCATTATCGCTTCAAAGCGTATTCCTTTTATGAAAAGCGGAACCGATTACGAGGGACTGAGTCTTGCGGATTTGATGAGCCCGGCACTGAATGCACTCGTTCAAGGTCAAAAGCTAGAAGGAAAACGCGTGGGCGAAGTCGCCATTGGCGCGCTACTGAAATCTCCGTCCGAACGCGGACTTGCGCGCGAATGCGTCTTGCGCACCCGACTCGATCCACACACGCCGGCACTGGATCTAGAGCGAGCTTGCGGAACGGGACTTGAGGCCGTGATCGCGGTCGCCAACAAAATCGCACTGGGGCAAATCGAAAGCGGCATCGGGGGCGGTGTCGACACCAACAGCAATTTACCGCTACTGATGAGCCGCGAATTGGGTGATATTTTTAAACACATAAATAAAAACGGTTTATCATTGAGCCTTATTCAAAGACTCAAGGCTCTGCGTCCGCAGAGTTTTCTTCCGGATTTCCCGCGGGTAAAAGAACGCCGCACGGGCCTTAGTATGGGCGAGCACTGCGAGTTGATGGTCAAGGAATGGCAAATCCCGCGCACAGAGCAAGACGAAGTCGCCTACCGTAGTCACCATAATGCCGCCGCATCCTATAGCGACGGCTTCCAATCGGATTTAGTCATTGAATTTCGCAGCAAAAAACAAGACGGCATATTGCGAGCGGATACCACCCCGGAGAAACTCGCAAAACTCAAAGCCGCATTTGATAAAAGCGGAAGCGGTACATTAACTGCCGGAAATAGCACTGCACTCACGGATGGCGCGGCCGCAGTTTTTCTGGCTTCTGAAGATTACGCGCGTGAACATAAACTTGAGATTCTCGCCTACTTCCAAGACGCGCGCGTGTGGGGCGTGGATTTCGCAAACCTTGATAAGGGAAAACGCGAAGGCCTCCTTATGGCGCCGACCTATGCGGTCGCAGACCTACTGGCGGCCCACGATTTAAGTCTGGATGATTTTCGCTTCACAGAAATTCACGAAGCCTTCGCCGGACAAGTGCTCTGTACATTAAAGGCGTGGGAAGATGCGGATTATTGCAAAAATCGCCTGAATCTTGATTCCCCACTTGGACCACTGGATCGAAAGAAAATGAACGTATGCGGCAGCAGCCTCGCCGTCGGCCACCCTTTTTCAGCGACTGGCGCCCGCATCACGGGAGTTTTAGCGAAACTACTCGCGACCCAGGGGAAAAAGGGCGATCTCGGCCTTATTAGCATTTGTACCGCAGGCGGCATGGGAGTCGCAGCGATCATCGAGGCACCTTAGTCTTTAGTCCGTCAAAGTTTTGATAGCGCATATGATTGTGGCCCAGCACTTAAGTGGGAAAATCATTCTATGAAAATACCGCAGGCAAAAACTTTCCTACTTTCCATGATCCTTCTTAGCGCCTGTAGCCCACGCCAAGCACCAACAAGCAAAGTACGACTCACCTTGGACCGCGGAGCCAGTGGCGAACTCAACTCGCTTCCAGGACTTACAGATAGCTATTGTTACGCACTCAACATTACCGGCGATAAAGATCCCATTCGTCCCGCAAATCCATCGGGCGGAAGCTGCACCGTTGGATCCTCGGATTTAGGCATGACGAAGGGACTCTATAAATTGGGCGACACGGCCGAAGTCAGTGTTCCCACAGGCACCGTCCGATTTGATTTGCTGGCTTTCCCCAAGGTCGGCGATTGCAGCGGTACATTTTCCCTACGTTCGACGGGCGCGGGCAAATTTCTCGCTACTTTGAACGGTACGGAATCCACGACCGAAGCCCTACTTGCCGCAACAAAGGTCGCAAACGTTGTGAGTGGTGATCAAACACTCGCACTTGATCTGCAACGTGATAATGCTGGCGTCGTCGGAATTCCCTACGCTTGTGTCGGCGCGATGACTTTGGTGAATGCGACGATGATTGATGCATCGACCTTGGAAATCACCGGAAGCGGATTGGACAAAGCAGCATCAGTGGCGATCGCTCCCACTTCCGGCGCGTCGACCACCCTGTCGATACTTGCGAAAACTGCAAATTACATTCGCGTGCAAAGTTCGACTCTTCTGACTTTCACATTGGGCACCGTTTACAATTTAATTGTCACTGATGCCTATGGATCGCAAACAACGCTGGCCGTAAATTTCCAAATCGCCGCCGGATCCATCACGCCCGCGATGTTAAGCGGCAGCGGCACTTGGCCCTTTGTCGGCGGCACACGACTTGCGTTACCGGCACAAGGGACACTGGTCATTCATGGAAGTTCCACGGTTACTGATTGGACATTGGCGGGTGATCGGAATCTTGCGACCATGGCCAGCATCGTGATCCCCGCAAACTTAACCAAGAAGCGACGCGGCCCTCATGCAAAAATAGGCGGAGCTTCGGTCGTGCGCATCGATTTGGGTTCGAAAGTCCCGGGCTTTGTCACCGTTCAAGGGCAGATATTTGTGGGCGCTGATGAAACGACTGGATCCAGTTGCCAACTCAATGCACACAATGATCCAGCCCTTGGTGAATTCGGCAGTTCGGTCGCAAGTTTTTCGTTGCCGTGGAATGGAACTGACTACGATGATGGGACGGTCGAAAGCGGCCGGATGAGTATTTTTCATCGTTACCTCACCTTGTGGTGCGACAACTATTCAGCGACCGAGACGCGGGATTTCAAACTGCACGAATTAACAGTCCAAGCCGACACCTTCCCCTGATTTCCCCTTGAGAATCATTTCGGGGGCAGCTAAAATCTACCCCATCAATTTCACCAAAAGGCCAAGGTAGCACAGCGGTAGTGCACCGCTTTCGTAAAGCGGGGGTCGGGAGTTCGATTCTCCTCCTTGGCTCCAGTTTAAATCATTAAAATTATAAGCAAATTTAAGATCAAGACCGGAGGGACTTTGTCTCAATTTCCGCTCGATGGTCCACAAATGGTCCACCAGAAATCAAAACTTCCCAAAAGCAACCAAGAATCTTTTACTCATTCGATCGAAGCGAGCCGCGCACTCGACGGAAGAACCGCAAAACGTGAAGCAACCTTTTGAACGCTGTCACTGAGCAAGTGAACGTAGAGCATCGTAGTCGAAACGTCTTTGTGATCCAGAATCGATTGGACGGTCGGAAGATCAATCCCACTTGCAATCATGAGTGTTGCGGCCGTGTGCCGTAGATCATGAAAGCGAATGGGCTTCACTCCCGACTCCTCAAGATCCTTTCTAAAGAAATGGCGCTTGAAGGAATGGTCCTCAATCGGCCGACCGTATCTGCCTTTGAAAATCAAATCCTCACGCCCGAGCTTATTTTCCTCGATTAGACTCTGAAGTTCCTGGCGAAGCGCCGCGTGACAAGGAACATATCGTTCGGATTTTCCCTTACACGGACGAAGTTCACCTGCCACGTAATCGAACTGGCGAACGATGTGAATGAGGTCTCTATTCAGCTGAAGATCTCTGGGCTTCAAGCCCCAGATCTCGCCTGATCTTAGGCCAGTGTTTACGGCCAATAGATAGACAACAAAGACCCAACGCCTCTCGGAAGCCTTCTGGTATTTTTTTTCCGTGAAGCTTAAAAAGGCTTCAACTTCAGCGGGCTCCCAAAATCCCATTTTTGCCTTCACGGCCTGTAGAGGTTTTACGTGAAGAGTCGGATTGAAGGGAATTCGCCCGTGTCTTGCAGAAAAATTCAAGATCGCCTTTAGAACTCCGATCTCGCGATTCACAGTGCGCGGAGCTTTTCCGCGCCTAAGAAGTTCGTTTTGTAAATCCGAAACTCTTGCGACGGTGAATCGACTCACCGGCAGCTCGCCAAATCGGGCGATGAGCTCATTTTCCAAAATTCCTCTTACTCTTTCAAAGCTAGCTGGACTTAACGCGAGCTTTCTTCTTTCGAGCCAGTACTCTGACTCCGTTCTAAGCGTCCTCGACTCTTGATCGACAATTTGCGTTCCACCGCTTTTCTGCTCCTCGATTTCTTTTGCAATTTTCTCTAAATATCGTTCAGCGTCGACTCGCCTTTCGAATCGACGCCGAATCCTCTTAGAGCCTCGGCCGTCCAAACGGAGTCTCACCTCCCATTTAAAGACACCAGGATTTTTTGTAACTATTTTTTTGATGGCCATGAATCCTCCTCAAACCGGATTTCCGGATTTTGAGAGATGATCCACTTCTCCAGCATATTGAGCCGAACTAAAGGGCGCTGATTCAAAGTAATGACCGTTCCAGGAGGAAATACTTCCTTATGGTTCCAATCATAAAATGTGGCCCTTTGAGCTCGACACAAAAAAGCAGCTTCTTCGGGTTTAAGCAGTACACCTAATTTTTCAAAGAACGGAAGAACTCTTAGCTTTAACAAATTCTCGATGATCTCACGAGAGCGGGGGTCGTTGAAAAGAGAGAGGGCGTTCACTTCTTCTGCGGTGCTCATAGCGCCCCACCTTTGAATGCGGCGCAGTCGCCAATCTCTGATCCACTCAGTCGAAGGCAGATCGGTCCGGGAGCCCCGTTTTCTCCATCATCACCCGGAGGACCTCGAAGTCCCTCTCGACCTCGAGGGCCAGCTTTTGGATTTCGTTTGCAGTAGTTTTTCTGCCGGGGGCAGCTCATGCTGCCCCCGATTCTTCCTCCGTAGTGCCATTGGGATCGTCATATGGAAAAAGCCAAGCACGAATTCTTGTAGAACTTCGAGGAAGCTTCTCGGCATCGATCTCGATGGCTGGCTTTCGTTCAGTTCCCTTATTCATCCACAACACGCCGATCTTGGTTGCCACGCCTTCTTCGAACGCTACAATTCGGAAATCTGGATAATTTTTAGCCTCTGAAGTCTTTCGAATACGGCGTGGAAAATTTTGCTTCTCTTTGTTCATCGAGTTCAATTTTAGAATCATTCATTGCCTCCTTGGAATTAAGCTGTTTTTGGTTAATGGTTTTGGGACCAATTGATGGCTGGCTTGGGAAGAGCACCTTTCTTGCTGGACGTTGTGGACAAGCTTTCGCTAACTCTTTTCCGCAGCCCCTTGTAATCAACTGGAACTTTTTGAAAGGGGACTTCAAGGTCCTCGAGTATGCGCTCAGTCTTTACGCTCCAGATGCAGACACCCACCGGCAAATTCTTGATGCGATTCGGGCTCACCAAAAATTCTTGCACTTCGCGGATCGACCCATCCCCCGTTTTTCCAAAGACTGAATAGCGATCCGTTGTTTTAAGGGTCGTATAGGTTCCAAAAAATCGGGCCCATGTGTCGGCGTCGTCGGGGTCATCTTGGCGAAAGATGAATCGATTGTTGATATTACCCATAATCTGTCCTGTGAAATGAGGATCAATTCGTCGAAGATCCGACAGTGTCTGGTGGGCGATATGAATCATAAACTTTGAAGAACGGGCTTTATTGAGGAAAGTCGCAAAACTCTGAGTCGCGAAGGCGTCGAATTCGTCGATGTAGACCGCAAAAGGCAGACTTCCTCTTAGCCATGGCTTCTCCTTTCTGATGCCTGAAATCAGCATGATCTCTTGTAAAAGCAGCCTTCCGATGCGCGAACTCTGCACTGCTTTGCTTTCCGTAGGGAGATCGACATAGAGGATCTGCGCTCGAGAGGTGACCTCAAGGAGCGATACCTCGCGACCAGTGTCTTTTTCGCTTGGCTCAAAGCACTCTCGCCAGTCGGATTCCAGCAGGTTGTCTAAATCTAGAAAAAGTCCTTCCAGATTTTTCTCCCTTTCCTCTGCAGCCAATGAGCGAAGCGTTCCCACCAGCCTCTTCATTCCAAATCGATCTCCATATTCCGCCTTCAAAACCCGAAAGGCTTTCAGAAGACCTCGTTCGCAATGCTTGGCATAATGGGGTTCAGAATAGATGGCCGAATTGTAGAATTTTGTTTGGAGTTCACTCGCAGTTCCCAGTTTGCAGGGATTCCAGACGTTTGAGCACACAGCTGGATTGGTGCTTAAAACCTTCAAATCTTTTTCGCGACCGGACGCTTTCGCAAAGGCTTTTATCCTCAAAAGAAGTTCGATCTCGCCCTTTGGGTCAATGATGAGCATTCCAAGTCCGCGCTTGATATCGGCCTGGATGAGGCGCTCCATCAACACTGTTTTTCCTGAGCCTGTAGCACCAACAATGTGGGAATGTCGAAGCCTGGATTGGTCTCTAAGAAAACGCCATCCAATCCAAATTCCTTCCTTTTTCCAGAAGAAGATATGGGGCCAAAGAGTTTGTCTTATTTTCTTCTTAAGTTTTCGAACGCTTCTAATGCCCACTACTCGATTCAAAAGAAGGCGGAGAAGAAGAAGCCCCACTATCATACCGGAAATGGCGTAATGGCCGGGCATTTCGTAAAGATAGACCATCAGACTTCGGCTCAAAATTGATCCTCCTAGACCTTTTGATTTCCGGTTTGCCCCGTGCCCGTAGCAAGTAGTGTCTGCGTAAACTCAACTCTCTTCATGGACTTGGTCCGGAATACGGAACTCCCAAAGAATGGGGAGCTTAACGCCGCAATAAGGCTTAGTTTAGCGATTAAGAATTTCATGCTGCCGTCCCTTCTGCGCCATTGGCGAGTTGCACAAAGTCTTTAAGGCTCATGCAATATTTGTAGTCATGACACTCCGGTTCGCGGTCAAATCGAAGCGAATCTATGTTCACAACACGGATTTTTTCCGGGGCTTCAAGTTCACTGAGACGACGCACGACACTCACCTCAATGCTCTCGCTTGTGGCCACATAAAGCAGGAGACTAGCGGTAGGTCGATTCATCCACTGAAGTAACAGCCGACGAAAACGGGATGCGCCTTTGATGGAATTCTCGACTTCGATAGCAATCGATATTCCATTATTCAGGATCAAAACTCCGTCGGGCACCCTGTTCATGTCTGGCAAGCGGATCGCCCGTTCGGGAATCCATTCCTTCGCTTCTGCTTTCAAATGTTTCTCCAAAGCGAGTCTTGCTGTGGATACATATGCGTCGTGATTTAACTGCGAGAGCACGAGTCTCTGCATCGGAGGTACATGTCGCGAGAGCAGCGGCTTCGCTATCGACATACCCATGTCCGTTAACCGAATAAGTGCACGAGTCCCGGATAACGGGCTTCGATGTCGCTCAATGAATCCCGCCTTTTCGAGTTCTAGAATCCGCTCTCGTGCAGCTTGTGGCGACGAACCTGAAAAGAAGAACTCCTCGATATGCTCCAAAAATAGGAAACCCTGTTCCAAGCATATACGTAGAATCCTTTCATCTCTAAATTGGAGGCGCAGTCCTCCCTTTCCCAGGTGGGAGCGTGGGGCCTCCGTGATGCCAGAATCTACCCCCGCCCATGTTCCACCTTTTGAAAACTCGAAGATAGTCTTAGAGGGGCCACCATCAGCCGATCCCGTCACCGAAACAACATCGGTGAGGGGGAGGGTTCGGCTGATGGTGGCCTCGGCGTTGTGGTGAATAGTCTTTGTTTTTATAAGATTTTAGATGCCGGCGGGGGC
>CAZWNW010000020.1:25488-49671 GCA_964636255.1 uncultured Bacteriovoracaceae bacterium | reverse complement strand
GCTAGATTGTGATTCTCGCGGTCGGGGGTTCGACCCCCGTCAGTCACCCCATTTTTCGCGTAAAAAAGTGACCGACGTCACTTTTTGACGCGAAAAAGCCCGAGCATCTCCCGAAGGGAGAGCCGACGCGCAGGAAGCGCAAGCTTCAGTAGCTAGGGGAGGGAAGAGCGAAGCGACCCCGCAGGAAGCGCGCAGGGTAGAAGCTTTCAACCCGAAACAAAATCAAACTGTTCCTGAAGAGCACTATAGTGAACGACGTCACGTTGCTCGCGAAAAAAATTCTGTCAGTTAATCACGGACTCTCAAACTCAAAAGCCCCGATGTCCCAATTGCCGTCGGCTCCGCGCATTTTTCCGAAGAAATCGCGATTGTCAGGCGAACTGCGGCTTGATCCCGCTGCCGTAGGTGCCCGTAATGTGAAATCACCTCCTGCTGCATTGTTGACGAGAGAGCTCGCTCCGTTAGTGATGTTGTTACTGGCCGCATAGGTCGAGCTCGTTATGCCTGGAGAAAAGCCGATGAATAAGTTGTTTCGAAATTCGTTGCCGCTGCCTCCGTCCGAACCGATGCGGAGTGCGCCTCGCATTTGATAAAAAGTATTTCCGTAAATTTTCACGTTGCTGGTGGATTGATTCTGCCCGGTCCAGGTTGTGATGATGCCGTCGCTGAAACTGTAACGGCTATCGGGACTCCACCAAACGTTGTTAGAGATATTCCAATTGAGAGCGCTCCAAAAAGCGATCGCAGCTGTACCGGCAACGTTTTCGATGAAATTATTTCGGAAGCTGACATTCTTGCTGCAACACTGGTCTGAGATAAGTTCCTTCTTGTAGATGTTGTAAAAATAATTTCTTTCAATAACTAGACCGTCGACCCTGTTGATTCGAATAGCGGCGTGCCAACTGGTATTGGCTAACATGGAGTCGGTCATGGATATGTTATTGCTGTTTTGTGCGATGATGATGTTGTTCAGGTAACACTCGTCTGAGTAACAAACGTTCGGAAAAGATGCGTAGACATTTTTGATGATGATGTTGCTGGCGCCGTTCCATACATCGTTGGGCTGTTCCCAGGACATTCCGAAAATCTTGGCGCGGTTTGGATCGTCGACCGAGAAAACGAAACCATACTTGGATGTATCGGACCAATCGCTTTGATTACGGACTGAACCATCAATAATCAAATAATGAGTCCTCAACGTGAACAGTTGTCCTGAGCTCGTTCGAAAAATTGCCTGACCGTCACCGTAACTATTCGTCCAACCCGTATTAGTTCCATGATCGGAAAGCGTAGCTTTTTTAATTGTGATGTATTGGCTTCCAGAAACAGGATCGTCAAAGGTGTAACTAGAGTAGCTCCCATCGGCTATGAAGTAGGTTGCGCCGCGGAGGAGCGGATTTGGCAGAGATGGAAATGCGTTAGTCCAATCCAAGCCACTATTAGTCCCATTAGCTCCAGAGCGCACATATCGACAAACGGTCGCCGCGCAATCTACCGGCTGAGCGACGATAGGAAGATTATCATCTGCTGGGTTAACGATCAGGGTGACAGTGGCAGAACTGGATAGTGCCGAATCACTTGCCGTTAGCTGCAGAGAATAAGTTCCCGTGCTACCGAAGCTCACATTCGTAGTTTTCTGACTTGGATTCGAAAAATTTACGGTACCGGCCCCACTCACCTTGCTCCACTCAAAACTTAAAACCGAGCCGCTAGGCAGTCCATCATCGGTGACTGTGGCCGATAGAGTTGCGCTTTGACCAATGACTATTGTTTGTGTGTCCCCAGCGTTCACAACAGGAGCCATGTTTTGTTCTGCTGGAACTGAATAGCCTGCGACACTCACTTGGTTTGAGCAAATGCCTTCGTAGTCAGAGGCGCTGGCGCGAAGATAAATGCTACCCGCAATGGAATAGCTCAGTCCTGAAAACTCGGCGAGGCCCTGGGATGCAGCCTGGTTTCCATTACCCAAGGTGCCGGAGGCCGAAGTTGAACAATTGGAGTTGGTGTAGGCACTGAGCACAATATTATCTGAATTGTTGTGAACACGGTTGGCTCGGGAATCAAGGATCTTCACCTTGGGTTGTCGAGAAAAACTCTGGGTTGCGGTTGCGGAAGAGCTGGGTTGGACCTCGTACGCCAATCGGATCGGAAGGCCATATGTATCTTGGTAGTTCAGGATTGAACTTTTCGTAAGTCCCGCGGCAGTGACCTCAAAATTGTAAGATGCAGGAGCGTCTTGATTGCCAAGGCCTTTAAGAAAAAAACTTGCTGCGCTTTGGCCTACGGAAAGACTGATGTCGTTCTGCACATTTCCATCACAGCTCGCATCAAGGTGAAGAGAGAGTTTGCCTTGTCGACCACTGATTTCGAAAAGCTTATCTGCATGCAATCCCCGAACCATATTGTTGGCGTCCAAAGTACGAAAGTTAAAAGGACCAATACAATCTCCGGAGACACCAGTGGGCGGGCCCTCCAAGACTATTTTTGTGGGCGCGGGTGGGTTCTCATTGCCGAGTTCAAGTTCGACCGACGAAGTCGATGCCAGAAGGTATTTGTCCGATGGCGCGACGGAAATCTCTAGACTGCGCAGTAGATTTATTTCACCACGCTTGATTGGATTGATAATTAGGTCGACGCTACTTTCTCCTTCTGGAAAGGTTAGCGTAGTCGGAAGTGCTAAAAAATCCGTACCAGAGATCGCAGATCCTGAGAATTGGATGGTGAATTCAAGAGGTAGAATTGCTCTTCCGCTGCGAGCAAATCGGAGCAGCCCCGGATTCGGAGTGTCACCGGCGACGATACTGACATCCTCTGGAAGTAAGGAAATCGTACTGACCGGGTGTACTTTAATCTTTAGCTTTTTAACGGTGCCCCGACTGTCCCGAACGCTTAACTCTGTGTAGCTCTCAACCTGAGTAGATGCATTGAAAAACCCGCTTTCAGAGTCAAATTCCCCAGGGCCGGATAAAATTTCGATGACGTAGGGGGGCACGCCGCCAGAGGCTTTGACGATTGTGCCTTGGCTACTTTCGATCTCTAAAAGATCGGCGAGCAGATCAAGTTCGGCTATTTTGTAATTCTTGCCTTGTTGAAGTTGAACTGAAAAATCACAAGCGGAAATAAGCAAAAAAATGCAATAGCTCGGCAGCCACTTTGGAAAGTGATTCCGCATCTTCTTATTTTAGCTGGGCCAAAATGGAGTGAAAAAACAAGATTCTGTTAAGAGGTCTGCGGGAGACCTGAGTTGGTGCATTCTGATGAGAAATTCAATATTTGGATTCTCTAACCAAGTCGCTCTGTTGGGTATATGCTCAAATCGGAAAAGGAGTTTCTTCAATGTCGCCCGCGAAACAGTTGAAAGTTGTATTTGTGACTCCGAGTATGGCAGGTGGCCGGGGGAGAGTCATTGCTGAAATTTCAAATGGACTGATCGATCGGGGACATGATGTTCGGATCCTTTTGCCTGAAAGAAATGATATTCGTAAGTCAGCGCGAGAATTCATTCTTCCTATTTTTGGTAAACACCCAAATGACTGGATTAAGCATTGTCGTGAAAAAATCATCGAGTACTCGGGGATGAAAGCAGAGCTAGTTGGCGTTAACGACGCACTGATCGGCGTAAGCGCATTGGGCACAATGGCAATAATCGATTTGCCGGCGTCTTGTGGCAAAAAGGTTCACTACTCCCATGGATTGGAGCTACGAAAGACTGAAGCCATGCACCAGTCATGGCTGCATCCGATGCCAAAAATTGTTTGTTCGACCCAATTAGAGGCTGCGATTCGGCAGGCGGGCTATTCGGGGGAAATTCAAATTGTATTCAATGGCATTAACCCAGGTGAATATTATTCCGAGATTCCCTTCGCTGAAAAAGAGGGGGTCGGGACGCTCTTTCATACGACCTATGCAAAAGCCCCAGAATTTTTGATCGAAGTTTTTCAAAAGCTTCACCACTTAAGGCCCGAAGTCCCCCTCATATCCTTTGGCGTCTTCGCGCGACCGGCAGGATTCCCTCGCGCCGTAGACTACACCCGATTTCCATCGCCCGAAGATGCCCGAAAAATTTACTCGCGCGCCGCTGTATGGTTTTGCGGAAGCCGGGCGGAGGGATTTCCGCTTACGACTTTGGAGGCAATGGCTTGTGGGGCCGCCCTGGTCAGTACGGACTGTGGGGGAACCGATGATCAAATCGAAGATTCCAAAAGTGGTTTTCTTGTTCCTATTGGCGACGTGGATCAAATGGTGGAGAGAATTCTCCGTCTTCTGGATAATGCCGAACTTCGTCAGCAATTTCTATCTTCGGCGAAGACAAGAATATCTGAGATGACCGTAGCGAAGATGGTCAGTGATTTCGAAGAAGCTTTAAAAAAAATTCTCAGCCGCTAGAGTTGAATGCTGCCCTCTTGGCCGGCCAATTGATCCGTGTTGTCCAGAACTTTCCACTTGAGCTGGAGTGTGGCCGGGTTCCACCAAAGTTCGCAGTAATTGACGCTTCCGACTTCGGAGGCCAAGTAAAAGTGCGAGATGTCGATATTCCACACCTGAAATCCCGTTGTGCCGATTCCCTGATCGGCGGAACCGTTGAACTGATGGCGAAAGGTAAGCCATCCGCGATTTCCGCCGCTGGGATCGGGAAAAAACAAATAATCGTGGTGGCAGGCTGAGTAGCTTTTTCCGCTCACCATTGGCCCGACGGCACCCATCGCATAGGCGGGGTCGGAACTTGCATTTTGCCCATTACAAACAACTGAAACGGTCTCGTTTTCGTCACCACTATTCGTCGATGTGTAAACGGCCCCTCCGTTGGGGCATTGACTTGCATTCGCAAGTGTCACGCTGAGGCTAACGGATTTTCCGTCGGCACCATCTGTACCTGCTACTCCATTACAAACAGTCGAAACTGAGGTTGTGGGTTCATCTTGCTGTTGTTGGGAATCATTATTTTTATCTATAAAACTTCGAATGAGTGAGCCCCCAGCAGGACAAGACTGCGTGTTCGCATTCTCCACGACAATGCCTGCACCAAAGCCTTGCGATCCTGTGGCGCCATTACAAATCGAAGCAAGGCTGTTTTGAATATCACCATCATCGAAGACAGAGTTTTTATTGTTATCTGTGTAGCTGACAACGGTTGTTCCACCAGTCGAACATTCCTCTGGGCTGGCGCTTCGAACTAAAAGCAACTGGCTCTCAGAAACGAGCAAATTCTCTTTAATTTTGCTTTCAGAGGCGATGCGAGTTTCACCGCATGCGCAGACGAAAAGCAAAAAAATCAGGGCGGATGGAAATGGTAAATGACTCGAATACATACAACTTAACCTTGAATATAGGCCGTGGCGGCCGGTGAAGGGGTTAAGTAAATATGAAGACTTTAAATTCGGAGGCCTAGGATGTGTCTGGCCCAGATGCACCAACGCCTCGTCGCAATGTCAAATTCGTGCCACTCCCAGCGGGAAAGCCTTTGTTAATATTAGTTTGTGGAAATTCCAACGATCTCAAAGCAGCTGCTTTCGAAGACCAGCGCAACTCTACTTTTGCTTTTTGGAGCCGTGACTCTGGCTCGCACCACACATGGAGAAAGCGCAGAAGCGATTGAGAGAAAAATCAGTGGTGTCGAATCTGCAAAAACAGAAGAAGCTGCCCTGGGTCCGCTCCCCAGTAATATTGACCGCGAATTCGAAAGTCCGTTGGGCTCATTCGAGGAAGCGCAAAAGAAGGCACGCGAAGTCTGTCGAGAAATTTCTGATTTAAAAAGCCTTCAGCGTTTCTATTACGGGCTTCTCTATTACGAGCCGGACATCGAGAGTCGGCAAAAAACGTTTCCCAATAGTCTGATCAAAATGGGTTATCGCCATCGCAATTATTCGATCCACTGTGAAGAAGTCGTTCCGAGGGCGGAGTATGCGGTCATCGAAGGAAAAAAGCGAATGCACGAGGAATCTCCAGGATGGTCGCTTTTCCTTGGTTTTATGACCGTGGGGACTTCCTTACTAAAAGATCTCTCCATGCCTAGCGAGGGCGAATGGGCGGCTGCGGTTCACGTGAGAACTGAGTGCAAGCCGCGCCCGGACGCGGACCGACGACTTCTTGAAAAGTTTTTTGCCTGCCAATCGCATGATCGTCGAGCAGAAAGCCTGCGCGACAATATAAGCCACTCTATAAAATGGGACGGAAGCCAAGCGGCGCTTGAAAGCGCGATTGCTAAGCAGAAATCACACGAAGAAACACGTCCCGACTACTGTCCGTCGGTCAAAAAGGAAATAGAACAAAAGAAATTTAAAGCAACTCTGTTTGAATCACCAAATGAAAAGACCTGCGTTGATGTTACGCCTGCCCCAACTAGTAGAGAGGGTGAGCCCAGCCCCGAGTTGAATCCGGATTCTTCCACGAAAACCAGTTGAATGGTCGTTCCCGCAGTCTACATCCCGTCTTGTGCTTGAGTCAGAACTCGATTTTGATCCATGCTCCATGCATCTACCTTACCGGGCGTGGCGCTTGTCACGTTACCCATGGGGCAGCCATGGGAGAGCAGTCTAAAGGCGTCAGCGCTAGCGAAAGTGGTATTGAACGGAGCAATAATCCAGCCACATGTATTTCCAGAAGCCTGGCACTTGGTAAGATTTGCCCAGTAAACTCCATTGAATGCGGGTGTTTGAGGTAGGCCCAGCGACGACAAAGTTACTGGTGTAGCCATTGCTGAGATATCCCCACAGCTATTGTACGACTGTGTTGCATAATAACGATTGCCGTTTCGAACTGGGTAACTTACGCCCCACGCGGTGCTATTCGTCCTGTCCATGCCTTCAGGCAAAAAACCGGTGCTGGGCATGTGCGCATGGAAGGTTTTGTGCTCTGTTCGAAATGCTGTCTGGGCAGTATAGGCGGCAGTTAGCAATTTAGTTTGCAAAAATTAGATATAGCGTAACCACATAAATTTTTGGATGAACCTAGACAGCGGCCTCAGGCTTCAAGGAGAATGATTCTCAAGATGGCCCGTATTGAAATTCCAAAGGCGAGGCTGGAATTCCGGTTTTCACGCGCCTCCGGGTCCGGAGGGCAGGGAGTCAATCGCACAGAATCGAAAGTGGAAATCCGTTTTCATGTTGAAAGCGCAGACTGGATTCCCTTTCATGTGAGGGAACGCCTTAAGCTCATTGCCGCCAAGCAAATCAACCTTTCTGGCGAATTGATCATCTCATCCCAAGAAAGCCGCTCACAAAATCAAAATTTTGAACACTGTTTTGAAAAGCTCAGTGATCTACTCGAGAAGGCGCGCCTCGTACCAAAGTCGCGTCGTCCCACGCGCGCTACAAAAGCTTCCAAGATTCGTCGTCTGGATTCGAAGAAAAAACGCAGTCGTCATAAAGCTGCGCGCAAGAAGCCCCAGTTAGACTAGGGTCAAACAGCGGGTTTTCAAATTTTTAGCTGCATGCCAATTTCGACGACGCTGTCTGGTGGGATCCCATAGTACTGGGTCGCCCGTTGCGCGTTTCGCGACATCAATGTGAAAAGTTGAGCTTGCCATTCGCTGAGTCCGACGTTCTTTGTGGGTATCAGGGTTTCGCGGCCAATAAAAAAGGTGACATCATCCAGTCGGTGTTGGGTCTTGCGTTGGTAGAGTTGCAGAATCGCGGCAACATTTGGAAGTTCTCGAAAGCCCATCGTTGCGATAATGCGGTCAAAGTTTTTATTGTCTGTGTTAACCGAGACCTGTTCCTGGGGGGCGACAAAGGGCACGTGTGCTGTGTTGATTGTCAGAAAGACATTCTTTTCGTGAAGGACCTTGTTGTGACGAAGATTGTGCACCAACGCCGGAGGCAATCCTTCGGAGTTTCCCGTCATGAAAACCGCAGTGCCGGGCACAACCTTTGCGTCAGTTTTCAAAATCAAGCCATCCAGTTCATCGACACCTACGGTTTGCTTTTTAATCAATACCGCAAGCCAGCGACGCCCTTTTCGCCATGTGCTCATCAAAGTAAAAATCACAAATGCCAGCAAAAGGGGAAACCAGCCGCCTTCCATAAACTTCACCAAATTTGCAGCAAGGAAGGCACCATCAATAAAAAGAAAGAGGATCAAAAAAACAAGAACGTACTGAATCTTCCACTTCCAATGCTTCCAAGCCAAAAAGGATATCAAAAGCACTGTCAGCACCATTGTTAAAGAAACTGCGACTCCATAGGCGGCCGCCAGAGCCGAAGATGATTTGAATCCCAAAACAAGAACAATCGTTGAGATCATCATGATAAAATTTATTTGCGGAAGGTAAACTTGGCCGATCTGCTGAGAGCTTGTGTGATTGACGACAAAGCGGGGTGAATATCCCAATTGAATTGCCTGTCCCACAAGAGAGAAGACCCCCGAGATAACTGCCTGCGATGCAATGACAGTCGCAAGAGTGGCCAAAAGAATCGAAGGATAGAGCAGTGACCTGGGAACAAGTTCATAAAAGGGGTTCACGATCGCATCTGGCCGATGAATCAGCAGAGCTCCCTGACCAAAGTAGTTGAGCAATAGGCAGGGGAAAACAAAACTAAGCCAAGTGATCTGAATCGGTTTTCGCCCAAAATGTCCCATGTCGGCGTAGAGAGCTTCGCCCCCGGTAACGACTAGAAAAACGGCGCCTAGACTCACAAAGGCCTCAAAACCGTAGTTACTTAGATAATAAATTGCATATAGTGGGTTGATCGCCTTCATGACCGAGGGATCCATCAAAATCCCTCGAAGTCCCACGATGCCGAGGCTGAAAAACCAGAGGAGCATGATGGGGCCAAAAATGCGACCGATTCGATCGGTGCCCCTGCTTTGACCCAAAAATAAAAAAACAAGGATCACGATTGTGATCGGAATGATCACTGGACGAAAAACGGGCGTTGCTATTTTGAGCCCCTCGACGGCACTTAATACTGAAATCGCGGGCGTGATGATGCCGTCTCCAAATAAAAGTGCAGCCCCCAGAAGTGCCAGTGACATCAGAAAACGTTTCGTTCTTACATTCGAGGTCTGGAACTTTGTGCAAAGGGCGCCAAGAGCGAGAGTTCCCCCTTCTCCGTTGTTGTCGGCCCGCAAAACGAAGACGATGTATTTCAGGGTGATGACCAGTGTAAGGCTCCAGAAAATCAGGGAAAGAACTCCGAGTATTGTATTTTCATTCAGAGGTATCGACGAATGACCCTCGCCGAAACTTTCGCGAAAGGCATAAAGCGGACTTGTGCCGATGTCTCCGTAAACAATTCCGAGAGAGGTTAGGCTCAGGAGTGCGAGTGCCTTTCCTCGATTGGTGCCAGCTTCTTCGTTCATTTGAAGGTTTGAAGGCTAGTTTAGTCGAGCGTTGACACAAGGCTTTTGTTCAGCGCCCAATTCGCCCATAAATAACTGTAATTACTGGAAATTTCTTAGGGCGCCTCCCTCCGGCCGGTCTTCGGGCCCCGAGTCTTGGCTTGACTTTGGCAATAAAAATGAGAATCATTATCAATATGCGGGATCTTTGGTGTCTCAATCGTAATCAGTTTGCTCAGGTAACCGGCTTTTCAGCCGGCCTTTCAGAAAATTTTCAAAATCGCCTCTCGGCACTTGGCTTTCGCCGGGGCCAGGAAGTTTTGTGCATCGGTTGCACTCCTTTTGGTGGGCCAAAGATTTTTCAAATCGGTGATTCGGTTTTTTCTCTCGCAAGTGACTTGGCCCGTGGAATCATCGTGGATAATTCCGAAAAACAATCGTAAGTCAAAGCCGTGTCCCCAGAAAAACATGTCTTAGTGATCGGCAATCCCAATGTGGGGAAGAGTTTGATTTTTAATCGCCTCACTGGACTCCGCCACAAAGTAGCAAATTTTCCAGGCGTCACGGTCGAAGTTCAATCGGGCGAAGGCCTGGGCGATCTCTCGACTGTGGAATTTGTTGATTATCCCGGCCTCTACTCTCTGCGTCCGATGAGTCGTGACGAAGAGGTGGCCATCGAAAGTCTCAAACGCTCGATTCAGTCCCAAAAATTCTCACTCGCTCTTTGCGTTTTGGATTCCACCCGTCTGGAACGAGGTTTGTCATTGGCACTTCACATGAAGCGTGTCTTGGACGAGCGTGGGATTCGAATGCTCATCGTCTCCAATATGATTGATGAAGTTCTTCGTAGCCGGGAGTTATTGGACACTCAGGGTTTGTCGTCGGAGCTCGGATTGCCGGTCGTCGCAGTTTCTGCGAAGACGGGTGCGGGTTTCGATAGTCTGAAAGCGCAGATTGCAGAACAGCTTAAACAAACCGTAAGTCTTGCAAATAGGGCGGCGGACGATTTTTCAGAAAGTGCAGCTGAGTTATTCAGCTTTGACGAGGGTACCGCGTGCCGGGCTCGAGACCTTGCTAGACGATTTGGCCCGAAGACCGATGTCTTGTTGAAAACGCATAATAAATTGGATCGAGTCTTTTTGTCGGGAACCTTCGGAGCGCTCATTTTTGCTGCGATCATGTTGGTGCTCTTTCAGGCGATCTTTTCATGGGCCGCTCCTTTGATGGATGGTGTCGAGTCCTCGATTTCCTATCTGGGCCAACACGTGTCTGCGCTTATTCCGGCCGGTACTTTTCATGATTTTGTGAAAGACGCAATTTTCGGTGGCGTCGGCTCTTTTTTAGTTTTTGTTCCACAAATTTTCGTTCTCTTTGTGATCATCGGGTTTTTGGAAGACAGCGGCTATTTAGCCCGAGCTGCGATTATTTCCCATCGACCGCTCAGTTTATTCGGATTGTCGGGACGAAGTTTTGTTCCACTGCTTTCGGGCTTTGCTTGTGCAATTCCTGCGATCATGTCATCAAGATCAATCGATTCCACTCGGAAAAGACTTCTGACAATCTTTATTGTTCCCTTGACTGCGTGTTCGGCGCGGCTTCCTGTGTATAGTCTTTTGATTGCCGCTTTTATTCCCCAAAAAACTTTTATGGGGGGCCTTCTAGGATTTCAGGGTTTCGCTTTTTTTGCGCTTTACGCTTTTGGAATGATTTTGGCGTTATTGGTTTCTGCGGTACTGTCGCGTACCTGGCTTCGCAAGCTGGGCGATACCCCCTTCATCATTGAATTGCCGCCTTATCGAATTCCAAATTGGAAACCCATACTTCTGAGCTCTGCTAATAAATCATGGTCGTTTATAAAAAAGGCCGGTGGTGTGATTTTTGCGGTCACAGTTGTTGTCTGGATATTGGGATATTTTCCGCAAGGCGAAGGACATTTGGAGACTTCCTATTTAGGCACTTTGGGCCATTGGATCGAGCCGCTCTTTGAACCTTTAGGATTGGACTGGAAATTCGGTGTTGCGATTCTGACTTCTTTCTTGGCGCGGGAAGTTTTTGTCGGAACATTAGGAACACTCTTTGGAATCGAGGGTGCCGATGAAAACATCGCAGGCCTTGCGGATTCGCTAGTTGCCTCTGGAATAACCCTCGCGTCTGGAGTGGCTCTCTTGGTTTTTTATGCGGTGGCATTGCAATGTGCTTCGACAGTTGCGGTGATCAAGAAAGAAACACAAAGTTCCACTATAGCGATAGGCGCCTTCGTTTTTTACTCGGTCCTAGCCTACGTACTTTCGCTTATTTCCTACCGTATACTTGTGTGAGGACTTTCCCAGGGCGCACCACGACAAGTTAAAGAAAAGAAGTTTATTTGCCTGTTTCGGTGATCAAACAAGTTTTGTTATAGGGCGAGTCAATTGAGTGAGAAGGTCTCGCCTTTTTCGATTTAGCCAAATTTCTGTCAAGGACTTGAACCGTGTCCGGAAAAATTTTTAAAGTTATCCTCAGGTTATCCACAGGCTACAAAATCTTGCCTAATTTTCAGGGCGTCAAAGTGATGATTGGGTTTAAGGTGCTGATTTAACTTAACAAATAGGCTAATTTTTGCTGCACTTTTTAGCTCAAAGTGGATTTTTTTGCCCCCCTATTATTGCTGTTATCCTCAGCGCAGGCTGACCCGGCGCATGTAACACGTTGCGGCAATTTGGCGTATCGAAGGAGGAGATAATTCTTCTTTTTGGCTGCCAAGTAGTAGTGGCAGTTTTCGCTGCGGAGCAATATTTGCCTGCGCTAAGAAAAAGCCCCCTGGATTCCGTAGAATCCAGGGGGCCGAAGTTCTAATCCGAGAAAGAGGACTATTTTATAATTCCGCTCAGACTCTTGCCCCGCGCCTCTGCGGCGCCGTGGGAGGCCCAGCCTTCAACCGAAAACTGATTGTAACCATTCGTGTAGACGTAAAAGGAATAGTTTCCATCAAAGTCAGTGGGCGCAGTATAAATTTGTCCACCAACCTTTAGTGTTGCATAGACTGGAGGATTTCCACCCTCGAATACGATCTGGCCCCCAATGGCAGCCATATAAACCGCAAATCCATTGCGATCGTGGGCCACGACCGAGCGGGCGTAATTGATTTTGGTTTCAATGATGCGGGTTTCGTGATGATCACGTTTTTCGGCATGTGAAATTGTGGGGACAATTGTCAAAAGTCCCAGGCAAAAAGTCAGTACGAGTTTTTTCATAATTCCCTCCTGTGTTCCCGGACAGAATAACGGGCGGAGCGGCGGGGTGACAAGGCGCAGAGCCGTTATATTGCCAAAACGTGTTGCAGCTCGTCTTTAAGGAGAATCGAATCAAGACCAATAAACCAAAAATCTTTAAACTTCTACGCTCAGTCCATCGTAGGCCATAAGAATTTTCATGCGAGAATGAGGGTGCTTTTCCTTGAGATACTTTCGCGCATTGACTTCTTGAAGCCAGATTTGCTCGTCGCTGTAATATGGACTCTGGTGAAAGAGAAGCAAAGTCTCGGCATTTTCATTCGACGCAAAGTCCACGGCTCGGTGGATATGAGTATGTCCGTAGTCTTCCTTGTTGACGAAATCCTCAGGAGAAAAATGAGCATCAAGAATCAGAAGATTCGCGTTGGAGTAGATATTCTGTCCCGTGGTTAGGTGTGGTGGATCTGTATTCGTCAAATCAGTATCCGTTGCGACGACCAGAGTTCTTTGACCGTCGGAGAATCGATAGGCAAAGCTTCCTCCTGGGTGTGATTGTGGGTGGTGGTCCACCTTCAAACTCCCCAATCTTACGCTGCGTCCTGCTTCGATCACATTGAAGCGCAGTCTTGGCTCGACCATTCCAAAAGGAACTGGAAAATATTGGGGATTAAACAGACCCTGAATTCGTTCGTGAAGGTTTTTGTGAACACCGTAAAAATAGAATTGATTGTTTTCCATGAAGAGCTGCGGAATAGTTGTTAACCCAGCTACGTGGTCGAAGTGAGTGTGTGTGATAAAGATCGCCGCCTCCCCGCGGCCCGACATAAAGAGCGGACCCGAAAGACAAGAATCTTCATCGCTGCAGGCCGAGGTCATTCCTGTGCCTGCATCAATGAATATCGGTAAAGGAGATTTGTCAGAAATGAGTTCCAGACAGGTCGTATTGCCTGAATAAATCTGATACTGGCTGCGACTGCCGCTTGATTCGAGATTGGCTTTCGCGTCTTCCCAAGACAGTTGGGAATTCTTGCGAGCAAATTCAAAAACAAATTTACCGATCTCGTCGATGCGTTGGGGGGTTGGAGAGCAGGGGTGGGACCCACGGCAGCCGTGAATTTTCAGCTTCATTATTTTAAATGTATCATCCGAGAGCGGGAGCGGGGAGTTCTAGCTGCGCAGATTTTTGACTGCTGATTTCGATTCTGGTGGCGCGACCCATCGCAATGGGAATGTTGGGTCGCTCGTGTCCGCAGGGGAGTCTCGCAAAAAGCGAGAAATTTTTGCGGCGAGCCCAATCTATGAGAATTGCCCGATGTTGATCGCAGGCCGTAAATTGTCCGACGAGAACTGCGCGAACGTCCTGTGCGAACCGAGCATAGCTCAAGTGTTGGAGTAGGCGATCCAGTCGATAGTGAGGTTCATTTAGATCTTCGAGAAAAAGTATCTTGGCATTCTTTTGACGCTGATCCCAAGGCCCACCTGCCAAAGTGACCAAGCAATGAAGATTGCCGCCGAACAAATCTCCACGAATCGATTTATGTGATTCAGATCTGTGCCAACAGGAAAGCTGGTATGTCTCAGTTGTTTTCTCAGAAGACATCAAAATATTTTCCCAGCGAGTTTTTTCTTTGCGCCCCGGTTCGTAAAACGCCGGAGAGCTGAGCATCGGCGAGTGTACCCAGCCGTATCCGTATTTGAAAAAGAGATAATTTTGAATGGTCGTTAGATCCGAGAATCCCCATATCTCTTTTTCCCGTCGTCTAAGAAAGCGCGCCTTTTCGAGTAGCTCTAGAAGACGAAGGCTTCCTGCACCTCCGCGTACAGCCATAATTTTATCGAAGCTGCGGTCCTTCCAGAGTTCTTCTAGGGCGCGAACTTTCGTTGAATCCGCTCCCGCCAAGAAGTGATGAGAAGGACTGAGTTTTCGCAAGGCGTTTTTTCTTACAAGTTCGG
This sequence comes from uncultured Bacteriovoracaceae bacterium, assembly GCA_964636255.1. Lineage (GTDB taxonomy): Bacteria > Bdellovibrionota > UBA2428 > UBA2428 > UBA2428 > CAXNGS01. Next base: position 35,227 of record CAZWNW010000020.1, on the reverse strand, counting down.
GAATGACTGCTTGTATGCCCAGCGCTTCAAGTCGCTTTAGTCCGGCCTGGAACTCGGCTTTTTTGGTCGGGGAGCTTGGGGCCCAGATGCCGAGTTTTGCTTGCATGCCAGTCAGTATAACTGAGGTAAGTCGGTATCAAAAAGGATAGCCAGCACCAATAGCGAGATAAAAATGGCTGCGGTAGAGGCTAAAACTCAGCTCGGAGTAGAAGTTCCAATTCCGGATAGAGTCCAGAAGCCATTTACTGCCAATCAAGAGAGATGTGGGAAGGGTTACCCGATCACTGCGAAAATAGATTTCTGGCATCAAAGCGCCATAGGGTGTGACCGTCCCAAATTCGGCTTGAAATTCTTTTGAAATCAAGACGCCCAGATTAATTAATCCGTTGGAAACTGATTCGTCGCGCATGTAGGAGAGGCCGGCCAAAAATGAAAGTCCTACTTGTCCCTGGATATCAGGGAGTAAATTAAACTTGCCGACCGCGCCCATGACGAAATCGGTTTTTCCGACGCCGAAAAACGCATCGATGTCCCAAAGGTGCTCGATGAGGCCGAAGCGAAAGTGCGGCGAGATTTCAAATCCGCCACCCTGGTTAAAAATGATATCTCCCTGAAATTTAATTTCGTAGTTTCCAGGCTTCAAAACAGGCGCATCTTGCATGGCCGAGGTCGCTAAACCTGCCCATGCAGATGAGCTACTGATTAAGATCAAAGAAAGGAGAGCACATCGTGTTTTCAACAATATTTCTTTCATGATTTTCCTTTTTCACAAGAATGCCCAGATCGTTATAGAATGGAGCAATCCCATGTCAATAAAGGTGCCGAATATCACTCTACCGGAAAACCTGGCGACGGCAGATCCTTCCTATGACGGGTGGGTGATAATTTCTGATATTGATAAAACTTATCTCGCTACGCAAATAGATAGTCTAGGAGGCCTCCTTCGGACGGCGCTAGAGACGCCGGAAACCAAGGACAACATCCCGGGCTTCTCGATTGTGCTGCGCGCGCTGCGGCGCGGCGGAGCCGAGCAGGCGGTAAAAAACCCACTTTTTTTTGTAAGTGCCAGCCCGCCACAGATGCAGGCAGCTCTTCTTTCGAAAATGCAGATCGATGGAGTCGATCATGATGGAATTATTTTCAAAAACCAATTGGTTTATGTGCGGGCGGGCGAGTTTCGAAAACTTCGCGAACAGATTGGCTATAAAATTCTGGCTCTTTTAAGTTTATGGAAAGCGCTCCCCAAAAAATCAAAATTAATCATGTTTGGAGACGACAGCGAAAGCGATCCCGCAATTTACTCTCTCTTCGATGAAATTTTGTCGGGTCGACTGCGCGGAGAAGATTTAGAAAAAATACTTAATTTTTTGAGGGTTTTCCCAGAGGAGGCGGAAGAAGTTCGGCGTCTGGCGGATTCACTGGGAACTGAAAGTTACAATCCGATTCGATTCGTCTTCATTAATCTCATTACCGGCTCCCAACCCAATTACTATTTACGTTATGGCCCTCATTTGTATTCCACTGAAAACTCGCTTCAGGTAGCGATCACACTCTTCGAAAATGGATTGATCCGTGAGCGGGCCGTTAGAAGTGTGGCACGGGAAATGGTGCTTCATTACGATTATGAGCCACGAAAATTGTTGCAGGCGGCCCAACGAGGCGCACGCCGAGGGTATTACACCTATGCGAGTTTGCAAAAATTGTGGCGCCCACTCTATGAAATCAAAGCATTCCCTCCGTTAGAGGAGATTGAGGAATTTCAAACAGAAGTTGTTTTGTTGCGAAAATCTTTTGAGCGCCAAAGATTCTCGACGCGTGGCCAGTATCTGCAATCACTTCGAGAGCGCTTTTCCGAAGAAGGTCGCTACTAGGTTTCCGCATTGCGGTTTTGGTATTGAATCCGATCGAATCTTTCCAGGTCAAAGCCTTCAACATTTAGGCTCTTGTCTTTCGAAATTCCCCGGTGAATCAAGCCGCATTGATAGCAGATCACTGCTGTTGAAGTGCTCTTGCGTAAAATTAGATCTAAACCGAGAAGTATGAACATGGGGCTCCACACCGTCCACCAGCCGAAATCAAAATAGAGAAGCACACAGGTCAAAACAGAAGCTAGGACCATCAGGCCGACACCGATGGAGCGTTTAAAGTCGGCCTGCTGGTAAAAATCCGTGCAGCTGCAGGTGCTACAAGAGGTGGGAACTTCTCCCACCTCCTTGCTGGAACCACTCAACTGCAAAATACGAAACATTAGGATCTTGAACCTCAGGTCTTCAGCTGGCTTACAGTGTTGAGGACGTCGTCAACGTGGCCTTCAACGGATACGGGTTGCCAGACCTTGGCGATGCGACCGTCTTTGACGAGCAAGGTGCTGCGTTCAACGCCCATGTACTCTCGGCCCATGAATTTTTTTAGTTTCCAAACGCCGACCTTTTGGCTCAGGTCTTTTTCCGTGTCGCTTAGAAGGGGGAAGTTGAGGCCATATTTTTCGATGAATTTTTTATGACTTTCGGGTGAATCAGGTGAAACGCCCAAAACGCGTACGCCATTTTCCGTTAAGCGATTAATGTTATCTCGGAAGTCACAAGCCTCTTTTGTGCAGCCAGGGGTGTCGTCTTTAGGATAAAAATAAATCACGACATAAGGGTTCTGCGCTGCTTCGCTGGCTAGTGAAATAGTGTTCCCATCTTGATCAGGCAAAGTGATTCCTGGAACTTCGTCACCAATGCGTACCGATGGAGTCGCCGGTGTTTCAATGCCTGGCGCGGCTTTCACAGGGCTTGGTTTTTTTACAGTTTTTGCTATAAGAGTTTTCGTAGTCTTTGCTTTCATTTTCTTTTTCGGCGCAGATTTCTTAGCAGTAGTTTTTTTCGCTTTCGCCGAAACTTTTTTCTTCGCGGATTTTTTTGTGGCTACTTTTTTTGTCGCCTTTTTCTTTGTGGTTTTCTTCTTTGTTTTCTTTGCCATAGTTATTGCTCCTTTGGTTCTTTGCTTTGCTTGAGCCTCTTGGGAGCTTAGGCGATGGAACGTAAACCGAGCAAGACTCTTTTAGAACCGCCTGACACGCCAAGCGCTCTTTCGTGATGAAGTAGACATTCCCAGTTAGCCGCAACTCCGGACCGTCGGGCGGCTCAAGTGCGTTTTCCCAATTATCTACAATTTTGACACGGCAGTCGGTGCAGGAGGGTGTCCCGCCGCAACTTTGCTGGATCACAACACCGGCGCGAAATGCGGCCTGAACAATAGTTTCCCCGGCTTCGGCCTCTACTTCTTTGACTTCATCAGGCGTTTTTTCAAGGAGGAAGCGAATTTTCGGCATAATGAAGCACCCTTGTGGCTCTCCCATTGTGTCGGTAAACTGAGCTGAGTCAATGGAGGGTTCTGTGGAAAAAACTGCTTTAATTGCCTTCACTTCGCTAGTTCTTTTTTCGTGCGCAACCAGCAGCTCCCCGGATTGGCCTAAGGTTAACCCCTTTGCTGCCTTCCAGAATGCGACTTTGGAAGATTACGAATTGCTGCAACGGGATTCTGCTCTGAATAAATTGGAGATTGTTTTTAGCGCTAACCTTCAAGGCGAGACGGAGCCTTGCGGCTGCGCCTCGGGGCCGAAGGGCGGCTTGGACCGTCGCCTCAATTATCTGCGCATGACCCCATCACTGGGCGATCGACTCGTTCTGGATGCCGGCAATTCTCTATTTGCGACGGAAAGTTTAGATCCGGCGCAAAAAACTCAGTTGATGAATCGCGCGCGCCTGATACTTGAGGCAAGCCGTCCCATGGGCTTTCGGGCCATTAACTTGGGTTATTTAGATTTTTCAGCGGGTGTCGACTTCATACGCGCAGAGGCCCGAAAGTGGAAAGTTCCCTTTGTTTCTGCGTCTTTCCAAGACGCAGAAACAGGGAAGACTCCTTGGTTTCGTGAATTTATTGATGTTCAACTGGGTTCACTTAATGTGCGGATAACGGGCCTGAGCGCTGGGCGAAACGGACTAGAGGGCCTGAGCTTTAGACCCGCCGACGAGGCCTTTAAATCTGTTATATCTCAACCGGGCGATGTTGATCTCTATGTTTTGCTTTCGGACCTGGGCCGCACTGCGGATCAGGAAATCATGCGAACGCACTCAAAAGTACCCATGGTCATCATTGGAAGCCGAGACCTCTCCAGCTTGGATCGCCCAACCGTCCTAGGAAAAGAAATTTTGGTACAGCCCGCCTTTCGCGGACAGCAATGGGGCGTCTTGCGAGTTCTCTTTGATCGACAGGGCGCCGGTTGGTTCAATCTCGGCCACTCCCGAGCTTTTTATAGTCGTTGGGAAGGATTGTTGCGTTCTCGTGCTCATGTTTTGGAGTCGGCGAAGGGAAGTGAAAAACGGGAAGAACTGGCATTGCAGGATGCCGCGGCGAAAGAGTTGCTTGAGCAGGCTCCGGCCGGCGCGGGTGAAAAGAAGCACGCCTTCACCTACGATCTCATCGATCTTGGCGGCCGATACATGAAAACGAATGAACTTTCGGCAAAAATGAAAAAACTCAACGGACAGTGAGCGAGCTCATTCGACCGGGGCGACTTGGCGACAGCTCCAGTTGATCTTCGAAAGACCGAGTTTTTCTAAGTAAAAAGAAATTTGCTGCGACTGAACGTTCGAGTCGGTTACAAAAATTTCCAGTTGCGCGCCGTCGTTGAGAGTGGCGCGGTCATGGGCGGATCCTTGGATCGTCTTTTCGAAATCACTCAGGGCCGATCCGGCTTGAACATAATTAACGTTAGGAAAATGTTTTTTCAGCGAATCCAAAAGATAGGGATAGTGCGTGCATCCCAGTACAATGCAATCATCTGCTTGGACGCGTCCTTCCAGATAACGCTGTATCACCCAGTCCAGCGCCGGACCTTCTGTGATGCGCTCTTCCACAAAAGGGACAAAAAGCGGGCAGGCAAATTGTTGAATCTTTCCCTGAAAGCCCAAATTTCTAAGCGCTCTTTCATAGGCCAAACTTTTCACTGTGGCCTGGGTCGCAAGAACAGTGATGGAAGAAGACTGAGTTGCAATTGCGGCTCGGCACGAGGCTTCGATGACTCCCACAAGCGGTAATTTGTGGCCCAAATTCTTCTGACAGTATTCAAGTGCTTCTGCACTGGCCGTGTTGCAGGCAACTAAGCAGTAGTCGCCGTTTTCTGCAGAAAATGAATGTTGATCCAAAAGCCAGCGTAGATTTCTTAAAGTCAGATCGCGAACGCGTTCCGCCGATTTTGTGCCATAAGGCAGATGCGCCAGATCGCCCAGATAAAAAACTTTCATCTTCGGGTTCTTGGCAAATAGCGGAGGCAAAACACTCAATCCACCGACACCCGAATCAAAGGCAAAAACTCTCATTGCTTCATCATCTCTTTTGGTCTGGTTGGTGAGCCTTGGCAATAGGTAGACGCCAACCCGATCCGAATGAACGTTGATGTAATTTCAATACGGGCGGCGATTGGCGACGTTTGAATTCCTGTGATGCATGTCTTCGAAATAAGTCGGGACCGTTCAGTTCAGGACTGGGAAAGGCTTTCCACTGATAGGCCTGGCGAGCCTGGTTTTCGATAAAATCCTCGAGGTAGGAATCTAGAACGGAGTATTCGGGCAATGAGTCCGAATCCTTTTGATTGGGCGCAAGCTCGGCGCTTGGAGCGCGCAATAATAGGGCTTCACTAAAAACCGATCTGTTTTCCGATTCATTGATCCAACGAGCCAGGCCATAAACTTCGGTTTTGTAGAGATCTCCGATAGGCAAAAGTGCGCCGCAGAGATCTCCATAAAGAGTTGAATAGCCCATGGCTAATTCGCTTTTATTTCCGCAGGCGAGAAGCAGGGCTTGTTTTTCTGCGCTGGTCGCCATCAAAAGTATGCCGCGCAAACGGCTCTGCAGATTTTCGAGAGTCAGACCGGGGCCTAACCCCAAAACTTTTACGAAGTGGTCGACGGAATCCTGAATGGGAAGTTCTTGGAAACTGATGCCTAAATTTTTTGCAAAAGTTCGCGCCTCTTCTTTGGTTTCTTCTGAATTGAATTGCGTTGGCATGGATAGCGCGATGACATTAGCTGCACCCAGCGATTCGCAAGCAAGATAGCAGACAAGGGCCGAGTCGATTCCACCCGATAGGCCAAGGAGCAGCTTTTTAAAACCTGTTTTAGCAGCGTAATCTCGGATACCAAGGCAGATGGCCTCTTTGAGTTCCGGCCATTTTGGCTCGATAGCCAAAGATGAGGATTGTGTCTGAGCGGAATTTTGAAGAGAGTCAAAGAAGAGGATGTCTTCACGGAATGCGGCTGCACGCGCAAGAATTTTTCCATTCGAGTCACTTGCGAACGAGCGACCATCAAAAATCACATCGTCTTGGGCGCCCACGGAGTTCACATAAAGAAGTGGCTTCCGAAGCTTCTTTGCTAAATTCAAAAAGAGAAGTTCTCGCTGGGCGCTTTTTTCCAAATAAAAAGGGGATGCAGATACATTGATGATGATGTCCGCGTTTCGCAAGCGCGGAAGGCACGCACTATCCTCGCTGTGGCGTCGGCGATCATTTTTTCCGAAAGCCAGCACTTCGTCCCAGGCATCTTCGCATATAAACACGCCAAGTTTTATTCCTCGAAACATTAAATCGTCTTGTGGTCCACGATAGGGACTAAAAAAACGTTCTTCCTCGAAGATGTCATAGTAGGGGAGTCGTTGCTTTCGCACGCTCCCAACTTTTTGGCCTTTCTCAAAGAGAGTGGCCGCATTCCACAAGCCCTTGCGGGCTCCGTCACCTTCTTCGCAGTGATTGATCAAAAGACCAATTCCAAGTTTTTTGCTCAATCGAGCCAGTTCACTAACAGCCTCAGCTTCGCTCTTCAGGATATGAGGATAGGCCAACAAGTCTCGGGGCGGATAGCCGACAAGTGCGAGTTCGGGAAGTACAAAGAGATCACTGGAATTTGAGTTTTCGGTGAGAATCTTTTCAATGCGCGCTTGATTATCGGCGACTCCGCCAACCCAGGAGTTCATTTGGATCAGGGCAAAGCGCATAGAGTTCTTCTTCCCCAGCGATGGGCCCATTGTCCAGATCTTTGCAGGGAGCGGGCCAGTCGATAGTCGGCGCGACTCTCTGTGTCATGTATAATGATCTTAAGCATTTAGTGGCTCCATCGAGTTGCGCATTCTGTGAATGAGCTTTAGATTTACAGATTGATGAGTTCAGAATCTTCTTCAAATCCTATTTCTTACAAAGGTTCTCTTGCGGGCCTTCGGGGTCTGCTCTCGAAAACATTGGAAAACGGGATCAGCGGGGTCGTCGAGCGAATTAGTCCAGAAGAGAATAATGCTCGCCTTCGCTCGATCGGGATCGAAAAGATTTATCCCAATCCGGAACAGCCGCGACAGGTCTTTGATCCGAAAGCTCTTGAGGATTTGGCGCAGACCATGCGGCAGTTGGGTCAAGCCCAGGCCATTACGGTTCGTGAGACCAGCGAAGGATTTGAAATCATCAGTGGTGAGCGTCGTTACCGAGCCGCAAAACTTGCGGGCCTTACACATCTCGATTGTGTCGTGAAGGTCGCCGACGATGAACACTCTCGTCTTTTGTCATTGGTCGAAAACGTACAACGTGAAGATCTTTTGCCAATGGAAGAAGCTCTTTATTTGAAAAAGATTTTGGACGTGAGCCCCAAGATGACTCTCGAGTCGTTAGCGAAAACATTAGGATCTCATAAGAGCACAATTTCCGAAAAAATTAAGATGTGCGAGATCCCCGAGGATCTTCAAAAACATCTCCATAAGAAATCGTCGCAGTTCACTCACCGCCACTGGCGGGTGCTGAGTCGACTGCAGGACAGGGAACTACTGAACGAATATTTTTTGAAGGCACTGGAACACCAGCTGAGTGTCATTGAGTTGGAAAAAGCTTTGGCGGCCATCGGCGTCGAAAAACGAGTCAAGCGTGGACGAATTAGCCAAGAAATCCAACTTGAAGGCTCGGCGCGTCAAATGTCGTTGTTTGAAGAGCGCGATGGAAAGATTCGTATCTGGGCTCGAAGCATTGACCGGAATCAATTGAATTCCGACGAGCTACTGGAATTTACGCAATCGGTCGAAACCTTGCTCAATACCCTGAAATCTTTTCAGAATTCGTAAAGTTCTAGCCCTTTTTTGTCGAAAACATAGACATGAATTCGTCTGCAGCTTCGCGGATCACAACCGCGCGCGGTACTGGACTGTGGTTTGTCGCCGCAGGTCCACGTCTTAAGGGGCCCTTCACGTTTGAAGAGCTTGCGGTCGAGTTGGATGCAAATCGTGTCAGCCCCGGGGATTTTTGCTGGCGCCAAGGATTTCAAGAGTGGCGGCCTGTTTGCTCGGTCGACGAATTCGGCATTTCGCGTGATCGCCCCACACTTCTTAGTCCCTATCCCAGCGTGCCCCTTCCCTCTACGGGGCGAGTCGGTCGCCGTTCGACCGATCGTAGTAGCGCAAATCCACTGAGCTATGTTTCTCCGACTCGTCCGCGCATCGTCGAAGAACACCGCGTGGTTCGCTTGCGTGTGCAGAAGAATTCTAAAAGCACGATGACCTGGGTCGAACGTATCGGTTTCTTTCTTTTTGCAATTGCCTTTGCCTATGTCAGTGTCTGGGTCGTAGCGAGTGAGTTTGAAAAGGCCTTTCATAAAAAAATGATGATTCAAAGACTCGGACGATCCGAAGAGCTGGGAGATCCTTGGTTGAAGGAGAAAGCCTTGAATCCGATCTTGGTCGAGCCAATTTTCAGCGCGCCTGGCTATAGCAGTTCGGAAACCTCTTTTGTGGTTCAGCTTGAGGGACCAATCGAAAAAACAGGAGTTCGTTTTTCAGTCGGGGGGTGGCGGATTGTGGGTCCTCGTTCACTGATTGATTGGTCAACCAAGCGACTTGATATTGATTCTGTCTACATGCGCCGCTTCAGTGTCATTGCCACAGGAGATCCGACCGTTCCCGGTGTTTTGCGCTATGTTTTCGAGGGTGAGCCCAATATTTTCAGCGATTCACCCTGACTACTAACGGATTCTTGACTCAATACTTCAGAACTACGGCCCTAAAATGTTCTTATGGGAAAGCAGAGGCTCATCGCTTTTTTACTCGGAGCATTTTCTTGCAGTTCTCTAGCACAAGAGGCTCCGGCAGCAGCGGCCGAAAGTGCCGAGATTTCTCTGCCTGATGCTTTGAAAAGCGAGGGGCGTTACGAACTCAACACGGATGTAAAGCGAGAGCCAGAGATCGATCTGCGAGACTTCAAGAGTGATCATCCGGAAGCCCCTCCCCCGGTTGTGGAAGAAGATGATTTTCTCTTTGGCGCCGCCGCAGACACGGTCGAGCGAATTTTGGTGGCACCCGTTAGTATTCAACAAAATTATCGACCCGCCCACAGGTTCGGCCTCTTTGCAGCCTACACTTCTTCTATTTTGGCTAAGGGACTCTATCGCTCGACTGAAGACACGGGTCTTGTCGACAATATGAAAGATTCAGGATTTGGCCTTGGCCTACAGATGGATTTTTCATGGGTCGAGCGCCCCGACTCCCCTCAACCGAGCAATTCCTCCTTGCGGGTACGACTTGGTTATTTCCGTGGAAGAATTACACCCAATGAGGAATACCTTGCTGCCATCGGCGGCACGGGCAAGGAGTTGGAGACTTCGATCAGTGCCTTCCATACGGCATTTTTGTTGAAAAACGCCTTCCCACTATCTGAGGAATTTCGCAG
>CAZWNW010000020.1:23315-25388 GCA_964636255.1 uncultured Bacteriovoracaceae bacterium | reverse complement strand
CCTTCACTAGAAGTTGAAGTCCTAAAACGCAGTAAAGAAAAGATGTTTAAATTACCAAATCCTTTTATTTTGGCTCCCATGGCCGGCATCACCGACATGCCTTTTCGTCGGCTAATGAAGCGCATGGGCGCTGGTTGTGTGATTTCAGAATTTGTTTCCGCCCATGCCATCATTCAGGCTCCCAAACGATCAGCCAAATACCTCACTTTCCACGAGGAAGAGCGTCCTCTCGGTATTCAGATCTTTGGTGACGAAGACGACGTGCTAGCAGAAGCTGCAAAAATTGTTGAATCCAAAGGTGTAGACTTTGTTGATATCAACTTGGGTTGCCCGGTGCCTAAAGTCACAAAAAAAGGTGGTGGCAGCGCTTGGCTGTCACGGCCAGTGGAATTGGGAGCCATGCTTCGTCGGGTTCGCTCTGCTATTCAGGTCCCTCTGACGATAAAAATTAGAACGGGTTGGGACGCGCAAAGCATCAATGCAATGGAAGTTGTGCGCATTGCTCGGGAAGAAGGCGTCGCATGGGTCGCCATCCATGGGCGCACCCGCACGCAAGGTTATTCTGGAAGCGCGGACTGGGAATTAATCCAGGCGGTCGCAAGTGAAAATATTCTCCCCATCATCGGAAACGGAGATATCGTTTCGGGCCCCTTGGCGGCTGCGCGCCTTATGGAGTCAGGTTGTGCGGGTGTGATGATTGGGCGCGGGGCTCTGAAAAATCCGTGGATATTCATGGAGGCCGTTGAAGCATGGGAGCGAGCCCAGGCACTTTCGGCGGAGGATCAATCCAAGCTTTCAAACCATGTAATCCAATTACAGAATCCCCCCGAGACGGGAAATCTTCCCGAAGGTGCCTACTACTACACAAAAAAAGTAAAAAAATTACAGCCGCTTCCGGTCAGCACCACTGCGGATTGGGTGCGCATCCGCGCTGATCGCGATGCGCGTGCTCTGATTGATTTGCACTTGGCACTGATGCGCGAGTCGGCCACAGAAGAGCGTGTGAAATTTGGGTTCCGGAAATTTCTTGCTTGGTATTCTGCGGGTTACCCAGGCTCGAGTGCCTTTCGCAAATTTATTTTTACGCATGATGATTTCCCGGCCCTAATCGAGCGGGCGCTGGAATTTTTTGATGGCGTTAAAAAACTTGGGACCGAATCTGATTCAATGCGGGATTCCCTGCCAGTTCTGATGGGCGGGCATGGATAGAGTATCCCAACATCCCGGAGCTATTTTTCAGCGTCGTGTTTTAAAGCAGATTCTGGTGGAATGGCGAAAAGCCGGATCCAAGGCAATCGACCGTATTGTGGCCTCGGCGTTTCGAGAATATCGTTTGGGTTCGCGCGACCGTCGCCTTCACGGAGATCTTATTTTCCTGTGTGTTCGTTATTTTCCTCTTGTCTTGGGACTGGATTGGAATCCCGAAGATACAGAGGGCTCGCGAAAATTGAACAAGCTTTTAGATCTCTTGGAAGAGCGCCCGGATCCCGAAACTTACTTTCGGCAGTTGCATGAAAATGCGAAGCCTAGTTTTTCAAAAGACCCCGTTAAACATTTGCGACAGGTACACGGACTGCCTGAATTTCTCCTCAATGAAATCTCGGACGGCGAACATGAGGCCTGGCATGAATATCTGCATGAATCTCTAGCGCGCGCTCCTCTTGGGCTCAGATCTTTAAGTTCGGACATTAGTGCGGAACTTCAGGGCCTCGGTCTTCAGCCATCACCATGGATCGATGGAGCCTGGCTTGCTAGCGAGTCCATTGCACTAGCGGAGAATTCTCATTTCAAAGAGGGAAACCTTGAGGTTCAGGACGAACACAGCCAAATAATTTCGCAACTTTTAGATCTTCAGCCCGGAATGCGCGTCTTGGATCTCTGTGCAGGTGCGGGAGGTAAAACCTTGGGCCTGGCTGAAAAAATGGGAGGCACCGGAGAAGTTTACGTTCATGATGTCAGTTCGCGGCGACTTGAGGAACTGAAAAAGCGCGTTCGGCGGCACGGTTATTCGAACATTCGCCGTTGGGATCCGGAAAAGGGTCCTCAAAGATTTGACCGGATTTTGATAGATGC
>CAZWNW010000020.1:0-23215 GCA_964636255.1 uncultured Bacteriovoracaceae bacterium | reverse complement strand
GGACCGGGAGCCAGCTTTCTGGCGGGCTTGTGGGTGATGCGTTCTTCGTCGCTCTTGTAAAATCAAGGAGCAATGAAGGAAAAGCTGCGCGCGCTTCTAAATCTCCTTAAGGAAAAGCTTTCGCCGCTCCTTGCAAAACTGAAACGCAATCCAGATGCGGTTCCAGATAAAATTCGGCGACCAAGTCGAAGTCTTAAAATTCTAAAGTACACGTCCATAAGCTTAGTTCTGATTTTGGGCTCGGTGATCGCTGCACTTACTTACTACATCAAGAAGAATGATCCAGATCAGCATCGCGAGTGGGTTTTAAATCGACTGAACCAGTGGATACCGTCCGAAGAAATTTCACTACGATCGATTTCATGGACCCTCTCCTTTAGCGATGTTTCCTTTGGCCTGCGGTTGAAAGATCTAACTTTCACACGTGCGCGTAGCTTCGAAAGAATTCACTTCCCGAATCTCCGAGTCTCTGTAAATTTCTGGGGAGCAATTGTCAGCGGCGATCCTGTTCACATTGTTGCGGACGATCCGGAAATTTTTCTCCGTAAGGAAATTGCCGCTGCGGGATCGCGTCGGGATCGCGAGCAAAAAGTCGAAGAAATCTTGGGAAAATGGCCAAAGTTTTTCTCATCCCTTCTTCGCCGGGGCAGCGGATTTCAATTTGATATCATGAACGGGGCTTTGACGGTTACGGACGAAAGTAGCGAAGAGCTCGGCCGTCAGATATTCCGAATGAAGGGTCTTCGACTGGATGCGCGCTTCGGCGGCTTTCCGGGCAGTGCGGATATAAAAGTTTCTTCCGAGCTTCAGGTCGAGGATGACTCCCACCAGCTTGTGCTCTTGGGTCCGTGGAGCGGTCGCCTCAAGGGCCGTTCCTCTGGAAGTTCCGGTTCGATCTACGCGCTTCAGATCGACTCTGCTGAGATCGATCTGAGTGAAGTTAATTTTTCTGCGCATTCCTATTTTGAAAAAAGCGCGAAAAATCCACTTTCTGTTGAATTCCGTGGCAACCTTCAATTCAAAGACACGATCTTTCTATCGCCCATTGATAGCCTAGAGCTCTTGGATGGTAAGCTGAATTACAATCCGCTTCTCTTTACTTTTGAGCTGCGCAAAGCAAGTGAGTCTCCTGAATTTGCATTGACTTGGAATCTGCCTAAGGCCTCGCGAAAAGGGGTTTACCTACCTTTCAAAGGACTGCGCTCTGTTTCTACCGAAGGCGTGCTGGATTCAACGGGAACTATGATTATTGATCAACGGCCGAATTCTTCTTCGGGCCGATGGCGAATTGGAATTAACAACCTTAGGGTCGACATGAACGAATTCGGTGGAGAGTTCGCCATCGAGAACGCTGGGGGGCATTTCTTTTTCTCGACAATTTTCGAAGGTGAAATGCAAGGTAGCCGCGTTCGCTCGCCGAAAGCCGAGATACATATCGACGCAACGCCGACACGCTTTTCCTTGGCGTCGGGAGAATTTTCAAAACCGATCGGCGACACCATGAACTTGAGTGCACGTCTGTCCGTTGATCGGCACACACTTTTGTTCCGCGATGTTAAATTTTTGATGAACACATTAGATCTGGATGCGACAGGTGAATGGGTGAACTATCTGGCGGATCCCGGACGTTCGGAAAAGAGAAATCTTTCTCTCGCCTTCAAAACGAATCGGGTAAATCTCTCCGACTGGAGTTCTTATCTGCAAAGTTTTCGAAGTGTACCTCTGCAAGGCTTCGTTGAAGCTGCCGGTGGATTTGTGGTCGATACACGAGATCTCTCATTTGAATTGGACGAGGTCGAATGGCGTCTTGATCGAATGAATTTCACCAATCTTCGAGGATCTCTGGATGATCTCGCCTTCTCTCGCAGTAAGATTTTTAACATTCATCATCAGTTGGTTACGGGACCTTTTTCCGGAAATCTTGTTTTCGTCGGAAGGGGCAAGGGATGGATCGCAGATCGCGTGAAAGCGATGGGACACGTTGATCTACGGGAAGCCGTTCTAACTTTGTCCGATGATTTTAGAAAACCGATTGGCGTTCCAGCAGAATTAAATTTTTCGATCGAGCAGTTTCGCAATCGGGCTGAAATCCGCTCTGCGCGCCTTGTATTAAACGACCTAGAGCTGGATCTGCAGGGAAGTCTCTTGCGGGGTTCTCCCAATTCTCGGGTTCGGGTGGTGACCAAGACGCCGATGAATTTTGAAAATTGGTTGAAGTTTTCCGATCATTCCGAGAAACCATCCCGTATCACTCGGGGAGTGGCGCGGTGGTCGGGTTCTCTTTTACTTCCTGCAAAATTGAGCATGGAAGAAGACTTTGATTGGCGCGACGTCGCAGTCAAAGGCAGTCTTGAGGGGCGAAACGTCGAAATAAAAGTTGATGGATTGGAGTCGCCAGTTCTTATTAACGAGGGCAGGGTCAGTTTCGATGACAACCTGATCGCCGCACCTTCGATACGGTTTTCCCACGCTGGGAAAAAGGGCAGTCTCTCGTTGGAACTTCGGCCGCGTGAAGAAGTCAAACGACAACTGGGGCTGATGGAAATTCTAAAAAATGAGAGCTGGTCGGCACGCGGTTCTTTGGATTTGGAAAGCTTGGATCTAACCAAGAGTTTCGGACCCGGCGATCAGGAGCAATTAAAATTTCCGAACCTACTCTCGCTACCTGTCGTTATTCCCCCGGCTCTTTTCAAAAACAGTTACGCGCGTGAAAGCCGCCTGGATTTCAAGCTAGCTGTTAAGGACTTACTATCGTGGGGAAGTCCTATGAAAAATTTTGTTGGAGAAATTGACTGGAATGGTCGGATACTCCGGATTCCGCGTTTCGCTGTTAACGGCTGGGGCGGAAGCATTCGCGGAAATTTTCTCTCTGACTTTTCCATGATGTATGACCGGGAGGATCCGCCAAGACATTCTGCAACGATCGAACTGCGTAAAGTCAGTTGGACGGAATTCGAGAAAAACCTTTTTTCAGAGGGCGGGCTGCTTGTAGGAAGTGGAGTCTTGGGTGGTCAACTTACTTTCACGGCCGAAGGGTTGACAGGCCTGGAGTGGAAAAAAACTTTGCGAGCCCGCATCGAAGGCGATCTTTCCAACGTACGATCCCCTATCGCGGCAAATTTGCCGACGGCCATGGGCGATGCTTTTTCATCTCGAGAAATTCGTGATTACGCCTTGAAAGACATGAGTAAAAACGCCTGCACTTCCCCGATCACACAGGCAAAAATCGATCTTCAGATCTCGCCCGAAGGGACACGTTTTGATCTTCTCAGGCTATGGACCACAAATGGAAATCGTCTGGATTTGTCTGGACTCTCGGATTCAGAAGGTACGATGGGTCTGAGTGGAAAGTTTAATGGCAGCACTCGCTGTTTGCGGGGTGATCTTCGCTACTGCCTGAAATCTTTGAAAGGATCAGACGCCATCAGTTTGAAAGTGCGCGGATCTGCGGAAAAACCGGAACTGGCCTTTTTAAATTTGCCGCGCCCGTCGGACCTCAGGGCGTGTATCGCAGATCAAGTTTCCGCCCGGGTTCAGGCAGAGATCCTCAAGGAGGGCCCCATCTCGGGCCAGGGTCAAACAACGCGCTGACTTTCAAAGCTGCTATCCATGAATTGAACGAAATGACTGCGGCTGTGGAAATCAGGCGGAGCATTTTTCGGGTGTTCGATTGCAAAGAAGGCGTTTCGATCATCCTTCATTTTTAGAATCGAAGAAATCTGAATTTGAAAATCGCCTGCAGCATTAAGTGATTGAAGATAGGAACCGTGGCAGGGGCGAATGCTAAGCTCAAGTTCAAAGCCGTCCGGTTGGAACGCGGCTTTCTTGAAGACGATCTCGAAGTCGCGTTCCGAGATTAAAGCGTGCGAACTGCCGTCGCGAAAATCTGTAAAGCTAAAAAAATCCCACTGTGTGCGAGGGCTAAAATTGAATTCGAAGTAACGGCCGCTATTGGAAGGTGCAATGAAAAACTCAAAACAGCTTCCCTTCCAAAGCTCGGAGCCGCGACTTCCTTTTTCAACGGATTCGCTGCCCCATGCGATATTTTCGATAGCCTTGGGCGTGGCAAAAACTTGGAAATGAAGATGGATCTCGGTCGAGTGCCTGATGATCTCGGCATCAATCTGAAAGTCAGAATCCTCTGGATTGGCAGGATGGCGTTTCAGCGAGAACTTCATGATATATCCCTTTTACCATGAGCCCCAAAGCCGTGCCGACGTTGAAACTAGAGGCGCTTCTTGACTGGTACAAAAATGAGTCTCGGCCGCTGCCTTGGCGTCGCAAAAAACCGCGTCCTTATGAGGTTTGGATTTCTGAGATTATGTCTCAGCAATCAACATTGAAGACAGTGCTGCCTTATTTTCGAAATTGGATGGAACGCTTTCCAAGTCTTTCGGATCTAGCCGAAGCCCAAGACGAGGATGTTCTCAAGGCTTGGGCGGGTTTGGGTTATTATTCGCGTGCAAAAAATCTCCTGAAGGCGGCCCGGATAATCCATGCGTCCAAGAAATGGCCCCGGACATTTTCCGAATGGCAGATGCTTCCAGGAGTGGGCCCCTATACGGCGAAAGCTGTGGCCGCGATTGCCTTTTCTGAAACTGTAATTCCTATTGATGGAAATGTGATTCGGGTTTTTTCGCGCCTCAAAGGCATTGCCGATCCGCTGAATCTTTCCAAAGACCGCCTGAGGTTGGAATCAGCGGTTCGGGAAATCGAGGCTCAGCTGACTCCCGCGATTGCGCCTTTTGCGGCCCAAGCATTTATGGAATTGGGGGCAAGAATCTGCAGACCTCGCGATTTGGCTCTTTGTGTGGAATGTCCCATTCATGAAAGCTGCCGGGCCCGCAGTTCGGGCAAGGTGGGGATCTGGCCGCTAAAAAAAGAGCGGGCTGCGATGCGCGAAGAGAAGCTCCTGGTCCATCTTCATCAATCTAAAAAAGGCGCCTATTTAGTGACAGAAATTCCTAAAGGGCAGCGCCTTGCCGGCCAGTGGGAGTTGCCGGTAGAGAGCTTTGATCTGGCGAAAAAAATTAGCCATAACAGACTCTTAGGTCCCATCAGTCACACGATCACTTGCCATCGCTACAAAGCCTTTGCCCAGTTCAGTCCTTCCCTTCCGAAAGCACTTCTCAAAGGGCGCCGAAGCCGTATTCTTCAAGTTGACAATCCAGAGGAGCGGCTGCTGCTGACCACCCTCAGCCGCAAGGTCCTGGATTTGTGGCAAAGTTCCTAGCGCTTCAATTTCTACTTGATTTCAATGACTTTCATGGGCAAAAGGGGAGGAACTATGTCACGAGTTTGCAAGATCACCGGTAAACGTCCTTTGGTTGGTAACAACGTTTCTCACTCCAACCGTAAGACGAAAATGCGTCAGCTCCCAAATCTCAAGAAAAAGCGTCTCTTCAATGAGGCTACGGGCCGTTGGATCACCGTCAAACTTTCGACATCGGCTTTGCGCACGATCACGAAAAACGGTCTGGCCAAAACTCTCGCAAAAGCCCGTTAATTCCTAAACTAACTTCGATTTCGAAACCCTAGTCTCCAAATCTGGATACTAGGGTTTTTCCTTTTTCTTCCTCAAGTCTTAACAAAATCCTTCCGAAAGAGTTTCAAGGACTCAAGGAAAGGAGCCAACATGTCGGGTTTATCTAACTCACGTGATCAGACCTGGGAAAAGGTCATCGAAACACTGGCCACTAATGGTCGACTGGATCGATTTTTCAAAACTCCACGTCACGAAAGAAAGGCCGCTCTGCAACTGCACGGGCGCAATTCCGTTCGTGATCTCAGCCATTATTTTCATCTGGTGCAGTCAGAGCAGTTTGAAGAGGCGGAAAGCTATATGGCAAGCCTCGATAGCTATCGCGCACTGGCAATGATTCAGTCTCTAGTGCGTGGCATGCAGTGCTGGACAGAAACAGAATCTCTCGCGCCGCGCGGAAGTACTGCCCGAACAATGTGGAAGGTGGCACACGCCTAATGGCTTCAGGTGGCGGTGGAGGCGGAAAAATTCCGCTTTCGTTTTTTACGGATTCCGTAGGCCAGTTTCTGGCCCCGATCACACCTCTTTTAGAGGATGATCGTGTAAGCGAAGTGATGATCAATGGGCATGAGGAAATCTTTGTAGAAATCGCGGGCCGCATTCAGCGTACGAAAATCAAATTCGCAAGCGAAGAAGCCCTAATTGCCGCCATTCGAAATATTTCGCAATTCGTTGGAAAGCCAATTTCGGAAGCTGATCCGATTCTTGATGCGCGTCTTCCGGATGGATCCCGCATTTGTGCAGTGGTCCCGCCGTGCGCAAAAAATGGACCGACGATGGCTATTCGAAAATTCTCAAAGGAAAAGCTAGGACTACAAGACCTTATTAAGTTTGGAGCTATGAGTCCGGACATGGCGCGTTTTTTAGATCTCTGTGTTGTTTTAAAAAGAAACATTCTTGTCTCCGGTGGAACGGGCTCAGGAAAAACCACGCTACTCAATGTGCTAGGTGGCCGCATCCCGGGCAACGAACGCCTGCTAATTATCGAGGACACCGCCGAGCTACAGGTAAAAAGTAATCATGTCGTGCGCTTTGAAACGCGTCCCAAGGATGAACTGGGTAAAGGCGAGATAACAATTCGCGATCTTGTGAAGGCCTCGCTTCGACTTCGTCCCGATCGCATTATCGTCGGGGAAGTTCGCGGTCCCGAGGCACTCGATTTAATTCAGGCCATGAACACGGGCCACGATGGCTCGATGGGCACACTGCACGCAAACAATCCTCCGCAGGCCATGAATCGCATGGAAATTCTTTGTATGATTGCTGACACAGGCGTGCCGGCTCATGTCGTGCGATCTCAGGTGGCTGACGCGATACATCTGGTCGTGCAGGCCAGTCGTCTGCGCGATGGCAGCCGAAAAATCACTCACATCTCGGAATGTCGAGGTTTGGATGAGCGCGGAAACTACATTTTAAGCGATCTCTTTGTTTTTCGGCAGCGTGGCATGGACGAGAAGGGCAAGATCGTCGGCGAACACGTCGCGGCCGGTAATAAGCCATCATTCAGCGAATTGATTCTCAGCAGCGGCATCCCATTTCCGATGAAAATCTTTTCCGTATCCAAAGACAAAGCTGCTTAAAGTGTGCTGGCGACTCCAGATTTTTTCGATTGCGCTCCGCTTTGGAGCTGAGTCACTTGAACTTCAAAGGAAGTCGCCAAAATCACCTCTCCGTGCTACGAATCGGGCATGGCAAAAATTACGAAAATCTTGGCGCGCGAAGTTTTGGATTCCCGCGGATTTCCTACAGTAGAGGTAGATGTTGAATTAGAGTCGGGAGTGATTGGCCGAGCCATCGTCCCTTCGGGAGCCTCGACGGGAGTTCACGAAGCACTAGAACTTCGTGATGGTGATGCCGCTCGTTATCTGGGCAAGGGCGTGCAAAAAGCAGTTTCAAATGTTCGCGAAATTTTAGCCCCGACGCTGATCGGGCGAAACGCAGAAAATCTACAAGATTTCGACCAGCGAATTATCGAGCTGGATGGAACACCTAATAAATCGAAACTTGGAGCCAACGCAATCTTAGGGCTCTCTTTGGCGACATCGAAAGCAATGGCCAAACATTGTTCCGAATCTTTCGCGAGTTGGATTCAAAAGCAGGCTTCTCTCCTAGGTTATGAATGCAGCATGAAAACACCGGTGCCCTTGATGAACATCATCAACGGTGGGGCTCATGCCGACAATGGTCTCGACGTTCAGGAATTCATGATCGTTCCCCATGGCTTTGATAGTTTTCGCGAAGCGCTGCGCGCCGGTACCGAAGTCTTTCATCATTTGAAAAAAATTCTTAGTTCACAAGGATTCACGACCTCTGTTGGAGACGAAGGAGGCTTTGCGCCACGACTGAGTGGAAATGAAGAAGCGCTTTCGAAAGTGCTCGAGGCGATTCAGTCGGCGGGTTACGAGCCCGGAAGACAGATTTCGCTGGCCTTGGATGTGGCTTCTAGTGAATTTTTCAAAGACGGCCTTTATCAGTTTCGTGATCCAAAATTAGGCCGCCTTTCTGGCGCCGATTTGGTTTCCCGTTACGAAGAATGGATTGAAAAATTTCCTATTGTCTCAATCGAAGATGGCTTTGCCGAAGACGATTGGGATTCTTGGACCTTGGGCACGAAACGACTCGGATCCAAGGCGCAACTTGTCGGGGATGATCTTTTTGTAACTCAAGAGGCGCGTTTACAAATTGGGCTGGATCGAAAAGCTGCAAATGCCATTCTCATTAAGCTGAATCAGGTGGGATCACTTTTAGAGACATTGAAAACAATGGCTCTGGCCAATCGAAACGGTTGGGCCTCAGTAGTGAGTCATCGTTCCGGAGAGACCGAAGACACGAGTCTGGCCCACCTGGCTGTCGCAACGGGTTGTGGGCAGGTAAAAACGGGTTCATTGTCACGATCCGAGAGGGTGGCGAAATACAATGAAATCCTGCGTTTGGAAGAAGCGCTGACGCTTCCATTTGCGCGGTTCCCAACTGTGCGCAAATAGAGATATTTTCAAGAAAAACTAACGAGATTGCAGTTGACAAGCTTGGAGCTGCGAGGGAGTTTCGCCCTAAATTTTCACACATACAAAAAGGATTCAATCTCTATGAAAATACTCATTAATCGATCAATTCTCGCTCTCGGAATGTTTGCAATGGCCTCTGTCGCAGGCGCAAAGGATAAAAAATGGTCCGGCTACCAGGAACTTGCGACCACTGTCGCCGCTGGTGAAGCAGAGGGCGATGACCTAGATTTTTCGGGCTACCTCTACAACAGCGTCTCTTATAAGGTAAGTGCCGACAACAGCTTGTCAGCTGAATTGTTCAGCCCGCTTCAATATACGGGCGGCTTTGATATCAATCACGCATGGCTGCGCCTCTTCTATAATCGGAAAAATGCATTTAAATTTGGTGATTGGAAAACAGCGCTTCGCATTCGTTGGATTGCGCCAACTAGCGAGGCATTACAGCGCGCTGGTGGTTTAGGTATAATCGCGGTGCGGCCTGAAATTAAACGCGAATGGGGCAACTTCACATTGACTCTTCGCGATACTTTCGGGATCCACATGGTGGATCAATCCTTCCAGAAGTACACTTCCAAGTCTGACAATGTGCGGAACCCAAACAAGCTTGTCATCAACGCGATCACTGCGATTCCGGAGTTCAATATTGCGAAAGGCTTAGACACTTGGTTGGAAACAAACTTCGTGACTACCTACAGCGGAAAAGCACCTGGGAAAGCCGCCAATACCTCTAACATGCTTTCCTATGAGCTCGTTTTTGCCTACGATATCAAGCCTTACGTCGCGGGAATCTTGGACCTAGTTATGCTAGCGACCTACCACGAGTCTGGAATCGGCGATGGAGCTGACTTCAAACTCGTCTCTCGCGCTCAGAACTATAGCTTCAAGATTGCGAAGGATTTCTAATTCCGTTAAAACGGACGCTACGTGCAATCAGGCCATTCTTTTCGACTACCGCGCCTTACCCCCACGGTTAAGGCGCTTTTAATTTTTTTTGCGTCCGCATTCGTTCTTTCCTCTCTCATCGGAGTCGTTTTTCGGGTCGATTTAGTGCCGTGGCTCGGCTTCAGCCCGCTAACTTTCCTGGGCGAATTCCGATTGTGGCAACCTCTCACCTACATTTTGCTTCACGGGGGCATTTGGCATCTCGTTTTTAATGCCTTGGGGATTTACATGTTCGCAGGCGACCTCGAGGCCTTTTGGGGGCGTCGTGGGTTTTTACAATTCTGCATCATCACCGCAGTGGCGGGTCCCATTGCTCAGGTCCTGTTGTGGATGGGCTCCTACGCGATCGAACCTTCAATTGCGGTGCATCCGGCATTCGGACTAACGATCGGCGCTTCGGGCATAGTTTATGGGCTTATCGGCGCCTACGGCATGCTCTTCGGCGAGGCGACAGTCTTGGCTCTCGGCATTTTCCCGATGAAGATGAAAGTTTTGGTCGGAGTGATGATCGCGATTGATCTTATGCAGGCCCTTTTTGGGACGGGCACCAATGTTGCCCATATCTTTCATTTGGCCGGAGTTTTAGCCGCCTATCTTTTGATTAAGTTTCGTGGTCCGGGACTGCGTGGTGGTGGCGGAGGTGGCGGCAAGTTTCGACTTTTCCGCAAGGCTGGTCCGATGAGCCGAGAGGAACTGCGACGCCGACTTCGTATTGTCACCAACGAGCCGAAAAACAAGGGCGACAAGGGAATACCGATCCATTGGAACTAAGATTTTAGATGAAAATGAATGAGGCGCAAAAGCAGATGCTGCTGTTTCAGGCTGAGCTTTCGATGATCAAAGCTAAGGCCAACTTCGCTGCGGCTTTTCCGGCTAATTTTCGCGCCCCAAGTCATTTTTGACATAGTCGGAACCGGCGCCCATTCGAATGTTACATTCGTGCCCACTTTAATTTTGAATTCCGAACTTAGGACTGTGGGGATCCGCAGACCAATACCTTTTAGAGAAAGATCAGTTATCAGTGTGGCCAAGTGCTTTTCGGATGCGGGATCAATAAAAAGTAGCGCGGGCAAATACACGCGTACTCGGGGTGATTTTCGTTCAACGCTACTTCCGCTTTTGCTGCGACTCATGATTTCACTATCCGTTGGCTTCAAAAATCATCGACGGCTGCCTGCAGGAAGTCGCGAAAGATGAAGTTTTTCGCCCAAGTCACTGTGGAAAAACTGGGTGAGTTTTTGAATTTCCTGCGAGGTCCAGGCGCCGGGCGATTCGCTCGAGAGCGATTTCAAAAAGGCTACGGCTGCCTGCCGAGACTCTTCATAAGAGCCATCAGAATATCTTTGATGCAGACATTCTTCCCAAAGAGATTCTTGGATCGATCGCGGAAGGTTCAGCGGGCCATGAAAGGCCAGCAAAATGCGATCGACTTCTGACTGAATTTCCATTTCAAGACGTGTGATGTTTCTACCTCGGTGGTGATTAAAACAAAGGTAAACAAAATGGCTGAGTTCCTCGAATACCACCGAGTAGGCGCGTTTTGAACCAGCTGAATCAAGATTCGGCGCACCCTGAATAGCGGAAAACAGATCCCGATCTAAAATTAGCGCCACATCCAAATCCGTTGGATCAGATGGAGATTGTTCCACAAGTAGACGCCCCAGGTCTTGAAAGTTGTCTTCGGCGATCGTGAAGTCGCGAACATCCAGCTTTGTTTTGATCGAGTAATAATTTTCGAGAACTTCCTGCAGGGAACGTAATGCTTTGTAACTTCCCTCGGGCATCGGCTACTCCGCCTAAGATCGGACCGGGGAAATGCCGGAAACAAGTATTCCGCTTTCCGCTAGCATCCTTTTGATGCGGGGGTTTTGGGTCGCCAGCCATTTTTCGTAAAGTTTGATTTGATCTTGCTCTGTCGCAAGTAGGCTTTGATCGCTCAGTTCTCGTAAGACTTCGGCAAGCTCGGCAAACTTCCCTGCGAGTTCAAAAAAACAATTGAGAGCCCGTTCAGCATGAATACTTTCTCGCAGCTGTCCGGCCGTTTCATAAGCGCGTTCCCCGATGGCCATATAAAAATCCATGTCGATCAATCGGCGACGCAGATTGTCTGAGAAAAAGCCGGAAGTAAAGAGCGCCAGGTCTCCGACTTTTTTCATGGTCTGCAATTTTTCACGGAATTCACTACTCAGACCCTCGAGCCACAAAAGAGAAATAGTAGGATGCTCTTTTCTCTTTTCATTGGGATCTTTGGATTTTGAGAAATAGCGGTCGGCATTATTGAACTGCGCAAGCATTTCGCCCAGGTAGATGATCGTTGGCTCTGATAGACGCATCCCCTGACGCGAGGATATAGAATTCACTTCTTCGGTAAAAAATGAAACGATGTCGGATGTGATGGCAATTTGTTTACGAGTTTCCATTTTCCTTTCGTCTCCAAACACTAGGCGGCCGTGGGGCCCCTAACTCATATCGTCATTATAGCATTTTGATTTAATGCGTAAGGAAGATAGGGCACTCGTAATTCAGAGGATTTAAGTCTGGATAAAATTAAGATTCTGTTTAGATCGGCGTCAAAATTACGTAAGATCTATAAGCCTTCCAGAGTAATTGTGAAATCTGGGTGAAAGAAATTCTCCGGAAACTGAACCGGCGCGTGTTTTGGATTCGATACAAAGCGAGGAATGCGATTCGTAGATTTCGAAATACCTGCCTTGTGGTCAAAAAGAAAGATTTGTTGGACCAATATCTGATCCTCTTTGGTGCCGACAATTTCCATGACTTCCGTGATGGCTCGTTTGCCGGAGGGCAAACGTTCGATCTGCACGATCACATCGATGGTGCTGCCGATATTCTCGCGCACCATCCGTGAGCTCATTTCCTGGCCGCCCATCATGATCATGGATTCGATTCGACGAAGAGCATCGCGGCCCGAGTTAGAGTGGATGGTGGTCATGGAACCGTCGTGTCCGGTGTTCATGGCGACCAATATGTCCCAAATTTCAGGCCCGCGCGATTCACCGACGACAATACGGTCGGGTCGCATGCGAAGCGCATTGATGACAAGTTCTCGGATGCTAACGCCTGGATCATTGGGTCCGGCGTGACGAGCTTCAAGGCGCACGACATGGTCACTCAGAAGCCGAAGTTCAGGAGTGTCCTCGATTGTGATCACGCGCTCTTTTCCGGGGATAAAGCCACTGAGGGCGTTCAAGAGAGTTGTTTTACCAGAGCCCGTTCCACCAGAAACGATGGTGTTCAATCGGGCCACAACGATACAATTTAAAAAGTAGAGAAGCTTTTCGTTAAAGGCACCGGCCTGCAAAAGCTCTCTTACAGTTAAGACGTTTTGCTTTGATTTTCGGATTGTAAGAATGGGGCCATCAAGAGCGATGGGCGGAATCACACAGTTCACTCGAGAACCATCTGGAAGTCGGGCATCGATATAGGCGAATTTGCGATTGAGTTCTTTACCGACAAAGCGCGCGATGGTGTTCATGAATTTCAAAAGACCTTCGTCACTGGGAAATGCAGCATTCGTTTTTTGAATGATGCCAGCTCGCTCGACGAAGATATTTCTAGCGCCATTAATCATGATTTCGCTGACCGCCGGATCATTCAAATAACGAACGATCGGACCGGCATCCTGCAGCCAGTCGAGCTCTTCCGTATTCTGCCCGGGCATCTTAACGATCTTGGAATTCATTTCATTAGCTCTATCGGCAGAAGTAGGTGGATTTCTTAAGCGGCCTCTGGCTCCTATTGGACGGCATGGCGCTGCGTTGCGCCTTTAAAATCTGTCGTTGGGGGCCCCGGGCGCGCTTTTTTCGGCAATTTAATTTTTATATCAATAATTTCAGTCAGTTAAAATAATAATGCCCCAAGCTAACCGCATTCTAAGTTAGGATTGTCTTGTAGCATGTATATGGAAGCAAAACGTACAATCCTCATTCGGGCATCATTCATGATGGCCCTTGGCCTATTAGGAGGCTGTCTGGGGCTTGGAAAACGGGAAGCGGCCGCAACCGACCCGAAAGCCGATCCCGAAATCGATCAAGGTGAGGAAGATATTCTTCCTGCCCCACCCCTTCCGGTTGTGATCGATACTCCGGCAAGCACTCCCCATCATTCATCTTCAAATGCTTTGTCACTCGGCGGAAGCTGCGTAAGCGGAAATACGGTGCATTTATCCGGCGCTCAAGTGGATGAAGTGAGTTGTAGCGCTGGTCGTTTTAGCTTCCTTCTGGGTGCTGTGGGCGAGGGAACAAGAAATTACAGTCTTTTGCAGAAGGACAGTCATGATCAATCCTCAACTTCCGTGAGTTTTCAGTGGACACTAGATCAAACTGCGCCAGCGGCACCTACTCAGTTGACACCCGCAGCAAATCCGCACATTTCGAGCGATAATTCTGTAACCTTGTCCGGAGCCTGCGAGACCAGTGCCCAAGTCCAGATATCGGGCGATCACTCGGCCTCTCTAACTTGTACGAACGGCAGTTACAGTTTCAACATCTCAAAACTTGTAGATGACACCTATGACTTTTCCGTAAAACAAACTGATCTGGCCGGCAACGAATCTTCGGCTCTTTCATTTGCGTGGACTCGCGACTCTGCAGTTCCGGCAACGCCGATCATTACGACACCTGCGATTTCGCCGCATTACTCCAAAATCGCAAGTCTGGTCATCGAAGGAACTTGTACAAATGACCTTGAGGTGATCGTAACCGGTGCCACGAATCAAAGTGTTGTTTGTTCCGCTTCGACGTTCAGCTTTCCCGTGACCCTTAGTTCGGAAACTAGCTACAACTACTCCGTTTACCAACGAAGTCAGAGCGGCATCGAGTCGGGCACTGCTTCCGTTCAATTTGTCTATGATATTACGGCGCCTTCGGCTGTATCTCTTACTTCGCCTCCGACGAACCCCTACACCTCGGGCCCGAGTTTTTCTGCGGTCGGAAACTGCGAAGACCACGCAGTTGTAAGTTTTCGCGTCAGTGCTGGTGCGGAAATTGGCAACGTAGTTTGTTCCTCGAATTCCTTCACCTTCAATCACAGTGAAGCAATAGACGACTCCTATTTTTACGACTTCGTGCAAACTGATCGCGCGGGAAATGAAAGCCTCGTTCTTCAGCTGAATTGGATACGTGAAACTCCTGCGCCAAGTCCTCCGGTTATTTCCTCGCCTAATCCAAATCCACACCTCTCTAATGGCGATTCCATTGTAATTTCTGGAAGCTGCGACGATGGAAACTTGGTCGAGCTCACTGGTGACGCGGCCGATTCCGCGACTTGTTCTGCTGGTGCATTCAGCTTCAACGTCGGCAAAATTGCTGATGATGTTTACAATTTCGAAGTCACACAAAACGATGGATCCAAAACTTCAGGTGCCGCCAACGTTCAGTGGACGCGCGATACCTTGGCACCCTTGGTGACATTTAGTTCGACTCCTGCCGATCCATCCTATTCCCGAAACGCTGAATTTCAGTTTTCCGCAAATGAGAGCGGCGTAACATTTGAGTGTCGTCTTGACGGCGGATCATTTGTTTCTTGTTCCTCTCCACAAAATTTTTCATCTTTAAGTTTGGGTGCTCACACGGTTGATGTGCGTGCCATCGACGCGGCCGGTAATATGGGTGCCAACGAATCCTTTGGCTGGGACATTGATCCCATCAATGCGGTCGCCCTTTACCATTTTGATTCGGGCGCGGAACTCTTAGATGACGGCCACTATGAAAACGATCTTGTAAATTCGGGATCAACGGCTAGTGCTAGCGGAAAATTTTCGGATTCTCGCGCTTTCGCTCGAGCTTCATCGCAGTCCATGTCGCTTTCCTACGATGCCGCCTCTTTTGAATCGACACGTCTCAACATGAGCATTGAAGCTTTCGGAAAACTCTCAAGTCTGCCTTCCAATGGCCAGCGCTATGTGATTGCGGCGAACTCCACAGATTCAGCCGCTTGCGCGAGCAACTGTTCGTGGATCTTTGGTCTAAAGCGCCAAGGCTCGAATTATCGACTTTATGTTCTCTATTCGACTGCCGGTGAAGCTATGACCGAAGTGCAATCTGGCAACATCACTTTCGACACCACTAACTGGTATCATATGGCCTTCGTTTGGGAAGGCGGCCAGATTCGCATTTACCGCGACGGCACTCTTTTGACGACATCGGGCACGGTTGGGTCGACGCCACTTTTCAGCAGCACGGCCGATCTTCGGATCGGCGGCGACGCTGCGGGTAATTTCTTCGATGGTCTTATCGATGAAGTCCGTTGGAGCGCAGTCGTTCGAAACGGCGCGGCTCCGACTTCTGCGTATAGCGCGGATTAGCTCAGCTAATCTCCTCTGTGTCTTGATGATCCTAAAGCACGCCGCTATGCTCACTAGCAATGTCAGTTCAACTTGATTCCGTACACATGATCGATGAAATCGCAGTTGTTGGTGCAGGCTATGTGGGCCTGGTGGCCAGCGCATGTTTTGCTTCCTTTGGCTTTCGCGTAGGCGTTGTCGAAGTTGACGATCGAAGAATTCAGTCTCTTCAACAAAAAAAGATTCCCTTTTACGAGCCTGGTCTTCAAGAATTGGTCGAGGACGGACTTGCTTCCGACTGCCTGACACTTTTTTCATCCACCACGGAGCTTTTCAAAAAATCCAAACCCGATGTGGTTTTTGTCGCCGTCGGAACGCCTGAAAATCCCGACGGTTCATGTAATTTAAGTTATGTCGAGAAAGCCGTCGAGGATGTCGTCCGTGCCGCCAAGAGCGATGTGGTGATCGTTTTGAAATCCACGGTTCCCGTCGGCACTGCACGCAAGATGAAGGAAGTCGTAAAAAAGATTGGATCCAGCTACCGCGTAGCCGTCGTTAATAATCCGGAATTTTTGAAGGAAGGCTCGGCAGTTTCTGATTTTCTACGGCCCGAGCGCGTAGTCCTGGGGGGTGACGATCAATGGGCGCTTGATAAAGTGAAAGCACTTTATGCTTCGCTTCTTCACAACGGCCGCCCACTTTTTGTGACTGATCATGAAACTGCGGAACTTGGAAAATTATCCGCGAATTTAATGCTCGCAAGCCGAGTCTCGGTGATCAATCAGATCTCTCGACTTGCCTCGGCCTATGGTGCAGATGTGCGACAAATAGAATCGATTTTACGATCAGATTCTCGCATCGGTTCCAAATACCTTTACGCGGGACTTGGCTATGGCGGAAGCTGTTTTCCAAAGGACGTAAAGGATTTTATCCATCTCTGTAAAATAAAACGTGTCGAATCTTCGGTAGCGGAATCCATCCAAGATTTTAATGAGACTCAGAAACTCTTTTTTATTGATGACATTGAAAAGACTTTTCCCATGAGTCAGTCGCCAACGATTGCAATTTTGGGACTCGCATTCAAGCCCGAGACCGACGATATCCGCGAGTCTCCCGCGGTGAAGGTTCTGGAGACTTTAGCTAACCGCGGATATGCACTGCGCGTGATCGACCCCAAAGCCATGGATAATGTCCGCACTTGGATCAAGGGTAAGCCCATTGAAAAACGCGTCCACTTCGCGAAAAATCTGAGCGATTGTCTTTTGGGCGCGGATGCCTTGGTTCTTGCTACTGAATGGCAGGAATACCAACGACTCGCACTCGGCAGCCTGCGACTACTGTTCAAAGGCAAAAAAATCTATGACGGAAAAAATGTTTTCCGTCCGGAACTTGTCAAAGCTTGGGGCTTTCAATATTTGGGTGTTGGGCGCGGTTAAGGGGCCAAAAGTCACTACGACTTTAGAAAAACTACGAAGCCACGCGTCGATGCCAGCCTGGCCGAATTTTTGTCAGCAAGGTTAATAACAAAAGATAGAAGTAAAAAGCATGGAACATCTTTCCGTCGGTCAGAGGGCTATCCGTAAGACTTGCAGCCGCAAGGCCGAGCAAGAGAAAGCCACCTCCCTCGATCCGGAAAATCAAAAGTCCCATGGCCATTAAAAATAGAAAGCATCCGACAAGGCCCCCTTCGGCCAGAAGTTGCAGAAACTGATTGTGCGCATAGTGCACGAATGATTTTTGCCTAAACTTTATAGGAAGAGCTTCGGCGTCCACCACTTCCTGTGTGACTGCGTTTTGCCGGTAACCGACGCCCGTCAGCGGATTCTCCTTGAAGAGTCGCCAGTTATAATCCCAAATGGCCTGCCTGATGCTCAGGCTTCTGAGTGGAGCATTCGCTGTTAGATAGCTATAAAGCCCTTGGTAACGGCTACGAAAGCTGTGGTTATGCTGGTACAAAAGACTAGTTCCCAAAACGCTCAGACCCAAAAAGAGCAAAAGACTCCAGCGCGGAAATTTTTTCAGAATCCACGGCCCGGCAGCGAAAAGCCAGGATAGCAGCGCGACCATCGTTGCCGTCCGAGAGCCAGAGGCGATAACTCCAATCAGTATCAGTGTTGCCATCCAAAAGAAGTGTTCCGAGCGAAAGCGCCCGAAAGTTTTCCGACTCCGAAGTAGCGTCAGAAAAAACAGCAAGCCAATCAAATGATTGTAAGCAAATAAAATTGTGATCTTTAGAAATCCAGCAGCGCCCGGACTTCCCGCGCCAAGTGCGGAATAGAGTCCCATCACTACGGAGGCTATGTAACAAAGGCCCAAAGTCCCCAGTAGGAGCGAGAGTTTTCGATCATCAAAAATGGATCGAATGCGTTCAAGAATCGGCGGGTGAAAAAAGAGAAAAGGAATCAGAAAGAATAGCAAATCAGGAACGATGATGTGCAGTCGGTGAGGGTTCGGGACTTCGATCAGTTTAGTGAAGGAAAAAACAATGTAGAGCACGGCCCCCAGAAACATCCAGCAATCGCGGGTCGGCGAACGCCAATGGGCGGGACTTAATAGAAATCGCAGTGTGAATAGCAGGGAGATTAAGCTCAGCAGGCTTCCCGCTACTTCCATTAGGCTTCGGCTAAGAATGCTGCCGATGCCATAGACTAGGAACAAAAGAAAAAGAATTTGCCCGGACCGATGGCCCGTAAGCGGGGAAGCTAGCCTAGAAAAAAAATTCGTATCCGGAAGTTTAGTCAACGAGGCCCATATTATCATTCACCAGTAGAAAGCCAAATTCGGCTGATCACACCGCGCCTAGGTCAAAAACTTCACGCGCTCGAGTTCCGAAATCAGCTTTCCCGCCAAGCGTCGTCGGGAATAAGCCTCACGATTTTCCCATCGAAAACTTAGTTCTGATCGCTCGATCCGCTCCAAAGCGTCGACGATTTCAAGAGCGTTGTTGTTGCACGCTAATCCCCATACATTGTGAATCCAATCGCTACAGGGGTTATTGGGCGGCGTGCTCACTACGGGCAACTCGGTCGCAAAATATTCAAAAACGCGAACCGGCATCCCTTGAGCCGAAGAAAAATCCTCGGTCCCCAATCGCAAAGCCGCGTGGCAGCGGGGCAGAATTTTTGCAATTTCTTCGTGAGGAAGCTGACCGCGAAATTCTAGATTCGAGGGGGCATCAGCTAAAAGGTTTTGCTTTGGCCCGCTCCCTAATACCAGTAGCTTCCACGAGTGCCCACGTCTTTCCATTTCGCGCGCAATGTCGGGTAAAAGTTCTGCTTTTTGGAAACGCCCCAACGTCCCAAGAAAAACAACGGTAAATTGGGGAAGCTTCTCCTTGGACGCTTTGAAAAGATTTTCATCAAAACCATTAGGAAGGTGAAGGACCTTGGTCTTCTCTTCGACTTGATTCGAAATTTTTTCCTGAATCCCCTCGGTAGCACAAAGAACAAAACGAGCCCGTCGATAAATCTTTTCAGTAAGGCGATCAAAAATCCTAAAAAAAATCGACCGCTCGCTGAGCAAACCTGAATCCACAAAAACCTGCGGATAAAGATCGCGCACATCCCAGGCAAAGGGCGCGCATCGAATCCATGCTGCAAAAGTTCCGTACAAAGAAATGAAATAAGGGGGCGAGGAAAAAAGGAAAAAGGCGCCGCGAGGAGCCAAGAGAAATCGAAGCGCGAGCTCAATCCCGCAAAAAAACTCCGTCGCCATTCGGATCAGGGGATGATCGGTATTCCGGGGGCTTCTGCAAAATAAATCGCGCAAGGTTATCGAGCGTACTGCCACCCCTGCCTCTTCCAGTGCGTCGCGAAAACTGGCATTTCGAAGCACGGCTGCATTGCTATCCGGCGGTAGGTAGGGCGCAAAGTGGAAAAGGACGCGGGATTTCTGATCCATCAAAGACTCAAATCCCTTTTAATCGAAGTAGCGGGGGGTGGCCAGCACGGGCCGCTCGTCCGCCCCTGCGGGGACTTGTGGGTTGACCGTTCCCGTTGATCCGATAAACTGCGAGGCCATGCCATCAGCCCTCATTACCGGCGGCGCCGGCTTCATTGGAAGCTTTGTGGTCGATGCTCTGCTGAATGCTGGATCTAATGTCGTCGTCCTGGATAATTTCTCAGCAGGTAATGATGAAAATTTGGCTCAGGCTCGAACTAACGCAAAATCCGGCGGACTGGAGTTATCCGTTATCAAGGCGGATCTCTCCCAGGTCGCTACTTGGGAACAGATCCCTGCCTGTGAAAGCATATTCCACATCGCAGCCCAGACCTCGGTTACGGCCAGTGTCGCTGATCCCGCTTTTGATTTTACCTCAAACGTTTTGGGCATTCCTCATTTTTGCCGCTACATCCAGCGCGCGAAAACGCGCCGTTTTCTCTATGCCAATACGGCCGGAGCCCTTTACGGGGAAACCAAGATAATCCCCACACCGGAAGATCATCCGATTCGACCACTCTCGCCCTATGGGGCTACGAAATCATTCACCGAAACTTATTTCCGTGCATGGTCTCATTCCCTGCGGGCGCAGGGAAGTTTTTCCGCAACTCCTTCGGATCCGAATTATTTTTCCTGGGCCTCGCTTCGCCTTGGAAACATTTACGGTCCCCGCCAGGTCACTAAGGGCGAGGCCGGCGTGGTTCCGATTTTTTTCGAAAAATTACTCAGCGCAGAGCCCGCCATCATTTTTGGCGACGGATCCAAAACCCGCGACTATGTGCATGTAGAAGACGTAGCCCAAGCCTTCATAGCCGCCTGGGCAAAGCTTGATCAGGCACCTCTTGATGAGGCCTATAACGTCAGCGCAGGCATCGAAACGCGTGACATCGAAGTTTACCAAGCGGTTTATTCGGCACTTAAGTCACAGGCGCCTGAACTACTCGGGCCTGAAAGCCGCGAGCCAGTTTTCAAAGCAGTACGTGCCGGTGAAATTTTAAAAAGTCGCTTGGACGTCTCGAAAATCAAGCGAGAATTGAATTGGGTTGCGCGCATCGCCTTCAATGATGGTATTCAATCGACCGTGAAAACTTATTTGGCTCACCACGCGCGTTTAGCCAAAACAAAAGCCGTTCGATAAAGAATCCAAAGATCTAAAACCAGGCCGTAGTTTCTGAGATAATAAAGATCATATCCAAGCTTTTGATCAAGTTCTTCGGGTGTATCCAGGGAATAGCCTTGGCTGATTTGCGCCAGACCCGTCAGCCCCGGCCGCAGCATTTGTCGCAATTCAAAACCCGGACTTCGTTCACTCATCTCGCGGGAAAGACTCGACAGCGCGGGTCGTGGACCAACAAAAGACATATCGCCTCGCAAAATATTCCACAACTGCGGCAATTCATCCAAATGCAGCGGGCGGATAATCTTTCCGATCTTTGTCACGCGGCTATCTCTCTGCTTGGTCACTTGATCCCCTTGAATTGGATCATGAACTTGCATCGAGCGGAACTTGATCATACGAAAAGTCTGCTGCGACCGCCCGACGCGCTCCTGGAAAAAAAATACGGGGCCCGGACTGCTGACTTTAACGATAAGGGCGATAAGAAACATAAAGGGCGCGCCCAAAACCAAAAGAATGAATGAAAGAAGCAGGTCGAAAATTCGCTTCAAAAGATTGGTATAAGGTTTATGCGAATCAAAACCCGCCTTTGACAGCCACGAAGGCGAAAGCGCCAATCCCGGATAGCGGCGAAAAACTTCGGCATAAAAATGGTTCTCGTCCACCACACGGCAACCGACGCGCATGGCCCGCAGTGCGACCCGAAATGTCTTCGAATCGGCCGGAACAGCGTCGGTCAAAACAACATCCGCGATTTCTTGGCTGTCCAAAATTTCTTTGACCCGATCGAGCGGAATCGCATCCAAATTTTGAAGCCAATATTCCCGAGCATCAGCAGCCAACTGCAGGTGACGGCGAATATGATCCTTTCGAAAAGACGAAATCAACTCTCGTGTTACGGAAGTTTCGGGACCAAGAATCAAAAAACGCATCGGCCTCTGAGCCAATAGTCTCCCCACCAAAATCAGGAAAAGTTGATTAACAGCAATAGCTCCCAAACTTCCATAGAGCATCGAAAGACGCCCCACCTGAATGAAAAAGGCGAACTGCAGGATCAGCGAAGTCACCGCCATCGAAAGGAGTCCCGTCACAAGCCCCCGGACCAAAACTTCCATCCGCGCAAATCGATTCTCGCGATCAAAAAGACCAGTGCCCTGGGCGACCAACGCAAAACTAACCGCAAAAACCGCCGCCGAAATCAAATTTTCAAACTGAACCCGCTCCATAAAGGCATAACGACTGAGCCCCGCAAAGTAACGAAAAGCCAAAAAGCCCAAAGCAACGCTAGCCAAAGTCCAAAGCCGAGTACGCGGCGCCAAGAGTTCCTTGATGACAGGCGAGGAGTGTCTAGCTTTCATGATGGACGTGCTTGACCTCGGGCATAGGGGCGAGCTTAGTCGGCAAAATGGGCCAGCTCAACTATGGGTGGGGCTTGGTTTTAGCATTCGCGCCTACAAAAGAGGGCGCATCAGAATTCAGGGAAATCCGATCATCTAAAATTAGTGCTCGATTGGGGCGAGACTTTAATCGAAGCGCATTGGTGAAAAAAACGTCCATCCTGTGCTCAAATGCGGTCTCACTTATGTTGATAATGAGCAACAAAAAACTAGCTTCGCTGGCTAAATTTTTCGCGCGCTGTGCCGATAAGACAAGTCGATGTCTCGGTTTGTTTATGGCTGCTCATTTTTATTTCTGGCTGCGTGTGAATTTCGAGTCACAGGTGAATCCGCGCCGATTTTGCCAGGCCCTGAGCCGGAGAAGCGAGTTGAGTGGTCTATTGTTGATTCTTCAAATGATTGGAGGCCCTTCTTAACTTTCGGAGAGGACCGCTCCGATCTCGAGAAATGGGAAGATTGGTTTAATTTTTTGGATGATCGCTATAGCGAAATGCGGCATCAGCTGCTGCATGAATGGACACTTCCTGAGGAGCTTTTAGAGGTAGCATTCATGACCACAATGGTGGGGCATTGGGCGCCCGTCGGCGCCCCACGCAATCCAGATGGATCAAGGCCGGACCCATCCGGAGTTCGCAGGTGGTTTTCATCGCTTCCTGGAAACGAAGAGAAAACTCACGTACCATTCTCCGCTTACTTCGATGCCCCAAATGGCGAATGCAGCGATTTTGCTACCCTTCTCTACATGGTACTAAGCTGGAAGGGATACAGTGTCCGCCATGTTGGACCGGCTCCGGACCACATTCTTGTGGAAGCAGTTGTTGAGGGACAAAAATATCTACTTGATGCCATGTTCCTCACGGTTGTTGCTGCGCCTCTTGAAGTTGCGTTTCCTTCAGCAGATAGCCTGACTGTCCCTGCTCCTATTCAAGCGTATATTCTGCCGAATGGTTCCGAGGATGAGGAAAGCCC
>CAZWNW010000019.1:0-51007 GCA_964636255.1 uncultured Bacteriovoracaceae bacterium | reverse complement strand
TTTGGATTCAAGATGAGGCCGGTAACAAGAGTGCGCGTGTTGATACCGCGGCTGTAACCTTGGACACAACAGCGCCAGTTTTAGCCTCCGCCACGATTAGTAACTCGTCGCCAACGAACACAACAACTTACGGATTGACTTATGGAACAGTGACGGGAACATATAACCGCTACTGTATCTTGGAAAATGATACGACGGAATCAAACTGTAGTTACGTAACTGCATCTCTGCCGGCCAGTTTTGTGGTTGATGGAACGAACAATGCGAAGACGTTGTCGATTTGGTTGCAGGATGAGGTTGGTAACAAGAGTGCGCGTGTTGACACCGCAGCCGTAACTTTGGACACAACGGCTCCAGTTTTGGCATCGGCTGCGATCAGCAACTCTTCGCCGACGAACACAACAACTTATGGACTGACCTATGGCGCAGTGACAGGAACTTACGACCGCTACTGTATATTAGAGAACGACACTACCGAATCAAATTGTAGTTATGTAACTGCATCGCTCCCGGCAAGTTTTGTGGTCGACGGAACGAACAATGCGAAAACTCTTTCAGTTTGGATTCAAGATGAGGCCGGTAACAAGAGTGCGCGTGTTGATACCGCGGCTGTGACTTTGGACAATACGGCTCCAGTTTTGGCATCGGCTGCGATCAGCAACTCTTCGCCAACAAACACGACAACTTATGGATTGACCTATGGAACCGTTACGGGAACATATAACCGCTACTGTATCTTGGAAAACGACACTACCGAATCCAATTGTAGTTATGTGACGGCATCGCTCCCGGCCAGTTTTGTGGTTGATGGAACGAACAATTCGAAGACGTTGTCGATTTGGTTGCAGGATGAGGTTGGTAACAAGAGTGCGCGCGTTGATACCGCAGCCGTAACCTTGGATACATCGGCGCCAGTTTTAGCCTCGGCTGCGATCAGCAACTCTTCGCCGACAAACACAACAACTTACGGATTGACCTACGGCTCAGTGACAGGAACATATAACCGCTACTGTATCTTGGAAAACGACACGACAGAATCGAACTGTAGTTATGTGACCGCATCGCTTCCATCAAGTTTCACCGTATCTGCAACAGAAAATGCGAAGGTCCTCTCTGTGTGGCTCCAAGACGAAGCGGGTAATAAGAGCACACGCGTCGATACAAACTCTGTAACATATGAAGCTCCGGGCGGGGGCGGGGGCACTCTTTACGGGCCTGTGCAGCTTTGGATTAGCGCCCAAGACAATTCAGGTCTTTCAGCGACGATAGCTTGGCTGGACAACTCCGATATCGAAGATGGCTACGAAGTGGAAAGATCAACTGATGGTACAAATTTCTCGCTGATTCACACCACAGCAGCTGACGTGGATTCCTATCAAAACACAGGCCTCAGCGCAGGTACGATCTACTACTATAGAGTTCGCGCTAAAAAGGGCACGGATTATTCAGACTATACAAACGTCGTTAACGTATCGATGAACAATTCCGTTACCTTTACTTGGAACTTCACAAGTGATGCTCAAGGTACGGCCGACTTGGGCGACGGTGGTGCTGGTGGTACCGTTACGAGAAACACCGGAGGTTCTGTCTTCATGCGTTACCTCCAAACAACGAAGCCTTCCACAAACGATCCTGTGACTTTGCGAACTTCAGCCGCGCAAACATGGGAAAGCTGGGGTGTGCCGGCAAATAGCATCGTTAACAGCATCACGTTGAATTCGTACAAAAGTGCAGCAACACTGGATGCTCGATTAAGTGGCCATAGTTTTGCAATTTCGATTCTAGATACTGCCGATGCTGCAGTTCATAGTGGCACTCTTTATGACTCGGGCGCTCTTTCAACAAGTACCTGGGCTCAAAGCACTGTAAACGTGAATTCAACTCAGAACGTTTTGACCGCAAGAAGCCCATCTACTTCGACTGTGAAACTCAATGCTCTTTGGACAGTGAGCACAACAAACGGTTCGGGAACGCCTAACGAACAGTTTGATGTTGACGATATCTCTTTGGGAATCAGCTATACGCCAATTGGTGTGGCCGTTCCCGCGGCGCCCACCCAGTTAGTTGCAACTGGAGCCAACCCGGACGTTTCACTGACGTGGGTTGATAATTCCGGAAATGAAAGTAGCTACAGGCTGGAGCGCTCCGTCGATGGCTCGACGGGCTGGACAACAGTTTCAAGTGCAATTGCGCGCGATGCGGAGGCTTACACACATACGAGCGCTTTTGCGAGTAACTATTACTACCGGCTTTTTGCTGTAAACTCTCTTGGTGATTCTGCCCCCAGCAACATTGCCCACATGAGTCTGACACCCGCGCCCAGTGTCGCAATCTCTGCTGGTCCGTCGCCGGCCTCAGGCCCTGGGCTTTCGACAACTTTTGAATGGACGCTTACTTACTCAAACGCGGACCTTGTTGTCTTGAACGACAGTCAAATCACCTTGGGTGGCACGGCGACAAACGGATGTACTGCTTCTGTTTCTGGAACAGGGCTCACAACTCGCACTGTTTCTGTTTCAGATTGTAATCCGGCTTCAACCGGCACGCTCAACATCTCTGTTGCGGCAAATACGGCCTATAACGACGAAGGCTTTGGCTCGGCGGCAGTGGGTCCGTCTTCTAATGCGTCGGTTACGATCTTACCTCCCACTGCGCCCTCGGGACTTGGCGCTACAGCGGGCGACAAACAGGTCACCTTGAGTTGGACCGATAACTCCGCCAATGAGTCAGGCTTTAAGATCGAGCGCTCCACGGACGATGCGACTTGGACGGAAATTCACACAACTGCGGCTAATGCGGTTTCCTATGTCGATACGGGCCGTACGGCTTGGCAAATCTACTACTATCGTATCCGTTCTACGAACGCGGGTGGAGATTCCGCATATACGGCATCAGTGAACGCTACGCCCTACGATGCTCCGTCATTGGCTTCCCTGACTATTGAAAATGATAACCCGACAACTTCGACCACTTACGTGCTTACATATGGTGCGATCACCGGAAGTTACGATCGTTATTGCATTCTTGAGAATGACACAACTGAAGCAAATTGTAGCTATGTCACTGCGACCGTTCCTGCGAGTTTCGTTGTTTCTGCAACGAACAATGCAAAGGTTCTGTCGATATGGCTGAAAAATGCTGCGGGTTATGTCAGTAACCGTGTTGATTCCAATTCCGTCACCTTGGACACGGTCACCCCCAGCCTAGCATCTGCCACGGTTACGAATACATCGCCTACGACTTCGAGAAATTACGATCTGAGTTATGGGGCAATCACGGATAGCTATAATCGTTATTGTATTCTGGAAAATGACACTAACGAGGCCAATTGCACTTACGTGACCGCGTCGCTTCCCGCAAGCTTTACAGTTTCGGCCACAGAAAATGCCAAAGTTCTCTCGATTTGGATCAAAGATGCTGCGGGCAACACAAGCGCCCGTGTGAACACCAATTCTGTCACTTATGAAGTTGGCGAACCGGCCACCTTCGCAGCTCTCACGACTTCGACAGGTCTAAACTATAGCTCTACGAAATCGGCAGAGCGTCCTGTGGCCGTTACGCTCCCCGGGGGCACCGATCGGCTCTATATTGCCTGGCTCGAAGCCGGCGGACCTTCTTCGGTGAATCAGTTGCGCGTTGCGGTCTATAACGGCAATGATTCAAGCCCAGGATGGAGCTTCGTTGATGGAAGCGTCGGCGGAGTTGCTCGAAATGCTGACGAGGGGATCAACTACAGCGTATCCACAGCCGTTACACGTGTGAGTGTTGGCGTTGTTGGTGGGAAACTCTACGCAACGTGGACTGAAAACAGTAAAGTTCGGGTTTCCGAATACAACGGCAATGACGCTAGTCCGGATTGGACCTTCATTGATGGCAACACCGCCAATGGGCTAAATTATGACCCCGCCAAGATAGCCTCAACTCCGATCACGGTCGCCTTTGATAATAAACTGGCTGTGATCTGGAGCGAAGTTGGCGGCAGCAATGGAAGCACGGAAGTTATTCGCGTCAAACATTACGATCCTTCGGGCCCGAGCTGGGCTTGGGGCGATGGCGGTGGAGCTAACGGTATAAACGACTATACCGCCGGTTATCACGCCCGTCTTCCCCGCGCCGTTGTCGATGGATCCGGCACTCCAAAGCTCTACGTCTTCTACTCTCAGTTCAATGCAAGCTCAGTTCAGCAGATTCTTGGAAAGCATTCGACTGACGGAACGACTTGGACCAGCGTGAACGGGGGCACCAGTTTCAACTTTAACACCGCAGTTAGCGGAAATTACCCCTTTCCCGCCGCAATCGGCACCGACATTTATCTGACGTGGTCCGAAGGTAGTCGTATTCGCGCTAAAAAATGGGATGGCAGCGCGGTCACTACCATCGATGGCGGTGGAGCCGATGGGATTAACTACGCCGCCGCAACCGGTGCTGACCCTTGGGCAGCTAGTTTTAATGGTAAGTTCTATGTCTCTTGGCGTGAACTCGATACCACCTACCAAGCGCGCGTTCGACGCTATGATGGAAGCTCTTGGGAATGGCTTGATGGTGG
The DNA here is from genome assembly GCA_964636255.1 of uncultured Bacteriovoracaceae bacterium. Classification (GTDB taxonomy): domain Bacteria; phylum Bdellovibrionota; class UBA2428; order UBA2428; family UBA2428; genus CAXNGS01. The sequence goes on along the minus strand of CAZWNW010000019.1, from coordinate 46,461 downwards.
AGGAGCGAAAGGAGCCAATTTCGACACCGCCCATCATGCGGTCTATCAATCCATCGCGATCTTGAACTCCAAAGTTTATGTCCTGTGGGGCGAGGGACCCTCAAGTCCCTACAAGATCCAAATGTTTGTGGGACAATAAGGTGGTTTAAAACGAATTCATGAGAAATTTTAAGGAGTTAGGGACCTGCTTTTTTTTCCGAAGCAACTGTATTTACTTTCAAAAATATCATACATTTTTTGTTTATCTGAACAGAAATTTTGTTGGCCAGATTCCCCCGCTACCGCTAAAGCTATAGTTTCTGTAGGAGGTTCATATGAATAAAAGAACAGTTTTAGGTTTTATGTTAGCCGCGGCTCTCGGATTTCAAGTTCCGGCGCAAGCTTCTTGGACGGACGTTTCGGGCCAGGGAGTTGCGGGTATTAATTTTGACTCAAGTCGATCTGCTGAGCGGGTTTCGATGGTGGTTTTGCCGGGCACCCCGGATCGTCTGTATGCCGCCTGGAGCGAAGTCGGAGGCCAAAACGGAGCTACTACTCAAATCAGAGTGGCGGTCTATAATGCTTCTGACTTGAGCCCGAATTGGAGTTTCATTGATGGCAGTGTGGGCGGGCAAAATAGACCGTCCAATCAGGGAATTAACCGAGATCCTCGTATTGCAGCCCACTCGCCGAAGTTGGCGATTAATAATAATGAGGTATATGCAACTTGGACAGAGGGCGGCAGTCCCGGTCAAATACGTGTAGCTCGGTATAATGGGGACGACCAGAACCCGAACTGGAACTTTGTTGATGGAAATAATGCGAAAGTTGGTCTCAACATCAATTCAAAGAAAGATGCTGGCAGTCCCGTAGCAATCGAAAGCGCCGGATCTCTCTTTGTGGCTTGGAGCGAACAGGGTGGCTCAAGATCAGGCAATATCTATCAAATTCGCGTAAAACACTTCAATGGATCCACTTGGTCCTCAGTTGATGGCGCAGGCAAATTTGGAATTAACTATGACGTTGAAAATAGTGCTAGTCGTCCGAGTCTGGCCGTCGTTGATGGAGTTCTTCTTGCTGTTTGGTCAGAAGTTGTATCGCAATCTTCAACTCGCATACGAACTAAAGCTTATGCAGGTTCTGGTAGTACTTGGCATGGAATTGATGCTGGTGGACTGAGCCGTGGTGGCGGCTTGGCGGCATACCCTAAAGCGCTAGAGCTAAACTCCAAACTTTTCATTAGTTTTGAAGAGGACAATAAAATTTATTTATCTAGCTTTGACGGATCCGTGTGGGCAGATGAGGGTGGAAGCCTTAACTACGATCAGGGCCGTAGTGCTTACCGCACAGATATCGAAGCTCATGCAGGCTTAGTCTATATTTCCTGGCTTGAGCATGATGGAGTCGGTTACAAGATTCGAGTGAAGTCCTACGATGGCCTTAATTTTATTTCCGAGGATGATGGAATTGGTGTTTCTAAGTACTCTCCTGGTTCGACGGCACAGTATTCCGCGTTAAAATCCTTCAATTCGAAAATCTACTTAGGTTGGCACGAAGATTTGAACGGCGTGAATCAGGTTAATATTGCTGTTCAAGATTAAGGTATATATTGAATTTCCTTTAGGATGGGCGCCCCTTTTATGGGGCGCCCATTTTCTTTTAAATGATCATCCCCGTTTGAGGGATTCTCCTAAAATGTCAAATTATTGCAATTAGGCGGTTATTCACTAACTAGAAGCCTACCCCTAGACTTAAAAGTGTGAGGGCATTCTGTTTATGGGCTTTAGTCGTCGTCGCGGGCTACCTTGTTTTTATGAGGGACGCAGAAGTTTCGACCCAAATTGAAGAAGCAGTGGAAACTAGTCTTCCTTCTGACAATACTCCCAATAGACGTTTGGCATCGCCGCGGAGCCACAGCAAGAGCGCGAATGCGAGAGAGCATGTGGCGCAGGTCGCCAAACAAGAATGTACTGATTTGACGGATTTTGAAAGCTTCGCGAAAAGTAGGAAGTGCTTAGCTTCGTGTTATAGGGCAAGTGATTGGAGCGCTAACAGCTGTTTTTTGGATCAAGCTCGCTTGTGTCGCAAGTTCCTATTTGATGGGCAGCATCGAGAGGCTCATGACTGTGCGGCGGATTGTGTAGCAAGGAAGGGCGAGTCACAGAGTTGTCGCGCCGTTCTCATTACGACCTCTCTTCTTTTGGGTGAAGGAGAAAACGCCACTGATCTAGTTCGCGAGTGCTTGCTTGAAAACTCGGATTCCGTTCTATGCCTGAGCCCGAGGCACTTGGAGAATGTTAAATATGGCGATCTTGAAGAGGCCTACAAGTTCGTCGACACGCTTTTTAGATACAATCCCAATTCTTCCTGGACAATTTATGCTGAGGCGTTACTAGCTGAGCGAGAGGGCGCACACGACGAAGCTCAACCACTATATAGAGAGGCTTGCGAGCGAGGGAGGCCATCGGCTTGCCAGTTCGTGCGGGATTTCTAACTTCAGTTTTCGAGCAGAGTCTTTACCAGTCCACAACATTATGTAACACTCGGTGGCTGGAAGGGGACTCTCTTGAACATGCAAAGATTTTTTTCTGGCCGCCCACGTCTCGGCTTTTTGTTGGCGGCAGTTTTGTTAGGCCTTCTTTATTTTTTCGTTCTCTTTAAGTTTCAGCACTTTCCTAAAAATGCACTGGATCCAGACCGTTACTACCATCTTGCTTTCGCTCGAGAGATGGCTCAAGGGGAATTCATTGTCAGTTCTTTGCCACAAGCTGAAGACATAGGTTGGGAAAAGAACTTTGCAGACAAGGAGTTTCTATTTCACGTACTCTGCGGTGCCGCTTACCGAATTGCGGGAGAGTATGGTGTGATGGCTTTGGTTCCTATTCTTGGGCTGGGAATTTTTTGGAGTTTACTCAATCTTCTTCGAGGTTTTGTGGGACTTCGACTGGCCTTCTTGGGCGCGGCTTCTCTTATGGCCAGTTCGGCTTTTATACATCGATTGGCTCTGTTGCGTCCGCATTCACTAGCCATCTTGACTTCAATATGGATTTTGTATGGCCTGCTCAAGAATCGGCCGCGGGTTTTATTTTTGTCTTGTGTTCTCTTTCAGCTCGCTTATCACGCTTTTTACATTCCTATTTTCTTTATGCTTCCATTTGTTGCGCTCTCAATTTTCAATAGAAAACCTTGGCTCAAGATGGTTTATGCCGGGGGCGCCGGGCTGATTTTGGGCGCACTTATTAATCCCTATTTTCCCAGCAATATTCTATTAGGCTTTCAGCACCTTCAGATAGCAACCGGGTGGGGTATACCTAAAACCTTGCTCCATTTTGGCGCGGAACTATATAACGTGACAACAGATCAGTGGTTTCGGATGTTTCTTATTCCCGTATTGACGGCCATTGTTGCCTTTTCTCGCGTGAAGTTTAAAACGGATAACCTAACTCGTCAGCATTTGAACACAACAGAAGGGCTTCTGCCTTATGTATTCTTGACCTTTTCGTTCTTCCTTGCGCTTACTTTTTTTTCACCAAGAGCTAGCGAGTATCTGTTCCCGCTCTCAGCCATTCTATTGACGCTGTCGTTAAATCGGGCGACTTGGACTTCTGCGGCGGTGATCGCGTGTATCGCGCTTTTGGCGCAGTTGACTTCGCCTTTTCCTACACTGAAAGATGTTGAGGAACGTGCGAAGATCTTTGATTTACCTTTTCCAGCAATCGAAGCGATCCCTGAAAGGGCAGGGACAAAGGTCTACACTTCAGCATGGGACTACACTCCGATGCTCTTCTATAAGCGTCCAGATCTCCGTTTTGTTGACCTGCTTGATCCCTCTTTTTTGTATTTCAACAATCGCCCGTTAGCAATCCTGAGAGACTCACTCGAGGAGGGCAAGATCGCAGACCCTTATTCCGTGTTGAAGTCGCGTTTTCGCGCTGACTTTGCGTTGGTAGAATTTTCACTAATGACTCAATTGGAAACAGACCCGAATTTCGAAAGGCTTTATCCAAAAGGGCCGTGGAATGAATGGGAGCGATTTCACCTCAATGATCAAAAAAGGCTTAGCTTATATGCTTTGCGGAAAAACCGTGTCTCTAATCAGATTTTGAGCTTTGAGGCGGCGCCGCTGCCGGGTCAAAGATTTGGTGAATTCAATATTGTTAGTATCGATCACTGGGAAGACTTGTCTTCCAAATCCCCGTATGGCGAGCCTCCCGCAATGCTGGATCTCCGGCGCTGGTATGCAATGAAGTTTGCTAAGGCACTTGGTAGCCCTGTTGGCGAATTATGCATCGCGGTGCGTCCTCGACATGATTCCATGGAGCAACATTCGAATGCAGAATTTGTGGGGCTCGGTGGAGGCCAAAAGATACAATTATGGTTGAACGAGCGTCTGATTTATTCCACCCAAAAGGAATCGTGGGAAGGGGCAAGACTAATGGACGTATTGGTTCCACTGCCTGCTAAGTTGAAATCCAGTGACCGATTGTTGGCTGTTGTTTGCGGCGATGGCCGCGCCAAATTTCATTCAATTTCGCTATCGCTTTGGAATATCCCAGATCTAGAAAAGGTTTGTAGTGATCGCTTTAGGCTCGCACAGGCTTCGCATGTTTCTGGTCGTGAACAATGGCAGTTTTGTCTTGCGCCAACTGCCTCTCCGCTTGTAACCGCTTCGCAAAAGTCTACGAATGTTAGCTCGCCTCCGCGAGTTCGTTGATCAATTGCTGCTGGTGACGCATGAGTTTCCTTGAATTTTTAGGCATCCTGCGCAAAGGCCTGTAGTTTGATTTTGACGTCACTTGCTTTTTATTGAACTCGCTGGAAACATGAACATGGACTTAAGATGGGTTGCTTTTGGGGCCCACAAAAAATGAAGGGGAATAAATATGAAAATAAAATTGTTACTTAGTTTAGGGGTATTAACGTTGGGTATGGCTGCACTTGCGGATCAGGTGGTTAAATTTCCTGTTTCAGGGGTTGGAGACGCAGCTATGGCAACTCATGACTATAGCTACACGACCAGTCCGGCCAATTACGCGAAATTTGGAGTATTTTATGGCACTGCAAAAAAAGGTGGTAAGCGTGCTTGCGATATAGGAGGCACCACTAACGATCGAGAAAGTTGTACAATTTCTGCTGGTAGAAATGTTGAGGGTAACCCAGGAGTAGGAAACAAACGCCTGTCAGCTCAAGCTGAGGGCTCCTTGTCTGAGTTTAGCCAGGAGCTGGATGACCCTAACGTGTTGTCAGATGGCTATCATGGATTCTATGACGCTGACCGTTACTCGCCCAGCGCCGGTCGCGGCACTGCGTGTCGAGCCAAATTTGACGTCTATGTGGCTGGAAGCGCTGGTCAAGGTGGAAACTGCCCTTCAGCAACCGAGTTTGATTGTCAGAACGCTTGTGACGGCGCGAACTTGAAGCGCGGTAACAAATATGATTGCTACGGAGCTTGTTTGGTCGGCTGCGGTGTCCAAGCTGCACCGTCATCTGGCGATCCCTGCCCTCCGGTTATTTACAAGAACTAATCTGGTATCTAGTAAAAACCAAGGAAGAAGCACAGGCTTCTTCCTTGGGAATCTTATATTCGCGAGCTTATTGGCTATCCATTGCCCCGCCGAGATTTCCGTCCTCTCTTCTTTTTAGCACTGCGATTCCAAATTCACGATCTGGTCCCAAAAACGGTGTAGGACCGATGCTTCCGACGTGCTCGTATTCCAACATTACCCAGCTGAAGATTATTTTAGCGTAATCCCGTCCAAAAAATTCTAGGTCATACTCAAAGGTAACTCTCTCCATAACGACCACAAATCTTGGAGGATTGCTTTTTAGTGACTCCAAAATTTTATCTTCTCCATACAAATCCAGTTCTACAGGCATAAAGCTAAAATATGGAACGGGAGAGGCTCTCCTTATCAGATAATTGACCCACACGCCTTCAGGTAACACAACAAAAGTAGAGTCCCTATAGTCCTTCTGAAGAAGATCTATCAAAACATTGATGGCCTTGCCTCGAGAATCAGTCCAGATACGGTCTAAAGAATTCCCAACGGATGAATCCTTCTGTTGATAACGTTCGTTGCTACGGTCCAAGTGGCTGAAGGTATGAAGCGCAATTATGGTGCAAATTGAGAGTTTGTAGAGAGTGACATTTGTGCCACGCTTATCCAGCCAAGCGGGGAAGAGGTCCAACAAAAAAATCAGCGTCAATAGCAGGGCTGGGCCGAACAAAAAGATGCCATAGTGGACCGAGATGACTTTGAAGAAGATTTTCGAAAGTAGCAGGATCGAAAAAACAGACAAGAGTAGTAAGCGAAAATTTTTTAATTGCTTGTCACTGGTTTTTTCTCGTTGAAAATATAAACTGCCTCCTGCGACACACGTAATTCCAAATAGCAGGTATGGAACCCAATTTACAAACATAGGAAAATCTCGGTCGCTCAGAACAAAGTGATAGCCAGCAGCAACCGTCGCTAAGAAAATCAAAGACACCAGCCAACTTCCCCGGCGCTTTCCCCAAAATCTAGAAAGTCCGACCGTCAAAAGGATGAACGCTGAGACGCAAACAAGCTGAAAAACCGCATTGCGTACGTGAACACCAATGTTCATAGTGCCACGTAGATTCTTATAAAAAAAAGAGTCAGTAACAGCAGTATTCTGAAGATTCAACACAGGTTGAGCTAAGGTAACTACGGCCTCATGAAGTGAAGTTTTCATGCCGAAGAAAAATAAAAACAAGATTAATGGAAAGACCGCGGAGATCGCGAAAGCAAAAAAATCGCGTGCTGCAAAATTCCTTTCTGCATCCAGTTGCCTGTTCTTGAGAAAATAAATTCCTAAAGCCAACGTTCCGCTGAGGGCAAAAAAGTTTTCTATTTTTGTCAGAAAAGTGAGACCAAGAAGAAGTCCACAGATGGAAAAATGAAGGCTCGAAAATTTTTCGATTGCTCTAAAGAAAAAAAACAAGGAGAGCGCCGATAGTAGCAGTCCGTGAGTAGCTTCATGAGAATAGGGGGCAATAAAATTCATGTTCCCCAAAAAGGCCAATTGATTAAAACCTAAGATGCCCATAAACGTCAGTAGGCAGATTGTGCGAGTGGAGCGAGTGGATATGGGAGAAATCAGTGAATGGAAGACCCACAAGAGAAGAAGAAAAACCACGCAGTTTGCCGCCACCAAGATCCAAAAACCGACTCCAAATATGGAAAAAATCAGGGCGTTGAAATACTGCGAAAACGGGCCGTTAAAGAACGCAAGATCCTTATAGAGAAGTTTCCCTTCGCTGAGTTGCCAAGGAACGTAGAGTTCTCGACCAAAATCCACTTGAATGTCCGGCCATTTACCCCAGCTCCACGCTAAAAGTAGGATAAAGGTGCCCATGATTAGCAGAGCCTCCATCCACTGATATTTAATTGAGAGAATCTTAAGCCTTCGGTTCATGGCGTGAATTCTCCTATAGTCTTGCACTATTGGGAAGTACGCCGTCTTTCTTTATCGTTTCAATGGCTCCAGGAATTCGATATCTTGGTCTGGATGAAGAGCCTTGGGACTAAAGACTTCTATCGAAGATTGACATTCCTAATTATTGCTCTTTCCGCGGCTTTGCGTGTTGTTGGTGCCCATGCAGAACTTTGGCTCGATGAAGTTTGGTCTTATCTTTTGGCACGTCACGTTTCTAGCATTCCGGAGATCTTCAAGAGTCTACATATCGACAATAATCACTACTTAAATACCGTCTATCTTTATCTTTTAGGAGATATAAAAAGCGCGTTTGTATTCAGAATTCCAGCGCTACTTGCGGGAATAGGGACTCTGTTCTTACTACAGCTCTGGTCTGCGGGTGCACATCGACGGCTCGAAATCTTCCTTGCAAGCACATTCGTGGGCTTCTCGTCAGCGTTGCTGATTCATTCAACCGAGGCTCGCGGATATTCATTGGCAATCTTTTTCAGCGTGGCCTCGCTACTGCTGCTTCAACAATACCACAGCAAATCTCAGCGCCACTTATTGTATTTTTTGTGGAGTGCGACATGCGCGGCAATTTTGTCCCATTTGACCGCTGCATTGTGTGTTGCGGCCTTGAGTCTATACACTTTTTACCATCACTATGTGAGCTACGGAACTCGCCGAGCCCTCGCTGAGTTTGCAAAGTTGTCTTCTATCCCTTCACTACTTTTGTCGGTTTTGTTTTTTTATGATCTTCGATTTTTGCAGATTGGCGGCGGGGATCAAAGATCTTTATTGGAAGTTTTGAGCGAAGCTTTGAATTATTATTTTGGTTTTGGCCAGCAGTCTCCGGCATATCTCTCTGCATTTTGGGGAATCGTGATCTCATTCATTTTTCTAGAGTCTCTTTACGATCTATGGAAGAAGAGAGATGGGCTTTGGGTCTTTTATCTTTTCGCGATTCTGATATTTCCCATCGCCTCTACGTTCAATTCAGACGGCGTGTTGTATGCTCGATATTTCATTTTACCGGCCACTTTCCTTTTTTTTCTCTTAGCTCGACGTACATCTATGTTTTTGACTTGTGGCGCTCTTTCGAAGTTTGTTGGAATTACGATTGTTGTTCTGTACGTTTCAGGGAATCTGTTCCAGACCTATTCTTTTCTAAAACACGGTCGTGGTTCCTTTCTGTCCGCCGTTAGTCATATAGAAAGAGAAAATGGCGGAGAAAAGTTACCGATCATCGTGGGAACCGAGCAGGTCTTTAGGTTGAGAGTCATGAGTGATTTTTACAAACTTCATGAAAAAATTCAGGTGGTTGATTTGACCGCAGGAAGCGATTTCGAGTGGCTCATCATCAGCAGCTCTGTTCAGGAGGTAGAGATGCCACAGTCGCTTCTAACTCACTATCAACCGCATGCTTACAATCTTTCAGAGGCCTTTCTCCATGGCGGCCCCTATGGGCTTAGCTGGTATCTTTATCGACGTGCGCGAAATACAGATTGATCGAAAAGGGGTCGTGCTCTTCGGGTTTCGAGTTGAAAGGTAAAATGAAGTTAGCTGAATCCTAAAAGCGGAATCCAAGGTCGGCCGACTGGTTAAAGCTTCGCCGTGTCAGAGGCGTTGAGGTTGATTTAGAGATAGAAAACTGTGTCGTTAGACTTAAAAAGTATCGTGACCTCGAGAACTCGAGTCCTCCGCCAAAAGTTGTCCCGTAGGCCTGGGGAGGGGCAAGTCCTGCCGAGCTGAGATAACTTGCACCTAGGCTGATGAATACCTGGCTATGACCAAAGAAGAACTTATAACCTAGACTCATTTCATGGTCCGTAAAATAATCCGTCGGAGAATCAACGGTCACCGATCGTGCGGGGGCGTAGAGATATTGTAAATAAATTCTATCTACGGAACCAACAAAACGTTCCAGTCGTGCTCCGGCGGAAAGATATTCATAGAAACTTTTGCGATTACCATTTTCACTTTCCATTAGGACATTTGCACGGTAGCCGGCGAATCCCGCCAGCACGTTTCTCAAGCCACGGCCTGATTCTGTGAGGGCGCTCTGTGTGAAGAGAACACAAAAGACGGTGATGATTTTCATCCGCCATTGTGCAGGCTCCGGTAGTCTCATGTTTTAAGTTTCGGAGCAAATTTGGCATATGTTTAACGAATCTTCGCCAATAGTGTGACAGGTGATAATTGTCTTTGAAACCTAGATAGCCGCGGCGCAATTTTCGTCCGGGCGCTCAAAGAAAAATGGAAATTCCCGCCTAAATTCCTGGGTTTCCGTAAGTGAACGTAGTTTTTCTACACGTGCTTTGGACGACGAATCCACAAAGCGTTGACCGTAAGCCAGAGCCTTAAGTGAACGCTCGCAATCCGTGGCAAAAAACTCGAAGCCGATGGTCAGTGTCTTTGTCAGGTGCAAAGACGTTTTCAAGGTTCCGCGCTCGCGTTCTTGCGCCACGAAGTGGTGAAAAAGACAGTTCTGAAAAAGGCGGCGCAAAGCTGCGTTTTGAAAAATCCAGGGAGCCTCCCGGAAGGCCCATTCAAGTATCAATGCTGATTGCCCTCTTAACATAGTCTTCATATCGGAATTGATTGCGGCGGAGTTTAGCGATCTGGCGAATCGTGGCAAATATTTTTGCTTGAACTGATAAACCAAAGGCCCGAAACCGACGGAAAATTGTCCGCGGCTCCGGGCCTTAAATTTTAGTGCCCCCCTCCCTCTCTAGCCATTCAAGGGTGACTGAAGCATTTCGTTCTCAATACTTCGCCACCAACTGGCCTAGAAGGACCCCTCGGGCAGGATTCGTTCTATTAGAAAGAAAGAGCTTCATCAAAATCCGCACCGCACCATTTTTTTGCGCAGCGCCCTGAGTAGAGCGTGCGAATCGAAAGACCCATGCGAATACAGCCCGCCTTGGGGCAGTGTCCAGAGAGGAAGTTTATTTAGCTCATGCTTTCAAAAGACAAGAGTGATTTCCAATACAGAAATCCAGGAAACCTTTGTTCATTCAGATGGGCTCGTAAATATATATTCCTTGATCACTGCCCCAAGGCGGGCAAAAGAGTTTGAAGAAAGAAACTATTCCACGCCGCCGGGGTGAGGCTTCACCAGTGCGGCCTGAAAAGCAATTCTGTCACCGTGATCAAGGAATATATATTTTCGAGTGCATGGGAACGCACACAGCGGCTCCAGGATCTATTCCGGACGCCCCGGAGCTTTCGATTTCCGAGCTCCGTGCCGAATGTCTTCGCCGGTGACTAAATAAATTGCGTCTTCTGCGATATTGGTCGCATGGTCCCCGAGGCGCTCTAGATTTCGAGCAATCAAAATCAAATTCATCGCGCGTTCAATTGAACCCGGATCTTTACCCATATAGGTGATGAGTTCGCGAAAAACCTCGTTTTTAAGATTGTCGACAATGTCGTCTCGTTCCAAAACTTTGCGAGCCATGGAAACATCGCCCTGAAAAAACGATTCCAGGGATTCGCGGACCATTGCCTTCACTTCAAGAGTCATGTGAGGAATATCAACCAAGGGTTTTAGCGGCTCACTCTCGATGTAGCGGTGGGAATTGTGAGCAATGTTGACGGCCTGATCTCCCATGCGCTCCAAGTCTGTGTTGACCTTGATGGCCGCAACCACAAGTCGCAGATTGCTGGCGACCGGTGAGTGTTTGGCGATCAATCGCACGCAGGCTTCGTCGATGGCAATGTGCAATTGATTAATGTCATTTTCAATCGAATAAACGGATTCAAAGAGCGCTGCCTGTCTTTCCGTCAGACCGCGAATCGCCGTATCGATGGCTTCCTCGACCAGCATTCCCATGCGCGAAATCAGATCAGTAAGCTGGCGAAGTTCGGTATCTGAGTGGCGTTCCATTTGAATTCCTATCTATTTATCCAAAGTGACCTGTGATGTAATCCTCCGTAAGCTTCTCGGCAGGATTCGTGAAAAGTCGGTTTGTGTCCGAAAATTCCACTAGCTCCCCCAAATACATAAAGGCGGTATAGTCCGAAACACGTGCGGCTTGCTGCATATTGTGGGTAACAATAATGATGCTAACACGTTTCTTAAGTTCTTGAAGAAGCTCCTCGATTTTTGAGGTGGCTATAGGATCCAGCGCCGAGGTGGGCTCATCAAAAAGAACAAGTTCTGGGTCAATAGCCAAGGCGCGCGCGATACAAAGGCGCTGCTGTTGCCCGCCAGATAGTTGCGATGCGAGTGTAGATAAACGGTCTTTCACTTCGTCCCAAAGAGCAGCGCCTCGGAGAGCTTCTTCCACTTTGCTTTCAAGAATTGCTTTGTTGGAAATCCCCCTAACCCGAAGTCCGTAAGCAACGTTTTCAAAAATTGACTTTGGAAAAGGATTTGGCTTTTGAAAAACCATGCTAACCCGCATGCGGACTTCGATTGGGTCAATGCGGCGGCTGAGTATGTTCACGTTGTCTGGATACAAAACAATTTGACCCTCGTGTCGGGTGCCGGGATAGAGGTCGTGCATTCGGTTGAAACAGCGTAGAAGTGTTGACTTTCCACAGCCCGAGGGACCAATGAGAGCTACTACCTTGTTGGTCTCGACTTTGAGGTTGATGTTTTTCAGAGCCTGAACCTGGCCGTAGTAGAAATCTAAATTTCTCACTTCGGCCTTCACTTCCGGGGCCGCTGATTGAGTATTTGTTTCGTTTTGCATCACCATTTAATCCGCCTTCGAAAATAATTACGAATGAAGATCGCCACGGCATTCATCGCCAGCGTCATCCCGATCAGGACAACTCCGGCCGCCGCAGCATTTTCATGAAAAGCCTCTTGGGGGCGTGATACCCAATTGAACATTTGAATAGGCATCACGGTAAAGGGGTCCTGGAGCCATTGGAAGCTCACGAAAGGAAAGTCCGATTGGATCGGAGGAGTTGGAAGAAAGGCAATGAAGGCCAAGGCTCCAATCGTAATGAGGGGAGCAGTTTCTCCGATGGCGCGCGACAGGGCGATGATAACGCCCGTAAGAATGCCACCAAAGGAATAGGGGAGAACATGGTCTTTGACGACCTGCCATTTAGTTGCGCCCAAAGCGTAGGCGGCTTCGCGAATGTGTAGGGGGATTGAACGAATGGCCTCGCGAGTTGTCACGATCACAATGGGCAAGATCAAAAGTGCCAGCGTCAATCCTGCTGTGGCCACGGTTTGCCCCAGCTGAAACTTGTAGACAAAAAGTCCCAGGGCCATCAGTCCAAAAACTATGGAAGGAACTCCGGCAAGATTTGAAATCGTAATCTCGATAAATGAAGTCAATTTATTTCTGGGCGCGTATTCCTCGAGGTAAAGTCCGGCGGCGACTCCCAGCGGAACAGCAACCAGTGCAGTTACTACCATGACAGAAATCGTTCCCACCCAGGCGGAAAAAATTCCCGCACGTTCAGCAAATCGTGAAGGAAAGGAGCTGAGAAAGTCCCAGGAAATTTTAGAAAGACCATCCATTGCTAGGTCAGCAATGAGCGCCGTAAGTGTTAGAAGGCCAAGCGCAAGAGCTAGCAGCGCACAGGCCAGAAAGATACGGTCACTGCGCTTATTCCGCGCAATCGTTGAACGAATGGCTTCCTGTTCGCGAGATTGCATCAATAAATCTCCCGGAATCTTTTTCTTAAATAATGGCCCGCGATATTGAAGACGAAGGTCATGATCATCAGGGTAAGACCGGCAACAAAAATAGTTTGATAGCCGATGGTGCCGTGGGGGAGGTCGCCCAGGCTAACCTGGACAATATAGGCCGTGATGGTTTCGGCAGGTTCCATGGGATTCAAGGTCAGATTCGCTTGCATTCCGGCGGCAATAGCTACGATCATTGTTTCACCGACCGCACGAGATATGCCCAATACATAAGAAGCGGTGATGCCTGAAAAGGCCGAGGGAAAAACCACGCGAAAAGCTGTTTGAAATTTGGTTGCCCCCATCGCATAGGAGCCTTCGCGTAAATACATTGGTACGGCTCGCATGGCATCTTCACTGAGAGAGCTGACATAAGGAATGATCATGATGCCGATCACCAGACCCGCGCTCAGCATATTGAAACCGGGCAGTCCGGGTAAGATCTTTTGAAGAAGGGGAGTCATAAAAAGCAATGCAAAGTATCCATAGACGACGGTAGGAACGGCACTCAAGAGTTCAAGGAGCGGCTTCAATGTTTCCCGAACTTTGTGGGGCGCATATTCGCTAAGGAATACCGCAATTGCTGTGCCGGCCGGAATTGCGATCACTAATGCGACTCCGGTGGTGACCAGGGTTCCGGTGACCAGGGGCAGGATTCCGAATTTGGGATTCGAAAAAAGTGGCGACCATTCTTTTCCGAAGAATTCCCATATAGAGACTTCTTTGAAAAAGGGAATCGATTCCACTACGAGTGTTCCAATAATCCCGGCGGTCACCAATACAGAAAAGAGGGCGGCCAGCATGAGCCCAAATTCGATGGATTTCTCTCGAACTTCGCGGAGATTATAATTTTGCGATTTCAGAGTCAGAGGGCGCCGCTGCTGGGCGCCACTCATGCGAGATGAAAGGTCCTCCAAAGTATCAGTGCCGGGCTTCACGTTTCAGCAGCTCCTCGATTTTGAGACCCACTTCGGGAGTGCCACCAAATGCTGTTCCAAGTTTTTTCTTCTTAAAGTTTTCCGAGGCTAAAGTATAGGCTTTCTTCGGCAAAGATACGTAGTTCACCTGAGCCGCCAGCTGGCTCGCGTTACTAAGATAAAAGTTTGTGAATTCCTCGACCTCGGCGCGCTCTTTAGACTTTGCGGATACATAGATAAAAATCGGGCGTGAAAGCGGAAAATATGTGCTGTCCTCGACACTTGCCGACGTGGGCATGATGGCGCCTTTTTTCGGAGCCTCGGGTCCGCCGTCTACGGGAAGAGCTTTCAGCTTTGCTTTGTTGTTCTCGTAATACGAAAAGGGCAGATAGCCGAGTGCATTTTTGTCATTGGCAATTCCCTGAACCAAGGTGTTGTCGTCCTCGCTTGCGGTGTAATCACCACGACTGGCTTTCGCTTCGCCAGTGATCGCCTCGGTAAAATAATCAAAAGTACCTGAGTCAGCTCCGGCTCCGTAAAGTTTAATCGGCGTGTCGGGCCAGGACGCGCGCACCTGATTCCACTTCATGATCTTGCCTTTGGCTGCCGGTTCCCAGAGCTTTTTGAGTTCAGCGACTGTGATGTCATTTGCCCAGGTGTTCTGCGGGCTCACTACAATCGTGATGGCATCAAATGCAATGGGAAGTTCGTAGTAGTTGATTCCGGATTTTTTACAGGCATCCATTTCCATCTTAAGAATGGGTCGCGAAGCATTTTGAAGATCCGTTTCGCCTCGACAAAACTTTTTAAAGCCTCCGCCGGTGCCAGAGATTCCCACAGTCACTTTGATTTTCCCTTTTTTTGAGATCTGAAATTCTTCAGCAACTGCCTCGGTCACAGGAAATACCGTGCTGGAGCCGTCGATTCGAATCGAAGGGGTGGGAGCCGCGTTGGCTAGTGATGATAAAAGAACAAACAGAGACAGCGAAGACAGTTGATAAGTTTTCATCGTTTAGACCCTCCAAGGTACTAATTCTTAGCCCCTATTTGATTTCACGGCCGGAGGAAGTCAAGGACGTATTTAAAAAACTTAACTATTAATTAAGCGGTGCAAAAGTGGCTCTGGGCTAGGACCAGAGCCACTCTCAAATCGATTCAGGCCCAAGCTCCCTGATGGGCTTCTGCATATTGACGCAGGCCGATAGGCTCTCTGCCAAGGATGGCTTTCACGTTGCTATTCACAGCGCTGTTGTAACCCTCGCTGAGGAAGCCAAAGATCAGCAGCATAAAGTTCACGTAGTCCTCGGGGAGGCCAGCACCAACTAGGCCCTTCTTCAGAATTTGAGGCTCCAAGTTCTCATAGGTGATCTTTTTGCCGACGACCTTTGTCAGAGTTTCAGCAACTTCAGCGTGAGTCACCGCTTCGGGACCTGTGATGTCTAGGGCCTGATTGTCGAATTTGTCTGTCAGCAAAAGTTTCGCGATCACGGCAGAAACATCTCGGGCATCAATGAAGCTCGTCTTGGCATTTCCTGCTGGCAGTTGGATCTTGTTTCCTTCCTTGATTCCCTGTTGCCAAAAGGTGTTGAAGTTTTGGTAAAACCAATTGGGTCGTACGATGTTAAATGTCAGGCCCGATTTCTCCAGCTCAATCTCTGCGCGTCGAAAAGGCGAAGTCTCTACCGCGTTCGCGCCAAAAGCTGTCATCAAAACAACTTTCTTTAAGCCGCGTCTTTTGGCCTCTTGGATGAGTGGAGAAAGTGTTGCATGTTGATCCGCAAATCCCGGAGGCGACAGAAAGAAAGCTTTATCGACCCCCTCGAAGGCCTCTTTGATGCCGGCACCGTTTGCCAAGTTCACCTGAACCTTGTCTGTGTCGGTGGCAAGCACATTGCGGCTTGTGGTTGATCGGAATTCTTGTCCCGCTGCTTTGAGTAGTTTTACTATTTCAGAGCCGACAGTTCCTGAGGCTCCGACGATTAAGGTTAGTTCTTTTTTCATGATGATCTCCTTATGAGGGCCATTATCTTCGATTCTAGGATTGTTGATAAGTAGCATAAATTGCAATACATTGTTTCCTTAGAGAAACAATAGAATGGACATCGAGTTAACGCGAAGTTTTGTGAAGGTCATTCAACACGGAAGTTTTTCGAAAGCTGCGCAGAGCCTGCGGGTCCCTAAATCGACGGTCAGTAAAGACGTAAGCCGCTTGGAACGAGAAACGGGAACTAAACTGCTACTACGCACGACGCGGAGCCTTTCACTAACTGCTGCCGGTCGAGTCTTTTATGAAAGTTGTCTAGGCCCAATCCAGGCACTGGAAGACGCGCAGAAATCACTTTATGGCCAAGAGAGCATTCTCACTGGACGGCTTCGTATAACGGCTCCTGAGGATTTAGGCTCGCAAGTCATCGCCCCCGCCGTAGGGGCTTTGACGAAAAAGCACCCTGGCCTCGACTTCGAACTTCATTACACAGATCAGGTTATTGATTTGGTGAAAGATGGGTTTGATCTGGCGGTAAGGATCGGACGTCTCAGCCCCAGTAATCTACGCGTAAAGAAAATCGGAGAGGTCGATCTCGTACTGGTCGCATCACCGAGTTATCTAAAAACTGCTGCGGCGATAAGGCACCCTTTGGATTTAGAAAAACATGCTTGTTTGATTCTTAGCCAGGGAATGAAAAAATGGGAATTGAAGTCTCTCAAAAAAGCTAGCGTCCAGGTGAAGTTTCGGGCGCGTGTCGAGAGCAATCAGATGACGAGTCTTATCAATGTGGCTTTGGCGGGAGCCGGAATTGCCTTGGTCCCAAACTATTTAAGTAGGCCGTGGGTTCAAAGTGGCAAACTGCAACGAGTACTTCCCGACTGGTATTCACTAGGCCTAAGGGTTTCTCTCTTGTCACCGCTTTCGGTCTCGTCCTCGGCCCGCTTGCAACTGACTTCAGATTATTTGGCATCTGCGCTTCAAAAAGCACTCGCGACTTGATCGCCTGTTAGTGGCTGAGGGGCCTATTTAAAAAAATCGATGATTCGCAATGCCGAATTGAGCCCCAGAGCCATAAACGGCCATACGATTCGCGAACGGAAAGCGGAAGGGCTAAAGCGGCCAGAACCGTCCTCGTCATGACCCCCGAGCATGAACGTAAAGGCCCCGATTAGGTTTGCGATGTTGGCGATTTCTTTTAAATTATGGGCATCGATTTGTTGAGGGGTCCACAGATATAGATAAAGCATTCCAACGGCGATCATTGTAGTTTTAAATTGATTCCATTCTCGGCCCAAAACGGTCTCAGAATCTGTTCTGAGCGATGCAAACAAATTTTGCGCGCGATTCCCAAACTTGATCAGCAGGAAATAAGGGTTGGGGTGGTTGACCCAATACATTCTCCGGGGGTTTCGATTTCCACGACGATCTTCGAATCGCAAAAACGAAAAACCCAAAAAATGCTGATCCATGATCTGGCCATAAAATTCAATTGCCGCCGCTTCCGACGGCGCCATTGTTCGTTGGGCTTGAATTTGCAGCTGACTGAAAAGGCTATAGACGATTCGACGAATATTGGCCGGCATCAGTGGTAGATGATTTCTCAATGCGGATTTATTGTAGGAATCGAGCTCTTCGTGCAACAACGAACTAAAGAGATAAAATCGAAATCCAAGTTTGGCGTTGTTCAGCAATGCGCGCTGGCTTCGATGAGAGTCGAGCAAGGAGCTTCCCAATTCTTCTAAATCGTTTTGGAAATTCGAATAAAGCTGCATGGTGCGGCGATAATTCGAATTGGAAGTCAGTGACCGGGTCCATAAAGTCTGCGTGCCATCTTTTCTGTCTTCAATCACGTCCATCAGGTCGTCGCCCATTTGGAACTGGAGACCTGATCGAAAGAAATACTCGCTTTCTGATTTGGTCAGAGTTCCAATGGCCATGTAAGAAAGTGCTACGGCAGTGTAGGCGCCTTTTTTGGTCACGACTCGAAAGAGATCTTCGTCGGTGGCTTCGGAATTTCCTCGGTTTTTTTGGATCATCACGGACTGAAGTTGGGCTTCATGAAGCTTCGAAAGTACGTGATGAAGCACGGGATGTTCGGCAGGTGGAAAATCTTCGCGGATGTCGCTGATCAAGCGGAAAACAATTTCTTCGTAAGGATTCTCAACGCGATCCATTCCTCCCTGAAGCCAGGACGTGATTTTTCTCATCGAGGGCGCAACGTCCCAACCTTGGTCCAGCGCATCGTCGGTCAGTGGGTGCAAGAGTGTCAGCGCCAGTACCGATCGCACGCTTGCCGCGCGAAGTTCCAGTGAGCTTAGGACAACCTGGCTTGCGATATTTCCGAATGCGGCCCCCTTGCGGACGGTTTCACTGAAATATTTTTTTGCATCCACAGAGAATCGAGCCATCGTTTCTTCGAAAGCGCCCAGATATTGGCGAACGAATCCAACGGAATCGTCGAAGCGAAAACTTTCCAAAATCGAGTCGGACTTGAGCAGGCTCCATTGTGCCTCCAGCTCCTTCTTTTTCTTGTCGACTAAGTCAGTGGTGGCTGAACCGTTTCCGTAATGCCTTTCAATGATGGATTTGAAGCGGGAAAAGATGGAATCTAGGTCCTGAGTTTGGGCGGAGTTGGCGGCCAAGGACTCGACGATTTCAGGCATAGCGTCGAACATTGCTCGTTTCAGTTTGTCGGCCGCCTCCGTGTTTCGCATGCGCTGAATGGGGCCGGTCGAATACTGGAAACTTTCCGGCATTGTGACGTTCGAAGTTCTTTGTCCGTGCCAGCTGCGAAATTTAGCTACCAAATCGCCCATCCATATTGATTCGGCGTGATCGAATTCAGCGGTATCTTGGAAAGTGTCCTCACGCGGAATCTGTTGGGTGATGATGCCGGCACTAGTGATTAGAAAGCGCTCGCAGGGGCGCACAGGAACTTGGGCGAACGCATAAAGTGGGAAGATTGCGAGCAAAAGGGAAAAAAGAAAACGACTTAAGCTCCGCCCACTAACCCGCACCATAGGGAGAAAGGTCTTAACGCGTCGCATCAATCAAGGCAACGGTTTTTTGCCTAGCTATGAAGTTTGGATCAGCCCATCCCGGGGAATTCTCTACTCATTAATCGGCGCATGGGTAGGGCCCAAAAGCTCGGCGGCTCTCTGTGACTGTGCAGAAAAAAACTTTCGGGCCTGGAGAAGGGCGGGAAGTGAAGCTTCAACGTGATCGGATTTGATTTTGTCTTGGATCAACACGACGGGGCTACCAAGTTCTTCAAGCCGTTGATAGGCGCTTTCAGTTGTGACGCTCAATTCATCACCTTCTGAAACGTAAAGAAGGATGGGAGTTTTGAAGGCTTCCTTATCCACCGCTTCCAGCGCAAGTGATTTAATAAGTGGATTCTCGGCGCGCGACTGCTTGAGCGATAAGAGAAAATCTTCATGAAAAATTTCCGAGGTTTTTTTCGGAAGTTGTTTCATGGCTGTGGTGAATTTGATTTTGCCGTCCAATAAATCTGTGGCGACGGGAATATAATCTTTGTGAATGATGGCCTCCATTTTGAGGGAAGGATCCTTCTGTGTGCGACTTTGACTGAGGATGGTCATCAATGTGAAAACCGTGTGGGCCTCTCGGCCTTTTGTAATGGCGAAGTCAAAACTCAGGTCGTCTAGTTCATAAATGCCGCCGAGGCCGGCCGCCGCCACGGGCTTTAGGCGCCTCAGAGGACGTTTTTCTATGTCCTGCAATAGAGAGAGACTGACGTGGGCGCCCTGCGAATATCCCGCGATGAAGAGGCTTCCGTCCGTTTTGATCATTCGTGAATCAAGATAATCGACTGAGGCCTCTAAAAAATCGCGGACCATGCGCGCGCTCATGTTACGACTCAGATAAATCTGACGACCTTCTGATTGCCCAAGTCCTAAATAGTCCGGGAGGGCAACAATGAAGCCATAGGTCGCAAACATCACAGCAGTCGCAAGCGCTTCCGGGTCAAACTCATTGGTGGACGGCGCGTCCTTTCGCTGGACCCGGGTAGCGTGGTTGTAATTAAGCATTGGATAAGTCTCGAGTTTACAGGTCGGGATCTGAAGGAGTCCCGAGGCGCGGACCGATGTGCCATCCGAATCAGTGGTTTCATAAATGATGCGAACGGCTTCGACTCCACAACGAGGAGATTCAAGGTTTTCCGTTAATAGAGCTGCCTGTTGCGCGCTTTTAGCGACTCGAGCATTGCGCCAGCGCTGCTCTGGAAGCCCCTTCGAGGACAAAAGCTTTGCTTTGGCTAAGGGGCCCCAAAGCAGGAAAACAACGAGGAGTGTATAAAGTTTAAACACCCGAAATCTTTGAGATTGACACATCGCGTTACAACTCATAACATGCGCGACGTGGCTCTTTCAAGGAAGAAACAGCTCTTAGGGGCAATTCTCTTTTTTTCATCCCTACCAATGGCTCGGTCCGAGCAGGTGGATTTATTTCTGCGTTGGGGTCACGACAGCAAATTCTGGAACAATGTTGATTCCCTGCGCTCCACGGAGGAACTTGTCGACCGCATTGATGAGATTTTCGAGTCCAATTATCGAGATCCAACAGAAGGTGCCGCTCATTTATCTCTAGGTTACACAAGTGAAGCTCCCGATGCGATGAGGGGAAATTTCGAACGCGGTGGAATCCGTCTGGCCTATGATCGCATAGCCGGCGGTGAGATCTATAACCGCATTTCTCCGGAACTGCGCGGTTACGAGGTTTGGGCCACGAGTTTTCAAGCCCATCTATATTCAAAAACCCCCGAGGAAGAATCTGGATTTGAATTTTTCCTAGGGAACGATCTGGGTGTGGGACGGCAAACCTTAATCGAAGGACCAATTTCAGACTTTTTGCAGGAAGCACCCGAAGAGCGTGCCATGCTTTACTACTATGGAATCGACGCGGGGTTGGGCGGCACTAGAATGGTGAGCCCGCACCTGCGTTTCAAATATAAAGCTCAAGTGCGACCCACTTATTTCTACTCAGCATTCACTGATCCGAGCTACGAATTCCGAGTTGCTTCTGGGAAACTTCTCACGCGATGGCGAACAGAATCCGAATTCAGTGCTTTGTGGTCCGGGGCATTGAAGGGTGAAGTGGGGCTTCATGCATTGGCCGGTCAGCAGCCTATTCCCTTTCCCATCATGCCGCGGATCTGGGATGCGGTTCATAAAATCGAAGTTTTCCCAAGCCTTGGAAGTAGCGTCGGCGCGGGCACATTCTTTCGCATCTTCTCTCCCAGCAAACGTTGGTATCTCGAAGCCATGGGGGGATTCTACGGCGGTTATCTCGGTGCGGCTCTAAATCTACGGCTCTATTTCTTGGAGTTGCAGGCCGGAAGTTTTGGCCTCGAACAGACTCCAGGTTTCCGAGTGCGCGAGAGTCGCATTCAATATATTTCTGGGAGAATCTTTTATGCTTGGTAGAAGCGCAGGAAAACTTCTCTTTATCTGCACGGCATTCGTGGCATCATGTGGCTCGCAGGAATTCGAAAACGAAGTCACGCGCCGCCGATTGATCGCTTGGATCGATGAGCGTCAATATGAACGCGTATTAAGCTATGTCGAACTGGAGGCAACGGAAAAGGAGCGAGTCGCTTTTCAGAGCTTGCTAGCGCAGGCCCACATGGGACTGGGAGAATTTGAAGTTCTGGAAATTCTCGCCAATCTAAAAGGCGAACAGGTGATGCGCGGTGAGGCTTTTCGAGCCATGAGTCGTGATTGCCCAATGACTGCAGTGAGCGCAAAAAAAATCAAATCGCTGGAAGATCGCTGTGCAATGGTTCGTCTTTTTAATACACTTCCGAATCCAGATAATCCGAACTTATTGCGCGCCCGCGATATCTGGAGAAAGCTTCAACTCACTGCTTCGCCCAAGCTTTCGGATTCCGATCATCTACTGGCTCTCACCTTAGAAACTGCGGTCTTGATCGCGCGGGCCGGAGCAATACTCGAAGAGTATTATGAGCTGTCGGCCGATACGATGAATGGCAGTGATGTGGATGCAGTTTTTCGTAAGATCGAGGATCTGGCTCGTGACGCGGATCAGTGGATCGGCGGCGTCGAAGTATTTCCCAAGGCATTAAATCTGCGCTTTCTGGGCGATGAAAATTCGGCTCTTTTCGAGCGCACTATTGCTCCGAAGTTAAAATTTTCCGCCAAAAGTGCCATTCACAAATTACTCTCGATCGTTGATGTTAAAAACGAGAGTACCGAGGCCCGTTTCGTCAGGGCGAAAATCATTCATAAACTCGATCTGATTCTCGTCGACTACTTTAAAGTCGACTTCGAAGAATAAGATTTTCCGAACGGCGTGAATTCCTACTGAGCCTCGGCTTTGATTCTAAAGAACTGAATGGGCTCACCCTCGGCTCCCACAAAGTGGAATTTTCCACTTCCTCCAATCACTGTGGCCGACAGTTCTGAATCCAAATAGGGTCCCGTTACTTTGTTTGCATACTGTAGTTCATAGTTAACGTTTGCGACTGCCGGAAAAGTAACTTCCCAGGTACCATCCGAATTTCGGCGAATGGCAATTCTCATGGCTTGTACATTGGCCTTTGTTCGGATGGTTTGGCTGACCGCTGCTGTCATGGTTCCCGCGGAATTGAGGCTGCAGACCATAATCTTATATTGCGTGTTTGGAAGAAGATTGTTCGGGCTAGTATAGGTTGTGGTGTTTTGAGTTACCCCGTTACTGCAGTTTAAGTTTGAATCGCTCTCTGGGCCAAAAGCCACTCGGTACGAACTTGTGTTTGGACTGCCGGCCTGCCAACTGAAAGCAAGGCGCGAGCTTGTGCGAAGTGTGTTCGTCAGGTTGATGGGCGCTAAGACCGAGGTCACAGTTGTCCAGCGTTGAGGCGCGGAAAGCAGGCCATCGAGATTTCTCGCGCAGATTGCGATCGTATAAATTGTGCCTGCCTGGAGATTTGCGCGAAAGTCCACGGAATTAGTCTGAGGCGCACCCGTGCATTCAAGACTACTTTGGTTTCCTTGTGCAAAGCCCACCTGATATTCGATGGTCGAGTCATTCGCGCGATCCCAACTGAAAGCGATCGAATCGTGGTCCACGGCTGTGAATTGAAAGTTTGTGATTCCAGCCCCGTCGTGAAGCGTCTGGACAGGTATCAACCAACCCAGCGAGGGATAGTCGGCCCGATTGAGAGCGCAAAGAAGGAAGGTGTATTCCGTGCCGGGATTCAAATTCAGGTATTCGATTGAAAGTGTGGAAGCGCTAAGGATGCTTCCATCCGAGCAACTTAGATCCTCGCGATTTCCAGCAAAAAGTCCGGCTCGATAGCCCCAAGTGTTGTTGTCTCCGGGCTCCCAGCGAAAGGTGAGCGAGCGGCGATTGATCGTGGTGTGACCAAGGATCGGATCAGCCACATCGTCGACGTAGATCAGGATTTCGTGCGTGTCCTGTCCGCCCCAGTTATCATAAACAGTTAACAATACTGCATAGACCCCAGGATCTTCGAAATGGTGGGTGGGATTTTTTTGACTAGAAGTCGTTCCGTCATCGAAATCCCAAAAATACTCTTCAATAAAATCTCCGTAGGACTCATCAGGATCATAGGAGGCATTGGCATTGAAATAGACATTTTCAAAAACTCCTACAGTGTAATCGTCAGCTCGGGCAACAGCTACGGGGTCCAGATTGCCGATATCGATCGCGTAGGTGTAGCCTTCGATATCAAATCCATCATGAGTAAAACCGGATACTGAAGAATCGGTGGTGACGCGAATTTCTAGATAATTGCCGGGGCAAAATATGGTCTCAAGTCCGTCGGGATGAAAACCCGTGATGCGCGCGCATTCGACATCGTTTGCCGTGACGATGGAAACGTAATCGTGCTGATTTTCTAGATCCACGAACGAGAAGTCAACTGAGATGAAGTCAGCATCGGGTTCGTAGATAGTCTCGATCAATACATCGTTCATGAAATTATGGTAGTCAGACGGGCCGAAGTAGATCGGATCGATGACGTAGTACTCGTCTACCGCCTGAAGTTTAACCGTCCCAGTTTTGGCAGATCTTTTCGGCGACGTGGTGTTCAGGGTGGGATTGGGAAAAAGACTATTAATTTTTTGCAATTTACCTTCGGGAGTCTTGATCGAAGGACGCTTCTTGAAGGCTTCGTCCATTGATTTTTGGGCCTCCTCTCGGAGTCGAAGCCCGTTTTCTAGGAGCTTGGCTCGAGGGCTGAGAGTCTTAATGGTTTCAGTGGCTTGGGCCATTGCTCCAAAGGCAATAATGAAGCAAAGATTCATAATGGCAAGGATTGGGGTTCGGAATGAATGATGGATCATTCTGCCCTGCATGACATGGTGTGTTAAAATTGGCAAGAGAAATTATTTTCGGTGAAACAATTTCGATGGGTCAATACGGCTGAGTCGGCGTGCCTGCCCCACCATAATCACTAAATGCAACATCATCGCGATAAACGGTATTTGAAAAAACTCCAAGGGACGAGATATTTCGTGGGTAACGATTCCCGACGGTGTGAGCCCAAGAAATAAGCATAGACCCAAAATCCAGCGTTGCTCCTTCGCGGTGCCTACGACCCAGGAGAGCGCAAAAAAGAACCATGTTACTGAATAGGTGTAGCGCCAGGGTAAAAGCGAAGTCATGAGTCCAAAAAGCATCCAACTAAAAATCGTCAGTAAAAATGCGGCTCGATGCGTTTTAGCCTGCGACACTGAAAAACGCGGAAGAAAAGCTAAGAGCATTAAAAAAAGTGGGACGATCAAAAAGAAAGTCTTTGCGGAACTTTCTCCCCAGCCAAAGACAAGTTGAGTGAGTGCAAAAAAGCCTTGGAGATTTGAGCCAAAGGAAATGTCTGGTGTCGATTGCGTCATAAGATCGCGCCATTTCAACCAGAGCTCGGGCTTCGGTAGAAAACAGGGAATCGCCGCCAGTAGCGCGATCCAAATCCAATTCCGCGGTTTTTTGAAATTAACAAAGGAAAGAAAGCTCACCAGCGAGTGAATTTTAACCTGCGCAAAAAGAGAAAAGGTAAAAATACCTAATCCACGGAGATAGCGATTTTCTCGAAAGAGGAAAACTAGCCCCAGGAGCATTCCCCAAAGAATGGGCAGGCCAAATTGGCTCAGCCAGTACTCTTCATCCACAAATCGAAGAGTCCCGATCAATCCAATGAAAAGGGCAGTCGTGAATTGATTTGCATCCAATTTCGGAGAGAGAATTTTGTCAGCTTTCAGGTGATTCCAAATGATCAGGGGAATCGAAAGTGTCATCAGTACATGTGCGCCGATATAAAGCCATCGGGAAATTTCATAAGGAAAAAGAGTGAAAGGCGCAAAAATTAACAGAGAGCTTGGAGCATATTTGAAATTGAAGGATTCAAAATATTGATAAGGATTTTGCCCGCTTAACCAAAGTTCCGCCCCTCTGTAGTAGGCAAGAAAATCATAACCGTCGGCGCGCAATTGTCGGACTACGGCCGAATAAACGATGAGAGCAACAATACCAATCCAGATGGCCTTGGAACGGCCACTCAAAGAGTCCCAACGGAGCATGATGGATTCAACAATAGATGTGCCTAGGCGCCGCGGCAAGCCCTCAGAGAAGTCTCAGGATGGTAGCGACGATGCGATCTTTATTTGTGGAGAGATGATTTGCTTCTGTAGAGATAATCACATTGCGGATATTTCCATTTTTTGAAAGACCTCGGCACCCTCTGGCTTCGTTTTTCCCGGCAAAACAGAGAGTCGCCACTGTAAGCTGGTCCAGCTCACTTCGCAGACTTTGTCCGGAAGTTTTTTCGTTCACTGACAGCCAGTGACTTTCCTGTCGTTCAAAGTTTGCGCTTTCGGAGGCGCCTAGAAGTGCCAGTCCACGAACTTTTGGCTTAAGTTCCCCATCGACGCGGTTGACGAGAAATGGCAACGCATCGGCCCCCATGCCTTGTCCGACCCAAAGTACCCGTTTCAGGTTCCACTGGGCCATGTATTGACGATTGATGCGCTGAAATTCGCTGGCCGCCTCCTCGGGGCTTTTTGCGTTCCAAAAAAATCGCAAAGCATCAATTCCGATCACGTGCATACCGGCGTCTACAAATGATTGGGAGATGTTTTGGTCAAAACTCGACCAGCCGCCATCCCCAGAAACGACAATCACCATCGTTTTATTTGCTATCTTGGGTTCCGGAAGAATGCGAATCGGTTGATCACCGGCACTCATTTCTGTGTTCGAGGACAATCCAAAGGCTTTAGTATTTTCGGTGCCTCTTGCGGTTGAAGAAGTAAAAATTGCAGAGAGTACAAAAATGAAATGCAGAAAGTTTAAGGTGGAGTAAAGCTTTCCAATTTTCATAGCTACATTCAAGGCTTTTAGGCGATCGGCCATCAACTAAATATTCTTTGTGCAGCTAGGTGGTCTCCAAACGGATGCTTGATTGTGAGCAAAGGTGTGCGTAACAAACGCTTGTTTTCGAAAAGTGTAAACTTTCAATCACATGATTGCCGAATTTTCATCGTCCGAGCTGAGATTTATAAAAGGATATGAGATCCTGGGATATTTTTTTCTGATGGAAACGTTGAACATGAATCGCGCCGGCCTCAACCAAATCCCTTCGAGTTTTAGAGTTATCCAAAATACATCGAAGCCCCTCAGCCAAATCTTCAGGGCGTGATACATCTACATATTTGCCGCCGGCCCCCGCGATTTCGCGAAAGTGGGCGTCGTCTTTTAAAACTACCGGGCACATAGAGAAGAGAGCTTCAATGATGGGAATGCCAAAGCCTTCTTCCAGACTGGGGAAAGCAAGTGCGCGTGCGGACTGATAGATTGCGGGCAGATCTTCGGAACGAACAGTTTCTGCGAAAATAATTTTTTCTTCCAAGTTCATTTTTTCCATCTGGGAACGGATTCGATCGCGCACTTTTGATCGGGGGCCTACAGCAAGCAACTTTAAGTCACTATGACTGCTCTGTAGAAGTCGAAAGGCCTCGATGAGAGCAGAAACATTTTTGCGATCTTCGAAGGCTCCCACAAACAAGATGTAGGGAGCGCTACCAACTCCAATTTTTTTAAGAAGCTCATTTTTTAATTCTTGATCGACCCGTTCGTAGAAGCGGGGATGGCAGCTCTGATAGCCTGTAAATATCTTTTCCGCAGGTACACCAAGATATTCCTGGAGATCTTCTGTGGTTTGCCGGCTTATGGACCAAATTCGGTTGGCTCGCTGGCAGGCAGAAGAGTATTTGCGTCTGTAAATTTCCCGATCCCAGAACGGAAACCATTCGGGGTGTTTCAAGTACAAGAGGTCGTGCATTGTGACGCAGGTTTTAGGTTTTTTCCGACCCGTCAATCCCCACGGAATTTCATGAGACAGTCCGTGATAAATATCGATCTCGAGATTTTTTATTTCTCGGTTGATCGCAAATCCTCGCCACAGGCTCTTCAGGATTGGCCACGGGCTCTCGATCACCTGCGTATTTGCCCCAAGGGGCTTGTAAGCTAGTCGTCGTTCGGTTGTGAAGGCATAGATTTCAATTTCCGAGGCATAGAGGCCAAGGCCATCGATCAGATTGCGACTGTATTGCCCAAGTCCGCGTTCATTGCAAAAGGCGCGTTTTGCATCAAGGCCTAACCGCATGGACCTAGATTAGATGCGTCAGAGGTCCCTGCCAAGGACCCGGAGAATTATCATGGGTTGTCGATCGCCGGAAGTGAGAAGTAAAAAGTAGATCCCTCATCAGGGATGGATTCGGCCCAAATTTTGCCACCGTGTTGTTCTACTAGGTCTTTGCAAATGGATAGGCCTGCACAAAGTCCCATGCGGCTATTTTTTGCTTTGAATTGATTGAAGCGCCTGAATATTAATTCCAAGTCCTTTGGGTCAATTCCAATTCCAGAGTCAGAGACCGCGAAAACCCAATGGGCATTTCTGCGTTCCGCCCACACCTCAATCTCACAAGATCTCTTGGGATGCTGAAATTTTATGGCATTGGATAGGAGATTTTGAAAAACACGAAGAAGCTGGATCCGGTTGCCTTCGATCTTGGGAAGTGTGTTCCGATTCACCTTCAAATGAACTTTCTCAATAGAGCTGGCCAAGCAGTCCAGGGCTTCTCGCACGATATCTGCAGAACTGAGCTGAGTTTTTTCCTGCGAGCTCTTGGTCGAACGTGCATAATCAAGAATGCTTTCCAGCAGAAGATTCATACGCTCAACGCCTGTTTTCATGTGCATGAGTTGCTCACTGATTTCAGGAGCGACATTTTTGTTCAGCAATCGGGATAAAATACTTGCATTCATAGAAAGTGATTGCAGGGGTTGCCTTAGATCATGCGACGCAAGTATCGCAAAATCTTCTAGCTCCGCATTAACTCGGGAAAGTATTCGATTTTTCTCTAAGAGTTCGATTTCCAGGTTTTTATAACTCGTAACATCGCGAGCCTCGGCTACCGCATAACATAGTTGGGAATTCTCTCCCATCACGGGCGTCACTGAAAAATCGACAGTCCTATCTTCTCCCGAGGGTAATTGACCGCGCACTTCGAATCTTACGAAATTGCCTTCCCTAATTTTTTCCCAGGATCCTATGAATTCGTCCCGATATTTTGGATTGATCATTTTTGTCCAGAAAAAGCTGTCCCAAAAATAGGTGCCAATGACTTCTGATCGCTCCACTCCAGCCGCTTCGAGTGAAACCTTGTTGATTTCCACTAGTCGACCTTGATTGTCCAACAAGGCAACAAACTGAAAGCAATTGTCAAAGATTGCTCTTAACTTGCTTTCGGCTTCAGGCGCAGTGTATGGCGCATGCACTTCGTTAGAGGACCAATCGGCTAAAGAGTTTAGTGATTTCTGACTATCCATATCTACCTCAGGGAGAAGCTGATCTTACGAAAGACCGCAAAGTGTTAATTAATTCAATTTTATTGACCAACATCAGGCTAGCTGTTGGCGATGATGACGGTGGCGGCGGCATGGTCCACTGGATGTGTTCCCAATTTTTAAGAAACTTTTCATAGGCACGTGCCACGGCTACAGGCAGGCGTGGTCCAACATACGCCATGGTGTATTTGAGCTGATGTATCCGTAGGGGGGCTGTGGCTAGTTCGTGTTTAAAGAGAAGTTCCCCGACAGCGCCGATAAGTTTAGCCTGCTCCTCTGGTTTGGGCATCTGATCAACGGAGAACTTAAGTTCCCCTTGATCGGCCTCCTCGAGTGCGTCGTGATAGTAGATTACGGGACCAAAGAGACAATCCAGCAGTACCGCGAGGGTTCTTCGATCTCCAAGGTCTGGTTGCAACATGAGTTCAAAAAGAGTTTTGGTGGTCATCCAAAAAAGAACTGGACTAAAAGATTCGATGACGGATCTGACCTCTGGGTCGATGCCATAGAGGCTGAAATTCCTATACTCTTTCAGGTAGTGTTCTTCTTTTTCCTTCGTTGGTGCGCGTTGAATGAGGCCTCCGTAGGTGAGGCGCATAAAAGCGCTTAAAGAATTGGGCGGGTCCGGTGACTCGCCGATGAGTCGCCACAGAAGTGCAAATTCCTTCTCATCTGCGTCGAGGATGCCTGGGTTTGCGACAAAAAGTTCTAAACGATTGTAGGCGATTCCATCTTCACGATCGACTAAATCGTCCCACCAGTGGGATCCGAAAGTAATTTCAGATTTCCATACAATCTCCCCAGGAAAGGGTAGGGAGCTGAGGTTCAACAACAAAGCTTGGCCGTATATCTCGTCGTAGGCGTGGACGCGGCTAGTGTTTCTGTCTGGTCTCA
The DNA here is from genome assembly GCA_964636255.1 of uncultured Bacteriovoracaceae bacterium. Classification (GTDB taxonomy): domain Bacteria; phylum Bdellovibrionota; class UBA2428; order UBA2428; family UBA2428; genus CAXNGS01. The sequence goes on along the minus strand of CAZWNW010000019.1, from coordinate 16,706 downwards.
TAATCTTGAATTCATCAAGCTTTTCTTGAAAGCGTCTTTCTCCGGCCTGTATGAGACGCACAAGGCGTTTGAGATCGGTATTGTCGCTTATAAGTTGAGTGGGAGTTTCTTGGCGCGTTAGCAAATGGCGAAAGCAGTTCTTGGAATCCGCAGGAACTTCAAAGAAAAAGTTCGCACTTCCGATGATTGGAATCATCCCAAGAAATGACACGACAGAGAAAGAGAATTTCACATTCTGTTTCTGAAGAAATTGAATGCCCGAGTCCACATCTTTCTGTTGATTAAATAGATATAGTAGGTGCGCAAATATTCATATTATGTCTCAGTGAATATAATCTTCCAGATTTTTCATTTTCTAAGCATGACTTCTTCTTGTGAAGACAAGTCTGATCAGCCTATTTATTTACGATGGAAAATCGCAAAGCAATCGTCGTAGAAGACAATCTCGATCTTCGCACGTTTTTGTGTGCCGCTCTTCGGCTTGAAAAGGTCGACGCAGTGGGGTGCGCCGACGGTGATGAGGCACTTAAATATTTGGAAGGCTGCCAGCCAATGAATATGCCGGACTTTGCACTGGTAGATTTTTCGTTGGGCGAAAAAACCGGGGCGGAACTCATAGGGCGCATCCGAGTCGACTCTCGAATGAAGCATATGAAGATCATCATGATATCGGGGTGGCAAGAAGTGGCGCCTCTTGCGAAAGAAATGGGAGCCGATGGTTTTCTTCGAAAACCCTTCGACTTTGATTTACTTTGTAATTTATTGGGAGTTAGTCGCTAGAGTTTTTTGAAGACATTTAAACATAGCTTAAATCTATCAATTGCATAGTAATTATATATTTTCTTTAAGTAAGCTCGATGACTAGTATAACTACTAATCAGAGAACCGGACTCTTGGAGTCCTAGCCCTCTTGTCAATTCCCGGCACTCGGGACCCCATCGCTCAATCAAGAAATGGAGATTTGATCATACGCAATAATGCAAATCAACAGGAGATACCCGATGAATATGAGTCAAAACACAAAGAACATCGAAAAGAATTGGTCTGAACTTGAGAGCAAAATTCAAAAAAAATGGTCGAAGTTTAGCAAAGAAGATTTGGATGGATTTAAAAGCGACCTAAGTCAGCTTTCTTCTAAGATCGAAAAGATTTACGGCGTTGCCAAAGAAGAAGCTGAACGTCAGTACGACAGCTTTTGCAAGTCGGTCGAGTCACTCGCCGGACCTTGCGAAAGCAAAGAGAAGACTAAGTCTGACGCTACTCCCGACAATAAAAGCAACTAAGTAAAACGAGAAACTGCGGATTGGGTTAACCCAGATCGCAAGCAGCAATCGGGGGATTCGAAAATAAAGGTCAAATCCCCCGATTTTAATTCTAAGGAGATTTTTATGAATCAATTCACTTCACAAGCTAACCAATTGCTCACAGCTCTGCTCGTTCTCACCGGCGGACTTGGCCTACAATCTTGCTCAGAAACGCCCGTCGAAAAAGCGAAAACAAAAATCGACGAGATTACAAAAGACACAAAAGAAAATCTTCGCGATGCACAGAAAGACCTTCGCGACGCTACGGGCAATAGCAGCATCACGAAAGATGTAGGCGACAAGCTACAAAATGCAGCCGACGAAGTGGAGTTCCAAGCCAAGAAGGCCAAACGAAAAGCGGACTGATAAACTTTGGCAAGAACGAAGTGAGGCAAGCTTCACTTGCGCTTCTAGTTGCGGAGGGAAGAGGAGAGGCCCGCGGATCGCTGCCGCAGCGGAAGTGGAAAGCGCACGGCCACAGCAAATGGCGGAGAGAGAGGGATTCGAACCCTCGTTACGTTTCCGTAAACACGATTTCCAATCGTGCGCCTTCAGCCACTCGGCCACCTCTCCAACTCTAAGGGCATCGATTCCGGCTGGTGGAATCGGCTTCTAGGAGGGATGTAGCATAGGCCTGGGGTGGCCGTCCAGATTTCAGTTTTGCCCATTTGCAGCTTGGGCGCTGGCGTGAGAATTGATCAGATCAGAAACCAGGGCGCTGCGCTTTTGTTTTTGCAGAATATCGGCGCTTCCTGTGCTGGCCAGAGGCTCACTGCCATAGATCCGATAGTACCAATAGTTATTACGGACGATCAGCGCAACATAGTCTCGGGTTTCCTGGAAGGGAATGAGGTCCATAAAAAGAATATGATTTTTAGTCGGATAACGACTTTGCCATTCAGGAACTCGATTGGGGCCTGCGTTGTAACCTGCAAGAGCGAGTTCAACACTTCCGAATTTTTTTACAAGGCCGTCTAGGTAGCGAACGCCCAGCCTTATATTTGTTTCTGCATCATAAAGATTAGGACGCTTTCGTCCCCGCCCATTCACAATACGAGCTGTGCTTGGAAGTAGTTGCAACAAACCGCGAGCATTCGCCGTGGATCGCGCATTGGGATTGAAGCCCGATTCCTGCCGAGCAACCGATAAAACAAGATAGGTATCAAGGCCCGGAGAGGCACGATCGAATTCGTCAAAATAGGGCTTGGGAAAGAGCATGCGCAAAGTTTGTTCGTTCAAGAGCTGGGGGTTTTGACCGATCTCTTTGTTCAAAAATACAATTGTATTCAGGGGAATGTTGTTTTCTGATTTGATTGAACTGATGTAAAGCATCGTTGAAAGTGAAAGTTCCTCGCGAAATTCCTGAGTTATCCAAATGGAAAGTTTCTGAGCCGCCGTAGTTCGGCCGTAGTGGTAAAGCGCTTCTAGCCACCTTAAAGGTATTTCCACTACTTTTTCAGCTTCGCTGACTTCTCGGGAAATTTTTACATGGGGGCGTGAGAGCAGCATTTTGTAGGGATCAACTCGTTTCTCGCGCCAAACTTCGAGAGCGTGATAGCTCATCGGATACTCGCGCACGAGTCTTTCCCAGTACTGATTTTTCAGAGTCTCCCTCTTCTGTAGAAAACCAGCCCAAAACAGAGTGCGAGAGAGTTCCTTGGGCTCACGCGCAAGGAGCGCACGATTGATGGCCAACAGGGCTTGAGAGTGATCATCCCACAAATAGTTTAGTAGCGCCTGGCGAAGATGAAGACGTTCGTAGCCTGAATCCTCCGGCATAAGACAGGACGCAGCATGTTCGTAGAGTTTGTTGATCGCTTCCTTGGCTACAATGTCCGGCAGCATGTTTTCCAGCTTCAGAGCAGCAGCGGCGGATAGGTTTCGGGGGCAGCTCTGTTTTTTTAGTAGCGAGGGAACCCAGGCCAAGACGCGCTCGGCGGGTTCCTTAGCCAGCGAGCGAAGGAGTCGAGTGATGTCCATGCTCTGTTGCTTTTCGAAATGATGGGGACGAACCGGAACGCGTTTCTCGCGACGTCGTCGAGCGCGGGTCGATGCGACACCTGACGGACTTTCCAAGTCGGAAACCAAAAAACAGTAGGCTTCAGCCGGATTCGCGGCGGCAGCCTCTTCTTCCTTTTCGTTTTCATCTGTGGAATCTTTGCTTCGTTTTTGTGCTTTGCAAAAATTTCGGGGATAGAGTCCCTCGTGTAAAAAACGGGCAAGAGCTAGAGTGCGAGCCTTAAGGTCGCCCGCCTCGAAGCCAAGTTCACGGGCCAGCTGGGCCTCCTCCAATTTAAGTTTTTCAGTCGGATTTGCAGTGCTTTCAGTTTTGCTTTCCGAATCGTTTGAGGTAGCGGTGGTGGCGTCTGTTGGTGATGCGTTTTCAGCACTTTCACTTTTGCCTAATGCCGAATTTTCGGCGCTGTCGTTTTTATCTGCGGATGAATTTGTGCCACAAGCCGAAAAAATAAACATTCCAGCCAAAGTGAAAACGGCACTAAAAAAATAAGGAATACGAGAGCCCATTGGAATCTTGAGTCTAACAGACCGTAGGTCTTGATACCGAGCAGAATTCGAGTGCTAAAAGAAAAATTATTTTTTCATTAAGCGCTATGGCGCCTCTTGCCTAGACAAGAAACTGACGCCATTTTTTGATGATCAATTCGAGCAATCGTATTTAGCTGCGCGCAAGAATTTGACGAAGAACATAGAGAAGAATTCCGCCGTGACGATAATAGTCGACTTCGATAGGTGTATCGATGCGCACAATGACCGGAACGCGGTCTTCTTGGCCCGAGCTACGTTTGATTTTGAGGGTGATGCGCTCGCGTGGACGAATCGCATCACTCAGTCCTTCAAAACTATAGATTTCGCTGCCGTCCAATTTTAAAGTCTGGGCATTTGTCCCCTCTTCAAAGCAGAGAGGCAATACTCCCATCCCCACTAAGTTGCTGCGGTGGATGCGTTCAAAGCTTTCAGTTACGACTGCCTTTACACCCAAAAGTGCCGTCCCTTTTGCTGCCCAGTCGCGAGAACTGCCCGTGCCGTACTCTTTGCCGCCAATGACAACTAAAGGGATGCCCTGTTTTTGATAGTTCATCGACGCTTCAAAGACGCTCTTTTGAGGGGCGTCTTTTTGACTGAAGTCGCGGGTGATCCCGCCTTCAGTTCCGGGAACCATAAGATTTTTTATCCGAACGTTCGCAAAGGTTCCTCGGGTCATCACGCGATCATTGCCGCGACGAGAACCATAGGAATTGAAATCCAGCGGCTCTACGCCTTCATCCATCAAATACTTCCCTGCAGGATGTTCCTTTTTAAATGAACCCGCTGGCGAGATATGATCGGTTGTCACCGAATCGCCCAAAATCAACAAGGGCCTTGCGTTCTCGATTGCGGAAATCTTTCCGGCCTGGAGTTTAAAGTCTTCGAAAAAGGGAGGCTCTTGAATATAGGTACTTTTTTCATTCCAAGCATAGAGCTCCCCGACTGAGGATTTCACCAAGGACCATGCAGGATTGGCATCAGCAACATTTTTATAAAGCTTTTGAAAACTTTCGGGCCTCAGTGCAGTGGCAAGAGTTGCCTGAATTTCCGCATTCGTTGGCCAGAGATCTTTTAAGTAAACATCTTGGCCATTTTTGTCTTTCGCAATCGGTTGGGTCGCTAGATCGATATCAACTGTGCCCGCCAGTGCAAACGCAACGACCAGTGGGGGGGACATTAAGAAATTTGCTTTAATGTTGGGATGAACTCGGGCCTCGAAATTTCGGTTTCCCGACAAGACGCTGGCACCCACTAAATCGTATTGCAGGATGGCGCCTTCGATGGGCGCGGCCAAGGGGCCAGAATTGCCGATACAAGTCGTGCAACCGTATCCCACCAAGTTGAATCCAATCTGATTCAAATATTTTTGCAGGCCTGAAATCTCTAGGTAATCGGTCACAACGCGCGATCCTGGTGCGAGTGAAGTTTTGACTGTGGGATCAACTTTTAGTCCGCGCTCCACCGCTTTTTTAGCCACCAAACCAGCAGCAACCATCACAGAGGGATTTGAGGTGTTCGTGCAACTTGTAATGGCCGCGATCAACACGGATCCATGTTTGATTTGCGCGCCTTTAAGTTGTGGGTTTCCTGCATCAGCTTCTACTGAAAACTTCTCATCCAGCGCGCTGATGTTGAATCCGTAGCCTCCATCAACTTTTGGCTTTTGAAAAAGTTCACGAAAAGTTGATTTTAATGAGCGCAGTGCAATGAGATCTTGAGGGCGTTTAGGGCCAGCAACAGATGCTTCAACCTGCGAGAGATCAAGATCAATCACTTGGGAATAACGGACTTCATCTTTGGTTTGAGGAATGCCAAAGAGATCCTGGGCTTTGAAGTAATCCTCGACCAAAGCGATTTGCTCACTGGGCCGACCCGTACTGCGATAGTAGTTGAGAGTTTCTTCGTCGACGGGAAAAAATCCCATCGTGGCGCCGTACTCGGGGGCCATGTTTGCAATTGTGGCTCGGTCCGCTAGAGAAAGGGCTTTGGCTCCAGGGCCAAAAAACTCTACGAATTTTCCGACTACTTTTGCTTTGCGTAGAATATTCGTACATGTCAGTACGATGTCTGTCGCGGTGACGCCTTCTTTCGCTCTTCCGTGTAAATAAAAACCAACGACCTCGGGAGTTAGGAAATAGACGGGTTGTCCAAGCATGCCGGCTTCGGCCTCAATGCCGCCGACGCCCCATCCGACAACGCCCACTCCATTGATCATCGTCGTGTGCGAATCCGTGCCGACCAAAGTATCTGGAAGTGCCCAATTCTTGCCGTCTTTCGTGAGATTGAGAACTCCGCGCGCCAGATTCTCTAAATTCACCTGGTGAATGATGCCGATTCCGGGGGGGACGACTTTGAAAGTATCGAAAGCTTGTTGACCCCATTTTAAAAATTCATAACGTTCCCCGTTACGCTCAAATTCTTTCTCGAGGTTTTTTTGGTAGGCGCTTTCTGATCCTGCGTAGTCAACCTGCACAGAATGGTCGATCACCAGATCAACCGGAACTAGGGGTTCAATGGACTTAGGATTTTTGCCGAGCTTCGAAACCGCTCCCCGCATTGCGGCTAGATCCACCAATAACGGAACGCCGGTAAAATCCTGCAGCACGATGCGGGCAACTGTGAAAGGAATTTCCGCATCCGAAGGTTTCGACGCATCCCATTTAGCTAAGTTTTCTACGTCTTTTTCTAATACCCGGGTGCCGTCGCAATTTCTGAGTACGGATTCCAGCACGATACGGATGCTGATGGGGAGTTTCTTGAGATCAATATTCAAGGCCCGCCCCAATTCGGGAAGGGAGCTGTAGTGGTATTCTTTACCGCCGCTTTTAAAAGTCTTGGTGGTGGTTTCGGCTAATTTGCTGGGCTTAGACATGGACTGTAATTTTGCACACTTATTAGGCTTTCTCCAGAGGAAGAAAGGGTCAATAATTTAGAGAACTTCAAGAAGACTAATGGGCTCCAGTCTTAGCTTTAGGGCTCTTAACGCATCGCAATGTGCGTTCACGCTTGGAAAACGCGTGGCCTCTTTTTGTCTTCGTGGCGAGTGTTTTGTTCAGTTCGCCTAGCTGGGCCGATGCATTGCGGACGGAGGCATATGCTCTCCATCAAAGAGTGACGGGTGTTCCACCCGCTGCCGAGATGCTTATGGGGAGGATGTGGCAGCTCGAGCAACATAGATTACTTGATAGCTGAGCGCGATTGGGCAGGGCAATGGATGAATAGGTGTCCATAAGCCCACACCCTCCACTTTCTCCATCTCAAATCCCGCGCGATGCAAAAGCCTTTCCATCCATCTCGGTGTGAAATAGTAAATGTGATAGGGAGTGTAGAAAAAACGCCGACTTCGGGCCCATTCGAAAAAAATCACAGGCCACGAAAGTGGATTAGGTGTGCTGAGAATCAGACGCCCGTTGGGACTTAATACCGTACGAATTCCTCTGAGAAAGCTGAGGGGATCTTCCATATGCTCGACAATTTCACCCGCGACGACGGTGTCAAAACGACGGTCGGGGAAAATTCGCATCAATTCGCAGGCGTCCCCGAGAAGCTCTTCTTCGTATGACGAGGGTACTTTGGGTTTCTCAAGATCCAAGCCTACGCGGTGGATATGCGAATAATACGGGTTTGGAATGTGAGCATATCCGATATCCAGCAAGCTCTTTCCTTGGCAGAGACGTGCAATTTTTTTTAAGCGATGCTCCTCATAGCTTCTAAGGGCGAACGGCATAGTTTTCCTTTCCACAAATCTTTAAAAAAACAAAAAGCAACTGGGCTCCAATCGCCGCACACAGAACAAAGAGTCTTTCGATCGCTGATAATAATACGCCCGACTCAAAGCCCAGGCCAAGAGCCCCTGTTGAGGCACCCAAGGCCATCTCGCGTATTCCCAATGCCGCGGGAGTGATGGAGGCCAGCGTGCTGAGAAAAGCTGCAGCCCCCACTACAATTCCATTGCCGAGCGTGAAGTCAGGGTTCTGCTGAACGGCAATCCAATAAACGCGAAAAACCGAAAGAAAAAAAATAAAGAAACTAAAGATGAAAGCAAGAAGCAGTGGAGCGGAAAAATCCCTTGGCTTCAAACTGTAAAGCAGGGAAGTTAAGCCCAATTTATCAAGAACCGCGCGGAAGCGGGGAATGCGTCCCAGATAGGGCAAGCCGAATATAAGTAGGGGCGAAAATGCACAAAGCAGAAAAAAAAGAAGAAGAAGAGAATGTATCGATCGCTCGAGCCAAAAGAGTTCGTAAGCCAAAACTCCCGCCGCCAGCAACGAGGAAACCATAACGGTGAGGAGATTCTGCAAAATCATATTCAGAAGAAAATGTCGGTACTCAATCTGAGAATGTTTCTTTAGCCAAATTCCAGAACTAACTGTGCCAGCCTTGAGTGGAAGGTAGTTTAAAAGTAGCTGGAGGTTGTTTGCTCGAAAGACAGTGATCCAGGAGAGACCTTTTCCTTGCATGCGGAAAATATTGCGATCTCGCAGAGATCGCAGCAACCATTGGACCAAGATGCTAGAAAAAATCAGTATTGCACCCAGTGGCCCAATTCGGCGCAGCGTCGAAGGAATCTCGCGCAGTTCATCCTTGAAGATAACAATTACTCCCACAACTAACAGGAGGCCCAATACAGATTTAAGTAGACCCTTAACCATGCACGTCAATCCGTCGTGAAATGCCGGGCGGGAAAATGGCATCAATTGCAGTCTCGAAACAAGTGACCGGATCTTCTACGTTCTCCAGAAACTGGGCGTGACGCGATTTCCATTCGGCCTGGGCCTCTTTGTTGCGGAGAAAATTTTCGAAGTCTGTAAGAAATTTTTGCCTTTGAGAGGGAAGAAAACCGAAGGACAAGCCGTTTTTCTCGAGATCGGCCAGGAGACTGATTTGTCCAACAAAATCGCTGATCCGAAAAGAGGGAGTACCGAGAACTACGGATTCGGAAGTCATGGTTTGACTGTCGCCGACCAGGAACTCTGCATCGGCCAAAGCGTGGTGAATGAGACTCACAGCTATCGAAAGTCGCCACGGCTCCAGATGGGCTGCCAGCACTTTTTCACTGGTAATAAAAACGCGTATGCCGAGACTCTCAGAGATGCGAATCACCTCGAGGACCGTTTCTTCGGCCACTCCGGCTTTGCCCACATCATGGTGGGCATGAAGGGCGCTGAGTCGAATTATGCCAAATCTCTCTCCGTCTGGCAGAGCTAGGTGAGCTCGATGGTCCAGACGAGGAGAAAAATTTCGAGGATGAAGATAAGCTAGCTCGTGGCTTCCAAGATAACGCAAGGTCTTCTTCTCGAAGCGTCCCGCTCGTACTCCGATCGGCATCAAAACCTTCTCGGCGAAGGGATAAGACGTCCACGCAATTAAGGGAACCACGTCGACATCATCGTCGTTAAAAGAGAGCGACTTGCGTCCCAAAATGAAAGCGGCAATGTTGGCGCATCCATATTTACTGATCCAGAGATCGACACCAAAACGCATGGAAAAGTAGAGGCATCGGAAAATATTCCAAAAAAGTTCCCAGGCATTTCCAAGGTATCCTCTTCGAGCCCGAGATACGATGATGAATTCAAGCCCTAGTTGACGCGCCAGTTCCAGGGAAACGTCTTTATCACGCAAAAACCAAAGCTTCCGATATCTCTTTCCCAGTCTTTGAGAAACAGCATGTAAAAGCCAGATCTGCGAAGGATGATTTGGGAAAAACGCAACAGTTCTAAGTTTCATCTAGAGACGCCTTTTTTCTGCGTCCTCTATGCGCCAAAGTCGAGTGCTTAGATCCTCAAGAAGTTTGCGATTTACGGCCGCAAGATCTGACAAGAGACCGACCAGAAAAGTCATGTATCCAGTTATAAGAAAAACACCCGCCAATACTACGGATTGAAAATTGCCGGATCCGGAATCCAGAATGTAGCGCAGATAAACAAAGCGTAGACCCAGTAAAATTCCGATGGCGAGCAATAGAAACGAAAGCGCAAGAAAAAAACGAAAAGGTCGATAAAAGATAAAGACCCGCGCAATCGTGAATAGAGATTTTTTTACATACGACGGAATGCTCTTCACCAAGCGCGAAGGCCGAAGTTCTCCATTAGTCCGAATGGGCACACTTTCAATCGACAGGCCTTTTTGCCCTGCCTGTATAATGGTTTCCAATGTGTAAGTGTACTCAGAGAAAACTTTCAATTGCATGGCCGCGCCACGGCTAAACGCTCGGAAGCCGCTGGGAGCATCCATAACCTTTGTGCGGCTGGCGGCACGAACTACCCAGCTGCCTAATTTCTGCAGAAGTTTTTTTAACAGAGAAAAATGTTCAATTTGCATGATGGGGCGTGCACCGATGACAAGTTCCGCACGTCCGCTGAGAATTGGTTCAATTAATTTCCCGACATCCGCACCGCAGTACTGATTGTCGGCGTCTGTATTCACGATGATGTCCGCGCCCATCTCTAGACCCTTCTCAAGGCCAGCCGCGAAAGCCTTCGCAAGACCTCGATTCCTTGGGAAGTGGACAAAATTCGTAACTCCAAGAGACTTTGCTACCTCTACGGTTCGATCATTCGATCCGTCGTTCACGATGAGTATTTCAATTTGGTCAATGCCCGGTAAGTTCTTAGGTAAATCCGCTAAAGTTGCCGGAAGTGTTGCTTCTTCATTGAAGCAAGGAATCTGAATCACGACTTTCATAACTTGGCCTCCTGAAGCGGTAAAATCTTCGAAAAAAGTTTTATGAGTATCGTATAGTATTGCTCAAAGTGGCTCCCGGTAAAGCCAGAAAAAAAAGACTGTTCCGGATAGGGCGGCATATTTGGATCTCCAACGGAAAGCCTAAAAGCAAAGTGCCTCATCGCTCCATCGGGATTTTGAACCCTGATGAAGTGCGAATCCAATGAAAGCGTGTCACCTTCATTGTACTTTTGGCCGTCGATGATCCACTCACCGCTTGAAATCAATTTGTATGTCTCAGGAATAGGAACTGAGACTTCCTTCACTTCACCTGCTTGAAGGTCTTCACGATTGCCAAGTAGAAAAATTTTGCCCCAAAACGGTAGATAGTGTCGTTTCAAAATGTCTAGGTCCTTATCCGAGAGCTGAGGACATCGTTTTGATGAGATCCCCGGAACTAAGCAATGGTGGTTCGCGACCAAAAATCGGGGTTTATGCACCTCGAAAGCGCGAAGAAAGTGGTGATTTTTCAATTTCGCATAATTCGAAAGGACCCAACTGCTCATAAAGAGACTTTGATTGTCAAAAGTCGGCAGAATATTTGCCCGATCAAAGTACGGCACGGGTTCGGGGAATGCCTTGTGCAGTTCCCGAAGTATTCCGCGTTGGTGACTAAGGGAATCTCCTGAGCGCAGAGTTGCCTCTATTCCCCCCTGCAAGAGCAACACAAATAGCAGGATGCTTCGCCATCGAAAGTCCAGACTCTTAATCGACAAAGCAGCGCCCAAGGAGAGGCCCGGAGCAAAGAAGACGAAAAAATAAGGATAGATATTCCGGTAAAAAAGCGCAAATAAAAGAGGTAGCATTAAAACTGTCGCGAGAATTGGTGGCCTCTTTCGATGGTATAAGAGAAACAGCAAGCCGCCCAAAACAAGAATCCAGGGGACCAGATTTTCGCGAATATTGCGGGCATAAAAGACCCCGTTTTTTAAGATTTTTAATTCTAGGAATACTTTAGAGAAGGCCGACGTAAATAGATCCTGCTCCGAGCTCACTTGCAGAGTTTTCAAAACGGAGGCGGTTTCGCTCGCCAAAGTTCCTTTGTGCCAGAGAAATAGAAGGAATAAACTTACTGAATAGGTAGCTAAAAACTGAAGAAATCGCCTATTTCGGCATTTCCGATCTTCCCTCAAAAAGATTTGAGTCCCAAGCGCAGGGAGGAAAATCACAGACTTGATGCTGATCAACGTTGCCAAAGCAGCTAGGAATGCGGATGGAGATAGCTGCCTAAATGATAGAAAAAGCAGTGCAAACATCATCAAGGCGACGCAGTAGGGGTCCGCACGAAAGGAAAAACTGTAAATTAGCGTTGCGGAAAAGCAAGAAGTAAAAAGAAGACTCCAGGCGGCGGTCGGCCAGTCATGGCTACGCCAAACCCATGCCGCAAAGGCCAGCGATCCTAAAGCACTTATCAATAATGTGCTTTGTCGTGCCATCAAAAGCACGCTTACTTCATCCCCGAATGACATAAGCCAGGTGAAGAGATGTACATGAAAAGTTTGCAATCCCTGGCTGAGTTCACCGCGGGAATAAAGATAAATTTTATTTAGAAAGGTGAACTCGTCCCAATTCAAATTTAAATTGTGGATTATGAATAGGCGGAATCCGACCGAGAGCAGGAAAATTAAGACGGAGCAGCAGATAATTAGACGAGCAGTCTTCAACATCCTTCAGCCTAGTCGAGCAAGTCGTACTTGCGAATATCCCAGAGTCGCATCAATGGAAAACTAGTTCGATCTAAGGGAAATGGTCAAATCCCCCATTGCCTAAATAATGCTGGCGAGTGAGCCCACGCTGGACCAAGTCAATCCAGCATGCCGACTCGAGATTTTATGTTTGGCATTTGCTATATCTAGTCATTCGATGTCGCGAGATTCCTACTACCGTCTTTTTGCCGTCCTCACTTTTGCGGTCTATCCGATTCTGTTTTTATACGCGAATTTCCCCGGTGAGGCTGCCTGGTCTCTGGCTCTCTTGCCACTCATTTTGGCGCTTGGAGGTGCGCTGGTGATCTTTGTTTCTTCCTTTGTTGTTTTTCGAGAGGGTCCACGGGCTACGTTATTTTCAGCTTTTTTGGTCTTTCTCTTTTACGCATTTGGCCATGCTTCAAATGCGTTGGGTCTGATGGTCGTATCCCTGGGCGCCGGTAATGGTGAAAACCTTCTTTATGTGAACCCGGTCTTGGGGCTTCTGTGCTCATCGTTGATCGTCATAGTTTTCTTTGTGATTCGTAGACCTAGGTCTCAGCGCTGGATTCATGCGCTGGATAAGATTCTGCCGGTGATCAGTTTGACGCTATTAATTTTTGTAATGCTCCCTATATTGTGGGGCCTTGTCGGGGGCGAAAAAAGACAAGATGCCCATCTAGTTCCGTCAGCCGCGAACTTGACATCATCATTGGGCTATCAACCCGATATTTACTTTGTCGTATTAGATGGCTACGCCCGGGAAGATTATTTGCAGAAATATTATGGGCACGACAATGGCCCGTATCTGGAATCCTTAGAGAGTTTGGGATTTCAGGTGATGCGCGATTCCTGGGCGGATTACCGCAACACTTATCTTTCCTTGGCGAGTACGCTGAATATGACGCTCCTTGACGATGTTCTTCGGGAGTTAAAGGGCGCAAAAAATCGGCGCGGGCCGATGCACCGAATGATCCGTGACAATAAAGTCAGCCAATTTTTGCGTCAGCGAGGTTATCGATACGTCCATCTGGCCTCGACGGGTGGAGAGACAATTACGAATCCGGCTGCAGATATTGTATATTCCTGCCGGCAAACCCCCTTTCAGCATGAAATTTATCGCGTGCTGGTAGAGGGATCTCTTCTTCGAGCTTTCTTTGAAAACTTAAGCGTAGATCTGGCGGCCTGCCATTTGGAAAACTATGAATTATTGTCGCAAATCCCTGCACGAGAGGCCGATCCCAAATTTGTATTTGCCCACTTCGTTTCCCCTCATCATCCCTATCTTTTTGATCGCGATGGCAAAGTCCTCAGGCGGGCCACCATTTCCAATCAATTCCAGTACGACAAGATGCTTTGGGCACGAAAAAAGGAATATATTGATCAGCTGATTTTTGTGTCGAAAAAAATTAAGGAGACTTTCGAGACTATTATTAAAAATAGCAAAAAGCCTCCGGTCATCATTTTAGTTTCCGATCATGGTCCTGGGGGGGGGATTGCTGGCCCCGATGAGGAAGAACAAAGGCGGTTCCGTCTTGCGAATCTTACGGCTGTGCATATTCCCGGTCGGCGCGATGTGCTGCCGGAGGGACTTCGACTTGTGCAGCTATTCCCGTCGATTTTTTCTGAGCTATTCCCAAAGGAGTCTGAATAATTAGACTGGCACGGCATCCACTTGGGATTCGGGATGTGATTTCTTGCAGGCCTCCGTTAACAGGGCCCTCTGGTAGATGGCCTCCAGCTCCGGAAATTCTTTGCTCACCGTCACTTCGAATCGATAGGCATTATAAATCTGCGGCACTAAAAATAGATCCGCCATCGATAGCTTCTTCCCAACGCAATACTGATCACGAGAATCTCGGCAAACTAGATCAAAGTCTTTTAAGCCCCGACGAATGAAATCCTGTGCCCAGAGTTTGCGCTCCTCGGCATCATCACTGTGTCGCTTTTGAACCATAGGAATCTGCAACGGAGTAGTGTCGGCGTTGATGATTTGTACAAGTGTGCGCACATGGGCTCTTTCGAAAGAATTTTCTGGAAGCAGTGATTGGCCAAAACCTTCGTAGGTTTCCTCGATCCATTCAAGAATCGATACGCTCTGCGAGAGACAATACTTTCCATCAATTTCGAGTGTGGGAACGCGTCCCTGAGGATTGATTTTTAAAAAGGCGTCGGAAGTATTCTCTGCCCTCAGCAAATTAATTGGGACATAGGTGTAATTTTGTTCTTTGAGTTCCAGGGCCCAGCGGACCCGCCACGTGGCACTGCTCCGCCAATATCCGTAAAGCTTTAAACTCTCGGGCAGGTGTCGAAATGCGTCCCAGAGAATCTGAGTCATTTCTGGGGTCCTTCGTATTTCATAACTTTTTGATCAATGGCACCAAAAATGGACACACCCTTTTTATCGAGCATTTCAATGCGAATACGATCGCCAAAATTCATGAAACTAGTCGTAGCTTTGCCTTGGTCGATCGTTTCAAGCATGCGACGTTCTGCGATACAACTTGAGCCCAAGCTTCGATCTAGGTTTGAAACCGTTCCCGAGCCTAGGATGGTGCCTGCGCAAAGATGGCGAGTTTTTGCGGCATGTGAAATCAGCACACCAAAGTCAAAAGTCATGTCGACACCCGCATTGGGTTCTCCAAACAATTTTCCATTGATTTCAGAGCGGAGCGGGAGATGAAGTTTGCCGTCGCGCCAAGAATCGGCGATTTCATCCGGGGTGACAAAGACCGGTGAAAAACTACTAGCCGGTTTACTTTGAAAAAACCCAAAACCTTTTGCCAGTTCATGAGGAATGAGATTTCGAAGACTCACGTCATTCACTAAGCCAATTAGGCGAACATAATTCAATGCGGATTTCGCATCGATGCCCATGGGAACGTCATCGGTTACGACCACGACTTCGGCTTCAAAATCGATGCCCCAGTCTTCAGAGCCCATTCGGATCGTTTCGGTGGGCGAAAGAAAGGCATCCGAACAACCTTGGTACATCAAAGGATCAGTCCAAAAGCTGGGTGGCATTTCCGCACCCCGAGCTTTGCGCACTAGTTCCACGTGATTGACATAGGCACTGCCATCAATCCATTGATAGGCGCGCGGAAGAGGCGAGTGGAGAGCCTCCACATTCACATCGAAAGCGTCTTTCACCTCTCCCCGGTTTAGTCGGTCGGAAAGTTGAGACAGAAATTTTTCGGAACTTTTCCAATTGTCCAAAGCATCCTGCAGAGTAGCAATGGAGCCGGCTGCTATCGCCTTTTTCAAATCCCGGCTTACGACAATCAGCCGACCGTCACGTCCTTCTTTAAGTGAAGCTAATTTCATGCCCCACTTTTAACACGAGGATCTACTTCGACGCACCTGAGAAAGCCTACTTTGAATATCGAGCAGGGCTTTTAACCCGCCGCAGGCACGGGTTCTGCGGAATAGCGTTGAAGCTCCTCGAATCCCGGTACTCCCGTCAAATCGGGTACAACGACAATTTCGATACGGCGATTTTGTGCCTTATTCTCGGGAGTGTCATTTGTTTTGGTCGGAAGAAATTCGCCAAAACTTGCTGCGCTAATTTGGTCGGGCTTCATTCCGGCATCGATCATCGTGCGCAAAACTGAAATCGCTCGGGCCGAGGCTAATTCCCAGTTTGAGGCATAGGTTGCAGATTTGATGGGATCCGAATCGGTGTGTCCTTCGATTTGAAAGCGCTTCCCCTCGATGGCATTCAAAACCGAAGTCACTTCGGTCACGGCTGCTTGGCCCTCTTTCGATAAGCGTGCGGAGCCTGACGGGAAGAGGATGTCCGTCGATAGTGCAACCACCATCCGTCCGTCGACGACCTTGACGCTTAATTTTCGTGCGTCCACCAGAGGTTTGAATTTTGCGGTGAGTTCGCGAAACTCGGCGATTTTCTTTTCTGCGGCCTCTTTGCGTTTGGAAAGTTCTTCCAAGGCCGTTTTCATTTCCATGACGGATCCTTCTAAGCGACTTTTTGCAGATGCTTCGATTCCGAGTTTCCCTTCCAGCTCGGCTACTCGAGCAGAAGATTGCGCGAGTTCTTCTTCAAGTTTGTGGTATTTGCTTGAAGAGACACAGGCGGTCATAAAAAGTAGAAGGCCAGGGATAAGGACTAAATCAAGTTTCTTCATAAAACCTCTCGATTGGAAAAGTGCCTTTAGAATAAACCCCTCGAGGGAAAGCGCAAATTTGATATTGCAGCGGGTCAAGGCGGGGTTGTTTAGATGTTTTGGGCAAATGGGGCCCGCCCTCTCCCTACGTCGTGTCGCCTGCGCGACCCGACTTCGGGCAGTCGCGGCGTCAAAAGAGTCCACTGGACTCTTTTGTTCCCTCGCTTCGCGAGGCCGCGCGCCAAGGGCTTTTTCGCATCAAAATCGTCCGTTGGGACGATTGCTCCTCAGGAATACTTTGATTTTGTTTCGGATTGAAGCCTTCT
>CAZWNW010000018.1:5712-57899 GCA_964636255.1 uncultured Bacteriovoracaceae bacterium | reverse complement strand
GTAACCTCATTACAAATTTGACTGGGAATTTGATTAGCGGGAATTTTAGTAGTGGAGATCTCGTCACTCAGGCCAAGGCTGTGTCGCAGGCTCTGGGGATTTCGGAAGATACTACGGGAAAGCTTCTGCAAGTCGCGGTGAATGACAAATTAGTTCAAAAGGTTGTTGGATCATCGAAACTTCAGTCCGTTCAAGATCGACTGGCCGCCGTACGCTCTGGTCTCGAGTCGGGAGCTGTGTCAACGCGCATTGAACCCTCGCAAAATCAGAAGGAACTTCAAGCGCTCTTTGATAAGGCGAATATCAAGCCCGATCTTAAAGTGCCGGCTCCTACTCATCGCACTCCGAAGCTTGAAGAGCGTCGGAAGGTGCCCATTAAATCGAGCGAGCCTCAAGGCATTAGAATTTCGTCACCCTCGGCACCAAGTACAGGGCCGACGACTCGCGCTGCCTTGGCTACGAATAGCACGGTGCAGCCCTCGAGTAATGCTCTGCCCACACCAAAACCACCCGATCCCAAGATCGAGGCCGCAATGGAAATTGTCGATCCCAGAGAACTTCTGGGTGGAAGCTTTGTTTACAAAAATCCGAAATTTTCCGTTACTGATCCGAATCTTCAAGAGAAGAGGTCCCAGGCACTTGGCACACATGAGAGTAAATATTTTGAAGAGGCCCGCCAGGCCTCCATCAAAGCGGGACCGAATGTGGGAAGCTGCAATGTGTTTGAGATCAGATCCGACAAATACTGCGACCAATGCGGCAAAGATTCCAAGCCCTGTAAATGTTACGAAGGAATGCTTAAGACTGTCCAGGAATTTGAGTTGCATGGGAAATCGAAAAGCGACTCCTTGGATGTTGTTGAAGAGAGGCTCAAGGAGACTGGGCATACCGTGGAGGCGTCGGTCCAAGCGGCATTCAGGAAGAAAGCGCAAGAACTTGAAGCTCGCATGAAAAATCCGAAGATCAGTGAAGGGGAGCGTAAAAAAGCAAAGGAAGACCTGAAAACTATAGAGTACCAAGAAAAGCAGGCGTCACCAGATCGCGCCTTCTACGTAAAAAAAGTTTTATTAAACGGTGTGATGAACACAAAAACCCCGGCATGTGTCTTAAGCAAGGGTCGCTACGGAATTGGATCAAAACGAGATCCGGCGATGGAGCCTGAGTGGGTATTTCCAGACGAGAAGTACTGCCACAAATTCGATATTAAAGCAGATGAGCCTTTTGAGCTGAAAACTGAAAAATCAGACAAGGGACTCTCAAAACAGGACGCCATTCTATTGAGACTTGCGATGGCGACACTTGAAGGGCTTGAGGAGGCTAATGAATCGGGCTGGATGAAGGTACAAGACTTCAAGGATCTCTATTCTCCGAAGTTTCCCATCGGCGAGAACCAGGTTTGTTCATCTCGACAACTCTGTACCCTTCCAAAGGCGCCCAGCCGAAAAGATCTTTATTACCGAATCTTTGCGGACGAGAGTCAGGATAAAAACGTTCGAAGTCTATTCGATGGTGAAACGGAGAACACAATTGCTCGTAGCCTACTTCGTTGTTTCGATCCGAGGTCCTGGGGTGGTATGATTGTAAAGATGATCGAGTATTTGCACTCAGCAGCTCATGCTTGTGGTTTGAAAGCCGCGGCAGAATTGGATCGGTCTTTGGTGCAGGATGGCGTTTTGAAAAATGCCTGTTCGGGAGCTTTTCATGAAGTTTCCGAAGAGGTTGCTGGTACGCCAGAGAAAGAAGCTGCAGCCTACAAATCCTTTGGTCCCAAGGTACTTCCATTTGATCCAAAGGGGGCGGCGAATGCCACGGCCTATTGCAAAAGTGTGAACGGCCGATACCTTTCCCTCCTCGACATTCTTGGTGCAGCAACGCAACTCAACCGCGGCGAAATTTGCGCTCCCAATCAGGTAAAGCTTTATGAGAGAAAAACAAATGGGCATAACTAACACTCTTCTGTTACTTAGCCTACTCACGGGAGCTTCCGCTTATTCTCAATTTCGACCATCGATCATGACTGATGAAGATCGCGCAAAGCAAGTTTGGTGGACTAAAGAATGCGAACTCGACAAAACCCCGTGGAATTCCTTCAAGATGACCGTCTATGAAAGTAGCCCCTCTGTGGTTGATCGCACTCTTGAAGTTTCCCCGCTCACTCGGAAAGCCCTTGCTGATCAAAAACTGAAAGCAGACGATCAGAAAACAATTGCGGAAATCAGGAGAGCGATTCGCCGCATTGAGACAACTTACAAGAGAAATAGCCTTGGCGAACTTTTTTGGGACGATCAAGATGAGATTAAACGCCTGCAATCACTCATTGCTCGTATCGAACGAGGGGAAATGCTCTTTAACGCCCCCCGTTCGAGTCTTCAGGGGCGCGGAATTGTCGAAATCATGGCGGCTCACAACGTGAGGCGAAATGGTCGTGCCAAAGTCGGTGAAGAACTCGAAGAACTTCGGGCTCAAGTTCAGCCGGATTTGGGGCAGGTCATTGAATCATTTCCCTGCGAGACTAAAAATTTACGTGCCTGTGCTGTGGCCTATCCCAGAACTATGAACACACTGAACACGATTATTGTGGACGACAACGACAAGCCGGAGTCGGTCCAGAGAAAGCTCTACCAGCGCACCAATCGAATCAAGATCGACCACTGTCTTCGAGGCTACCCCATGACAAATGCCGAGCGCGAAAGCATCCGAAAAGCCTGCGAAGAGTGGCCTCGTAGCACAGAAGACGGAGACGTTGCCTATCGCGATGTGAGAGATATCTTTGTCGCCTGCCGAGATGCTTTAAATGGATTTCTGGAATCCCAGCGCAATGTTCCCCGCAATGAGCGTGGAAAATATGTGCCGAAGGAACATAGGTAACTCCTCAGACTCGCGAGCGGCCGATTAGACCGCTACGCAACCTCAAAGATCACGTGTATCATATTGAGTATGTATTCAAACCTAGAAGAGATTAAAGCCCGTTGTGATGAATCGTTTCCAAACGAGCTGCCCCTGAAAGTGGATAGTGTTTTTGGGAGCAACCCCAATTCAGGACGATTTTACGAATTAAAAATTTATTTAATGGCTCCGGCAATTACGGAATTTGTTAGCCCATTAAAGGCTCGCCTTGAATCCATAAAGAGGGAAATAGAGCGATCAGGATATATGACTAAAACTGCGTTCGGATCGGTACAGCCTATCGGCTATCATTTAGAACTCACGGTGTTTTCAAAATAATATATGGCCGATCAAACATTTGACTTGTTTACAAGGCAAGCCTTTTGGGAGGCTTACTTTAAAAAGTGTGGATACTGCACGGAACTCGTAACTTTTGCATCAATGGAACTAGATCACATAATGCCGGAATCGATAATGAAAATAGATAATAGTAAAAGATCTGAAATCCTCATCGAATATGGGCTCGCTGAAGATTATGATTTTCAATCTTTCGACAACATAATCACTAGCTGTTCCACCTGTAACTCAAAGAAGAACAAAAACCTTCTTCCCAAAGGATCAGCCGCAATAAATATTGCTAGGGCAATAAAGGTAAGGCCCAAAATTGAAAACCTTATTCAAAAATTCATCAAAAATAATGAACTCGACCGCATCAAGTTCGCTCTTGGGGCAGCTATCGAGAAAGGTACGCTAACACCAGAAGAATTACCGCAACTTCTGTCATCGATTGAGAACAAAAGAGGCGAGTTCAAATTATCCTCACCAATTTTTGGAGACGGGTCGGTAATGGAGCTCTCGAAAAAAAATTATGAAGAGTATCTCAATTCAAATTTGCAACTGCCCGATTGGTTACCAAATGGATTACGTCTATTAAATGAACAGAATGAAATCTTTGTAAGAACACTGCAGGAATATGAAGTAGCAACTAAGGAGGGCTATTATGCATACTCCAATGCAGAAATGAAGGCGGCATATGCCTATTTTCGGCGACCTCTATCCGTTCTAAAGCTTCTCTTGAGGGCGCAACCCGCCGAGAAAAGCTACATTGACGAGCCCAAAAGGGGATTGGCGGACATCAATTTACTTCCTGCCTCGTTATTATTCTCCTCTTATCCGCTTTCAGGGGATCCGACGGAAATTGACAATTCACTTCAATCCAAAAGCATTGGTGATCTGGTTGAATCCGGTAAAGCTTCGATCAAAAAACTTTCTTCAAATCTGATTTATATTGAACACGATCACACTTGGACTTTTATGTTTGAAGTCATGCGAGCTGATGTGAATAGCGATGGTATTCAAGACCTAATTATTAATTGGGGTGGCGGCCCGAGCCAAGGAACACTTTCGGTTGGCGAGATAAAAGTCTTAGTTCGAAAGAATCCCGAGGAAAACTTTGTCGAAATCAATCTGACTTGCACTAGTTAAGAAAAGTGGTTACACAAGCCTGACATGTGTCACTGAAGGCCTAAGCAATGGTGATCATCTTCCAGGGTATAATTGAGCGGACTGAGCCGTCTAGAACAGTTTTCCAATCCAGGTCTGTAGCAGAGTGGCCAAGCAAAAATCGCGCAACCCCATTTAAGCCGCTTCGACGCTGACCTTTAGCTTCAATCCACTTGCCCGCACTGAATCCTGAAGAGCAAGTTGCACGAGGATGGTTGGGGGATGTCCAAAAGCTTTGGCAAAACGTCCGGCCTGTTCTGGGCTTACGAGACGGCGTCCCTTCTCGATATCGCAGATGTATTGTCGAGAAAGCCCGAGTTTTTTTGCGAGCGCAACTTGCGATAGTTCATCGCGCCCGCGAAGGCCTTCAATGGCAGCTCCAAAAGTAAGTTCCTCACCAAGGAGTTCTTTTTCAATTTTAGAGACCAAAGAGTCTTTCGATTTCCTTGTAGTCATGTCGATTAACCTCCTCGACTAAAATGCATCTCACGTGCTCGCCGATTTCTCGGTAGAAACATCGAAAACCAAGAGCCATCCGAACGGATCGAAGACCCTTAAGTTTGCCCTTCAGAGGCTCGTCGTGATAGCCGGGAATCTTTCGTATTGCTTCGATTCCATGCTCTTCGACTTCACGTCGCCAGAGAAGAAAATTCACCGCAACTTGGCGGGGAACTTTGCGAAGGCTCTTTTCGGCACGTTTAGTGATGTCGACCTTCACAAAGACAATTGTACGTCAAATTGACGTACATGGCAAGTCGAATAAAAAGGCGCCAAAAAGGCGTCACGCTAGCGAGAAAGCGTGAGTTTTGGCGAGTCACCGAGAGAAATCGAAATGGCACAATTCCGAAGTTAAAATAACAACTTAGATGTGAAAATCATAAGTTGCGCTTAGGTCCCAAAACACCCCGTTTTTAATTGGGGTGCAAGGGGTCGTGGGTTCAAATCCCGCCGCGCCGACCAATTTTTTGAAATTGAAAATCGCAGAAAACCAAAAACCCTAAAAACGCTAAGCACTTAATACCAAAATAAATTGCCAAACGATCTGCACTCCAAAGATTCGTGAAACGTCACGAAATTTCCTGAGTTTGCTACTTTTTGCTACCTGATTTGCTACTTCGCTTTGAGCTACATTTTCAAGACCGCGAACCCTTGAGCCCATGCGTCCGTCTCCTGGATGCATGGGCTTTTTTGTTTTTCCCGCGGGTCAGCCCTTCGGGCTTCGGCCCTTGGGCTAAATGGAGAACTCACTAGCGCGGAGTTTTAAAAATCAGTTCACTTGAGCCAGGCAAATGATGTGCGGCAGACAGATCAAAAGGATTAGTTTTTGGATCGCCAGTGTTTGCGGATACCGATCGCTAAGAACAACATCGCACTGATCATTAGAGCGAGTGCGCCGTAGCTATAATAAGTTGGCAACCTACAAGCCCAAACAGGGTGATTGAAACTGGTGGAGTTGTCACAAGACACAAAGTTCATCGACGCAGATTGAACTGCAAATAAAAAAGCAAAAAGACTTGAGAAAAAGCAGCTTACAGAAAGAGCATAAAACCAGCGGGCCTTCACACAAGAATTCTACTTGATTTCTTTGTTTACGGAATCCCTTGATTCTGGGGCCATTTGTGCCCGTCAGACCTCGGAATTGATGACCAATGAGCCCAGACTTTGACGATTTGGGTCTTCTGTAAGATTTCCGCCAGCTTTAAAGGGCCGCCAGATCCTCAAAGACTAGGCATTTCGCCTGCACTCAGTTTCCATCCTTTACGATATCGAGCCAATCAAAGGCGCTACAATCACTAAATGTTCTATGGTCACAGCTTAGCCAAGTTCTATTCAAAGGGGGCAATCGCCACCATGGTTCCTTGCAAAAATACCAATGATATTTGCTCTGCAGTCGAGGAAAATAACAGGTCATCAGCAGCGAGTCTGATTGATCTTTAGCGACAAAACCGACACTGTTTACAGTAAACTCGGACGCAAGTGACTCCGCGAACTTACGGTACTGAATGTAAAACTCCTCTGTATATTCGCCCTTCGCGGCGATAGGTCTTGGTGGGGTCCACTTGAAATTTGTATCTGTGCAAATGACTGACTGTGGACCAAGCTTAAATCCGGAAGCTAACCATTGAAGAAAAGAGTATTTACCAGAGTAGTGGCACGACAAGTTCGCAGGGGTTCCCGCGAACTGAATTTCTTCATCTGCACCACGGTAACTTTGGGTTGAATAGTAATACCCGGCCGCTCCTAGGGTGACGAGCACCGCCAGACTGCCGACGGGCCAAAGCATCATCCAAAAAATCTTTCCAATTTTCTTCACAGCAAACATTCATAAATTATACATGCAATTGCCATCACTTTGGTGCCCACCTATGCCGCATTCAGCGGCTGACGTAGGTAGATTGCATTGGGCTAAACCGGCTTGCGAGGGACTGCTTAACCAATCCTTCTGTCGCGCCGCTTCGCCTCAAAATCTTAGCTTGGCCGCACAATTGATCGAATTGATGCCCTAGCGGGCAGGGCTTCAAGGGCGCAGGCGACATCTTTCCTGAAACCCACCGCCCGAACACAGTGATACTGAGACCCATTCCACAAACTCAAGTCTCAGAGTCTCAAGTCGTGAGACTCATTGAGGCTGAAGTCTCACTTTAATATCCACGCTTTAGAAAGTTTCTTCCACTGGGCCTGAGTTGGCACGCTCTTGCTACCTCTCCTTCTTGCGGCCGTGAAAGTCTCACGGTCAAAAAACCAAAGGAGGAGAATGGATGGAAGAACAGGCAAAACAAAAACTAGATGAGAAAAATAAAACCACAGCGCTCTACTGCCGCGTTTCAACGGGGAACCAAGGGACCGGCCTTGAATCGCAGGTGCGGGCGCTCAGACAATACTGCACGCAGCGAGGGATCGAGCATTTTCTTTTGTTTCAAGACGAGAACCAAAGCGGAGTGAAAGCTTCGCGACCGGCACTCGACAAAATGATGAGGTCAGTGCGTGCGCGCGAAATTGACCGTGTGATTGTCTACAGCTTTAGCCGCTATGCCAGGAGCACCTCGCATCTTCTGGCAGCACTCGAAGAGTTTAAAAAGCTTGGCGTTGAGTTTGTTTCAATCAGCGAGAACATCGAAACCAACTCACCTCTAGGGGTCGCCATATTTTCGATCTTGGGCGCCGTCGCCCAGCTCGAGCGAGACATCCTCATTGAGCGTGTGAAGAACGGCTTGGCAAACGCAAAAGCAAAGGGCGTAAGGCTTGGACGAGCAAAAACTCGCGACTCTGAGCTCATCAGGAAGCTCTACAAAAACGGTGTCACTTACCGCGAGATAGGTCGCATCGCCAAGTGTTCAAGTGGCGCGGTGTCGGCCGAGGTGCGCGATCTAAAGCGAGAGCTTGGTGCATCAAAGGAGCTTGAAGCTGTCATCAAGGCCCGCGAGTTTGCATCAATTCAAACAGAACTTGCCACGACTCGTGCAAGACTTGCGCACCTTGAAGGGAAAACAGATGTGGCTGCTTCGATTGCGGAAAATGTTTCAGCGATATCAGGCGAAAGCGCAGGCTTGCCGATCAAGGTGGTGATCTCGTGAGCTGCGTGGGAAAGTGTCCACATCTTAATGACGCCCAATCATCAACACGGGCCAGACAGCAACACACTAGCAGCCTGAGAAGTCGCACGCGCAAACATCTAAGAAACAGCCATGCCGGGCTGGTACTTTGGCTAGAACTTAAAAACTTTGGAAAACCAAAAACAAAAGTCATTTCAATTAACTGGGTCGTTTTCTGCCGGCCAGCGAAGCCCCTTATCTGCATCCTGACTCCTCACCATCTACATGCCCTGAAGGCATGTTGTCCCTATGGTCAATCGATTGTGAGGAGTCAGGATGCACGGGGCAGGAAGGCTGGCAGAAAACTACAGGTATTTAGTTCAAGGGGGAAAAAGACGGGGGAGCGGAAATGAGATCAGAGGAGAAGGAAATTTTAATTGAGCGTCGTGTTGAGAGCGAAATTTCTGGTGGCAGAGTAAGGGTTGGCGAGATAAGTTGTGATCGTTCGTCGTTCTTTGAAAATCGGATTCAAAGCGAGTGGCTATCTACAAAAGAAGCGGCTCATTTTCTGTCTTTGTCTGAAAACGCGCTTCGGATCATGGTTCATCGTGGCCAGATCAGGGTGCATCATTTCAGGCGAAGACTCAGATTTAGGAAATCAGATTGTTTGGCTCTGTTTGAAAGAAAGAGAGTCTAACAATGTCGATCAAAACCTATGTCGAAAATGAACGAAAGTATTACGAGGTCTATGTAAACGGCTTCGATGGTCAGGGCCGTAGAATTCAGCGGCGAAAGAAGGGGCTTGAAACCCTTCGCAAAGCTGAGCTTGCGGAGTTTGAATTCAAGCGCGAGTTACATGAGGCCAAAAGTGGCCGCTGACCCCTACTTGGTCAAACTGGCTTGAGACCTGTATTGAGCGCATGCAACTCACCTATCGCCCCGCCACTGTTGTGAACTACGACAAGCAGCTTCGCAAATGGACGATGCGCACGTGGGGTGAGACGGATCTCACGCAGATTCAAGGCGCTGATATTCACAGACTTGTCTATGAAGATGTTTCAGCCGAGCTAAGCCCCAGCACAAGACGGACCATTCTAAAAATGATTCGAAGAATCTTTCAGATGGCTCTTGATGAGGGACTGGTCACAAGAAACCCGGCTAGTGGCATTCAAGTCAAAGTCCCCGAGGTTGATGCCAAGGTGCTCACTAACGAGGAAGCCAAGATTTTTCTTCGTGAAGCGCGCCTAACCAGCCACAGATTTTATCCTGTGTGGTTTGTGGCGCTGGCAACGGGGATGCGCTCAGGTGAGCTCATGGCGATGACCTGGAAAGACGTTGATCTTGAAAGCAAGACAATATCTGTCAGCCGTCAATGGACTTCAAAAACTGGCTACGCTCCAACTAAAACGCAAAGATCGCGCGTTGTGCCCATTGCCGACGATTTGGCTCAATTTCTTCGGGAACTAAAGCTTAAGCGCGGCAGTGAAGAGTTTGTTCTTCCGCACCTTAAAGAATGGGAGAACGGCGAGCAGGCGCAAGTGACTCGTGAGTTTTGCGAGGCGATTGGCGTAACACCTGTGAAGTTTCATGACCTCAGAGCCACCTTCATCACAAACCTCCTTAGCCGAGGCGTTTCGCTTGCGCAGGTTATGGCCGTTGTTGGCCACAATCAGCTCAAGACGACCAATACCTACCTGAGAAAAGCCGGTGTTGAGGTGAAGGAAGTTACAGAGAAACTCGGATACAAGCTCCCAGAGGCAGCGCATACCGCGCAAGTTTTTCAGTTTGCGAAGGACTTGTGAGCTCGGCTCGTGGAGTGATGCTACTTCTTGCTACTTGCGAAATTCGATTTCAAATGAAGTCGAGGGTTTATGCTCAAAGCCGTAACCCCGACCAATTCAATTCCGTTCTTATCGTCCTCAGTTCCAGAGGACGAAAACGCTTTTCGTATTTCGTTCCAGTTTTTGAAAGGCGAAGTTTTCCTTGATCCATTCGAATGTAGTGGGCCGATAGAAAACTACATGAGTGGGGTCCCGTCGATAAAACCAACTTGGAAAATCGGTTCCACTTTCATAGGGCTGAGTTTTCATCACCAAGGGAGCTCCCTTTTTGAGAAGTCTTTTCAACTTCAGGAATTCCTCGGAGGCTTTGTGAAAATGTTCGACCACTTCGCAACTCACAATAAAATCATACTGCGCATCTGGGTTTAATTTGAAGGAAGAGAAGAGAGGATCATAGAGATCCAGCTTATAGCCTTCCTCCGTCAGAAGTTTTGTGACCACGGGGCCCGTGCCCGATCCATAGTCCAGACCCCGAGTGCCAAGAGGAGAAACACGGCGCCTGACAAAATCCACAAGTTCCGCGACAAATTCTTGGTAGCGCAGATCATTCACATCATTGTTGTGGGTGAGGTAGTGGGCTTTCTCTTCAGCAAGACTAAGATACTTTGCGGGATCCAAAAAAATCAGCCCACAAATTCCACAGTTCCAATAATTCTTCAAGGTCTTGGCTTCTTGGAAAAACACTTCTGAAGTTTTCTGAGTGCACAGGGGACAATTGATTTCATTGTTCCGGCCTGTGTCTTGCATGGAGCTTATCCTAAACTAAATGGCAGCAAATTCGAAGAATTTGGTCAAAAGCAGCTCCGCTGCCTCCCACACAGCAACATTAAATTTCAAAACTAAAGGAAGTTCCTTTGCCGGGGCTTGATTGCAGCGATATCTTTCCGCCATGCGCGCCGATGATCCATCTTGAAATATAGAGTCCTAAGCCCAAACCCTGTCGACTCGATTTATCGATTTGCGAGAACTTCTCAAAAATTTTATTTTGTTCGCCCACCGGAATTCCCGGACCGGTGTCGGCAACTGTGATTTCTACTTTTTCAGCCGCGGGCCGTGCCTCTAATGAAACCCTACCTCCGGCAGGAGTGAACTTGAGGGCGTTGCCAACCAGATTCGATAAAACCTGGCTGATGCGTTCTTGATCAAAAATAGCGAAGAGCGGCCCATTCACGACACTCATCTTTAATTCGATGGATTTCTTGCGGGCGATAATACCGAAGAGGTTTTCGCAATCCTCAAGCAGAGATTCAATCGACTGCTTTGAAAGATTTAGCTGGACCCCTCCCGTCTCCATCCGTTCTACTTCTAGGAGGTCGGTGATCAGCCGATCCATCATCGCTGCATTTCGTTGGATCATCGATACGAGTTCAAGATTTTCATCGGACTTCGTTTTTCGAAGATTCGAAGCTAAAATTTCTGCGCTCATAGCGATCGAGTTCAGCGGATTTCTGAGATCGTGACTTACGACGGCTAGAATTTCTTCACGTGAGGAAAGTGTCGCCTTAGTTGTTTGGTGGGCCTTTTCTTCTTCGCTTAAATATTGATTCGTCCGTTCTGCTTCCTGATCTGTTTGAGTTCTTTCGGCCAAAAGATCCGCGTCGGTACTTTCCCGTTCAAGAATTAGAAAGGCCTCAGCGGTAAGACGTGCTTTTTTCCGCTCTAAAATCAAAGTCGCATCGGCAGCCATTCGCTCAATTTTCTTGGATGCATCAGATCTCTTCCGCTCCTGCTGAAGATGGTCTTCCAAGCGTTTTTGTTCACCTTTCTCTTCGGTGTTGGTGTCTCTAGTTTCGTCGATCGCAAAATCTCGAGCCTCGCGTGCGATTTCCTGTTTTTTATCTCGTTCTTTTCGATCACTTTGGAGGTCGCGATCAGTTTCGCGATTTGCTTCGCTAGTTTCTTTGGCAAAGCTTTCATCAGTTTTAAGTCGTTCGGTTTCTAAACTCGCATCTGTATCATCTCGTGCAATCTCCAGAGAGAATGAATCGAATTTAGATGATGAATCGTTTGTCTTGCTTTTTGCATTGTTCATTTTTTCAATTGTGCCTTCACCTTAGTGAATTCAATCTACTTTCTGTGGACTGCCCATCAAGATATACTTGTGTCACAAACACTGTCACAATCTCTCATGGACAGTTGTCAATGTAGGCAAATGACTTCCATCGTTGAGGATCTCCGAGAGACAGATATCATTCTGCAGATTGGAAAGTCGGTTCGATAATCGCTGATTGGTGAACTGTGAAACTTGGATCCATAAACAATTCTGATCTCAAGAAGCCGCGACGAAATCCGCTAGGCCTGTGCTCGTGAGCCGGGGCTTCTAGGGTGATAAAAAATCCTTGGAGACTTTCATTCACCACAAGTCCTTCGATCTTCGCCACCCGCGGACTGTGTTCAGCGGAATAGGAAAAACCATCCTTGTGGAGATCCGACCAGTGACGCGCAGATTTCTCGGCGGCCTGATCGGCCATTTCTGCGGCGAACAACTGATCGCTGAAAGAAAGCTGCGAGTCCCTTAGAGATTGTCGTCGAGCGATGCTTCTCAATACTTTGGCCCGTTCGGGAATTCCCATCTTTTTCAAACGCGCAATCTCCTGCTCATCAACGAGTGGCACAGAGCAGTCAGGCGCCTCAGGCAGGGCCTCATCAAATGCATAGCTAGAGACCGATAAGAAAAGGCAAAAACACAGGAGTAGATAGCGGTCTTTAGGCATGAGGATTCGGCAAGATAACACATGGCGTCATAAACCACAAGCGGCGAGGCAATATTCTTTTAAATCAGCCATTTATACTGATATTTTTGCGGGCTTTGCCCTGCTAAATTAGATCGCTTTAGGTGTCGCAAATTGCTACAACTTTCAGATGCCTCACTCCGCTCATTTCCTTCGCACTTTTGGGGCATTTGCGTTCTTTCTCACCACATGTTTTTCCTGGTCAGCCGACCTAATTCCCGTTGATCCCGAACATTGGCAGCGCTGCGAGGCTTCACTTCTTTCCAAGCATCAGCGCGATCGCTCGCAGTTGAATAATCTATTGCGACAAAAACTTAGCCAGCGCTTTCTTTTTGCGGGAAGCCCCTTGTTGCAGCCCGATGCTTTATTGATCGTGAAGCCTGATTTCGCTTTGGAAGAGCGGGCAAATACGCGCCTTCAATCACTGCATCAGGAGAGTATGAATAACCCCAAGGCTTGGTGGTTTGGTGTGAAGGGGGTCACCTTTCCCAAACCTCGGCCAGCCATAACTGTGTCCTCGATACTCTCCGAAAAACTATCCGCCGCTCCTATAGCGGATATCGCCGAGCTCTTTCACGAAAACAAGCTCCAGCTGCCGCTTGTTTTCAAGACGAACTATTCCGTTTTGGGATCAGGCATAGCCTTTCTCTCAAATTCGTCCGATGACTCAGGGGAGCTGCTTCTTCGCTTTCCATTTTCTGAAAATGAAAAACAGGTGGGGCCCTTCCACCGCTATCCCGAGGCGCGGTCTTTTCTCAGGTCTTTAGACGATCGTTTTGCTGTCGATTCCGGGACCGGCACCGCCGAACTGCGACTGAATCGGAAGGATTCCAACTTCGTTGGCCAGCTGACAAAGTTCTTCCATTTTCTATCGCTCGATGAAGCCGGATTCTATGATCCCGGATTTTTTGAATCCCGTTTTGACTTGGTGACTTTCGAGGGACGCGCCTTTGAAAGTCGTTTTGTATTGGCGGTGGATTCTACCTCCGGTGAAATCTTTCGCTCGGCGACTCCGAAGTTTCTGCGACTTGCGGGCATGAGTTCTGCGAATGGACTATTCGAGGCGGCCTATTCCAAGATTGGGGCCTCGGCTGAGTTGGCAAAT
Organism: uncultured Bacteriovoracaceae bacterium; assembly: GCA_964636255.1. GTDB lineage: Bacteria > Bdellovibrionota > UBA2428 > UBA2428 > UBA2428 > CAXNGS01. Next base: position 44,299 of record CAZWNW010000018.1, on the reverse strand, counting down.
ATTGGTGGTCGTGAATCTCAAGGGGCGCGGGTCTTGGATTCCGCCAATCTCTTTGAGCCGCTCATCCGTTACAGTGGTCGGCTCAAAGTTCAAGAAGCAGCATTCAGAGCGCAGGTGAATCAATGGGTTGAAAGCAGTGCACTTATGGTCGTCGGGCGACTGCGCGCTCAGCTCCCCATGGCACCCCAAGTAGCCCCATTGATTCATTTCGAAATCGATGTCGGCTGGGTCATCGACCCGCTTAGCCCCTGGGGCTTTTCCCCTCGTCTGATCGAAGCCCACATCACCCTGATCTAGACAGCCCCCCCAACTAGACACCGGCAGGCCCATCTGGAATGATCTAGCGCTTTGAAAGAGGACATTTCATGAATACAAAGTCGCCTAAAATCGCCTACGTCGGAATGAGTGCGGACCTGATTCATCCGGGGCATTTGAATATCATCAAAACCGCAGCCCAATATGGTGAAGTTGTTGTGGGTTTGCTTACGGATAAGGCGATCGCAAGTTACAAGCGCCTTCCTTACATGAGCTTCGAGCAACGACGATTGGTCGTCGAAAACCTGAAGGGTGTATCCAAGGTTATTCCCCAAGAAACATTGGACTATGTTCCCAATCTTCGCGAACTACGTCCGAACTATGTTGTCCACGGCGACGATTGGAAGACAGGCGTTCAAAAAGCCACACGCGATCGCGTGATCGAAGCCATGAAAGAGTGGGGCGGCGAGGTGATCGATGTGCCTTACACTCAAGGCATCTCATCGACTCAACTCAACAACGCACTTCGGGAAATCGGGACGACTCCCCAGAATCGCCTCAGTCGACTGCGGCGTCTTTTGGAAAACAAGCCCTTTGTGCGCGTTATGGAGGCGCATAACGGTTTGACCGGTTTGATCGTCGAAAATTGCAGTGTGAAGACCGATCGCGGAGCTCGCGAATTCGATGCCATGTGGCTCTCTTCCCTGACGGACTCCACAGCCAAGGGAAAGCCGGATATCGAAGCTGTCGATGTAACTTCGCGACTACAAACTGTTAACGACATTATGGAAGTGACCACCAAGCCGATCATTTATGATGGCGACACTGGTGGTAAACCCGAACACTTTACCTTCACTGTTCGAACTCTTGAACGCTTAGGAGTTTCTGCCATCATCATTGAAGATAAGATTGGTCTGAAGAAAAATTCGCTCTTCGGCGCAGAGGTCGAGCAAACTCAAGATTCCATCGCGAACTTTTGTCATAAGATCCAGGAAGGAAAGCGCGCCCAAGTCACAAAAGACTTCATGATCATTGGTCGCGTGGAAAGCTTGATATTAAATCAAGGAATGGCAGATGCATTGAAGCGCGCCCAGGCCTATGCTGAAGCCGGGGCCGATGGCATCATGATCCACAGTCGGCAAAAAACTCCCGATGAGATTTTAGAGTTTTGCCGTGCCTACAATAATTTCGAAAAACGTCCCCCTCTTATTGTCGTGCCGTCGAGTTACAACACGATTTACGAGGAACAGTTGGCCGAAGCGGGTGCGAATGTGATCATCTACGCCAATCAACTGCTGCGGGCTGCCTATCCAGCCATGATGAACACTGCCGAGACTATATTGAAAAACGCGCGTTCTGCAGAGGTCGATTCGCAATTGATGTCGATTGATAAAATCTTGAATTTGATCCCGGGTGGAAAATAAGATGATTCAATGCGCTGATTTTTATGAAGGGCTCAAGGCAAAGGGTTTTGAGTTTTTTGCAGGTGTTCCTGATTCACTTCTGAAAAATTTTTGCTTTTATCTCAGCGATCAACTGCCCGAAAAACAGCACATCATCACTGCAAACGAGGGCTCGGCGGTCGCATTGGCGGCTGGTTATCATCTTGCTACTGGAAAAATCCCGGTCGTTTATCTTCAAAATTCAGGATTGGGCAATACCGTAAATCCCCTTCTGTCTTTGTCGGACCCTGATGTTTATGCCTTGCCGCTACTGCTCATTATCGGTTGGCGCGGCGAACCCGGCGTGAAAGACGAACCTCAGCATAAAAAGCAAGGAAGAGTGATGCTTCAAATGCTCACGAGTATGGAGATCCCATATGAAATCATTGACGCGGGAGATTTGGACTGGGCGGCGAAAATCGAGCGGGCACAGATGCATCTTCGCGAAAAAGGCGGAGCCTTTGTCTTGGCCGTACGTGAAGGCGCTTTCGGAGCTTATGAACTTAAAACTTCAGATTGCCGATCCTACGAAATGAGTCGCGAAGTGGCGATCGATTTGATTTTAAACCAAGTGGCTCCGCGGGACGCAGTTGTTTGCACTACGGGCAAGGCTTCGCGTGAACTCTTTGAACTCCGCAAAAAACGCGAAGAAACTGCTCGAGCAGATTTCTTGGTCGTGGGTGGCATGGGTCATGCTTCGCAAATTGCTCTGGGAATTGCGCTTGAGAAAACTGATCGGCGCGTATTTTGCCTCGACGGGGACGGTGCTGCTCTCATGCACATGGGCGGAATGAGTACGATCGGGCGACTGAAGCCCGAGAATTTCGTGCACGTGCTGATCAATAATGGCGCCCATGAATCTGTAGGTGGACAACCTACGGGGGCCTTTGAACTTGATTGGTCGGCCATCGCAAAGGCGAATGCTTATCAAGAATGCTTTAAAGTAGAGACTGCACCTCAGCTGCAGTCGGCACTTGGAATTATCTCCCAGAAAAAAGGTCCCATGCTGATTGAAGTGCGAACGTGCCAGGGATCGCGCAAAGATTTAGGTCGTCCAACGACGAGTCCGGTCGAGAATAAATTACAGGTGATGAGGGCGCTGAAAACGTGAAGAACGAGTCCGTGACTTCCTGGGACTTTTGCAATCCGGTCGCAATTAATTTTGGAGTGGCCGTTCCGGAAGATCTTCCAAAGTTTCTGGCCAAAGAGGCAACAATCTTGGTCACCAGTCCCTCGATCAGCAAATTCGGGATTACGGAAAAAGTTGAAGCGACCTTCAAAAGTTGCGGCATTGAACTTCGAATTTTCGACCAAACGACAGCAAATCCAAATTTTTTGGATGTCGAAGCGCTCTGTCAAAAACTCATTGACTTTCAGCCGGCCCAGATTCTTGCAATCGGTGGTGGCAGTGTTTTGGATCTGGCGAAAATTCTCTCCTATGTGTTGGCCGGTGGAGCGCCCTCGCTAAAGGAGATATGGAATGCAGTTCGCGCCCACAGGGCTGTCTCTCCAATCTTGCCACTCCCAATGATCGCGGTCCCTACGACGGCCGGAACCGGAAGTGAAGTGACTCCGTTTGCCACCCTGTGGGACTCGATTGAAAAGCGGAAATATTCGCTGACGACCCCAAGTCTCTTTCCTAAAATGGCGCTTCTAGATCCCCGACTTTCGCGAACACTTCCCTGGGAGACAACGCTGGCGACTGGGCTCGATGCCTTGGCCCAGGCCTTGGAATCAGTGTGGAATAAAAACTATACGCCGCTGACGGGCACGCTGGCCGAGCGAGCCGTAAAACTTGTTTTCGAAGCTCTTCCAATTCTCAAAGATAAGCCCCAAGACCTTCATCGACGGGCTCAGATGTTGGAGGCCAGTCTCTTTGCAGGCATCTGCATTAGCCGCACACGGACCGCGATCTCTCATGCGATCTCTTATCCGTTAACGGCACATTTCGGCACTCCGCATGGTATTGCATGTGCATTTACTTTGCCAGAAGTATGGAATTTCAATTTCCTATCTGATGATGGACGCATGAGACGCATTGGTGATGCGGATTTTGGCGAAAGTCTGAAGAAATTTTTGCAGAGTCTAGATTTTGCACCTTTGTTTCGGCGTAGCGCTCGGTCAGACGAAGCTATTTTAAAACTTTGTCCCGAGATGTGGACCCCGGGCCGTTCTGATAACAGTCTGCGAGAACTGGGAAGTGAAGATCTTAAAAATCTGCTGCAGCGGTCGTTGAAACTGTGGCATTAAAAAGGGTGGGGGTTGAAGGTGATCTCGGCGATCAAAGAATTTTTTGAAACTTGGTCCGAGCTTCAGAAATTTCAAAAGTCTTCGCCCACGGCACGGCGTCTCTCCGTGTATTCAGAGGGCTCGCAAGATTGGCCGCACCTAGGCCCGATACTAAAGGAATATCTGAAGCTCTCGCCCAAGGCGGAAGTGTCTTATTTGTCGTCGGATCGGAAGGATCCCGGGCTGGCTTTTGAGGACGCACGTTTTCATCGATTTTTTATTGGGTCTGGTGTTTCGCGGACGATTCTTTTTAAGTCCATCGACACTAAAGTTTTCTTCATGACGCTTCCGGATCTCAACACCTTTGCACTCAAGCGAAGCACTTTTCCTGTTCATTATGTCTATACCTTTCACTCCATCAACAGCACCCACACGGTCTACCGGGACCGTGCCTTCGAATCTTTTGATACGATTTTTTGTGTCGGCCCTCATCATGTGGACGAATTGCGGAAAGAGGAGTCGTTGCGTGGCTTAAAAGGACGTCGACTCTTGAACTTGGGCAGCATCAAGCTAGATGCGTTGTTGTCCGGGCGAGCGAAATCGGAGGCGATCAGAAAAGCCCAAGGCTTGCCACTTGTGTTGCTGGCTCCATCATGGGGAGCGTGCTCTTTTGCAGAAGATTTGGAATTGTTATCGAAGGTGATTTCGGAAACTGTAGCGCGAGGTTACCGCGTAAGCCTTCGCTTTCACCCGATGACAGTGCGGCGCCTTCCAAAATTGGTGGCGGAAATTCGCGAGCGCCACCAAGACCTGATCTCCAAGCAACTTTTTATTATGGAAGAGGACATGAATAACAATCAGTCGTTGGAAGAATCTGTTCTTATGGTCAGCGATTGGTCCGGCGCGGCAACGGAGTATGCTTTTGCTTTGGAGAAACCGGTGCTTTTTTTGGATACCCCGCAGAAGATAAATAATCCGCGCCATGGAGATTTCAAAAGGGCAGGCATCGAAGATTTTATTCGCCAGGAAATCGGTACGGTCGTCAGTCCCAGTCAGATTCACAAATTCGGAGAAGCTTTGGATTCATTGATCGCGTCTCGGGACACTTACCCCGAACGTGCCCGCGCCGCACTGAATAAATGGGTATTCAATGTGGGAACTTCCGCAGTTGTTGGTGCGCGACATTTAAAAGATATTGTTGGCACGCAAAATTAGAACTTGAAAGTCGTAAGTTAATTCAATGATGAACGCGTCGGTAGTTTTCTTCTTCTACTTCTTTTACATGCCGATCGATTTCAGCCTCGGGTACTCCATAGTGAAAGAGTACACGAGCAAATATGCGGCTGGCGGTTTCGATTTCTGCAATCACAACATCCGTTATGCCCGAGTCTTTGAGTGTTTCCATGTCGCGCAGGTATTGGCAGCGTACCATCACTTGGATGTCACTCCGGATGGCGCGGATGCTGGCAACGACATTTTTTACCCACTGTGAATCCGATATTGCCACGACCACGATGCGAGATTTCAAGAGTCCCGCGTGCTCTAGAACTTCTCGCTTAGAGGCGTCACCAAAATGAATCGAGAGTCCGCGGTCTTTCCAGTGTCTTACAGTTTCCGGATTGAACTCGATCACAGAAAACGGAATACTATTAGCGTCCAAAACTTTGGCAAGATTTTGCCCATTAAGACCAAAACCCACGATGATGACGTGGTTTGTGAGTTCTGCCTTCGGGATCGCTTCAGTGGATTTCACGTTGCTATTGGGCCAGCCGGGAACCTTTCTTAGGGGTCCTGTAACCTTTTTCATCACATCGAAATCAGCAATGCGGGGCGCGACATGAGGGGCCATACGAATCATAATTGGAGTGATCATTAAAACAATGATCGAAACCGAAAGAAAATATTGAAACTCTGTAGCATTCAGCAATCCGTCCGAATAAGCCTTCATGGCCAGAACAAAAGAAAACTCGCCGACCTGGGCAAGAATCAAGGCGACCATCACGGATATGCGAGCCTCGTAGTTGAGAAGGCTTCCCACAAAGGTAATCGCAATGAATTTGACTAAAATGATGCCAATCGCGAGGCCCAAAACCTGTAGTCCATTTTGTTCTAAAAAAACAAAATCCAACTGCATGCCGATCGAGACAAAAAAGACGGCAATAAAAATATCGCGAAAGGGGATGATGTCCGAAAAAGCTTGGGTACCGTACTCGGATTCCGATATCAAAAGACCTGCAATGAAGGCCCCGAGGGCCAGCGAAAGTCCGATTTCATGACTGATCCATGCGCTTCCGAGAGATAAAACCGAGACGCCTATGATGAGCAATTCGCGCACCTGTGTGCGCGCAAGACTCTTCAAAATAAATGGAACCGCATAGCGAGCTCCCGCGATCAGTGCGACGACCAGTAAGAGTATTTTGCCGATCGTCATCGCCAGAAGGGCGGGGCTCGGCATCGCTTCCGCAGATTTGGCCCCGAGTAGCGGCAATAGCAAAACCAGCGGAACGGCTAGGAGATCCTGAAAGAGCAAAACAGCTACGGCAAGATTTCCGTGCGTACTGCTAGTTTCGCGCCGTTCTTGAAGAAGCTTCAAGACAACAGCCGTCGAGCTAAGACAGGCCAGCGCGCCTAAAACAACTGCTTTTGAAACAGTCGTTCCAAAAGTTAAGGCGATGCCGGCCACCAGACCCGCAGAAATCAAACAGCTCAGGCCGCCCAAGAGAAAGAAAGCCTTCCGCAAGCGCAGAATTGTTTTGAGCGAAAACTCAATACCAAGACTGAAGAGCAAAAAGACAACGCCGATTTCAGATAGAAGTTGGACTAGTTCTTGATCTTTGATCCAGCCGAGAGCGTGGGGACCAATCAGTGCGCCGCTTATGATGAAGCCCGAGATCGGAGGTTGTTTGAAGTAGTGAAAAATAGAAACGACCACCATCGATACACCGAAGATCACAAGGAGGTCGTAGAGAAAAGGTAATTCCACTCTAAGGAATCATAACACGGCTGACGCCTATTCGAGGAGGCTCCTCAGCATCCAGGCAGTCTTTTCATGAAGCTGCATGCGTTGCGTGAGAAGATCCTTGGTGGCTTCGTCGCTGGCTTTTTCAGTGGCCGGAAATATGCTGCGGGCGGTTTTCACGACGGCTTCTTGTCCAGCGACCAATTCACGAATCATAGCTTTGGCATCTGGAACATCTTCGGACTCTTTGATCGAACTCAGGCGAATGAATTCCTGGTAGCTTCCCGGAGCTCTGAAGCCCAAGGAACGAATACGTTCTGCGATTAAATCAACGGCGGTTGCAAGTTCGGTGTATTGAGTTTCGAACATGGCGTGAAGGGTCTGAAACATCGGACCCGTCACGTTCCAGTGAAAGTTATGCGTTTTAAGGTAAAGCGTGTAGCTGTCAGCAAGAAGATGGGAAAGCCCTTCTGCGATTTGTTTTCGATGCGATTCGTTCATTCCAATATCGATATTCATATTCCAAATCTCCTTGAAGCTCGACTTTGCCACAAGTCCACCTACTAACCAATGGATAAAGCTTGAGCTGCTGCCTGAATTGTTGCCGCGATGCGAATGGAAGAATGAACGCCTTCATTCGAGAGGCCCGCTTTTTTCACTTCGTGAATATGCGAGTTAACGCAGAGCCCGCAGCCGGCCATCGCGGAAACCGCAAGGCACATCAATTCGAAGTCGACCTTCGCTATGCCCGGTTTTCCAATGATATTCATCCTAAGTCTGGCGGGTAACTTTGTAAATTCTTTGTCCTCAACCAGATGAGTGAAGCGATAATACACATTGTTCATTCCCATAATCGTGGTCGCGGCTTTTGCTGCCTCGATAAATTCAGGGCTTAAACTAATGGATGCATCTTCCAAAACGGCACTACTGAGTCTTTTATCTTTAGTTGCATAAGCGCACGCCAGGGCAACGGCCCAGATTTTCTGGGTCGAAAGACCAGGCGCTCCTTCTTCTGAAAGGACCGAAAATAAATTTAATTTAATATCCTGTGCATAGGGTTTAAGGCCCTCGCGTAGTGATTCAATTCCCATAAATACTCCTTATTAAACTTTAATGGTATCTTTGCCCTTTTCCCAATTGCAGGGGCAAAGTTCATCGGTTTGAAGTCCATCGAGAATGCGTAAAACTTCCTTGGGATTTCGGCCAACATTAAGGTCCGTGACATAAACAAAGCGAATGATGCCATCCGGATCAACAATGTAGGTCGCGCGTTGAGCAACACCTTCGTTTTCATCAAGAATGCCGAGATTGGTGGATAGTTCTCGCTTGATGTCGGACAACATGGGGAAGGGAAGATCCTTCAGGTCAGCGTGATTTTGTTTCCACGCCAAATGCACGAATTCGGAGTCCGTGCTTGCCGTTAGAACTTGGGCGTCGCGCTCCTTGAACTGGCCGTTCAGATCGCCAAAACCTTTGATCTCTGTAGGACAAACAAAGGTGAAATCTTTGGGATAGAAAAAGACGACTAACCATTTGCCGGCATAGGTCTTATTGCTGATGTCTTGAAATGCGGTCTTCGCATCCGTGGATACGACCCCTTTTAATTGAAATTCGGGAAACTTTTTTCCAACTCCTAACATGGTATCTCCTTCTGCTTTCTAACTTGAAGCTGAAGTCCATGATCGAAGATTAGTGATGATATGTAAAATATATCATTTTTATCAAACGATAAGATTAAGTTATTTAGTATCGCTTCGGTTTTGGGGGATGCGAAGGGCAATAAAGACAGCAAGTAATGTGGAGACGAGCGCGATCCAGCCGGCCCGTTCATAGCCTTGAAGTTGATCGCCCAAGCCGCGGGTGACGACAAGGCCTCCGACAAACGATGCTACACCCAAAGCAACTTGTTGTAGGCAGCTCATCAGACTCATAAAACCGCCTCGGATACGATTAGGCACAACGCCCGTGATGAGCGACATCGAAGAAACCATGCGGGCATTTCCCAGAATGAAAAGCGCAGTTGTGTGCATCAATACCCAATGGAGGGGATTCGGTTTTAAGTGACTGATCAAGACAAGGAGTGGACCGATCAGAAGCGAGATCATCACAAAAATTCCACGCGAGCCCCACCGATCCACGGCCCGTCCGGCCAATGGTGAGGTGAAAATCGTCGCAAAGCCGCCCAACAGATACATGAGGGTAATGTCGTCTTCGGAAATACCGACATTACTGACCAGAAATGGATTGAGAAGGGGAATCATGGTGAAAAAGCCGAGCATGATCAGAGGTATGAGCGAGAGCGCCATGGGCACGTTTTCAGAGCGAAGAATCATGCCCGCATTTTTCAGCAAATTCCATTGCTCCAATGTGCGCCCTTCGAGATGTTGTCGCTGTGCGGGCACTTCGAAACGAATGCCGATCCACATTAAGGCAGACAAGGTAGCGAGAAAGAAAAAGGGTGCGTGCCAGCTGTAGAGATTTGCGATCCAAAGGCAAAAAGGTATGCCAAAGACAGTGGCCGCCGAAAAGGAAGCCATGACAATTCCCATGGCTCGTCCCCGACGATCAGCGGGAATATTGTCTCCTACAATCGCGAGTATCTGGGCCGAGAGAATGCCGCCAAAGAGCCCCGCAAATGTACGAAAACCTAGGAGCCAAAAGTAAGTGGGAGCCAGTGCACAGCCCAGGGTTCCGAGAATGAAAAAAGTGTAAGTGAACTGCAGAGATTTTTTGCGATCAAAGCGATCCAAAACTGCTGAAGCTAAAAGCGCCGAGAATGCTCCTGCAAAAGTATAGGAAGAGACGAGCCAGCTAAAACTTTGCGGGCCAATGTCGAAAATGCGCATCAACTTCGGGCCTAGCGGCATCATGATCATGAAGTCGACTTGGTTTGTGAACTGAATGGCCGCCAGTAGTATCAGAAGACGCCACTCGTGCGAGCGCAATGCGGTGGAGGCTTTGATGGGGGCGGAGAGAGACTTCATTTTCGCCCACAGGATAGGCCCCACCTAGGCGAATGAAAAGAGCCCTTACTGTAGGAATTTTTCTTTGCCGCTGAAAAGCTTCTATACACTGTCGAGCAATTCACGGATTCTCAGCCTCAAACCGCGAATTTCGGGCTGAAAATGCCTGGATAGGTTGGCATCTATCTTGCCTATAAGCGGCAGCAATGTTTTGTCCTCGACCAAGTGGGTACTTCTCTTCTAGAGGAGTGCCTCTGATGTTTTTTCGTTCTGCTACTTTCTTCTTTCTATTCGCATGCCTGCTACTTCCTGCTTTGTCCCATTCAGAAGGGCAAAAAAAACTACCCTTTTCAGTTTCCGCAAGTCTTCGGCCATTGGAAGACAGTTCCGAGAAATCTGCCGTCGATGATGATGTGAGCAATCCCGTTGGCTCGCTCCATCGTCTAGATCTTGATCATCATGAAATCTGCCGGCGCGGCGGAGGAATTGCTCGCATGGATCTAAAGCTCGCCGAGCTTTATTGTAGCGAGGCCGAGGAGACAGAGGAGACTCCATCCGTATACGTCATGAGGTCGAAAGAGCATTCGCCTCAGGCTCCTCAGCAGGAGTCTAAAATTCAGGCACTTCGCATCCGATCTGAAGAGTTCAGCGGCCGTTTGGTGCCTCCGGAAAAATACGACACTCTTACGGCGATCATGGGTTTTACCTTTGGCCTAGTGCTATTTGTGCCTGAAAATTTAGGGGGTTGGACCCAGGACCGAAAGGATCGCATTAAAGAAGGGGTCGGCGGCGCCTGGAAAAACAACTTGAAGACCGGTTTTGTCATGGATAAGGATCCGCACTTCATTAACTACGTACTTCATCCCTATTCCGGGGCCGCTTATTACATGATTGCTAGACGCAACGGACAGTCGGCCTTGGCTTCTTTTGCTTTTGCCGTCTTGATGTCAACGCAGTGGGAGATTTTGGAAACCATCGGGGAGCCGCTTTCGATTCAGGATCTCTTCGCGACTCCTATCTTGGGTGCACTGTTAGGAGAGTTCTTCTATCATCTTCATTCCAAAATTTCGGCCAACCCAGTATTCGCAGAATCATTTCTAGGCAAAGTCGTGCTCTTTTTCATTGATCCCATTGACGGAGTTTCAAAAGGCGTCGACCAATTCGCAAAAAAGCTGTGGGGGCCAAAGGCGCGCGGTCGAGTGGAAATGTTTGTTAGTGGCGGCAGTAGCCCAAACTCAACTCATCGATCGGAGTGGATCGGAATAGAAACGATCATCGGCGCGCGAATTCGCTTTTCGTATTAGGTGATGTCTCCGAGCTACTCCATTGGCTCAGTTGTTTATTGAAATTCGCTTAATAGAACTTTTCATTAAGGGACCCTCGCAGTTCTCCGCGATTTTGGCATTATCGAAAAATACGCGCCATAGTTGATCCTCTAGAACCTGATGGCGGCGCGCCGGTCGGCCTTCCAAATGGGAAGTCTTTCCGTTGCTAGTCGCCAATTCAGAACTCCCTGATCCCCCTGCCGTCTGAGGGAACTGAAGAATGCGATCGGTGGAGCCGTTTCCTTGATTCGAATCGTCGCCCCATCCCAACCACCTTCCAGTAAAAATTTGTAGACGCTCTCTGAGACTTTCACGACCCTCACGAGTTTTTCCGAGGCGGCTGATCGCAATCCCGGCTGCCGTTAAATACTGTAAGAGCAGTGCTTCTTGATAAAGCCGAAGGGCCTGCGACGAGCGAGCCTCTCCTGGAAGATCTTGCAGGGTGAGTTCGCTAAATTCCTGACCCCCGGACGATGAATATCCAAGCATCATGCCAAGTTCTCGAAAAGGATTCTGTTTTAGAATTCGAATTCCTGGAAAGTCGTAGATCGGTTGCCAGAATGCGCGACCCCCTTTTTCTTCAATTTTTTCCAGGGTCGCTGAGGCCACCTGAAGAGCCACTTGTAACTCGCGACCTAGCTCGGCGACTAAATCTTCCACATCTTGCAGACTCGCGAATCGAATTTTTGAAATTGAATCGAGTGCGGGCAATGATTGCCGATACTTTTTATTGAGCCACAGTATTCGAGACGAAAGCGATTTGCAGAGATTTTCCAATCGATCAAATTCTGAAGTAATCGTATCGGAGATCGCACTATTAGAAAGTTCGGAAACTTGCGTCGTGAAGGCGAGCGAATCTTTAAAAAGCTTGGAAAGATCGCTTTGCAATGATTGGGAAAGGGCGTCTGCTAAGGCTTGGGCGCGGGCGGATCCCTGCGACATTTCGCGGATTCCACGATCGCTCAGGCGCTCGCGATAATAAAAGCTGTCGAATATTTCGAGATACACAAAGTTCTCTTCGTCGAAAGTTTTGATAAAGGATCGGTAATCTGTGCGGAGCAAAGAGAGTCGGACTTCCAAAAGGTGGGCTAGTTCAAATCGGAGCTGAAGGGCCTTGCCTATCCATTCCTCTTTCTGGGCGTAGGTGATGAGTCCGAAGTCATCCAGTCGGCCAGTTGACCGCAAGGCTCTGAAGTCAGTTTGCATCGCCTCGTAGAGTTGCGCCCGTGCTCGCAGCAGTCCCATCGAGTCGAGAGGAGATGCCCAGTCACCCGGACGTGGAGCTGATTCGCTCTCCAATATGCGATCTCTAAGTCCGACGATCTCGCGGCGTAGACCTGTCAGAGCGCTGAAATAAGCAGACTCAATCCCCCGACTTTCACCGGAACTTTCGAGAGGGCTCAATCCGTCTGCTATCTGCAGAATTTCTTGTTTTTCGGGAGACGAAAATGATTGGGGGTGGGCCTCGGTGAAAATGAAAAGGGCTGCGAGTAAACAGAGTCGAAACGGTCGAGAGTCATAGAGCATGGACGCGGACTATAGCATATATGACACTACGCGTCAATTATGCCTTATCACTCCAACCCAATAGTCTTGTGGCCGTTTCCTTATTCAAAACGACAAAACGCCCCTCGGATACATCGAATATTTCAACTTCTGCGTTGCCGATGTCAAACCACCAGGCGTGAAGGCGTAGTGACTTTTCGTTCACCCGACGTGCGACCTCGGGGTAACTCAAGAGGTGATCCAATTGCAGCAGGACATTGGATTGCGAGAGCTGGTTTAAGCGGCTTAAAGTTTTCCCGCTCGGTAGAGGGTTGCGGCTAAGGCTCTCAAGACTTGCTTCGCCGTGCCGAAGCCACTGTTTCAAATGCGGGGCGGCCGCTAGGCCTTTCCGCCCGTCCAAGATTGCGGCGACTGCGCCGCATTCACTATGTCCACAGACAATAATGTCCCGAACCGGCAGCTGAGTGAGCGAGAATTCCAGAGCCGCGGCCACCGTATTGGCTTCAAAGGGAGCATCAGTTGTATCTTCATGAAAATTGCCGCTGCAGGGGGGAACGAGATTCCCCACGTTCCGAACAACAAATACGTCACCGGGATCAGTTGATGCAAAAACGTTGGGGGCCACCCGGCTGTCCGAACAGGCAATAAAGAGCGCATCAGGGCGTTGGCCCAGGGCCAATTTAGCAAAGGTTTTCTGATATTCGGGACGCAGGCGTTCGTGAAAATCAACGACTCCGCGAATCAGATTCTTCATGCCCATCGAATATCAGTGCCAGGCATTCCAATCCACCGAAATTCTCTAGAATGCTTGCGCTAAGCCCCTAAGAGCTTTAGGTTTTCCCGGACATGGCTCAGATTCTTCGCTTGATATTGCCGGCACTTCTGCTGACCCTTTTTCGACTTTACCCGCACCCCTGGAACTTTAGTCCAGTACTGGCGCTTTTTGCTTACGCCTCGTTACGGAATCGTCCGGCATTAATTCCATTGGCATTGGCTTTAATTGTGAGCGATCTCGTGATCGGTTTCGACGCCACCGTAGTGCTTGGCTATGTAGCCTATGCAGTTATTGCACTTTTGCCCGCTTTACGGAGTCTAAAATGGCCCCTTTTTGTTGGAAGTGGCTCGGTACTTTTTTTCCTTGTTTCGAATTTGGGCGTCTGGGCTTTGTCTGGTCTTTATCCGACTAACCAGGAAGGGCTTATTCAGTGTTTTACGATGGCACTTCCGTTTTTCCGAAATTCCCTAATGGGTGATTTCTTTTATGCATTCCTTTTCTTTGAACTCTTCGCTTATCTGAGGCGATGGGCACTTTCGAATCGCACGCTTCGCGTGGGGGCTTAGCAGCTTATGACGATCAGTGAATTGGACGAGAAAGTTCTCACGATCTGCGTAGAATGCAATGCCACCAATCGCATAAAGATTGAGAAAGCGCGGAGTCTGGCTCCGCTTTGCGGAAAATGTGGCAAGACGCTCAGCTTTCATTCTTTCGTTAGCAGTCTTGGTGAGGAGCAGCTGACTAAGCTCATTGATCGCACCAAAGATATTCCGTTGGTCGTAGATTTTTGGGCACCCTGGTGCGGACCCTGTTTGTCGTTTGCGCCGACTTTCGAGCGCCTGGCCGCAAGACATGCAGGTTCTTTCAATTTCGCTAAGATCGACACTGAATCGAATCCCTCGGCCGGCGAGATTTACCGCATACAGGCTGTTCCAACTTTTATCCTTTTCAAAAATGGAGCCGAACGTGATCGAAAAAGTGGCGCGATGCCCGAGAGCGTTTTTGAAAACTGGTTGATTGAAGCCAGTCGCTTCTAAGGTTTCCGCAAAAGAAGGTGGTGGAAAAATGAAATTTTTTAGTGAAATCCAAAAGACAAGCTATCTTCGCTCCTTTTCCCTTTTAACTTTGGCGTTTGCGCTGCATTTTGCCCCCGATGGCTGGGCGCAGTCACGTCGGCAGAAAATCGCGAACAGTCCTATGGTGAAGGACAAGGAAACCGGAAAGACAACCGATTGGAATCTCTCGGGCGGTTTGATCTTAGGATCTCCGACCGGACTTGTGGTGAAAAATGAGTTTGCGGCCGATCAGGCAATTGATTTGGGACTTAGTTACGCTTTTGGAAAAATGCTCTTTTTGTACGGAGACTGGCATTATCGCTTCCAAAACTTTTTAAAGAACACAGGCATGAAGGGCGACTTTCTAAGAGATTTAGAGGGCTATGTAGGCCTGGGAGGAGCGTTTCTGTTTAGCTCTAGCGACAATAACCCCATCCGCAGCGAGCGTGACGATGCCAAGCTCGGCATCATGCTGCGTTTTCCCGTAGGCGTGCAATATCGATTGCCGCAAAAGCCTTTTGTCTTTTTCCTAGAGCTCGCGCCCGGGATCGGAATCATCCCCGGAACCTTCGCTTGGTTTGGCGGGGGAATTGGTGCTCGGTACTACTTCTGACGGTGCATTGCTTAGCACGGTCGGATTTACAACACGATTTGTCCCGACTTCGATAATGATCCTATTGGTAGTCGAGTTCTGATCCAGTTGTGCAGCTGGAAGAGGGTTTTCTGCTGCGGCTGGAGTCACAACAGTTGGTGGAACGTACTCGATTCCGAGTTCTGTCAGATTACTTTTTGCACTTTCCAGATCCGTGGAAACCAATTCAAAGGGGAGATTCAAGTTTCTGCCGTTGGCGATCTCATAAATCGATTCCAGTTTTTCCTGAACTCCATCAATGATGGCGAAAAGGTCGTTCTTTTCGATTTTTTCGGTCGCAACGAAATTTGGTTCCTGCTTTCGCATCTCTTCGATTTGGCTTTTGTGGTAATCGTTCAAAAACTTCTCAAGCTCCTCGGCGCTTTTCATCATCGAGACTTCGCGAATCAAGGTCCACTCGTTATGGAGCGAGAAAAAGACGCCTTCGATGGAATTGTTCAGCATCTCCTGAGGATCCAGAATTTCTTTTTGCCACATTTTATAGGCCGCGAAACTCATAGCTCCCGCAGCCGATGCATAGAGGTGAATTTGATTGTTGGAAACGGCATTGAGTGATTTCTGTAACACCGATTTGTCGCCGCGGATCAAAGTTCCCGGGTTTCGCACGGTGTTTGCGACACTAATTCCCACAGTTTTCGAAAAATCTTTGAATTCGCGACCCCAAATGACAAGCATCCGACCCGTGAAAATGCGTCGAAGTCCATCGCCCATTGAACGAAGCATTAACTTTGTCGACTCCACCGACTGAATCGAGGCCTTGATGTTGCCCCAATTGTGGAAAAGCGCACGGGTACTGCGGGTCCCTACCTGGCCTCCCAGTTTTGTGATGCTAAAGACCGTCATCGCGGCATACAAAGACTGGAGGACTAGATCTCCTTCCCCATCTTTTTCCCGCTGAGCTTGCTCGATGAGCAAAGGGTTCAGGCTTCTGGAGAGATCTTTGTGAAGACTTGCGATGGCATTCCAGAGAGCTGCTGGCGCGTAGGGGAAAGTCGCTTCGGCCTGAATAAAATCAGTTTGTAGGTTGGCCAAAATGTTATTGATGCGTCCGCGCCATTGTCCCTTGATGAGTTCGGACAAGGAATCCCCAAGTTCTTTATTCGTATATTCTACGAATTTCGGACGTTTTTCGAAAAAACTGCTGCACTCTTCGGCGACTGCAGTGCTTTGGGGATCAAGGCGCGGATGAAAGCCGGCGCCGTGATTTCCGAGAGAATCGATGATCGCCCGGCAATAATAGGCCTGCAGAACGTCGGTGAAGCGCTGACTGTTCGTGACAGATTGCGCATGGCTGCTTGTCGCAAAAAACGAAAAGCTCGACAGCAGAGCGATCACAAGAAATTTCCCAATTAAATTTCTCATTGTGTGTCCTTCAATGTTTCACCCATAGCGGCTTCTGTCTCTTCAGAAAGGTCGCCACTGAGAGCCTTGTGGTAATGAAAAATGAAACTGATGCGTTCGTAGATGCGTTCAAATTCCGCAGCCAAGTCATGCTTGTGGAGAATCGCAGCTCCATACAAAAGAATATTTCCCGGATCTTGCGGTAGACCGTCCAAGAGCACTTCGCGATAGAGACCGGGCATGAGTAGGTCTCCATGCTCTTCGCGTGCCAACTGATATCCCTCGATTCGGGCTACAAATCGATCCCACTCCGGCTTTGAATAACTTTTCGCAAGTGAGGTTAAAACAAGTTCCCCGTCGTTGAGGTCAACCTTTCGTCCCGGAACTGCATCGACCACCTGTTTCAGACTCTGTTGAATGCGGTCAACCATCAAAGCTTCAAAGTAGTATTCAATCATTTCACGGTAGACATAGGCTTCTGCGATCAGAGCTTCACGTCGATCTTCTTTGCGATAGCGTTCGATCAGGGCTTCGCTTTCCTTTAGTTTCGCGCGTAGTTCCCTGTTCGAGAGTCGATCACTGTATTCATCAACTGCAAATTGTACGGATAGGTAGGCTCCAAGTCCACCCACAGTACCTACGGGGCCTAAATTGCGAAGCCATTCGGCACTATGATTTTTGAAACCTGAAATGCTTTTGAATGCCTTAGTGCGAACTGCATAACTGTGAAAAATCGAAGCCGATGCATCGGCACAAGTCTTCTTTTTCGTGAAACGCCGACGCACCCAATTCGTCGTTACGGCACTGGCAGCAGCTCCCGCCGGATACAGAAGGCCGAACATCGCTCCCTCGGTTAAATTCCCGGCTAAGGATTCACCGCGATTCCAACGCATGTCTTCGGGTCTCTCGAAGTCTAGGCCAACGACCTCCATGGGCGAGGGGGGTACGCCATTCGCTCGCGATTCATCATAAGCAAGTCGCGAAGCTCCATAACCCGTAGCAATTCCGGCCTTAGCAAATAGGGCACTGGCGACTAAACTGAAACTACGAATTTTAGACTTGTGATAAAACCAAGCACCGGCAATTCCCAAAGCCGTCCCGCCTAAGATTGTTCCTTCACGACCCCAGCGCCAAGCGCGGTGACTCAGCTCGATCTCGTCGCCAAAGCGACTTTCAAAAGCAATCTGAAGGAAGAGTAAGCGTTCCATTCCCTCTTCGCCATCAAAGGCACCAAGTTCTTTTAACGCGGTCAAATTCTTGGTGTATTCTTCAAGATCAATTTTTCCTTTGGGATCTGTGCCGAAAACGGCCTTGGACATCGCGGGAATCCAGGTGGCCGATTTGTCGTCGTCGTGAGTTTTCGGATTAGCCAGCGCCTTGCCTATTTCTTTGATGTTGGGGATCGAATTTGTTTGAGCAGGCGAACGCGGAGGCGCGCTGACAGGTGCCAGAACTAGAAGAGTGAGCAGAAGAAATCCCAGGGCACGCGTCGGCTTCACGATCAATGTCCTCCTGGTGTCGTCGGCGCTGGACGATGGCGCAAATAATGCCAGAACTCTTTGATGCCGTCTTTTGCGACACTACGACTTGTGACCTGAGTGAAGTGGTCTAAGAGGGGAGCAATCCGACTTTGTTCCCATTGTCCACGGAAGGCATTCGCCAGTTCACGCTCGAAGTTTGAAAGTTTTCGATAGGGACTAGCTGTGAATACGGAAGTTTCATTCACGATGCTTTCGCCAAAAACTGTAGGCGTCCACGTTTGGCCTTTGTCGATGCGACTCAAAAGTAGATTGGCAGCTTCTTTGTATTCAGATCCTGCTTCCTGTCCCACCCGACTTAACTTTCGTTTCAAAGCTTCATTGATCACGTTGCGATCGAAGAGGCCGGCGGGAATATCAAGTGATTTAGCTGCTGCGACATCTGCGTTGTACTGATTGATGACAGATTCCTGTCGTGCGCCGATGGTTGTGGATTTGAGTAAGATCGCGATGAAAAAAGCATTCAGCGAACTCATCAATATGAATTGCGCCTTTTGCGCTTTCTCCGTGTTGCGCATGACCTCAAGGTCAACAGGAACTAGCAATCGGTGCCGTGTGGCCGCCGGAAGAAAGATATCCTCGAGGCTACGGCGCTCTCTCTTTGTCTTGAAGTAATCAAAACCCATTTTGGTGGTCTCTAGAGAAAAGGCGCCAAAGAAAATCCAGGTAAAGCCACGCATTTGACTGCTGCCGACCAAGGCGGCCTGGGAAAAGGCACGATTCAGTCCAGGGACTTTTGTGGTGATCATTTGCAGACCAAAAAGCGCAAAGAGAGTCAGATAGGCCCGGCCGATGTTTTCGCGCGCTCCGACGACGACTTTATCGGTCAAGCGCGCCGGATAGCTAAGTAGCCCGCGTTCCATCCGCTCCTTGGTAAAAAGAGATTGAAGTTCCGGCATCTCAGACGAAATTTTTTGCCGAAAACTATGAGAGTTTAAAAGAAAAACTTCGACATCATCCATGCTCTGAAAGCGCGTAAGATTATCGAGATTTTCAATCAATTTTTCGCGAGCAACTTCCAGATGTTTTATGATCGCAGCCTTGGCTTCGTCATAGGATACAAATTTAGCGGCTTCAGCGCTGGGAGCTGTGGACGATTGAGACGGAACAATTCGAATCGTAGCACCATTTGTGGAAGCAGCTCCATTGGTACTGCTTAGGGAAAGGCTATTTGTTGAAGCAACATTGTTCGTGCCGGCTATAGCCGTATTGTTCGTGGAAGCAACATTGTTCGTTCCGGATAGGGGCGTACTGTTTGTTGAGGCAACGCTGTTCGTGCTGCTCAACGCTGTATTGTTTGTCGAAGCAACATCGTTCGTGGCATTTGATGAAATGTTATTAGTGCTCTTAGTCGATACTCCATTTGTCGGCGCAACGTTATTTGTGGTGGATTGTCCAACAATGTTGGTTGATGCAGCTTGATTCGTATTGGCTGACAACAGACCTTTCAATGAAGGCATGAGATTTGTGCTGCTCCTCGCATGGGCTTCGGTTTTAGCGCTTTCACTTCTCTGTGCGGGTCTGTAAGGCATAAAAGCTCCGCGACTGGGGGCAATGCCGGAGAAGGGTGATGGAGTGGGGCGTTCTACCTCGCGGGGTTTTACAAGAAAATCGATCAAGGGATCCTTTTCGTTTTCAACGGTAAGCCCTAAAAGCGGATGGCTTTCCATGGCGATTTCGACCAATGTGCGTTTTGCCTTTTCTTCGAGTTCCTTATGGCGAGCTTGGGTACGGATGGTCGCGCGTTCAAAACGGATATTTGTGAAGAGAATTTTCGTCTCAGTCGTTTGAGCTTTCTCGTAGAGCCATTCCCGCAGTCGGGGATGGTCTGTGGGATGATCAAAGCCTAGAATTTTTCCGATCCGTTCCCAATCGTCATGATCTTTCTGGCGCATTTCCAAAATGCGATCACGAATTTTTCCATCGTACTTTTTGTCAAATCCAAGATCCTTCGACAGCGAGAGTGACTCCTGAAGAATTGTTTGGCGGGCGCGGTGAAGGCTGCGTGCTTCTTCGAAATGCTCGGCATCGCGAAGGCTAGGAAGCCAGGCCAGAACAGTATCTTCTCGCGGATTCAAGGCAGAAATTTCAAGTTGGTGCATGCGAATCAAAAATGACGGCGAAACATATTCGTCGGGAATTTTCGTGGTCTTGGTGGCCAGTAAGCGCATGTTTTCAACCAGACGATCCAAGGCCAAGGATTCATTGCTCACGCCGTTTTTGGTGAGCCACGAATAATAGAAATCATAATAAGCCTTTTGAGCGCGAGTGCCGATGTCCGCGATGAGTTCGTCGAGTTTGGCCTTCTCGAGCTGATCAACCTTTTCTGCACGAAAACCCTTGAGCATTGTTTCGAATTTATCCAGGATCAAAAGCGTTTGCTCTCGGCTGGTTGTTGCCAAATCCTGTGCGACTTTTTCAAATGCTTTTGGATCGTCACTCGGAATCTCAGTTGCAGTGATTGCACTGGCGATAATCACGCGTTTTATATTTTGCTGCGCTCCGATATGCTCCCAAAAATCCTTTAGAAAGATTGCGGCATATTCGGGATCAAAATCCTCGTCTACGGGCGCAGGTGCGGGTGCCGCTCCGGGTGCCGGTGCCGCGCCCTGAGTTGCTTGCTGAGCAGCCAATCCAAAGGCCGTCAAAACTACTCTTTGAAATGCAGGATCATTTGCAAGGTCAAAGGGAACCCCCTTGGCGCTTCCTGCAAGTTCGTGAGCGAGTTCCTGGCTGAGGTTATTTTTTGACCCATTAGGAACTTCTTTATCCAAGTCGATCGAAAAACTGCGAAAACGGTCCGTCATGGCATCAATGTCGCTTCGCGGATTTTTTATGCCGAGGTAGTTAGAGGCCGTGATGTAATGACGAAGAAATTCCTTGGCGACTAAGCGCTGTACGAAAGGCAAAAGATCATCACGCTTTTTTGCCTGACGTATTTTCGCCGCAAGAAATACGCCTTCGATGGATACGGATCCAACACGCAATTCAATTTTGCTATCGGCACCTTTGCGGCGCTCGAGTTCCTGAATGATGCTTCTCTTGGTAGTTTGTGTTTCCGCTTTTCGAAGTGCGGATTGATTGGCCTCGCTGTCGTTAAGAAGAATGCGAAAAGAATCCGCATAGGCACTGAGCTCTTCGAAGCTAGTTCCGGGATTCAGAATCAATGACGACGATAGAAGGTAAAGCATCGTTCCAGGGAAGGCGGATAAAATTTCAAAACGCTCGTAGTCGTCGCTTTCATTTTGCGCCAGTGCCGTCGAGGCTTCTTCCAGAGCACTACGCAGCTCGGTGGAAAGTCGGTTGAGTTCAGAGCGAGCTTCGTCCGCAGACGCAAATACTTTCGCACCCGGTGCCCGAGCCCAACGCACACTTCGATAAAATGAATAAGAATCATCGAGAAGTTTTTCAATCGCAGGATGTCCGGCAACTTTTTTCGCGGCTGCCGTAGTGGTCGCTGCTGTTTCTGTTGTGGAAGACGGTGGTGGAAGATCCGCACTAACAGCGGCGGGAAGAGTGTTGGTCGTTTGCTGCGGCTGGCGATTGATTTGATAGCCTTGCGGAATTGCAGACGTGACTAAAAATGCAGAAGAAGTGAGGCTCGCTACAAACGTCCTCAGCGGGGAGCGTCTTAATAAACTCTTCATAGGGAATTCACACGATTCTAACGCAAGGCGTCAAAAAAGTCAACACTTCAACTAAAAAGCCGGATCCACTTTACTAGTGAATCCGGCCACTTAGACTGGTTTGCGATTTAAATTCTTAGCGAGCCATGATCGGGCGGGGCAAAACACCGTTGGGTGCGCCCGGCAATGCCGCGATCTTACAAGCTTGGCTATTGAAGGCCGGGTAGAGGCGTTCAAATAGAACCGTAGCTTCACTTTCACTAGCGTAGAGATTCTCACGAATCTTCTTCACTGCGCGATTTTTCCAAGCTTCAGCATCAGCATAACCGTACATAGAGATGAGAGTGTAGACGAACGCTTTTTGGGCCGTAATGTCGGACCAATCTTTCACACATTCCATGATCTGGTGACCAGCAACTGCGTTGAAAAGTGCGCCGCCAATAGCTGTAGCGGCGTGGCGGATTTCCTCTTTCGAAAATCCCAAACGGGTTGCCATGTCGATAACAGCGCCGCGGAATTGGGCACGCTGTTGAGCGTCTGCGACAACAAGGGGAAGCGAATTTGTTTCAGCGCTTTGGTAGAATTCTACGAAAGCTTGAACCTTAGGATCGTTCTGCTTCGATGCGATGATCTCATTAAGTTTTGCAACAGACTGAGAAGTCACAGCAAACTCTGCTGCAGGAATTGCCATAAGGCTTGCTGCCATCTGAGCGAGTTGCCCAGAGAGAGCTGCGTTTGCGGCGATAGCACCTGCGGCTGCCTCAGAAATAATAATCTGGCGTGCGGCCTCTTGTGCAAGAGGTGCTGCGGCGAAGGAGCCTTTCACGGCGCCCAACCCAAGAACCACTGCACTTCCAATGACGAGTGTTGAAAGTTTCATTTTGTACATAGTTAAAATAACTCCTTCCCTATGACGCGACAGGTTATAAAGTATTTCATAACCCAATGCAACATGATTTCTGATGTTAAAAATTGGTTTTAAATTCATGAATTTTGAAGCCGATCCCATTATTAAATACCCTCCAAATTTAACTGGTTAGGATCATCTACTTCACCGGCCGCGCGGCCGTTCTCATCAAAGTTACGTGGGATTCTTTTGCGGCGCCAAATCTCGGTTCCGTCATTCAAGATGGCTCGATAAACGAAATGATCGTCTTTGACCTGGATCACGATCTGTTTCAGGTCGTCGACATTTTCCGCAAGTCCATAAGGCACGTCGCTCAAGGCGTCCGTCACGATGATTTTTTGTTGTTGGAGAAGGGCAGGATCAGGTCGCTCAAGGAAGTGAAGCATGGAGATTTGATCCAAGAGAGTGTTGATTGCAGTGCTGCGAGTATTTCGCGCTCCGAGTGTCTGGTCAGAGCTTTTTAGAATCCAGTCCCGTACAGAACTTCCCATTTCAATCGGTACATCGATTTTGTTTTGACGAGCAACGCGCAAGACCTCCTGCCAGACTTTATCGATAACCTCTTCCTGAACTTTTGAATCCACTGGATTGTAGGTGATCGTTTTGGTTCGTCCCATGAAGGGATGTCCCAATTCTCGCTTTGCCAATTCATGCGCGACATGGCGAATCTGATCGCGCGGAGCACCGGCTTTGGCCAGTGTTGCAATTTCTTGTTCGGCGACGTTCATGGTGAACATGAAAAATGTGTTGTGAAAATGGGCTACGTTTCCATCAAAGTCGGACGCCACACCATCATTGACCATGGTTAGAAAGTTATCGCGAGCTGATTTTGGCCATTTTTCAAATTCATCACAAATGAAAATGACGGGTCGATTGCCCGCGGCCCGAACTTTATTGAGTACATCGCCGCCGGTGCCCTGGCCTACGTAGCCTTTGGGTGAACCCTTGAAAATGGCTGCGCCGTGCTCTCCAAAAAAATCGGCTTTCTCTAGACGAATGACGACCGCATCAATCTGTTCAGCTAGAGTTTCAGCCGTGAAACTTTTACCAACACCACTGGGGCCCATCAGCGAGTAGGCGCCCCCTATTCGTTTTATGACTCGATCGACCCAACCGCCTCGTAGCACAGTTTGGACTTCCTCGACGATTTCACCGACGGCCTCGCGTTGTCCAAGAACGATCGAGTTCATCGTCTTTTGAAGGCCTCGGAGTTTCTCGCGATCCATAAATTTGAAGGGTGAGCTGCTTTCTAGTCCTTGGCGAAATGCCGCTTCGTCAATCAGAAGACGCTCGTTTCCTGTTGCCGCGTGTCGCATGCCCAGCGCAACGTGCTCTAGAAGTTTCAAGGCAGCTCCCACTGGCGAAAATTTCGTAGATCCAAAATCAAAGGATTCGCTGGTCTTGATCGCAAGCTCAATCGCCTCGGGCGTAAATTCTACGTTGAAATAATCTTCTGGGGCTTTTTTTGCGGCGAGAACTACTTCACTTAGTTTCTTTCCACTCAAACGGGGAAAAATGACTTGGGTGAGCGATTGCTCGCCCGAACGACCGACTACGGATTTCAACGACGTCGCATCAGCTGGGCTGGTGCGAACCATTACTTGAACATCACCGCTAAGAAGTAGTTTCCGAATTTTTTGTACCTCGAGGTCAACTGTTTTCGCCTCCGGAGATTGCAAAAGAAGTGAAATGTCGTCGATGTATATAATTTTTTCTTTTCCCTTTTCTTTAGCCCTTTCTAAAATTCCGGGCACGCGTTTGCCGCTTTGATCCGTGTAGCCTTCAAGTTCTTTTAAGATTGAGCCTGGCTTATCAATTGTTAGATTGAGTCCAATGATTTCCTGTTTCGTGCGCCTGCTGAATTCATGAACCGTTGAATGGATTCCAGCTCCTAAATCACCGGTAAGTAGAACAACTTTATGTTTACGATGAGGAAGCAGTACGGAAGACTCCTTGAGTGCCAGCTCCATCGCCGACATCGTCTCGTCCATGTGCATGACCAGAGGGGCGGCATTCGAAGGAACGCTTATCGTATTTATTAACTTCGGAAAACGACTATTGCCCATGACGGGAATCCCGCCAGCGGGCTTTGTCCCGGCTGTATCCGTCTGAGTTTTGAATGTATCACCCGCGGCGGCAGCAAGAATATTTTGTGATGGCTCGGTGCATTTGTCGGGGGCCGTTTGAGGACCTGTCATCACGCCTCGTGCGCCACCCATCCAGTCCGCAGATTGGGCGGCAAAAGCGAAGCTCAGTGCGGTGATAAAAAGAATGAGTCGCGCTGGTCCAAAGCACGTAGAAAAAAGCATGGGGCGCAGTGTATAGCAGTTTGCCGCAGTGTGTCAAGTTTTTTACACTTTGAAACGTGAAAAAAAGACTTAATATTCAGCTAGATAGAGGCCGGGCCGATTATTTTTTTGCTTCCTTAACATTTAAAGCGGCAGGGACATGGGCCGGGTGAAATTGGCAGCTGACGGCGATCTCGGGCTTTTTCAGATCCTTTGGCACTTCGACATCGAAGATTTTCACTTTATTGCGGTCTACGCGGTCCACGATCTTGAATTCGCGGATCATGATTCCGTGAAAATCAAAACCACCTTTAAGTTCATGTTTAAAGACCAGAGTAAGTTTTTCACCTGGCTTCGCATCAACAGTAGCGGGCATCCAGGCAGTTTTTCCATCAACGATTTCAGTTTGAAATACGATCGTGCGATGTTTGGCCTCGATCGAAAATGCGGGGACCGAGAGCACTATAATAAGGAGAAAAGCAGAACGAATGATATTTCCCATAAAGAGGCTTCCTTCTTGTTTACAAAAGCCTAACAAAAGAAATTTGATGAGGGTAGGGGCCGAGGAGGCATTCTTTTTTGCCACCACGGGCTTTCAAGAGGAAAGTGCCAACTTCATCAAATCTTATCCCTAAGCTTTTATCCAAGCTGATACTAATAGAGTATCCGGTTCTGCCTTGAGCTAGGGATGTACGTTATTTGTTCATGTAAGCAGGTGACTTGAGGCGGCCAATGAAAATTGGTCTATGGGGGACAACCTGCTTATGTCGTACGCGATTAAAAAAGCTCGGCTATTCAGCGAACCCTTCAGTCCAAATTTCTTCGGAGTTTGAACGTATTGAAGGGGGAACTGGAAAATGGGCTTTATAGAATTTATCCAAAAAGAATTTTATCACGCGGCACCGACCTTGGCGGCGGGACTTTTCGCAATTGCGATCGTCATCGAACGGGTCAAGGCACTTACGAAGACCTATCCGATGAAAAACGGAAAGGCTTTTTTCGAGAAAATCCAAGAGATGATCGAAAAAGGTCAGACAAGCCAAGCTGTCGCACTTTGTGATCAATATATAGAGAAGCCGGTAGCACGTGTTGTTAAAACCGCACTCAGTCGCGGTCACTTGCCGGAAGAAGCCATCGAGCAAGGCATTAACATCACGATGCAGGAAGTTTCACACGATATTCAAAAGCGCACTGCTTTCTTGGCTACGATCGCAAACGTTGCGACCCTTCTTGGTCTCTTCGGAACCATCGCTGGTCTGATCGCATCCTTTAAGGCCGTCGCTAGTGCGGACCCTGCTATGAAATCGGCCATGCTTTCAGAGGGTATTTCGACTGCCATGAACGCGACAATGCTGGGTCTGGGAGTTGCGATTCCTTGTATGGTGGCATTCGCTTTCTTGATGAACCGATCTAACCGAATCCTCGCTGAAGTTGAAGAAGTCGCATTGAAGACTATGGATGCGATGAAACTTCGCTACTTCACGCAACAAGCACAAGACGATCAAAAGGCTGCTTAAGACTTCGCGATCGACGTGAGGGGAGTGAAAATTTATGGCGCATATTGATACAAGCGAAGTTCAGAAAAAAGGCCGCGGAAAATTCAGCGCGGCTTCTGGTGATGTTGAGCTGAACCTTGCACCGATCATCGATTGCATGGTCGTACTGATTGCCTTCCTTCTTGTTTCGATCTCGTATTTGTCGATTCACATGTTGGATGCAGGTATGGACGCCGGAGCCGTGGCCCAGGCCCAGCCCGATCCCAACGCGAAGACCTTGGAAATCCGAATGGCCAGTGATGGTGGCATCGAGATCAAGCGCGAGGGAGCTGCATTTGTAAAAGTTAGCGGCGAGGAAATGAGTGGAACAATCGCAAAAATTGTCGAGCAGGATCCTCGCTATAAATCAGCGACCTTGATCGCCGATGATTCCGTTCAATACGAACAAATCGTGAAAGTCATGGATGGTGTGCGGAAACAAATTCCAAGCATCATTCTGAGTGGGTTTTAATATGAAAAAGAAAAAGGGTTTAAAATTCGCCGCTCGCAAGGGTTCAGGGGATGTCTCGTTGAACATTACAGCCATGGCCGACATCTTCGTTGTTCTTCTGGTTTTCTTGCTGAAAAGTTACGCAAGCGGTGCGATGACGATCATGCCGGCAGCGGGGGGCCTGAGTCTGCCTGCAGCCAACGCAAAATCTGAGCATGTCGAAGCCTTGAAAATCGAAATTTCGCAGTCCGACCTAGTTGTGGAAGGCAAACAAGTCATTCCCTTGAGTGACTTTAACTTCCCTCAAAATGATCTCAATAAAGCGGGATTTTCGAACAAGCTTTTCGAGGTGATTACAGAAATCAAAAAGTCAGCATCGATCACCACGGATAACGTGATTATCTTGGCGGATCGCCGAGCTCCTTACAGTTCATTGAAAGTTATTATGGCCAGCGCGGCCGGAGCCGGATTGACCAACTTCAAGTTAGCGGTACGAAGTCTGGATGACTAAGGCATAGGTATTTGGGGGATGAGGATGAGAAGAACGTTTGCTGCTTTGATGATCACCGGAGTCCTGGTGGGGGCAATGCCTTCACTTGCCCGCGATGCTGCCTTTAGCGTTAAATCGGAACTCAAAGGTGAATCGGTTGACCGATTGGTCGACCGCGCTGCAGTTCAAATTCAATTGGAAGCCATCGGACGTATTGAAAAAATGATGCGCCATCCGCGCGCAGGTGCCCGCAAGGCCGATCTGACCTTCCAATTAGGACAGGCCTGCATTGAAGCCGCTTCCATGTACTTCCGCATTGCCCACGAAGAAGCCCATCGAAAAAATGGCAAAGTGAATCTCGCTCAGCACCGAAAAATGATGCTCAAAGGAATCAAAACCTTTGATGCTTTTCTAAAGGACTATCCATCGCACGATCTTCATCCCCAAGGTCTCTTCATGAGAGCGTCTGCCTACGATGAAATCGAAAGCAAGAAACTGGCTGAACGTGATTTTTTAGATCTCGTTCGACGCTTTCCGGAAACTCCTGAAAGCAGCCCGGCTCATATGAAGCTTGCGGAATACGCAACCGAAGAGAAAGACCACGCAAAAGCCGTGAAGCATTTGTTGGTGATCGAAGGTCGCCCCACGGATTTGCATTTCCCATTCGCACTCTACAAATTGGCGTGGGCACAATACAATTTGAAAAATTTCTCGACAGGACTCGACTATCTTAGAAAACACATCGCTTTTTATAATAAACGCATCAAGGAGGAAGGTTCTAAAGAAAGCTCCGATGTTGCGATTCGTGAAAACAGTTTAAAAGATATCGCAGCCTTCTACTTCGAAGGTTTTTCAAAGAAAGCTGATGATTTCGAACTTGCTAATGCCCTGAGAAGTTTCGAAAAACATGCGGTCTCTAATCCTATTGATCCCATCGCGGTCCGATTCACCGCGCTTTTGCGAACACGAGCCCAAGATGTCGAGCTCGAAGAATGGTCGGTACGTTTGATGAAATCTGATCTGGAGCGCACCGCATTGTTGGGATCACTTGCGATCATTTTTGAAAACCAAGTTAATCGACGTCTTTTCACATTGATGTCCAAAACTATGGGCCGCGTGATGAGTATCGTAGACAAGGATCGAAAGAAGCTTCTTAAATCGGATGAAGTCACCGAGATCAAAGCTCAGTTGGAGGAAGGAACGACCTACCTCCACAAGGCCATCGTTGAAAATAAGAAGAATGCGAAGGTTACAGAGCTCTTGGTGCCGTTGGCGGGTCTCTATCACGATCTAATTGCGCTATCGCCCGAGGGAGATCCACAAATTGCAAAAGCCTACTTCAATTTGGCTGAAACCAATTTTGATCTGAAGCAGTATGCAAAAGCAACGGAAAACTACCGCATCATTGTCACTAAATATCCCCGCCTTGATAAAACTCTTGCGGAAGATCGTGTGCAACTTTTAGCGATTGCCTCTCGTTTTGAAGAGTTGAAACTTGCGAAAACCATTCCGTTGAAGCTGGAAGCAAAAGCACTTGCAAAAGATAAAGCTGATGCCTCGCTTGATAAGTCTTACACTGAGTGGGCGAGCTGGATCGAAACTTATAAGAGTCGCTTTGGAAATAAGGAAGCGATTTTAGAGCAATATGAATTCGAGTCGATTCGCGTACGTTATGCCGCCGGACGAATTTCCGAATCCATTGATGCGCTTTACCGTTTTCTGAAAAAGAAAAAGACTCTAGGTGAATCAGACCTGCCGTCAGTTGCACTGGTCTTGGATACTTACATTCTCAGTAAAGACTGGGAAAAACTGAGCGAGATTTCTGAACAGTTGGGCCCGCGCGCGAAAATGAAAGAAATCGCCGATCGCCTGAAGGATCTCCGAACCGATTCTGTGATCAAGCTTGCGGAACAGGATTTCGAGAAAAAAGATCTAAGTTCGGCACTTCGCAGAGCTGAAAAATGTTCGAACACTAAAGAAGACATCGCGGAAAAGCGTTCGGTATGTGATTTTATTCAGGCGCAAGTTCTCCTGGAAAAAGACGGATTTGTGAAAGCACTTCCGGCCTTGACCCGGGTAATCGAAAAATCAAAAGACAAAAAGATGAGCCTTGCCGCTAGAAAGCTACGGGCACAGGGCCACTTCGCAGCCTCGGATTTCGAAAAGGGCATCATTGATCAGCTTTTGGTGATCGAAGCCGACGGAGCCAAGGGTCACGAAGAGCGTATCTATCGCGCGGCACTGATGACCAACAATTTAGGCATCTATAAAAATGTTTCATCGCATAAGACCTTTTGCGAAACGGCTCAAAAACAGTGCCGAACCTTGAAGCTTCTTGTGGAGCTTCGCAGCGGAGAGGGTAAAGAGGTGCGCGACATTAATCAGGTTCAAAAGATGGACAAAGAGATGCGTTCGCTGGTCGCGATTATCTCTCTTCCTGATAACATGAAGAGTTTTCATGATACGCGTAAGTTTCTGAGTGAGATCGGTGACAACTGGTCGAAACTCGATCCACAGGTCAGCGTACAAACTGCTCCTTTTGTGATGAATCGGGTGAAGACAGCATTTGCGACTATGCGCGGACAGCTGAAACACTATTTCCGCGTAGGTGAAGATCCAGCCACTGTGAAGCTACGCATCGATCGACTGAAAAATTATGAAGAAGCCGCCGATGACTTAAGTCGCGGCATGGGATGGAAGCATGTTCATCTCAGTTTATTAAAAGACGTGGCCATCGCCTACCAAGACTTTGCAAGCGAGGTTCCCGTGGATGAATTCCGTTCACCGCTTCTTGAAAAGGCAGCGAAACTTGAAGCCGAACAATCAAAAGGCTACCAAGAGATCGCGACTTTCGAGAAGGCAAAGATAGACGTCGCTTTTTATCGACGTGAATTCCGAAGTCTTGGCGACGACGAGCAAAAGTTCCTCGTTAGTCTGAGTTCCGGAAACCTACAGGCTGCCTCGTTCTATCTTGGACGCTATGCCAAGGTCGCAGAATTCAATCCCATTCGTAAAGAAGTCATGGAAGCCCTGGTTCTAGAATCCTTGGGTGCACGCTTTGAAGCAGTTGAAAAATACAAAAAATATGTCGGCCAAAAAGAAACGGTCGTGGCGAAACAAGGGGACAGTATATGAAGAATTTTCGTAGCCCTTTAATTCTCTTGGCGCTTTTTGCGGTATTTGCTGTCGGCAGCAGTTGGGCGCAGAAGCGAACAAAAACGATCGATTTCGAAGATCAACTTGTCGAAGGCGTTAATAAACAGCCTCTCGATAGTTTGAGTCAAATTTCCGAGGATAAGAATAAGAATGACATTCGGCTCTATAGAAAACGAGCTGGGTTTCGAGACTTGATGACTCGAAGTCTTGAAGAGGTGAGGGACCTACAATGAAGTTCGTAGTCGACTATCAATTACGATCAGGATTGAAGCGCTCTGTTCTATGGAACAGCGCTAAACCACTAGCGATTGGCTATCCAACACGCTTTATTGTGGATCTTCAGGGCGACAAGGTCTTTTGCCACTGTATTGGAAAGACAAAGATCCCCTCGCAGTTCTTTGATCTATCAAAAGAAGTTCGCTTCGGAGATCTGAATCTATCGCTTCGAAAGATTCAGGCGCTGCCAAAAGTTGATCCAGCCCTAGTGGCGACTGCGAAAATTCCAGATATTGCTTGGCTCCGCGATCACAACATCGATCACGATTACAAGCGATTCAGAAACATAACCAAACGAACCTATGCTTCGGGCGCAGCCTTGTTGGTGATGCTGTGGGTATTTCCAGGCATCGGTAGATGGCTCAGTGGCCCAGGTAGCGTGGAACCTACAGCGATTTCTGTGACAGTTGCACCTCGCGGAGGTTCTGCTCCGGGAGAAAAAGTGGCACCGCCTCCGCCTGCATCGTTTGCGAAAGCGATTCGTAGTGGCAAAAACATTCAACAAGCTCAGGCCCGTGCTAAAGAGGCTGCTACACCTGAGGCAAAACAGGCCAAGTTGAAAAGCACATTCGCCTCGCTCTTTAAGTCTGGCTTTGGAGTCACAAACCCCTCGGCTCGTAAAAATTCCGCCGCAGCAAACTCGGGAGGCACCCAGTTGGCCGCAGTTAGCGGTGCAGAAGCCTTTGAAGGTGGAAAAGCCGGAGGCGTTCCGGGTGGACAAGTCGGTGGCGTCTTGGGCGGAACAGGACACAAAGTTGGAGTCGCCGGCGGCGGTGGTCAGGGTGGTTATGGTGGCACGCAAAACGGTATTGGCATTGGTGGTCAGGGTGATGGTTTCCTGAGTCTTAACATCAAAGACGCCGTGATCGAAGAAGGTTTGTCTAAAGAAGAAGTGGGTAAAGTCATCCACTCGAAAATTTCGGAAATTCGATATTGCTATGAATCGTCGATGATTCATAAGCCGGATATCGAAGGAAAATTGGTAGTGGATTTTACAATCGGCGGTGCGGGAGCAGTAAAAACGTCGGCTGTGAAAGAAAGTTCTCTTGAGGATTCCAGACTAAATGACTGTATTCTGCGACGTCTGGCCAAGTGGCAGTTCCCGAGACCCAAGGCGGGTGTCGATGTGGCTGTTACCTATCCTTTTATCTTCAAGAAACTTAGGAGATAGTTATGCGTCTTTCATCGTGGATGGCTTCTGGGATTGCAGTCGCAGTACTCATTTCAATGCCTAGCTGGGCGCAGAAGAAAAAATCTGCTCCAACAGCGCCTGCTGCCAAAGAGGAAGCAGTGTCGGGCGAAATGCTTGAAGTCGAAAAAGTAAAAGAAAAATATTGGGCCCAAGGTAAAGACTCCAAAATGGGTGTCGTGCAAAACCGGCTCTATTCCAAAGAAAAACGTTTCGCACTCGGTCTTTTGGGTGGCGTCAGCATGGCTGACCCCTTTCTATCGATCAAGACTTTGGGTGGGACATTTGGTTACCACTTTAGTGAATTCATCGGCGTCTCACTGGTGGGTTGGAAAAACTTTGTCAGTGCTTCGTCGGCCTTAAAGACCGCGGTCGAACAAGACAAAGATCAAAACACCGTCGAGCCCTATGGATACATCGGTGCCGAGGGGCTGGGTAGCATCATGTACGGAAAGCTGAGTCTCCTGGGACAAAAGATCATCTACTACGATATGCACTTGTCGATCGGAGCCGGCATGACCTTTTTCGAGAGTCACCGTGCCGGAGGCGATAAATCAGCATCATCGGTTAGCGGAACGTGGGGTATCGGTCAGCGCTTTTACCTAACGGATAACTTTTCACTTCGCATGGATTATCGAAACCAGATTTACCGCGAAGTGATTCGTGAAAAAGTAATTACCGCCGATATTGGCGACATCAAGGGGCGTAGAACTGTATTTGCGCACACAATCAACATGGCTGTTGATTTCATGTTTTAAATAGGTGCACGTTTTTTGGAGGAACGTATGGGGAGAATCTTGAACAAAGGAATCTGGGGACTGGTGGCGGGCGCCTTGCTGAGCTATTCGGTGATGACCGAGGCTGCGATGAAATCGAATGCCGCCTGTGAATCCTCGGAATCGTGGAGTTTCGGCCCCGAGCTTTCAGATCGTTATCAGAAAAGATTCAAACGCTATCTCGGTGGACGCATGAGTGCTCTGGAAGCCTTTTCCCATGCTCGACGTCTCCGGAACGAAGCCGAAGACGAAAACGTTGAACTTTTTGCAGAGTATTGGCTGAGTCATGCTTTCTTCAAAGCAAAAATTTATCCCATGGCCTTTGCAGGTTTCACGCAGGTGATGGAATCGCCCGTTTCCAAACTCATGCTTCCCATTCAAAGTGCGGCGCTGTCATGTGTTTTGGAAATGAGCGAAAAACTTCAGACCCGACGACTCCCCGAACGCGCCACGACAATTCTTGCGGCAATGGCCCCATCGGAACTGCGAGCTCGTGCGGCTTATCGATTGAATTTGACGGAAAAGGGAACGCGAGCATCCAAGTGGATTCCGGCTACTTCGCCCTATCACCATGTGATGCGCGCATTCGATTCACTTCGAAAAGGGCAGTGGAAAGCTGCGGCCGATTCACTGGATGCTTACTTTGCATTGAAGTCGCGTCCAGCTGACCTTCGCACCCAAGAAAATCACTATCGACTCTTGGCGGCGCGGGCGCATTACACTTCCGGCTCTTTCAAGAGAGCGCGTGAATACTATTCCAGCATCGATCGAGCATCCAATGAGTTTGTGCAGGCCCTGACCGAGCTTGCTTGGACGCAGCTTCGACTGCGAGAGCATAACGCGGCGATTGGTACGGCATTGTCCCTTCAAACGGGTTGGCTGCTGAATACCTATAGCCCTGAAACATTGATGGTCATGGCGATGTCTTTCAATGAAACCTGTCACTATCCCGAGGCTTTGCGAGCGATGGATTTGTTTAAAAAGCAGTATGCACCAGTTTCGCAGTGGCTTGCTAAGCCGACATCGAAGACCGAGGATTTTTATACTCTGGCGGTGAATTCCCTCAGATCCAAAGAGGGGACAGAGGAAAAAGTGGAAGTCATTCCGTTTCGCATCACGAGCGAATGGGTGCGATCACCTGCATTTTTGAATCGACAGTCCGAAATCAACGAAATGATTCGTCAAGGGGACTATATGGTTCAGGCGGAAAAAGATGCGCAAAAAGCGCAGAAGTTGATGGTTCAAGATCTTCTGAAGATGGTTACAACTTTGAAAAAGAACATCGCGAAATTCCGCAAAGAGAATCCAGATAAGGATCTGTTTTCGAATGACATTCAGTATTCTTTGGACGAATTGCGCGCAGGGCTCGAGGATTTCGATACACTTCGCCGAGCCGCTCCTGCTTGGAAAAAACTTCGTCGCGGAAACGAGGAATTGGCTTCGATGCGACGAAAGACCTTGGTCTCTGAGGTGAACAAATGGATCAAGAACATCAATGACGACATGCGCTTTCAGCTTTCGGACGTCGTCGAGAATCTACGCTTTGTGGAGATCGAGATTTATCAGGGCGCAAGTATGGACATGGTCTTTTCTCATGCCAATCCAAGTTTCGAGAAGAAGCTCAATGACATGAAAAAATCCGAAGGTGGTCTGCGACCCGGAGTTTGGCAGTGGGGATCGCTCAATACGGCCGCACTTCAAAAACAGGAAATTTGGGAAGACGAATTGGGAGGCTTCAAAGCCGATTTGCCCAATCGTTGTGACAAAAAGAGGGTCGCGAATCTCTCGAAGTAGATTCGGTGGAGAAGGGGACGGACGATGAAATACTACTTAGCTAAACGAGGCGAAATCCTGGGACCACTGAGTTTGGGTGAAATCGAGAGCATGCAAGCGAGCGGAAAGCTCGAATCATTTTCGTTCATGTGGAACCCGAAGAAAAAAGAGTGGGCTCCGATTGATCGTGCTCCGGATGTGAATCCCGAGATCGACGATAAGAAGCCCATTGAATTGTCGGCCGACAGCAAGGCCTATTGCATGATTCACGAAGACATTGTTCGTGGTCGGCTCGAGGGTCAATCCAGTTTTGGTTGCCGATTTGTGAGTGACGAGGACTGGATGTCGCCGCCGGTGGCACCCCGCAGTCTAGTTTCGTTAATCTTATGTGAGGCGCAAGGAATACCTCAAGAAGTCCCCATGCGCGTGGGTTCGGTCGAGCGGACGCCGAAGGGTTGGATCCTGCATTTAAGGAACGATGAAGTAAGAAGATTTGGTTAAGGAACAGAATTCTGCCCCACGGTTTTCGGGGGGCAGAATAGAATATAAGTGTTGAATTAATCTCTCCAATTTCTGGGATGTAAGCGCGGAGGGGACGGATAAACGGAGGCGCTACATCCATGAAAAAGTCTTTACCGATACTCTTCAGTGTGATCCTGGTGGTCATTGTCTTTTCGATCTTGACACTGGTTCGGCGCTCTTCGGATTCCGAAAAAAATCAAAATCAAACCCAAACAGACGAGTCGATTACGGAACTTCAAGACGAGAGTCACTCGTCTGATGGTGAAGACAACGAAGCTGTCGAACCGCTTCCTGGTGGTGCAAATGCGAATTCTTCGCAGCAATTGCAGGCAGGAAACGCAGTCGGTGGAACTGCGGTTTCTGCCGGTGTAGCAGGGTCGCAAAGTGCAGTAGGAGCAGCGGCTGTCGGCGGTTCTGCATTATCGCAAAACGCTGGTCAGGCTGTTGGTGGGGCGAATGGCTTGAAGCAAGGAGCATCGGCAGGCGCGGAAGTCGCGGCGCTGATTCCTGGAAAAGCGGGCATCGCGGCTCCGGGTGCTTCTTTGGATGCGGCTACAAATCCAAGCGGCGTTCCTGTAACCACTATTCCTAATCCTACAAAAGCACCTTCATGTGTGCGTGTTTCTTTCAGTCACAAGGAAAAGGATCTGAAGGTGAAGCGTCATGAGCTTACGCTTTCAGAGAAACTTGAAAAGAAGCCACAACTTTGTGTGACGATCAACGGTGAAGGTGTTCACCATAGTCTGGATAAAGACTCGAAAATTATTCTTGATCACCGCATTCGTGAAAAAGGTACAGAAATCATAGCCACTTATTGTCGTTCCGGTGCATGTAAGCTGAGTTGCCCCAAACCCAAAAAGGACTTCTTCGATGCGATATCTTCGGAATCCTCTGACGAGGTGATCCGTGGATTCTCTGGAGATCAGTCGGCTGAAGAGAAACAACTTCAGCGCGAATTGGTTACTCTCCAGAAACTTCTGAAGGAACCTAATGCGAAAAAACGGGTGGCACAGTGGACTGAGAGTAAACGTGTCGACGGGCCATGTACCCAGGTCGTCCAGTACTCGAAAGTTGATTAAAAGGAGTCAGTTTACATGAAAAAGCTTGTGGCACGTTGGTCGATTGGGCTTTTCTCGGCGGGGCTCATGTCCTGTACAGGACAGCTTCCGGATTCATTTCGTTTTCAACAACAAGAGGAGTCTTTTGCGACGAACGCGGAGATCAATACAAAGATCGACTTGCTTTGGATCGTCGACAACTCTTCGAGTATGGACGTGTTGCAGAAAACTCTGCGCGATAAAATTGAACCTTTCGCAAATGCTTATATGAGTCCGAACTGGGACATTCGAATCGGAGTGATCACAACGGATGCCTATTTGGCGAATGCACGTTTCCATGGCTACATTGACAGCAATTTTCTACAAGCCCGCGGTTATCAGTATCTGGATGGGAACGGAAATCCACAAAGTTATCCCGGATATCAGAGTCTCCACTTGAGAGACTGGATCATAGAGAAAGTAAATGCCGGTGGTACAATCGGCAACGATGCAACGTTGGCGAAACTTGATTCTATGGGTGTTGTCATTTCAAACCAGACCGCAACGGCCGGAAGATTTGATGATGGACTTCGCTACGGAGAACTCATTCCCGGTTGGAGTCAAAAGGCGAACTATGCGCGACTTTTAAGCGGCGTTCGTGATGGTCCGATCGCAGCCATGTGTGTTGAGAGATTGCCTTATTTCATCATGCCCAATGGTGCCGAAAAAATTGGGGCCAATTGCGCTGTCCGCGAAAAGGGGAGCAATGTTGGCGTCGATGCGTGTCTTAACCCCGGCGCAGGTGAGTCCGACGTCGAGCAGTGCGTGAACACGACTTTGAACGACAGCGTTCGCAGTTCGAAAGCCATGATCGAAACTTTTAAGAGTGACGAAAGTGTGTCGGATTCAGTTTGGAAAGCTCAACTGGTTCGCGATTTTATGGTGAACGTTTCCACGGGGGCGGCCGGATCGGGATCAGAACGTGGGCTGGGATCACTCTTGGAATTTTTGAAGCAGAACGAAAGTTCCGGCAGCGCGTTCTTCCGCACGGATTCGCTGAAGGGAATTATTTTTCTCTCTGACGAAGACGATCAAACTCTAACACTTCCCGATAGCGGCGATCTTACGCCCTTTCAAAACTACAAGTGTGATTTGCCGACCTTGGTTGATGCCAATTGGGAAAAATTTGGCAATTCCGCCGATGAGACGACGGCGCGTGCAAACACGGAAACCTATTTGACCACCACAACGCGCACCTGCTGCGCGGGTGGAACTTGCGCATACACCTATGATGCCGCCAATCGTTGTCCTGTGAAGTCCGTGGATGGAAAAGATTACCGTGTAGGAATTTGTCCCGTGGACACTGCTTTGCAGTCCGTGACGAGCATCAAAGAAGAAGTGGATGCATTCTTTTCCAACCTTCAAGGAAGCTCCGAAGACTCCGAGGCGGGATATTTTGCAGTGGCGATTGTTCCTAATAAGGCGAGCACGATGGACGAGTTGCTGGCGGAACGATTCGCTAGTGATGATCGAACGGACAACCTTCAGTTTTTGAATCCGGGATTTACGACGCCGACCACCAGGCCCACGCTACGCATTCCGGCCGTTGATGTTGGTCAACGGTATAAAGATTTTGTCGCAGCCGTGGGAAATGGTTCTGAAGTCTTTGATATTGGCGAAACTGATTATTCCGTGATCTTAAACGAAATCGGCAAAACGCTTTTGGCAAAGAAAAGTCGCTTCAAGTTGAAGTTTCAGCCTTCGAACGAGGAAGAAATGTTGGTGTGGATCATTCACGAGGACGGCAGCAAGACTTTTGTCGATTACGATAAATTTGAGCTTGATGGTTTTTATATCGTTCTTACCGACTTTGATTTCGTACTAGGTTTGAAGGCCAGCGATAAAATCTTCGTCGATTATCAGCCGAATTCCTTGGACGAAGAAAATCTCTAGATTCTAAAGTTTCGAATTAACGACCGGGGGTGGGAAGCGGATTCTGTCCGTTTCCGTTCCCGTTTTCAGGAGTCTTGGGGAGATAGCCCGGATAGGTCGATCCATTTGAATGGACGCTCTGAAAGCATTGATAAACTAGGATCTCGTCCAAGCCCTCTATGCGCGTGCTGCGAGCACATATGAGGTTTTGTCCGGCTTTGACGATTGTGCCATCATCACTTTGATAGGGGGCCACGCTGAGGCTTTTAAAGGTGGCTTCGGCCGCCTTGCCGCTAAAGGTAAGGGCTGGATAATAACCCTCAGTTTCCACATAAACGACGTTTCCAGAGATCGAGGTCGGCAAAGAGCGGATGTTGAAGGCTCCACGTGATGATTCAGGACTTTTCGGGAAGTCCGGAAACTGGAGCTGCTCTTGGGCTTCGGCTGAAAGGCTGGACGCGATCACAAGGCCAAAGATCAGGAAGAAATACTGGGTGGCTTTTGCTAGGTGATTCTTCATCATGGGTTACATTGGGCTTTAGTTTCTTTTCCCAGGGCTTTCAATCTTGGCCAATTTTGTCTTGGACAC
>CAZWNW010000018.1:0-5612 GCA_964636255.1 uncultured Bacteriovoracaceae bacterium | reverse complement strand
AAGGCGCTTGTCTATTTTTCGGGCGAAGGGAAATCTACTTGCAATTTCTCTGGACGCTCACTACAAACGTCTTTTCCAATGAGCGCGGGTGTAGCTCAGTTGATAGAGCGTCGCCTTGCCAAGGCGAAGGCCGTGGGTTTGAATCCCATCACCCGCTCCAATATTTTCCCGTTAAAACGAGATCTTATGAAGCCTGACGAAGGCCTTCGTCTTTTTGTGGACGAAAAATCGTCCATTTTTCGTCCATCCCCTCGGGAGATTGTCCGACTTCTCGGAAATATCAGACCAGTTTTAGATGTCTCAAAGGTGCCGGCGACGGGCCTTCGCCTTTTTCGCCGACGCTGAACATGGTCGATGCTTTTTGGGCCGATTGGTTTCCCATTAGGTGCACGTAACGCATGGTCGTCGTGACCGCGGCATGTCCGAGGATCTGCTGAACTTCGGTGACCTGAAGTTTCGCCCCCAACATCAAAGTTGCGGCTGTGTGCCTCAAGTCGTGAAATCGAAGATCGGCGATATCGAGGGTCTTGGCAGCAAATGGAATGTCTCGCTCCCAATGGTACCTTCCGAAGTAATCGTGATCCACGGGCCTTCCGTTAAAGGAAAAGACTAGGTTCAGCGATTGATTCGAAAATTCTCGTTGCTCCTGGAGAGCTTTGAGACACGCATCCGTTAGCGGAACAAATCGCGTTTTGCCGCCCTTGGTTCCGATCCTGAGCTCGCGGGTCAGGCGTTCAAGAGTTTGTTCGACCTTGATCAGCCGTTCGTTCCACATGACGTCAGTCCATCGCAGGCCCCAAAGCTCTCCGGCCCGAAGTCCTGTGTTAAGAGCGACCACGTAGGCTCGATAAGCCCATGGTGCTTTCGTCTCGTAACGTTCCTTCATTAGGGAGAGAAACTTTGCCGCTTCTTCAGAAGACCAGACTTTGAATTCATGCCGGGGTTCTTTCATCGGCGGAAACTTTCCAACGGGATTGTATGGGATCCTTCCCATCTTCACCTCGTAGTTAAGAATCGCTTTTAAAACTTTGAGTTGGATATTCGCGTTCTGCCGACTTTCACCTTTTTTGAGAAGTTGAGCGATCCAAGCCTCGATCATAGAACACTGGATATCTTCGATTCTCATTTCGCCGAATTTTTGAATGAGAACCCGGCGAACAATCGGAACCGCTCGCTTTTCCCAGCCAGGGGAAACCCCGACTCGTATCAGTCTTGCGATCCAAGATTCCGCAGCTTCATTGAACTTTTGTTTCCAGCCGGGATGCAAATCTTTCTGGACTTGGTCGACTCGTTGCTTGCGTTCGAATTGATCGGCATCGAGCTTTCGCTCGAAGGATCTACTTTTCTTTTTTGTACCTTCCCACCAGCGCACTTCGTAAAAGATAGTTCCGTTGGGATTGGTTCGTTTGCTAACAGCCATTATTTCTGACTCCTTCTTTTGGAATCAGGCAGGTCTGACTTGCTCGGCAAATCTGTGCATTAGCGACGCTAATTATCTGAGCTAGATTGTCAAAGAACGGATCCGGGAATTTCCCGGACAGGAAACTTTCTACCAACAATGTTTTTAATCGGCGATAGGAAGTTCCCATTTTATCACTGCATGTGCCGCGAATTAACTCGCTGCGAGTCCTGTTGTCCGGCCATCCAAGCCTCGACCGCGGATCTGATCAGTCTCAGGCGTCCGTTCCAGCGAATGATGCAATTGGGCGGCAGTATGTCGCGATAGATCCAATCGTAAATCGTCTTTGCGGGAGTGCGAGTCAGCGCGGACAGTTCCTTGATTGTCACTCCCCGTGCCCATTGGTCGATAAGGGGGGTGATTGGGGTTTCAAATGCTTTTGTAGTGTCGTTCATAGAGTTATCTTTTCTTTAGGTGGTTGGAAGACTTGACGAGCTTCTTCGGTGAATTCAAATGGCGGGTAGCCGTTCATTAAATCATCGAGGTACACGAGTGCAATTCGTTCCGACAGGTGTTTAAGTGGTCCAAAAAATACTCGGATCAGCGTGTTGAATAACGTTTTGGTCGGCGCAACATACAGCTTCCATGTGTATTCTCTCTGATCATTAAAGAAACTAAAATTGCGACTATAGCGGTATTCCTCTTTTTGAAATCTCTCGAATTCCACTGCCATGGTTACGGCTTTATCGCCAACATAGTAAGTGAGTGCGCCATCAGGAACCGTTGCCCATTCCTGTGCCTTCAATAAACGCTCGGGAAGCCATGTTGAATCGGGGACCCACTCTTGCAGTCGGACGCGAATATCTGTGACGATCTTGTCGTGTATTGCCGATCCGTGCTCGATTCGTTGGTTGTAGGGAATCGGATGCTCGGCGAATTGGTTCATCATCTGAGCACCCATCGGAGTGAGCTTGATAACCTGTGCTTGGCCCAATGTCGGGGACAACGCCTTACGGACGAAACCGGCCCTTTGGAGTTTTAAAAGTCTCGCTCTTGCTTGTTGGGGCCAAGCATTTTTAAAAAAGAATTTCTTGTATTGATCGAACGTCAGAAACTGTTGTTCATAGATCAATTTCAACGCTTCTTTGTCTCTGGGTTGGAGTACTACTTGGGTTTTTTCTTTCCCCATTCCTTCTTCTTGATTTTGGTTTTCTAATTTCATAATTCACTCTGTCCGCACGCACCACTAAGCCGCCAGCTGACCCCTTCCTCGTAACTATGGTTGAGAGGGAGGGGTCAGCTGGCGGCGCTCTCCATTTCGTGCGAGATGTGTTTTTGATTTCAGGGCCTTCCGTTTCCTGGCATCAAGAAATCATTTGCGCTCGCATACTGGGAACCCCGCTGGATTCCTTTCTGGAGGTTTCTCTTATTTTTGCATTCCTTTCTTGAACGCAGGAAATGCAAGGGTTGGGCCAGGTGTTGCGAGTTATCTAAGTGATTTGAATTCGTAAGATTCGTCGGTAATTTCCCGAAATTCCGGAAAGAAAAGTCCGAGATTCCGGAAAATTTTCTCTAAAAACCCAGATTACTAAAGGTTTAAGTGAATCGTATGCATAGGACATTGTCGGCACTCGGTTACCTCGCGAATGTCTTAGGGTCTTAGTTTTAGATGAAATAAAATCGCTTTTGTGCCGCAGAAATACCTTAAGATCTTGATTTTGCTCAATGCCACGCGTTCATCTGTGGAGAAATTCTAGCTATGAGCCCCCTGAAATAAGGACTAGCATGAATTTATGCAAGGTATAATAGCCAACCGTTTAAGTAAAAATAAAGAAAAAATCATGGTGATGTTTGCGGAGCAGGCCAAACGCGAAGTTGACTCCGCAAACACGGTTTCCGCTCTTGCCCTGGCCGACTCATTGCCACTTTTTTTAGATCACCTTGCAGAGGCGCTTGATACAAATCGAAAAGTAGATTTTAGATCAGTCCAATTACATGATGCGGAAGCTACACGGATTGGAAAACTTCATGGCTCGGATCGCGCTGGAAGCTCGAATTATATTCTGACCGAAGTGATTTTTGAATATCACATTTTAAAAGAAATCATTATTGCAATTTTAGAGGAAAACGAACAACTTTCCAGAAATGAATATGACCTAATTCTAGACAGTATCGAGCAAGCTGTGAATGATGCCGCAGTTA
The DNA here is from genome assembly GCA_964636255.1 of uncultured Bacteriovoracaceae bacterium. Taxonomy (GTDB): domain Bacteria; phylum Bdellovibrionota; class UBA2428; order UBA2428; family UBA2428; genus CAXNGS01. The sequence goes on along the minus strand of CAZWNW010000018.1, from coordinate 2,011 downwards.
AATTCACAGAGATTCATGAGGATATCCGGGAAATTTTCGTTAATACACTGTCGCATGATCTAAGAAATCCTCTGGCTGCAATCAAAATGAGCGCCGACTTGATTACGAGTGAAGCGAATGATCCTGGTGCCTGTATTAGATATGGGAACATGATAATTACTAACGTGAATCGAGTCGATTCCATGATTCGAGATCTCTTAGACACAAGTCGACTTCGGGTGGGAGACGAACTTACTTTTGATCTCGAAGAATGCAAATTAGACTCACTCATTCGGACGGTCGTCGACGAGATGTCACTTATTCATGGTGATCGATTTGTCTTTCGATCAGAAGCAAATGTAATCGGTTATTTTGGTGCCGATGGCTTACGTCGAATGTTTGAGAACCTCATTGGAAACGCCGTAAAATACTCTACTGCGAATTCTCCAATTACTATTTCACTTAAGAAATTTAAACAAACGGCTCATATTGTTGTTCACAACATAGGCAATCCGATTCCTAAGGAGGAGCAATTAATAATATTCGAACAATACAGGCGCGCTAAAAATACTGACAAAAATTCAAAGCCCGGCTGGGGCTTGGGTCTAACTTTAGTGAAAGGTGTTGTAAACGCACATAAGGGATCTGTGCGCGTAGAAAGCACTGAAGAAAATGGCACAAGTTTTATTGTTGACCTTCCCTGTCCTGCCGAAGCTCCACAAAGCTTGAATACAAACAATCAAGAACTGCGTTAGCTTGGTTCCGATGCTATTTCGTGCCAGTACTGCTATGCCGCTTCATCAATCTCAACTTCGATTTTTACCGACTTCGAAGGAAGAACTTCTTCAAGAAATGCATAGAGCGCCATTGAATCCTTTGATGAAGCTTTAACCATTGAAAGCACGAATAACCGTATGTCTTTCTCGGTCGACCAATTCATGCTGGTTGCTTCCGCGCCAACTTTTTCCCACTTGATAACGGCCACATGGCTTAGACCCAAACGCTTGGCAAACTGCTGAAGAGTCATCTCAAGAGCTTGACGGATAAAATGAATCTCATCCCCCGAGAGACGACCGGGCTTATGGGCCAGTTGCTTTAATACGATCTTTTGTAGCTTGTTGTAATCCACATCAGGAGTCCACTGGCCTCGTACCTTTACCATTGGCACATTCAGCAAATGCACAGGAAAACCAAATCCTTCATCCACAAAGTGCTTTTGTACTTTTCGTTCCATAAATCTACCTTCCAATCACAATCGCTGTAATGATGAGCATCCCTGAATGGTCAAAGCTCACAATCACTCGAATGTCCTTTTTATCGACCGTCTTTCCTCGCACTGAGTAGTTCCACGTCTGATACTGTTCCTCAAAGCGATCCTTTCGCTTCTCATGGTGACCGTTCTTGAGAACATACAAGAGCTCGGGGCGGGTGATACTTCTTTCAGTTTGCCGCCCTAGAGCGTGTCTCGTGTCCAAATAACGACCCGACTCGATGTGCTCCGCAATGAGCCCCATAAGATCTTTGACCTTAGGGGGCTTATCGCTCTTTTTTCTAATTGTAACTAAGTTATAAAATGGTTTCAAGGGTAATTTCCTCCATTACAATCGTCCATTTTTCGTCCATCTGGCCCAGAAAGCGTCGGAAATGGCAGATTTGCCGGTGCAAGGAGAATGCCTAATTCAGTTATTGAAATTAATTACTTACGTGATTTTTAGAATTTCCGGAAAGTGCCGGAAACACCCTGTCGCGGATTGCCAAGGCGAAGGCCGAGGGTTTGAGTCCCTTCACCCGCTCCAACTTCAAGCATATTTCTATCACCGCATGCTTTTGAGTTTAGCGTCGCATCAAATCCTTCCTCAGTCGGTTACATAGCGAATGCTATGCGCCCTTCTTCCGGGTGATTTGCTGCGCCGCTAAACTCAAAATCCTGCTCCAGCGTCGCGAGTGTCGGTGCTTCTACTCGCGGGTGAAGGGACTCAGGTGGTCGCAGAGCAAGATCCTCTTCTGCTGCCTAAAGTTCCGCTAGTCATTT
>CAZWNW010000017.1:0-63581 GCA_964636255.1 uncultured Bacteriovoracaceae bacterium | reverse complement strand
GGACCGATGCCTCAAACTCGCGAGCACATTCTTTTGGCTCGTCAGGTAGGTGTTCCTGCAATTGTTGTTTTCATGAACAAGTGCGACATGGTCGACGACAAAGAACTCCTCGATCTTGTGGAGATGGAAGTTCGCGATCTTCTCAACAAGTACGAGTTCCCCGGAGACGATATTCCAATCATCAAGGGCTCTGCTTTGAAGGCGCTCGAAGGCGATGCTGGTGAAATGGGCGAACAGGCCATCATGAAATTGATGGAAGCTGTTGATGCTTATATCCCGCTCCCAGAGCGTCCAAAAGACAAAGACTTCCTAATGCCTGTGGAAGACGTTTTCTCGATCTCTGGTCGTGGAACTGTAGTTACAGGCCGAGTCGAGCGCGGTGTGGTTAAGGTCGGTGAAGAAATTGAAATCATCGGTCTACGTCCAACAACGAAGACGACTGTTACAGGCGTTGAAATGTTCCGCAAACTTCTTGACCAAGGCGAGGCCGGTGACAACATCGGAGCACTTCTCCGCGGTACGAAAAAAGAAGAAGTCGAGCGTGGACAAGTTCTTGCGAAGCCCGGTTCTGTTAAGCCTCACAAGAAATTCACTGCAGAAGCTTATATCTTGAAAAAAGAAGAAGGCGGCCGTCACACGGCTTTCTTCAACGGCTACCGTCCCCAATTTTACTTCCGTACTACGGACGTAACTGGCACGATCACTCTTCCGGAAGGAACTGAGATGGTTATGCCTGGTGATAAAGTTTCCATGACTGTCGAGTTAATCACTCCGATCGCTATGGAAAAAGAATTGCGCTTCGCGATCCGCGAAGGCGGTCGTACTGTTGGCGCTGGCGTTGTTGCTGGCATCATTGAGTAAATAGAAAGCATTTTACTACACGAGCCTTTCCAGGGATCAAACCTTGGAAAGGCTCTTTTATTCGTGGGTCAGTAGCTCCAATTGGTAGAGCGTCGGATTCCAAATCCGCAGGTTGTAGGTTCGAGCCCTACCTGGCCCGCCACATCAGCAGTTGAGCTCCTCCATACACCGCATGCTTTTGACTTTCTCGTCGCATCAATGTCGTCCTAGAAATTGTTAACTTTCCGTCACCAGTTGATGTCGCCTTTTAGCTTTTTAATCGCAGGTCCCTGTGAAAATTTACAGCTTAGAGAGAGGGACATTATGAAAAAATTTCTTTTACCCATATTGCTCTTATCAGCAGTCTTCGGCAGCAATGTTTATGCCCATCCCGATTCGGCGGTGACGGAAGCTCAGCTTCAACCAAGCTGTGAAAATCCTAGATTCAGTAATTCTTTGCAGCTGATTGCTAGCGGGCAATATGAAGGTTCTTGTTGTATCGAGGTCGGTTGTCCCGACGGTTATGTCTGTCGAATGTATTGGAGCCCAGACGACTGCCCCTACCAATGTGTTCGTCGGCAGCTCTGAGGTCCTGACCTACGGGAGCGAAATGAATGGGTTGAATTGGACGGGCAAAACTGCTCACCGGCTGAAATCCAGGCAGCAGGATCTTGTCGACTGCCCACAGCACTGCTAAGGAGATAGGGTCCATGAAAAAATACACCAAGTACGTAAACGGGATCTTTCTTCTTGCGGCCGGCGCTGTTTTTGCGATTGCAAAGCATTATTCCAATGTAATCATTGGGTATTTTCAGCTTTCTCGGAAAATTGGTCCCAACGTTGATTTGGTGGAATATGGGGCAGCTCTTGCTTTGGCATTGGGAACCTTTCTCTACCTTCGAAAGAACCTGAAGACTTCAACCTTCACCGCGGATGCCGTTCACGAGCTGGTTCACGTGAGCTGGCCATCGGATCGCGAGGCCCGCGTGGGCACAGTGGTGGTCATCATTACCGTCATCGTGGCTGGTGTGGTTTTGGGTGTGCTTGATATGGGCCTTACGGCCGCCATCCGGACTATGTTGGGTGCTTAGGCTTTCTTCCTGAAATTTTTGCCTTTCCCGTTATTTATTACTTGATTAGAAGGGGGCTACCGCCTAGGTAGCATAGCTTATGTCTCAAGAGAACCCTCGGAATTCAGATGTGGATTCTGTGGAAAATACCACAGAAAAGCCGGAAGCTGCTGTCGCAGAAGCTAAAACTGCGACCGAAGAGCTTGACGTCGCGCCTGCGGGACCGAGTCTTCTTGAAGTTCTAGACGGTCCCCCAGTGAATCCTCAATTCAAATGGTATGTCGTTAATACGCATTCCGGTTTTGAAGAGAAGGCAAAGCTCTCTCTTTATGATCGTGCCAAACGTCTTGGAAAAGAAAAATACTTCGGGGAAGTGCTGATTCCCACTGAATCCGTAGTTGAACTCAAAAAGGGCCAGAGAAAATCTTCTCAGCGGCGCTTTTTGCCGGGCTACATGCTGGTTCAAATGGAACTCACCGAAGATTCTTGGCATGTGATCAAGGAAACACCTCGTATTTCCGGCTTTGTCGGAAACGCGACGAAACCGCCCCCGGTTCCCGAGGCGGAAGTTCGCCGTATTGCTCTTCAAATGGAAGACGGTGCTGCACGCCCAACTGCAAAATTTTCCTTCAAGGATGGCGATTCGGTACGTGTGATCGATGGTCCGTTCTCAAACTTCAATGGAACAGTTGAAGAAGTGAATAGTCAAAAAAGTAAACTTCGGGTTCTGGTTTCGATCTTTGGTCGCGCCACTCCCGTTGAATTAGATTTTATCCAAGTGGAGAAAGTCTAAAGTTAAATAAAACAGGTTTTCCTTCGGGAGAGCCAAGATCTAGGAGGGTTACTCATAGTGAGCAGCCCGCTTGAACTAGGAAGGTGAAAAATGGCAAAAAAGGTTACCGGATTTATTAAGTTACAAATTCCGGCAGGTAAGGCCAATCCTGCTCCCCCGATCGGGCCAGCTCTCGGTCAACACGGGGTCAATATCATGGAGTTCTGCAAGCAGTTCAACGCTCGAACTCAGGCCCAGATGAAAGACGATTTGATCATTCCTATCGTGATCACAGTTTTCTCTGATAAGTCTTTCACATTTATTACGAAGACTCCGCCTGTTGCTGTCCTCTTGAAGAAGGCTGCGAAGATTCAGAGTGGTTCCGGCGTTCCCAATAAAACAAAAGTGGGCACTGTTTCGGAAGCGCAAGTAAAACAAATCGCAGAAACCAAGATGAAAGATCTAAACTCTTTCACTTTAGAGTCAGCAATGTCCCAAGTGCGTGGTACTGCCCGCTCGATGGGTCTTGAGGTAAAGGGTTAAGTTATGGCGATCGGAAAACGTCAGAAAAAAAACTTAGAACTCTTCGATGCTACGAAGAGATACACAATGGACGAAGCTTTCACGTTGTTGGAAAGTTTTAAGGGCCCAAAATTCGATGAAACAGTAAACGTCGCATTCCGCTTGGGGATCGATGTTAAGCAAGCGGACCAACAAGTTCGTGGCGCAACTGTTCTACCCAATGGATTGGGTAAAAAAGTACGTGTTTTGGTTTTTGCTCGTGGCCCCAAGGCGACGGAGGCTCAGGAAGCCGGTGCCGACTTTGTTGGTGCTGAAGATTTAGTACAAAAAATCTCGGAAGGCTGGATGGACTTCGACAAAGTCATCGCAACTCCCGACATGATGGCGACCATTTCCAAGGTCAGCCGTATTCTCGGCCCGCGCGGTATGATGCCCAACCCAAAACTGGGAACGGTAACGATGGACGTGAAAAAAGCAGTCGAGCAAGAGCGCAAAGGTAAAGTGGAATTTCGGGCCGAAAAGGCCGGAATTGTTCATGTGCCCATTGGTAAAAAATCCTTTGGTTCGCAAAAGCTTCGTGAAAATTTCACTTCGATTTTAGACACTGTCATGAAGGCGAAACCTTCGGCCTCTAAAGGGGTTTATCTAAAATCGGTCACTCTCTCTGCGGCGATGAGCCCCGGTCTTCGTTTAGACACGGCTCAGCTCTCATCGGGAGCTTTCTAAGGAGTCGATATGAATAAAGTAGAAAAAGCCGAATTTGTAGATGACCTGAAAGCTAAGGTCGCTAAATCCAATGCAGCATTCATCACGCACTATCGCGGGATGACGGTTGAAAAACTCTATGACCTACGTAAGAAAGTGCGAGCGGGTAACGGCGAAGTCTGCGTCGTGAAAAACCGTCTAGCAAAGATCGCAGTCAAAGGATCTTTTGCTGAAGGGCTCGTAAATGATCTCAAGGGCCCTGTAGCCTTGGTTCTTTCTTATCAAGATCCAGTATCAGTAGCGAAAGCGGTTGTAGAATCGCTCGCTGATGATAGCCCATTGATGCTTAAAGTGGGCAGCCTGGAAGGTAAAAACATCAGTGCAAAGGAAGTTGAGTCACTCTCGAAGTTACCCGACAAGCAAACATTGCTTTCGATACTTTGTGGAACACTCAATGCACCTGCGCAAAGCTTCGTGAGTGTTCTGGCTGCGGTGCCACGAGGATTCGTGACGGTACTGGCGGCGGTCAAAGATCAAAAAGAGAAAGCAGCATCATAAATAGTAACTTAATCTCGATACATTTTTTAGGAGGAAATTGAGATGTCCATGAGCCAACAAGAATTTATTGATAACATTGCGAAAATGTCCGTCCTTGAACTCTCTCAGCTTGTAAAAGCACTTGAAGAGAAGTTCGGCGTCAGCGCTGCAGCTCCCGTAGCTGTAATGGCTGGTGGCGGAGCGGCAGCTGCTGCACCTGCAGAAGAAAAGACTGAATTCGAAGTCATTCTTGCTGACGGCGGCGCGAACAAGATCAACGTGATCAAAGAAGTTCGCACCATCACAGGCTTGGGCTTGAAAGAAGCCAAAGACCTCGTTGAAGGCGCACCGAAGACCGTAAAAGAAGCAGTTTCAAAAGACGAAGCTGAGAAGATCAAAAAGGCTCTAGAAGCCGCTGGCGCTAAGGTTACTCTTAAGTAACTTTGATGCTGTTGATCTTCATAAATATTGAAATTTCTCCCGACGGGGCCTTTTGAGAAGGCCCCGCTGGGATTTTTTGCATTTTTTTAAGATCTTGAACATCGACAAGATAAGGATGTGAGTAAATGGCAACTTCGGAAACCTTTAATACGGTCAAGCGAGTAAGAAAAAGTTTTGCAAAGATCACCTCCCCAATTGAAACCCCGAACCTGGTCGACATTCAGAAGAAATCTTTTGAACAGTTCCTTCAGGCTACAGTAGGGGCGGAAAAACGGGATCCAACTGGACTTCAAGGCGTTTTTAATTCGATCTTTCCGATTCATGATTTCAATAACACCTGCTCTTTGGAATTCGAAGGCTATGCTGTCGAAAAACCCAAATACGATGTTGATGAGTGCCGCTTGCGCGGAATGACTTATGCAGCGCCCATTAAAATCACGGTGCGTTTGGTCGTTTGGGAAATGGACGAACAAACGAAATCTAAGACGATTCGCGATGTAAAAGAACAAGAAGTCTACATGGGCGAAGTTCCCCTGATGACGGACACAGGTTCTTTCATCATCAACGGCACCGAGCGCGTCGTTGTCTCTCAGCTTCACCGCAGTCCTGGCGTATTTTTCGATCATGACGCTGGAACGACTCATGCTTCCGGCAAGTTACTATTCAATGCTCGCGTGATTCCTTATCGTGGCTCTTGGCTTGATTTTGAATTTGATCACAAAGATTTCATTTATGCTCGTATTGACCGTCGCCGAAAGTTTCCTGCAACGCTTGTCTTGAAAGCTTTGGGCCTCAATACCGAAGAACTTTTGAACTATTTCTACGATGTCGAGGAAATCTACCTTGAATCAGGCAACAAATATTCGAAGAGTTTGAATTCCCAACTGCTTCAGGGACAGCGCGCCAACCAAGACTTTGTAGACCCGAAATCGGGCGAAGTACTTTTAAAGAAGAGCCGAAAGTTCACTCGCGCTATTCTTGCTGAACTTGAAAAACGAAAAATTACCCGTATTCCGTTGACTCTGGAAGAGCTGATTGGCCGCGTGATTGTTGCTGACATTCTTCATCCCAAAACCCAAGAGGTTTTGGTCGAAGTCAACCAGGCACTTACCGAAGAAGATGTGACACGTCTGCAAGAAGCAGGTGTCACATCTTTCAAAACAGCCTTCATCGATGGTGTGAACATTGGTTCCTACCTCCGCGATACTCTTTTGATCGACAAAGTCGAATCACAAGAAGAAGCCTTAGTGGAAATCTTCAAGCGCATGCGCCCCGGAGATCCTCCGACCATCGAATCTTCACAGAATTTTTTCCATGATCTTTTCTTTAACGAAGCTCGTTATGATCTTTCGAACGTTGGACGTTTGAAGATCAATCATAAATTTGGTTTCGACACTGATCTGAAAACAACCGTACTGACCAAAGATGACATCTTGGCGACTGTTAAACGCCTCGTTGATTTGAAAAATGGCAAGGGTGTTGTGGATGACATTGACCATTTGGGTAATCGTCGTGTCCGTTCTGTTGGTGAACTTCTCGAAAACCAATATCGCATCGGTCTTGTTCGCATGGAACGCGCCGTTAAAGAGCGTATGAGCCTTCAAGACATTGAAACCTTGATGCCTCATGATTTGATCAATGCAAAACCCGTGACGGCGATTGTGAAAGAGTTCTTTGGCTCTTCGCAATTAAGCCAGTTCATGGAGCAAACGAATCCACTTTCTGAAATTACGCACAAACGTCGTCTTTCGGCTCTCGGGCCCGGAGGTCTGACGCGTGAACGTGCTGGTTTCGAAGTGCGCGACGTTCACACCACTCACTACGGACGAATTTGTCCGATCGAAACTCCTGAAGGTCCGAACATTGGTTTGATTTCAAGCTTGGCCACCTACGCAAAAGTCAACCAATACGGATTCGTAGAGACTCCTTATCGCAAAGCGGATGCCGGTAAAATCACCCAGAGTGTGAACTACTTCTCTGCTTTGGAAGAAGAAGGTCACACGATTGCTCAGGCCAACGTGCAAACGGATGGCGCAGGTAAGATTTCCGCTGAATTCGTAGAAGCGCGCCGAACGGGCGAGCCTCAGTTGGTTCGATCAGAAGAAGTCGACTTGGTGGATGTTTCCCCCAATCAACTTGTGTCTGTTGCGGCTTCACTTGTTCCCTTCCTCGAAAACGACGACGCTAACCGCGCCTTGATGGGCTCGAACATGCAACGTCAGGCCGTGCCTCTGATGGTGTCAAAAGCGCCACTAGTAGGAACGGGTGTCGAGCGCGTTGTGGCTCGCGATTCGGGTGTTACTGTTGTTGCTCGCAATGACGGTGTTGTGGAAAGTGTCGATTCATCGCGAATCGTAGTCCGCACTGAAGGTCGCACCAAGGCTGGAAGCGAAGTCGATATTTACAATCTAGTGAAATATCGTCGTTCTAACCAAAACACTTGTATGAACCAAAAACCGATTGTTGAAGTCGGTGATAAGGTCAAACGTGGCGAAGTGATCGCCGACGGTCCATCGACAGAACTCGGTGAATTGGCACTGGGCCAAAACATCCTTGTGGCTTTCATGCCCTGGGGTGGTTACAACTTCGAGGACTCTATTTTGATCAACGAGCGTCTCTTGAAGGATGACGTTTTCACTTCCATTCACATCGAAGAATTCGAGTGTGTGGCTCGTGATACAAAACTCGGAAAAGAGGAAATCACGCGCGATATCCCGAACTGTGGCGAAGAAGCACTTCGTAACTTGGACGCGACTGGAATCATTCGCATTGGAGCGGAAGTCACTCCGGGCGATATTCTCGTCGGTAAGATCACTCCGAAGGGCGAATCTCAACTTTCTCCTGAAGAAAAACTGCTTCGCGCGATCTTCGGTGAAAAAGCCGGTGATGTTCGTGACACCTCGCTACGCGTTCCTCCGGGAGTCTATGGAACGGTCATTAACGCACATATCTTTAGCCGTGAAGGCATTGATAAGGACGAGCGTTACCAACAGATCGTTCGCGATGAAGAAGAGCGTTTGCTCCGTGATCAAGCGATCGAAATCACGATCATCCGTCAGGCAACTTTGACTAAGGTCAAAAAGCTCCTGAGCGGCAAAGAAACAATCGGCAAACTCTTGTCCGAGGACGGCGACATTGAACTCCTTCAAAAGGGTCAAGCAATCACCGACTCTGATATCGAGAGCGTTCCCTTTAACCTTCTGCGCCACATTCCCGTGGACGAAAAGTCTGAAGGCGAACTCGTTCGAATCATGGACTCTGTTGAAGAGCAAATGGACTTGGTCCGCATTGTTTTCAACGAGAAAATCGGCAAGCTGAAAAAAGGTGACGAGCTCCCTCCAGGCGTCATCAAGATGGTTAAGGTATCGGTTGCCATTAAGCGAAAGCTTTCAGTGGGCGACAAGATGGCCGGTCGACACGGTAACAAAGGTGTTATTTCGAAGGTACTCCCCTCGGAAGATATGCCCTTTATGGCCGACGGCACACCGGTTGATATCGTCTTGAACCCTTTGGGCGTACCTTCACGTATGAACGTAGGGCAGATTCTGGAAACGCATCTCGGTTGGGCGGCTCGCGGAATGGGCGAACGCATCAATGAAATGCTCACCAAATTTGATCCTGAAAATATGCGTGTATACCTAAAAGATATTTTTGCCGATAATGCGGCACTTTCTTCTTATGTTGAAAAAGCTTCCAAGGACGAAGTTTTCCGCATTGCACGAAGTTACCGCGAAGGGATTCCGATGGCCTCGGCCGTATTTGACCGAGCTTCGGAAGAAGACATTCGGCGAATGCTAGATCTCGCGAAACTCCCGACAACGGGCCAAACGGTCCTCTTTGATGGACGTAATGGCGAGGCCTTCGACCACGAAGTGACCGTCGGTATTATGTACATGTTGAAACTCCATCACCTTGTCGAAGACAAGATTCACGCACGTTCGATTGGACCCTACAGTCTCGTTACTCAGCAGCCGCTGGGTGGAAAGGCGCAGTTCGGTGGTCAACGTCTGGGAGAGATGGAAGTTTGGGCACTTGAAGCTTACGGTGCTGCTTATGGTCTGCAGGAAATGCTGACCGTAAAATCCGACGACGTTGCGGGTCGAACTCGTATGTATGAATCGATCGTCAAGGGCGAAAACATACTTGAACCCGGCATGCCGGAATCCTTCAACGTATTGATGCAGGAACTCAAAGCTCTCGCACTCAATGTTGAACTCGTTGAAACAGCGCAGGACCTTTAATTTAGAGGGATTGGACAGAACCTATGAAAGACTTACTTAACTTTTTCGACAAACCGATCGATCCTCTTCGTTACAACGGGATCCGCATTGCACTCGCGAGTCCCGAGATGGTTCGCAATTGGTCCTACGGGGAAGTGAAAAAACCCGAAACGATTAATTATCGAACCTTCAAACCTGAAAAGGACGGACTTTTCTGTGCCAAAATCTTTGGACCCGTCAAAGATTACGAATGTCTTTGCGGCAAGTATAAGCGCATGAAGTATCGCGGCGTTGTCTGCGAAAAGTGTGGCGTTGAAGTCACCCAGTCGAAGGTGCGTCGCGAGCGCATGGGGCACATTGAATTAGCAAGCCCCGTAGCTCACGTATGGTTTTTGCGCTCACTACCGTCACGAATTGCGACGACTCTGGACATTTCATTAAAGGAACTCGAGCAGGTTCTTTATTGCGAAGCCTACATGGTCGCCGATGCCGGTGATACCGAGCTTCTAGCAGGGCAAATCCTCAATGAAGATGCTTACCAGGAAGCGATGGACAAATTCAGTGGTCGCTTCACTGCGGGCATGGGTGGTGAAGTGGTTCGAGAACTTCTTCGCCGCATTGATGTCATCAAAATTGCAGACGAGATTCGCCAGCAATTGACCGAAACGAATTCTGAAACTGTGAAGAAAAAACTTTCTCGCCGGCTCAAAGTTGTCGAGAGCTTCCGGGAATCGGGCAACAAACCCGAATGGATGATGATGGAAGTCATTCCGGTATTGCCGCCGGATCTTCGTCCGTTGGTTCCTCTTGATGGGGGTCGTTTTGCGACTTCCGATTTGAACGACCTTTATCGCCGCGTAATCAACCGAAACAATCGTTTAAAACGTTTGATGGAACTCAATGCTCCGGACATCATCATTCGAAACGAAAAGCGTATGCTTCAAGAAGCCGTAGACGCTCTTTTCGACAACGGTCGTCGTGGCAAGACCTTCACGGGTCCCAACAAGCGTCCGCTGCGTTCGCTGTCGGATACCTTGAAAGGTAAGTCTGGTCGATTCCGTCAAAACTTGCTTGGAAAACGCGTTGACTACTCGGGCCGCTCTGTAATCGTGGTGGGTCCGGAACTACGTCTTCACCAGTGTGGTTTGCCAAAGAAGATGGCTTTGGAACTCTTCAAGCCCTTCATTTACAACAAGCTCGAAGAAAAGGGTTTCGTCACCACAATCAAATCTGCCAAGAAAATGGTGGAAAAAGAAAAAGAAGAAGTCTGGGATATTTTGGACGAAGTCGTGCGCGAGCATCCGGTTCTCTTGAACCGCGCTCCGACACTGCACCGTCTTGGAATCCAGGCCTTTGAACCTGTACTTGTGGAAGGTAAAGCGATTCAGCTGCACCCACTCGTTTGTACAGCCTTCAACGCCGACTTTGACGGTGACCAAATGGCCGTTCACGTTCCGCTTTCAATCGAAGCTCAGATCGAAGCTCGCGTTTTGGTCATGTCGACAAATAACATTCTGAAACCTGCTGATGGAAAACCCATCATCATGCCGTCTCAGGACATCGTACTTGGGATTTACTACCTCACACGTATGCGTCCCGGTGCCAAGGGCGAAGGTCGTGCGTTCAAAGACCGCGCTGAAGTCGCGATGGCTTATGAACTGCAAGAAGTTGACGTTCAAGCGAAAGTTATTTGCCGCTTTAATAACCGCCGAGTTGAAACGACTGTGGGTCGTGTCCTTTTGTCGGAAATTGTACCGCGCGATATTCCTTTTGATCTATACAACAAAACTCTGGCCAAAAAAGATTTGGCCGAGCTTCTCGACAACTGTTACCGCTTGATGGGTCCAAAGCGCACGGTCTTGATGGCCGATGCTCTCCGATCCATTGGTTACAAGTTCGGAACAAAGGCAGCCGTCTCGATCGCCATGAAAGACATGGAGATTCCGGCAGCAAAAACAAAATTCATTGAAAAGGCTTACGAAGAAGTTCAAGCCATCGAGAATCAGTACGTCGAAGGTCTCATCACAGACGGCGAGCGTTACAACAAAGTCATCGACATTTGGGCGCAAGTCTCTGAAGCGATCTCTTCTGAAATGATGAAGGGTCTCGGAAAAGAGATGATTCGAACTCACGACGGCAAGGAAATTGAAACTCAAAGTTTCAATCCGATTTACGTAATGGCCGATTCGGGCGCACGGGGATCGCCGGCGCAGATTAAACAGCTCGCGGGTATGCGCGGTTTGATGGCTAAACCTTCGGGTGAAATCATCGAGACGCCCATCACGGCTAACTTCCGTGAAGGTCTGACGGTTCTCCAATACTTCATCTCGACGCACGGTGCGCGTAAGGGTCTTGCGGATACGGCATTGAAAACTGCTAACTCCGGATATCTCACGCGTCGTCTCGTGGACGTTGCTCAAGATGCAGTCGTGACAGAAACGGATTGTAAGACGGACGACGGTATTGAAACGATGCCCATCATTGAAGGTGGCGAGGTGATCGAAGGCATCGGTGAACGTATTCTGGGTCGTGTGACTTTGGACGACATCGTTCATCCGACAACATCCGCTGTCATCGTTCCACGTCATGGTGTGATTGATGAAAAAGGTGTTTCTCTGATCAACGAGGCGGGTATTGAACGCATTCGCATCCGCTCGGTACTCACTTGCCGCGCGAAGCGTGGTATCTGCTCTCTTTGTTATGGCCGAGACCTCGCGCGCGGTCACCTGGTGAACATTGGTGAAGCTGTCGGTGTAATCGCTGCCCAGTCGATCGGTGAACCTGGAACCCAGCTTACAATGCGTACCTTCCACATTGGTGGTGCGGCAACTCGTTCTGCGGAACAATCTTCGATTGAAGCTCGCACGGACGGAAAAGTTAAATTGGTTCGCGTTTCGACCGTGAAAAACCGCGAAGGCAGTTACACGATCATGAACCGTAACGGCGAGCTGATCGTCGTCGACGACACAGGTCGTGAACGTGAAAAATACAACCTGACTTTCGGTATGAAACTTCGCGTAAAAGAAGGTGATACCGTTAAAAAAGGCAGCGTCCTTGGTGATTGGGATCCCTACTCGATGCCGATCATCACAGAGTTCGCCGGTAAGGCGACCTTGGTCGACCTACGCGAAGGTTCAACGGTTCAAGAGCAAACGGACGAAGTGACGGGTCTTACACGTAAGACAGTGATCGACTTCCGACTCTCGACGCTGAAGCCTCGCATCGATATCGAAGGAAGCCAGGCCTATTCGCTTCCGGTCGGTGCGGTGTTGGCGGTTGGCGACGGAGACAACGTACAACCTGGTGACGTGCTAGCTCGCGTACCGCGTGAATCCAGCAAAACAAAAGACATCACGGGTGGTCTACCGCGTGTTGCCGAGCTCTTTGAAGCCCGTAAACCGAAGGAATCTGCAATCATTTCTGATGTGGATGGTGTCGTAAGTTACGGAAAAGACACGAAAGGTAAGAGAAAAGTTGTGGTCACCCCTACGGCTGGTGGCGATCCCTTGGAATACCTCATTCCACGTGGCAAGCATTTGATTGTTCAAGAAGGCGATCAAGTTCGTCGTGGCGAGCGCATCATTGATGGTGCCGCAAATCCTCACGACATTTTGTCGGTTTTGGGCGAAAAAGCCTTGGCTAAATACCTCGTGGATGAAGTTCAAGAAGTTTACCGACTCCAAGGTGTGAAGATTAACGACAAGCACATTGAAGTTATTGTTCGCCAGATGCTCCGCCGAGTGAAAATTGCTGATTGTGGTGACTCGAACCTTCTCGAAGGTGAAAGTGTCGAAAAGCAAACTTTGGCTGAGATCAATGCGAAGATCGCTGGAATGGGTGGCAAGGCAGCAGTCGCTGAACCCCTTCTTCTGGGTATCACACGCGCCTCTCTGTCGACGGATTCGTGGGTATCGGCCGCAAGCTTCCAAGAGACCACAAAGGTTCTAACAGAGGCTTCGCTATCAGGTCGCAAGGACGAACTCCGCGGCTTGAAGGAAAACGTTTCTATGGGACGTTTGATTCCGGCTGGTACTGGGGTTCCCCATTACCGCTTGATTACGCCCGAAATGGACATCGACGAAGAATCTTTGCCTGTGGGCCGTGTTTATCAGGCTCCCAGAATTGAGGATGCTGACGACCTTATGATCTAAGGGTTGGCCCGGACTTTTAGCCGGGCTAGCTCCTTTTGGGGTTTGACAGTGTCTTAGAGACAACGGTATGAAAAGACGGCTTTTTTAAAGGAATAAAAAGGGAAAAAAACAGGATGCCAACGATCAATCAACTAGTACGCAATGGGCGAAAAAAGCTCAAAGTTAAGTCAAAATCGCCTGCTTTGGCCAATTGTCCGCAACGTCGCGGAGTCTGCACACGTGTTTACACTCAGACGCCAAAGAAACCGAACTCAGCACTTCGTAAAGTTTGTCGTGTTCGTTTGACGAATGGCTTCGAAGTCACTTCTTACATTCCTGGAATCGGACACAACCTCCAAGAGCACTCAGTCGTTTTGGTGCGTGGCGGTCGCGTAAAAGATCTTCCGGGTGTTCGTTACCACACAGTTCGTGGCACCTTGGATACTCAAGGCGTTGCAAACCGTAAACAAAGCCGTTCGAAGTATGGCGCTAAGCGTCCTAAATAAAGGTGATTTAAAATGGCACGACGTCGCGTAGCAATTAGACAAAAAATTATTCCCGATCCTAAGTTCAAAGACAAAGTGATCGCGAAGTTCATGAACTCGGTAATGTGGCAGGGTAAAAAATCCCTGGCGGAAGGCATCGTTTATGGCGCCTTCGATATCATCGAAGAGAAACTTAAGGATGATCCTGTAAAAGTATTCAAAAAGGCATTGGGCAATGTGAAGCCGACAACCGAAGTGCGATCCCGTCGTGTGGGTGGAGCTACTTATCAGGTTCCGGTCGAAGTTCGTCCTGATCGCCGCCAAGCATTGGCTATTCGTTGGCTTGTTGAGCATGCTCGCGGACGCTCAGGAAAGAGCATGATGGAGAAGCTGGCCGCTGAATTGATGGATGCCGCAGAAAACCGTGGTGGTTCCATTAAAAAGCGCGAAGACGTGCACAAAATGGCCGAGGCCAACAAGGCCTTTGCTCACTTTCGTTGGTAATTTCCTCAACATAAATTATTTAATCAAAACCTCGACTTCCCCGGGCAGTCGAGGTTTTTGCTTTTCTGGTGAGCGTTAACTCTATTAAATAAGTTTAATGATTGCGTTGCGTTCCTTTCTGCCGTTTTTTCTAATGGTGCTCTGCACGCCAATTTTTGCTCAAATAGAATCTACTTTTCCTACTGCACAAAGATGGGGTCGAAAGATCCGCTATGAAAAAATACTGCGGATAAACGATGATCCACTATTTCGAGTGGCGGTGAAAAAATCGGAAAAAGACGGGGTCCGCGATTTGAAGAATCTCGCTGCAAAATCCAAGAAAGAAGAGTTTTGGACCTTCCTTCCCGATGAAGATCTTTGGATCGAGTTGGGCCTTGGCGGTGGTGATGTAACTATAGGTGACGGGGAGGACTTCGTTGCAGCCACAGTAGCCACAGACACCGAATTTCTGCAGAAAATCTTCGCCGATATTCCGGATTTGAAGCTCTATCATATCCATCCCAAACACTTAGAGACGGAAGCCTACCGCCTCTGGTCCCAACGTGAAGAAAAAGCAGGTCGCAATCCACTACTCGATGACCAAAAGTGGACGAAAGCTATAATTTCCGCCAATAACCTGCTGCCATCCCAGAAGGATCTTTTAGTGCTTTTTGAATTTCAGCGAGCCCAGGAACTTTGGTTAAAGAATCTGGGAATCGAAGCCTTTGTCTCTGTGCGGCACTACGTAGTGAGTCCTCTTGGTGCACTTGAATACCGTGTGAAGAAAGCCTTGGGCCCAATGCCGGAGGTTGAGAAATTGGCTCGCGATGAATATTCTCGCGCTTTTGCAGAGGTGAGTGAATCACTCGGCCTCTTTGCACGTGCCGGATTTTCCGATCGCCCTTTTCTGGAATACATTGATGTCGTCGATTGGCTAAAAGAGCTTTCGAGTCGAAGCCGGCATGTCGAATTGACCTTGATCCAAGAATGAGACTTCCTGGGCCGCTCTAGTTCATTGTCCGACTTGGAGCGCCCCATTGTTCCCCTGGCCAGCCGATGCTAACTATAATCCACAGTTATGGCTGCACCCAAAGCTGTTCCCCTGGAACGATTTCGTAATATTGGCATCGTTGCGCACATCGATGCGGGCAAAACAACGACAACCGAACGCATACTTTTTTATACCGGTGTGAATTACAAGGTCGGCGAAGTCCATGAAGGCGCAGCCACCATGGATTGGATGGAACAAGAGCGCGAACGCGGAATCACCATCACTTCAGCGGCAACGACCTGTTTTTGGAAGGATCACCGAATTAATATCATCGACACTCCGGGGCATGTCGATTTTACGATCGAAGTCGAGCGCTCGCTGCGAGTCTTGGACGGCGCTGTGGTGGTCTTTTGTGCTGTAAGTGGTGTTGAACCACAATCTGAAACCGTTTGGCGCCAGGCCAATCGCTACCACGTTCCCCGCATTGCTTTCATCAACAAGATGGACCGAATGGGGGCGGATTTTTTCTCAGTTCTGCGGGAAATTGCTGAAAAACTGGAAGCACGACCCGTGGCGATTCAGATCCCAATCGGCGCAGAAGAAAATTTCCAGGGCTTCGTAGATCTCGTAAAAATGAAGGCCTACCTATGGCCACTTAATGAAATAGGAGTGGAGGTTCAAGCAAAGGAGTCAGAGATCCCAGAAGAATACCTCGATCTTGCCCAGAAGACTCGCGAGCAAATGTTAGAAGCCGTCGCCGAATTTGATGACGCAGTTTTGAACAAATTCCTAGAGGGCGCTGAACTTTCAGAAGCCGAGATCACCCGTTGTTTACGAATTGGTACCGTGCAAACAAAGATTGTCCCCGTGATTTGTGGTTCTGCATTCAAGAATCGGGGAGTGCAATCGCTTCTGGATAATGTGGTTTCATTGCTCCCTTCGCCGAAGGATATCCCTGAAGTGGAAGGATTCGATCCCCAAAAGCCCGAGAAAGTCATTAAACGCAAAGCCGATCCTGATGAAAGCTTTGCCGCCTACGCATTTAAGATCATGCATGATCCTTTTGTCGGCAGTCTTTGTTTTTTACGGATTTATTCGGGTTCTATCGAAGTGAATAAAAACGCATTGAATGTTGGCAAAGATAAACGTGAGCGCATCGGACGTCTGCTACGCATGCACGCAAATAAGCGCGAGGACGTCACGGTCGCATCCGCTGGCGAAATTGTGGCAGCTGTAGGGCTTCGATTCACTTCGACCGGAGACACTTTATGTGCCGAAAAAGACCCTATTCTCTTTGAGAAACTTGCCTTTCCTGATCCTGTGATTTCGATTGCGATCGAAGCAAAATCAAAAGCAGATGCGGAGAAGCTATCTCAAGCTCTGGACAAAATGGCTTTAGAGGATCCTTCTTTTCGTATTTTGCAAAACGAAGAAACAGGGCAAATGCTAATTTCCGGCATGGGGGAATTGCATCTGGAGATCATCGTCGATCGGCTTACGCGTGAGCATAAAGTGAATGCCAACGTCGGAAAGCCCCAAGTTGCTTACCGCGAAGCCATCACTCAGGAAGCGCGAGTTACGGGGCGATGCGAGCGAAGCGTTGCCGGTAAATCTCAGTTCGGAGTGGTTGAAATTAGTCTTCGCCCAGTTGCTCGCGGCAGCGGGAACACGGTTAAAAATTCTCTTCCTGCTAAATCTATTCCAAAAGAGTTCGAAGACATTATCTTGCGAACTGCGAAAGAAAGCCTGGGGGCAGGACCACTTGCAGGCTTTCCGCTACTTGATGTGGAAGTTGAAGTTTTGCGAGCCGAACAGCGTGAAAATGAATCGAATGACCTCGCTTTTCAATATGCTACTTCCGTTGCTTTGCAACAAGCAGTCGAAAAGGCGGGGGCGCGACTTCTGGAACCCATTATGCGGCTTGTGATCAATATGCCCGAGACAAACACCGGCGATGTGATTTCAGATCTCAATGCTCGGCGAGGCAAAATTCTCTCGATGGAAGCCAAAGGGGCGGCCTGGCAGGTGATCGACGCTGAAGTTCCGCTCTCTTCCATGTTCGGATATTCAACTGATCTCAGAAGCCGGACACAGGGACGGGGAAATTTTTCAATGGAATTTGCGCGCTATGATCAAATGCCGGCAAACGTTGAAAAGCAGGTGCTTCAAAGACTCACTGGGATTTACTGATAGGCGCAGAGTGCCTTTACCCTGGTAAGACAGACTAGTTTTTTTGCTCACCGACTTTGTCTTTAAGAATGCAGCCAATAAAGTAAAACAATTTGATTTTGTGGGCGAAGATGCTAAAGCGCTGCCTTAGTATAGAAATTCCAGCCCGTCGCAAACTTGCCAACATGGGCCAACTCGAAGCCCCAGCGAGATGGATCCAGTTTTGATAGTCTGGGTAGCAGAACATAGTCCGCCGCAGCAAAAACTTGATCACTGTAATATTTAAAGGCCGGATCACCGCAATCTAAAAATACTTGGGCTTTGCCACTGAATTCCGGAGTGAAGTATTGATGCGACACAAATGCCTTTTGAGGTGTGGTCGCCATGAGCAAATATTCAAAGGAACCCACCGCGGCCAGTGATTCCCTGGTACAAGGCCTAAACACAGCAATTTTCCCGGGTTTGATGCCGCGTAAATAATTCTGAAAACCATATTCTTCGGGACCTAAATAATGAAAGCTCTGCGGTTTTCGCGTGACCATCTGGAAGGAGGAGTGAAGCACCGATATCCCGTCAATTAGAGCTAACAATCCCAATGTCAGCATCAATGGGCCACGAATGATCGCCATTTGCGAGCCCAGACTCCTAGCCAACAATAAGAGTCCCAGCCAGTGCAGATTGGCCAGGAACCAGCGTCCTGGCTGCGGTATGATTTGATTGCCACCAATGGAAAGCACAAAGACCGCCAGCAACAGCAATAAAAACTGAAGCAAGACCTGGTTTTGGTCAAAAAACTCGCGCCAGTGAATTCTTCGAAAGTTTTGCAATAGCAGGAGCGCCGCAAAAAGCAGTGGGCCGCCAGAAAATAAAAAAAGAGTGGCAGCTTCGAGCCTGAACATAGAATCAAGCTCTGGATTTCTGTAAAGTTCTAAGAAATAGCGTGCGTCCGCGGACCATTGAGGCAGAATCCAAATCGAAAGCGGTCCTAAATAGAAGACGGCTAGGGTGCACAGTACAATGGCCGTCCTGTGCCCACGCCATGCCGATTTGCCTTTTTTCAGCAGTGAAAAGAACACCAGAGCTGCCGCTAGCAAACCAAAAATCGGATGAAGCAGCGCCAAAAAAAGCATGACTGCCGCTGCCGGAAGCATCTGATTTTTTTCAAGTTGGTGAATGGTCCTCAACAGCAAGAACTCGCACAAGATCCAGGTTGTCGACGTTAGAAAGAAAACGCCGGGCTGCAGGCCGTAAAAAACGCCCTTGTAGTTTTCGGACAAATTCGAAAACAACAGACTGACCGATCCCAGACCGCCACCGACCAGAAACAGCAAAACAAACGGCCAGCGGGTCCTTTCGGGCATCATGGATCGCAACTGGCCACACAAGAGCGCACTAAAAACGGCGCCTAAGGCCAGTTCAAAGGTGACCAGCTGCGAATTCCACACCGGAAGGAACCAGGACAACAACCAGCTGTACAAATGGAAAAGCCGCCGTTCTCCAGAATCCCATTGAAATGGATTTTTGAAAAACCAGCTGTGACCATTTTCGGCAATCTCGCGGGCGAAAACATAAGGGTACAAATTTTCGTATTGAGCCGGAGCGACCCAGTAACCCCCTGGGAATTTGAACTCCATCAACCAACGCAAGGCAGTATGGATGAACACGTAAAAAGCCGCTCCACCCATCGCAAATACTAACTGCGGCTTAATTTTTAAGCTGGATGGCAGACTTTCTCTCATTGTTCAGCTTTCATTATGATCGCCACTAACTTCAGGGGGCAAGCTGCCCAGAAAAAATCCGTCGAAAAACGTGGCCATAGCTGCTTCAAGGATTTTTCGAGTCTCTGAATCAGCTTTCATCTTGAGGGTTATCGATGGATCTTTGTATTCAAGAACGATCAGACCTTTCGCCCAATCGGAGTCCCCGGAAATGCGTTGCGTCAATATGGGCATTAGAAGCATTCACAAAGGGATCAGAACTTTTCTTTATCAGGCAATTTTTTTGGAATCGCCTGGGACAAAACGCGCATGACTTCAAAAATGCGGTCCCGTTTAGCATGAAAATTCCACGCATGAGGTCGTGACTCAAACCAAAGAAATTGCAGACCTGCCCATCGCGAGGAATTCGGCAGTTTTCCATATTGAAAGAGATAGGCCAGGATGGCTCTTTTCCGCTCTTCCGTGCTTGGACCCAACGCTTTTTCTAAAAGGTCTGAAAGTAATTTGTAGACCGCATCAAATTCGCCGCCGACTCGAATTCCGCCGGACTGATCGAGATCAAATCGTTCAAGAAGCATTTCTTCATACTGGATGAGGGCGACAATTCGTTCGCTAATTACGTAATTGCTCCGCAACATGCCTGATGGAACAAAAAGACTCTCAAAAGTGCTGCGAAAAGCGGCTTGAGCCTCGACATCCAGCTTGGCATAAAACTGGGTCAGTTTTGGAAAATAGTAGGCGATGTGAAACTGGTAGCTGCCAAATAACTCTCGAATCATGCATTGAGCATCAACAGGAGGATAGCCCGTAAAATCGACCTCGGAATCCTTCGGACAGACAGTGAGAAGGAATTTATGAAAGTCTCTTGCGAAGATGCGCGTGCTGATAAGAGCAGTGAAAAGTTCCACTGCCTCGCGTAGTTCCATGAATTGATTTCCATTAGAGCTGGGCATGAAAAGGTCGCTTTCCCGGTGACGAAGCTCGGCGGCGTTGAAGGTGCCGGGATCATACCAACTTCTCTCAATTCCAAAGTTTCGGGTATCCAGATAAAGGCGATGAAAGTCCTCCATTTGAAGGCGGTTCTTGAGCCCGCGGCGATCGGATGGCAATTCAGAATAGCTCTGAAAAATTTTACTGTTCAAAATCCAAAAGAGGTGCCGGATGCTGATTTCAAGGTGCGAATAAGCTATTGGTTTTTCCGTTTTTTTTCTGTGGAGAAGTGAAATTCGGTAGGCCACTTCCGGGTGGTTCCACAGCGGACGCGAAGCAAGCAGGTCTTCAAAGAAGTCTCTTAGAGGGCGTTGAATTTGACGATCTGCGCGAGAGGTGACCAAAAGTTTCGGGATCGCCCGTAGTGCTTTTGATTCAGGGCGATCCGGATCGGTAAAGCCCAACATTTCACTGGCCGGAATTTTATATTCATAAAGACTGCGTTGCGCGCTTTCGGACTTACAGGTGAAAGATGGATTGGCTTGGGCCGCCATTTGGTTGATGAGTTTTTGGGTTTGGATCGCCGACAGAGATACTTCGATCCAGCCATCGATCTCCCTGCGGCCAAAACTCGTAAGTTGCCTTTGGCGTTCGTCAAATGATGAGAGCTTCGACAGAAGAACATTCACCAATTCAAGCACCGAGTCCTGTTGATAGCCGAAATATTTGCTGGGTGATTTGAGAGACTTAACAAGTTCTTTGATTTGGCTGAGGGATAGGTTGGGCTCACCCATCTTATTCCAAGCTTGGCTTAGGTGGGCGAGAAGCAATTCGACTTCTTCCAAAGCTTCATCACAAAAATAGTTTCGGTTTCTTCGGTGAAAGTTGAGAGCATGGCCCCCCAAAAAAAGCGTTGCTGAAAAATTGCTAAGTGTCTGCTCCCATTGACCCGGTCGAATTTCTTTCGCAGGTGTCGTAACAAAAGCAGACTTCCAAAATTCAATAATTCGTAGAAAATCGTCCGATAGATCCTTTGGAGATTTTGATCCAAGAAGACTCTGGATCGCGGTCGCGGCCTTTCCGGCCTGCTCCAAAGAATAAGAGGAGCCGAAACTATCCATTTTTCGCCCAAAATCACCCAAAAAGAACGAAAGCGCCCGTGCAAAGTCCAGGACCTTTTCGGGATCTGATTCACGAGCGAAGACAGTTAGAAAGGGAGCGTGGCGAGCCAAATTTTGACTATGCGCGGCCCCGACACGAATTAGGTCCCGCAGGTTTTGAATTTCTTTTCGAGTGAGAAATTCGACGCTTCCACCCACCAGAGCTTTTTTAATTTCAAATACTTCATTGAAATGTTTTTCATCAAAGTTCTCTGATTTTTCTATGAAGTATTTTGCGAGGAAATCATAAAGTTCTCGCCTCTGGTAGCGGTCCTTGTGGGCTCCCTGGACGCGTCTTAAAAAAAGGTCGAGTGCCTGATCCAGGCATCCCCAAATCTGATGGAAACCGCTGTCGTCCCTGGAGTCGCCAGCAATGAAGAGTTTTGCGCTCTTACCGTCACGGGAAAGGCAGCCCGACTCACCTTGACCGACTTCAATTAAATGATCGTCGGTGCGGGTTGGATCGTTGACTTCAAAAACACCGCAAGCCATGAGTTGCGAAAGGAGGACTAAGCATAAGCTTTTCGTCCTTCGGTTGAGTCTAGAAGACATAGGACAAACTCGCCTGAACTCGATCATTTCCACGAAAGCGGCCCCAGACCGACTCGGCATCCTCACTTTCTCGATTACTAAGAAAATCTGCAGTGAGCCCCACCTTCATTGATTGTGGCGGATGATAGAAAGCCTCAAAACTCATGATCGAATCCGAGGCCATGAGTCCATGAGTATAACTGCTGGCAACAGTCCAACTGCGGCCAATAGTGACATCCAATCGGCCTCGAGCCGCTGAAGCATATCCGACTGCCCGCTGCATGTTGGAAAAGTCGCTCTCCTCCTCTACTCGCCGTTCTCGTCGCTCCATTTGCTGAATCCATGCGGCCGAAATCAAAGTTTTGTCAAAGAAGAGGGGACCAAGGTCATAGCTTCCAAACGCCCCACCTAAAAGAGTGTCACTCGTGAGATTGTTGGGTCGAATATAGGTTGAGGAGGCATTCTGAGACTTACGAATCGGATTTTCATATTGCAGGCTGAGCCAATAAGAAGCGCGCCTATCCTTCCATCCGGCTTCTATTCCCGCAACATGGTGACGTTCGATGTAGGGGAGAATATCGACCTGCGCGCGCATGGAATCCAATTTCAAGTAGGGTCTGTATTGGGCTTCCAACTGATTACGAGGTTTGTAGGCATAACTTAAAACCGCCCAAGCCCCGCGATTTTTTCCCAAGCGACTTTGCAGCGCCAATGCAGGATTGAAAATGATTTCGGATTGATCAAATCCAGAAAGCCGATAATCAATTTCGGTTTCTTTTCCGTAAATAGAGACCTGGGCTGGGGGGGGCATGAACCAGGGGGAATCTCCACGGGTTAAATAACTGTTTCGAAAATTCACCTGAGTGCCGCGCTCGGGAATAAAGAGCGGGCTAAGGAGTGCAGCAAATTCGATTTGGCTGTGAGCCCGAAAGGAGAAATGAAAGCCCGTAAGTGCCACATCGATCGGACGAAGGCCATCTTCAATAAATCTTGGCTGCCAGAGTCCAAGTTTCCAGCTTTCATCCAGGCGACTCCAGTCATGCTTCTTTCGACCTGCATAAACGCTCAGCGAGGCCGATGGCTGAACAAGAAAGTAGGCTTCCGGTATTTCAATATAGGTGCAGCTGCGACAATTGAGTCCCAGAGCTCCCATGCTTTCCACGCGAAAAGTGTAACTTTGCCAGCGCCGCGTGGCCTCCAACGCTAAATTGAGCGAAGTGTAGGTTGTTTGCGTGAGGGCTGCGTTCTGAATGGGGTCTTGCAGATAATAGGTTGTTTGAAATGCGGTTTTAAATGAGTCCGTCAGGGTTCTCGATGTGGCTCTGTCTCCGACGAGAAGAAGAATCAAGCTGAGAACCCAGCGCTGAGCTAGGAATTTGGGATAGTTCATTCAAAAAAACCCACTGCCATCTCTAGCAAAGCTTTCAAAAGAGGGCCAAGTATTTAAAAATTGGCATATTAGCCGGATAATATTGAGTTTTTCATCATTTTTTAGCCTACTCACAGAATCTGGGGCCTGGAAAGTGGTCAAAATGATGGTTTCCATTAATAGAATTTTGGTCTTTTTGGAGCCCATAGTTTGATTCCCGAAGCGACGGTTAATGGGGAAAATTGCCGGGCTCCTACTCCCACGTGGCGACTTTAGGATTCGCCGAAAGTTATGAAAATTCTTCCGCCTTTTTTGTTGCGTTCATAGAAGGCGAGATTTATAACGCCCGAACTAAGTTTTTGTTCTTTGAACGAAAAGTATTTATTGATTGGAGTGTAGGCGTATATGCGAGTGCAAAAAATTCGAATCAAATTGAAGGCTTTTGATAGCCGACTTTTGGATAATGCGGTGGTGTCGATCTTAGACACAGTAAAAAGAACTGGAGCCGAAGTAGCAGGACCGATTCCGCTTCCCACTTCGATCAATAGATTTACGGTTCTTCGATCTCCTCACATTGACAAGAAAAGTCGTGAGCAGTTCGAGATTCGTACACATAAAAGACTCATAGATATATTGGAGCCAAACCAACAGACAGTTGATTCTCTTATGAAGTTGGATTTGTCGGCGGGCGTGGATGTCGAGATCAAACTGTAAGTAAGGTGGCATGAGATGGAAAAAAAGAATACAGCTATAAAGATTCCTGTAATTGATATGAAGGGTAAAGTTCTTTCTGAACTGGACGCTTCATCTGACCTCTTCGGTGCTGAACCGAACGAGGCAGTTCTGCATTTTGTCTGCGAAGGACAGCGATTTCGTTTTTATAAGAAAACTGCCGTGACCAAGGGTCGCAGCGCAGTTTCCGGCACCAGCAAAAAAAGTGTGAAGCAAAAGGGAACCGGCGGCGCACGTCACGGTAACCGTCGCTCACCCATTTTTGTTGGTGGTGGTATTGCCTTTGGCCCAACAGGCGTGAAGCGCGATTTCAAGGTGAATAAAAAAGTGCGTCGCATTGCGATGGCAACGGTTTTGTCGGATCGCTATTCAGGTGGTCTCATCCGAGTTTTGAAATCCGATTTGAGTGCGCCTAAAACAAAATCTGTTGAGAAACTTTTGGAGACGCTGTCTTTGGGCGGCGCGAAAGTGGGTTTTGTAGTTTCTTCAAAATCTGACAACACTCTGAACAAGAGTGCTCGCAATCTCAAAAACGTTTCCCTTCTCACGGAAGAGAAGTGGACGCCTTTGGATTTCGTAAAGACCGACACTTTGATTTTCTCGGAAAAAGCTTTCAACGATCTAGTGGGTCGCTACAACGACTAAGGAAATGACATGAAAACATTTGAAGACAAACTGATTCAGTTAAAGATGAGCGAAAAGGCGACCCGTCGCCAGGCCTCTCTAAATGAGTATACGCTGATCGTCGACATGGCGATCGACAAGATCGAAATTCAGAAAGCCGTTCAAAAGGTTTTCGGAGTGAAGCCCACTAAGGTGCGCACTGCGATCTTTCGTACAAAAACTAAGAAAACCCGTTACGGAACTGTTCCGGCAAAAGCTTATAAAAAAGCTTTGATTCGTCTGCCGGAAGGTCAGCGGATTGAAATTAAATAGGGGTGATTGAGATATGAAATCATTTAATCCGACTTCGCCTGCAATCCGCCAAAAGACGGTGGAAGACTTTTCGAACCTTGAAAAAACTTCTGTGCCAAAGAAGTTCCTGGCTTCGAAGTCAAAGACCGCGGGCCGTAATAACCATGGACATATTACCGTTCGCCACATTGGTGGTGGACACAAGCGTCGTTACCGCACGATTGAATTCAAGCGAAGCCATATTGGCGTTCCGGCGATTGTTGAAGGTCTCTTCTATGATCCGAACCGCAGCGCGCGAATTGCACTTCTGGCTTACACCAATGGTGACAAGTCATTGATCTTGGCCCCGGTAGGTATGAAAAAAGGCGATCGAGTGGAATGTGGTCCAGATGCGGACATTCGCCCCGGTAATGCTCTTCCTCTTCAAAATATTCCGGTCGGTACAACGATTCACAACATCGAGCTTTATCCTGGCAAAGGCGGCCAAATGGTTCGTTCAGCAGGGGTTTCAGCAATGCTTCTTGGAAAAGAAGGCAAAGATGCTCAGATCCGTATGCCAAGTGGTGAAGTTCGATTGGTCAGCCAAAGTTGCTACGCAACTGTTGGCCAAGTCGGTAACACTGAGCATGAAGGTCGTGTGATCGGTAAGGCCGGTCGCAGCCGTTGGCTTGGAATTCAACCCGCTAACCGCGGAACGACAATGAACCCGGTCGATCACCCTCACGGTGGTGGCGAGGGTCGTACTTCCGGTGGTCGTCATCCCGTAACTCCATGGGGACAGCCGACACGTGGATACAAAACTCGAAACAGCAAGCGTACCGATTCGCGCATTATGCGCCAACGTCCACGCGGCAAGCAGACTCAAGGTAAAGGCTGAGGATAGAGACAAATGGCTAGATCATTAAAAAAAGGACCCTACGTTCATAACTCTCTTCACGAGAAGATTCAGAAAGCTCAGACTTCTGGCAAAAAGTCAGTGATCAAAACTTGGTCGCGTGCTTCGACGATCCTTCCCGAGGCAATTGGCCTTTCTTTTGCCGTACATAACGGAAAAAAATTCGTTCCTCTCTATATTACCGACAACATGGTCGGTCATAAATTTGGTGAGTTCGCGTTGACTCGCAATTTTGGTGGCCACACTGCAGGCGACAAGAAAGCCAGCAAGTAAGGTAGGAAGCTCAGATGACTAAACATATACAAGTTGAGAAACCTGCAGCGACAGCGACTTTGTCGATGGCAATGACGTCGGCACAAAAATGCCGATTGGCCGCAGACTTGGTGCGTGGTGTCTCTCTAGAAGAGGCACACCGTCGCTTGATCCTTGAGCCCAAAAAGTCTGCCAAGCTTGTTTTGAAATTAATCAAGTCGGCAATGGCCAATGCTCAGCAAAAAGGTGTTGTGGATTTGGATCGTCTTTATGTGAGCGAAATCCAAGTCGGTGAAGGCCCACGCATTCGCCGATTGATGACTCGTGCTCAAGGCCGAGCCGATCGTATCCTGAAACGCACTTCGCACATTTATTTAGCTCTGTCGGAGAAAAAAGCGACAGTGACCAAGGCGCGTGCTCGTAGCAGCAAAGCTTCCAAGAAGAGTGGAGAGTAATTGATTATGGGACAAAAAGTTCATCCGACGGGTTTTCGCATTGGCGTCACAAAGCCTTGGGAATCAAAATGGTTTAGCGAGAAAAACTTCAGCCGTTTTTTGAGCGAAGACATTCGCGTTCGTAAACTTGTTAAGGAGCGCCTCTTCTCTTCAGGAGTTTCTCGAATTGAAATCGAACGTACGGCAGCAAAAATTCGTTTGAATGTGCACGCAGCCCGTCCCGGCATTGCCATTGGTAAAAAAGGGACTGGCATCGAAGGATTGAAAGCCGAAGTGGCTAAGATTCTTGGCAAGCGTAATGAAGATGTTTTCTTGAATGTGACCGAATTGCGCAAGGCGGAAGCTGATGCTCAATTGATCTCAGAGAGCATCGCAAACCAAATCGAGCGTCGGATTTCTTATCGTCGAGCGATGAAAAAAGCGATTCAACAAGCGATGAAGTTTGGTGTTCGCGGAATCAAGATTCGCTGTTCCGGTCGTTTGGCCGGTGCTGAAATTGCGCGCACGGAGCGTTACGGCGAAGGATCAGTTCCTTTGCACACGCTGCGCGCGGATATTGACTATGGAACTGCAGAAGCAAAAACGACTTACGGAATTATCGGAATCAAGGTTTGGGTTTACCGTGGCGAGATCGATATGCGCACACGCTTGGGCCGCGGACGTCCTGCGATTTCTGTGAGCGCGGGCTGAGGAGATAGGAAAAGATGTTAGCTCCAAAGAAAGTTAAATACCGCAAGGTACAGACCGGGAAATCCCGAGGTCTGGCTACGCGTGGAAACAAGCTCGCATTTGGTGAGTACGCAGTTCAGGCTTTAGAGCCGGGCCGCGTGACGGCTCGTCAAATCGAAGCCAGTCGTATCGCTATGACCCGCTTTATTAAACGTGGTGGAAAAGTATGGATCCGCATTTTCCCCCAAAAGCCGGTTACGAAAAAGGCTGCGGAAACTCGCATGGGAAGCGGTAAAGGTAACCCCGAGTATTGGGTGGCAGTTGTGAAGCCAGGAACCATTCTCTTTGAAATGGAAGGCGTCACTCCGGAACAAGCTCGCGAGGCGATGAACCTTGCGATTTATAAGCTTCCGATCAAAACAAAGTTCATTTCACGTTCAAATCAGATCGTGTGATTTAGGAATCTGGAGTTTTTATGGCAGTGAAGAAAACAGCAGCAAAAGCAAAAGCGGCCCCTAAGAAGGCGCCGGCTAAGAAAGTCGCAAAGAAGGCTCCCGCAAAAGAAAAAACTGCGGCGGCTCTTCCCGCTGACCTTCAAGGTCTTGATCGCAAGGGATTGGCCGCACGTGCGCGCCTCCTGAAAAAGGAATTACTCGCGATCCGCTTCAATCAAACCCAAACGCCGAGTCTGCGTGATTATCGAATTAAAAAGCGAGAGCTCGCGACCGTTCTGTCCCGGCTCGGTTCGTAAGGTAGGAGACGTTATGCCGAAGAGAATATTAGTTGGAACTGTTACGAGCGACAAAATGCAACAAACCCTAGTGGTGACCGCGGATCGTAAGTACCGCGAGCGTCGCACGGGTAAAATTGTTGCGGCCCGCTCTAAATTCAAAGTTCATTGCGAAGAGCCCAGCATTAAGACCGGTGACCTTGTCGAAATCGTCGAGTGCCGACCTTATAGCAAAGAAAAAATGTTTCGTTTTTCGAAGCTTGTGAAAAAGGCTGCTGACGTTGTTCAGATGCGGGAAGACGCCTGAAGCGTAGGGATGAAGAGTTATGATTCAACATCAAAGTAGATTAATAGTCGCAGACAACTCGGGAGCTCGTGAGCTCAAGTGTATCAAAGTCCTTGGGGGCACAAAGCGACGCTACGCCAATATTGGCGACGTCATTGTATGCTCAGTAAAAGCCGCTAGCCCGGATAGCAAAATTAAAAAAGGTGATGTCGTAAAGGCCATCATCGTACGTACAAAGGCACCTCTTCGCCGCGTGGATGGGAGCTACATTCGTTTTGACGACAATGCGGCCGTCATCATCAACACTGCAAAAGAGCCTGTTGGAACGCGTATCTTTGGACCCGTTGCTCGCGAACTTCGCGGTAAAGGTTCATTGAAAATCGTATCTCTTGCTCCGGAGGTTCTATGAGAACAGTAAGACATTTGAAAAAAGACGATACCGTCGTGCTTTGGCATTCAGATACTAAGAAGCGCCAGAACTTGGTGGGTAAAGTGCTCGAAGTTGATCAGAAAAAGGGCAAGATTCGCGTTGAAGGTGTGGGCGTGCAGAAAAAGCACACCAAACCCTCCCAACAGAATCAAAAAGGCGGCATGACCGAAGTTTTGCGTTGGTGGCCGGCATCCCGATTTCAGGTTTGTGATGGAAAAGGCAATCCCTTGGGCCGCGTTGGTTTCAAGGTAGATGGTGATAAAAAGGAACGAGTTTTTTCAAAGGCTCGTCGTTAAGAAAGTGATGTAAGGATCAGGTGTTTTATGGCGGAAAAAAATACAGCGACGGCTCCACGCTTTAAGAAACTCTATAGCGAAACAATTTTGCCAAAGCTAAAGGCTTCGGGAAAGTTCAAAAACACAATGCAGATTCCAAAGCTTGAGAAAATCACTTTGTCCTGCTCTGTGAAAGATGCGCTGTTGAATCCAAAGGCTTTGGAAGCGTTAGCAGATGACATGACAAAAATTGCCGGACAAAAAACGGCGATCACAAAAGCACGCAAAGCTATTGCGAACTTCAAATTGCGCGCGGGCATTAATTTGGGCTGCGTTGTCACTTTGCGTGGCGATCGTATGTACGAGTTTTTGGATCGTTTTGTAACGATTGCTTCTCCCCGTATTCGTGACTTCCGCGGATTTGGTGAGCGCAGTTTTGATGGTCGCGGCAATTATTCTTTCGGTATCAAAGAACACACAATTTTTCCGGAAGTTGATTACAACACCGTGGAAAAAATTCGTGGATTTAACGTGACTATTGGCACAAGTGCCAAAACTGATGAAGACGCGTTGGCGCTACTTAAGGGATTTGGATTTCCCTTCAGAAGCTAAGGTAGAGGACGAAATATGGTAAACGATCAATTGTCTGATTTTCTCACTCGAATTCGAAACGCAGGATTGGCGCGCTCGCTCAAGGTGGACGTTCTGAATTGCCGCATGAATCGTTGCGTTGCTGAGATTTTAAGCGAGCATGGTTACATCAAGGGCTTCAAGGAAATCACTGGAACCCCGATGCCCACGCTGCGCCTCTATCTAAAATATGAAAGCGGCGATCTTCGTAAGCCTGTCATCCAGGGCTTGAAGCGCGTATCTAAACCCGGCCTTCGAAAGTATGTCCGTTCAACTGGACTGCCGAAAGTCATGTCAGGTTTTGGCCTGGCGATCATTTCAACATCCAAAGGTGTTGTTACCGATAAAGATGCTCAAAAGCTGGGCGTCGGTGGCGAATACCTTTGCTCGGTCTGGTAAGGAAGGGGAAAGACTTATCATGTCACGTCTAGGAAAAATTCCGGTTGAATTACCGTCTGGGGTGAAGGCTGTCTTCTCTCAGAGCAAACTTTTGGTGGAAGGCCCCAAAGGCAAATTGTCTATGTTGATTCCTGAAGGCATTGGCATTCAGGTTGACGCGAGCCGCGTTCTCACGAATCGCAAAGATGATTCAGGTGAAATGAAGGCACGCCACGGAATGGTACGTTCGCAAGTTGCCAATATGGTGAAGGGTGTTTCGACGACTTTTGAAAAGAAACTCCTGATCACGGGCGTTGGTTACCGTGCTGCGATGAAGGGTCAAATCTTGAATTTGACTTTGGGTTTTTCGCATCCCGTGAACTTCGATTTACCTCAGGGAGTCGCTTGCAAGGTTGAGGGAAACACAACACTTGTTTTGAACTCGGCTGATAAGGCACTTCTGGGTGATGTCTGTGCAAAAATTCGTGCACTTCGTCCGCCCGAGCCCTATCAAGGCAAGGGAATTAAATACTCTGATGAAACGATCCGTCGCAAAGCGGGTAAAGCTGCGGCGAGTAAGTAATTTAGGAGCAGAGAAATGGCAAAGAAGATTAAAAAAGCAACAAATCCCCGACTGCTCATTCGTGCTCGTCGACGTATGCGTATTCGCAATAAGATCGAGGGCTCTGCAGAGCGTCCTCGTCTTTGCGTGACCAAAACGAATACACGTCTGGTTGTTCAATTGATTGATGACATTAATGGTCTAACTCTTATGGCGGATTCGACTTCGGCGAAGAAGACCGCAAACCGAGATGCCGCAACTGAGCTGGGTAAGCTTGTTGCGCAAAAGGCGATTGAAAAAGGCTTCAAAAGCGTTGTTTTCGATCGATCTGGTAATCTCTATCACGGACGCGTGGCGGCTTTGGCACAAGGTGCCCGCGACGGCGGTCTTCAGTTCTGATTGGTGAGGTAAAGAATGGCTAACGAATCCCGACAACAGCAGCAAAAAGATGATGGTGGAATTATCGACCGAGTCGTTCATATTGGACGAGTCGCAAAAGTCGTAAAGGGCGGTCGACGTTTCAGCTTTAACGCCCTGGTCGTCGTAGGCGACCGTCATGGGAAAATTGGCTATGGCCTCGGTAAAGCCGGTGAAGTCCCAGAAGCCATCCGTAAAGCGGGCGAGGCTGCAAAGAAGAACATGTTCCAAGTGCCGGTGGAAAAAGACACTATTCCTCATCAAACTTTGGGACGTTTTGGTGCCGGTAAAGTCGTGATGCTGCCTGCGGGAACTGGAACTGGCGTTATTGCCGGCGGAACGGTTCGTGCGGTTATGGAATGTGCGGGAGTAAAAAATATTCTTACAAAGTGTTTGGGAAGTTCAAACCCCCACAACGTTTTGAAGGCCACGGTTCAGGGTCTGAGAAATCTTCGATCTAAAGACCAGTACAAAGGTCGATTGGCTGCTGATAGCTGAGGATCCTGCCTCGTTAGGGAGAAAGAAAATGGCTCAAAAGAAAATTTTTGTCAGACAAGTTCGAAGCACCACGCGAACAAAAGACGATCATGTTCGTACTTTGGAAGCTTTGGGCCTTGGAAAAGTTGGAAAAGTGAATCTGATTGCGGACAGCAAAGCAGTTCGCGGAATGATTCGTGCGGTATTGCACTGGGTCGAGGTGAAACATGTTTAAGCTTAATAATTTGAAGCCGCCTGCGGGCAGCAACCACGCTCCAAAACGTAAGGGTCGAGGTATTGGTTCCGGCAACGGCAAAACTGCGGGCAAAGGTCACAAGGGCCAGCATGCTCGAAGCGGTGGCGGAAAAATCGGACAAGCCTTCGAAGGTGGTCAGATTCCCTTGTCACGTCGTTCCCCGAAAATCGGATTCAATAGTCCATTGAAGCTTCTAGCTATTTCCGTCAGTGTCACCGAACTTGGTGCCTATTCGGGTAAAGATTTGAGTCTGACGGATTTGATTCCGACTTCAAAGAAAACAAATCCCCGCATTCGAGTTGTTGTTTACGGTAACCGCGCTCCAAAGGCCTACCCAAAATCTTTGAAGGCTCATAAAATTTCTCCAGCTTCTAAGGCTCTGTTGGAAAAGGCGGGCGTTAAGGTTGAAATCGTTCCCCATATGGATGGCGACCTGAAAAAGAAGAGAAGCAAAGTTGCCAAGAAGTAGTTTTTTTTCAAAGACTTGCGAATTGGTTGAAATTTTAGAAGATTATCTGGATTAATTAGCGGGGCCTTGAGCCCCGCGAACATTTTTGCGTCAAGCGTTTTAGGGAGAAACATGGATTCAAATCTTCGGAACCGCCTCTTTTGGATGTTAGGCTTGCTCTTTGTCTTCAAATTGGGCGTGCACATTCCAACCCCTGGCATCGATGGCATCGCCTTAAGTGAGTTTTTCAACAAGGCAGCCGGAAATACCGTTTTCGGACTCTTCAACATGTTCTCGGGCGGCGCCTTGGAACAGCTTTCGCTTTTTGGTTTGGGCATCGGGCCTTACATTTCAGCCAGCATCATTATGCAGCTTGCTACAGTGATGTTTCCCTCGGTTGAGAAAATTCAAAAAGAAGGCGAATCAGGCCGACGGAAAATCACTCAGTGGACCCGCTACCTGACCGTTACGATCGCCATGGTCCAAGCGTTTTCGATTGCAACTGGCCTCGAGGGGCAGGTGAGTCCAGTCAGCAAGGCTCCCATTGTGCTGGATCCTGGCTTACTTTTTCGTCTCAATACAATGATCCTCCTTACAGCAGGATCCGTTTTTGTCATGTGGCTTGGTGAACAGATTACGGAAAAGGGCATCGGAAACGGTTCGAGTTTGATCATTTTCGTAGGTATTGCATCGTCGCTTCTTTCAGGCGCCGGTAGTCTGCGATTGGCGGTCGAAAACGAAAATATAACCATCCCGAAAGTTGTTCTTCTTCTCCTCATCATGATTGCAGTGGTTTACTTCATTGTCTTTGTCGAGCAGGGACAGCGGCGTATACCGATACAATACGCACGGAGAATGGTTGGTAAAAAAATATATGGTGGACAAGATTCCCACCTCCCGTTGAAGCTCAATTCCGCGGGTGTAATCCCTGCGATCTTTGCGTCGACTCTGGTGGCATTCCCGGCAACAATCTTTAGCTTCTTTGGTGATGTTGAGGGATGGGCGGGCCGTTTGCGAGATTTTCTAACCCCAAGTGGTTTTGGATTTAACATCGTCTATGTGGCCGGAATATTTTTCTTCTGCTTCTTCTATACAGCCGTAACAGTAAACCCAAACGATTTAGCGGAAAATCTGAAAAAATTCGGTGGTTACGTTCCGGGAATTCGTCCAGGTAAACATACGGCGGATTTTTTCAATTCGATCATCACTCGCCTCACCTTTTCCGGTGCGATTTATCTTTCGGCGGTTTGTGTGCTTCCCTCGATCATTATCGGAACTTTCAATGTCGATTTCTATTTTGGTGGAACGACGCTTTTGATCTTGGTGGGAGTGGCCCTGGATACCATGAGCCAAATTCAAGCCCATTTGATTAGCCAGAACTATGATTCCTTCTTGAAGCAAGCACGGCTACGTGGTCGTCGGGCTTAAGGAGGTTAGAAACGAGTGCTTAAAACTCCAATTCTAGCTGTACTTATTGGACCTCCGGGTTCGGGCAAGGGAACACAGGCAAAACTTTTAACCGCAAGGGCAAGTAGATGGAGACATGTTTCCACGGGTGATCTCTTTCGTAAGGAAATAGCCTCGGAATCGCCGCTCGGCCTGAAGGTGAAAAGTGTTATTGCCGCTGGTAACCTCGTGTCGGACGAACTTACGAACGAAATTTTTGAGTCACAAGTAGCAAAAATCATTAGTGAAACTGCGCCAGAGGTGATTCTCTTGGACGGCTATCCTCGAAATCCAGCCCAGGCCGAAGCCTTGCTTCATTTTGCAAAGACTATGGACCTGAGTCCGCCACGTGTCTTGGAACTAGTTGTTTCTAAAGATGAGGTTTTGAAGCGCCTAGGGGGTAGATTGATCAATCCTCGCACGGGCCGCGTCTATCATCGGGACCTGAATCCTCCTAAAACTGCTGGAATCTGTGACGAGGATGGTGGACCCCTGATTCAGCGGCCTGACGATCAGCCTGAGACGATCAAATCGCGCTATGAGCTTTTCACCAATGAGCGTAACGGCATCATGGCAGTGCTCGAGAGAGCTGACCCCAGGCCCTTTAAAATCGAGGCGCAAAATGATCCTGCGGTGATTGAGAAGGCACTTGAAACTGAGATCAAAACTTGGCTCTGATTTGCCAGGAAAAGGCCACAGAAAAGCAATTGACTCAAGGGGATTTCAGATTAGAAGACTACGGATTCTTTTAAGGGATCCTAAGTTATTAAAAATCAGCAGTATTTGTTGATGAAATTGAAGGTTTGAGAAATGAAAGTAAGAGCGTCTGTAAAAAAGATCTGTGAAAAATGCAAAATTGTCAAACGTCGGGGCATTCTGCGCATCATTTGCGAAAACCCTAAGCACAAACAACGGCAAGGATAAGTAGTAGGAGTTTAGTTTATGCCACGTATCGCAGGTGTTGACCTTCCCCGTAATAAAAGACTTGAAGTCGCTTTGCTCTATGTCCACGGACTAGGAAAAACAAGCATCAAGAAAATGTTGAAAGCGCTTTCAATCGATCTTTCGATCAAGTCCGATAATCTTGATGAAGCAGCTGCTGCTGCGATCCGCGATTATTTGGAAAAAAACATTCAGGTCGAAGGTGATCTTCGACGTAAAGTGGGAATGAACATCAAGCGTCTAATCGATCTTCAAACTTACCGTGGCATTCGTCATCGCAAGGGTCTTCCGGTTCGTGGCCAGCGTACGCGTTCAAACGCGCGATCACGCAAGGGTCCTCGTAAGACAGTCGCCGGTAAGGCATCCGTTAAATCACTGAAGTAGGCATAAAGGAACGAGGTTTATCTAGATGACCGCAACTAACACGCAAACTGAAGGCGCCAAGAAAAAGAAGTCGACGAAAAAAGTTCCGTCGCAAGGCGTGATTCATATCAATGCAAGTTTCAACAACACGATCGTTACGGTTACGGACCCGGCTGGAAACAGTCTCTTTTGGTCCACTTGTGGCAAGAAGGGTTTTCGCGGAGCACGTAAGAGCACTCCGTTTGCGGCCCAAGTCGCCACTGGAGAAGTTGCTCAGTTAGCTTTTGATGCGGGCATGCGCTCGGTATCCATCGAAGTTAAAGGACCGGGTGCGGGACGTGAATCTGCATTGCGCGCAGTTGCGGCCGTTGGCCTTCGCGTTGTCAGCATCAAAGACGTTACTCCAATTCCTCATAACGGATGTCGACCGCCTAAGCGTCGACGTGTGTAAATAATTTTAATCGAACGGTGGCAGGAGCGATATGGGATATATGATTCAAGAAAACTGGACTTCTTTGATTCGACCGAAATTTGTTGAGGTCGAGCGCACGACGCTCACCCCCGTTTACGGACGCTTTGTAGCAAAGCCTCTTGAGCGTGGATTTGGACATACGATTGGTAATGGTCTTCGAAGAATTTTGCTGAGTTCGTTGCAGGGATGCGCGATCACAAGCATTAAATTCGACGGCGTTTTGCACGAATTTTCAACAATCAATGATGTGACCGAAGATATGGTGGACATCATTTTGAACCTCAAGGGGGTGCGTGCGCGCCTTTCGACGGTTTCTCAGAAAACGATCTCTATCGACAAAAAAGGCCCCGGCATTTTGACGGCTGCAGATTTGGGAATTGATGATTCTATTCAAATTCTGAATCCCACGCACCATATTGCGACTCTTGGAAAAGATGCGCATATCCGCGGTGAAGTGACTATTCGTTGGGGACGCGGATATTTGCCCGCCGACCGCAATAAGCAAGAAAACTCTCCCATTGGAACCGTAGCTGTTGATAGTATTTTCTCCCCCGTGACACGCGTAAACTACTCTGTTTCCAATGCGCGCGTGGGCCAGCATACGGATTATGATCGACTGACGAT
This sequence comes from uncultured Bacteriovoracaceae bacterium, assembly GCA_964636255.1. Lineage (GTDB taxonomy): Bacteria > Bdellovibrionota > UBA2428 > UBA2428 > UBA2428 > CAXNGS01. The sequence continues at coordinate 27,854 of CAZWNW010000017.1, read as the reverse complement.
GGATGTCTGGACTGATGGTAGCGTTTCTCCTGAACAGGCGATCGCTTATGCAGCAAAAATTATGAAAGACCAGGTTTCGATTTTCATCAACTTCGATGAAGGTGTTGAAGTTGTCGAGACGAAGAAAGAGTCCGGCAAGAGCGATATCAATGAAAACCTCTTCAAGAGCGTGGAAGAGTTGGAACTATCGGTACGCAGCGCGAACTGTCTTCAGAACGCGAATATTCGTTATATTTATGAATTGGTTCAAAAAACTGAGGCTGAAATGCTTCGTACCAAGAATTTTGGTCGCAAGTCACTGAATGAGATCAAAGACATTCTTAACCGCATGGGATTAGGTTTGGGCATGAAGTTAGATTTGTCCCCAGAATTGATTTCAGAAAAGACCAAAGAGCTGAAGCAAACTCAAGAAGTTTGAGGTTAGTAAATCATGAGACATCGTAAAAAATCACTTCGACTGGGCGTAAAAACAGATCATCGTAAAGCGATGCTCCGCAACTTGACCCTGGGACTTTTAGAGCACGGACGCATCAAGACGACAGTTGCCCGCGCAAAAAGACTACGCCCCTTTGTTGAGCGTTTGGTCACGCGCCTAAAGGATCCCTCCATCGCGAACATTCGTATTGCCAATGCTAAGCTTTCTAATCGATCGGCAACCCTGAAAATTGCTCAAGAAATTTCTCCGAAATTTAAAGAGCGAGCAGGCGGTTATACGCGGATTTTGAAACTTGCTAATCGCCGTATAGGTGACAATGCCGATCTAGCTTTCATCGAGTGGAGTGAAGAATCGCTTGTTCCGGCTTACTCGGGCATGATTGCACCTGCTAAATCCAAAGGAGCATCGAAGGCAAAAAAGGCAGGGACAAAATCTACTGCGAAAGCCAAGGCAAAGACTCCGGCAAAGAAAAAAGAAGCTAAGAAATCGGAAGATTGAATTTTGAGAGCCGTCTGAATTCATGAATTGGCTCCGCTTTTTTAAGCTTTCCGTGATGCTTTTGGTTCCTGTATTGGGAGCCCTTTATATTTATCAATTTCAAGATCAGGCTCGTGAGGTTATTAGACCCTTTGAGCCCTTCCGTTCGCAGCCCACCGAGCTCTCTTTGCCCGCACAACGTGATTCCAGGGTTCAACTGACCTATACGACACCGCTGACGATCATTAATTATTGGGCGACCTGGTGCCCTCCTTGTGTGGAAGAATTTCCTTCGATGCTTGAGATGCAGCGGGTACTGGCAGATCAGGGCGTGAAACTCGTCTTCATCAGTGTTGATGAAAAATGGGAAGACGTAGTCACTTTTATGGAGAAATATAGGATTCAGGTGCCCGATGGGCAGCTCTATTGGGATCCTGATAAAAAGGCCGCGGAGCTGTGGGGCTCGACCAAATTCCCTGAGACTTATGTTGTTCGAGGGGATGGATGGGTCGTAGAAAAGATCATTGGCTTGCAGCAATGGACCCGGCCGGCCGTTATGGAATATTTCAGAGAACTTGCAACACGATTCAAGGATTTGAAGACTTGACGGAAGCGAGTGAAATCAATTAGCTAAATGGAAGTTTTATTGAGGTAAGAATGGCAAAATTAAGCGTAGTACTTAGAAACGAAAAACGTAAGAAAATGGCTGAGCGTCAGGCGGCTAAGCGTAAAGAGCTTCGCGCGCAGACTTTAGATGAAAAACTTTCGTACGATGATCGTGCGGCAGCACAGCGAAAGCTTCAAGGCCTCTCTCGCAATGGATCGAAAACGCGCGTTGTTGTGCGTTGTTCGATGACGGGACGCGGCCGAGGCGTTTATCGCAAGTTCCAATTAAGTCGTATGAAATTCCGTGAACTCGCCCTTGAAGGCAAGATTCCGGGAGTGATCAAGGCGAGCTGGTAATCCGCTCAAGCGCGCAAGTAAATTGCATGGGGACTCAGGGAATCTTCGAAAAAGGTTCCCTGAGTTTTTTTTTGTGGGAATTTCAAGAATCTAAGAATTGAAAATCTTATTTTCAAATCAAAAGGAGCAAATACAATTCATGGAAACATTGGGAATGTCTGAGGGAATGATCAACACATGGACGATGCTGGCGCCTGTAACAGCTTTGCTGGGATTGGCGGTCGCATTTGCTCTTCTTTATCGCGTGAAAGCGTTGGCTCCGGGCAATGCGCGCATGATGGAAATTTCTGGTTCCATTCGCGAGGGCGCGATGGCTTTTCTTGCACGCGAATTTAAAATACTGGGTATTTACTCCGTCGTTGGTTTTATCATTTTGAAACTTACGTTGGGATGGGCAACGGGACTTTCCTTTTTATTGGGCGCAGGTTTGAGTTTGTTGGCGGGCTATCTGGGCATGATTGCTGCAACAGATGCAAACGCAAAAACGGCCGAAGCCGCAAGAAGTCAAGGCAAAGCATCTGCGTTGATGGCCGCATTTGATGGTGGCGCAGTGATGGGACTGCTTGTTGCAGGTCTGGGACTTCTGGGAATGTCTATGATGTACAAGCTTTACTCGGGTGAAAGTTTCTTCACTCACATTGTGCATGGATTTGGTGCGGGCGCTTCGTCGATCGCTCTCTTTGCGCGCATCGGTGGTGGAATTTACACCAAGGCCGCTGATGTCGGTGCCGACCTTGCCGGAAAAGTGATTGCGGGAATTCCCGAAGACGATCCTCGAAATCCGGGCGTCATAGCAGATAACGTTGGTGACAACGTAGGTGATGTCGCCGGCATGGGTGCCGATATCTTTGAAAGTTATGTGGCCGCGAGTGTCGCAGCGATTGCGATTTCTGCGACCTCTCCGGAATCTTTGGAACCTCTGGTCGCGGCTGGAAATAATCTTGCGGGTGAGTCCTTGCGCCAGACCGGCATGATACTTCCGATCATTTTAGCGACCATTGGGCTCTTGATCAGTTTAGGGGCTATCGGACTTTTTCGTTTTTTCAAAAACGTCAAACCTGCCATTGCGCTTCGCTTCTGTTTGATTTTACCGCCGATCGCTTTCTTGGCGGTGACGGCAATTTTGATTCAGATGTGGGGACTGAGTTGGGGTCTCTTCGGAACTCTGGCCTGCGGCGCAATTGGTGGTGGCGTGATCGGCGTGATCACGGATTATTACACAAGTTCCACTCCTGTTCGTCGTATTGCTCTGGCATCACAAACGGGTGGTGCGGGCACGAACGTCATCCAGGGATTGGCAGTCGGTCTTGAGAGCGTGATAGCCCCGCTTGCGGTCATCGCCTTCGTGGCTTGGGCGAGCAATGAGCTTCTGGGGCTCTACGGTATCGCTATGGCCGCTGTTTCGATGCTTTCTGTAACTGCGATGGTTATGACAATTGATGCTTATGGACCGATTTCTGACAATGCTGGTGGCATTGCCGAGATGAGCGAATTGGGACCCGAAGTGCGAGCGATCACCGACGAATTGGATGCGGTTGGAAATACTACTGCGGCAGTCGGCAAAGGTTTTGCAATTGGCTCGGCGATCCTGACGGTGATTGCTCTCTTTGCGGCATTCAAGCTTGAAATTGATTTCGTCCGCGCGAAAAAAGGCGAAGCGCCACTCACGCTTGATCTAACGAATGGACGCGTTCTTGTTGGAATACTCTTGGGTGGCATTCTTCCCTGCATCGTGGGAGCAAGTACGATGACAGCAGTTGGCAAAGCGGCAGGTAAGATTGTCGAAGAAATCGGCCGACAGTTTCGCGAGATCAAGGGGCTATTAGAAGGTGCGCCCGGCGTGCGCCCCGATGCCCGCGCTTGCGTGGATTTGGCTACAAAAGCCGCTCTTTCCCATATGATTCTCCCTGGAGTTGCAGCCGTAGTAGCACCCGTCTTGATCGGCAAGTTTTTAGGGGCAGAAGTTTTGGCTGGTGCCTTGGCAGGTGCGATGATCACGGGCGCTGTCTTGGCTCTTTTTATGGCAAATGCTGGTGGGGCCTGGGACAATGCTAAGAAAAGTATCGAAAAAGGTGATCTTCCCGGTGAGAAAAAAGGTTCGGCCGCTCACAAGGCTGCCGTTGTCGGTGACACTGTGGGCGATCCCTTCAAGGATACCTCGGGACCCGGGATTTCGATTCTGATCAAAGTCATGAGTGTGGTTTCTCTGATGATTGCCCCGCTTTTGGCGTAAAGTTTCAATAGCTCCCTATTCTAGACGGAGCCGGTCCTTGTGACCGGCTCCGTTTTTTCATTAATCATTCATTAACTTCGAGTTAAGCGCGGAGGCGCAGCACGAAAACCTTTGACAAGATATTCGCAACTCTTTATATTTAACTAATAGGTTAATTAACTAATTAGTGAAATATGATGCGAGCAAACGATAAACTCACTCGAACTTTTACGGCGCTTTCGGATCCCACTCGGCGTGCAATTTTGGCCAGGCTTACAAAGGGGGAGTCGACGGTTAAGGAGCTAGCTAGGCCCTTTGATATGTCTGCGCCCGCCATCACTAAGCATTTGAAGGTTTTGGAGGGGGCAGGGCTGATTTCCAGAGGGCGCGATGCCCAATTTCGTCCCTGTCGCATTGAAGCCAGCGCTTTAAAGGAAGTTTCGGATTGGATCGACGAATACCGAGTCTTTTGGGAAGCAAGTTTTGATCGTTTAGACGAGTACTTAAAATCCGTTATGAAGAAGAAGGGAAAACGGTATGGCAAAAAGAAGTAAAGCCAACGAGCTCTATATCACGCGCGTTTATGACGCCCCAGTCGAAGTTGTTTGGGACGCGTGGATTGATCCAGAACAAGTTGGAAAGTGGTGGGGGCCTCGGGGATTCACTTTGACCACTAAATCCAAAGATGTGCGGCCAGGTGGCAGCTGGGTTTACACCATGCATGGGCCCGATGGAACGGATTACCCAAATCACACTGTTTTTCATGAAGTGGAAAAATATTCTCGCCTGGTTTACGACCATGGCGGTAGCGCTGATCGACCTCCCATGTTTCGGGTGACCGTAGATTTTACGGATCTGGGGGGAAAAACCAAAATGGAGATGACGATGGCACTTCCTACTCCGGAAGCAGCGGTTGAGACTAAAAAGTTTATTAAGAAAGCAGGTGGTGATGCTACCTGGGATCGCTTGGCTGAATACCTATCTGAAGAAGCATATAAAAAAGATATTTTTGTAGTTAATCGAAGTTTTGAAGCTCCACTTGAATTCATGTTTGAAATGTTCACAGATCCAAAACATCTATCGCAGTGGTTGGCCCCCACTGGCTTTTCGATGGAATACAAGCATGCAGATATTCGTCCGGGCGCCACGTCGTTTTATTGGATGAGCGGCAATGGGCTAAAAATGTACGGGAAAACGAAGTATCTGGAAATTCAGAAACCCAATCAAATTGTCTATGTTCAGTGGTTCTGCGATGAAAATGAAAAGACTAGCCGACACCCGCTGGCTCCGACTTGGCCCGAGGCTATGAAGACAACGGTCACTCTTTGGGAAGAGGGACCATTGAGCACCCGAGTGAGTATTCACTGGGAGATCTTTGGCGAGGCCACGGCCCAAGAACGCGATACTTTCAAAAAAGGAAAGCCCGGCATGACAGTCGGTTGGAGTGGATCTTTCGATAAGCTTGAAGAATATTTAAATTCCGTGAAGTAGGATCCTAGTAACTACCCAGCGCCATTTGCTTTTCAAAGGCCCCCAAGAATGGTGCTGAATGGATCCACGTGCGAAAAGCTTCACAGAAAAAAATGAGGAAGTCTTTTACACTGGACTCCAAAGGGCGGCGCCCTCTTGCTTCCATTTTCTGTTTTTCTCAAATCTGAATCAAAAGTTTCGACAGCCTCTGTTGGCAAATTCATTCATGAATTTCAATGCTTAGAAAATTTCATGAAATCTTCATAGACTTTGGCCCATCGCGTGCAGTCATCCCAGCTGAGACTCAAATTTCGGTACGTATCTCCCAATGTGGGTCTCGGATTCTAAAAGGGGATGGAAATGGAAAAAATTCAGAAAACAAAAAACGTTAGTGGTTTCTCGCTCATCGAACTCATGGTTGTCGTAGCAATTATTGGCATCTTGGCCACGATTGCGGTTCCAAAATATGAAACGATGCAGGCAAGGGCCAAACAAACTGAGGCCAAGGTAGAGCTGGCCGGAGTGTACACGGCGCAAAAAGGATTCTTTGCGGAGTACTCTACCTATCACGCGGACTTGCCAGCGGTGGGATATGTTCCGGAGATGTACAATCCTGCAGCTCTCAATGGGCAACCGATCGAAGCAGCAAAAAAGTACTACGGACTGAGCATTGGTGATGACATTACTCTGCCCATGGCACTAACGGATCTGGGATTGGTTTCGCCCGCAGGTAACTTCGATGGGATGTATCGCGCTAAGAATAATCTTTGTCTTGCGGGCTCAGACGCAACCGTACTGGTAGACGGAGCAGAAGTTGCGGGGGCGACTCCCGTGATGACGCAAGAAACCTTTCTGGCGGTATCAGTAGGCTGTCCTCGAAAAAGTATTAGTGTCGCAGAAAAAGCGCTGACAGATGTCTGGAGTATGGACCAAAATCGGATTCTCAGGAATCTAAACAGCGGACTTTGATCCTGACCTAGATGAAAAAAGCCCGAGGCTCCCCAATTTTCAGGGGAGTCTCGGGCTTTTTTCTTTCCCGGCCGAGCGGAGCTAGGTTTGGGGTGTCAAAAAAACGTTGGGCTCCTTCGAAGCTGGCCTATTTGGACAATTCACTGTTTCATTTTCATGCTTTCAATGGGCCGACAAAATATCGAACGAAAAGAGCTCCAATTTTTCCTGCCTCCTGTAGGTAAATGAAGTTTGAGCGCCTAAAATTGAGGAGTGGCTACTGCTGAAATTCGTTTAAGTCGACGGGCTTTGTTAAACAATGTGCAAAGCCTTCGTACGGCTGGCGATAATATCGCGCTCTTTCCAGTGATCAAAGCGAATGCTTATGGGCATGGTGCAAGTCTGATTGCGCATGAGCTCGAGCGGCATTTCGACGAGGCAGCGCTACCTCTCTTTTGTGTCGCTCAGTATAGTGAAGCACTGGAATTGCGCGCGGCTGGGGTGAAGCGGCGTCTCTTGGTCCTTAGTTCCTTCGAAGCAAATGATTTGTCTTCTTCCTTGGGAGCCAATCTTTCATTCGTTCTGAGCGATCAAAGAGATCTCGAAAATTTTCGGAATCTGGAACTTCAAAAGCAGGCCTCAAGCCGTGTGCACCTGAACATCAATACAGGAATGAATAGATTAGGTTTATCTTCAGAGAGAATATTGGCCGGTGAATACGATGATATTTTGGAGGGTCTGGCTCGAAGTCCCGGTATTGTCGAGGGAGTCATGACCCACTTGGCCCGCTCGGAGGAGGACGCTGAAATTTTCACCGCACAACAAGCTTCGAGTTTTAACAAAGTTCTGGATAAAATTCTTCCGCTATTTCAAGGAAAGTCCAAAGAAGCATTTTGGATTCATCTTGCAAATTCAGCTGCAGTGGAGCAAAGGCTTTTGACTGGTCGAGTGAACGCTGCGCGCCCGGGATTGCGAATATATGGCGTCTACCAGGATCTCGCGGATCGTAGTCAGCAAGATGCTGAAAACCTTTCAGCTTTTCAGCCCGTGCTAAAAGTAATTGCGCCTATCCGTTCCTGTTTTCGCGTGGCCGCCGGAGAGGGGGCGGGTTATGGACAGCGTTTCCGCGCGCAGCGCGATTCGATACTCGCAACTCTGTGCATCGGCTATGCTGATGGCCTCCGACGTAGTTTGGGACCCAGGCAGAATTCTGTTGGAGAAGGTGGCTTCTTCCTTCGCGGACATTTTGTTCCCGTTGCGGGGACGGTTTCAATGGATATGGTGATGGTCGATCTGACGGAGCATCCTGAATGCTCAAAGATTGAGGAAGATTGGCGCACGGGGAAGTCTGTGGAGTGCGAGTGGATCGGGCCACATCAATTGGTGGAAGAAATTGCTTCGCAGCTTTCGACAATCAGTTATGAAATTTTCTGCGGTCTAAGTCACCGTTTACCGCGCCGCTGGGTTGAGGACTGATAATGAGTTTTGCATTTTTCGATCCCATTTTTCTCTGGTTAAAATCACTCGGGCATTTTTCCATCTTTGTCGCGAAGTCAATTCGTTGGATGTTTCGGCGACCTTTCCGTCTTCACATATTGATCGATGAAATCGAATTCATTGGAAACGACAGCCTCTTTATCGTGGCGCTCACTTCCCTCTTTACGGGAGCGGTTTTTGCCTATCAAAGTTGGCTAGCTTTTGACATCGTGGGAACCGAATCCATGGTTGGCGCCAGCGTTGGATTGGCACTTGTTAGAAATCTCGGACCGGTCATGACGGGACTTGTTGTTTCCGGTCGCGCAGGTGCTGCGATTGCAGCGCAGATTGGCAACATGAGAGTCACCGAGCAAATCGATGCGCTGGAGGTGATGGCTGTTTCACCGCGCCAATATCTAGTGGCTCCAAAAATTCTTGCGGGGGCATTTTGTCTTCCCTTACTGGTAGCTTTTTTTGATCTTATTGGGAATTTAGGTGGCTATATTGTCGGAGTCTACGTTTGCCAAATTGATCCAGGAATCTACGTTGAGAAATTAAAATTTTTTTTGGCCCCTTGGGATTTCTATCATGGTCTCATTAAGGCCATCTTCTTTGGCTTCACTCTCACTGCGATCGGTTGTTACAAGGGTTATTATTGCCGTGATGGCGCGCAGGGGGTGGGGAAGGCCACAAACGAGGCAGTGGTCTTTTCGATCGTGAGCATCCTCGTCATGGATTATTTTTTAAGTATTTACATTCCTACAGGGATTCGTAGTCAAGGTTGATGTCGATGGAGACACAAATCGAAATTGAATTTCGCGGTGTAGTAAAGCATTTCGAGGGTGCCGCCCGCGCAACTCTGGATGGCATGAATCTTCAGTGCGAGAAGGGAAAAATTCACACACTGATTGGCCACTCGGGTGCCGGAAAATCCGTGATGCTCAAGCATATTCTGAAATTGATCGATCCAGACAGCGGTGAAATTCGTGTCAAAAATAAAAGCATCAACGATATTTCTGAGCGAGGCTTGATCGACTATCGCAGTCAGTTTGGCATGCTCTTTCAAAACTCAGCGCTCTTTGATGGTCTTACGGTTTTTGAAAACGTAGCCTTTCCGCTCAGAGAAAAAAACCCGAAGTGGACCGAAGATCAATATTGGGATCGGGTCGCGGAGCTTTTAGATTCTGTGGGTTTGGATGGACAACAGGAAAAGATGCCGTCGCAGCTTTCGGGCGGAATGCGAAAACGGGTGGGACTGGCAAGAGCCATTTGCTTGCGACCTAGCATCTTGCTCTTCGATGAACCGACGACGGGTTTGGACCCGCAGACCGCGGACCTAATTGACCGTTTGATTGTTAAAACCAGTCGGGATCTTGGCGCTACGTCATTGATAATTTCTCATGATGTCCATGCGGCGCTGCGTTTTGCAGATTTTGTGAGTATGATATGGGAAGGCAAAATCATTGTGACCGGGACGCCAGACGAAATTCGGTCGTCGAAGCAACCTGTCGTGCATGATTTTTTACAGAGTGCCGGAATCATATGAAAGCGCCGTCGAAGAATCTCAATCGAGAACTACAAGTTGGTATATTTATTTTTTTTGGTCTTTTGATCGTCGCGGCTTTCTCCTTCCGCATCACGGACACTCCTATTTTTCAAAAGGGAACTGAATTTTCAACCTACCTCAGCGACGCCACGGGACTTTTTGAGAATTCAAAAGTGAAGATGGCCGGCATCGATGTGGGCATCATCACGCGCATCGAGCTCGAGAATCGGAAAGCCAAGATCACATTCAATATTTATGACGGAGTAGAGATCCCCAGTACGGCTCGGATTGTCCCTCGCCCATTGGGAATTCTGGGCGACAAATATCTTGAAGTCGTGATTCCTGCCGAGGGTTCTTTGCTCCGACCACTCCGCCTCGAGAAATTCGCGTCCCTTTGGAATCGCCTCGGTTCTGCACTATTGCCGGGTGCCTATGCGCAATCGAAAAAGTCTTCGACGCAAGTTATTCAGGCCGTCGACTCGCCGGTTACGATCGATGATCTCACAAAACAATTGGCTCGAGTCGCCGAAGACATGAAAGCCATTTCGGAATCCCTCAGAAAATTGGTCGAGGGTGGTGATCCCAAGACACCTATTGGTCGAACCATGCGCAACGCAGAAGAAATCACGACGGAAATTAATGATCTTCTGAAAAAAAACTCAAAGGATATTTCATTTCTTTTGGAGTCCATGGGACGCGTCAGCCGAAAAATGGAAGGAGTCCTGGATAGCTTGGACCGCGGCCAATTAGGCGACGACATCAATAATTTGGCACGCTCGGCCGACAATCTCGGAAAGTCTCTGAAGAGTATCGAGTCTATCACGGCAAAGATCGATCGCGGCGATGGGAGTTTGGGCCGATTGATCAACGATCCAACGACGGCGACGGAACTTAACAAAACGTTAGTGACCTTCAATAGTGCCTTGGACCGAGCGGAACGCACACGCATTTTTATTGAAATCATGCCCGAATATTTGACCGAGCCTGCCACGACCAAAACCTATTTGGGACTTCGGCTTGCACCTCGAGAAAATAGCGCTTACCTCGCTCAACTCGTGATCGACAATGTTGGGACTATCAAAAGAAAAATCACGACGGAGACCGTAGATGGCGGGACCCCGGTTGTTACTGAAACCGTTGAACAAGACAAGTCATCCTATAAATTTTCGTTGCAGTTTGTGAAACGCATTTATGATGCCGCCTTTCGCATCGGAGCTTTTGAGAGTAGTGGTGGTCTAGGATTGGATTATTATTTTTGGAGAGATCGCTGGAAATTGTCAGCGGAGATCTTTGATTTTTCTGCAGATGCCGGACAGGATGCCAATCTCAGACTCTTCGCGGATTTGAAGCTACCGTCGGTCTTTACTGTCCGCTTAGGGGCAGATCAGTTGCTGGCTAAACCTCGTTTTTTTGTCGGAGTCGGAATCAACTTTTCGGATGAAGACCTGAAAACAGTCCTTTTGATCCCGGGAGTGCCCTGAGGTGGAAGACCCAAAGGATCCGAGCGATAAGAATACGAGTACAATTACGGCAGACCTCACTGCGACGAGCGGTGATGAAAATTATGCTGCCGCAGATGCCTTGCGCGCTCAACACCTAAAAACGCTTTTAGGAAGTCGACCCTTGAAGTCAGTGGCTTCCAATCAAGAATATCTCCTCATGATCCATGTCTCAGACAAGGCGACACGCTTGCTAGAGGAAATTCAAAAGGAACAAGGCCATCCTCAAATCAAAGTACCGAGCGAAGAAGTTTATTGTGTCATCGGACCCTTTCCTGAGAAACGTCTTCAGGACTGGACTGAGGCGGGGCTGATTTTTTCCAGTTATCGAGTGATGAAACCTTTTGATCGTTGGAAGGATATTGGCTCGGAGTTTCCGACTTGGATTTTTGCGAGTGAAACGGAAAGGATTTCTTCCGAGGAAGAAGGGGATTTTTCTGAGGAGGATCGCGAAAGCACGGTTCCGGCTGTAGAGATTTCTGATCAGCCCGTTACGCTCAGTCGGCAGCAGGCTGGGGCAAAACGTCCGGTTGCCGCAGAACGAGCGAATCGACGTTCCCCCCAGCAAAATACAAACTTTTTAATTCCCGCCGCGATCGGTGGAATTTTTTTAGTCGGAATTATGATCTATTTCTTAACACAAAATCGATCGGAGCCAGCAGACCTGGTCGCAGAAATTCCGGTCGCTTCAGTCAATCCGGCGGAAGCTTTTAAGGGAAGAGTTCCGGAAAGTGAATGGCCGATTGAGCTGCGGCCTTTAAAAATGTCAGATCTTTTCAAGAACGAAAGTGCTGCCATGAAACGCATTCGTCCCATTCTTATGGGCTTCGAAAATGGAAAGCTTTATTTGGAACAAAGTGATCAGCTGGATTTGCGACGTGCATCGGATCCTGCCTCAGCCTCCTTCGAGGCTCGAAAGGCAGCGACTAATCTCTTGGCCTACTACAGTTGGAGACTGGAAGATCTTGCCAGTGCCATTCGCCTTTTGGAGACAGTTAACAGTCAGGATTCGACGGACGCCGTCACTCAAATCAATTTGGGCATTTTTTATCTGATGGATAAGAAATACGCTCAAGCAACTGAATCTTTTCTCTATGTGTCCCGCATCAAAAATTACGCGGGCTTGATGAAGGCACTGATGGGACTCGCTCAGGCAAAGCGCGGCCTCGCAACTGAATCAAAACAGAGTTTCAATGAAGCCTTTGATTCGCGGCCCCTGCACCCAAGCATTTACGGTTTATGGCTCAATGCTACTTACACTCCCGATAGTGGACGAAGCATTGTTGGAACTGTTGTCATGGATATTCTCAATCGCAGTTTGTGGTCTGATCACGATCTGCACCGGGATTCTTCACTTCCGGCTCCGGTTTTTGTGCCCATTCTTAGAGGTTGGGTGAATGACGGACTTGAGGTGGCTTCGAAAAACATCGGACTTCATATTTCGAAGCGAAAGTTTATGGAGTGGATGCGAAATCGGGATCGTGTGGAACTAGGTTCCTCTCTGCAGGGAGACGAGCTTCGCGAACTCTTTCTGAAGGAAGACGATATTCAATCGAAAGTGCTCTTGGCCTATGTGCTTAAAGAGGGTGGAAAGTTTGATGCCGCGGCACAAATACTTAGTTCCACCCTTCCTCACATCACGGAGAGACACACAAAAAGTTCCTGGCCTTGGTGTTTGGCTGGGGAGTTACAACTTCACCTTGGATATTATGCGGAAGCTGAAGCGCATTTTGAAACCGCTCTCTCAAAGAATCGGGACGACGTGGGTGCGTTGAATGGTTTAGCTGTCTTGGCGAGAGCCACGGGCAACTACTCAGTTGCTGAGCGGCGATTTACCGAGGCTCGTAACTTAGATCCCTTCTTTATTCCTGCGAAACTTCGAATTTCGCGAATTCAGTGGCAAACTGAATCCGGGCGCCTGAAATGAAATCTCGGTCGGAATCTTTTCCGTCGACCAACCAAGATTCTTGAGTTCGCGTCCTAAAGCATCAAGCAAGCGGGAGGCATTGAACTGAATTTCCTGTCGCCAAATGGGGTCTTTGACCTGAAGCAAAAGAAAAACCTTATTTCCCTCTTCTCGTAAACCGCGGAATTCGGCTTGTTTTTGAAAGACCGGGCCCGCGACGGTTTTCCAGGCCTTTATAAGCTGCAAGGGCGCAAAATCATTGATGACGTCTGACACAGCCTTTGGCAGATTCCTATAAAACGGCATTCTCCCAGAAAGCTATCCAAGCTAAGGCACTTATGGCAAGCTCGGGCCTACTGGGCCGAGTAGAATTATTCGGGCGGCTAGAAAGGGCATCGTAAATGCGGCGACAAAGAGCATCATCTTGGATTGGGATTGGGCTTTGTTTCATGATGGTGGGCTGCGCCTATCGTGTGGCGCGTCAGGATCTTCCGCTGATATCTGCCGACCAGGAGAAGGCATCTCATTACCGAGTTTTTGTGCCTGTATTTGATAACATGACGACGCGCTCTGCCCCGTCGGAGTCCCAGATTACTGAAGCTTTTCGAATGAGGTGGGCTCGACTTCCGAACATCACACTGGTCGATCGAGCTGAAGATGCAGATTTTATTTTGGCCGGCCGTATTCGTCTTTGGCAGCTTTTGGGTGGCCAGGATTTATTCACCGGAACAAGCGGAACAGAGAGCCTGGGAGGCCTAAGCCCATTACAAAGTAGCGTAGCCACTTTGGTCGTTAGTTTGGAAGTGGAAGTTGAGCTGCTTAGGCGACTAGATGGTGCTCATAAAATTGAATGGACGCGCAAACTGAGTGCCAATAGTAGCTTTGAGGCTTATTCACGCTTGGATGAAGCCTCGGGTTCTTCTTCTGCTCCCATGATCCATGATTCCCGCGAGCGACTGGCTGTGCGGCGATTGGCAGAAGACTTAGCGATTCGATCAATTGATGCCTTAAGGGAAACCTTCTAATGAATTGCGAAATATTTTTTCAGTCTCTTTGGAAGGGAAAATTAGATTCCTATTACGAAATTCAGGGTGAAAATGCGTTTCTTGAAAAGGAACTGAGAAGTGCATTTAAGGAACTTGGCTTCGAAATTTTGCGTGAAGATTTGAAATCGGCTGCGCCGCAGGCGGCGCACGAAGATCTGGTTTTGGGAGCCTCACTTTTTCAGCCGCGGCGACTTGTTTGGATTCAATCAAAAACTGTTCCGGAAAAATGGTCTCGTGAAGGACAGGCTGTTTGGGAGCGCATGAAAATTCGGGCTGACGGAGAAAGCTTAGTGCTGATACTTCAGGTAGTGGTCGCCTCGTCTGGGGGAGCGAAAAAGTCATCGGGGCGACCTGCGGCGACAAACGCTTCGCGCATTCATTTTTCAGGCGATGAGCGCAAGTTCTGGCTCGAAAAAATGAATGCACAACGAGGAAAATTTTTGAATCGTCCGCAGATGGATCATTTGATGTCGCTTGATTTCGACTTGATGGCTCTCGAAAATGCTGTGGAACTCTGGTCGATTGGCGGCGACCTGTGGGCGTCTGACGCTCTGGCTTGGGGGACGAATTCCTCCCGAGAAATTTATGATGCTAAATCCAACCCTAGTTTTGCTTGGGTCGACGCCGTTTTAGAAGGCAAAATTCCGGCAGCCGTTCAGATGGCGAAAAAGCTCAGCGAATCCGGACAGGAGTTTCTCTTACTTCTGGGTCTTCTCAGCAAGTCACTAAAAATTTGGTCTGCTTTGGAAGCCGGACGAAGCGAGGGTTTGCAGCCACCCTTTTTGGTGAGCAAAATTCAAAAAATAAGAAAGTATTGGACTCAAAAGGAAGGTAACTCGCGCCTTCACTTGGATCGCTTGATTCACTGGACCTCTCAGGCTGATTTCTGGATGAAATCTCGACCCGTGAGCGCTGATTCTCTTCTTCTTCGGTTGTCTGAGTCATCGCAATAGATTCTTTGCTCGGGCCCAAAGTTTCTCGAGCTCGCCACGAGGGACTTTCATCCAATCTCCTCGAGCGAGCCTGGGATTCTCTGATTCAAAGATTTCCTCAACTTTCGAAAAGCGCGCAATGAATTTATTATTGGCCGCGGAAAGCGCTTCTTCTGCGGATATTTCGCAGTGCCGGGAAAGTTGTACGACGCTAAAGAGAAGATCACCGATTTCCTCTCTAAGCGCTTTTTCATCGCGGATTATTAGTGCTTGGTCGAGTTCTGCGAGCTCTTCTTCTATCTTTTCCCGAACCTCATTTGCATTTGCCCAATCAAAATTGAATGCGCGACTGCGTTCCCCAATTTTTTGGGCCCGCACCAATTCGGAGAGTGTGGCACCGAGCTCCAGAAAAGACTCTGTTTTTCGGATCTCGGCCGTTGATGACTCATTCACTCGCTCAGCATTTTTTCGTACCTTCCAACCTGCCACTACTTCTTCGAGTGAGATCTTTTCTCCAGGGATTGCTGCAAAAACATGTGGATGGCGTTCCTCAATTTTTACGCGCCATGAGTCAAAAATCGCTTCCAAGGATTTGCCGCTACGTTCTGACAAAATCAGAAGATGAAGGACGCATTGCTGCCAAAGGTCGCCCAATTCATCGATGGGGCGCCTCAGGTCTTTAGCTTCTTCATGATCACGAAGAGCTTGAATAAATTCTCCGAGTTCTTCTTTAAAATAGGGAAGGAGGGATTCATGATTTTGAGACTTGATCCACGGGCAGGCCAAATCCCCGCGAAACATCTTACGAATAGCGTCAAAATACTGACTCAAGGCACGAAATTCAGTCTTCACGAATGAAAGAACTAAGCTATTACGGCAAAAATCGCCACAGCCTAGCAGCGCCTCAATGCGGCGCATTGTTTTTTGCTGAGTCCGGGCTCATTTCTTAATCAAAATCTCGAAAAGTGCCGAAATAGTAAGGAGAAAATGACACAAAACACAGGACCAAGTCCGGAACTCAGGTCACTGAGGCCGGGACGATTTTCAAAGCTCAAAGTGGCGCTTCTGCGTTTGAATCACCGCATTCACTACATTGAAGCTTTCTTCTCGATGGTACTGGTGGCGGCGATCGCGTTGATGCTTGATCAGCGTTTGAATCCTAAATCCATCGACTTTGGTTTGAAGAGTCCCTCATTGTGGCTGGCGCTTTTGGCTTCCTTTTCACTTTGGTGTTCGGTCATTTATTTCCGCCGCGAACTCAAAGCAGTTTTGCAGTCGTCGAAAGACACACTTGTCGTTCTACTTATGCTACTGACTTCAATCGCAGCATTTAAGTTAACGCTCATTTTTCAAATGGATATCGTTGCGGGCTATTTTCTGAATGTTCCGAAGTCATTTTTTCTTTTTCTTATTCCTGTTGCTGCTCCGGCGATGATTCTTCGTATGCTTTTTGGCGGCAGTCTCATTGTTGTTTTCAATGTTCTCCATGCACTCTGTTTAGGCTTTCTTCTAGAGCAAGCTTTGCAATATGGTCTTCATGTTTTTTGCGCATCACTGATGGCGGCACTGTGGGTGGCCCGGACTCGCACTCGTAATTCGATTCACGTCGCAGGTTTTCAAACCGCGATTATTTCCGCCGTCTCTGCCTTCCTAACGTCGATGACGTGGGGTGCTGAGTTGCCGATTTTCTCGGATTATGTGCCAAAGGGCATCAACTTCTCCTTTGGCCCTTTTGAAATCGCGGCATGGAGTGCGCTGGGTGGATTTATTGGTGGTTGGCTTTCGTCAGCGTTGGCGATGGCGGTCACTCCCTTAAGCGAAAGTGTTTTAGATTACACAACCGACCTTAAGCTGGTGGAGCTATCGCGGATGGATCATCCTCTCTTGCGCGAACTTGTGATGAAAGCTCCAGGTACCTATCACCACTCGATCATCGTGGGATCACTTTGTGAAGCTGCGGCCGAGGCCATTGGGGCCAACGCGCTTTTGGTGCGGGTCGGTAGCTATTATCATGACATTGGAAAAATTGGTCGAGCCGAATACTTCGTCGAAAACCAGAGTCGGGGATACAATCCACATGATCATATTCGCCCCAGTCTTTCGGCTAAAATCATCATTTCCCATGTAAAAGACGGAAAGGTCTTGGCCGACCAACATAAATTAGGATCGGCTATTAGTGATTTTATCATGCAACATCATGGACGATCGATGGTGAGTTACTTCTATAACAAAGCTAAACAAGAGGCCGCACAGCCCGACTCTGAGATCAACGAGAGCGAAATTAGCGAAGAAGACTATCGTTATCCGGGGCCAAATCCCCAGACTAAAGAGGCAGCCATTATGGCCCTTGCAGATTCATGTGAAGCAGCAACAAGATCTTTGATCGATCCAACGCCCGCACGCATAGAAGCAATGGTAACGAAGATCATTACCAAGGCGCTCAACGATGGGCTGCTGGACGAAGCAGAGATTACCTTGAGAGAACTCCGCTTGGTTGCGAAGGCTTTCAATCGCATCTTGATCAGCATTCATCATGCGCGGATTCAGTATCCGGGCCAAGAAGAAGGCATGCCCAGCCAAAATGTGACCTCCATCAACAAAAATGCTAAGTGATTCCCGCATGCCTGTGGTTACGCATATCGTGATCGATGAATCTGCGAAGAGGATTTCCAAACCGCTCACGCGTTCGGCAATCAATAAAATTGGCGCATTTTTATTCCGTGAATCGGCGAGGCTAGCCGAGTTTGAAAACTTCAAAAAGCTGATGGGTGCTCGGCCCACTAACTGGACTTTGCTTTTTTGCGACGATCGACGGATGCGAAAATTTCAGAGAGAATTTCGTAAATTGGATCGCAGCACAGATGTCTTGAGTTTTCCGACCTTGGAGCAGAAGGAGCTTCGAGGATTTTTTAAAAAACTTCCTCCCTCTGAACGTTCATTGGGGGATGTGATCATCTCGCTCCCCGCAGTTCAACGCGGAGCCCGTCGTGGTAAGAGATCGGTGCGCGAGGAATGCTTGGAAGTTCTTGTCCATGCATTCCTTCATCTATTGGGTTTTGACCACGTTGTAGGTCGAAAAGTGCGTAAAAGGGATGCTGAAAGAATGCGGGAACTTCAAAAGCACTTGTTTCATCGACTGCAAAAATCTATATAATTGCCTCATGACTTCTTTATTGCCGGATGTGCTTCCTAAGAATTCAAAGGACCTGAAGCCGTTGATTGAGAGCCTATCGGAACGGACTCAGACTCTACGGAGGTCACTTTGACGTCGATATCAAGAAGCGTCGTTATCTAGAAATTGATGCTCTCGAAGAACGTCCGGACTTTTGGAACGACAACCGCAAGGCGACCCAGGTTCAAAAGGAAAAGGGCGCCATCAAGGAAGTCCTAGAGCCCTTTGATGAACTCCACCGAGCGGTCGAAGATTCACAGACGCTCATTGAACTCTCAGATGGAACTTCGCCGGACGCGGAATCTTTAACTGAGATTCACAACAATCTTCGTACGGCAGCCCGCGTTTTGCGGGAGCTCGAGCTTCGACAAATGCTCAGTGGTGAAACCGATGCGAGTGATTGTTATTTAAGCGTTCACGCGGGCGCAGGTGGTACCGAAGCTTGTGATTGGGCGGGAATTTTGGCTCGGATGTACAGTCGCTATGCCGAGCGCCAAGGTTTTAAAGTCAGCGTCGCCGATTTTACGGATGGCGATGGGGCAGGTTATCGATCCGTGACCTTTGAGATCAATGGAAATTTTGCCTATGGTTATTTAAAAGCCGAAGCAGGAGTTCATCGACTGGTGAGAATTTCTCCATTCGATTCCAATGCGAGAAGACACACAAGTTTCGCCAGTGTTTTTGCCTATCCCATCATCGAAGACGACATCGAGGTTAATATCCGAAGCGAGGACTTGCGCGTTGATACTTATCGAGCCGGGGGCGCTGGTGGACAGCACGTAAATAAAACCGATTCTGCCGTTCGCATGACCCACATTCCGACCGGTATTGTGGTGCAGTGCCAACAAGAGCGGTCGCAAATTCAAAACCGCGAGAAAGCCATGAAGATGTTGCGTGCGCGACTCTATGAATTAGAGCTTCAAAAGCGTCAGGCTGAAGCGGATAAAATGCATGCCACCAAAAAGGACAATGCCTGGGGATCGCAGATTCGAAACTATGTCATGCAGCCCTATCAATTGATAAAGGATGTTCGAACCGGCGTCGAAACTAGTTCGGTGCAAAAGGTTTTGGATGGAGATCTGCAAGAATTTATCGAAGCATTTTTAATGGGTAAGGTGAATCCTAAGGGTTCGGAAAGCGACGCGGACCTTTAGGGTCCGCCCACGGCTTGGTAGCCTGCCGGAATCGTCGAGGCGTTTGTTCCAGTGATGTCGTTGGTGGTAAAGTATCCTCTGATGTGGGGTAAAACGCTGCCGGCTGCCACGTCTCGTCCAACGAATGGTTTCACGTTACGTCCGTTAAAGTGATTGGCTGGGAGGGCGAGAGTGCAGCGAAGAACTCCATTTCGCCATATTTTGAGCGAGGGTGTTGTATCTGAGAGATCTAGGCCAATGCCGATCTTGACTCCCGCGTCCCACCAAAAACCAGTTCCAGGCGCACAGCTTCCAACGACTTCTCCATTGGCAAAAAAGTTACTGGAAGCGCTGGAGAGACTGATCCCCCAGGTGGGCATAGCGTTGTTATTGGCGCAGTTCGATAGCGTGTGGCTCATGTCAGCGAAGCCCACAAATGCATCGGGGTAGGTCGAGAGATTGAGGCCCACGACTTCATAGTAGATCGGTGCTTGTCCCTCTGTGAAGGCCGATCCAGAAGCCCGTACCCCAGAGCAGCTTCCATTTCCTGCGATTGTGTCGGCGCGCTGATTTAATTCCGAAAGTACGATGTTGACGAGATCTCCCGGATCCCAGCGCATGGGGCTTGGATGAACCCAGAAATCGGAAGAATCGGGGCCAATGTTTCCTGCCTGATCGCGTGCGCGTACACGCACAGTATAGTTGTTGCCTGGAACAAAGCTTGAAGGTGGAAGTCCAGTCTCGCGATGAGGAGATGACGGAGTGCTCGTCCAACCAACAATGGTCACGGGAACTGAATCTTCTATCATGAATTCGTAGTCCGAAATGCCACTGCCAGCAGGATCAGAGGCTGGAGCCCAAGCGAATTCAGGTGAGTCTGTTCCGCTGGATCCGGCCAAATTAAAAGAGATCGCTCCGGGCGCAGTCGGTGGCGTGAGATCAACTTGCCAGCTGTTGCTGAAATCCGAAGAGACATTCCCAACGAAGTCGACGACTCTGAGTGAGGCATAATAACTTTGTCCTTCGGTAAGGCTCAATCCAGTGAAGCTGTGGCTACCAACAACTCCAATGTCGGTCCACCCCTGGATGTCACTTCCACCTGGACTCGTGCCTAGAGCGATCTCATAAAAGTCTATTCCTGAGTTGTCAGTTGCGGCACCGAGAATCGTGATGGTCGGACTGCTTGTTGGCGACCCATGCCAAGGACTGTTGGAGAGAGACATGGCTAGGACATCGGGAGCTGTTTCATCTTGAACCCAGCTTGCAAAGGTTGATGAGGCATAGGTTTGCCAAGTTTCCAGAGCGCTTCCACCGATGACGCAGAGATGAAGCGTGCCGTCGGGAAATGCGCTGATGTCTTCTGTAATTAATGTAGCTACGGGGGTTGCGGCAGAATAGCCAGCGGAATTGCTGCAATCGCCAGCTCCGCTTGCGGTGACCTTGTGTTTATATTGGCTCACGTTACTTCCGCTGACGGTCACGTTAAGCGTCGTCGCGCCATTGGGCGAGGGTGGAGTACCCGTGAGTCCCGCGACTGGAACGCTGTCTCCTGTTCCCGAGATCGCTCGCAGACTATTCGTGACAGCGAGCCCATTGTAGTAACTAATATCGATCGTATCGGAGTCCGGCCCGCCGACGGTGGGAGCATAGGTAACAACGATGGTACAGCTGGCGCCCGCGCCGATGCTGGCTGCACAATCTCCGCCTGTACCTGGAAAGGCGCCACCTTTATAGCTAAACGGGGCAGTCAGCGCGGTTCCTACGCCTAAGGCTGTGGCGGTAGTCGCTCCGGTATTGCTGATCGTAAAAATCTTATCGGCTGGATTTCCGGGGGAGACCGTCCCAAAATCCCAAGCCGGATCGGAAATTTCAAGCAGCGCGGGTGCTGCGCCGGTACCTTGAATGGCTCGAGAAGTACTTTGAGAAACCGCGCCGTCAATGTAGCCGATCATGATTGTGTCGGCATGCACTCCACTTGCTGTTGGATCGTAATTTACAACGATTGTACAGTTGGCGCCTGAGGCAAGTGTTGCGCCGCATGTGCCACCGGTGCCGGGAAAACCCCCAGAAAGTTGGAAGGGAGCAGAGAGTGGGGAAGCCTCGGAAAGGGTCGTAGCCGCAACTCCGCCCGAATTGGTAATAGTGAAGGTTTTCTGAGAACTTCCGCCGACTACGACGTTGCCATAATCATAAGTCAGTCCATCCGAAATGCTGAGAAGCGCGGGGTTTGCGCCCGTTCCATCTAAATTTACGGTGAGAGATTGATTGCTAGTGCCGTCATAGTAGGAGACGTCGACGACCTCAGTAGTAAGTCCCGTCGACGCTGGAGTGAACTCAACAATTAGGCTGCAGTTTGCTCCTGCCGCTAAACTTGTTCCACAAGTCCCACCAGTTCCAGGATAGCTTCCACCGGAATATTGAAAAGGCGCCACTAACGGAGAGCCTTCAGCAATCGTAGATGCAGCGCCACTGCCCGCATTGCTGACCGTAATGCCAATAACGTTTGTTGATCCCACGGCGACTGTGCCGAAACTATGCGGAGAGGGGGTCGCGGTTAAAACTGCAGTTTGCTGGAGGCTGACGGTGTCTGAGTCTACCCGAGTGCTCACATTTCCGGCTGCATCTTTCAACCAAACAGAGAGCGTCTTTGCGCCGTTGATCGCTGAAACAGTGTAGGAGGCTGGCAGAGTGCCACTGGACACATAGGTACAGTTGGATTCATTGGTATCATTTTCTAGAATACAATATGCGTCGAAGGGGCCGTCTGTTACAGCACCGAAATTGAGAGAGTACACTGTTGTAGCCGTGGGAGACCCGTTTGCGATGTCAGCAGATGCCAATGAAGGAGAAATCGTGTCCAAGACAACACTGTTGGTGTCGACCCGGGCACTGACATTTCCAGCCGCATCTCTCAACCAAATTGAAAGTGTTTTAGAGTTGTTCGCAGCATTCACCCCCCATGATGTGGGAATTGTGCCTGAAGCGAAGGAGCAGTTCCCAACATTGGTGTCGTTTTCTAGAATACAGTAGTCACTGTAAGTTCCGTTGCTGACACTGCCATGACTCAAGTTGAACAAGCTACTGTTTGTCGGAGAACTATTGCTTACAGTGGACGACGCTAAGAGAGGGGCGAGTGTGTCAATTTCCATCAGGGCCGAGCACGCCATCAGAGAGGCTCCGCGGCTTCCTACGCTTGAGACTCCAAAGTAAAAATTCCCGTCTGACGGAATCGAGAGAACAGAAGACGAATCAGTCTTCGCCAAATTAACCGAGGCAGCGACTGCGGTTGTACACAAGCTATCGGTGAACAATCCAATTTTTTGTGATTCAAGTTCGGGAGCCGTTGACGGGACCCAAGTGACCAGCTGAGCGGCATTCGCACTGGGCGATGCTGTTTGCCAACTCAGAGCCGTCGCAGGGACGCTGGGCGCTACGCCGGCGCAGGGTGAAGATGAGCGGTCACTTTGAAGAAAGGGTGCTCCAAAGCTGTAGGAGCTATTCGCATCTTTTGCGATTGCGGACATGACGACGAGATTATCTCCGGCAACGATGTCTGCGCTGGCTTTGCCAAAGGCGACTAAAGCTTTGGTATCTGAAAGGAGCGTCGACCCTGAAAAAAGTTTAGCAACAGGCAGCCCATTTTCACTTCCGACTTCGAGTTTTATATTTTCACAAATCCCGCCTGATTTCGGATATCCGAGCAGTTCAAAATTCGTCTGACCCTCGGGCACAAGGATTACGACTTCTTGCCCGACAGTGAATGGCCCTTCTATTCGACCCGTGCCAAATTCGGGTCCACATTGTGTATCGATTTTTCCGGGACCCACAATATTAGGTCCAGCCATGTGAAGGTGATAACAAAGTTCGATAGGTAGCGCTTGATTTGCCGAGTACCTTGACTGTGCTGAATGTGTGGACTCGTTCGCGATCTCAGAAAACTGAAGCCTGATGCGCACAGATTGCTTTTGTGCAGGTCCGCAGGCCGCCATGGCCGCAATCAAAAAGCCAACAAGCTGTCTGCTTATTAATTGTTGAGAGAATTTCCGTTGGCGAATCATGACTTATAGAGCATATCGGCATTTGCAGCTTCCTCCTCAAAAAAAGTTTTTCGGAGAAAGTTGGAATTGAAATTTCACTTCTTTAATCAGAGTTTGAGAGCTCCGAGAATCTTTATCAAAAATTAATTTACTAGCCTTTGATTCTCCGAGTTTGAATTGAGCCTTGGTATCGTTGCCGGCACGTATCTGTAGAATTCAGCTGGCCTTTTTCTTTTTTTGCGAGCTTTCATCTAAGAGATCCTTTTTGCTGGGATCCAAAAACATTTTTATGAATATCTCGAAAAAATGAGGATCGAATTTTTTCCCGACACTTTCGCGCATCAGACCTAGCGCCGAAATGCTGTCGCGGGCGGGCGAGTAACTGCGTTTAGTAGTTAGTGCGGAAAAGGCGTCGGCGATCGAGGATACAAGCACCGCGGGGTCCAGTTTGGTGGCCACCAACCCCTTTGGATATCCCTTGCCGAGGAGATCCTCGTGGTGAGCCACGGCGACCAACGGAACGATGGGATCTAGGTTTTTGTGTTTGCTGAGAATCTCATAGCCGTAGCTAGGATGTTTTTTCATTTGTTCCCATTCGTTGGGACTTAGGGGGCCTTCTTTGTTGATGATCGAGGGATCAACCATGCACTTTCCGATGTCATGAAGGAGTCCGGCAAGTCCAATGTTGGCAATTTCTTCCTTGGTCCAGCGGCCCAGGGATTGGGCGAGTGAAGCGCAATATGCGCCCACGCCGACCGAGTGTGCGTAAGTGTATTGATCATGATTTGAGAGTTCGACCAAATGTATAAAAGCGTGGCGCTGCTGGGAAATAAATTTTACAGTTTCCTGGGAAAGTTCCTTCGCGGCCGTCATCGCAGTGGCCGATGCAGGGTCTTGAAGAAGGCGGTCCACGATTTCAACGGCGTAATCATTCAAGACGGACGCTTTCTCGCGGACGGAAAAATTCGAGGAGCCGATGATCTGGCTGATGTTAGATTGGAGGCTCTTGTAGTACTTATCGCGCTCGTTGCGATTTATGTAGAGATAGGGGAATTTTCCCAGAAAACGCCCGACCAGTGCGGGTGTGAGGGCCATGTTTCGCGGCTTAACCAGGAAAAATGCATTGCCCGCTCGGACAAAGAGTTCTAGCTCTTGCGCTAGCCCGGTCAGAAGACCTTCGATCGAAACTGGAAGGTATTCGCCCTTTTCGTCTCGGTGATTGGGCATAGCAAAATCGGATGCAGGCATATCTTTAGTCTTATCGACTCTGTAGGGCCGGAGCTTGAGGAGAAAGGCGCACTGCGCCGCGTTGCGCGATCGAGCTAATATTTTAGAGGCTTTTGTCGATAAGTATTGGGATGAAAGCTCGTTTTCAGGCTGGCCTGAGTGAATTCCGTCGGTCCGCTAAAAACTTCAGTGAAGCTTGGACATGTCCGCGACGCGGACTAGCCATGCGTTTTGTCTTGGTCATTATGGCCTTTGCGCTATCGAGTGTTTCATTCGTCGGCATTCGATTTATCCAAATTACTGAAAAACGGTTGGCCGATTTGAAAAAAGACCTGCCAGTAGATGAAATTGCCGAGCTGGCCGAGGGAGAATCATCTGAGTCATCGGGTGCGGGCGCAATTTTTAAATCTCCGATCCCTAGGGAGATTGAAGTGAAGCGCGACGGAAAAGAGGAAAGTGGAAAAGATCTCTCCGAGCCGCAGATTGACGAGGGTCGAGGAATTGCCGCGATCGCCCGTGACGGGATCAAGGTAGCGCCCTACAACCCCTATTTCAAAATTACCGGTATTGTAACCACTACCGCAGATCAGGGAACTGGTCTTTCACGTGTGGCTGCTACGGTGACACTCGAGGTCGATAGCTCAGAGGCAATGCGGGAGCTTGAGAAAAAGCAGGGTGAGTTTAAGTATATGATCGCTTCGCTCATCTCAGAGCAGTCCAGCGAAGATTTGCGTAAGCCTGCCGGTAAAGCACGTCTAAAGGGCGATGTTTTTCGCGAAGTGAATTATCATCTTCAGTCTGGGAAAATCAAAGACGTGCTTGTGGAAGAAATTATCATTCAGTAGCTTGATTTGGATTCATCGGTTTAAAAGTTCGCATCGTGAGGTTTTTCTCTGAAAATCGGATTTCAGGAAAAGCTTTCAGCGACTCAATCATTTCGTCCAATGACTTGCTGGCGGGAACTTCTACCAAGTAGAGTTCCGTGGACCCGACTTTAGATTTTTCTTTGAGCCCCAGTTTTTTGAAGATATTGGATCGCTGATCTTTTGTAGTGGTGCTTTCGAATGCGACTAAAAGTTCGCCTGCGACGTGGTCTGAATCGGATTTTTGAGATTGATCAGTTTTATCGGGCTTCATGTTTTTTCCACTCTTTCGGGAACCTTTGGTCCAGGCGGGCGTGATCCAGAATAGTCCCAGGGCAATCGCGATCACAATGAATGCTTTCATAGCCACCCTTTTAGAGCCCCTTGAGTCGGTCTGCAAGGCGGTCATGGCAATTGCAGAGCGGCATTATTGACCATATCGGGAACGAATGAGAGAACTATCTCTATGGGAAAATGGATTGACGGCGCCTGGAATTCACTGGCTTCGGTGAAGTTAACGATCGTCATTTTTACGTCACTTCTTTTGCTCTCCATTCCTGGCACCGTGATCATGCAATACAACATTTCAAATATTGATCCCGGTATCCAATATAATTTCGATTTTTGGAAGTGGGGTGAACGCCTCCAGCTTTTTACGGCCTACCATTCGTTTTGGTATGTGGGACTCATGATTTTACTCAGCCTGAACTTGATAGCGTGTAGCGTGAATCGCTGGCCGCAGATGTATCGCTTGGCCGTAGCGAAACCCGTGTTGTGGCAGAAGGAAACCTTCCTGAAGCAGAATCCGCAGCTGACTTTTCAGTGGGATACGAGGCTTGATAATTCGTCATTTCGAAAAAAGGCAGAGAGCTACTTTAAATCAAAGCGCATCCGCGCCAAAGTTCTACAAGATGAAGCGGGTCGTTATCAGGTTTTCTGGCAAGCGGGCCGTTGGAGTCGCATCGCCAATTATGTTGTGCATACCTCCCTTCTTGTGATTTTTTGCGGTGCAATTGTTTCTGCGCTTTACGGATTCGAAGGCGCAGCAAACATTCCCGAAGGCGAGGCTGTCGATTCCTTCATTATCTTCAAAGAAGGAAAACATAGCGGACTGACCCCGGTTCCGGGTGGGGTCGTAAACGAGCGTTTATTAGGCCATCGCATTGTGGCGCGTGACTTCAAAGTAGAATTTTACAAAGACTTTCCAGGCCGTCCGAAATCTTTCGAATCAGACCTGGAAATTCGTGATCGTACTGGGCGTAGTCTCCAGCGCCAGCGCATTGTTGTGAACGACCCGATGAATTTTTTGGACACGGGCGTGTATCTCTATCAGGCAAGTTACGGACGCATGGGTAATTTTAAGGTTTCCTTGCGCGCCATCGACAAATCAAATCCGGCAGCAGAGCGCACCGCAATCACGACCCGACTGGAGGAGCCCTTTGATCTGCCTAAATTTGGCAAACGATTGGTCGCCCTCCGTGCCGCGACGGACGTACAGAGTCTCGGCCCTGGTGTGCAGTTTCAGGAAGTTCAAAACGATCAATTGGTAGGAAAGCCTTTTTGGGTTCTTCAGAACTACCCGCAACACGATTTTCTTGATCGCAAAGAGTCTCCCTTCACAATCTTTCTTGATAACGTTGATGAGCTTTTTTTTACGGGTCTACAAATTGGCTACGATCCCGGGGCACCCATTTATTGGACGGGGGCCTTTTTTATGTTGCTCGGAACGATGTGGGCTTTGTTTATTACCCACCGAAAATTTCACCTCTTTTATGATAACGGTAAAGTCTATTTGGCAGGCTCGAATCACCGCGTGCCCTTGGGCTTTGAGAATTTCATGAAAAATCTTTCTGCAGATCTTAAAGGATGGGGTTAAATACTTATGGATCTTTTTAAAATCAATATTGGATTGTTGGACGCCTCGGCCTATCTCTACGGCCTGGCCTGTTTGGCCTATTTTGCTTACATCTGGGCGGTCGAGGGGCGATTTGAAAAATTTCTCAGCAGTTTTTCAAAATGGTTGGTCGTCGTGGCATTTGCCGTTCATACAGCTGGCTTTTTGGGCCGATGGTATGAAGGCGGATTTTCGCGGCCACCCTGGACGAACCTTTATGAGTCGCTGATTGCTTTTGCATGGGGGGCCGCCTTAATTCAGGTTTATGTTGTGGCGAGGTGGAGGGTAAGTGTGGTCGGAGCCTTTTCAGTGCCCCTCATCGCGACCGTGATGACAATGGCGCTACTCACTACGAACAAAGAAATGGAACCTTTAATTCCAGCGCTTCAGAGTCACTGGCTCAAAATTCACGTTGCTTTTGCCATATTGGCTTACGCGGCATTTACAGTCGCCGCTTGTTTGTCAGTTCTCTATCTCATACGTCGTGGGATCTCATTTTCAAAGATAGCGGCGATGATCTGTTGGATCTCTGTCTTTAATCTAAGTATCGCTGGTGGCCGCGACGCCTTTTATTCAGGCGGATTTTATATGGCTCGAACTGTAGAAAGAACTCTCTC
>CAZWNW010000016.1:0-65451 GCA_964636255.1 uncultured Bacteriovoracaceae bacterium | reverse complement strand
ATGTTGGACTCGACATTCGAGTCACTTCCATTTTCTGATGAATATGCGGTTACGGCTTTGGCATTGTGGATTACTACGCCCTCGCCACGACTCAAGCGCGACTATGCAGAAGGGGTCTGGAATTTCACGCAGAAAAGTTTAGCGTCTTCCAATCGCTTACTTCAGCGGCTCTCCTATTTCGCAGCATTCGTTAGTAGCGGAATCTTGAAGCGGACCTTGCCCAATTATCAAATGGGGGAAAGGCTCAGTATGGATCAATTTCTCACACTGAATGTCAATCGTGCTTCCTCGCTGGAATTTTATGGAGATGCAATTGATCTCCTGACGGAAATCACATCGGCTCCGTTGCTTCAATCAAGATCAGATATGACGGAATTTCGAAACAATTGGTTGATGGCAAGAGACGAACGCGACTCCTTGATGCTGGAAGCGGCACTGCGCGAAGATATGATGATCAATTACGGTTATCGTTCGAAGATGCAGATGAAGGAGAGTCCGCGTGCCAATTACCTTACGGCCTGTGAAAAACCGCTCAAATAAATTTTCGAAGTTTTTAATTTTTGCAGCAGTCTTTAGGTGACCGCAAGCAACTTTCCTTTTACGCTGCCTCAACCATGTCGGCGAACCTTCTCCAAGTCCAGGATGCTTTTAAAAGCTTCGGGGCGCGCAGCATTTTCGAAGGAGCTTCTTTTGCAGTTAACGAAGACGAACACGTCGGCGTCATAGGACCTAATGGCGCCGGGAAAACTACTTTATTCAAAATTTTAACCGGCGAGTTGGAAATCGAAAAGGGACGACTCATTCGCTCTTCCCAGCTCCGACTGGGTTATTTACCCCAACACGATAAATGGAGCGAAGGCGAGACAGTCGAAGATTTTTTGTCCCGCGCTGCCGAGACACCTGTTTGGACACTGAAACAGATGGCCAAACGCTTGGGACTCAAAGACAGTGATTTTTCACGCCCGATCACCGACCTCAGCGGCGGTTTTCGCATGCGCGTAAAGCTGGTTTATTTATTCGGCTGCCAACCGAATCTCATGCTTCTCGACGAACCCACGAACTACCTTGATCTTGAGACTTTGATCGTCCTGGAAGGCTTTCTGCGCGATTTTCGTGGGGCATTTTTGTTGATCTCCCACGACCGAGAGTTTCTGAAACGAGTCACCGATCACACGTTGGAGGTCGAGGGTGGGGTGGTGCAGAAATTCGCGGGCCACGTGGAAGACTATTTCGAACAAAAAGCGGAACTGGCCGAGCATTTAGCAAAAACTGCGGCCAACCAGGCCTTGAAGCGAGCGCAAATCCAAGCCTTCATCGATCGATTCGGCGCAAAGGCCAGCAAAGCCCGTCAGGCACAGTCGCGAGCCAAGCGCTTAGAGAAAATGGAGAAGATCGAAATCAAAGCCCTTCCAGTGAAGGCCGCAATTCATATCCCCCCGCCCAATCTTCGGGAAAAGAAACTCGCATTGGAATGCGTTCAAACGGATATGGGTTATGGGTCAACTGCCGTGCTGACGAAGGTTGATTTGCAGGCACTCACCGGGGACCACATCGGAGTCGTGGGTCTTAATGGGCAGGGGAAATCAACGCTTCTTAAAAGCCTCGCGGCTCAATTGCCGATCCTGAATGGAAAAATAAATTACGGCTACAACAGCTCCATAGGTTATTACGCTCAACATGTGGGTGAAAATCTGGATCCGCAGAAGACTGTTTTTCAGGAGCTTGATTCGATGGTCGGTATTGATTTTCCGCGACAAGGAATTTTGGACCTGGCGGCCTCTCTTCTCTTTCGTGGCTCTGATATCCAAAAGCCGATCCGAATTCTTTCCGGTGGCGAGCGCGCGCGCGTCGCTCTAGGAAAAATTCTTCTCGGCAGGCATTCTTGCTTATTACTTGACGAACCAACAAACCATTTAGACTTCGATACTGTTGAAGCTCTAGCGCAGGCGCTGGCTCGCTTTCAGGGCTGTGTTTTTGTAGTGAGCCATGATCGCAGTTTCATTCAACGAGTCTCTAACAAGATTTTCGAAATCGATAACGGGCGCTTGCGGACTTATCCGGGTACCTATGAAGAATATCTTTGGAATTTAGAGAAACGCATTGCAAGTGAAGACGTTGAGTCTGCGGCTGGGTCGCAACAGACGTCAGTAAAAAAGGAAAAATTCGTGCCGAAGATGCGCGTAGATCACAAAGCCTTGAAAGCGCAGGCGAAGCGTCTGGAACAAATTGAAAAACGAATTGCTGTGCTAAATCTCGAAATCAGCGAACGCGCAGCGACTCTAAGTTCTGGGACCGGCGACCTGCTGGAAGTGTCGACCGACTTGGCCGAGAGGCAAAAGGAACTCGAAGCCTTGGAAGAAGAATGGCTTCGGCTAACTGACGAAAACTAAGGGCAATTTCGCTAAGTATCCTTTCTTAAAGTTGACAGGCTTCACACAAAAGACTTTAACTCGCCGCATCAAATTGAAAAGAGGATGCATATGAAATCAATTTCTACATTCACTCACGGACTATTGGCTATCGCCCTACTTACATCGTTTCAATCCTTCTCCGAGGTCACTAGTCGTCCCGTCGAAAAGAAATCATTGCGTCTAAGCGTTCTGAGTAAAACCGCTATTGGTGTCACTGCTGCTGGCTTGATCGGTGTCGGAGTTGCTCATTTGTGGATGGAAAAAGGAAACGCCAATGACAGTTTCAGTATGACTTTGGCGCTGGGCGCCGGATATGGAGTCTCGGTAACTGGTTTGATCTTGGGAACTGTCGCAAGTTTCAATGGCTTGACTGAGGAAGAAAAAGTCGCGCTTAGCAAGGATTATCAGGGACTACTGCGTACGGCTCGCGCTCATAACCGCAGTGGTATTAGCCCCATGACGGATGCCTATGAAGTCATGATGACTTCGATCGATTGCCAAGCTTGCCGAGATGATGCCGATAAAGCAAAACTTGTGACTAAGCTTTTGATTGAGGTTGAAAATCTTTCGTTTGCCCAGGCGCGCGAAAAGAGCGAGTGGAGCGAAGAAAACGCGAAGGCGGTATCTCAGCTTGTGTCCGAACGCTTTGCACAAGTTATGGAAGAAGAGGCTTCAACTAAAAATCTAGAGGTTTTCCAGCGAGCCGTAGCACTACGTTTAGCGCTTTTGTCAGCATCAACATAACGGCTCAGCGCGTGGATCGTGCGCAGTTTTTTCCTACTGATAGTTTGTTGGATTGCAGGCCCCGGAAGTGCCGGGGCTAAAGATTCGGAGCCCACGAAAGACTTTAAAGTAGTCTATCTCGGCATCGCGGGGCCGGGATCCGGCATGGGTCGAATGGGCCATGCTTTTTTTGCATTTACTCCCAAAGCAATGTTGCTCTCTGACGGGGAAGTTTATCAATTCAATTTGCTGGCGGGTTTGCAGAGAAAAGAAACTTACTTCGGCTTGAGCAGGGAAAATGCGTATGTCTTTAGCCAACGTTATCGTCGCGAAAATCGCGCGCTGATTTTTTTTCCCATTCGTATGGAAGAATCTGAGATACGCAGATTACAGGAGCTTCTGGAAGCCGAAAGACTTCACCGCGACCGCTTTCGACCTCAAGACTATGAATTGATGAAGAACAACTGCATCACCAAAATTTTGGAATTTTTAGATCGTGTTTTGCCGGATCGATCTCGCCATCCTAGTCTGTGGTTCGGGGAAATCGATGGTTGGAAAGATCTCTTCTCTCGCTCTACTTATCTCAATAACACGCCGATGTTTTACACGCTGTTTTCAGACGAAAATGCGGGTCTTTTAGGAAAGCCTAAGTTTCTTTTGCCGGCGGCTGACGAGCGGATCGATTTGGCCCGTCTCATGTCGCAAAAACTTCGGAAAATCGCCAAAGTTTGCCAGTGGTCTGAGGAAAGTCTACGCATTCTGCTTCCCCTGATAGCCCATGAAAAATTGCGCAATTCAAAAAATGTGCTGTCGGAGATTTCTCGTCGTGTGCGTGCTTGCGCATTGTTAGATGAGGGAGTCGCGCAGTTGCACGTCGAGTTTACAGATCTTTACTTTCTACAAAATATCGACAGCGCCACCCGTGAGTTTCTACTGCAAGAGGCTCCGTTACCATGAGAGCCATGATTTTGTTCTTTTTAATTTTCACACAATCGTGGGCCCAGGCTTCAAATCCGAATTGTGAGCAACTTTCTCAGAATATTTTTGCGGCTCATCGTTCAAAGCCGAAAATTGATCTGCCGTCTTTCAATCAAGAAACCGTGAGTCCCGATCAGATTCTGCGAGAACTCCAGGCCGCGCTTGAGGACCCGAAGGCTAAAGAGCTCTTGGCGACTTTCTTGGATGATCTGGCCTTGGGACGCATTTTCCTCAGCCTCGACGGTGATTTGGATTACCGAAGTATTGGATTGAATCGCCCGTCGATCTTTCGCCGCGCGTTCAATGCTGAGATTCGCGGATCTTGGGAGCTGCGTTGGAATCCCAATCCGCCGCAAAGCTTGGAAGTGCGGGAATGGCTTCTGATTCGTCTCATCGAAGCGCAAGCTCAGTTGCGACACCCAAGCCTGGGCTTGCGCGGAAGCCTCTTTCGAAATCCACGAAGTCTGATCCATGATTCGGTGGCAGCCTATGCTGATGGGATCTATCTAAAGTATTTTTCTTTAGGAGCACAACATCCTGTGGATTCTACCTTTGCCTCAATGTCCTATGTCAAACGGGCTCGGGCCCGTCTTGCCGGCATCTATCACTTACTGACTCGGAGGGCGTTGCGCGCCCATCGATTCAGCGAGACGGAGATCCGAATGATGGATTTAGAGGATTTTGATGCGCTTTATGCTCGCGTGAAGGCTCGTCACGGAAGTCGGGTCGCCTTGGTTTATGCTATGCAAATTCAGAATGCCGCGGCTGGCTTTTTAGCTCTATCGTTGGGGCTTCTTTATTCGCATGCCTATCTCGAGGCCTCCTTTTATTTCGACGAAATCAGTCGCAAAGAGTTTCAAAGCGAGGAGGACTATCAGGAAGCTGTCGAAATATGGAATTGGATGCGGAAGGACGCCGATGCCTTGCTTGACGAACTTAAACAGGATGCAAAAAGGCGGGGCTCATTTGAAGATATTGAATTTCTGGAAGAAATTGAAAAAGAGCTTTCCACCCTCAATTAGAAAAATTGCTCGTGATTGAATGGGGACTTGCTTTAAATGCCGCACCGCATTAAAGAGGCAGTTTATGAAGTTCCACACTCTGAAAAAGGCGGTCTTTTTTCTACTTATCTCTACTCTTGTTTCCGCTTGCGGCAAGCGGGGCGAGACTTGGGACGATCGTTGCACCAAGGAATTCGTGGACGACTTTAGTGAAGTGAACCTCAAGGCCTATTATGCCGCCTCTCGCGATGATCTTTTGGAGGCACGGAGCATGGCAATTCAACTGAAGAAAAAGTATCGGGGCGTTGATTGCAAGGCCGAGATTGTTTCGATCTCCAGCAATCAGAGGCGACGGGGCCGCATCAACGTAAATGAGAAAATGGACAAGTTAATTGAGGAAATCGACGATGTTCTCTTGGGCTATTAATCAGAATCCTGCGGCTGCGGCAGACCCCAATATGCATCAGATTTAAGGTGAAGTCTTCCTTCTGAATGAGTTATTAGTTGCTAAATGACGGGGGATTCAAGACGCAGCAATTTCAATTTGTTCCGTCTTGTGCCCTTCGTTTTTTTTCTAATCGTTTCTCTACAATCAGATGCACGGACGAATTCTCACGCTTGCGAAACTAAGGTTGCAAAAAATGCTAAAGCTCCCAGCTTTTTCCAGCCAACTTCTACTTCGTGTTTTTTGACCAGCTGGCTCTATTTGCAGAAGTCCAATTTGGAAAGCGTCTCAGAAGCTAAGACCTTTCTCCGCCGCTTGGCCGACAAGGGAATGAGCGCTCCTTTCGAGGAAGGCGGGGCCGGCGTGACTCTCGACGAAACTCAGGGCCTCCTAAAGAAATGGTCAAGTCGAGGGCTGATAGATTCCCCCGTGAAAACTGAAATTCTAAGAATGGATGGAAGAGGATCGCGAGCGAAACTCCACCGAGCCTTGATCGATCCCAGTATTCGCATTTTAGTGAACTTCAAGCAGTCGGTAGCTTATGGCGGTAGCAACGCGGGACATTGGGCCTTTGTTGCTGATTGGGATCCCATCAATGAAAGCCTCAGTCTCTGGGATCCTGACCCCCCAACAGACGGTCTCATTGAAGTTCCTCTGGAGCGAATGATTCGATCAACGCTCAGCCGAGATAAAGACAATTCTATGAAAATCCGGGGCTTCCTTTTGGTCAGAATTCCAATCACATAGCTTCATGTATTCAAAATCTGAATACAGATAAATTCAAAAAATATTGCCCCGCATAATTAAAATAGTCTACAAAGCTAGTTCATGAAAAGAGTTGAGGCCCAGACCCAGGAAAAATTGAAGGGTCTTTTGCTGAAAGAGTTGGCCGATAGAAAGGCCAGTAACCCTCGAATCTCGTTACGTTCCTTTGCACGCATTTTAAAGATGAGCCCCGCTCATCTTTCCAACATTCTTTCGGGACGACGCCCTGTCACTTCATCAAATCTGCAGAAAATATTTCAAGCTCTCGATGTTTCCGGAGATGAAAAGAAGCGACTTCTGCAATCGACTGCCAGTGCATCAGCGTTGCCCAAGAAAATTCTCAGCGACGAAGAACTCGCTGATGTGAGTCAGTGGCATTATTTTGCGATATTGACCTTGGCACAAGTTCCCCAGGCCAAAGCTGACTCCCGATGGATCGCGCGGCGATTAGGGATATCTGAAGTTGATGCCCTTGAGGCTCTTCGTCGCTTGGAAATGAATGGCTTGATTGAAATTAAGGAGGGGAATTTTTTTCAGGTCGGAAATTCTATAGATACAAAAAATGATCTCCCCTCAAAAAATGTCCGTCGTGTTTTGAAGCAAGGTCTTCAACGCGCTGTCGATTCTCTGGATACTTGGCCAGTCGAGCGGCGCGAATTCGGGGCCCAATACATCGCAATTGGACGTGACAGGATCGAAGACTACAAAAAACTTCTACGAAGTTTCAAAAATGCGGTTGATGCGCTGGCCGAAGGGGAAGAGCAAAAATCGGATGTCTATTGCTTTTCCTATCAGCTTTTCCCAGTCACCCATGATTCTAAGGAGTCTATAAAATGAAAAATCTCTTGATCACAATTTTAAGCCTTTTGATGTTTCAGCTTAGTCTCGGACTTGCCTTGGCGTCTTCTGGTGGCAATGGAGTTGGTAACGGTGGCGACGCAGTAGTTTGCCGGGGCGCAAATGGTGAAATTCAAAGTGCTCGACTGCTAGATTTTTGGGAATACTTTGATTTTCTTCAGCGAGATCTGGCCCCTGAATTTCTTGCCTTGGAAAATGAAAGCCTCATTCTCGAAGGCTCCGGGCGTGACAAGACACTTTTTAAACTCTCCCTTGAATCCGTTCAGAGAACTCAACAAATTCTTGAGCAATTCGTTTTTCCAAAACTTTCGTGGCGATACCCGGCGCATGTGAAAATTCTCCGGGAATACTTCGAAGCCTTTGCAAATGAGGCTTTCTTTGTTCCCAATATTGAGCTGACCGACATTCCCGACTCGGATCACATCGCATTTCCGCTTGGATGCCAGCCTGAGCAATTCATCAATCAGACGCCGAGCAAGAAACTTCTCCCGGGACGTCCGCGCTATGTTTACAACAAAGACATCTGGGATGAAATGAACGCGCTTCATCAAATTGGAAGCATCATGCACGAACTCATCTATCGGGTTGAAGTTGAAGCCGGTGCAATGAATTCCATTTTTACACGAGATCTTAACGCCCAACTTTTTTCGGCGAACTTTGCGTCTTTCGAGGAATCTCCGGCTGAACTTTTTTCCGCCTCCTTAGCCAAGGGATTTGCAGAATTTAACTTTCATGGTGGCAATTTCAAAATTCAACAGACTTCCGGATTTCATAAGACAAAAGTTCCCCGAGAGCTCATTCCAGTTTTTGATCCGACCCAAAAAGAGTGGCGCTTTGAAATTGAAGATCAGATTAGGGCTCATTTTTACAGTCGCCAAGTTTTCGAGCCCTACGGAAGCGAAAGATCCTCCTGGAGATTGGATGCAGAGGGTAGGGTGGAATCAATTTACACAAATTCATCGATACTCGTTCGCTTTTCAAAAGAGCAGGGGTTGATCAGCGCTCATGGAAAAATTGTCTTTTCAGATGAAGGCGATTTGATCGCAGCCAGCAGTCTCGATGTTGAGCAGGGTGAGCCCATTCAGTTGGACGGGATCCACTTCTACGCTGCAAGTAATTTCTTGCGAAAAGGCTCATCATTTGCGGCGTCGCCCATTTGGCTTTCGAAGCCCTACACATTGGATATCGGAACGGACAAAATTGTTTTACCGAAGGATTCGATGATCGAGAGGCTCCTAAGTAAAGATCAAAGTACTTCCTATATTCCTTCATTTGAATC
Source organism: uncultured Bacteriovoracaceae bacterium (assembly GCA_964636255.1). Lineage (GTDB taxonomy): Bacteria > Bdellovibrionota > UBA2428 > UBA2428 > UBA2428 > CAXNGS01. The sequence goes on along the minus strand of CAZWNW010000016.1, from coordinate 56,991 downwards.
TGCGAATTCACTTCAGGTCCGCCTGCCCAAGTTTTCTCAGGAACTTCGGACCCTGGAAGGGCAGTTGTCAAAGTATCGATTGAGCCCAGACGGCAAAATCACTGGCTTTGAAGGAAGCATTCAAGTCACTGGCACCGAAGTTTATGTCATGGATCAGGCTGGACTTCGCATCAATATCAATCCGAATTCAAGGGTCTATGTCAATTCGGTCTTGGAACAAGTCGATGTGGAACTCTCAACTAAACAATCACGCGAAGTAAGAAAGAAGTACCCTAGTAAGTTCATGAGTTTTAGATTCTCCGAGCTGCGCGATCCCTAGATTTAGGTCCAGTATTGAGCTCTACACGCAGCGAAATGAGGCTGATTCGTCGGAATTCCCTCTTTATTCGCCATAGAGGCTCCGACATGGAGCCTTTTTCGGTCTGCATCAATTTAAGTGGGAATATTGATTGAGCTTTTAGCTACTTATCGCTATATCCCCTACATGGAAGTGGTCTCCCCAAAACTTCCCGCAAAAACGACCGTTAGCGGGTCGCTCGAAAAACTCCAAAAACCTGATCTTGCCTTGTCCTTTGACGACGTGCTTTTAGAGCCCGGCTATTCCCAAGTTCTGCCGGCTGACTGCTCGGTAGCGACTAAAGTTGGACGACTCAATTTGCAAATACCGCTCTTGTCGGCGGCCATGGATACGGTGACCGAATCCGAAGCAGCAATTGCGATGGCTTTGTCGGGCGGCATCGGTGTTTTGCATAAGAATCTCAACATCGAAGAACAAGCTCAAGAAGTCCGTCGAGTGAAGAAATTTCAACATGCTGTAATTTTGAGTCCACTCACTGTTGAACCTTCGGATTCAATCAAACAGGTGCGTGATTTGATTCAAAGCAGCGGTATTAAGGGATTCCCTGTTGTTGACGACGAAGGAGTTCTGGTCGGAATCTGCACTACGCGCGATATTCGCTACATCACGGATGAAAAACTTCGCGTTCGTGACATCATGACTAAAACTGTTCACTGCTTAGAGGAAGGCGTTTCGCCCGACGCGGCGGTTGAATTTTTTCGGCAATACAAAGTGGAAAAACTTCCACTGATCGATAGCAAGGGACGCTTGAAGGGTCTGATGACTTCGCGGGATTTTCGACAAACAAAAAGTCATCCGATGGCTGTGCGCGATGAAAAAGGTTCACTCCGAGTTGCAGCGGCCGTTGGCGCAGGACCCATTGAAGGCATCGAACGTGGCGAAGCTTTGGTTGCCGCCGGTGTGGATTGCCTGGTCATCGATTCTGCGCACGGACACAGTGACGGCGTGATGCTCACATTGCGCGAACTTCGCCGAAAATTCAAAGACCTCATTTTGATCGCAGGAAACATCGCCACACCTCAGGCCGCGGAAGATCTGATCAAGGCCGGTGCTGATATTTTGAAGGTGGGCATTGGGCCGGGATCGATTTGCACAACCCGCGTCGTTAGTGGCGTGGGTGTTCCGCAATTTACAGCAGTTGCGGAAACCGCACATTTTGTTCGACAAAATCATCCCGAGGTCGGTGTGATCGCCGATGGTGGAGTGCGCTATTCGGGAGACATCACCAAAGCACTAGCTGCCGGAGCCCATGCGGTCATGATCGGAAGCCTCTTTGCCGGGACGGATGAAAGTCCGGGTGAAATTGTTCTTTTCCAAGGCCGAAGTTACAAACTCTATCGCGGCATGGGAAGTCTCTCGGCAATGAAACGTGGGTCGAAGGATCGCTATCGGCAGGGCACTGTGGACGACGCAAAAAAATTAGTCCCCGAAGGTGTCGAAGCTCGCGTGCCCTATCGCGGACCAATTTCCCAAGTCATTCATCAGATGTTGGGTGGATTGAAAGCCGGCATGGGCTATGTCGGCGCAAAAAATCTCGATGAACTTTTAGAGAAAGCTCGCTTTCGCCGGATGACTCCGGGCGGTCTTAAAGAAAGTCATGTTCATGATGTGAACGTCACGGCCGAAGCTCCGAATTACAGTGCAGGAGCGAGTGATTGAGATGATCGCCGTCATTGATTACGGATCACAATACACGCAACTCATCGCTAAAAAATTTCGACGACTCGGTTATTTGGCCGATATTCTACCGAGTTCAACCAACGCAGAAGATTTAAAGAAGTTGCGTGCGCAGTCTGATCTGCGTGCCATCGTCCTCTCGGGCTCACCTTCGAGTGTTTCCGAGGGAGATACTCCGGATCCAAAAATATTAGATCTGGACCTGCCGATTTTAGGCATTTGTTATGGCTATCAATTTTTGGCCCAGCACTTTGGTGGTGAGGTCGGATCCAATCAGCGCCGCGAGTATGGTGCGACGAAAATCGATTGTCTTCCGGATGCACGACAAGATCCTTTGATGAAAGATCTCCCCGAGTCCAGTCGCGTTTGGATGTCGCACGGTGATCATGTGGAAAAATTCCCAGAGGGCTCGCGACTTTTGTACGGAAGCAAGGGCCATCCTGTGGCCTTTTCAATTCCTTCGAAAAAGGTCTGGGCTCTGCAATTTCATCCCGAGGTCCACCATTCAGAAAACGGGGAGCTTCTGCTTAGGAATTTTGCGGAAGCCGTGGTTGGGGTTCGCCATGATTGGAAGCTGGATCATGTCTTAAAGAAAATTGAAGACGATCTGCGCAAGGAGCTAGCCGGTGCGGAACGCGTTTTGTGTGCCGTATCGGGCGGCGTTGATTCCATGGTACTTGCGGTGCTCTTGTCTCGTGTGACTCAGGTCGAAGCTGTAATGGTCGATCACGGTTTTTTGCGTAACTACGACATTAGCGATCTGCGTCGGGCCTTTGCAAATTACCCCTCCATCAACCTTCATGTCGTAGATGCGATTGATGAATGTTGGAAGGAACTTGAGGGACTCTCAGATCCCGAAGAAAAGCGTCGTACGATCGGACGCCTTTTCATTGAAACTTTTGATCGGCATGTAAAAGAGCACTGGAAAAGTGCAGCCAAGGTCGTTTTTGCTCAGGGGACAATCTATTCCGATGTGATCGAAAGTGCGGACAACAAAAACGCCAAAGCTCATAAAATCAAAAGCCATCACAATGTGGGTGGCCTTCCGGAACTTTTACCTTTTCGATTGATCGAGCCACTGCGACACTTTTTCAAGGACGAGGTGCGCGAAATCGGAAGACTTTTGGGTCTGAGTGATCGTGAAGTCGATCGTCATCCATTCCCTGGTCCGGGTCTTTTGATCCGCTGTATTGCGCCACTAAATCGCGAAAACGTACGCGTGCTGGCTCATTGTGATGAAATCTTTCATGACGAGTTGATGAAGCGCGGTCTTTATCAAAAAACTTGGCAAGCGGGCGCAATGTTGTTGCCCGTTTCAACGGTTGGCGTGATGGGTGACGGTCGAACCTATGAAAAGGTCTTGGCTCTTCGTGCCGTAACCAGTGTTGATGCAATGACTGCCGAAGCGACGGAATTTCCCATGCATGATCTGAAAGAAATTGCTTCGCGCATCGTGAACGAAGTGCGCGGCGTGAATCGAGTGGTTTATGATCTCACCAGCAAGCCACCGGCAACCATTGAGTGGGAGTGAAGGAGACGCAGATTTTGGTGCACGCGACAAAAAGAGAATCTAGACCCTGGATTCTTTTTACCTCGTCAACGGGGGAAACCTTTCGAGAGGTTTGGAGTCGCTTACCCCAAGAGGCCCGTGCCACACTGCGTGCAATATTTGCCGATCGTCCGTCGGCCGCAGAAGCCGTTGCAAGACAGGTCGCGCCCGAGGTGCCTTATTTTCGACTCTCCAAAACTGATTTCGAAGAGTCGGTTGCTGAATGGCTGCAAAAGCAGACACAGCCGGTTGAGGTTATTTTCCTTTGTGGCTTCTTCGGAATTCTGACCGAAAAGTTTCTGAGTGATTGTCCCTGTCCCGTGGTGAATACGCATCCCTCGCTTTTGCCCGCATTTCCGGGATTGGAAAAACGAGTTCACGAAAAAGCAACGGAGATGGTCGCTGTTTCGGGATTCACGTTGCATATGGTTACGGCCGAATTAGATGGTGGTCCGATTTTATTTCAGCAACCCGTTTGGCTTGATCCTCGTAAAAACCCCGAGGAACTGCGCCAAGATGTGCGTCAGGCGGAACAAAAGTGGTTGCCGATACTTTGGGATTTTTTACTTAAATCGGATCTAAGAAAAGATGACGTCCACCTCTCAAGCCGTTCTTTGCGCGCGCGGCTTGGGATTGTCTCAGCAGGATTTCAGGAAAGGTAATGGACCACGATGACAACGAATGAAATGCTTTTTAGCCCTTGGGATACTCGATATCGAAAGGACCTTCCAATCAGTCTTTCCGAAGAAGCCGTATTGAAAGCACAAGTGGATGTCGAGGCAGCTTGGATTCAGGTTTTGATTGATGAAAAACTATGTCCCGATATTTCCGATCGCGATCTGGAAACGATTTGGCGAGGTTTGGACTCCGCGGAAATTGAGGCGATTGAAAAAACTACCCAACACGCAACACGCGCCTTGGTTGAAGCGCTTTCGAATCGCTTAAAAAAGGCGGGACGCAGCGATGTCGCGCAATGGGTCCATGTGGGAATCACTTCGTTCGACACAGTCGACACGGCCCAGCGCCTACGCCTTAAACGCTTTTTTGCCGCCGATTTTTTTCCTGCCCTTGAGCAATTAAAGGGTGAACTCAAACGCTGGGCTTTGAAAGAACGAGAAACTCCACAAGTTGGGCGTACTCACGGTCAGTGGGCCGTTCCGAGTTATTTTTCTCTACCCTTTGCCGAGGCTCTGCATCGTATAGGGCGCATTGAAGTGCGTATCCGACGAGATCTAGAAGAACTCGGCGGCCAGGCCAGTGGCGCGGTGGGCGCATATCAAGGTCCTGCACTTTTGGTTCAGGATCCTGTCGCCTTGGAAGAAAAATTTCTGAACCTTTTGGGATTGAAAGCCCATTATGGTGCGACTCAGATTCTTCCGCCGGAAGATATTCTTTTTCTCGCTTCTGATCTTTTAGCCCTGGGAAGCGTGGTCGCTAAAGTTGCCGAGGATCTGCGACATTTGGCGCGTTCCGAGATTGCAGAAATTGCAGAAGGCATGGCTCCGGGTCAGGTGGGGTCATCGACGATGCCCCAAAAACGAAACCCATGGAATTTAGAACACGTCTGTTCGCTCTATAAAATTCTTCTCAGTCGATTGAATCTAATCGAAGCCGATTTAGTTAGCGAGCATCAACGAGATCTGACGAATTCTGCCTCGGGTCGCTTTTACGTCGAATATTTTCTGGTGGCCTATTTGATGATCAAACGCTTGAGCAAAGTGCTCGAACGCATGGAATCCTATCCGGAAAATATGGACAAACATTTGAAGTCAGCCGGAGCGAGCGTTTATGCTGAGGCTCTCTACGTGTGGCTCTCGAAAAATGGGATTGCGGACGCTCACGCGGTGGTGCGCGAGGCAGCTCGTCGTAGTGAAAAATCCAAAAAGGATTTGGCCGAAGAGGTCAAGGCAGTACAACCTGCGGCGGCGGCACTCAATTTAGCGGAACTCAAAGCCGCAGCACTTCGCGGACCGCAACGTAAACTTGAAAAAATCTTAGGCAAGGGAAAATAATTTATGTGTGGAGTCGTTGGGATCAAGTTTTTTAAGGAAGGGCGCGATGCCATCGAGCTGGGCGTAAAACTATTGCTCAGACTCCAACACCGAGGCCAAGATGGTGCGGGCATTGCGGCTTTTTCCCGCAAGGACAATGCCTTGGAGAGTTTGCGCGGTTTGGGTCTAGTTGATCTGGCCTTAAAGGACTGGCCTACAATGGACCGCTCGGAAGCTATGATTGCGCACACTCGTTACGCAACGACTGGGACGGGGGGCATCGCCGAATTGCAGCCCTTTCTTGAGGGGGCGCCTAAAATTGCGATGGCCCACAATGGAAACATTGTGAATACAGATGAACTGCGTCGCGACTATCAAATTCCCATGTTGGTCGATTCTGATCTTGAAGTTTTGCAGCAGATCTTTCTGAAGCTTCGTCTCGAAAATTCATTCGAAGAGAGTTTGAAAAAAATTATGTCGGCCTTCATCGGATCCTATGCCGTCGTAGGACTTGAAGAGAACGGAGAATTTTTTGCCTTCCGTGACCCGCATGGCATTCGCCCTCTCTTCATGGCTAGCTGTGATGAATTCATTGCTGTTGCTTCGGAAACTTGTGCTTTGACCCCGCTTCAGGCATTGGTTCCTGCCGGTAGTTTGAAAGTCGAGGAATTGGCGCCGGGTGCATGGGTGCGCACCGTTTTTGGTTCGCTTCAACGTGGCAAAGTTGAGTTGGAAGTGCCGGCCCGAAAAAGTTTCTGTATGTTCGAGCTGGTTTACTTCTCCTCTCCACAATCGGAATACGCCGATCGCAGTGTCTATAGGCAGCGATTTTCTTTAGGGCAACGCTTGGCGTGGGAAATCTCTGAGACTTTAAATGGCGAAGCCCGTCGTCATTTTGATTATGTGGTGCCCGTGCCGGAGACTTCGCGCACTGCCGCCATAGCCGTCGCGGAGATCTTGGGCGTTCCGTATCGCGAATATCTCGTTAAAAACCCCTATGTTTCCCGCACATTTATTTTGGGACGCCAAGACGAACGATTGAAAGCATTGGAGAACAAACTCAGCTTGATCGGTCCCGAGATTCAGGGACAAAAGATCTTGCTCGTTGATGATTCTGTTGTTCGCGGCAACACTTCTCGATTGATGGCGCTTAGACTGCGGGAGGCGGGGGCAAAAAGTGTTGCTATGGCCTCGACCTGTCCGCCGATTCGGCATGGATGTTTTTACGGCATTGACTTTCCGGATCCCCAAGAATTGGTTGCCTCTAACAATCGCAGCGTCAAAGAAATTCAGGATCAGTTGGGCGTGGATTTCCTCTACTACCTAAGCATTGCAGGTCTGAAGAAAGCATTGGGCCGCGAGGATCTTTGTATGGCTTGTCTTGATGGAGATTATCCCTCACGCAATCGAAGTTTCGATGAATTTTTGCAGAAACGGCGAACCGAGCGTTCTCCAGTTCTGGGGGTTTCGTGAAGAAGGAATGGAAAATCGGTAAACGTATTGCTCAGGGGAGCAATAAGGAAGTTTTCGAAGTTCAAGGATCTTCGGAGCTCATTGCCTTTCGTTTCTCGGACCGAGTATCCGTATTTGATTATGGTGCACTTCCTGAATTGATACCGAATCGCGGTGACAGTCTCTTCCGCTTTGCACGTGTGTTGCAGCGTTATCTTTCGTTCGCAGGTGTTGCCAGTGCTTTTGAGGCCGATGCCAGTGAGGCTCTGGGCTGCATCGTTATGCGTCGAGCGGGTGGCGTAAAATGGAATCTACTGAAAAAGAAGGGTGCGCTCACCTTTATTCCGCTTGAGATCATTTTTCGTTGGGGCGCCCCCAAAGGAAGTTCCTTATTGAAGCGAAGGCCGGATCTGCCGATTGGTGTGATCTTCGAAAAGCCCATGATTGAATTTTACACGAAACTCGAAGATCAAGACCGACTTCTCTCGACGGAAGAAGCCGAAAAACTACTGCCAAAAAATGTCGAGCTTTCAGATCTGGGAGACTTTTCACTTAGAGTCGCAGCACTTTTAAAGGAATTTTTCGATGATTTGGGTTTGCATCTTTGGGATGGAAAAATCGAAGTTGCAGTCGATGAAGAAGGCGAAATTCTTTTGATCGATGCGGTCACTCCGGATGAATTACGTCTTACACTTCCAGGACGAAATACGGTGCCGCTGTCAAAAGAACTTTTGCGCTTCTGGTACTCGAAAACCCATTGGGCGCAGCAAATTGAATTTGCGAAGGCGCGTTCAGCGAAGGGCTGGAAATCAGAGGTGGAGTTGCCCCCGCGTTTGGGGATGTGGCGCATCCAGCGGATAGCGCAACTTTACGAGGCGCTGGCAGTTTGTGTGACGGATCGAAATGTGCAGGTCATTCACAACTGGATTGAAAATGAAGAACTCCTTCCCATGGTTCATGTGACGGGTTCGGGTGGACGCGAGGCCGCACTTCGTCATCGCTTGGGGCTTGAAGGACTTTCAATTATAGATGATCCTTTGCGAGCAGACATTGTGTTCGTCAGTCCGGATTCAGATTTAGCTAACGGTAAAATTAACGAATATTCGAAACTCGGTGTTTGGACCTTTGGCCCCACTCGGGAGTCCGCACGAATCGAGTGGTCCAAAGATTTTGGACGACAGATCGCGAAAAAAGCTGAAATTCCCGTTCCCCATTTTGAAGTGGTCGAAAAGGAATCTGAATTAGAGCGCGCGCTAGATAAATTTGCGGACCAAATACCTGTTGTAAAATTTGATGGATTGGCTGGGGGGAAGGGTGTCGTCGTAGCAGCAACTCGAACGGAAGCTACGATCGCTGCAAAAAAGTGGATGATCCAAGGACCAGTGCTTCTTGAAGAGCGCCTAAACGGTTTTGAGGCTTCCGCATTTTTCTATGTGAATAGCGGACGCGAATTAGAAATTCGATACCTGGGTTGTGCTCAGGATTTCAAAAGACGCTTTCTTGGCGACGAAGGACCCAACACGGGTGGCATGGGTGCCTATGCTCCTCATCCGAAAGTTACCGAAGAAGACATCATTCTTTTCACTGGTTGGGCGTGGCGAACGGCTAATGTTTTGAAAGAGCAAAAAACGCCTTTCAACGGGGTGCTTTATATGGGCCTCATGAAAGACGAAAAACGCGGATGGGCTCTGATCGAATACAACGCGCGTTTTGGTGATCCCGAGACCCAGGCTCTTTTGTCACTGTGGGATCCCGGACGACGCGTTTTGAGGCACTTTCTGCAGTTGGATGTTTCGACTGAGGTCGGAGATTTTTTGATCGATGAAAAGAAAGCGCTTTGTCTTTCGTTGGTGCGTCCCCAGTATCCTGATCCCGCTCCGGAAGTAGAGTTTCCTGAGTGGAAGATCGATGATTTAAAAGATGATGATTTGATTTTATATGAGAATGAAAAAAAGACGGGGCGAGTCGCTTATCTGGTCGCTCGCGATCAAGATCTTCTGAAGGCAGGGGATCGGATTTTCAAAGTATTGGTCGAGTCGCCATGGAAGGATCTGGTCGAGTGGCGGAGCGATATTCTTAAGTAAGGAATGAGGTGTGCTTTGAATCGAAGCTCTTCAATGTTACTGGAAGAATCTCTTCCCGCTGCATGGCCGCAGGGCTCGGCCGCAGATTGTTATCTAAGTGTTGCGGTTTACGGCGAGGCTCTTGACCCGGCTCTTGTGAAAGAACTCTTCCCCAGGGCCAAATCAATTGCAGATTTTTCAGCCCAAGCTCATCAATTGATCTGGCTCAGGGAAATGAAAGCCGGGGTAATGCACCCAATGGCGCAAAGTTTGGCGAAGGCAACCGGGATCAGCCCGGATCGCATCGTGATTGATCGCTTGATCATTGTAAATGCAGAGAGTGTTAATCCCGACTCTGAAAAGCTTTTGAACTCCTTGTGGAAGGAACCCGCGATCGAAGAAATTCGGAGTTTGAAGTTTGGCGAGTGGGCAGAGCTCCGTTCGCAGCGACCTCTTCTTCCTCGACGAGAAGAAATTTCTTTTTTGCCTATCGAAGATGCCTCAGGAATTGGTCTGGATTTTTCGAATGAAGAGTTAGCTGTGATTCAAGCGGAGTCCACTCGTCTCGGCCGTTCATTGACCCGTGCAGAATGGGAGCTGCTGGCGCAGACTTGGAGCGAACACTGTAAACATAAAATATTTAACGCAGAAATTTCCGGCCCCGAGATCAAGGGAGGGAAAGTGCGGAGCATATTCAAACAATTTCTTCGCGCCCCGACAGAAGAGATTCGTAAACAAAAGGAAAACACTTATCTTTCGGTTTTTACGGATAACGCAGGCGTTGTTCGTCTTTATGATTGGGACGCGCGTCCAACAAATTGGGCACTCTCGATGAAAATGGAAACCCACAACAGTCCCTCGGCTATTTCACCCTATGGTGGAGCGTCGACCGGAATCGTTGGCGTGCACCGCGATATCTTAGGCACGGGCTTGGGCTCGATGCCGATCGCAAGTTGGGATGTGCTTTGTTTTGAAAGTCCCGGAAATGCGGAGCATCGTCCCCCGAACGCTCTTGACGCCGATATCATTCGTTCGGGCGTGATTCGTGGTATTCAAGATGGCGGCAATCAGAGCGGTATTCCCACTGTACAAGGAAGCATTGTATTTTCAGACAGCTATTCGGCAAAACCTCTCGTTTTCGCTGGCACCCTAGGCTTACTGCGCGATCACTATGTTCAGAAAAAAGCAAAAGTCGGTGACACGCTTTTTGCCGTTGGCGGTGCCGTAGGACCCGATGGACTGCGCGGAGCCGTGATGAGCTCGCGAGATTTGCGCACTGAAGACATGATGGGTTCAGCCGTGCAGGTGGCGCAGCCCTTCGTGCAACGTATGGTCACAGATTTTCTTTTGAAAGCGCGCGATGAGGAGATGATTACGTCGATCACTGATAATGGAGCAGGTGGACTGGCTTCCAGTGTTGGAGAGATGGCGCAATCTACGCGTGGGGCACGAATAGATCTGAGCCATTTGCGTCTGAAATTTGAAGGGCTTTTGGCCTGGGAAAGACTATTGAGTGAAAGCCAGGAGCGTATGACAGTAGCGACTGATCAGCCGGAAGCCTTCGAGGCTCTCGCTCGTGATTATCAGGTCGATTGTGATCGGCTGGGACATTTGACCGATGATGGGCATTTTCGGGTTAGCTGTTTTGGAAAAAGTCTCGTCGATTTGAGTCTCGATTTTCTGCACGACGCTTGTCCGCAGATGAAGATCACGACTCAATGGACCTTGGCCAGGGATCTGGAACACGCACGGAAGTCACGGCCCGGTAAAATTAAATCATCGAAGGGTAAAGTTTTCGAAGATTTCCAAACGATGCTGGCTCATCCCCACCTTGTTTCACGCGAGGGAGTGCCGCGACGCTTTGATCATGAAGTTCAGGGGCGCACGCTTCAGCTACCTTTTCAGGGCGGAAGTCAGAAGTCGCCCGCGGATGGTTCGCAACTTGAGATTTATGAGGCAGAACGTGTGAATGTGAGTCTCGCGCATGGATTGGCTCCCTGGCGGAGAGACATTCATGAAAATGTTTTCCTCAGCATCGACGAGGCTCTGAGATCTGCAGTGCTTTCCGGTATGCATTTGGAGACTGCGGGATTCTTAGATAATTTTTCCTGGCCTGATCCCTTGCCGCATCCGCAGCGTCCGCAATCAGAACGCTATCTTTGGCGCCTGGTGCGATCTTGCGAAGTGCTGGCCCAGGCGGCACGTACATTTCAAATCCCATTCATTAGCGGCAAAGATTCCATGAAAAATAATCAGGGAGTATTTGATATCGAAGAAACCTTGGTTGTAAGTGTCGCGGGCTCTTCCGCGGCGAATGCGATGGTCCCAGCTTCGTTTATAGCGCGTGCGAACGAGGTGGTCTTCTATTTGCCACCTTTGACGGCTACTCTAAAGGACAGCGTTTGGGATCGCGTTTTCGCGGGGGCTAACCCGAATGAACGCCTTTTTCAATCGCAGACACTAGAGGCACTCGATCAAGAGATCACAGACATTTTCCAAAAACTTCGTCTTCGCTATAAAAATGTTGAGAAAGCTTTAAGAAAAGGCCTCTTGAGATCAGCAAAAGATGTGGGCGAGGGCGGTTTTTTAACTGCGCTTTTTGAAATGGCTCGCGGCCGTCGATTGGGCGTGGAATTCGAGGCGCGCGAGTGGAGCAGCAATGACCTTTTCCAAGAAGGGGCCGGCGCCATGATCATCACTTGTGATTTACATGCATTGAAGGACTTGACCGAAACCCTGCCCGAGCTACGGCGTGTGGGAGTAACAAGCGCACGTTATGTTTTCAATTTTCCATTAGAAGGCATCCTGGATCTGGAAAAGTGTGACGAGGCCTATGAATCGGGAAACCATGGAGGGCTTTGGTCATGAAAAGTCTATCCAAATTTTGGGTTCTAGAGGGTTATGGCATCGAGTGCGAAAAGGAAACTCATCGTTTTCTGGCGACACTAGGTAGCGCACGGGAAATTCGCTCACTCTTTTTACCGAAGTTTTTGGCCAACCCCACAGCTCTTCGTGAGATCTCAGAGGGCGATTGTCTCTTTTTCCCAGGAGGATTTTCTTTCTCCGATCATTTTGGTTCCGGCACTCTTTTGAGCTTTGAATTGCGTCGTGCAAAAATTATCGACGCACTCTTAGAGCGCTCCTGTCACCTGATCGGTGTGTGTAATGGCTTTCAGATTCTCACCGCTCTTGGACTTTTTGGCGGCGAAACCCAGTTGAAACACAATCAAGTCGCGGGACGTGATCTCGGTTTCATCAATCGCTGGGTCCAGCTTCGTTATGAACTGGATGATGCTGCGGAAAATTTTCGCTTTCCAGTTCGTCACGGGGAAGGGCGCCTGGAGGTAGCCGGGAAAAACTATTGGAGCGATCATGGAGTGCGCCCGTTGTTGCGTTACGAAGATGCAGATTTTGACAATGGAAGTTTCGAGCGCGTTGCAGGACTTTTGCGTCGCATCGATCGAAGCTGGATCATCGGCATGATGCCACATCCGGAAATTGCAGTGCGAGCTACACAAGATCCGACGCGCTTTGCCGGGGAAGGCATGCCTGCGCAACGGAATTCGGAATTTGAACGGGCGGGCGATGGCCAACGATTTTTTCAAAAGCTCTTTCAGAATTTGGAGATCAGCCTATGAGACAAATTGCCATATTCTCGCTAACGGATAAAAGCAGATCCGAACTGATTGCACGTCGAATGCTGGCGGACGGTCTGGAGATCTGGGCCACAGGCGGGACCTATCAGTATCTCAAAGATAAAAACATCGACTGCCGTGAACTGAGTGAACTCAGCGGTGAGCCTGAAATATTTGGTGGTCGAGTCAAAAGTTTGCACCATAAAATCTTGGCGAGTGTACTCTTTCGCCCGGGAGTCGATGATGCCCAGTGGAACGACGATTATCGGACGGCCGCCGTTGTCTGTAATTTTTATCCTTTCGCGACCAAGGGGCGGGCCGCCAAAACTTTGCGCGAGATGATCGAGTGGATCGATATCGGTGGACCAACGCTGGTGCGGGCCGCCGCAAAAAATCACGAATTCTTGTGGATTCTTTCCGATCCTTCGCAGTATGCAGCATTTTTGGAGCGTAAGACCGCGTCGGATGAAGAAGAAAATCTGCGCGCAACTTTTGCTTTCCAGGCTTTTCGTAAAGTACAGGAGTTGGATCAAGAAATCGTCGAAAGTTGGATGGAGAAATTCCGACCCGAGAATCTAGCTCCGTCTCGCTGGCCGAAATTGCAGTACGGCGAGAATCCTCATCAGGAAGCTCTTTACTTGCGCTCTCTTGGAGGGGCGGCAGTTGAATTTATGGGCCGCTTTTCCTTTAATAATGTGCGCGATGCCGAAGGCGCTCTCCGTTTTGTCGGAGCATTCGCGGCGGAAAATCCGGCGGTAGCTGTCGTGAAGCATCAAACACTTTGCGGCGCTTCGGTTGGACTTCGAGCGGCATCCGTGGACCAAGTTTTTCATTGGGCGTGGGAGGGGGATTCCGTCTCTCGCTATGGAGGAATTTTAGGATTCAATTTTATTCCCGGCCCCGAAGCTACGGAAACATTGAAAAAGAGTTTTATTGAGATATTGGTCTTGCCGAAGTCGGATGCGGCACGGGCTTGGGCCGAGGATTTTCGACGTAAAAAGGAAAAGGTCGGCATTGTATTGGTGGATTTCGAAACTCTGCCAACGCATGAACGTTTTGAAGGTGCATTGGGCTCATTGATTCAGGTGCGTGATCCTGCGCATGGACGAAGAGTTTTACAGACCGATGCGGAACTTTTGATGGAATTTGGTCAGTGGACTGCGGCCTGTTCAAAATCAAATGCGGTGGTTTTAGCGGCTGCTAAGAAAGGTATTGCCGTCATGGTGGGGGCGGGGCAGGGTCAGCCCAACCGGATCGATTCACTGCAGGCACTGGCACTTCCTCGAGCAGAAAGATTTTTAAAACTTCATTCCACAAACTGGAAGTTGGATGATTGCACATGTTTTAGCGATGCCTTCATTCCCTTTGCGGATTTCATGGAAATCTTAGGGCGAACGGGCATTCAACGATTGGTGCAACCTGGGGGCTCTATTCGAGACGAAGAGGTATTGCAGGCCGGTGAACGTCTTGGCATTGAAACCGTCAAAACTGGTGTGCGCCATTTTTGGCACTAGAGGGCAAAGGAAATTGCGATGACGACAAATTACAAAAACTCGGGCGTTGATATTCAGGCCGCCGATAATTGGACAAGCACTCTTTCCGCCCTCACATCGGTGGGCGCTGGGGCGGATCTTCGCAAACGCCTTCTTTCGGGAATCGGTGACTATGCTGCAGTCTTTGAATTGCAGGAAAATCTCTCGCTCGCATTAAGTTGTGATGGAGTTGGCACGAAACTTCTTTGGACCTTGGAAGGCTTGGGTTCAATGGAGGCACTTGCGATCGATTTGTTGGCCATGAATGTGAATGATCTTTTGTGTGTGGGTGCACGTCCGCTACTCTTTTTAGATTACCTAGCGGTCTCGAGCCCTGATCTAATTCAAGGGCCCGATGCGCCGCTAGGAAAATTTATTCGCGGACTGCAATCTGCCTGCAGTGCTTCGGGAATGCTTTTGGTCGGGGGCGAAACTGCGCAAATGCCGGACCTCTATCAAAAGGGACATTTTGATTTGGCGGGATTTGCTGTCGGTACGCTAAGCCCAGAAGAGCGACTGGGTCCGCAACGATTGAAGGCTGGTGCTGAAATTTGGGGGTGGGAATCGAGTGGGCCCCATTCCAATGGCTATAGCCTTCTTCGTAAAGTCTTTAATTCCAAGCGCGACCGCGCCTTTATCGAAGAAAATTTAATGCGGCCCACAGAGCTTTATGTCGAGCCGTTGGCGAAACTTCGTGCGGCATTGAAAGCAAAGACCCAGGCAAACGCACTTCTTTCCGCATTTCACATCACGGGCTCCGGATTATTGAATCTACTTCGTTATGAGACTCCTTTTTCGTTTGAGCTCAGTGACTGGCCAGCAAAGGGACCACAGTGGTTCGAGCGTGTGATCTCGGAGTCAAAACTTACGCGGGCGGAAGCATTGTCCACCTTTAACGGAGGATTTGGCATGTTGTTAGTCGTCGACACCTCGGTCGTGGAAAATTCCACCCTGCAATCGCACGGACTTCGACGATTGGGAAAAGTTGTGGCGACTCCGCCTGGAGAAAAATCCTATGTCGAAGTTTCGGGGGATCGGCTTCACGGTTAGAGGGGTTGGTGCTACAGTCTTTATGTTCCGCTACGGACAGCTTCCGCCCGATTCACTAACCCATCGGCAGGTGCCTGCAGCCAGACTGCATTGACAACGCAGGACTCCGCCAGGGATGGCCTTGCAGCGGCCGACTTCTGAAATATTTGTGCAGGTATCTTCGCCTGCGCTGCCATAGAGACTTGCGCTACCCCAGGGACAAAAGCGTTCGACGACTCGGTAGGTCCCATGAGTGAAAAGCGCCGGTGCGCCTTTGGCTACACATTTTTCGCAGGTGATGTAGGAAGTTCCCCCCCGGCCATCACAGGTGCGAAATTCTTGGTTAGCTGCATTTTTAGTATCGATGGAAAGATTGCAGGCATTGGCAAAAGCCATCGGAGAGCTTGTCGTAGGCGCAAATACCCAGTCACCGTTTTCACAAGCAGCTGGAGGAAATTGATGTTCAGGTGGGTCGCACATTTTCAAATCACAAGCGCAGGCGCCCGTGTTCGTCATCACAACGGGCTTGTCGCCACGGAGCAAGCGCGTAGATTGAATGGTGAGCCCTTCTTCCAGGCAAATAGATTCATTGGCATCAGCCCCTGTGGTGCGAAAAACCAGCCGCCGACCGTTGCTCAGTTCAACCTCAGTTTCACACACTGCTTCGGCAAAACGATCATCACATCGATTCATTTGAAAACTGTAGTTCGTACAGCTGGCCAGGTTTGCGGGACTTGTTTTACGGCAGTTAAAGGGTGTGGCCGATGTACTCCAAATGGCGACCGCAAGACTGACTCCACAGCCTGTTGTTTTGCAAGTTGCTTCGGTGTTGCCATTGTAAGTTCCTGGCAAAGTAATGAATCGAGTACGCCAATGAAAATCCACTCGAATTTGGAATACTCCTGCCGCACAATTTCCGCCTACAGTCCAAGTTCCTCCAGCAGGCGCAGTGTTATGTGCCGCAAATTGAGCCTGAATACAATTTCGGATCGTTGTGTGCTCGGCGGCACTCATTCCAGCTCCGTACTCTGCACGGGGAAAATTATCCCAGGCACTGAGCGTTTGATTGGTTAACTGAGTATGGTAGCTGCCAAAATCAGTCACGGGCGCAATTGGATCACCGACCTGAGATTGATAAATTTTACAGAAGTTCGGATGAAAGCTGAGGTCTTGCTCGCAGAGTGCGATCATGTTTCGGTCTTCGTGAGTTGTGATCGTTGGAGTGATGCTTGAATTAGACAATAGGTTATTGCCCCATTCCCAACGTGTGAAGTGCGGATCAGGTCCACCAAAAATAGAACCAATGGGCATAGCTGCCCACGACACGTTTGTTCCCGCCGGAACCAATACTGTTCCATTCGGAACAACGCTGAGGCAAGTATCCGTTCTGGCTCTAATCGTGTATTCGGTCACCATGTTGGGGGCAATTCCACTAGAGGGCAACTCGAAATTTCCTGGGATGATCGTTGTGTCCCAATACATGTTCGGAATCAACTCAAAGGTTTCTTCATCGTTTTTGATGTAGGTCAGGAGAAGCCGAACGACCAATCGCCATTTGAGTTTCTCTGCTCCGCCCAGATCCACTTTGAAGTATTGAGCTTCGAGGTTCCATCTACAAGTATAGTCACCAGCCGCGGAATCACAGGGTTCGCCATTGTCATCAATCCAGGAAACATCGTTTTTTGATACCATTTTTTGTCCCTGGCTATCGACGATGTACATGCGAGGTAGATTGACTGCCGGCTTGTCGATATTCGATGTAAGAGGTGTCGAGGTAACGCAGTTATCGGCGCCCGCAGTGACGGCACTAAGCCCCGTAGCGCTGTTGCTCGTGACGGGATAAGCATCGTGAATACTGTTGAGTCCTTCGATGCGACCGTGTTCGGAAAGTGTAAGAAAACAACTTTTGAGTGATGCCACAGCCCCCGTGACGTAGGAAAGATCATTGCCATCATTTACTGGGCCACTATCCGTGCCGTTGTAATCCAAGATTCGCGCCCAAATTCCAGGCGAACGAAGCATCGCGGAATATTTTCGACGAATGTTCCATTGGAGCGAAGAAATGTCACCCGTATCAGTGTCCACGCTGGAGACGGTCGTGTTCCGGGCCAAAATAATCGACAAAATGGCCGCGACGACCGTCATGATCATCACTCCCATCATGGAGCCCATGCCGCTACGGCTTCTTAATTTCGAAAGATCAAAGCGCCTCATGTCTTACCCCCTCCATTCTAAACCGAAAGAGGGTGAAGATTGTGTTAAGATCCTTTAGAATTTTGGAACTTATGGAACCCATTGTCATTAGCGGAGCTAGCGGTTTTCTGGGCTCGGCATTTCTGGCGAGACTACTGAAGCGCCCGGACGTGGAAAAGGTTTTGATCCTCTCTCGGCGAAAACTGGATCCGAGTGATCGCTATCTAGCGCGCCAATTCGCCTCGAAAGCAGATTCCGATGCGCTTTGGAAAAAGGTGGAAATCATTTCTTGTGATCTGGCGGACACGACGTCGCGACGGCAGGGCTTGAAAGAGGTCGCAGAGAAAATCACAGGAAAAGTGATACTCTGTCACTTGGCAGCCCAGATCTCCGAAAAAGGTGATCCCTCATTCATTCGTGAGCTGAACGTGATTGCCACTCGTGATTTGGTGGATTGGGCCAACAAATATGCAAGATCGATTTCTTTCGTAAGTTCCGTCGCTGCGTTTGGATCTACGAACGGACCCAGAATCCGTAGCGAGGCCGATTTTTCCGAATTCGAAACTCATAACAACGAGTCACTTTATTGCATGACAAAACGCGAGGCTCATTTGGCAGTGACCGAAGGAGCACGCATCCCCTGGCATGTGGTTTGTCCCTCGGTGATTCACGGCGCTTGGGATTCTATGAAAGACACGCGTTCCCGACTTAAACCCTACTTCAGTGGAAAACTTTCGTGGGCACCGCCTGGAGGGGCCAACTTTGTCGCCCTTGATCATGTGCTGAATGTCTTGGAGAAGGGACTCGGTGGACTTAGAGACTCAGATTCCCGCATTGAATTGGCCGTGGGTGCGAACTGGACATTCAAAAATTACATCGAAAAATATCTTGCGGCTTGTGGCAGGCCTCGGCGCTTGCGACAGATTCCGCTATGGGTATTCCGTATTATTAGGTCTTTGGCATCCTTAAAAAAGGGGGTCGGTAGCTCTTTCGTCCACGGAGGCCGCTACCTCTACTTCAACAGTCAGTTTGAACAGGGAGCAGAATCTAGCGAGGCAGCGACTATCAATGCATTGGAGTCCAGCGCGAAGACAATGAGCAAAGACGGATAGATCTTAAGGATTGCTTGCCGAGCTTGGACTCGTAAGTGGATTGCTGGCACGATTTCGAATCAGATTCACACAGTCGAACATCAGAATATCGTCTTGTTGAACCTTACTGCGCCGATAAACGCGCACTGCATTCAACTTGGTGGGGTCGCTACCTTCGCCGATAACTTCTACTTTGTAATAGGGAGATTCTTCCGAAATACTTTTCGTTACCTCGCGCATTTCAAACACAAACGAGAAAAAGCGTTTCGAAAGCAAAAAGGAGGGAGATTTTAATCGAGAATTTTGTTTTAATTCGAGTGTGCGATCCAATGTGTTCCGGGCGGGAACCTTGAGTTCCATCAATTGAAAGAATCGTCCAGCATAGTCTCGCTCCATCGGAGTGAATCGAACTTCGCAAGCAGCTTTTGAGGCCGTTTTCTGTGCTTTGCCGTGAAATTCCCAGGGAGCTAGATCACCGGTGTCCAAGCCTTTGACATCTGATGCCCAAAGCTGTCCAAAAGAAACAAAGAGGAGGCATAAGTACAGATAAAGACAGGAATTTGCCCCTCGTATTTGCGTCACAACTTTGGTATCAAACATGCAATCAAATCATCTGGCAAGTCGTAGTTGGGAGGCAAGCAAAAAGTGATTCGAGGGGCAAAATCCGAGCGCTGCGCTAAATTGATCGCGTTTGCCGCTTTCTTTGTTGCGCCTTGTGCGTATGCTTTAGTGACGACCGACGTGCTTCCCAAGGGAGTTCGCGCTGCCGCGGTAGTTTGGGGTGCCTCCAAAACGGTTACCAGTAGTTTTGGTCCTCAAGGTGATGTTGGGTCTTTGGTCGCTCCTCTAAATCTTAGTCTCTCCCTGCAAGATCTGGGTGAATTCGAAGGGCAGGCAAAAGACTTAGCTTCGGTCTTGAATTCACTGAGTCCCGATCAACTAGGGGACAAGCTACTGCTTACAGACCTTTATTCAGAAGTTGCCGTTCGTGAGCAGCGAACTGTTTTTGGCCTCTTGTGGGGTCTTCACCAAAAATGGTCTCTGGGATTGATCGTGCCCATTGTTCACCGCAAAGCGCGATTTTCTTTTCGCGCCGAAGTTGTCGATAATTCGGAAGCCTATAGCTCCTTGATTGGCCAGGTTCCGAAACTCCAAGACGCACTTCAACAAATCAAGGAATCTTCGATCGGAACGCAAACCTTTGCGAATGCAATTTTTACCGAGAACGGCTACGTGATTCCCCAAGACCAAGATTTTTATAGCCTAGGCGATATCGAGTTGGAATCGCGCTGGCGCTACCTTTCCTTGAAGCGCAGCGACTTTGCTATGCGAGTAAATTTTCGGATGCCGACTGCTACCCACCGCACGGATCTTCACAATCTTTTAGATCGACCGGTGGGGGACGAGAGTTTTTCTCTTCGTTTGGGTAGTGTTCATTCACTTAAGATCCTTCCCGGTCGATTAACCCTTTTGGGTGGAGTTTTTGGTACTGTTTACACTCCACACACTAAACGTATGGGGGTTCCGTTATCTGAATCACAGGCTCTTCCGAATCTAAAAGACCCACAGCAGATTGCCCACGTGACAAAATTACGCTCGCCGCAACTCAATACGGATATCGGATTGATGTTGGATTTTTGGAAGGGGGCCTTGAGTTTCTCGGCTTCCCATCTATTTTTGATCAAGGGCCGAGACCAGTACAGGGGAAATAAAAAGGGCCTGGCCTACAGTTATTATGAAACGAATACAGAAGGGTGGGAACAAGGTGTTGAGATTTCCGGAGAAATTTCGACCATTCCGCTTTATCTTGATAATATTTTTCCGGCTCCCGGGAAATTCACTTTCACTTGGTATCAACCGTATAAGGGCAAAAACCAAATCATTGCGCCTTTTGGGAGGATCGACTTTGTCATGCTTTTCTAAGGTCGCTCCCTATGGGCTGATGTTTTTCATGTTGGCGGCCTGTGGCTTTGACCTGGATGCGCCCAAGCGAAAATCGCTGACTGTGATCCCCCCGGGACGTTGGTCGGGGATGGATCGCACCGGCCCTGGAGTCGATGTTCTTGAGCGGGATCTCTATTATTTGTCCCAGGGCACTACCGCCTGTGATTATCTCATGGAACACGGCATGGAGACGAAGCCTCGTGATGGGGGAAATTACTTCCGCATTCTTCGAAATGCGCGCGCAAAACGAGCGTCGCTCTGGGAGCTTTTTCCGGTGAAAGTCGATCTGATCGGAGATGACGGACAGTTTTTTGATCTACCGGCGACCGTTGGCAATAAAAATGTGCTGATGCTTGCGTCGATGGAAGGTTCGATCCGGCTGGACGAAAATCCTTTTTACGAAATGGCCTTGATGGCCCAATCTACCGAGCTCCCCAATCGCCAAGAATTCATCAAGCTTGCTGAAGAGGAGTTGAAAGCATCCCCGATCCGACTTCTTGGTCTTCTGGGTTTAAAGACAGCCTGGATTACCGGCGCTCTAAATCCTTATGATCAACGCAATTTGATTATTCGTGGCCGACTCAACACGGCTTTTCCGGGGCTATTTGCCAGTGCTGCCGAGGAAGAGATGAGCGAAAGTCTGACGGATGTTTTGATCCGTAATTCCTTGCCAACGATTGAACTCTTGGCCGGACTTCCGGGCGATTCCCGAAATCAGTTGGCTGCAAAGGAAGAGCTTCTGAAACTCATCTTCAAACGCTATCAGCGATTGCTTCCGCTTTTTCCTGGTGGCAGCTGGAATTCCTATTTCGAAGACAGCCGTTGGTCTCTAAGTCTAGCGCTGCGATCACTGAAATCGCCTGACCTCATTCAGCAGGCTTGTGGTTCAGCACTTTTGCAAAGAGCCTTTGCGCAAATGATCAGCATCATGGGATACGACCGACCGCCGGTTGAGGCCAATGGGGGACTCATCCCCATGGAACGTTTTCTGATGCATCCAGAATCTACTTATTTTCGAGGTTGCATCGCACCGGGCTCTTTCATTCGTCGTGGCCGCTACGCGAAACTCATTCAAAACGATAAACGCTCAGACTTTATCGATAATAAACCAGGACGCGAATCGACACTTCGATTAGCCGATGCACCTCGCACTCTAGAGACTTGTACCCATCGTAGATCAATTCCGATACTTGCCGATACGCCCGAACGCATGCGATCGGATATTCCTGCGCCTCGTGGTTATGCGGACCTTCATTCAAAAATCTCTATGGCGGGCGCGGCTGGTTATTATTTTATGGCCCTTAATCCGGGAGCCTCCTGGTGGCGTACTCGTAACAGTACTTTGCTTTCGATTCCCTTCACGAACTTCAAGGGCGGTATTCCAGCCCTACGCGCTGGCGGAGGATATCTGGCGTCCCAATCCCTGGCTCTCTCCTTGGGCCTCATCAATCTTATTTTGCCAGATATCGAGGCCCATCACTTGGTAATGATCGATGCCGATCGCAAGGAAACTGATATCGACGATAAAATTCTCGGAATTCGCCTCTCAAATGAAATCCACAAAAAGGGAAGCGGTGGAATCATTGAAAGTCGTGTCGAAACTGTCAGTTTGTTTGCGGAACTAGTTTTCAAGTTCCATGAAGCTCTGAAGGATCTTGCGAGCTGGAAGACCGAGGCCGATCGTTGGGTTAAAATTCGCAGCGAGGCCGAGCGGCATCCTGATTACCGCTTGATGATCAAGAACGACTACGAAACCTTCATCAAATCACTTTTTGGTGATCCTCAGAATTTGCAGGATCTCGTGGAAACCGGACCTGAATCTGCTCGAAAACAAATAGATGATTTACGTCTGGCCCTTGCCTTGCACCTTGCACGCTTCTCCGTGAAAAAAGCGGAGGGTGGCGCGACCTGTTACGCTAGTTTGGTCACCAATCTAGACACAGGAGTGGAAGAGGGCTTCGGAACTTGTACAGCAGCGCAATACGAAGTCTGGCACCGTACCATGCAACTCGTCGGCACAGCCTTCAATTCGCCAATCTATCTGAACGACGGTTTGATGCCGGAAAATTGATCCTCTTTATAAACTATGGGAAAAAAAGCCTCTGCTAAGCCATTGTTTGTTCTCGAAGATCCTTCGCTTAAAGGAAAAGAGAAGGTTAAAAAATTTTCACCTTACGACATTTCTTTGAAATATGATTCCAGGGGTCGATTGGTTTCCGCTAAATCCAGCGGAAAAATTAGGGGTCAAAGCGACGCATATTCTGCAACCTTAAGCTTGAAGCCTGATATTCCTGAGGGTTCCTTTAGCAATTCCTATGGAGACATCATGAATTGGCGAAATGGGGAGGCATATTTTACTGGCAGCTACGGACCGTACGAACAGGAAAGCTCCGAGAAGATTACATACAAGGACTGGGTGCAAAACACTCTCGTGATGATGGTCGGTAGAAATGCCTCGTGAATTGAGCGGTTGAAGGTTTAACGACGTCGGTATTTCTTAAATTGACGGCGGTTTGAGCAAAAATTTGTTCATTTGAAATGACGAAACTTAGTTTTCAGTGGGGCGCGGGATGCAGTTCAGCCCGCTTCGGTCAAACTTAGTGCATTTTTCACGAAAATTTTTCAGGTAGATCTCTTTCCAATCTACTTCCTCTCCAATTTGTTGAGAGTATCGGCAAAAAAGATCTTCAAAGGCGGCGATGTCTTGGGTTGTACAGTTCTGGGCCAGAGTATCAAAGAAAATGCGCATTTCGTTGATATAGCTATAGGGCCAGTACTGATCACCCTTATACTTTCTCACATAAGTCCTAGTTACATTCTTCAAGACATCCTGTGGAATTTGAAAATGAGTGAAAATCAGCGTCACGCTTCGAGGGCAGAGTTCAAGAGCTTCCTGGACTAAGGTCTTTTGAACGAAATTCTGCGGATAGGTCTTCAGGATTATCTCCGATCGAAGATCCATATCTCTACGAGAGTAACCGAAGTTGCTGCAGTCGCGTTTTAGATTACTCATAAAATTCGCTTTGTTTGCAGCGTCTGTCGCAGATGGAGAGTATCGCTGACTGAGGATTGTCTTGCGCTCCAAGGGATCTCGATCAGGGACCGTGGGTTTTGTCGCATTTGCAATGACGGACGCCAACAATGCAAGCACTATGAATTTCATAGTTGCAGTATTGCTTTCGTCTACTGCTTTGTAAATACCGGCTAGGATTTACGAAGGCCGACGATTTCCCATTCGCTTTCGCCCTTCGGAACTCGAACGGTGATGACTTCGCCCACGCGTTTCCCCAGAAGTGCCCGTCCAACAGGCGAGCTGAAAGTTATTTTTCCTCTAGCAGCGTCCAGCTCGTCCTCGCCGACAATTTGAAAACTTTGGCGTTCTCCGTTTTCGCCGACGACGTCGACCCAAAGTCCAAAAGCAACACGTTCCGTGGAAAGCGTCTCAGGATCGACGACTTCTACATCTTCAAGGCGTTTTTCTAGAAAACGAATGCGGCGATCGATTTCGCGAAGTCGTCGTTTGCCATAGATGTATTCGGCATTTTCGCTGCGATCACCCATGGCAGCTGCGTCGCTGACTTGTTGCACGACTTGGGGCCTTTCAGTTTTTAGCAGAGTGGCTAGCTCCGTCCGCAGACGCTGGAAGCCTTCAGGTGTGAGATAATTTTTCATGAGAATCCACAATTTCTTTCGGCCCCTCTGCAGAGCTGCTGACGAGCTCCGAGAAATAGCCGCCTTTTGCCATCAGCTCCGCATGGCTTCCAACTTCGACTAGATAACCATCGCGAAAGACTAAAATTCGGTGACAGGCTTTCAGTGTGTCTAGTCGATGGGCGATGAGTAAGCAGGTGCGTCCTTCCATCAGGCGGTTGACTGATTGGTGGACCAACTCTTCATTCACGGCGTCCACCTGCGCGGTGGCTTCGTCCAAAACTAGTACCGCAGGATCCAGGAGAAGTGCGCGGGTGATGCTAAGCATTTGTCGTTCGCCCGCGCTCAGATTTTCTCCGTTATCGAGTATTCGGGAATCCAAACTAAGACCTGAATCGCGCCACAAGGCACGAAAGCCGGATTCTTCACAGGCTTTTAAGATCACCTCGTCCCCGGGATCGATTCCGCCCGCCAATAAATTCTCGCGCAGGCTACCAAAGAAGAGTACCGAATCTTGGGTCACGACCGAAAACTGCGAACGAAGCCATGCTCGATCATATTCACGGATCGAGCGTCCATCGATGCGAAGTTCTCCGCTTTGATATTCGTAGAGACGGCTCATAAGGGATACCGTTGTGGTTTTCCCAGATCCGGTCCGACCCACGAGGCCAATTTTTTCTCCGGGCCGGATGTGAAAGCTAACATCAACCAGGGCTCGCTTTTCTTCTCCGTAACCCATGCTCACGTTTTGAAATTCAATTTCGCCTTTAAGTCGAGACTCACTGCGAATCTTGCCGTTGCCTAGAACCTTATCTTCGTTTTGTTCTGCGAGGAAACTAGCTACGCGTTCCGTATGGGCCAAAGCGGTTTGCACCACGTGAAGCTCCTGCGAGATCACATTCATCGGATGAATGAAGCGTTCCGCAAGTCGCAGAAAACTTACAAAATGCGAAATGGAAACAAGGCCACGACTGACCCAAAGACTTCCCAGACCTAAGAGCGCAGCCATGGGTAGTTGTGTAAAAAACATGATGAGAGGCCGAGACCACGAGTTCAGCTGATTGATTTTAATCGCAGCATCAAGATGATGATCGATTTGCCGGTCGAGCTGCATCTTCGACCAAGATTCGAGTCCCAGACTTCGGATCATGGGAATCCCGTTTAAAAATTCGCTGAGTCGTGCGTTGATCGATGCATTGCGTTTTGCGAATTCGCGGTTCCAATATCGAACGGGCGTACGGACAAACCATGTGAGCAGTAGCGTGGGCACCATCATCAAGAGGACCATGCCACCCAGGCGAGGGTCAATCACAAGCATGCCAATCAAAACAGTTGCCATGGTTAAAACTGCACCCAGAAGTCGAACCAAGGTTTCGGAAAAAAAGGACTCCATGCTTTCAACGTCATGCGAGAGGCGCGTAACCACCCGACCCTTGGGTTGTTTATCGAGAAAGGACATTGGGAGACTTTGCAGATGTCGAAACAAAGCCTTACGGACATTGAGCATGGTTTGCAGTGAGGTCATTGCCAAAACTTGGCGGCCTAGATAGCTGGCGATCACGGCAAGAACCTCCAGAGCAATCAGCTGCAGCGCAGTTTGCTCGACGAGCTTTTTAAGAGATCCGTCGCCCGACGCCAGGCCATCCTGGATCAGGGTCCCAAGCAGGCTTGCCGAATAGACGTGTAAAAACGAAGCCGTTCCAATCAAGAGTGCGGCCAACGCGAATCGAGGACGAAGGCCCCGCGTGTAGGACCAAAGGTGGCGGAGCGCTCGAAAATCTCGAATTTTTCGGAGATTTTCTTCTTCTTCATGCATCATGTCGATGCCCCCGATCCTAATTCGATCACACGCGTGCACGAACGCAGGGTCGAGCGGCGATGGGCAATCCAAATGACTGAGCATTTCACATGCTTCTTGAGCGAGGCCAGAATTTTCTCCTCAGTTGCGGTGTCCACTGCGCTCAGGCAATCGTCCAAGAGCAGAAGCTTTGGTTTTCTCAGTAACGAACGGGCAAGCGCCAACCGTTGCTTTTGCCCGCCGGAAAGATTGATCCCCCATTCGCCTAGGTGAGTTTCCAGTCCCTTGGGCAGTTGACGAAAATCCGAAGCCACCTCTGCGACTTCCAGTGCTTGCCAAATCTCATTGTCGCTTAGATCCTCGAGGTCAAGGCGCAAGTTTTCACGAATCGTGGCCGAAAACATGAACGGACGTTGTGGCACAAGGGCGATGTGGTCCGTGACGGATTCGTGGGCCAGGCCGCGCAGGTTTGCGCCGAAAATTTCCACCTTTCCTTGATAGTTATTCTCCAGGCCCAATAAAATCTTAAACAAAGTTGATTTTCCTGAGCCGATCGGACCCCAGAGCCCGATCTGTTCTCCGCTCCTAAACGAGAAACTTAAATCCCTATAAAGGTCTCGGCTCTGCCCGGGTGGGACATATCCCAGATTTTGGATTCGAACGTGTTTTTCGGTCGCTTGGGTGGGGATAATGTCGCCGCCATCACGAAGTCCGGGAAACTCCTTCTCGCTCCAAGCCTTCAGCAAACGTTTCAGGCTCGTAAACGAACGCTGCCAATCCGAGACCACGAATCCCAATTCTTGAAGCGGAGTTTGCACGACAAAAATGAGACTTTGGAAGCTAATGAATTCGCCGGGACTCATGCGTCCAGCCATCACCTCGCGCACGCCGAGGCTAACTCCGATGCCATAGCAAAATAGCGACATACCACTCATCACCGGGTAAAAAAGAAGAGAGGTGCGAATATAACTGGCCTTGTCGCCAAGGTAGTTGAGTGCGCGCTTTTCTAAAGATTGTCGCCAACTTTTTTCGGTAGAGTTCAGTCGCTGAAGGCGTAGTGTTTCCACGCAGCGTGCGGCAAGATCATTCAAGGCCGACAAAGTTTCTTGCCCTTTTTCATATTGCTTGGATTCGCGACGCGCGAGTTTCATCAGTATCCGCGGAAGGATCAGCGCGGGCGCGAGACTCAGGAGAGTCAGTTTCCAATTTAAGAGCAACATGCTGCCAACACCAAGCACGGAAAGGAAAATCAAATCAGCAAGCATCACTAAGGTAAAACTGAAGGTGAAGCGGGCCATGTTGACGTCTGCGGTCGCTAGATTCATCACTTCGCCTGCACGCAGTTCCTGGGTGATCTTCTCCTCGGGCAGAAAGCGGATTCGATCCCACAGTTTCGATTTCATGACTGCACCCAGGTGATGTGCCTGTTGGGCGATCGTGATGCGCCAGCCGTAGCGGCCCAAGGCTTGAAGAGCGAGAAGCGCAACAAAGACTCCGGCAAGGCGCCAAATCTCTGACAGATTGCTTTGGCCATTGAGCAATTTGTCGACCGCACGCCCCATAAACATGGGGGTCGCTACTTCGGCCACTCCGGTCATGAAAGTTGCCAGAATTCCAATTAAATAAACCCACTTTAATGAGACGATGTGGCGACGCCAGATTGCCCAGAGGTTTTTCATTTTTTCGACACCTTCGAGTGAGACTCGAGGATGGAGGTTTTTCATCATGAGATCTGATTTTTTAGCACAGAGTATTGGGGGGTCTAGCGACGCACGGGGTCAGTGGTCGAATTGCCAAGGACATGGATTATGTATATGAAAAGACTGGGGATAAAAAATTAGGGAGGGCAAGCATATGAAGAAATCTTCTTCATCGGCGGCCACAGCTTCAAAGCGCGTGGCGGCTACTGCTTCAAAGAAAGTGGCCATATCTCGTGGGGGCGAGATTGGTCTAAAGATGGGATCCTCGGTTGTACCCGAGCTTTCCAAACGTCAGCAAGAGGAGCTCCGTGAGCGACTCAATCTTCTCAAGGGTGAGCTAGAGCTCGCTTTGGAGAAGAAAGCTGACTTCTTTAACACTAACAATCACAACGAGAGCTTGATCAAAGGTGATGACGCCGAGGTTGCTGAAAAGCAACGTCAGTCCAACGCTGCACTTCAAGAAATCGATATCATGAAGAGCCGCCTTGCTTTGGTGGAGCGTGCTTTGGTGAAGATTGAAGGTGGTGTGTACGGAGTTTGCGAAGAGACTGATGAACCCATCGGTTACGAGCGGCTCAAGGTCGTCCCCTGGGCGCGTTACTGCGTTCGCGTTCAAGAAATGCGCGAACGTAGGCTTCGAGACTTCAAAGTCAATCGTCTACGATCTGAAGCTTGAAGTAGCGCAGGATAGATCAAAAATAGTCAAGAATTCGTCCGGTGCTCTGTTGGAACGCCGGACGAATCTATTTCTGAACGTACTGCATGCGAAAAGCTTCTTCAAAATGCAGTAATTCTTGCTTCAAACTTCTCTGGTAGGCGGAACTAAAGGTTGGACGTAAATTCACCAATCGAGAAACCGAAGTTTGCACCAATGAACTCCACTGCGATTTAAGTTTTTCAGCCAGAGCAGAACAGTTTTGTTCGTGGGCATATTGAGGATTTGTTTTCTCCAGAGTCTCACTGAGAAGCTTGAGGCATCCGATAGACTCCTGATTTCCAACAAATTGATTTTCAAAATCCTTGAGCCATAACTCTTCCCACCAAAAACTCTTGCCGTTTTCATTTTCAATGGAGGGACCGACTTCGAGAGACGGAAACTGAGTGCGTAGTAGATTGATGCGTTTTTCGAGAGTTTTAGACGCTTTGCCAAAAAAACTGCGACGGTCCTCGACCTTACCCCAGGTGGCCGTTTCTGAGACGACCGGATTGGCCAATCGCTCGGCCTCACTGAAGGGGGGGACATGGCTTTGGCAAGCCGCAAGCCCCAAGACTCCGATTATAAGTAGTCTTCCCGGCGACTTAACTTCATTGATTGATTTCATAAATCTCTGAATTTCTGATGAATCCGATGTTTATGGCGGCTTTTTTCTTTTTTGACGCCCAAAAATCCAAATTCTTTGCTATTTTTTGCCCGTGTACAGTAAATCGCATTTCCCAATCGATGGGAAATTGATTTTTCAAAAAAGTAGAACGAGGAATAGGAGATAATTAATATGGCAGAAGTTCTGGTGGTCACGAGCAAGGTGAAGACTTTCATCAAAGAAAACGGCGAGTGCAATACTGCAGCTGAAACAATCGAGGCAATTTCTAAAGCCGTTGAAAAGATTCTCACCGAGGCCATTCAAAGTGCTAAGGCCCAGGGACGTAAAACGGTAATGGCGCGCGACATCCCTTCGGATGGATCCCCGAACTGAATTGTTGACGCGATTGCGGAAGTTTCGATCCTTTAAATTGAAGCTTCCGCCCTCTGGGATGCTTTGGGCGGCGGCTTTTATATTGCCGCCCGTCCTGCAGCCCAAATCCTTTAGCTGGAAGTCTCAAGTCAACGAACTCTCGCAGCGTCCAGCGCGCAGTATCGAGAGAATCTCCACACTTCCCATTCCCGACGGATCTTTTTTCATTTCCGATAACAAACGTGAAATTTATCGTGTGCTTGTCGAAGAGGGTAAAGATCGTTTGGAGCGTGCTCAGCGTGAGCAGCTACATCTGGGACCAGTTGCCTTTCAGCCGACGACCGCCTTCCAGGCGAGTACTTCATTGGAAAAACGCACGTGGAAGGGGCAAGACTCCTTTCGCTTAGGCCAATTTCAACTTCATAAGGAGCGCCTAGAGTTTTTCCCTTACGGTTTTTCGAAGGCACATTTGTGGAACTCAAATGTCGGCGGTGGCAACTGGGTATCCTTTCACCAAAATAAACGCGGTGGGCTTTTGGCCATGGATCCCGTGAATCAACGGCTTCTTTATTTTCCGCGCGCGCGCGACAAGATCCATCTTTACGATTGGGATAAACAAAGTCACTTGATCCGATTTTTTCCCTGTGATGCAAGTTCCGACCTTTTGGTGGAGAACGTTCCCGATGTGGGACTGAGCCGCTTTAGTTTTTGGGTGGATGGAAGTCCGCGCTTTTTTACAGTATTTGATTTTAGCGCTAATGAACGGCGCTCTCAGGTTACCTGGGTCGAAGCTTTCGATTGCCGTGACATCGTGGTTGGCGGTAACTTCGGAATGCAACGCGTGAGGTTTTAGTTTTTAAAATGGCTTCAGATTTCTTTTTCGAAGATCTGACTTTGTGGAATCCTGACGGACAAGATGAAAATGTTTGCGTCTTGGTGAAAAAAGGCGTGATTGAAAAAATTGCGCCTCGTGATGCTTTCACTGAGAGTGACTTGCTGGCTGTTGAAATGCGCCCAGGAAGGGGCACGCATTTGATTCCGGCCGGAGTCGACGAGCAGGTTCACCTGCGTGTTCCTGGACAGCCCGAAAAAGAAATTCCCGAAATGGCGTTGGAGGCGGCGGCTTTCGGAGGCTTTGGTGCCGTACTTTCCATGCCAAATACCAAGCCGCCGATCGACAATATTGAAACACTGGAGCGTGCTCGACGCGAATGCGAGAAGGCTGCGAATCATTTCGGAGTGCAAGTCCTATTCACTGCTTGTTTAACGGAAAAGATGGAAGGCCGACGTGCCGTTGATTTCCCCGCGCTCATGCGCGCCGGCGTAACTCATTTTACGGATGATGGACTGGGAGTCGCTTCGACTGAACTGATGGATGAGATATTTGCGGCTAGTGCTCAGTTTGGCTTTACAATTCTTCAACATGCCGAAATGCCGGGGCACTTGGGTGTTTTGGCCCCGGGACCCGTCCAGAAAAAATTGGGCATTAATGCTTATTCGGAAGAGGCGGAAGTCGAGATGGTTCGGCGGGATCTGGAATGTCTCCGGAAACATCCCGGCGGCCGTTATCATGTGCTTCACGTTTCATCGGCAAAAACTTTGGACCTTGTGTGCGAGGCGCGTTCCGGGGGCCTTCATGTCAGTTGCGAAGTGACTCCTCATCACCTGCTCTTCACCTCGGATGACGTCGAGGAAGGGAAGACGGCCTATAAAATGAATCCTCCGCTCAGAACTTTGAAGGACCGCGACCGTCTTCGTGAGGCGCTTGAAAAGGGCGAAATCGATTTCGTCGCGACCGATCACGCCCCCCACGAGGCAGCGTTGAAAGGGCCAGATTTTAGCCGAGCGGCCTTTGGAACGACAGGTATGGAGGTCGCTCTTAGAGTGCTTTTGGCTCTTTGGGAGGGGCGTCTACTCAGCGCCCAGAGATTGGTTCAGGTCTTTTCCAGTAGACCCGCAGAATTTTTAGGGATCGCGACGGAATTCGGTTCCCTTCGTGTGGGTCGACCCTTCCGGGCGGTTTGGGTCGGAGATTTACAGGAAAAGCGTCCGGTCGCAGTCAGTGACCTTAAAAGCCTTTCAAAGAATTCGTGCTTTCTGGGGCAAAATCTGCCCGGAAGGGTTTTGGCCTTTTACGGTCGTTCGGGCGAAATCAGCTTTTAAGCAGCGAAGCCCCCAATTCTTTTATTGACTTAGGCCGCCCGTCTCCCTAGTTTTTGGGACCTTAAAGAGCCGGAAAGGCAGCCGCACGGTGCGGGTGTAAGAGTCGAGACTTTGAATAGATTTCTCGGTTGTGAAGGCTAAATTGAAAGGAATTGCTTAATGGCAAAAACTGCAACTTCAACCATTCCTCCGCGTTTCAAACGCCAACGTCGCCTAGGTACGGAACTTCCAGGTCTTGGAAAGATGGGCGCACTCGATCGTCGTCCCTATCCTCCTGGACAGCACGGTAACCAGCGTCGAAAACTTTCTGAATACGCGCTTCGTCTTGAGGAAAAGCAAAAAATTATTTTTCACTACGGACTACGCGAAGAGCAACTGCGTCGCTTTGTTCGTCAGGCCAAAACCGGTAAACCCCACGACTGGGTGGACTCTATGATCGGTAGTCTTGAGTCACGTCTTGATAATGTTGTTTTCCGTTTGGGCTTTGCACCCAGTATGCGTGCCGCGCGCCAATTGGTCGGTCATGGTCACGTACTTGTGGACGGCAAGACCTGTGCGATCGCATCCGCGCAAGTAAAACCCGCGCAGAAAATCACCTTGAGTGCTCGAGGTTTTAAATCAACTGCTTATATGCAAGCCAAGGCGACACCACGATTGGAACTTGCGAACTACCTCGGTAAAGAAGGTGAAGAAGGTAAGGAAGTAGGATTCCTTCGCGAGCGCCCAACCTCTTCTGATATTCCTTTTGCTTTCGAAAAAGGCCTCTTGGCCGAGTATTACGCAGCTCGTAGCGCGTAATCTTTCAAATCGATCTAAACGATCAAAGTGGGAAGACCTTTGGGTCTTCCCACTTTTTTTATTTTCAGCACGGGATCAGTGCCTAGTTTGTTTCTAAGCTTCCAGCGTATTGTTCAATTTCCGAAGCAAGTTGGATATCCTTTGGGCCCACGCGTCGGCCCAAATCATGTGTGGTGAGTTCAATTTCTACGCGATTGTAAACATTTTTCCACTCGGGATGATGATCGGCCCGCTCTGCCATCAACGCAACTGCTGACATGAACGAGAAGGCTTCTACAAAATCCGCGAAATGAAATGTCTTTAAAAGCCGCTGGCTGGAGTGTTCCCAGCCTGGAAGTTTTTCCAATGCGGCTTCAATTTCTTCTGTCTTCAAGGCTTCACTCACGGTTATTGCTCACTTATTTAGACTTCTTAGTTATTTTCTTGTCCGAGGGAATTTTCGCATAGAGATCGATGCCCACATCAAAAGTATCGTGAATCAACTTGTCGCCTAGACCTTTGAAAAATTTTCCTGAACCGTAACGAACATCATAGAGAGTTCGGTCTACGGTCAATTTACCGTTTCCATGGAAAAGCGGTCCATGGGTCATGAGGTGTGCGCGCAGGGTAGCAGGATGAGTTTTTTCCTTAATCGTCAGATCTCCTGTGATTTCAAAATTTTCTTTGCCAGTGGCTTTTTCGATCGGCTTCACACTTTTGATGACAAAGACCGCCTCGGGAAATTTATCGGCTTCGAAGAAATCTGCGCTCATCAAATGGCCAGCGAGTTTCTTCTGCATTTCGGGACTCTCCGCCATGTCGGCTACTTTCAGACTCTTCATATCGATCACGATGCGACCGCCAGTCAGTTTCTCTCCATCGAATTCGAGATTGCCACCTTTGGCCTGAATGCTTCCATTGTGTGCACCTGTGACTTTAGTGCCGTTCCAGGTGAGCTTTGTTTTTGCCGTGTCGATCGGGCTCGTTGCGGCAAATGAGGAAGTGATTAGAGAGAAGATGGAGAAGATTGCGATTTGAATGCGAAACATGCTTTTAGGACCTCCTTATACGGTAAGGGACATTATTCAACGCTGAAAGCCGAGAAATCACAAGTCTCTAGCTCGTCAAGGCTTGATGTTGGCGATGCAAGGGGTCTAAATGACACTATGGCACCGCGCTTTGCTCAATCGATATTTGGGCTGCTTCTTCATCGCCTTTTCCTGCTGCTAGCGCTCTACACAGCTTTGCGCTTTGTTTTTCTTCTTTTTCATTTCAACGCTTTTCAGGTCTACGATTTTAGTGATCTAGGGCTCAGTTTCCTGCGGGGATTGCGTTTTGACGCTGCCGCGTTGGCGTTGATCAATGCTCCCTTCGTTGTTTTTTCGCTCTTGCCGACCAAGTGGTTAAGAAACCTTCGATTTCAGGCCGCTCTCAAAATTTACTTTCTACTGACGAATTTAGCCTTTTTGGCTTTTGCGATCGTGGATATTGAATTTTACCGTTTCACGGGCACACGCATCACAACGGATCTTTTCTTTTTGAGACGTGAGGCGGCGGCGCAGGGGGGGCAATTCATTCTGCACTATTGGTATCTTCTTCTTTTGTTCATTTTTTGCGCCGTGCTTTTGTGGCGCCTTTATCCTAAATCAAAAGATCCGCCACGACTTTTCCTTCCTCTTTCTCTAGGGCTTAGGCCGCTTTTTGTTTTTTTAACGGTCCTTGCTGCCCGAGGAGGAGCGCAGCTTAAAGTGATAAAGCCGATTCATGCCTTTCAAGGTGGGCATCAAGAGCTTGGCGTTCTGACTCTCAACACACCCTTCACCTTGTTGAAAAGTCGCATCAAGAACCCCTTGGAGAGGATCGAAGATTTCACAAGCGAGAAAGAGATTCG
Organism: uncultured Bacteriovoracaceae bacterium; assembly: GCA_964636255.1. Taxonomy (GTDB): domain Bacteria; phylum Bdellovibrionota; class UBA2428; order UBA2428; family UBA2428; genus CAXNGS01. The sequence goes on along the minus strand of CAZWNW010000016.1, from coordinate 22,824 downwards.
AGAAATTCTCGAGCCTCCGACGCATGCCGGAAATGCGTGGTCGCCTCGCCCGAACATCGTCATTTTGATTCTCGAAAGTTTTTCTACGGAATTTTGGGGAGTAGCAAATGGGGGCCAGGGTTACACACCTTATCTGGATCAGCTGGCTCGCCGTGGACTATTTCTTCGCAATCATTTTGCCAATGGTCGCCGCTCGATCGAAGCGCTTCCTAGTATTTTCTTTGGCATTCCTACACTGATGTCGCTACCGCTTGCGAAATCAAATTATCAGGGAAATCAATGGATGGGACTCGGTCACTACTTCGCGCGGGCCGGTTATCACAGTAGTTTTTTCCATGGAGCAAAGACGGGCACAATGTATTTCAACGCGATTTCTGAAATGGCTGGGGTGGAAGATTATTATCCCTTGGAGCGTTATTCGGGTTCCCCGACTGATTTCGACGGCGCGTGGGGAATTTTCGACGAGCCTTTTTTACAGTTCATGGCCGAGCAATTGGACAATCACCCAAAGCCTTTCATATCGACCGTGTTTACGATTTCCACTCACCAACCCTTTACGGTTCCGCGGGTCTATCGGTCGGAACTGCCCATAGGACCGCAAAAGATTCATCAGAGTGTGCGCTATGTAGATTTAGCGGTCGAAAAATTTTTCAAGCGCATCGAAAGTGCACCCTGGTTCAAGGACACGCTGTTTGTCATCACCGGAGATCATACTCACTATAGTTTGTCGGGAGATTTCGACTCGACCCTAGGTCGCTACATGGTTCCGCTATTGCTCTTTCACCCCAGCAAAGAAATTCCAAAAGTGGATGCCACACGCATTACGCAACACGCCGACATCTTGCCGACGCTTTTAGAAATTGCTGGCATTCCGCGCGGGAAGTCACCTCTTTTTGGCCGTTCGATTTTTTCTCCGGAGCCAGGCGAAGCTCAGCTTTTTAGCAATGGCTTATATTGGTTGGTGCAGAACGACTATGTCGCCGAATTGGATCCCGCTGGTCTGGAAAAACTGCAGACCTATGCCGCCGAGAAAACAGATTTTCATTCTCAGGATTTGACTCACCTCAAGGAACTAAAGGACGATCGTCTTCGGCGTTTGCGAGCTTATCGACAACATTTCAACAATGGGTTGATTGAAAATTCATTTTATCGACAAGAGACGCGGGCGGAAAAATAACCCCTATGCTTTCATCCGAGCCGAAATCTTTTGAAGTTCTCTATGAAGATGAGGATCTGTTGGTGGTGAACAAGGCGTCAGGACTTCTTTCGCACCGAGCCGGGGACTCAACCGAGAAAAATCTCGAGGATCTTTTGCGCCAAGAGCGAGGCTTTTCCCCCATTCTCTTTCATCGACTGGACCGTGGAACAAGCGGTGCCTTGCTGGTTGGTAAAAACAAACGTTGGTCCATTTATTTTCGAAAGCTTTTTGATGATCATAAAATCCGCAAAGCATATTGGACTGTGGTTGTGGGCAGCTGGCCGGCAAATCTTACGCGACTTGAGGGCGAAGATTTCGAGGGAAAGCCGATGCTCAGTTCATGCCGAGTCTTGAAGCGTGGGGAAGGGTGGACGCTTTTGGAATTCCTTCTGAAGACAGGGCGTCACCATCAGATCCGCCTGCAGTGTAGCCGCGCGGGCTTTCCGGTGATCGGAGATCGGCGCCATGGAGAGAACAATTTAGATCTTGAAGTGGCCAGTGGCCTCTTGGCGCTCCACAGCCGAGAGCTCCGCTTCAAGCATCCAGCCGATAATCGGGATATGCGGATCAAAGCAGCTCTGCCCACTGCCTGGAAGTCTGAGTGGACCGAGGGGCTGATCTAAGGGCGGCCAGAGGTCTGGGCCGCGATTCGCCTAACCGGGTCGAAGACGTTGGGGGAAAAATCCCATTGCCTGAACTGACTCTTCCACCAAATAGTCCGCAACGATTTTGTATTCACGCCCCCAATGAAGAAGGCGTGAAAAGGGACGTTGATCCCAAAAGCGGCTACCTTTTTGGAATACTGCGGAAGCTTTTTCCGCGCCTAAAACACGGCGAACAATCAGTCCTGTGATCGCGCGCGAAAACCCCTGAAAGGACTTCCGTGATGGAGGAAGTATCAATAAATGCAAGTGGTTGCCGGCATTTCTTAAACGATAAACTCGCACGCCAAAACGCCGGGCCTGGCGTGCAATAATCTTTTGAACTGCGCGCTCATAAAAGAGAAGGGAATGCCGTCCGCGTGCAAGCCGCGATCGCATCACTAGATGCATCGGTGTTTTGCTGCTGATGGGCCGCCTTGTTTTTGCGTGACTATTTCGCAGGTAGGCACCGCCAAAAGCGCGCGCACTCCGATGATCCGTTGGCGAGAAAAAACGAAAATGAAAAGAACGCCCGGACATCTATTTATCAAAGCACCGACATGTAGCGATGTCAATTAGACTTGAGGGGGGGCAGGCGGGATCGCGGATTTTACTCTTAAAAACAAAATGGAGAGATTGCGCATGCTGCCGTTAAGTTAGCGGAAAGGGTTGTATAGAGCGGCGAACAGATAGGTGTTGTGGACTAGCTAGGCGGAGGCTTTGGGCTCGGTTAAATGCTTATTTATTCGTAAAGTCGCAGGATGCTAGAGAAGTCCAATTTTCCGTTTCCCTCTTTGGAGAGCCGTTCGTAAAGGGAGGTGACGAGTTCACCGAGTTCCGTTTTCAGTTCCACAGATTTTGCGGCTTCTTGCGAGAGGCCAAGGTCCTTTTTCATCAGATCTACGGCAAAGCCACCTTGATAGCCCTTCGAGGCGGGCGCATTTTCCATCACGCCTGGAAAAGGATTGTAAACTTCTAAAGACCAATTGCGGCCGGAACTCTTCAACATAATTTCGGAAAGAACGCGTGCGTCCATTCCATTTTTTACGCCCAAAGCAAGTGCTTCCGCGGTTCCCGCCATGTGAATTGCAAGTAGCATGTTGTTGCAAATTTTCGCTACCTGCCCGGAACCACTGGGTCCGGCATGAAAAACATTTTTTCCCATTGCAGATAAAAGTGGGCGCGCCAATTCTAGATCGCCTTTTTCTCCACCGACTATAAAAGTTAGCGTCCCTTCTTGGGCTCCGCGCGTTCCGCCCGAAACCGGGGCATCCACCATCATAAAGCCGGCCGTTTTGGCGGCGGCAGCAACCTTTCGCGCCGAGTCTGGTGCGATGGTTGAACAATCAATGATGAGTGCGCGCTTTTCCGCGCTTTTCAATATGGCCCCATCGCCCAGATATAGGCCTTCGACGTGGGGGCTCGACGGAAGCATGGAAAGAATAATGCTGGCACCTTTCACCGTATCAGCGGGACTTTCACCCACCTCGGCGCCTTGGGCCCGAAGCTCTTCGCAAGCCGCAGGTACAAGATCATAAACTCGCAATTTGAATCCGGCCTTCAGAGCGTTGAGGGCCATCGGTTTTCCCATGTTTCCGAGTCCAATGAAGGCTACTCTTTCTTGCGCCATTTTTTACTCCATCTTTTCAAAGCGCTTTAAAATGCGCTTCAACATATTCAGGGCGAACTTCTTGGATCGTTCGCGGGGTCCATTGCGGTTTTAAATCTTTGTCGATCAAAAGCGCCCGTACACCCTCACGAAAATCTGGGTGGCGCGCGAATTGATTCGACATGTGATACTCCATCTCAAAACATTCCTTGAGAGACAAATGCTTCGAACGCCGCAATTGCTCAAAGATGACACAGGCCGACGTGGGGGATCCGCCAAGGAGTGCTTTTTTACCGGCCAAAATCCATTCATCCGATCCAGTATAGGATTCAAAAGACTGCCAAATTTCTTCGGCACTTTCGCAATCAACAAGTTCGCGGATCAAATCTAAGCGTTCTCGAAGTTCCGAGGGAGGGCTCTTGCTAATATGCTGCTTCAAAAGTTTTGCAAGTTGCCTGTGATTCGCAGCAGGTTCTTCGCTCCAGCTTTCCGCCAATACATCTTCTAATACTTGCGGATGTTTTGCGCGTTCAATGAAGTAGTCTCCGAGTCCAAGAAAAAGACAATCTCCCGCACGAAGACGTGTGCCAGTAAGCCCCAAATAAAGTCCCACTCCAGGCGGCATACGATTTAGAAACCAAGAGGCTCCAACATCTGGATAAAGGCCGATCGTAATTTCTGGCATTGCCAAGAGAGATTTTTCGCTCAATACGCGGTGACTGGCGCCTGCGAAGAGTCCAAGGCCGCCGCCCATGACGATTCCGTGTCCCAAACAAAGAATTGGTTTCTCAAAGCGATGAATCAAATAATCAAGTGTGTACTCTGATCTAAAAAAGCGCGAGGCGCCCGCGAGGACCTGGCCTTCGGGTGCAGTTTTCATCGCCTCGTAAAGCATGCGGATATCGCCGCCCGCGCAAAAAGCTTTCTCTCCCGCACCCTGTAGTACAACGCCCACGACTTTGGGGTCCTTCTCCCATTTTTCCAGTAAAGGAATTGCTGCTTCGATCATTTCTTGGTTCAAAGCGTTCAGGGATTTTTCTAAATTCAAAGTCAAATAGGCCCAGTTGCCGCGAGCGCTTTCTCGATTTTCAACAATCAATGCCGAGGGAAGGGTGCTCATTAGCGATTTTTCCACTGAGCTTTTCGTTTTTGAAGGAAAGCTTCGACGCCTTCCTTTTGGTCTTCGGTATCAAAGAGGCCAACAAAAGCCGCACGCTCCTCGCTTAGCGAAGCCCACATGGGTTGTTGCCGCGCGGACTGGATTAGTTTTTTGCAGGCCCGGATCGAGGAAGGGCTTTGACCCGCGACTTGACGGGCAATTTTCAAGGCTTCTTGTCGATGTGTTCCGGGCTCGATGACATGTTCCACGAGCCCAATGCTTTTTGCGCGTTCGGCGTCGACTTTTTCTCCAAGCAAAATCATTTTTTTTGCCCAAGGCTCGCCGACCAACCAACTCAGAATCTGCGTACCGCCGCCACAGGGAAGTAGTCCGACGGCTGCTTCGGGAAGACCCAAGATCGCATGGCGCTCTGCGATGCGAATATCACAGGCCATCGCGGCCTCTAAGCCACCGCCCAAACAATATCCATTAATGGCTGCGATCGAAACGCCTTCGAATTGGGCTAGAGTTTCCAGGGCCTGGCCAAAAATTTTTGAAACTTCGCTGGCGCGTTCTTTGCCGCCTTCTGTGAACATCTTCAAATCGGCGCCTGCCGAAAAGAATTTCTCGCCACTTCCGCTAAGGACAAGAGCGAGAATTTTTCGATCGCGATTGAATTCCCGGATCAAATCCCGGAGCGCCGATAGCGACTCTAAATTCCAAGTGTTGGCTGGGGGATTTTGGATCGTTAAGTAGGCAATGTAATCGTCAATGATTTCAACATTCAATAAGGCGGATTTGGAGGTGTACATGGGCCGATATCCTTGCAGATGATGGGGGTCCCGGCAAGGGTCGGATTCTGCAGTGCTTCAGGCCTAGGAAGCTTTGGCGGTGCCACGTATACGGTCGACGATTTGATAGATTTGCTTTTTGTGGATGCTGACGTGCGAGCAAACGAGCCAATGCCACTGGCGGGAATTGATCCTTCCAAACCAGGGATGATAATGTTTGCTTGCCGAATCACGATTGACCACAACTGCATCCAGTTCCTTGACGAAAGTTTCGGCAAGATTTTTAAATTGAGCCAGCGAAGCTGTAGGACTTTCTTCCCCGAGTGGTTTCACGGCTGCAACATCGACAATCGTTTCAAAAGATTTCTCTTTTCCGAGACTCTCGATGACTAATCTCATTCCGCGACTCACGATTCCGATGTGCTCCAAAGTCATCGCGATCGACCAGTAACGGGAGCTATCTTCCAAAGCCGGCACGCGATCGACCAATACTTTGCGCCCAAGTTCCGCTTCCGAGAGTCCTTCGATACGTTTCAATATCTTTTGGCATTCACTATTAAAAAGTTGCGAACAATCATCCCAGCTCATGCTCTTGGAGAGGCGCGGCATCACCCAATAGCGAAGGACTAGACCTTCTATAAGGGGCAATCCGGCGCCAGCCTTTTCAAGTTTTGGTTCCATCAGAATTAGTTTAATAGGAGCCTCTATTTCAGGAAATAGGCTAGATGCTTAATCGAATCTTAATTTGGAGCTCTAGGCTTAAGCGTCGATAATAATAGGGCTGGGCGTCTCTCTGCCATTTTTGCATAACAGAAACTCGTGAGGAATTAATATGGACCGCAACAAGAACAAGAACAAGAAAGTCGTCATCATTTCCGCAATTTTATTACTCTTCCTTGTTATCTTTTTTGTTTTCCAAGGCGCTAGATCCTCGAAGTCCGAGCAGGTGCATGTCGAGATGGATCCCGAAATCGAAGCTGAACTGCAAAAGGAAATCGACGCTGAACTTCACGATCATGATTCTGATTCCCATGTTGAGTCAGATATCAACACCGGGGGAAATGAGCAAAACGAAGGAGCGAGTCACGCATCCGAAAGCGAAGGCTCTACTGAAAGTGTTGGCACTAAGCTGCAATCTGCTGGTCAAGGGGGCTCCCAGGTAGGTGAAAGTCACAAGAGTGGAGAGATCATAAAATCACCCGATAAAATGAAGTCTGCAATTATTAAAGGTGGCTCTCAGACGACAAACTCAAAGACTGCACCAGCCAAGGCTGACAGTTCGCCCGCAAAAAAATCCTCGACGTCCAAGGGATCATCCGCATCGAAATCAAAAGTAGCGCTAAAAAGTCCCCCAGCACCTGCAAAAGAGGCCACTGTTTTCATTCCAACAAAAAAGGCGGGACTAAATAAAGCGGCAACTTCAGGATTCTCGATGCCGACGAAATCTCAGATGCCCAGCCGTAAAAACTTGGGCCGTGCCATTGCAGTGCAGGCTCGTCCGAAAGATGAGCTTGATAATGCCAAGCCAAAAGCTTTCCTTGGAAATCCCGAGGACATCATCATGGATGGCGAAAACAAGCTGGATCAATTACAGGAATAAAATCCTAGGCCGGAAAGGAAATCTATTTTCTATAAGTCGACATGCCGACCCGGGCATTCAGAATGCCGGCTGTATCAGGAGCCACCGCTTTCCAAGGAAGTTGCTGATCACTCGGCAGTTTTACTTTGCCGACAAGACCGAGCTTTTTAAAGCTCCAAATTAACATCCAGCTGACGTCGACTTCCCACCAGCGCAGGCCGTGGCGCGCAGAGGTGGGCAAGGCGTGGTGCGTGTTGTGCCAGCCTTCGCCCATAGCGAGAATTCCGACCCACCAATTGTTGGTTGCGATTTCATTTTTAAAAGGACGGTAGCCCCAAATGTGCGCAGCAGAATTTACAAACCAGGTCGCGTGATAGCTACACACCAGGCGCAAACACCATCCCCATAGAAAGGCTGGAATCCCGCCCCACAAAAGCAGGCCAGCTCCGATGATGATGTTCGGTACCAAATAATAACGATCCATCATGCGCATGAAGGGATCTTTTAATAGATCAGGCGCGTATCGACGGGCAAGTTCTTCATCACTGAGTTCCTTTTCCGGTCGAAGCATCCACATCATGTGTGACCACCAAAAACCGCGAAGTGCATTGTGAAGGTCTTCGTCGGTATCGGATTTAGCATGGTGCAAACGATGGTCGGCGACCCAGACAATTGGCCCGCGTTGAATTGCAAAAGTTCCCCAGATCGTCAGAAAGCGTCGAAACCAATTCGGAGTTTCAAAGGCTTGATGAGTCAGCAGGCGATGATAACCGATCGTAATTCCAGTGCAGGAAAGCACATAGAGAATTACAAAGGCTGCAAAAAAGCGCCATTCAAAAAAGAAGAGCGCTGCAAATCCACCGATGTGAATCAGGCTCATGTATATAAGCAAGCCTTTGTCGAAGGCAGGCTTTTTGAGCTTGGGGAGCGACGTCGAATTCAAAGCTGTATCAGTCATATTTTTCAAGATATCAAAAATCCGCGGGCCGAAATGCTCCTTGCGGAGGATTTACAAAAGTCTTACAATTTGCTGGCCCAAGATGCTGTAATTAAAAGACAATTTAGAATGCATTAACTCGGGCTTCTAGAATCCCAAAGAGGAACTAAAGCCCCTTCAATACGCTCTATTAAGTCGGTGACGGGATCGGATCATCTGTGCCAATGCGAACATTCGGTCCCGGACCATCTTGGCCGTTTGTTCCGGCCTCTTCTGAATCCTGGAAGTAGGTTTTTTCCTTGTACCAAAGGGCGATAGGAATCCACACCAATGCCGTCAAAAGCATCGCCGCTGAGAAGAAAAGATAATACTCGGCGCCTGTAAATTTCGTCGAGCCGTCAGGGTTCTGGATGAAAACGTTGACCGCAGCGGTGAAAAGGTTGCCGATAGAAACCGACAAAAAGAAAAGGGCCATGACCATCGATTTCATGGAATTCTTGGCCTGTGTATAGCTGAATTCAAGAGCCGTAATCGAAACCATGACTTCAGCCACGGTGATCAAAACATAAGAGATAATTTGATAGAGAATTGTGGGGCGCTCGCCTGCCGCGATTAAGGTTTCCACATAAGCCGGAATGAGAAAGCTGGGCACGGTGATGAAAAGTCCCAAGCCAATTTTTCGAAGCGGCGTTAGAGGAAAAACGCGATCAATAGCTGGATAAATCCACTTCACAAAAAGCGGAATCAAAAGCATGATCAAGACTGGATTCACGGCCTGTATCTGAGAGGGGAGCCAGTCGAATCCTAAAAAGCGAGTATTCATCTTATCGGCTTGTATGACCCAGGCGCTGCCTGTTTGGTCAAAGAGCGCCCAGAACATGGCAACAAATGCGTAAATGATTGTAAGCTTTCCGAGAATTCCGAAGCCCTCTTTGCTGAAAGTTTCTTTGAAGAATTTTTTTCCACTCGGGGGAATATGAATGAATTGCCGACGGCCCATCCAGAAAACGACCGTCGCTATGAACATCAAGACCCCGGGAATTCCAAAGGCCAGATGCGCACCGTATTTGTCCAGAAGCCACGGAGTCATCAATGTTGAAAAGAAAGCGCCAAAGTTAATGGAAAAATAAAACCAGCTAAAAATCTTCGATAGGAGGCCTTTGTTTTTTTCACCAAACTGATCGCCGACATGAGCGGAAACACAGGGCTTGATTCCGCCTGATCCAATCGCAATTAAGGTCAGACCCAGGGCGAGACCCATGCGCGTTTCATCAAGGGCTAGTGCTAAGTGACCAAGGCAATAAACAAGAGAAAGAGTGAGAATCGTTTTGTATTTGCCCCAAAAGACATCGGCCAGGATGGCTCCAAAAATGGGTGTGAAATAGACGGCGCTGGAAAAGAGGTGGTACCAGGACTTTGCCTGTTCGTCGTTCATCAGGTCCGGTTGGCCGGAGCGATCCATCAGATATTTGGTCATGAAAACAACAAGAATTGTTTTCATCCCGTAAAAACTAAAACGTTCGGCGGCCTCGTTTCCGATGATAAAGGGAATGCCGCCCGGCATTTTTTCTGTGGAATCGGGTTTGCTGCGGTAAGTGGAGGACATATGCGAACACCTTCCTGTCTTAAGAGAAACTTTCAAGTGAAAATTCCCAGGGGGGTCAAGCGAAAAGCCCCGCTTTGGGAGTGGAATTGTGACTGCATTGTAAAGAAACCGCCAATAACAATTGTGTCGAAGAGAATGGGTGCGGTTTCGCTTCCGTAGCCCCACTGCAGTGATGATGCTAAAAGACGAAGCATGGCCATGGAGCGAAGCAAAAACGATGGATCCTCAAGCCTGAGCTCCTTGGCTCTGATTTTCATTTTCTTTGCATTGGCGGCATTGCTACTGCTCGGCTACTTCTCTCGCGATTTGATCCTAGCGGTCTTGATCGGCGTAGGTTTAGGAGTGGTCATTTCTCCGCTAATGAAGCTCCTCAAGGAGCGCTTTGGCATTCCTAGAATCTTGAGCGCTATATTAGTCTTCGTTCTGGTCATTGGCGGTATTGTGGGATTGGGTTTTGCGCTAGGAAATTTGCTAGTCGATCAGCTCACGAATTTGGCCGAGCGTGCGCCTGAAATCACCGAGACTCTTAAGACGCGAACTCTCCGCATCGTAGAAAATCGCTCCTGGCTTTTAAACCAAATCAAGGAACTCGATTTTGCGACCATGGCGCGAACTGCTTTTCAGCGCATCTTTTCCGGACTCGGTAAGGGAATCGTCGGGATCAGCGGCGCTTTGATTGTGTTGCTGATTTCTGTCTTTGTGGCCGTCAACTCTCGCGAGTATTTTCGTGGCCTCTTGTCGGTCTTTCCCGCCTATCAGAGACCAAAGGCTGAAAAGGTCTTGGCGCAAAGTGCACAGGCGGTACGCCGGTGGTTTCGCGGGCAGCTCATTGTGATGTCGATTACGGGAACTGCAACGACACTGGGACTCTGGATCATCGGCATCGATTACTGGCTTTTGTTCGGAGTGATGACGGCCGTATTAGGTATCATTCCTTACCTGGGCATCATCTTGACTCTAATCGCTATAAGCCTGGTCACCCTAGGCTCGGACCCGGAAAAGATCTATTGGGTGCTGGGCTTATTTTTCGTGCTACAGCAGCTCGAAGGCAATATCTTAATTCCAGTAATCATGAGAGAAGCCGTTGAGCTTCCTGAGGCTCACCTCATTATACTGATGCTTTTTCTAGCCAGCTGGTTTGGAATTTTGGGGGCCTTCGTGGCCCCTCCGCTTCTGGCAGTGATGCGCACGGTTTACCGGCTCACTTATGTCGAAAAAATGGACCGTATGACCAAACCCGCGTGAATTTATTCACCCAAGAGCTCGCGGAATTTCGCTTCGATTTCTGCTGCGGCTAGGTCAAAGTCGCGAAGTTCTGCAATGATCCGGCCGGCGTTGATCTTGGAGGGTTCCACGAACTCATCGTGCATGGGTTTTACGTGATTATAAAATTGTCGAACGATGCCATCGAGTTGGCGGCCCCGTTCGCGCATGTCGCGATCGCGTCGACGTTCAAAGCGCAAATGTTCGGGAACTTCTAAAAATACGGATTCATCTAGCTGAGCACAAACATTTTCCTGCGAGAGGATCAAGGTGCCATCGACCAGGATAATGGGGCGCGGACTGCGATTTTCGACTTCGGGTCTTCGGGTGTGCGTGACAAAATCATAAATCGGAATTTCAATTTCCTTCCCGGCTTTTATCGCTTTCAGATGTTCGGCCAAAAGAGCGAAATCAATGCTGGAGGGATGATCAAAATTCACGTCGCCGCCATCTTCTTGGAAGTGCGCGCTCTGGTCGATGTAGTAGCTGTCTTGATAAATGGCGCAGCTCTCACTTGGAAAAGCCTCAAGAATACGACGGAGAAGAGTTGTTTTTCCGGAACCACTGCCACCGCAGATCCCTAGAATAAAAGGGCGCTTTTTAGAAAGTATCAAAGAGCCGATCTCCTGCATCCCCAAGACCGGGTAAAATATAGCCGCGCTCGTTTAGCTCGCGTTCGAAGCTCACGGTAAAAATTTTCACATCCGGATATTCCTTGCCGACTTTTTCGACGCCCTCGGGGGCGGCCAAGACAGAAAGAATGGAAATCTCGCCGACTTCATAGCCCTTTAAACGATCGACGGCGGCCACCGCCGTATCCCCCGTTGCACAGAGGGGATCGAGAAGAAGCACGTGATCTTGTTTAATGTCTTTTGGAATGCGTAGATAATATTCGATAGTCGAATGCAAAAATTTGTCACGGTAAATACCGATGTGGCCTACGCGCGCAAAGGGCAGAACCTGCAAAACGCCCTCTAACATTCCGGATCCAGCGCGAAGCACCGGCACAATCAAAAGACGATCGGCCACCACAGGTGAAGTCATCGCTTCAAGAGGTGTTTTGATCGAGACATTTTTTAAATTGAGAGATCGGGTGGCCTCATAGGCCATTAGTCCGCTCATTTCGTTCAAACTTCGACGAAAATCCGCCGGCTTGGTGTTCTCGTCTCGAAGGCGCGTGAGTTTGTGGCGCAAGACCGGATGATCAACCACCGTTAGGTTTTTGGGAGTGCTGCGTGAATTTTTTTTCGCTGTTCCTTTTGTCATTTCAATTCTCGATCTCGTTTATCAAAATACGGTTCCATCACTTTGGATTTTAACTGGACTGGCTCCGTCACTTCGCTTTTCCGTTGCCAAACGTCGGCCCGCCCACCAGGTGCCACCTTCAAGAATCTTACCCAGCGGTAAAGCTTCTTCTGAAAGATTCAGCTCTTTACGAACAAAGGGGGCAAGTTCCGCAAGGAGCGCCAGAGTTAAGGCGCGCCACTCGACAACAAAAGGATCTCCGGCCAGATAAGTTCTATTTAGAGCTTCGGGATCGCGGGTTTTTAAGACATCGGCATCAATGAAGAGGCCGCCATTTCGGTATTCTGCAAGTCCGGTGAGTTGGGTGATGTTTCGAATGGGAATGCCGGCCTCTTGGATGGGATCCAGCAGGGAATAACTTAACCATTGCGAGAGTTTGTGAAAAGGCACTAGACTTTCGACGCCGGTTCCGAGAACAGGACAGGGCCAAACATCGCCTAAATTATAATCATTGAAAGTCACGCGCCCCGGCCAGATCGCGCCCAGCGCATCTTGTACCGAACGCAAAACCGCAGTCGCCTCGAGTCCGTCACTGCCGGCGGCGATCCAAGTATTCGCTAAATTTCCCAAACGGGCCTCGGGACCAAAGTGTTCGGGCGCCGATTTCATGGTGCGGCCCAAAGTTTTCAAGAGATCATAGCGACCTTTGTCGCCCAACATCGGATTGTTGTAGGCGATTTGAAAAATCTCGCGAAATTGTTCCCAGTAAAGTTTCGATAATCCTTCGGCGTCTACGCGCCAGGGTTTTTTATCGGTTCCCGAAAAAAAGCCTGACTGGAAGGCGCGAAAACTTGCGACCGCAAGGCCTTCGGAGCGACCGATCGCAGTCTTCGTGCCCGCGTCCATGTAAGTCCATCTCATTCCGGCGCCGGCATCGACCAAGACGCTGATCACAACTAAATCTGTTTTGATGCGCAGGCGTTCTTCGGGATTTTCCTTGGTGATTGCCGAATTGAAACTTGCCAAACGGTCGACGCCACCGGCGTTGAAATGTTTCCAGCGCGAGTGAAAGGGGATCTTGAGGCGCGGATAATTTTCGCGCGTCACTTGAGCCACAAACTTGGCAAGCTCCGGTAGTTTGTCGCGATCCACTGAAAATTCTGTGCCACCATTTAAGGCTATTTCGTAAACTTTCCTCGACTTATCGCGAATGGCCTCGGTCGAGAGCAGATATTCGCGGGCCCCTTGGGGACCTTCAAATTTCATCATTCCTCTAATCCTCGGCCCCTGACCTTCTTCAACTCTTTCGAAGGTTTCACTTTTTCTTTTGTAAAGTAGCCGGCCGCTTTTTTGGCTTCCATCTCTACTTGGGCATCTTCGGGAATCAGATCGGCGGGAATGCTGACACGATTGACGACCTTGATGCCACTGCCGACGATGGCGTTGTATTTCATGTCGCTCATCGAAACCAAGTGATCGATGCGCGTGATCCCAAGCCAATGCAGGACATCTGGCATGAGTTCTTGAAAGCGCATGTCCTGCACTCCGGCAACACACTCGGTGCGGTGGAAATAAGTTGCGGCACTATCACCGCCTTTTTGGCGTTTGCGCGCGTTGTAGACAAGGAACTTTGTCACTTCGCCGAGTGATCGGCCTTCTTTGCGATAGTAAACCACTAAACCTGAACCGCCGCGTTGAGCGCATCGAATCGATTCTTCGATTCCATGAGCCAAGTAGGGTCGGCAGGTGCAGATGTCAGATCCGAAAACATCCGATCCATTGCATTCGTCGTGAATGCGGAGCGTGAGTTCTTTTTTAGGGTTCGAGACAAAATTCGGATCACCAAAGATATAGACCGATGTGCTTCCGATCGGTGGCAAGAGAACCTTAAGATCACTTCGGGTCACGAGTTCGGGAAACATTCCCCCGGTTTGTTCAAAGAGTGCACGTCTCAACTCGCCTTCGTCGATTCCGAAACGTTCGGCGATGCCGGGCAAGTACCAAACAGGTTCGATGGCCGCCTTGGTGACAACCACACCCAAATTTTCGGTTACGATTTCCCCATCAATCTTCAGGCGACCTTTGGCGACCGCTTCAGCTAGTTCCGGCATGTGAATGTGAGCCTTCGTGACCGCGATCGTGGGACGAATGTCGAAGCCTTTTTTTAGATAGCTTCCGAAATACTCCATGACGTCAGCGCCCCAAGGATCAATAGAAACAATTTTCTTCGGATCCTTCCACGATGGGAAGGGGCCAAATTTATGAACAGGTTCCGTATTGGTTAAATCCGGGCGATGTTCCATTTTGAGTTTTCCGGCCGCAGCCGCCAGTGCGCGGTAAACCGTATAACTTCCGGAATGCGAACCAATAGCATTGCGATTGGCGGGTTCGGTGATGGAGCCGATCACGGGGCCGCGTTCTTTGGGCGTGCTGGCTCCCCATTTGATCGGAACGGTATGATCGTAGCGCGTTCCGGGATGGGAAGTTAAAACAATGTGCGGTGAGCGTGTTTCGTTTTCAGAAGCTGTCGTTGACATAGTCGAGCACGTTCTAGTTCCCCAGGCCCAGTGGCGACAAGTGCAGAGAGGAGATTTTTGCCTCTCAAGGAGATTTATTCGGTAGCGAGCTCATAGATCGTGTTCTCGCACTTTAGAACTGGCTTTACGCAGCCAACAGTCAATTGTTCGGTCCCATATACGGGTTCAACTTCCGAAACAAAACTGCCGCTGGGGCACCAGCCTGCGCGTCTTCCGATGCGTTCTGTGATCAATTTGCAGTTACTTAGTTTTGTTTGAATGCGTTTTTCTTGTTCGCGAACCTGACTTTCAAGAATCTCCAAGCGTTCTTCGAAACTAAAATCTGGAATCGCCTGTGCTGATGATGCCGCAAAAATGAATCCCGCCACTACAAGTACTTTGCCCAACATGGATTGAAACCCTCTGAATGGAAAGCTACTGCTTGGACTGCCAAGGATCAAACAAGCGGTCGCCGCTCTGCGCAAGTTAAATTCAGGGAAAGAGAAAATGCTTCGAGGCGGGACTGACTTGTTTCAAAGCGTCTTTGGGCAGCCCAAGAAATTTCGCAACGCGTTCCGGGTGGCTGTGCGGAATTTCGCGCAGTTTCCAAGCCGCAGTCAGCACTACAAGCCACCAGAGGGCAGGAAGTATCCACCAACCAAGCGTGCTAGGCGGGCGAAAAAGATAGCGCTCGACTTTTATGGAAATCAAAAGCCACACATGGAGACCCAGGGCAATGAAACTGAATAGAAAGCCCATCGGTAGCCAGATCCCCACCAAAAAGTCATTGTCCTTTAAAATCGTTTGCAGGAGCGCCGGACTCTGTTCATAGAAATCGAGCGGAGTACCATTCATGCGAAAAAAGATGGCCGAAGCTGCAGCGCCACTGACGATGACAAGGCTAAGGGTGGTGGCAACAATCAGGGCGATGCGTTCGTGCAATGTTTTAAGAAAATAATAAGACCAATGGGGCAGGGCGCCGACCAGAAAATCATTCAGAACACCGATCACCAGTCCTTCGCGAAGAGCGCGATCAAAGCTCAAAACTTTCGCAGCATCCGCTCGAAAGCAAAGTGTGGCGGCGACCAAGGAAACGTAGCAGAGAACCAAGTAAAACCCGCGTCGTCTCCTTTTACCCCGTGTCATCAGCTCACTTTATGAGCAGGCACATTGCATGGCAAGGCACCGAGCTCCGATAGAAAAAAAAGATCGCGTTCTCCGCTTCTCTGAATGTGTTAGCGGCTGCTTTCCGCCAATTGAAGGCTTCTTGCTACACTTCGGACTTTTGATCCCGTCAGAAGTGGCGCCTCAGTTTTTCGTTCGATCAGTTCCGCCCATGCATGGGTGAGTTCGCTCTGATAAATGCGAAAACGCCCAAGAACTGTTCCTGGACGTCCATAGTTACCGTTGATCGGAAGCTTGCGGCATTTCGGATCGTCTTGGGGCGCGTAGTGCAGCACTTCGATCTCGTCACCGTTACGAAATCCGGCATCGATGCCTGCGTTGAGCAAGATGACATCATCACCATTGGTCGCCAACACGCGCCCCTGCCAATCATAAGCCTCAAGCTGATTGTTCAGGCGATTGATGCCCGATATCAGCGCGGCCCGGCTGACTTCTGAGAGCGGCGTTTTTTTATAAGACTCGTAACCAATATTCGCCAGCGCCATGTAACTTAAATTGAAGCTAAAGCTCCGCTCGCTTTGTTTGGCTTCGGTTTCCGCGGATGCCAAGACCCGTTCGTTGTAAGCGTCGCTTGCCTGAAGGCTAACGGTCATGCGGGCTTTTTTTGCGGTGAAACTTAGTCCTGCGCCAATTCCGTAGAGTCCGATCGAGGGATTTAGGCCAGCGCGGAAACCGCGCGATGACTCGATTTCAAAACTTGTGACAAAACCTTTCAATAAAAACTGTTCGTCGTAAAATCGACAAAGCTCATTTTCCGATGCGCGCAGTTCTGCCATTTTGGAATCGTAGCGAAGGCCTAGGGCACCAGTTTTGTCCCTCTCCAAAATTGCGGGACCCCGACTGCCTTCCACACGAATGGTGTAGCGTCCGCTTTCCATCAAAAGATCGATGTATTGACGAAAGAGCATGAGTTCGAAATTTTCGCCGTCTTGGTGTTGGGCAAAAATGTGTCGCGCCATAAAGTCATCGATGGCGATGATGCGTTTTTTGTAATCAAGAGCGGTAGGGCTAAATCGCTGCTCTTTGGGTTTTTTCGAACCGCGGCTAGAAGCAACATTCGGAAGCATCAAAGTAAAGATCAATATTGAAACTTGGATCAGGCGTATCAGAGCCATAGGAATCTCCTTGGGACGCTTTTTGGATATAAGAATCCATTGCATCTCCGGTCTGCGTTTTTATTAATTGCGATTCATTGATTGACCGGCTCCGCAGCGCGGAGCTCGGTCTTTTAAAATTGCAAGTAGTGCTTCCTTGCACCCAATGTTCGAGCCTTTGAACTTTAATGGCGGACGGTCAGGCGTTTCTTCTTCTGACCCAATTGATAGGCGCGCATCTGCAAGCGTCGTGTGGTCCACGAACTCTTGTTCGATCCATAAATGAATTGAACGGCTTCGTGATTGTGGCTCGCTTCCACACGGTTTGCCTGTGTCTCAAGCTTTGCGGATTTTGCGGCTCGCTCGGTGCTAGCCACAGCTCCCCTGCGTTCGGCAGTCACCTTGTCGCTCGCTTCACTAATCGTAAGAATACGGTTAGGGCCGGGGTTCACCAGATTTGAGAGTGCTTCGGTCGCATCAATGAAAAGTCCGAATCCACTTTGACCACTTGTCACACCGGTGAAAATGCCTGCGGTGCCGCGAATTCCGTTTTGTTGGGGGAATTCGAAAAATAGATTCGCACCCGGCACATATTGCGCGATGCTGTCGAATTCTTTCACTGCGACGGCAACACCCAACATTTTGCTTGTTTCGTTCAAACTCAAATAGACGCGCGAGGAGGATCCCGCTTGGAAGGCGATCAAGTCGCGAACTCCGGCAACCGGAATTTGATTGCCGTTCGGCAAAAGATTCGGCGCCACCAGTCCATCGGTGTTTGAAATACGACTGACGTTAAGGTCAACGCCCAAGACGTTTCGGCCGTCCAATGTGCGCTGCAAAGTGAGTGTCCCAAAGGGGCGTGTTGGAACTTTGGGGTCAACGATGGGCAATGAAATTAGCGGAAACATTAAATTGCCCGCATTAAATACCGCTTCGATGTGCACCATCACATCGTTTTGCACCGGTGAGGAATGCACACTGAGATTTTTGATCAGCTGGCTTCCGATGCCATTTTTGCCGCAACCTTGAAAGAGCAGAGATCCGGCAGCGAGTAGCGCAAAACAGGTGTTTGAAGGGTTAAACATAGGGGTTCCTCCGTCGTAACGGGCACGGGATCCGAGGGACAGAGTGGGCAGATGGGCCCAGATGTGGGTCTTAGGATGGCAATCCAGAGTACATGAGCAGCTTGAATTTCAGCTCGGTCGATTGTGACACTTACATGTGCGGTTGGGATTCCAGTAAACGTGCCTTAGTAATTGAAATATATAGGGAAAAATTGTTAGGACCAAGTGAAGGTTTTGTGAACCTTTGACGAAAAAATGCGGAGCTTGTCAAAGGATTGTGTCGCACTATGCCAACATGTTATAAAACCGCATGCTTTTTCGCTCCCTCTTTGTCATCACAATCGCCAGCATTTCCAACTTTTCCTTTGCCGAAGCGCTCTTTCAAATCAGAGCCGATGTTCAGGGCGGCGATTATTTTAATTTAAACTATTACGATTTAACCGAGGAGCGAGGCCAGACGTTGCCCTTTATTCACGGCGAAGTTTTTGATGTGGCTGTAACGTTAGCCGACGATCAAAAATTCGATGGAGTCGTTCTAAGTTCAACCAGCGACTCGGCAAAAGTAGCCGAACTGCCGCGCATTCGACGGCGTGGATTTTTTCGCCGCAATTTTCTCTACCCCTATGAACGTTGCCTGACCTATGCGGACAAAGACTATCTTTGTTTCAAGTCTTCGGATCTTGCGGATCAAAACGCTACGCGCACGATCTTGGACATCACCTATCTGCCGGGTTGGGTGATGTATACCAAGCCTGTCACTCATCGCTTTTTCATAGATTGGAGCCGTGATGGAGAGCCTCTTCGTCTTCTGGGCTATGAGGGCGAGGAACTTAAAACGATCGCATCGCTCACGTTGAAGTTTCAACTCAAGGGCATTGATGCCATCGTTGGACTCGTCCCGGATTTCGGCGAAAATTCTAGTTTTGCAAAGGCCGCGCGCTAGCTAATTTCCTTCGCGACCCGTAGCGCCTCGTGCACTGAGACTTCGAAGGCTGGCAATGACCAATTGTCTTGGTTTGCAAAATAAATTTGCTTGTCGATCGTGCTGCACGCTGTGCGAAGGCGTTGATTCGAATAGAGCCCCCGTTTTGCAATCGGCAGCGGGTGCCCCCAACGGGTCAGTCGGATGTCTTCGACCAATGAGGGGGAAATTTTCAGTGCTGGCAAAAATTGGGATTCTACTTCGCGCTGAAAAGATTTTTTGTATTGAGCATAAGCCCCCGCCTGGAGCAGATCCGTGCGACCCATGGCATGGGGGACGGGACGATAGAGTGTCATCACTGCCGGACCACCTTTGTAATTTTTTGTGGGCCACGGAGCCCAGGTCATGTCGGTTGCGCCTTGGCGATCGGACTCTTCTTTAATATCTCCGTCGCCGTGAACTTGAAAATTGCCACTCGCTTCGTCCATGCGATACATGCCGTAGATGTCCAAATCGGCCGGCGCTGACTTCAGCAGTACGTTGCCGACCAGAAATGAGCTGTATTCGATTTCGCTGAAAGTTTCAGCGCGCGCGGCCGGAAGGGCCGGGAAAATTCGGCGAACAATAAATTTGGGACAGGCAAAGACAACGCGTTCGCTTTCAACCACATGGATTTTCGCGGCGGCATCAAAATAATAAACGCGGTATTTACCAGAATCCGCGCGTTCCACGCGCGCAACTAGTGCACCACAACGCAAATGATCGTGTGGAAGTGCCACGCGCAGTTTTTCATACAGGGCGCTTGTGATGCTGGAATTCCCGGCGGGATAGACACGTATCTCGCCAAGTTCCGCGGCGAAGAAATTGACTCCGGCAGCGGCGCTAATAACTTTGGCCGAGGCACCCAGCGAAGACCAGGAGTAATGTTCGATGGCGGTTTGTAAAATTGCAGGAAGTTTTCCGCCCGCAGCTTTTTCGGCTTCGTCTCGAAAACTACGCTGATCAAGTTGCGCCAGGTTCTTCCAATCGCCAGAATCTTCGACCGGAATGTTAGGATAAACTTTTCCGTCTTCCTCGTTCAGGTAATTTAAAAAGTGCTGACGAACCTTTGCGTAAATTTTTGCCTGGCCCGGGTCAAATTTCGCCGACCACAAATCCGGAAAAATTTTCTTTTGGTGGAGCAGGGGTTCGGGGTGCTCGTCCGATTTAAGGCGCCCGCGATCGCCAAGTCCCAATTCACTCATCAAGATGTGTAGATCACTGTCTTCCTCGGGTTCGGCGATGTAGGCGGAACCGAGAGAGAAGGGCATGCCCTTCCAGGTTTCGCCACGCGCGTTGCCGCCGAAATTCGTGCATTGTTCTAAGATCAGTGGCGAGAGCTTGCGGCATTTGTAGGCGGTGATCAGGCCACTGGCCCCGCCGCCAATGATCGTAAGTTTTACACTTTTTTCGACCGGCAACTTTCGATAGTTTTTAAGCTCCTCGTCCAATTGCCACAAAACGCGATGGGGAAGCAGAGGGTCGTCTCCGGTAAATTTCTTTTGCCGAAAAGGTCCCGAAATCTCTTGGATCGGACTCATTTTTTTATCAGGAATCAGCGGACTTGGAGATAATGCTTCTTCGCTCTCATTTTTAGGCCGTACACCCGCACAACGCATGAGGAATAGCATTAACGCGGTCAAGCCACTCAACTTTAAAAAGTTACGTCTGTGGAGCTGAATTTTGCGGGGATCGAGTACCCTATTTGGATTCTTCATTCCAGCGATCTCCTACTCGGATTGGTGGTATTTATCAAAGAGGCGGGCTAAATTGGGGGCGTGCCGCACGATCATTCGACCCATCCGCATCACCATCATCACGCGCATGCGGGTGCGGCATCGAAAAATGTTTTGATCGCCTTTGGCCTGAACCTCAGTTTCACGCTTATTGAAATCGCCGGCGCCATTTGGACCGGAAGCGTCGCCATCTGGGCCGACGTGATTCACGATCTGGGCGATTCGCTGACCCTGGGTCTGGCGCTCATCTTGCAAAAAATCGCCGAACGCGAGGCCAACTCGGACTACACCTATGGTTATGCGCGCTATTCGCTGCTGAGTGCATTGGTCGCGGGGGTGGTGCTTTGCCTGGGTTCGGTTTTGATTTTCTATCACGCGATTCCGCGTTTTTATGCTCCCTACATTCCCAACACCACGGGCATGATGGCACTTGCGACCTTGGGCGTCTTGGTCAACGGTGCGGCTTTTTTCCGCTTGCGTCGGGGCCTTACGCAGAACGAGAAAATCCTTGGCTGGCACCTTTTCGAAGATTTCGCAGGTTGGATCGCCGTATTGATCGGTGCGGTCTTGATTTATTTCACCGGAGCCGCCTGGATCGATCCGCTACTCGCGTGCGGCATCTCGGCTTTTATTTTGTGGAACGCCTTCAAAAATCTGCGCGTTACTTTGGGACTAATCCTACAGCGATCTCCGCCGCAATTTCGCGAAAGTGAATTTATCGCAAAATTAAAAGCAACGCGCGGAATTTGCGACATTCATGATCTTCACGTCTGGTCATTGGATGGTGAGTTGACTGTGATGAGTCTGCATCTTGTATTGGACCCGGCGATCCAGGATGCCCAGGCGATTTCCGCGGTCAAAGACTCGGTTAGAAAAAGCGCCGCCGAATTCGGGCGCTTTCACGTTACCATCGAAATCGAACACGCCGAAGAGTCTTGTGAACTTAGACCCAAGTAGGCGAACGCAAAAGATTTGACGCCCGCAAGAAGTTCCAAAAATCCACTTCAGCCGTAGAATCAATTCATGGTGAATTGTCCACGATGCAAAAGTACTATGGAGACCGTCAAGGCAAGTGATGTCGAGATCGAGCGCTGCGCATCTTGCGGCGGAATTTTTTTCGACAACTTTGAATTTAAAAAACTAGACGAAGCCCACGAGGGGGTGGGGTCTGAACTTTTGGTCCAGGATCAAGGTGCCCCCTACAGAGCGCGGGGCAAGGATGAAAAACTCGCCTGTCCGAAATGCATCGGCATCATCATGATGCGCAGATTCTCGAGCGCCAAACGCAGCATCGAAGTTGACGAATGCGCCGGCTGCGGCGGCATTTGGCTCGATCCCGGTGAACTCACCAGCATCCGCGAAGAATTCAAAACCGAAGATGAAAGAAGAGCCGCCGCCGACCGCCTATTCGCCGAAACCTTCGGCCAAGAGATGAATGAGGCTAGCGCAAAAAACAAACGCACAATCCAAAACGCCGAAAGCATGAAAGGCATGACAGGCTTTATCTTCGGCCGCCGCCGTCGGCATTGATGAGCGAACTCAATAAAGCCCCATAATTTCAGCCCCTTGCTCCGCATGTTTCAGGTGTCCCGAGAGATCACGACACTTTGGTGCTTTTTGATTCCCCCCCCCGGGAAGATCGGCTATCTTCCAAGATTCCAAAAAAAAAACGGACCGTTAGCTCAGTTGGTAGAGCAGCTGACTCTTAATCAGCGGGTCGGCAGTTCGAGCCTGCCACGGTCCACCAATTATTCTTCTGGAAAAACAGTAACTTAATCTCCCTTCTGAAAGTTAAAGTAGTTTTGAAAAACCACTTTTGCCATCACTTTGCCATCACTTCTGTGGCAGATGATGGCAGATCGTGTCCGAGAATGGGTGCTGGCGTCTTCTTCTCATCGAAATTTTCTCGATTGATTCGAAGATGAAAAACCAACGAGCCCTGTCTGCTTTTGGATATATTCCGGAGAAAGATGCGCGTACCGCTCGGTCATCTGAATATCTCGATGTCCCAGGATCTTCTTCAAGTTGTAAATCATTCCGCCGTTCATTACGAAGTGCGCTGCAAAAGTGTGGCGAAGATCATGAACTGTGATCCTGCGCACTCCTGCTCGCTCGATGCACGGGTGAAAGGATCTACGATGAAGATTCGTGAGAGATCGAAGAGTTCCTGCTTCGTTCGGAAAAACGAGACTCCCTGCACCTGGGCGACCTTGCTTCAGGTGATGTTCCTTAAGAACAACTAAGAGTTCAGGCACGATTCCAACAACTCGAATTTCGTGGTTCTTAGTGGTTTTTTCAAT
>CAZWNW010000015.1:0-65991 GCA_964636255.1 uncultured Bacteriovoracaceae bacterium | reverse complement strand
TAAAAGCGATTGGAAAATTTAGGTTAGTCAATCACCTTGCCCACGCCTAGCGTACGCTTCGCGAACAGTCGATTTCGGTATTCCTGTACGCTCTTCTATATCTCGAATAGAGAGTCCTTCTTCGTATAGAGGAGCGCATTTTTCGTAAATTCGTGATTGTGTTCGCGGAGAAAGTTCAATAAAATCGTGATGATGGTGGAGTTCGCTTATCGCAGGTCCACCACCACCACTTTCGACGGCTTCGATGAATCTTCGGGGACATCGAACTCTTTTTCATAATCATTCTAAATACTTCTCAGTTTCAAAACCGGGTAGAACCTCTATAATTACTAATTTGAATTTAATTTTTCTATCGGCTTTCTAAAAATCATCTCAGTGTCTTGAATATTGTATGTGACTCGAAACTGACTCAGAAAATTATGTCCAACAAGACCATCATAAATAATTTTTTGAAACATGACTTCGGGCTCATTCATGCTCATTTTAGCTGAACCCGGCAGATGTACCGAACCTTCAAGAGTGGTAAAAAATCTAGAATACTCATGGCCCGCTTCATCTTTGCTGTCTTTTCTTTTTACCTTCGGACTTTCCGCTTTGATTCCTAAGGATTTCATGAATCTCTCATCCAGAATCAGTGCCTGACTCCCAGTATCTACTTCAACAGAGATTTGCTGATTGTTAGGCAGCATTAGTGGCATCATTACTCCAAGAGAGTCTCCTTGAACATCGAGCTTGATTGGGACAACCAACCCTTCAGAACGAATTTTCTTTAGAGTTTCGGCATTCTCGAAACGAATGACCTGTCGTGCATAGTCTACCGTATGCGGGAAATTTTTGAAAAATCCTAATGAAAGAAATCCGCCAATATTTGCTCCCGGCATAAGTTTCTCAATGTCAAAAATTCCCACTCGAACATTTTTAAATTCGTGACCTCCAAGGGAAAGAGATGTCACCGAGGACATGGGTACGGATATCTCTTGCCCCGACATGCGCTTCCCGGTGTGCTTGCCGCTCTCTTTGCAATTAAGTTGCTTGCACAATGATTTTGAAATCAGGTTAACTCCGATTCCCGTATCGAAAATAAAATCCTGAGAGACATTTCCATTAAGCCGGACAGTCACAACCATAAAAGTTTTTTCAATATACTTAAAAGGCACTTCAACTGAACTTGGCAAGGTAGAGCTTTTAGCCAAAACGATCGTAGAAAATAGGACCACCGCAATAAAAGAAATGGCTTTATAAAACATTATTTTGCTCCCATTAAACCGACTTTTATCAACTTTGAGGGTATCGGTCACCGAGAAGATTCTTCTCCCCACTTTTGCGTTCTTCTCCAAAAAAATTCTTTGCTTAGAGATTGAGAAAACGGCATCTGAATCATGATAAATCTCCTTTTTTGTCCCAACCGGGCTTGCTAAGACCCCAGAATCTCCCTGATTTTATCCACCGGTGCTAAGCAGAGGTGGAGAAGAAGATTCTTGGGAACTTCTCTAGTTCTCCACCATTTTTAGGGGCCAAGACCGGAGCACCTCCTGAGCTACTGAAAATCAAGAACTTAATTCTTCGTCAGATCCTCGCACGCTCTTGTTCAAAACTTCACAAAAGAAAGTTCTTTCGGCCGTCTACACTCTAGGTCTATGGCCGATGTGTACAGGTTTACTTCTAAGACGACAAAGCAAAGCATCCAAGTTTTGGGGTTGGACTCGGTTCGAGCTATTCTGGACGAGTTCCAGCTCGACATCGACAATAAGTGGACTTTGGCCAAAATAGATCCGAAGACGGGCGCAGAAATTTTGCCGATTTCATTGCTTCTGCCGCACGATCGCCTTCCTGCTCAAGAATTGCCTAATAAGAGACCCGGCCGCCCTGCATCGCTACCCCCTCCACCAAGAGCGGGCTCCGATCCGCGCCCCATTAAGCTGAGCATTTCAGAAAAGCTGCGAGTGATTTTAACAGATGACGAGAAAGTGCTCAGGGTCTTGTGTTCCGAGATCTCCATGTTGGGGCTGAAACTTGATCAACCTCTTCCGAAAGAGTGGTGGAACAAAAAATTGCGCATCGTGATTGGCAACCAGAGGTTCAGTGAAACCATCATGCTCGAGGCTGATGTCTTCATGGATGGTCCGCATCCCAGGCGCATGCGTTTTGTTTCGCCCAAGGACCATGCGCTGAAGGCGTTAAAGCGTTGGCTAAATGCTAGCACCGTGAACCAAACGGCCTAGAGAAATCGCAGAAAGTTGTTAATTCTAAGTGGCAAGACTATCCGAGTCCTCTAGTGGCCCGGATGAGAACGAGCACGCGTAGATCGACGAAAATCGGATTTGTTAGCCATTCGCCTTAAACAATATTTAATCGAAGGTTCTTAGGAGCGGGTGTTATCATGGAAATATATAGGTCTATCGCTGTACGTTTGAACTTGCCCTACCCCTGGATCTTGGAGGCCCGGTGAGATCCTTTAATAATAATGTCCTAATGATGATCTCTTTTCTTAACGGAATGGGAAGCGGTGTCCTGGCTCAGAGTTTAGCAGAGAATGGGTACAGGCCCTGTACTCTGAAAAATCCAGAAGACTGTCTACCAGAAAATGGCATTTTAGAGTGCCCATATCAGGTGGGAGAGCTAATCAACGGCAGAACAAAACTGCCTTTTACCCGTCACCGTAATGATAAAAATCGTTGGTTAGCTGAACTTTGGGCAGAATCCCACAGCAAAGACCCGTGTGATCCGAAGTCGTTTTTTAGATTTTACTATCCTCGGCCTCTGCCTGCTGCTCGCAGTGAAGGTACGATTACGTCTATCAACATGTGTATACTGAATTCGAGAGCAAGAAATATTTTCCGCTTCGGATTTGATCGTAAAGGCGAGATACATTTAAGTCCCTTCGAAACTAGAGTCCTTTGTGTCTACGATTTAAAAAAAGGGAACTCCTATTTTCGGAGCATTTTAAGTGGCCCGTCTTTCAATCAAAGTTATGAGGGCAGTTATCCTAGATTAACAAGCGATCGGCTCATTCGTTGCTCTCGAACTAGTCAGACATCTGCTCAATGTGATCGAACTGATTTCACTGCGAAAGACCATGAGATGAACCCTGAGAAAGAAATTGCTAGTTTAGTCTACATGGCTGAGGACTGTAATGTGCTAAACTTAGACATAGACCGACCGCTTAGTGAGTTGGCCCAGGAACAAGAGCAACCGTTATTTGATCCAATCCCGAAACAAGAGCCGAATCAAGCTACGGGATCTGCGACCCAACCAGGTGAGTTGAGTGTGACTTTTTATCCATCGCCCAAACCAGCAAGTCAGGCACCCATACCAACTTTGGATAGCAAAGAATCCTTCCTTAAAATGAATCCCTCTGGAGCGGGTTTGTCGCAGCCCGAAGTGCCATCTAATCGGCAAACTTCTAGCGTTCCATATGATGGCGACAGTCATGAGATTCGAAACTGCGCTACGAAAATCTGTCCTTAGTGCTTTTGAAGTTCACTAAATCCCAACGGGCAAAAACTTTAT
Source organism: uncultured Bacteriovoracaceae bacterium (assembly GCA_964636255.1). GTDB lineage: Bacteria > Bdellovibrionota > UBA2428 > UBA2428 > UBA2428 > CAXNGS01. The sequence continues at coordinate 62,481 of CAZWNW010000015.1, read as the reverse complement.
AGGCCGACCAAGAATTGGGCTCCTCTGGTCTTCGTCTCACGCCCCGAACTCGTAGCAATTTTCATGCGGCGGCTTAATTTTCAGCCGTTGACCGCGAGGCTCGTCAGCTGCAGCGATTCTCGGGTTTCAACCTCTCCAACCCAAAGGCCAAGACCGCTTTGGCTACATTCAGGCTATTTTGCTGCGGAGTGACTCATCCATCAAATTTTACGGTTTTTGGGGGGACCCGCGGGTCTGAAAATAATTAACGGAACGAGAGCTTAAACAAATCCAAGTCCTAAGAATTTTTTTTAAGCGGCGACTTGAACAACAATATAAAAATAGTAACGACTGCAACGTAAAAAACCGATAAAACAATAATATTCAACCAAGGTATAGATTCGAATTCTTCATCAACATCAATTAGCTTCGTTAAGTTAGGGTACATACTTAAAATGGGTATGCGCCACCCGTAAAAGGTTGCCAAAAACACCTTTTCATTCTCAAATTTTTGGTAATTCATTACTTTGCCTGCCAAGTCGCCAGAATTAAATTTAAAGTAGGGTGGCCACAGAATATCTTCATTCCTAAACATTAACGTTTTACCGTCTTCTAAACTTCTCGCGATTACATAGCGCATGTCTTTAACAAGATCATCCTCGCTTCCACTGCTGCGGATTTCTCTTTTTATCTCTGTGCCGACGACGTAAACTTTTATTGTTTTAGGTAGATAATAATGGAAGAAAATCGAAGCACCCAAAATGAAAAAAATATAGGAATAAATAAAAAACTTTTTCAAGATTCACTTTAACCATTCATTTATTTTCTTTGCGATTTTTTCGCTGAAATTTTCCGAGGCTTCTCGGATTATGTAAGACAATTTCTTTAAATCGTCTTCTATCTTTTCTTGCTTTTCATTGATGGCGCCCTGCGAGTCCGCTTTTAATTGAGCTAAAGCGGCCTCTAGAGCTTTCTTTTTTGCCTTTATTCTTAGTAATAGCTCGTCTTTTTGATTAGCCACAGTTACCTCCTACAAAGTAGAACTACCGTAATCGAAGCACAATAATAGCAGATGAACAATAATTTCTGCGGATTTTAAGTGGTAGAGCTGCCTTCAATCCGCGAGCGAATATGCAGATCCAATTGTGGAAATGGAATCTCAATTCCTTCCAGCTTCAGAGCCTCCCAAACGGCCATGTTAACTTGGTGTTTCATGAGTCCAGGTTTCTTGGAGAAATCTTGAGTCCAAACCCGAATAACGAAATTAATAGCGTTATCGCCAAAACTATCAAGAATCACATCGGAGCCCCTATTCTCCAAAACACCAGGAAGAGTTTTAATAGTGGATTCAAGAATTTTGACTACTTTTTTAGGATCTGAGTTATAGGAAACTCCAATGGGTATGCGTATTCGTACAACATCATCCGTGTGACTCCAATTGATGACGTTTCCCGAAACAAAATCGGCGTTGGGAATGATGATGGAGATATTATCATTGGTCAGCACCGTAGTAGACCGCAGTCCAATTCGTATCACTTGTCCCATGACCTGCCCGACTTCCACGCGGTCACCGACCTTAATGGGTCGTTCGAAGAGGATTATTAAACCGCTGATGAAGTTGTTAGTGACATTCTGTAATCCAAAGCCAAGCCCTATGCCTATCGCTCCGGCCAGCACAGCCAGCGCACTCAGATCCATTCCGGCCGATTGCAAGATCACCAAAGAGCCAATCGTGAGTATTGAATAATGAAGGAGAGATAAAACGGTCTCAGTTTTCGTGCTCTGGAATTGAGTCAGGCGCCTATGCAAAATTTGGCGAATGCGGCTTGAGACGAAATAGAGCAGAAAAAATAAAAATGCGATATGGAGAATCGTAAACAAACTGATCTGAAAGTCGCCGATTTTGAAAAAGGCCTTATTAAACACGTTGGACACTTGCTGAATCCCAGAAGTTAAATATTCATATTCCATTTGACTAAGCTATTTCTTAATCTATGTAACGACAATGCTAGATTCTCCTTATATCCCACTAATCTTATTGCTCGTTCTGTTGATTCTCTTTGTTTGGAATCGTTGGCGTTATGATTTAGTGGCCGTTTTCGGCCTTTTGTGTGCTGTGCTGCTCGGTTTTGTACCCGTTGCTTCTGCATTTCTAGGCTTTGGACATCCGGCTGTGGTTTTAGTGGCAGCCGTACTCATTATTAGCGCAGGACTTAAATCGTCCGGAGCCCTACAAGCTGTAATGGGTTCCCTTCCCGTAGAGGGAAAGCCTTTGTGGTTTCAACTTCTTTTACTCTGCAGCGTAACCGCTTTGTTATCCGGATTTATCAACAACGTTGCCGCTGTGGCCCTGATGATTCCGTTCGTAGTTAAACTCGCCTACAACTCTGAACGCTCCGTACGACTCTATTTGATGCCCTTGGCCTTCGCCTCTTTGCTTGGCGGTCTTGTAACTCTTATTGGAACGCCACCTAACATCATCATAGCCGCATACCGCGCCCATGCGCTGGGCGGAGATCGTTTCAGTATGTTTGATTTCACGCCTGTCGGACTGACGCTCTGCCTTGGAGGGGTGCTTTTTATTTCCCTTTGCTCGAGATTTTTCATCCGGGTGTCCAGCACTTCTGAGGAAAATTTAATTAAAAAAACGCGCGATTTCCTTACCGAGCTTCAAGTGAGCGACCGCAGCCCACTAGTAGGAATGACCATTAGGGAATTTCTGGAAAAGTACCCAGATTGCAATCTTCTCGGCATCAAGCGCGGAATTCATCTCTTTGGCGTTCCTAGCCAATTTGAAAAGCTGGAGGCCGGTGACTACCTAATCATCGAGGCAGTTTCTGAGGTTTTGGAGATGCTTATTTCAAAAGAAAAATTTATTTTGTTAGGCAAGGATCGAGCCTTAAAGGTTTTAGATGATAAGATCACGACGATTGTAGAACTCGTGGTGCCCGCCGATTCCTTTGGCGTTGGGCGTTCATCCAGGGATCTAGATTTACGCTGGAAGTACTCAGTCAACGTCCTTGGGATTGCTCGCGTCGGAGACAGGATCACTCGCCATCTCTCTGATGTTCGTTACAACGTAGGCGACATCCTTTTACTTCAGGGAGAAAAGTCTAATATCGCAAGAGCAGCTAAAGATCTGGGCTGGGTTTTTCTGTCGGAAAGAGCTTCCTTGTTCCAATACAAGAGAGAACTATTTCGTCCGGTGATTCTCTTTATCGCGGCTATTGCGGGCAGTTATTTTGGCTATATTGACATTACTTGGGCATTTATCGCCTGTGCGCTTTTATACGTGTTGATGGGTTATATTCGACCGACTGAACTTTACAACAAGATCGAGTGGCCTGTGATCGTTCTTTTGGCTTGCCTGATCCCCATAGGCGAAGGATTGGAAGCTGCAGGCTCGCTGGAGTTGGTTTCGGATTCGATCTTGAGTCTAGTTTCTGGCTTAAGTCCCATTTTTATTTTAACGATACTCATGACATTCACGATTCTTCTCACAAATGTTATTAACAATGCGGCCGCCGCGATTGTCATGGCTCCTGTCGCTATTGAAGTGGCCAAGCAATTAAAGGTTTCACCGGATGCGTTGTTAATGGCAGTGGCGGTCGCCGCCTCTGCGGCCTTTATTACTCCGATTGCCCATCAGTCCAACGCTCTTGTGATGGGTCCTGGTGGCTACAAATTTAAGGAATACTCCTATCTGGGATTCCCGCTGACTCTACTGGTCTTAGTGTTGGCGCTTCCTTGTCTTTTGTTCTTTTGGCCGTTTTGAAAAGGTTTTACAGGCTCACAACCCAAAAAAATCTAGATTCAGCACGAAGGGATCGATCGCCGGTGACTGTTGAGCTTTTTTTACGCTGCGGGTGATTTGGGTGAAGAGATTTTCGCGGATTTCTTCGGCGTCTTCGCGAGACAGGGTGAAAACTGCGGAAAAATGCAGATTGCCCGGGGTGCGGGTCGTGATGGATTGCATTGCGCGCAGGCGCCAATTGCTGTGATGTTGGGCGATCAATGGGGAATCTTGGCTCAGGTGCAGCGCGGTTTCACTCATTTTCAGGCGCCCCGCCCTCTCTTCTACCAGTCTCAAACGGCTGAGGGTGTCGATGACTCGATTCAAGTGAGAGGCTTCCATCTGTAGGGCTTTTTGTATTTGGTCCCGGGTCTGAAACTTTTCACTCGAAACCAAAACGTGAACGGCAGCATAATGCCAACTTGAATAATAAAGTTGCAGATCAGCATTGCCGTCGGAATCGCTGATCAAGGAACGACTCGGTATTTTTTTCTTCAGATTCAAATCCGCATCGCGAGCAGCTTGGATCTTTTTTTGGAATCTTCGTCGTAAGGATTGAGTTCCGGATCGGGCATGATTTACCAAAAGTAAAAAGTAATCCGTAGCTTCGTCATCGAAACCTAAATATTCCGCAATGGCTTCCGCCTGATCCAAATTGAATTGCCCCTTTCCCGAGAGAACCTGGGTGATGTAACCGGTCTGACAGCGTGCCCGGGCGGCCAGCTCTTTCCGAAAGCCACGTGAACGAATCTTGGTCAAATCATTCAAATATTTCTTATAGTCGTTATAGCTGTAAATATTTATATTCATTTGATATTTATCATATTTATTCAGTTTTACTAAAGTTACTTTATCATTCTTTATAAATGAAAGCTATCCCGAATTCTTTCGATCCTTCATAACGTGATCCCAGATACCTGGAAAAAACCTGCAAGTTGAAGAAGGAAAGATAAAAATGAAAAAAACTAAAAACATCCAATCACTGGTCTTTGCGCTTACCGTTAGCAGCATCCTCATCACTCCCATGCAGGCGGCTGCTTTTGGAAAAATTGGCCAAGGCATTATCGACAAAGCCCGTGGAAAAAAGTCCAAAAAAAGTAAGTCGATAGACTGCCATGTGCAGGGTCATATCGATGTACTGAGAGGCAAAAAAAGCAGATGCCGTAAAAAGGTCGTCGATCGCCAAAAAGGAATCTTCGATGCCCTACATGGCAAAAAGTCACCACAAAGCGAAAAGCTTCTGAGTGATATCAAAACAAGCGTTAAAAAAACTGGTTACTGGATCGATGAAAATAAAGAAGCCATCGCCATGGTCGCGGCCATTGCTGTTGTGGGTTATGCAGCCTGCGTCGATGGATGCACTTTCTTATTGGGTGTCGGTGATGCGAGCTTTAAAATCGGTGCCTACAATTCTGCTGCGGCAGCCGGTGCTATCGCGGGTGGCGTGAGTCTCAATCAAAAACAGGTCGAGGAAATGAAAATGCAAGGCACCCTTTCACCGTCCGTGGTGGATCCGAAGGCGAATACCGATGTTGATCTCGAGAATCGACTTGGTCAATTCCGATGGAGCTTTGGTGGTTACACCTATTCCTCATCAGATGAAGTGAACTCGGATTATGAAAATCTCTATGACGGAGCCAAAGAAGCTTTTGAAAACTTCATGGAGCACGGCCCAAGAACTGCGGGAGCCTTGGGAGCTCTAAGTATCCTCTTTACTCCCAGTGAGATCGCGCACGATCAAGTTCCTAATTGGAATATCGAAAAAAATGCGCGCATGGACCGACTTCTTGTTGAAGTCATGCGGCAAAAGGATTTAGTCAGCGCGGCTGATGAAAAATATCTCTACACAAGCCTTCAAAACGGGCGCCTGACTCTAACTGTGGCACCCCTGAATGAGGGCCCAGAATTTCGTGCCGGTCGCGAAGAGCCGATCGTGATCGTAAAGCCTCAGACCCTTGTCCAACAAATTGATAGCAAAGCCCAAATCATCGGGATCGAGCTTGGGACAACAAAAGAGGAAGTCACCCGTAGGATCGAAGCAGGTATGGAAAAAGACAATATTCAGCGTTAATTTTTTGGAACTGGCCCAGAGGAAGATTTGCCGAATCTTCCTCTGGGCCTCGTGTTAAGGTAAGTTCCACCTATGCCTCAATACATCGCCAAGCGATTCATCTTAGAGGGGCACGTTCAGGGCGTCGGATGTCGCGCGCAGGTGCAGGAATGGGTGGACATGATCGGTCATTTGTCGGGATTTGTGCGAAATCTCCCAGAAGGAAATGTCGAAGTCTGCGTGAAGGGACCCGATTGGCGCATCAAAGATCTCGAGGACATTCTTCGTAGCCGAATGATTCCCCCCGTTAAAGTCAACCGCCTTCAAGTCGAAATTGTGGATCTAGAGCAGAATCCACTGAATGACGGTTTTCGAATTCTGAGAGACTGAATTGCGGTGCAGGTGACCCTTCTTATCCCTTGCGTTAGGATCAATTCTTCGATGCGAATTCATGCTTTCCATCAGCTCTTTATTTTTTTTCTCCTGCTCGCATCCATTCACGCACCAGCCAAAGAAATCGCACTGACTTTCGATGATGCTCCGATGCCCGATTCACCCCACTTTACGAGTCAGGAACGCACACGCATCTTGATCGAAAAATTAGCGGAACTACAGGTACCGCCAGTTATGATATTTGCTAATCCTTGTAAACGCGCCGACCGCAAGGGAGTCATCGCGCAGCTTAAGACTTATCGCGACGCCGGTCACTTAATAGCCAATCACAGTTGCACTCACCCAAGATTCGACACTGTTGGATTTGATAAATTTTCAGCCGACGTGCGATTGGCCGATGAATTGCTTCGACCCCTCTATGACGGGAGCGCACGCTTCTTTCGCTATCCTATGCTCAATGAGGGAACTGAGACCAAGATGCGCGATCAAATGCGCCTATGGCTCGCCGCCAATCATTATCGAAATGGAATGGTCTCGGTCGACAACGACGACTATTATTTTTCGTTTCGCGTGAATGAAGCTCGACGACGAGGTCTGAGCGTTGATTACAAAAAAATCGAGAAGCTTTTTTTAGAACACGTACTGGGAGCTGCGGAATTTTACGATGGGCTAGCTAGAGAAAACCTAGGCCGTTCCCCTAAACACATACTTTTACTGCACGAGAGGGACATCACCGTGATGTACATCGAGCAGATCGTCAAGGGTCTCCGCATGGCGGGCTGGAAAATCATCAGCGCAGCCGAGGCATTCCAAGATCCCCTCTACAACGAAGCGCCCAAGAATAGCTATGCAAATAACGGTATTTTGCCCCAGCTAATTTTCGAAAAAAATGGAAAGAAACTAAGGTATGAACATTTTGATAAAGTTAAAATAGAACTAAGTCGCATACTAAAAAATAAGTAATTGATTCCTGTGAAAATTATCGTATTGCGCGAGCCATGATCTCGGCAACTTTTCCTTGATTCTCGATATCAACATGACAACCATCCAACGAGCTTGGTTGAATTTGGCGCGAGAGATCCACAAAGTGGGCAGCATATTCGCCAGTCAACTTCTCGAAGAGTTTCGGCAGTTGACGCGTTTTCTCTTCCGCTCCGACGAAGGCCTCATCACCCGCGATGTCTTTTTCGCAAATGAGCGGCGGTGCCACGACGATGATCTTCATTCCAAGCGTGGGTCGCTCGATCCCCTCACCGCGTGCAGCAGCCAAACAACATCGAAGGCCATCACAAATGCGTTCGGGGCTGAGTGAAAATTCTACCTTTGTGTCATTGGTACCCAGCCACAAAATCAAAACATCCACGGGATAATGCGAATCTAAACATGGTCGCAAATACTGCAGACCATTTTTCCCTAAACGCCCCTGATAATCGCTGTTAAAGGTTCGTCCGTTCAAACCTTCTTCGATGATTTCGTACTGCGAGCCCAACTGAGTTTGGAGTATTTGCGTCCACCGTGCGGGCTTTGGAAAACGTTCGCCACTTCTGGGTTGATATCCCCAGGTATTCGAATCCCCAAAACAGAGAACGCGCATCACAGGGCCTGTTCCCACAGTGAATCCCCGAAACACGTCAACTCGCCTTGATCACCCAGACACAAATGATTCAGTCCGGTGCTGACCCAGGAGGTCGCCGAGGCGGCCATGATTCTCTGAGGACTAGCATTCGTCTCAGGGAGCGAAAAGTTTGGAAAGAGACTTTCCGCCGTCCCCCAGCACCGAAGATCCCCGCTTGCCACCGCACAGGTCAAAGCATTGGAAGTCGCGATATCCGTAACACCCGAGGCAATGATTTCAACTGGGCTAAGAGCGTAGGCACGGTCCTGGTCCAAAGCGACACCATTTCCAACAGCACCGTTCCAAGTTGCGCCCCAACAACTAAGTTTTCCACCTTGAACGACACAGCTATAACTGTATCCCAAACTGATTTTTTCAATCTCCCCGTCGAGAACTTTATAAGGCGTCGGCACGCGGTCTTCGCGTTGGCCATTGCCAATTTGTCCGTCCCAATTTGCACCCCAACAGTAAAGTGAGCCATCAACCTGGGCGCAACTATGATGATTGCCCACGGACACAGCCGTGACCCCGGAATCAAAAACCTTATAGGGACTGCTCACGGAATTTCCACTTTGACCATTACCGATCTGGCCATAGTTATTTTGCCCCCAGCAATAAAGTGCATCCGCCACAATCGCACAGGCATGGCGATTCCTGAAGGAGAGTGCTTGAACCTTCGTTGAGAATACTTCCCGTTCACCGGTAGCGTAACCCGAGAAAGTTTCGCCGCTTCCGAGTTCGCCATATTCATTAGAGCCCCAACAACGAAGTTTCTGATCCACAGTCACATAACAAATTCCATTGGCACCAACGGAGACCGAGTGAACGTTGCTACTGCGAACAGTGTGAAGAGTGCGCGAAGCCGGATCCGACTCTGTGATGCATTCGCCGTTACTACAATAGAACATTTTTCCCCAACACTTCAGAGCTTCGTCTTGGACCAAACAGTTTGTCCCATAACCAAGGGAAACCGCCTGACCACCACTAACAAAGGACGAATCGCTCTCTGATCTTGGTGTCTTAGGCCCACCCTGGCTGAGCTGCAAACCGCATGAAGCAAGGCCCAGTAGAATCGTCAAATTAAGGAAAGATGATTGAATATTATGGAGTAATGGCATGCGCGGCTAGTTTGCCCTGCCTTTGAATCATAGGCAAATCTTTCGGATCAAAGATGTTTGTCCGGGTTTGGAGCATAAAACTTCGAACGTCATTAAACACAATTTAATGAATCTACGGACCCCCTTCATCTGTAGGATTTTGACCCTCTTTTGCATTTGGGGCTGGGACCCGCTGAATGCAAAGGCCGAAGTCCAAGAACGTGAATTACTAGATCTCAAAGTATTAGAAGAAATTGCCATTTTATACGATGAAGGCCAGGCTCGAGAAGATTTTACTGAGGCGCGCGCTGCGTGGACGCAGGTTTTAGAGACTTCTGTCTTTCACCTACCTCCCCTTCCCTCGGGTCGAGAAGGAAATCCCTTGATCGACCGCGAAATGCCGGCCTCGAAACCCCGCTGGGAGACGGGTCGAAGGAGCTTCACACGCCCCTTTGCCTACGAAGAACTTCGCGAGCCATCCAAATCAGACGCCGAATTCGCCTATTTCAATCGATTGGAAGAGGAGACTTTTCGCAGAGGCATTCGTATTGCGCGGCTCCGAGCCAATGCCGATCTCTTGCGATGGACTGATTCTTGGATCGCAAGCAAAATATTTTTATCAAGCAGCAGATCCAAAAAAGTGGATCGCGCAAAATGCTGCGAAGACATTCGTCGCGGCCTCGCCGCCCGGGCCTTATTGCGAGCGGGTCGAGCTGGAGATGATTCCCACTCCCTCCTCCTGATTTATGGACTCAGCGTCGGACATGAAATGGGACTTCATCTTTGTCCCGATCTACCTAAGCTCAGCTGGGGCCTGAAGCCACTGAAACATCCACGTACGGGAATGGTTGAAATCGATCAATACACGGGTGAAAGATCTTCGGGATCTGCGGCAAACTTTGCTAAAATTTTAAGTGGCACCTACATTCAACAATATGATTGGGTTGTCACCTATGATGAAAAAACTCTCTTTACTCAGATTGATTCCGAACGCAGCCTTAGTCTGCGCTCCTCGAAACTTGAATTAAACGATACACGCGTAAAGAAAAATAAGCAGGCTAATTTTCATGGCCTCATTAAACATCTTGCGGCCGAACAACATGCCTTCGAAAAATCATACGCACGTCGTCGCTGAGCGAGCATTTCGAAGTTAATTCTTTTCACTATCGCAAAGTGGAATTAAACTTGCGCCATGTCAGCAATTAAAAGAGTGGCCGTAATTCTTTGTGGATCGGGATACAAAGATGGAAGCGAAATTCGCGAAAGCGTCAGCACATTGATTGCCCTCAGCCAGGAAGGAGTCGAATTTCAATGTTTTGCTCCCGACGAACTTCAAAGCGACGTCGTCAACTGCCTCAGTGGCGAGACGATGAAGGATCAGTCGCGCAACATGCGCGTAGAAGCTGCCCGCATTGCTCGCGGTGATGTCCGAGATTTAAAAACGCTGCGTGCAAGCGATTTCGAGGCCGTCATTATCCCCGGAGGCTTCGGCGCTGCGAAAAACTTGTGCGATTTTGCCAGTCGTGGATCGAATGGAAAATTGCGGGATGATCTCCAAAAAATATTAGTTGAATTTTATTCATCGAAAAAACCTATGGGTGCTATTTGCATTGCGCCGGCCATCGTTGGACTTGCCTTCAAAAATTCGGCCTTTACTCTGACGGTGGGGTCGCGATCGGAAGCTTCCGATGAAATCGAAAAAATGGGGCACCTGCACCAAGTCTGTGCTGCCAGTGACTGTGTCGTCGATGCAAAAAACAAAATCGTTACAAGCCCAGCCTATATGCTGGATCAGGCTCCCTTGGCCGATATCTTCAAGGGAATTCAGGCACTGGTTAAGAACGTTTTACAATTGGCCAGAAACTAAGAGCAGGCCGCAACTTGCGGCCTGCTCGACCTATATTACGGGCAATTCAGTCGCTTCAAACGCACTGAACCCAATACGGCCACGCCTTCTTTTTCCGCAGCTCCCAATACCGCGACTTTTCCGTCATTCACGGAGGCGACCTGTGCCTTACAATCAACTTCGAAGTGCACAGAACCCAATACGGCAGTGGAACCCTTGATGCAGTACCAACCCTTAGGGTTCATCAGCTTCATGGTCGATTTACTCATCACATTGACAGAGGCTTTAACCAAAACGAGCTTTGCTTTCTCGCTTGGGCCGTCATAAATGTCCTTGCCTCCGATACCGATCACTTTCACACTCGGTTCCAGCACGTCAAATGATAGGGACTCTGAATCCTTGAAGGGCGCCTTGGGCCAATTCTTGAGACATTCGCGAACAACCGCTCGATCAGCAGCTGATTGAGCTTCGGCACTTTGCGGAAAAAATGGAAGAAGTCCCAACGCCAGTAGAGCGATTTTGAAATTCAACATCTAAAAGCTCTATTTCTCTTGCCAGCGAATTTTTTGGGCTAGGATTTTTCCGATTGTCTTTCCATCATTGGCCGGATTGTCATAAACGCGGAGGATTTCCAAGAAGGCTTTGCCTTCGGAGACTTTGCCGATTCTGCAGACAGTTCGAAACTGTTTGGTCTCTCCGCCATGAAGATTAATGGTCTTTTCGCCCGTATTGAAAAAAGTATGTTTCATCTCACCGGGGTCCGTTCCTCGACCACATTTAATTTCGGCCAAGTTAACGATCAGTGCCTTGCCGTCCGTTCGCTCATTCGTAAGTTTAAATTCGATATCGAACTTCTTTTTCTTGTCTTTGATCCAGTTGACGTTGACTGCGATCACGCCGGCCTTGGTGACGGCGCCCGATTCCGCGTCCATGACTACTTTTTTGCTGCCGCAAGCCGAGATCCCAATTGCCAATAGAATTCCAAGACCACTAAATAATTTTGTTTTCATAGGCCGAGAGAATAGCCAAAAGCCTTCAAAGTATCCATGGCCTCCATGACGAAAAAAAACAAGACGAGCTATTTCGGGTCCAATGCCTGCCAATTGGGCAAATACTCTCGTCGGAGGCTTTCCAGATCATCCCCCAGCCTCGTCTCCAATGGCTCTAGGATCAAGTTACGAGCTCCAATTGCCAAAATAGCTCCACGTCTTTCAACTTCCCTCAAACGCTGCCAGCTCCATGGCTTGAGTAAACGAAGCACGATCTGAGCCGTCCGATAGGCTTTTGTTAAGATAGGCACATAATTCTAAGCCCCCACAAAGGCGTAGACCCCTAGCTCGCCTTCAAAATCGGCCTCGAAGCCCAAGAGAACGTGAACCATGTCGTGAATTCGGGCGTAACGAATGGCGATAGGATAATTTTCATAATAGGACTCGACGCGATCTGAAAAATTGAAGGGTTTCAGCCGATGACGCTTCATAAATTCGAAATAAGCACGTCCAAAACTTCCGGCGGGATAAAGTGCCAGCTCTTCGATTTCGATCGCCTTGAAATTAGTTTCCTTCATTTTTCGAGCGGCTTCACTGGTGGGAAGTAGCCCCTCGGATCGCGAGAAGAGACTAAGCTTCAAAACTGCCACGTCACCGACATTATCTCCACTCCAGAGGATCTTGATGATTTCAAATAAAGTCTTTAAGCGTTTCAATTTAAGTGTCGCCTCTCAGTGACGCTATGGCACTTGGCAAGAGGTCGCGAGCCCGAAGCTCAATCAGGACTGGACGAAGCGTCTGACAAAGCTGCCGTTGCTGATCTGGCAGCAGAGCGTCGTGAAGTAAAAGCAAATCTCCATCCCGCGCCTGTCGAAGTGAGCGAGCCATCACCATCTCGGTCGGAGGCTTTCGGGTATCAAAGTAACGATGGGTCCATAAAATCAGCGGAATACCAAGCTCTTCCAAGCTGGCAAGAAGGGGCGGTGTCACCACTCCCGCCGGTGGTCGAAAACCAACGGGGCGGCGCCCCAGCATCTCGGAAAGTTCCTCCCAACTGGCTTTGATCCAATTCTGGACTTGGGCGCGAGAGGATAGATAGTTCCAATAGTTGTGGTCGAGGCTGTGATCTCCAATTGCATGTCCCGATTTAACGGTTCGCTCGAAAAGCGCGCGATTTTTCCGGACCCGCTCGGTGATGACAAAAAATGTAGCAGTCAAAGCTAATTCATCGAAGAGGTCTAAAACCTGCTCCGTACTCCCCGCGCGGGGTCCGTCATCAAAGCTGAAATAAATACGGGGCCTTTCAGATTCCGGCAGCCGGTGCATCTTCAATGCGGAACTACGAAAACTAAAATCCAAGAAACTCATCGCTCACACTGACCAGTGAACACGCACCGAGGCGCCCCAGGGTTTAGGGATGATGAAATCTTCTTCGGTCTGCTTCTTCGCCAGGCGTTTTGCGACTTCTAGTAGCACATTGGTGTCTGAATATTCGATGGGGTGCAATTCGCTCAAACGACGTCCTTGGTCTTCATCCGGATAGAGTTCAAAACTTGAGCGCGCATTTTTGTTATTCCGACTGAGCCACAGAACCGAAGCCCCACCCTTGAATACAAATGGGCGATCATAAATTTTTAAATAAGCTCCCTGAAAATATTCAACAGCTTCGTCCATGGCGATCACTAAACAATCATCAGCAAGACCTGAGCGCATCAACGTACTGGCCATTTCCAAGGCGCTCTCGGACGAGGCGAGACGATTGCTAAGCGTAAATGTGGGTCCACGCCACTGGTAATGAATCGACAAAAATCCAATCGTCGCATTGTAGAGACTACTTTGAAAAAGCATCGGACGCGCGACACCGTCCAACGACAGAGACCGAAGAAACTCTGTGGTCAACGTCAGCTCCCCATAACTGGAAGCAAGTATGTAGGCCGTGCGCGCATCACCCCACGTTTTCTCAGTGTTCTTCAGGAGATTTTCAATTGCAGCTGCGGCCCACAACATTAAGGGACTCGCTCGTCGGAATCGTGGATCATCGGCGAGTCTCTCGCTTTCACTGCATTCTGCGATGCCCCAGCCTTTGACGTGATAACTCATGGCGCACCCAGGACAAGACTTGCATTATTGCCGCCAAAACCCAGGGTATTTTTCAAAAGAAACCTTGGACGCGTGCGCTCATTTTTTCGAAGAATTGGATAGGAAATTGCGGGATCTTTCTCGCTGAGACCAAAACTCCTCAAACGCCAGCCTTCGCGAAGAGCGTGCACACATAAGATCGATTCCAAAACTCCCGAAGCTCCCAGCGCGTGGCCATGAAGCCACTTCGTCGACGAGATCGGCGAGTGTTCGGGATCTGCGGAAAAAATTCGGCTCACTGCGTTCCCCTCGCTGAGATCGTTCGCGATCGAAGCCGTGCCGTGAGCATGTATCCAATCGATATCCAAGGGGGAGAGATCGGCCATTTCCATCGCCATTCTCATCGAACGTTCAATGCCACTACCCGAAGGTTCCGGCGATGCGGAGTGATAGGCGTCAGTCGAAAAACCGCAGCCCAGCACATAGGCTTGATGGCGAGACTGCGGAACATTTTTCGCAGATTCCAAACAAATAAAACTCGCGGTTTCCGAGAGATTGATACCCGAACGATTGAGATCAAAGGGGCGACAGGCTTCGGGGCTTAAAAGCTGGAGGCTACGAAATCCTTCGACCGTAAGATCACACAAAAATTCGATGCCGCCGACAAGGCAACGATCCACGCGGCCTTCCTCGATCCAAAGGGCGGCCAATGCCAAGGCCTGGGTTCCGGCCGCACAAGCCGAAGTGACCAAGAGGCGCGGCCCCTGAAAATCCATGATTTCGCAGAGATCCTCGAGCAATGTACCCAGAGGTTGTTTGCGCAAAACTGCGGCTAGTTCATCTGCTTTGACCGCTTCTCCCTTTTTCAAACAATCCATCAACTGTCGTTGCCAAAGACTGGGTTGGCCAACTGTCGTTGCCAAAATGAAGCCATCGCGAGGTCCCAAGCTACCCCAAGAGGCATCACGCAATGCTTCCTCAAGTGCGGGCCTACAAAGAGCCAGCTCCATGCCCTCATTCTTAGAATTGTGATGACGCGCTAGTACTTCCTCGGGAATTCTACCCAGGCCATCTCGAACCGCTGTAGTTTCCGCTAGTGCCGCCCGGAGAAGTTGATCGCTTCCCTCACCAAAGGGACTTAGGGTACCGGTACCGCTGACGACGACCCTGAATTTAGGATTCTTTCCCATAATCGGCGAAAAAACTTCGCTTCAGGCCTGATCCCTGGCGCTTTCAATGAAGTGCTGAAGACTGCCCAAGGTGTGGAATTTTTCTCGACCTTCTTCGGGTCCACTGACCTTAAGGCCGTATTTTTGTTCAAAAGCGATGACAATTTCGAGCATCTCAATGGAGTCTAGATCCATTCCGCCCTTTCCTAAAAGGGTCTCAGGACCCAAGCGGGAGCGATCAATATGCTTCAAGTTAAGCGACGACAAGAGAGTTTCAACGATTTCCTGAAAGAGATCCCCTTCAGCTTTTTTTAGGGTCGCGCCTTGATTCATTGTAAAAAAATAATTTACTATCGGCGTGATCAATCAGCAACGCCTCTTTCTGCTTCTCTGCCTCTTTATCAGCCTTCTGAATGCACCCCTCAAGGCTGAAATCCCACCATCCGGGGGCCCCTCAAAATTTGAAGATTCCTTTCGCAAATGGGTGGAATCCCACTCAAAAGTGGCACGAATAGACTCGCAGTTCCGCATGCAAAAGGAGATCAAGGCTTTTAAAATCAGCATAGAATCTGAAGGCAATGTCACTATTGATCGAGATCGAGGAATTCTAATTTGGGAGACGCTAAAACCCGCCCGGAGCCGATGGCAACTGGAGGCCGATAAAATCCGCATGTCCGAAGATGGCGGAACGGAACGCGTATTGAATTTGAAGAAACTTCCCGAGAAACTAACCTCGACTTTTGCCATCCAACACTTGCGAAACCTCTTTCTTATGCAGGCTGACGAGAGTTTGCGAAATTTTCGCATTAAATCGGGCGGAAAGAATTTTGTAACGCTTGAGCCGCAGACAGATTCTTCTCTGCCATTTACGAGCTTGGAGATCCATTGGGACCGAAACGCCTGGATCAAAGAAGTGGTCATTCACGAAGTGAGCGGAGACCAAATGCGTCTTTCTTTTTCAAAAACTATTTTGAAAAAGCCGGATGCTAGTCACCCATGAAACTTTTTTTTCTATTGCTGAGTTTTTTTCTGAGCGAAAAAGCAGCGGCGGCCTGGATTGAAAGCGATGTCTCCCGCTTTTTACCAGATAAATTGCGCCAAGAAGTCCTAGCTCCCACCGCCTATCCGGCCTTCTGGTGGAACACGTTGTGGATCAAAAACGGAGCTCAAGACGGGATCAGCGAGAAAAGCCAAGAACTTTGCCGACGCATGCGGGCCGCGCCCAGCCCCCATGTCCAGCGTATCGAGTGCCTGCAGGAAGCTTCGGACTATTTGCCACTGGTGAAAGAGTGGGTCAAAGCCCTTCCCCTTCGTGAAAACTTCCCCGGCGTCGAGAAGCTGTCCGCGAAGCTGCGCGCGAATTTAGCCATGGCCTTTCTTGATAGCCGATCTTCGGAGTTTGAGATCATGCGCCATGATCCACTACGATCCTGGGAAAACTTCGCCCGACGTATTCAAGACAGATTCGACAGTGAAGGTGGCATGACGCTTTTACCCGGCAGCCGTGATCTTTTGATACCCATTCTCTTCTCCCAGAACGCAAGCGACGCGTCGAGGTTCCACGAGCTCATTTCAAGTTGGGAGCGTGAAGCCGAGTCTTTGCAACTTCAGGTGGCTCTCATCGGTCCGCACAATGCCGCCAGAAGCAACCAAGCCCAGGTGATATCTGATCTCAGTCTTGTTAGTTATCTCTCGCTACCTGTCTTTTTCATCTTGGCCTTGCTTCTCTGGTGCCGGAGGCGCGGGGCTTATTTTCTACTTTTGCTGATTCCGCTCTTTTCCGTAGTTTTGGCCGCCGGCCTGCTGATTTTATTTCAAGGCAGCGTTCATGCACTGACTCTATCTTTCGGAGGAGGACTCATCGGCCTGGGGCTTGACTATGGAATTCATGCCGCATTTTCAAGCAATCAACAAAAGGTCTGGCGCAGCAATCGCATCGGACTACTCACGACACTTACGGCCCTCCTGTGCCTTTCTGCCAGCAAAATCCCCCTTCTTTCAGAAATGATGATTTTCGCGAGTCTGGGTCTCATCTGTAGTTACCTACTTTATCGCTCTCTCTTTTACTTTTCAGCTTCCGCATTCAAGATGAAAGCCTTTAGCCTCGTTCCCCGCTTTCGTGGCTTTGCGACTCTCTCGATAATTTTTGCGCTTTGCACGCTTCTTTTGCCGCTCAGCCGTGTCGATCTTTCGCTTGGTCAGTTCGAATTCAAAAGCTCGAATCAAAAAGAAGCTGAAAATTCACTGTGGAAGCATCTGCCGAATCAAATGCCGTTTTACTGGATTCATGAGTCGGCGGAAGATGCCCTTCTTCAAAGTTCAAAAATCCACAGTATCGCAGGCACGGTGGGAGCGGAGGCCCAAACCTTGGGAGACTTGATCGGCAACGCGCGCGACTTTCAAAGCAATTTGCAAAGTTGGAAGGCGGGATGCCAGGAACTCTTGCCTCGGCTCTCGCCGCAATTGAAAAATCTATTCGATCCCTTTTTGCAGTCAGCATGCGCATCCGTATTTTTTCAAGATACTTCTCTTAGTTTGGAAGAAGTGATCAAAGAATTACCACTTCTAACAGGCACTTTACTTTCCAAGAATCAGGCAATCAGTTTGATTGTTTTTCCTGGCGGAAATTCCCAAGAAGGGATTTCGATCGTTCGAGATACTTTGCCTGCTTTTCAAAGTTTGCGGGAAGTCGTGTCTGTTTTTCCGCGAATCTTGAGTCAGGATTTGTCGCGACTCCTGCCGCTTGTATTTATACTGAACTTCTTGATACTTGCTTTCCATTACAGACGACTGCTTCCCATCCTCACCAGCTTTCTTCCTTTTCTTTCGGGTCTTGGCGCGGCGTTGCTGGCGCATCTTCTTCTGGGAGAAGCCTTTAGTTTCGTGAGTCTGATGGCTGCCGTTTTACTTTTCGGCCTCAGTCTGGACTATGGAATATTCGCAACGGATTCCGCGGTACGGGATATTGCCGTGCGGGATCAGGACCTAGAGACGACACTCTTGTTGAATGCAGCAACTACAGTCTGCGGATTCCTACCTTTGATATTCTGCGAGCATCCGGTTCTGAAACATCTTGGAATCACACTTTTCTTTGGATCTCTGGCGACTTATCTGAGCGCGACAACCGCGGTTCCAGCATTACTGAAATCGAAATTTTTCCGGCTTCGAGGTCAAAATGAAGCTTAAAGTTATGGCCATCATGAAAATTCTTTTCTCGGCCTTTCTTCTTTTGGTTTTATGGTGCTTGCACACCTTTCACCGGCACTATTACGCAGCAGAGAATTATAAAGACCCTGCTTTAATCGGGACTGCGGAATGGTTTCCGCGTGATCCATCAATGGGACGCCAATTGCATAGCCTGGTCATGGAGGGGAGCGCCTATCCGCGCGGGCGCGAGGCCGGCCGGCTCACTCGTGAACTTCTACATAAAAAAGAGAAAGAATTGCACGATCAATTGGACAAAATTTTTCCAACTCGGGCCCTCCAACTTTTTTTAGAGGCCGTTGCGCTGACTCTTTTTACAGATGTTCCGGGACTTATACCCCACCATCAGTTAGAGGAGATGGCCGGTATCGCGGAAAGTGCTTCGACGGATTTCAATTCTTTAGGTGATCCATTTTTACGTCAGATTGGCCTTCACGGAATTCACGAGATCGGGCAATTGATGGTCGATCAGGGTTATCCCACTATGGCATGTACGGTTCTGGCTTTGCCGACTAATAAAGGCTGGATTGTCGGCCGCAACTTCGACTTTGAAGCAGGACGCATTTTCGACGAAGAGAAAATTCTCAAGTGGGTCTTCCCCGACAAGGGTTCGGCATTTTTATCGGTCATTTGGGGTGGAATGGTGGGAGCCGTCACCGGAGTGAACGAACACGGTGTTTTTATCGCGATCAATGCGGCCGGAAGTTCGGAATTCACATTCAAGGCATGGCCCTCGACACTTCTTCTTCTGGAGGCCCTGCAATTTTCGACGAACGCGGAAGAGGCGGTCGCCATTCTCTCCAAACATCCAACTTTGATTACGGATATTTTTTCTGTCGTGGATCGGCATTCCGTTAGTTTTTACAGGGTCGAGAAATCGCCGCTCAATACCGAAGTCCTTAGTTCCAACCGCGCAAGTGTTGTGACCAATCACCTGAATTCCTCGCGGTGGAATCAGGACTCCGTTAATCTCTATCGCCAACGCGAACTAACAACACTTCACCGCGAGGGACGCGCAAAGGAACTCCTAAACGCAATCTCTGATAAGGCCGGAACACATGAAAAAACACTTCAAATTTTATCGATACTCAGAGACCGCCACGGTACGGAACGAAAGTCCCTGCCAATAGGAAATCGCCAGGCAATCGATGCTCTGATTGCTACACACGCAGTGGTCTACGACAGCGAAAATTTCCAAATTTATGTCAGTCGGGGCCCTTCGCTGGTCGGAGCCTTTGAGGGTTATGATTTGGAGCGCTCTTTTCGGGAACGTCGTCCCGTGCTTGGGCGCAATCTTCCAGCAGATAATAAAATCGATGCCAAGGCTTATCAGCTTCTCAAAGATGAGGAGAAGAGAATTCAAATTCTGAACCGTAGCAGTGACTGCGCCTACCTAGAATCCGAAATACAAAAACTTGAAATCCTTCGCGATAGTTATGCCTATCATGCTCTTCGGGGACGTGTTGCCGAGAATTGTAGCCAAGATCTTCGCGCGGCACTTAGGGCTTGGGAGTCGGCATTGCAGAGCCCTCCAGCCTATGCGCGCGAAGCAAAAACTGCGAAAAGCGAAATAGATCGCCTACGGAAAAATCTGCCATGAAGACTTTAATCTTGATTTTCTTCTGGATCTTCCAAAGCTGTGCTCACAACGCAAAGCCTAGGGATGAAAATCTTGTCTTTGCGCGCGGAATTTACGAACATCGCCTGACTCTACGAGATCTCAGGACGAAGTCAGGAAGCAGCAACTCTTTTTGGGGCATTTTCAAAGTTGAAGACAAGCCTAACTTTGAACGCTCGCTTCTTGTGCTCTCGCCTTTGGGAAACACGCTTTTTAGCCTCAAAAGAAATGAAAGATCCGGGAGCGTCAGCTCTCAATTTCCGGAATCCGCGCCCCGGCAGATGCGCCATCTGAGCCATATATTGTTCGAAAGTTTGGAGCAAAGTTTTGACCTAAAAGTCTCTGATCTTCAATCCGAAAAGGAAAAGCAGATTCAAGGGGCAAATATTTCGTCGCGGCTGGGAAGTCTGCGTCTCGAAGTTCCCGAAGGTTTTAGAAATGAGTCCTCGACTGTGGGGAAATATCTCAAAATTCTGCACAAGAAATTCGAGGCAAAGATCGAAATTCTTAAAGTTCAGGAGACCGAGAAACCATGATCATTTCAGTCATTCGCGGTGCCTACGCACTGCTCATTTTTGGGCTGGCCGCAGAAATCATTTATCGACGATTGCTTTTGAATTCGAGCCCCACCCAGATCGCTCCCCCATGGGTCTGGACCTGGGTTTTAGTCGGCTTTCTCTGGGCATTCTTGATCACGAAAAAACTTCTAGTGGGAAATCGCTTCTTTCGATCCCGATGATGTTTTTTTCCCGGCCAAGAACAAATAGCCGTCAAATTGAACCTTGCGATAAAAATCTAATCCTTTTTCGTCCTCTTCGTAATCAATCGCTTGAACTTCATGGGCTTCGATTTCATCGGTGACCACAATACCCATGTTCTTGAAAATTTGGAGCCCACGCTGGCGGGCCTCGGACAAGTCTGAGGCTATGATCCAAAGATCCGCGGTGGATACTTCTAAGCTTTGCTTCTCAGCCAGACGGAAACGGAAAAAAAATGTTGGACCCTCCGGTCTTTTGGCTCTTCGCCATTCCGACTCCGGATCGTCGCGCCATGTGTGCCATCCGGCAGGTAAATCTTCAATTTCCTGAAGGCGTAAATCGAGTTGTAGCAGCTGATCACGCGAAACAACCACGATCCCCTCGCGCGAAAACACTTTGTCCTTGGAAAAAAACTGCCACTTACCCCCACTTAAGTGAGCGACATAAAAGACCCATTCTTCACCGTTCAGCACCGAAAGAAATGTTTCCGCTTCCAGATCTGCCACATCTGAAGCTTAGCAAATTCCTCTTAGCCTCTGCCAGAAAAGAAGGAATTTGATTCGAAAGATAAAACTGTATTTATTTACTAATAATCTATGGAGATTCATACTCCGTAGCGCCAGAGTCTGGCGATCCGGTGCGCGGAGTCCCAAAAATATCAAACGGCAAAACTCGATATTCGTCCGCATTGGGAGCGCTAACGGGGTTTATGGCCATCGAGCTTTCCTGCAATCGATAATCACCCTGACCTTCACCTGTTCCCGTGTCTTTCGAGCGATCATTGAGAAAGCCAGGCTCTATGAAGCCTGTAGCCGGTCCCCATTGAGAATAAAGACCGTGAAAGTCTCCATCGAATATTTTGTTGAGACATTTGTTCCCTACACTGCCGACGTTGTAAACCAACGCCCAGTTGGCCAGGTGGTTTTCAACAAGTCCTTCGGCATCTGTGAAGGTATCTGTTTTGATTCCCTGTTTTGTGAAAATATTGAACTTACTACCCCAATTGAGCTTTTTAAGTGGGGCATCCACATTCCCGTTGTAGCTATATCCCCACTGGATGCGTTCGCCCACGAAAGTGTTGTGCCAGAATATCAAGTTAGTCGACGCGGCTCCCTTGCCTCCAGAGCCTGCGACCTGCATAACTCCCGAGGGACTTGGTCCTATGCGTTCGAAAATATTTTGAATGACGGCAACTCCACTCATTTCAGAGCTCTCTGCGACCGAAGTTGTATGGAGCAAAGCGTAATTCGTATTGAATGCCATGATCGAATTGTGGCTAGGATGGTGGTTCGCAGAATTGACGACGTTTTCAACAAAGAGTCGTCCGTTGACGTTTTTATTTCCCAGAACTGCATAAAAATGGGTATCAACCGACGCTTCAGCATCGTTACCTCGTACCAACGCAAAAGGACCCCGGATGCCACCGAAATTTGCGGCCAAATCTTCCAAGGCAGAAGAAATTCTGTTTTGAGTAGCGTAGGCAACTTTCCACGAGAGAAAAGGAAGCTCCGTTTCGGGATTGATCAAATTGTTATGCAACCATAAAACATCAGTGCTTGGGTTTCCACGAATACTCCCACTGCTGAGCACGAGATTGAGACCTTCGATTTTCACGCGACTTGCTTTGAGTGACTCGGTCGCCGACACAATCCTGGCTTGCTCACGTGTGGCGCCCGCCGCTGGGCGGATGATTAGCCAGCTGTCCATCGTGATTCCAAGACTGGCAGCAGGTATGCTGCCCGGATATGCGTGATCGCCAGCTTCCAGCAAAATCACGCCGCCGGCGGCACTGTCTCGATTGAATTGAGTTTGATGAAAAGCTTTGATTGCCACTGCTGCCGCGCCAATCGTCCGAAAAGCGTTTGCAGTTGCGGCAGCAGCCTCCGAAGCAGCCACGATTCCACTTGCATCGACACCCGTCATTGAGACGCGCGCATAACCCGCGCCATAACTACCACTTCGATCATTTAAAACGTGCAGGGGTCCCAACCTTTCGTCAGGTTGTAAAAAACCATCCTTATTTGTGCGCGAATCCAATACAGAACTTTCATCGCCGATCCACGGATAGGCTCGGAAGTTAATATCGACAACTTCGCCTTGGTCAAATTCAGCCATCGGAATACTTGCTGCATAGACCTGGACGACATTTGCGTCTCCACTGCGGGCCGACTTATTCATTTCGTTTACAGTCAGCGAAAGATTATTGCCGCTTTGATCATTTGCGCTGATGATGACCGCGACCACAGGTCGAGCATTCCGGGCGAAACGATGAATCGGAAGCAGCTCCACCTGATAATTATTCGCGCTCCGTTCCCAGGCCGGCCAAGCCCATCGGCCAATGACTTTAGGATATTGAAGAGTCGAAAAATTTTTCACCACCGCATTTGAGAGCGCGCGACTTTGCAGACCACTGCCTCCGGGTCCATCGTCCGTGTACCATCCCGCTGGAAGACTCAATCTTAGATTCTGACCCGAAGTTCCAACGCCTCCGTCTCGATCGTCGCGATATATGAAATCACTCAAAGCAACTTTGACTGTTAATTTGCCATTCTGAACTCGCTCGTCCAAAACACTCCGATCTTGCATCGTATTTTCAGGGAAGGGCTTCCGGATTGTTTTCACACCAAAAACATTTCGACTGACGGTCCCTAGTACACCCGCCGCATTAAAACCTTCGGAGCTAACGTTCAGGACCATTTTTGCATTAGTGACATCATTGTCGACCGTGTCCGGATCATTGTCGTCTTGGAATCCATAGTCGGCCGTGCCGCCGACGCTGAATCCGGCGATATCAATTTCAGCAAACCAGCCATCAGCCTGAACCCGAAAGTCCGTGATGGTCCCCGGCTCGAAATTGTCACCGCCCCCGCCTTCTGCATCGGAGTCTGAAATAATCAGTAGCGCCGAAATTGAGTCACCCAAGAGATAATCTTCTCCGGATGAGATGCTCACTTCCAGGCTACGGTCGCCCTTGTAGTTCCCATCACTGATAGGCTCGATGACAATTTCCACCGACGAGAGACCTGCCGGTATTTCGATCGACGACGAGAGGGACTTGTAATCACTATTCGCCACTGCCGTTCCCAAGTAAGTCATATTGACCTTGAGGCTTTGATCGAGATTTCCACTTCGACTGAGTCGTAAGAGCCCCGCATCCACCAAGGGACCCTCGCTTAGTGAGTCATCGACAACATGGAGGCTAGCTGTTGGCGGTTCAGAGATTTCTGTTCGGATCGATTTCGTCTGCAGGATCGGCTTACAAGCCGCCAAGAGCATAATGCCTAGAAAAAGCTGGACCGAGCGAACGCATTTAAAACTACAGAAACCTTCCATCGTGATGCTTCGCCCTTCCCCAATAATTATAATAAATTCGAGTGCTAGAGCCCCAGTGAAGATCGCATTCTTTTTCTGTTAAAAAGAAGTGAAGATAGGGAATGAAGTGTCATTCAAAAGCATCCTGACATAGACTAAGGCAATGTTATTTAGACAATTGCGCTACCTACCAGCAGTAGTTCTTCTCGGCATTCTTTCGCTTCCGGCTCGGGGACAAGACTCTAGTCCAATCGCGATTGTGTTTTTTCCAGAGAGACAAAGGGAACGGAGGCAATCGCGATGGACTCTGGATTCTTGGCTTCGTACGAAGGAAAAGATGGCGGCCCAAGATCGTTGGTTGATGCAACACACGAATAAATTACCCATGGATTTCACATTTTCGTGGGATCTGAGTCCCTATCGTCAAGGTTTTGAAATTGATTATTATCTGATGCGAGCCGGTCTTCGTCTGCGATACGAAGATGCTTCGAGTTGGCTTCCGAACGCAGAGGCAAGTGACATTAACAACCAGATGATTGAAGTCGACGCGCAATTTCGACTTTTCGGTGGCAATATTCAAGACACCAATTTAATTCTTCGTGTGGGTTACGAATACAACAACTTGAAACACCCCACGGGTCCGCGCGATTACTACACAGGATTTTCCATAGGACCCGAACTTCAAGTTTATCTCGCGCAATGGCTAGGCCTTCGGGGTGAATACAAAAAACTTCTAAAGCAGGAAACCCGCTTCCAAGATCGGGCTTTTGGCGGATCGAGCTATTTCGCATCGGCTTTTCTGGAGGTCGGCAGTCTTCGCGGTGAATTCGGATATCGATCGAAGGAAATTGAATTTACTGAAGGACTCTCCGGTGAATATTCAGAAACGGGCTTATTCGGTCGACTTCGTCTTTTCTACTAAACTGCAGTCAGCAAAATTATTGCCGCCAATAGGTAATGCGTTTCAGATAGAGATTGCGGTCTTCTTTGGTCGCTTCATCGTATTGATCGTTCGTGAAGTGTATGACAATTTCGTGGGTACCGGCCCTGAGATGCGAGATCTTTAGATCATAGGTTTTGAAAGTCGTGGAAACGACTTCAAGCTGTCCCTCGGAACGACCATTGACCGTCACATCGACGATCGGGCCTTTGCCGCGAAAGAGATCTGCACGAGCCTCCAACTGAAGAACATAGGGGCCTTCGGTGGTTTTCACCAAGGTAGACAGGCTGCCTCCACTAAACATACCAAGATTCCCATCATTGAGTCCTGCATTGTGAGGCAGCTTCAATTGTGAAAGGTCGATATCTGTCTTCACCATCGGAGCGACCTTCGCTTGTTTGGCGCGACAGGAAAAAACTAAGCAACTTAAAACTAAAATTGAAAATATTTTTAGCGAGATAAGCTTCATGCCCATTAGGCTGCACCGGGAAAGGATTTCCGGCAAGTGACTTGACACTCATCTCTCGAATCTAATGCGACGCTTCACAATTTGGCACTGGCTTCGGAGACTTTTCGCCTCTCCACGGGCACCTCTGAATCTGCCATCGCTGCATCCAGCGGAGAAAAGGGGGGCCGAGACCAAAAAGGGAAAAAATTAAACCACTGATCCGGATAACGGCGAAGCATGCTTTCAAGGCGTGTCGCGTAAACGCACAAAGCCTGGTGAAGATGGGTTTC
The DNA here is from genome assembly GCA_964636255.1 of uncultured Bacteriovoracaceae bacterium. GTDB lineage: Bacteria > Bdellovibrionota > UBA2428 > UBA2428 > UBA2428 > CAXNGS01. The sequence goes on along the minus strand of CAZWNW010000015.1, from coordinate 36,901 downwards.
GCGATCTACTCCTTCTCCGGGAATCGGGAAAATTTCCTCGAAGGCGAAGGAGCGGTAAGTTCTGTCACCATCCTTAAAACTAAATGTGAAAAGTATTCTCTTTCGACAGGCCATCGCCAGACGTATAGGTGTTGCATCAAAAGCGGCCAAGCCCCCAAAAAAGGGTATCAGTTCTGCAGTGCCGATTCCGGGCCGATCAATCATCATGCCCAGCGGCTGGCCCCGCTCCAAAAGTGAACGCGCTTCAAGAAGTGGTAGAGCCATTTTTGAAGACAAAACTTCCGTTAAGGGTGATGCATCACCACCGATTGCCTTATCAAAGGTCAAACCCTCGGACTGATACTCAAGTGAAACCAACGACTGATCCCGTCGTCTGCGAGCAAGTTCCGTTAGAGCCAGATGCCAATTCCCCACATGTGAACCGATCAAAACAATTCCCTCGCCCCGATCCAAAGCTTCGTGTAGCAATTCCCCACCTTGGGAGGGATAATAGTAAAGAGAATTTTCATGTCCGCTCTGAAGAATTCGATCGAGGAGTGTCTTGGCGAAAGTCATGTAATGACAAAGCACAAGCCACTGTCGTTTCCAAAAACCGACTTCCGGTCGTGTCTGCTTCCAGTAGTGATTCGAAGCGCGAGTGCCGGATGGCGAAAAAAAATAAAAATACGGAACAATAAAATAAAGAAAGAAATAGGCGACGCGAAGTCCGACTTTTTGCGCCACAAATTTCATGAAGGCATTTCCGAAACGCCCGCCGCGGGTTTTGCCTTGCCAATTCGCGCGCTGACTTTTCACACGATACAGCAAGATGCTGACGAGTCCTCCAATCAAGAGCCCAAGAATTGCCCCTAAGACAAGTGAACCAGCCAACCAGGCCCCCGCCATCCCAAGAATCTTAGACTCGCCCGCAAGTCCAAAAAGATTTTCACCCAGCGCAATAGAAGCCACCGAAAGAAAAGGTGCGATTGGAGGAATGGAAATCTGCGAACCCAACAGAAGCATCAGGAAATTCAAACGAAAGACGAACGACAGTCCGGCACAGATCAAAGCATGAAAACCAAAAAAAGGCGTCGTTCCCACCCATACCCCAAGCGCTACCGCAACGCCCACGGGAATGGGCGAAAGACGGGTGCGCAACAAGCTCACCACGACTAAAACCGTATTCAAAAGCGAAATACGGACATTGTCCCAGAGTTTATCAAAGTGGCTGATGCGCTCTTCTGCGGGTGGATAATAACAAGCCACCTCGACATCGCGAATGGCCACGCCCCGCCACATCAAGCGCACCAGAACTTCGATCTCGAAGTCAAAGCGCTTGCTGAAAAAATTCATGCGCTGAATGAAAAAGAGAGGATAAACACGCAGGCCACTTTGCGAATCGCTCACACCCATTTCGGTCTGAAAGCGCACCCAAAAATTCGAAAATTTGCGGCCGAATCGACTGACCTCTGGCACGCTCGGTCCCTGGAATTTGCGACTACCGACGATCAAAGCCCAGGGATTTTCTCGTGCTTCGTTCAAAAGTTTAGGGATTTCACTTACCAGATGTTGGCCATCGCCGTCGAAAGCCAGTGCGTGCGTGTAGCCCTGAGTGATGCACCATCGAAATCCGCGCTCGAGACTAAATCCTTTGCCACGATTCTCGTCGTTACAAAGAATCGTAAGTCGACCACTCGCCCGGGCTATGAGAAATTTTTCCTCGCCCAACAGAGTCTCGACCGGAATCGAAGATCCGTCGTCCACAACGAGAACGGGCAGCTCAGTATTTTCGATCAACTCCGAGCAAACCTGAAGAATACTTTCCGCATTGTTGTAGGTGGGGACTAAAATACAAAGTCTGATTTTCATTGATTCAGATCCCGACCCGAGAAAGCTTCCCGCAAAAACCATTCGCGATCGATACTCTCTTTTGCAGTCCGTGCCAGATCCTTGGAAGCCGCGTCAGTAATCACTATCGGATCAAGCTCTTGAATCGTCACATGGGCACGACGGGCCACTTTGGAGGTCGCCGGAAACCACGCTCGATCTGAACCATGAATCACAATGGGAACTAAAGTACACGAGGTTCCACCGACAAGTGTAAACGGCAAAGAGGAAAAATCTTTGGAAGCCGGGTGACCCGGAGGGCAACGTGTGAGCTCCGGAAAGACAAGAACCTTTCCGCCCCCATTTAATTTTTTCGCGCAGATTTCGCGGGCTCGCAGCAAACTATTTAAATCCCCTTTTACCGCAGGGATTTGGCCCGTTGCCCGCATCATGATGCCCAGCATCGGCAAATTAAAGAGACTTCGTTTTGCAAGCATCGATACTCCAGGGATCAGCGTTAACATTAAAAAGCCATCTAATATCGATCGATGATTCGCGACAAAAAGCGTGGGGCCCGGCCCAAGACTTCGAGCTCCGGCCGGACGTCGAAATTCGACCCTGAGCCACGGTTGAAGTTTCAAAAACAAGCCCGTTCCCCAACTCAAAGCCCAATGGGCTAAAGGACGAAAGCGCGGAAAAATACGGGCCAAGAGCGCCAAGGGCAAAACAATAGGCATCGCATAGAACGCGCCCAGAAATAGAAAGCTGATGTAGAAATAAATCGTCCAGAAAATCGAGGTTTCACTTCGTAGAGAAGCTCCGGGTTTGACGTTCATAAATGAGCCAAGTACCTTACATCTTAATGTCGACCCCGTCTTCCGCAATAGCCTTGGTAACGGGCGCCTCCTCGGGAATTGGCGCGGCTACTGCCCGGAGATTGGCTGCTCGAGGTTATGAAATCTGGATCCATTACAATTCGAACCAGGGAAAGGCCGAAAAGGTCCTCGAGGAAATTCGTGATGGGGGCGGTCAAGGCCTTCTTTGGCAAGCTGATCTGGGCCGACCTGAAGAGATTGAAGAACGTATCGAGAGCTTTTGGAAGGAACATGGCAGTCGCTCCGTTGAAGTTCTTGTCAACAACGCCGGCATTCACGAAGACACACTAGCGGGATTGATGTCTCTGGAATCTTTTGATCGCGTCGTGCGCACGAATCTTCACGGGCCCTTTGTCTTGCTGAAGTGGGCTGCGCGGAAAATGATGCGCGCCCGCAAGGGTGCCATCGTCAATGTCGCGTCTCTTGCTGGGCAAACCGGCAATCCTGGGCAGATTAATTATGCCGCGAGCAAGGCGGGCCTGATCGCGATGACCAAAACTCTGGCCATGGAACTAGGGCCCCGCAATGTGCGCGTGAATGCGGTAGCTCCTGGTTTGATCGAAACTGAAATGATCCAAAATATTCCTCAACTCGAAGACTTTAAAAAACGTATTCCTATGGGGCGCTTTGGAACAGCCGACGAAGTCGCAGCCTGCATCGATTTCCTCTGTTCACCCGCCGCCTCATATGTCACTGGGCACACGCTCAGCATTAATGGTGGCCTCTTTCCCACATGAAATCCTATGATGTGGTCTTGATCGGTTCTGGGGTTTCAAGCCTCACGGCTGCAATCCTGCTTGCGGAAGCCGGTCGATCGGTTTGTGTTTTAGAAAAAACTTTCAAACCCGGAGGCTATCTTCATTGCTTTAATCGTTTTGGCCATCGCTTTGATACCGGTGCCCATTATGTGGGCGCGCTTAAGACAGGCCAACCCTTTCACGCCTTGCTGCAATCACTCGGGGTATTTTTCGAAGAGGATTACATTGAACTCGACCCGAAGGGCTTTGATCACTTGCACTTCCCGAACTTTGATTTCAAAATTCCCACCGGATACGAGAATTTTGCCGAAGGCCTTTGCGAGCAATTTCCCGCAGAGCGCCAAGGAATTCACAAATTTCTTGAGGAATCCCGTCGGGCTACCTTTCACTTTCAAACTTATCGCTTTAATGAAGAAGTCGATTCGTCTGCACTTTTAAAAAGCATGGAAACTCCCCTCGCTCAGGTGGTCGATGGGCACGTTCGCGATCTTAACTTGAAAAAAATCCTTTTCGCCTACTGCGCTTTGCATGGGGCAGATCCCTCGGAAACTTCCTTTGGGATGCACGCCGTGATCTTGGATTCTCTGCTATTGGGAGCCTTTGGTTTTCGAAATGGCGGCGATGTGGTGGCGGGACGCTTTGTTGAGCGACTCAAAAATTTGGGCGGAGAAATTCACCTTAGAAGTCGCGTCCAGGCCATCCACACAAAAGGCGGCGAAGTCCGAAGTGTCCAACTGGAAGATGGATCGGTGATTGAATGCAAAATTCTTATCTCTGGGATCCATCCAAAGAGTACTTTTCAAATGCTCGACGACACCTCAATCTTCACTCCCGCATTCAAGGGCCGAGTTGAGCGACTGAAAGAAAGCTCCGGGATATTTGGTCTTTACTTGAAAACGCCCCACAATCGACCGGCCCAGGCCTATCTAAAGAACGATTATTTCTTCCGCGAGTCAGGCGGAACATCCCCCGTAGAACTGGCCGCTCCCTTTGATCTTCCACTGGTAGCTTTTCGATCCGCTGCACAGCGCGATGCCAAAACCTTAGGCGAAACAGCTGCATTTAATCTTTTGGTCGGATGTGAATACAGTTGGTTTGAACGTTGGGCAGAAAGCCAAATCGGCAAACGTCCAGCGGACTACCAGGAAGCAAAAAAGCTACTAGCAGAGAAAAGCCTCGAACTGGTCGAGCGCTTTGAACCTGGTTTCCAGGCTGAAATCATCGACTCGACCACCTCAAGCCCACTGACCAATCAGTTTTACAATCCCTCGCCCGAGGGCTCGCCCTATGGACTTTATCATTCCATTTCCAACACAGGGGCGCGCTCGCTTGGACCCCGCACCAAAATTCCGAATCTCCTTTTGACTGGGCAGAACACACTTTTCCCAGGCGTCATGGGGGCCAGCGTCTCTGGCCTGCGAACGGCTGGCCATCTTTTGGGGATCAAACCCTTGATTCGTCGACTGAGCGAGCTTAGCTATTAGTCGGTGAAAGTTTTTATATCGGGGACGGGTTTAGTTTCCTCATTAGGAAATCGTGCCACGACTGCCTTCGAAGCGCTCCTTCGACACGAGAGTGCGATCCGCGCCTACCCCGAGTGGGAACAATACAAAGGCCTTCACTCTCGCCTTGGCGCCCCGGCACATCCCTTTGATATTAAAAGTGTTCCACGAAGCTCTCGTCGAACCATGTCCCGCATGTCTGAGATGGCCGCCCGGGCCGCACTGGACGCCCTAGAGGACGCGGGGATCAGCCCCGAGGCGATCAATCAGGAATTTCCGCGCACGTTGATTTGCATGGGCTCAACTTCCGGCAGCCCCGATACCTTGGAAACTTATTTTAAAAAACTTTTGGAAGTCGGAGGACCCGAGGGGCAACTCGGGACTTCCTTTTTCAAAGTCATGAATCACTCGATCTCAACAAATGTGGCGGCAGCCCTTGGATTCACGGGTCCTGCTTTGGGAGTCGCCTCGGCCTGCTCGACATCGACCCAAGCCATAATTCTGGGCTGGGAATTGATTCGCGCAGGAGTCTACGACCGAGTGATCGCCGGCGGTGCTGACGAATTGCACTACACAAGCGCTGCAGTTTTTGACACCGTGCATGCGGCTACCCGTAATTTTAACGACCGAGCCGATCAATCGCCGCGTCCCTTTGACCGCGATCGCGATGGACTCGCAGTTTCTGAAGGAGCCTCGGTCATCATTCTAGAAAGTGAACGAAGTCTTCAAAAACGAGGCCAAAAAGCACGCGCAGAAATTCGGGGCGGGGCCTATGTCTGTGAAGGCTCTCATGCCAGCCAATCCAATCGAGAGGCCATGGTTAAAACAATGCGCCTTAGTCTCGAACGCTCTGAACTTGGGCCCGCTGATATTGACTACGTAAACGCGCACGCAACCGGCACTATTCAGGGCGATGCTGAAGAGGCCCAAGCCATTGCAGATACTTTCGGATCCAGAACCCCCGTAAGTTCACTCAAGGGTCATTTCGGCCATTCCCTGGCGGCCTGTGGAGGAATCGAAGTGATCATGTCGATGGAAATGATGGGTCACGGAACTCTGATCCCTACCAAAAATTTAGAAAACATAGATTCTACTTGTGCCGGCGCGAATCTCATCAAAGAGCCCCTTCGACTTCCCATCAAAAACGTCCTTAGCAATAACTTTGCGTTTGGAGGGATGTGCACATCCCTGATATTATCGAAAGTCGACTAAGTTTATGGATACGCAAAAAGAAAAACTGGCCTCGCTTTTCAACAATCCTCAGCTCTTGATCGAAGAAATCAACGACGTATTTCATACGGGATTCGAGATTCCCAAAGAAAAGCTCCTTCCAGAAGCCACTGTTTTCCAGGACCTCGAGCTTGATAGCTTGGACGCGGTTGATATGTTGGTGCACCTAGAAGAAAAACTTGATCTTCGCGTCGATGGTGACCGTCTGAAAGAAATCCGTACTTTAGGCGATGTGCATTCGATGATCCGAACTCTGATTGCCGCTGAACTCAATCCAACGAACGGCCAAACTACAGCTCAAAATTAGATTCTAAAGCTAGCGATGTCCTAAAGTCGGGCAAAAAGAAAAATGAGCTCACCGGATTTTTCGGATGAGCCGACTTCTTGCCACTCTACCCGCCACTCCAGCCCAGTTTCTGTTTGTTGATGAAGCGAGGCGCGAAATTCCAATTTTTGTCCCGCCCGCGAAGCCTGCGTGAACTTGCCATTCACAATCTCCACGAGTCGCCCGACTCGGCCCGTCTTTTTGATCAAGAGATGAGCGGCATCAACAACGGCCACGGCTGGCAAAATGGGATCCCCTGGGAAATGGCCCGTGAAGTAACGAATCTGGGGACGCAGCGGGAGCTGTGCGCGGATTTCTGATTCAGACTGCTCGAGCCCTTCAAAGAAAAACTCATCTTCAGGGTTGATCACGACTCAACAATAACGGAAACTTCCGAGCCTGCCTATGGCTTATCTAAACGCCTCTTATTCTGTGACAGCTGCGGGCTCCGGAAACGATGCCCTGTGGACGGCTCTTTGCGAAAAGCGCGATTTAAGCCAAAGCTTCACCATCACAGACTTTCCTCGACTCGTCCCACCAAGTGTTCATGCCTACCGTGTCCCTGATCTACTAAGCACGTCTGCAGAAAATCGCATCGCCCATTTGTTGGACGAGGCCTACCGAGGATTGAGCAAGAAACTAAGTTTGCGATCCACACGCCTTGGCATCATTTTCGCCAGTACAAAGGGCCTCAGCGAAGACATCGCCTGGTTGGATTCCGTATCGCCGATGGATCCCTTAGGTCCGATCTTGGATGCTTTCCTAAATCGGCACAATCTGCAGCCCGAAGTTCAAATTTGCCTCAGCAACGCTTGCACCAGCGGAATTTCGGCGCTCCATCTAGGCCAACGCTGGATGGAGAGTGATCGAGTTGACGAAGTCTTGGTAATCTCGTCCGACGTTGTGGGTGCTTTTGTCTTAAATGGATTTTATGCCTTGCGCGCCCTGAGCCCCACCCCACTTCGACCCTTTGATGAAAAACGGGCCGGGATGCGGATCGGCGAAGCAGCGGTTGCGATCCTGATGGAGCGCGAAGCTCGCGGAGATTTTCCGATCCGCCTACGCGCCAGCGCACTGGATGTCGAAGGCTTCTCGATCACCCGGCCGCAAGAAGGGGGCCGTAGCTTCAAACGTGCGCTCGAGGCACTCGCTCTTCCCTCGGATCTTCGGCTCGGGGCCATCATTGCCCACGGCACCGGAACACTCGCCAATGATGAAGTTGAATCGGCCACGCTCTCCGAAGTTTTTCCGAGCACTAGCCCCAATCACCAAGTCGGAATCACTGCAAGCAAGGGCTGCATCGGACACAGCCTGGGCGCCAGTTCCGCTGTTGATATCTGCGCCGCGATCGAGGCACTCCGCCACGGGAAAATTTTTCCCATCACCAACACTACTCAGGTAGCCCCTCAATTTCGAAACCGCTTTCTTCTCGAATCCGAAAAACTCTTGGAGCCTCGAATTTTGATCAACTCTTTAGGCTTTGGTGGCATTCACGCGGTCTGCGTCTTGGAGACCGAAAAATGATGCGCCTTGAAATTTTCCGAGCCTTCTGTGAATGGCCCGCCCAGGTCGAGCCGTCCTGGAAAGATTCCTGCGAACGATGGCAACTTCTCGATGCCGCTGCCTATGCCTTGGCCGAAGCCTGGAGCAATCTTGTGGAGAAAAATCGAGGATTGGCTGAGCTGCGCATTGGCGGCCTCGTTCTAGCCTGTGAAGGAGCTTCGAACACCACGGATCACGACTTCACCCGGGGTGGCAGCTTAAGTCCCTCGAAATTTGTGCACACACTTTCAAATGTGCGGATCTCGAGTTTTTTGCAGGTCTCCAAATTCCATGGCCCCCTTTTGTGCCTCCAAAATGGCAAAGAAACTCTACTAAGTGGATTTACTGAGGCACTGTTTGAGGCTCGAATGAGTGGAAAGCTGCAACTGTTGATAAGCCTCCGTCCGCAGAATTCGACGACTCACGAGGTGTTACTTGCCCTGATTGGTGACGATTCCGGGGTCCCATGGCCAGTAGAAGATACCGTGGGGTTGGGATCATTAAAACTTCGAGCGGAGATCGGCGATCAAGCTGGCTCCCTTCCGGCTCCTTTGGCGGATGACAAAGCCCTCTGGCAAGCAATCGAAGATCAGCGCTCTCCGGGTCGCGTTGGGCCTTGGCTTTTCTATCTCCAGGCTTGATAAGCCTAGGCAATCTGTGATTTTTTAGCGGCTTATGTCTTCCCAAGGCTTGCCGAAAATTTGCCTGAGTGAAAGAGCCTTGAGCCTCGAGGAACTTCAATCCGTCGTTTTTCTTAGAGAAGATGCTTTTCCGGAAGTCGAAGTGGATACCGCACTTCGAGAAAAAATTGCCCGCAGCCGTCAAGCACTAGAGGATCGTCTCAAGTCCGGCCTGGTGATCTATGGGGTCAACACGGGCTTCGGTGACAGTTGCCATCGCGTGATCCCCTATGAGAAGGCGCAATCGCTTCAACAAAATTTGGCTGAATATCTAAATTGCGGCAGCGGAAAAATTTTGCCCCGCGAAGTTTCACGCGCAGTGCTCTGGATTCACCTCAGGGCCCTCAGTCGTGGTTTTTCGGGTGTGAGCCTTGAGCTCTTGGACCAAATGAAATTTTGTATCGAAAACGATTGTCTCCCTGAAATTCCTGAAGAAGGTTCGCTAGGTGCTAGCGGAGATCTTGTGCCACTCTCTTATCTGGCACGCATGCTCTCTGGTCGAGGACCAGCAATCCAACGCGGCGAGCGCTACAACGAAAGCCAGCAGATTAAAGATTTTAAATCTTACGTCTTCAAACCCAAGGAAGCCCTTTCGACCGTGAACGGTACGACCGTCATGAGTGCCTATGCACTTTATAATTGGCGGCTCTCAGAGTTTTCATTGGAAATGGCAACATTAACAGCTTCCTGGCAGTGTTTGGCCCTTGGTGGTCGTCGCGAAGCCTTTGGCCCCCTCGTCAATCGCGAAGCCAAAAGGCACGGATCTCAATCGCTCATTGCTGAAAGAATCAGCCAGTACCTGGATGCCGAAGATTATCGACCGCTTTCCGGAAGCCGGGTGCCGGTGAAAAACGACATGACCACAGAGGGTTATGTCCAAGATCGCTATTCCCTTCGCTGCGTTCCTCAAATTTTGGGACCACAACGCGACACCCTCGACCTTATTTCCCGATGGATCGAAGACGAGGTGAATAGTTGCACGGACAATCCACTCTTGGATCCCGAGGGCGAAGTGCAGAATGGTGGAAATTTTTATGGCGGCTATCTCGCCCATGGAATGGACTACCTGAAGATTTCTCTAGCGAATCTTGCGGATCTTCTGGATCGCCAGATCTTGGTCTTGGTCGACGACAAGTCAAATCGCGGGCTACCCCCCAATCTGGTGGATTGGGAGCGACTGCCCCCTGACGAGAAGCATCTCCATCATGGTCTAAAAGGATTGCATCAAGCAGCATCCGCAATCACTGCGGAAATCATACAAAAAAGTTTTCCTTCAAGTGTTTTGTCCCGCAGCACGGAGTCTCACAATCAAGACAAGGTGAGTATGGGCATGGGGGCTGCGGCTCAAGCCTCTGAAATGCTGGAAAAACTTTTTACACTGCAAAGCCTGCAACTGGTCTGCCTAGCTCAGGCTTTAGATTTGCGAAAAATCGCGCTCAAAGGCGAAGTTTCAAAGAAAATCTTCGCAGAAATCCGTCGAGCAGTGCCTTTCGTGGATCGCGACCAGAGTTTGGGCCCATCAATTGGCGCACTCCGATCCACACTATGGACATCGGCACTAAATTTCGGCCCCGACTATTTCAAAAACAGGTAGACTAGAGCGCATGCTTCTTTGGCGCGGCTATCATTCAAAAGAACTTTTCGAAACTGTAGAGCGCGCGTGGACTCGCCAGGAAACACTCATTCTTCTGCCGCCCACTCTTCACACGGGAAATTTCGTAGAATCCCTACCAAAAGAGGAGCTCAGTTTTCTGGGCGAGTGGACAGAGCCGAATGCAAAGGAACTTCGAGTTAAAATCGAAGAATCCCATGATCGGGCATCCTGGAAAAGTTCACGCAGTTTTAAAGAATGCCAGTTTGCTCTCTTCACTTCGGGCTCTGTTTCTGGCGAATCTCGATTGGTCCTCTACTCAAAAGAAAATGTAGAAAGCTCCCTTGTTGCTATTTCATCGCACTTTAAAGGCTTTGATCTCGACCGAATTTTCTGCCTCCCTCAACCCTTTCACACTTTCGGATTCACGCTCGGATATTTGCAGGCCTATCTAAAGGGTTGGGAACTTGATTTCATTACGGGTCCCTATAAAAAAGACAATCTCGAAATCTGGAAGGAACGCGTCACTTCGAAAACTTTAACGCTGGGATCACCCGCGCATTTTTTTGATCTAGTGGAATGTGTGCGGAAAAATTCCTCCAAGATATTTGCGCAGTCGCCAACCTGTATTATCGGCGGAGCTCCGGTCACCCCGGCTTTGTGGAAATCGATTCGCGACGAACTTCACATCGCAAAACCAAGTATCGGTTACGGATGCACGGAGGCTTCGCCAGGGCTTAGCCACTTGGCCCCAGGCGTGGAACCCATTGAGTTTGGCGAGATTGGCACTTTTCTTCCCGGAGTGAATGCGAAACTAGTCGATTCGATGGGCATCGAATTTTCAGGACCCAATTTATGTTGGGGGCTGGCTCAGGACGGAAAGATCGAGCACCCCGAAAAATTAATTATTCGCGACCATCTTGTAGAGACTGAGAAGGATTCATTAATATTCAAAGGTCGCTGGGATTGGACATTGAACCGGGGCGGGGAAAAGTTTTCTTTAACGGAAATCGAAGCTTTTTTGGAATCAAAGATTCCTTTTCGAGTAATGGCCTTCGAAGTTCCTGATAATCGACTGGGAGCTGAGCTAGGGCTCATGATGGCCCCCCGGGGAAATCGACAGAGCAGCCTGCCCCGAATCGAAATTGAGTCGGCTCTTCTTCAGAAATACGGCCGCCGTTTTTCCGCACGTCATTTTTATTTTGTTTCGGATTTACCTCTCAGTCCTCAAGGGAAAATCTGGAGAAATGGCGCGGCAGAGCTTTTGCGCGGAAAACAATTAGTCGTTGATCCCGTGCCGGTAACGGAACTGCAAAGCTTCCTGCCTCACCGCGACGGGGCTGTGTGGATTCAGCAAATCGATTGGGTCCACACAGACGAAGGTCAGGCCCGTGTCTTTTTGGACGAGCGCGCCGAAAATCGAAACTACCTTGATGGCGACGGCCGGATCCGAGACAGTGCAGGTGTGGAATGGATCGCCCAGGCGATGGGATTTGTAACTGCCCTTAGGAAGCGGCACGCGCCCGGACCTACGGCGGATTTAAAGCAAGCTTATTTAGTTGGCTTTCGAAACTTCAAATTTCACCCTGTACCCAGGCTTGAATCCGAAGTCTTGGTACGCGTCCGCACGACTCGCGAATTTGGACCGGTCGCCCTCGTTCAGGGTGAAGTGCTTACTAAGCAACTCCAAGTTTTATGCACAGGAGAAATTCGGCTTTTCTCTAGCCCCTAAGAGACGAGTCGTTCGCCATGAAAAAGCCGGGACTGATCAATAATTTCTCTCATGGCTCGCTGCAAATAAGCTGGATTGCGCAGCTGAATATAGAAAATGGGAAAGAAGACGAGCGTGTTGAGGGTGAAATAGATGCACTTCGATCGAAATTTCACTCCAAACCATGGCTCAGTGCTCTCCTCAAAAAATTAGATGAGGCCGCCCCCTCCCACCGCAGGACGCAATGGTGCACTTCGCGTGCCGCTCTTTTGGCTCTTTTGGCCGAGGGAAGCGTCGCTGATGCCTATGCACTCTCTCACACCCGCAGTGCCTGCGCTGCAATTCGCATTGTGGGATTACAAGCCACGAAAACTAACTCTCTTCGCCCAAGTGCTGCGATTGATATTGAAAAAGCTGATCGAAAATTGAGCAGTGCTGCTTTGGATCGGATTCGAAACGAAAAAGACATAGTGCTTGAGCTTCCGCCCATCCAGATCTGGACATTAAAAGAAGCCCTATTTAAAGCTGATCCTCAGAATGAAGGACGACGCTATCGAGATTTTTGCGTCTTAGAAATACGAGCCTCCAACGATCCCAATGATTCAAAGATTTATTCTGGTTTAGCGAGACACTCTGATCAATTTTTTGATTTCCGCTTGCTGGAATGGCAGGGTCATTTCATCAGCATTGCGTGGAGTGAAGGCTAAGACGTTCAGCGAGATTAATAAGCCGCTGCTATTCCCATCGAGAGAGAAGACTCTGTGCTGCGGTGGAATTGGCCCATGGGCGAATGACCACCGTAGTAATTCAAAAAGACTCGTTGACGACGTCCGCCGGCAATCTTGCTACCCAATTCATATCCGGTCTCCAAGGCCACGTTGATTCCGCGATAATACTGACGTGCCTCAAGATCCGCACTGAAATACAAACGTTCGCCGAGATAGGGACTGCGCCAATTCGCCCCGAGATGTAGATCCGCGTTGTTTGCGATACGGGCGGGATCGGCATGAAATGTGAAAGAGAGACCGGAATAAATCTCCAATCCTGCTGGGCACTGCCTCGTGTAGAGTACCCGAATTGTTTCAAAACTATGATTTTCATCCGCGCGTATTTGGGCAAGTCGGGGACCCAGATGCGAGCTCTTATGGTAGAGAAATACATCGAGGGCGCTGAGTCCAAAGCGATAAATACCGGCCATTCCCCCAATAAAATCCGTATTCCAAAGATCAAAAGAATTCGAAGCAAACTGAAAACGCGGAATAAAAACACCGCGGACCGAAAGATCGAAACTGTTTCGATCGGCACTACGGAATCTTCCGCGACTCTTCCTAATAATACCTAGGTCTCCACCGAGTTGGGGTTCAAAAAAGCTACCGTTCTCGTTTCGTAAGAAAGTGACCTTCGTTTGAACTTCTCGGGGTGCGGCCAACATAATGACCGACTCTCGAGGTAGTTCTGCGAAGCTTTCTATCTCATGCGGATTTTGAACTTTTTCCGGACTGGAAAGTGCTGCTTCCGCGATTGCTTGTGGGCCAAAAATGAATTGAGAGAGCGCAATGAAAGCGAAGTGAAAATACAAACTACGATTCATCATGAAATTTATTTTTGAGGACCAATCACTTCACAGCTGAAAAGAGTGCTACCGACTCCCAAATTGTCTTTCGCGATTTTGATGCGAAATTCTGCAGCCTCGACACACTTTTCAAAAACGGTTGAGCGATACATCTGACTATTTCCATTGGCCATCGCGGTGAAATAGAGAGAAATTTGCTGCAAGCAGAATGCTGCGGTCTTATAGTTTTGCCGATCCCAAAAGGGCTCAAGAATATGAACAAGGCCCCCAGGATTCAATGCCGAACGACAGCGACTCATGATCGAAACAATTTCAGCTTCGGAAAAGCAGTCGAGAAACTGGCTCATCCATACAGCATCAAAACCTTCTGGAATTTTCTGTTGTGGATCTAAAAGATTGGCTTCTACGAAATCAACACGATCTGTGAAGCCGGCCTCGGTCACCGCCTTTTTGGCCATGGCCAACTGCCCTGGCAAATCCATGATGGTGATTTTGATTTCGGGATTGTAGCGCGCACAAGCGATCGCCCATTTCCCGGTATTGCCCCCGATGTCCAGAAGTCGCTTTGGATTATGAGCAAACACATGAGGAAGCGCATCCGGAAATGCAGCCTCGGAATAGTGATGATCAAAATTAAACCATGCCCGTCGCGGAACATCGGGCAGATCTCTCAAGCCCTCGTAAATTGTCGACCAATTTCCAAGAGTTTTTAAACCTTCAGGCTTCCCGCTGCGGATCGCCTCTTCGAGATTGTAAAATCCTCGATAATTCACATGATGGGTAAAATTGAGATTCGCCTGCGTCAGCGGATCATGCAGAAGAAACCAAGCGGTTTTGGTCAGGCGATAACGATCTTCATTTTCCAAAACGAGGCCAATTCCCAGACCAGCTTCCAACAAAACGCGCACAGCATAATTCGAAAGCCTCACTTCACTCACAATCTCATCCATTGTGAGCCCATCGTTTCCTGCTTTTTCAATAGAACTTAGAATGCCACTTTCACAGAGCACGCGGGAGGCCTGAAAAACCGAGGGAGCAAAGGCAATCCACTGCGCATATTCTTTGGATTCCAAGGCCGATCGGGAATCTTTCGTATAATCGATGGGTGAAGTCATAGCGGCCTAACATGGCGCGAATTTGGACGAAAATCTAGCGAGAAATCCGGAAGCCTTGATTTTCTTTGCCTGAATAAAGCAAGCCGAATCCACTGACTCGGCTTGCTTCTAAAGGTAAGTTACGATCGCTCAGGGAGCAAAGCGTAGGCAGGCATCACGAACCGAAGTGTCTGTAATGTTTTGGCAGACACCATCGATTTTCACACCCCATGCTTGGGTTCCGTTAGCGGGGAGCTCTTCGCAACCGCGCCGACTGTGAACCACGGCCAAGAGATCCTTCGAACAGCTATCAGAATTGTAGATCTGCACTGCGCGATCTGAGACACCATCTTTAAAGCGACGGCAGGCATCCGCTTCACTCATATCGAAAATGTTGTGGCAAGTTCCATTGATCTCGATGCCCCACGCCGACGTTCCCGAAGTCGGAAACTGCGAGCAATCACTACGACGGCCAATTGCGGAGAGCAATTCTCCGCGACAGGAATCATTGTTGTAAACACGCACACGGCTTCCTCGCTCGTTCATTCCCGTGAAGCGGTAACAAGCTTCTTGCGGCGACATATCTTTGATATTGTGGCATTCGTTGTCCTGGCGCACGGCCCACGCGGATGTGCCGGTAGCTGGGAGATCCGAACAACGACTATCATCACGAACGATCGCGATGATTTCGCCACTGCAAGAATCTGAATTGAAAATTTCTAATGAACTTCCTCGGCGGGGAGGATCAACGGGGCCACCCGTGAATCGGCAATCACGATTCAATTGTCGAAGGGCGCCCTGCACATCTTCTGCAGATTCACGGCAGACGCGTGAACAAGATCGAGAGCAATCCTCCAAAAAGTTCAAATAGGCGCGGGTTTGTGCCTCGGCATTCATGCCCAAGGCAATGACCACAAGGGCCAGGCTTTTCTTCCATAAATTTTTCATCAAAAATTCCTCTCTCTCTTGAGGCGACAAAAAAATATGAGGCCGCGTCCCAGTCAACGCAGAGAAGATGAAAAAGCGCTAACAACGCTCCGCGCCACGGCCAAATTAATTAAGAAGATCGCGCGCGCGCTCGGCCAGCCCCTCAACGACGCTATGAAAGTGTTTGTGCTGCTGCAGCTTCTCGGCACCAAATCGCGCGGCAAGTCCTTCTTGAATAGCAGGTATCTGCGCTGTGCCTCCGGTGCAACAAAGTATATCCACATCAGCCGCCTGGAGACCGGCGCGATTTAAGGTTTCATCCACACCTTTTAGAATCTCTGTAACATGTCGTTCAGTGTATTGATTGAATTGTTT
Organism: uncultured Bacteriovoracaceae bacterium; assembly: GCA_964636255.1. Lineage (GTDB taxonomy): Bacteria > Bdellovibrionota > UBA2428 > UBA2428 > UBA2428 > CAXNGS01. The sequence goes on along the minus strand of CAZWNW010000015.1, from coordinate 20,912 downwards.
GCGCGTAATTTTTTCGCGGATTTCAATTCCTGCGTAGAGAAATTCCAGAAGCGACTGACTGTCGACGGTCAATACTCTTTTGCTTTTTTCAATCTCTTCGAAAATGCCGAAACCCAGTTGCTCTTCGATCAGCATCAAGAGTTGATCCATGCATTTTCGATCATTGGGACCAAGACTCCATTCCTGAATATTTTTGAGAAACTGCAAAGTGTCCTGTTTTCGAAGAATGGCCAAGTCAGCCGGGGAGCAAATGCGTTCCATCAGATGCAGTGGCATTTTCAAAATATTTTTTCCAAAAGGTACCTTATATTGAACTTCTGAACCAAAGTGTCGGGCGATCCGATTTCTCATCACACAACCATCCAGGGAATCCCCAGCTAGGGGCACTCCCCCGACGGCCAATACATCCGACGCCTGGTAGTCATGAGCACCCATTTTTACGACCGTATAATCTGATGTCCCGCCGCCGAAATCTGCGACAAAAACAATCTTTTCAGTTTGTAAACTACGCCGGAACTCTCGGGCAGCAGCCACAGGCTCAGGACAAAATTCGATATTTTTAAATCCCGCGTTGCGCGCCGATTTTTCCAATCGATACTCGGCAAATCGATCATCGGCTTCATCAATCGAAAATTTCGCGGGCCTTCCCAAGACAACGGAATCAACATCTTGCTGAAAATGTTCATTGGCCCGGCGGCGCATCTCAAGAAGAAAGCGACCAATAATATCTTCAAGATTCAAAGGGCGGTCTTCAACATAGGTTCCGATGAAACTTCGAACGGGAAGGAAGCGTTTGATCGAACGAATCAGGCGCCCGGAAAGATCACGATTCAAATACTCTGCTACTGCGCGCGAACCCAGTAGGCATTCGTTTTGGTTCGGGTAATAGAGGACACTGCGCATCACCGTGGGATCAGGCGCCCCCGCATCGAGCGGAATAGGACCTAAGACGCCTTTGCCGTCCGACGCAGCAAGCAGTGAATTCGAAGTTCCAAAATCGATCGCATAAACAAGTCGCCCCATCCGGTTCAGTATAGACTCTGCGCTACTAAAATTCCTCCTTGTTTGCTCGGGCAGCTGAAGAAAAATCAAATTTTTATTGTATTCCCAGAGCACGCTACTCATTTGTGCAGACCACCGTTAGACTGAGCGCATGAATCTTCGAAGTCGGCGTGGGAGCTCGACCTATATTATGGCGGCACTTTTTGTAGTGGGAGTGAGTCTCTTTGCAGTCATTTCCTACAACATCTTCCAACGACGGCAGTTGGAGATGATCGCCCTTGAACGAAAACATGCCATGGAGGCTCTCCGCATTCGCCTTGAAAACGCCGTGCGCTCAAGTCACTTCATTGAAAAATCATTTATTGAAGCCAATCCTGATATCGAAGAATTTCTCAGCAAAGCCTACGAGGCGCTGAAAAATTCTCAACCTTTGCCCAACTACACCAACAACCAAGCGCTTCGCGTTCTAGATGCCGATGGAAAGCCTTGGTTGGGAGCCGGAGCTAGTCACCGACGCGGCGGACTTGAAAGCTGTTTACCGGGTGCAAATTGCCCGATCCAATCGCATTTTTTCGGAAGCATTCGAAGCCAAGGTCTGATGATTTGGGCAAAACTTCACATGACGCTCTCCACACGCGATCATCGAAGAACAGGTCCGATCAACCCTAAGAATCCTGAAAATCAATTCACCGTAGAATTTCCACTGAACTTTGCCGGTAATCATTGGCAGATGCAAAGTCTCGAGTGTCGAGAAGGTTTTCGAGCCATTCAATTAACAGCCCCGCCCCTGGAGTTATTGTGCGCAAAAAAAATCGACTAGGTTTTACGATGGCAGAACTCATCGTCTCCATGGCCATTCTCTCCTTTCTCATGGTGCTCTATGCCTATGCGACGGGCCTACTGGGTCGTTATTCTAGCAAGGCCTCGGCCGCTGAATCTGTACAGAAAGATGAATTGCAACGGCGCCTGGATTTCATCATCGAAGAGCGATTTCGTGATGCTCTCAATTTAGCCTCTGATGATCTTCTGAAAGAATGTCTCCAAGAACCCTGTTTGGAGCACTGCAAACTTCAAAAGGATTGGAAGCCACTGGGCTGGAAAAACGTAAAGCTCTATCGCTACAAAAAGACGCCTCTATCGGATTGGACCTATGTAGCGGGCGCCCATCATATTTCAAAAGACTGGGTGGCCTGTCCCGAATTGCCGAAACCCTTCGGCAAAGAACATGACGTAACAATTCCACCAAGATTTCCCGACAATTGCCGAGGTCGAAGCATCGCGTGGTGGCGTGCTGGACTTGATAGTGCCGCTGAAATTCGCATAGAGATTTCTGTTCCTGACCTCGATCTGCGCCGTGAAATTCGTTACTACGTACCCTTTGCACGGCAGCCCGGAGGTGCCGCATGCGAAGTGCGCGGCGGAGGGCTATGTCTTGCGCCCGGATCATACCTCTTAAGCGTTGATATTGCCCAAGACAAAGCTCAGTGCGGCGATCCTGCTGTCCAAGGAGGTAGCGACTGGTGAATAAGACACTTCACGGCCTCTCCATTATGGAATTGATGGTCGCTTTTGTAATTTTCGGCATCATTTTTTCAGGGGCGGCATCACTTTTCAACACCTTCGAAAAAGAGAACGCTTTATTGAATCGAAGAATTCAATCTGCCGCGCTGGAAGCAAATCTTATGATGGCCTTTCGCAGCCCGGATCTCATACGCGAACTTATTTTGGATGCGCCCAGAAATCGTGACTTGTTGGAGTGTTTGCAGGAAGGTTGCCCGGTAGAAAACCGTGGAAGCGTTAGCTTCAATAGTGAATTTGATTGGGCACTGCGTGGATTCGATTTGAAAGGGAGCTACCTGGTCCGCGGTCCAGATCTCATCGAGGTCGACCTTGAATTGAGCGGAAAGTTATCCACTACCTTTCACCGTAACATCAAGATCTATCTCCCGCGACGGGACTATCTTGATTTGCCCAAGCATCTCACTAAACTAAAATGCGGGCATCGAGAGTATTTGAATGGAGTTCGATACAAGACATGGCAAGCCATCTGCAAAAGCATTTAATTCTTCTTTTAACTGCCGGGCTCTGTTTTTCAAAAGCAAGCCCCGCTCAAAAGCTCGAGTGGATTGATAAAGACTTAGTCGAACCGCTGATCATCAAGCCCAAATCTACGGCCCGAGAAAACTTTACCTTCAGTGGTGGATTGAAAAATGCTTGTCAGGAATTCGCCGATCCGCCCCTTTCAATCGCCCCACCCGCACGCTGGCCCGTGCTGACCCACATCGGAGCCAATCTTGTCGATAAAGGGACGAAGGTTCACGCACAATGCCAGACCGAAGGCTACATCGAATCTCTCTATGAGATACCCAAACTTCGTGGAGAATGTAGTGAAACAGATCTGATATTTGTCATCGACAATTCGGGATCCATGGAAGCTCTGCAGGATGTTTTTCAGAAAACGATTTCAGATTTTTTAAAGATAGCCGGTAGCAAGGGCGACATAAGGGGCTACGTGCTTACGACGGACACATATTTAGGAGAGACTCCGGGAAGCACTTTTTCGAATCCCTTGTTTGGGACAGCAAAAATTAAAAAAGCTCTGGAAGTAGGCACCGGGGGTTCGGGCGATGAGCGACCATTGCTTAGTTTAGAGCGAGCGCTGCGAAATGGCGGAGCTGATGTTCTTAGACCCAAAGCCTGTGCTGGAATCATCATCCTCAGTGACGAAGACGAAACGCTGGGTGCGGAAGACAGCGTGGATCTGCCAGCGTTCATTAACTATCTCCGATCTCTGAAATCGGATCCCGAGGATAAATTGCGGATTGCAGTTTTTGCTACCGATGCAGGCAAGGTGCTCCGAGCCTTTTCGCGTCTCATCAAAGCCTATTTTATCGATTTTAAAAACGCCAAGCCTTCGGCCATTGCGAAAGCAGGAAGACTGTTTAGCGAGGGCGATTTTATGTTAGCCCTAGAACTTGATTATCTTTCTTATGTCTATCGTGGTGCCCAACTTCTATATGCCAATGGTCAGGTGCAGCGCAAACTAGACATGCCTGAAACCGAAGCGGATCAATATGTGCACGATCCCTTGGAAGCATTGATCCTACAAAAACCCTTTGCTCAAGGAGATCTCTTTCGTGTTCAATATTTTACCCGGGAAAGTCGACCCGTAGCCGAGCTACTCGATCCGATGCTCATGGTTCGAAGTCTCAAAGGCCATCGTGAAAAGAATTCCGACACATCGAAATGAAGATGCTCCACTGACCTGTGGCTATCCTATAAACACGGCCTCGATCCGATAACCGTCTGGATCCACAACATAGGCGGCATAATAATTTGGACCATAGTCAGGGCGCGGGCCCGGCCGACCATTGTCGGTGCCCCCGTTTTTCAAAGCGGTTACATGAAACTTGGCAACTTCCTCGCGGCTTCTGGCGGAAAAGGCGATATGGAAACCCGCAATCGGAATCCGCACTGCATCTTTCGATATCATTTTAATTGCGAATTGATCTTGTTCGCCAAAACCATAACCAACGGCATCGGTGGCTCTCCAAACACGTTCAAAACCCAATATTCCAAAGATCGCATCATAGAATTTGGACGAACGTTGTAAATCCCCAACAGAAATCGACATGTGATGAACCATAGACCTGCTCATCAAAAAAAGTTTAGTCCAAAGAGCGCCGTTTGCGAAGTCTTTTTGATCTCTGCGTCATCGATTAGGATGCCTCCCGCTGGATTTTTTGCTCGCGCGGCAAACGCAAGACGAAACAGGTGTTAGGGTCGGTCCTGTCCACAAACAGTTCACCATCATGCGCACGCGCGATCGCGTGCGAAATATTCAGTCCAAGGCCAGTTCCTTTCCCCACACTTTTTGTTGTAAAAAATGGTTGAAAAAGTTTTTCAGAAACTTCAGGACTGATTCCCTTTCCACTATCGCGAATTTGGATAACGATTTCGGATTCAGTGGTGCTATGGCTAATGCGAACCCAGGCATTTTCGCTGCCTTGAACAGCGTCAAAAGCATTATTCAGAAGATTGAGCAAAACTTGAGAAATCTGCGCCTCCCGACATTCCATCCACAGCTCAGGCTCAATAGGATCAACGATCAGATTGACACTTCGCAACCTGAATCTCTCCATGCAAAACGAAGTGGTCTGGTCTAAGAGATTCGCAAAAGTTACCCTCGCGACGGGATCATGTGTACTATCACGTGAAAAACTTCTCAGGCCTTTAACGATTTTAGCTATACGTTCCGTGGTGCGAGAAACTTTCTGCAAGCTTTGCGATAATTCCGCTTTTAGTTCGGTTGGTGAAAGCGATTCATCGCCAAGCAAATCGACCATCTCTTCCGCCAAAAGCGAGATGACAGCCAAAGGATTGTTGATTTCGTGAGCGACGCCACCTGCCATCAAACCCAGCGAAGCCATTTTTGAGCCATTGACAGCCTGTGCCCGGTGCTCTTCGAGTTCGCGCTTTTGAAGCTGAATCTCCACCCAGATCCCGAGGCCGTTGGCCAAATTTTCCACCCAAAGTTGAAGATCTTTGTCGATCACTCGATCCTGAGCGGCGACCAGATGAAGGACTGCATAGGTCGAGTTTTCTGATCCCGTAACAGGGATTAGTACCTCTCGCGCAACATCTGCTGAGTTCTCATACAAAAAAAGTCTTTGCGAAATTTCAACGACTTCTCTTTGTCCAGGACTTTTACGAATATCCAATATTTGGGCCAGCTCAATTTGTTTTTCTTTTCTCAGCTCGCTCAAGACGCGCTCGAAACCCTCTTCATCACTTGATGCGTGATAGAGGTCCACCGTCACTTCACAACTGCGCTTCAGACGATCACCCTTGATCATCAGTTCTCGGTTGGCCACATTTAGCTCGCGTGAGCTTAAATCAATGGAACGTGTGAGCATCATGCGATCAGCATCAGCCTGGTGATAGGCCTCGTCCACTGCCCGCAGCAGCTGCTGCAATTCAGGCGAATTTTCCCAATTTAGATTTGGGATTTTACGCAACTGCCGGGCAAGTAGCTTGTGAAAGCCCATCAGTCCTCCGCAAAAGTCGTGACCGTCATGGTCTGATTATGCAACTCACAACGCGCCGTCGGAGTAAAAGGCGAAATCTCGCCGTAGGAATAAAAACCCGTTACCGGAACCTCAAACCCTAGGATGCCTCGGACGCCTTCGACCTCATCCTCGATCCGCTGCTTTAAAACAAGTTTTCTCCCCACACAGCTGATCAAAATCGCCAGTTGAACTTTTGAAAATTGATTGAGACTAGCCTCGGCGGCACTTTCTGCCCCTTCCAGAAGTCGATCAAAATTCGCTTTCATCAATTGGACGTAGTGCCCCTCGGGAACATCGCCCGCGAATGTCAATGATTGAGTCTTTTCATCCACCGACAAAATTGTCCGCACCAGTCCTGGATTGCCTTCGTGCTGTCGCAAAGATAAGGGGAAAAGCAGACCACTCGCCGGCAGATTTTTAGCTTCTTCACCGAGATAGGTTTTATAAAGCTCTAGTGCGGACTTGCCATCCAATTCGTAGAGTACGTTCCCGCTTGACTTAGTAATCAGCCGCTCGGGACCAAAGGAGTCCCAGCCGCCGACAGATCCACAGCCAATCTTGATGTGATCACCATAAAATCCAACGGCTGCCACTAAATCATTTGCGGTCTGATCTCCCAAGGTGACGAAAGTCTCTTGGAATGCGCCACCATCACTGGCCAAGCCCCCCGTGACACTCACATGTGTTGGCAATTGACTTGTGATGCCCCGAACCAACTCGCTTCCGTTAACATTAAGCCCTGGTGACAAGACAAAGACGTGTTTTAGATTTTCAGCCAGAAGCTTCTTGCCAATTTCCTCGCCAGATTTTCGACTCAAGCTTTCACTCGGATTTTGAACCTTCGCAAATTTCAGTTGAGTTTTTTCGAATTTTACTGCGGTTGCCACTAAACTTTTATCCAGCACTCGACTCTCGATGATCTCACCAGCGGTTGAGCAGGCCATCAATGGCACCTGCGGAAATAACTGAGCGAGTTCAGTTAAGATCTGCTTGGATTTGAAGTGTTCAATTCCGCCGAATATGAGAAGCATGTCGGCTTCAATTACTTCGTGCGGACGAAGACTCCATCCACTCTTGGCTTGCCAGAAAAATTGCTGAACTTTCATTAATGGCCTCCCTAATCAGAAAACGTACCGCTACTACTGACCGAAGAATAAGAACCAACTAATTTCTTGTATTACCTCTAGCTTTTTCAGCTTCCAATCGCTGGGCTCGCTGGAGATGAAAGTGTTCGATAGTGCTAATCAAAACCGAAGATTCTACCGGCTTTGGGAGGAGTGCGTGTGCGCCTTTCAGGATGGCGTCTTCTTTGGTCAAATCGGAAAAAGCAGAGATGCAAATGATGACAGGGGGGTGTTTAAGTTTAGCCGATTTTATTCCATCGAGTAATTCAATGCCCGATCCCTCGGGCATACGCACATCCGTAAGAATGATGTCAAAGTCGTGCTTGAGGCAAGTCTTCAAGGCTTCGTGGCCGCCGCTGGCCGTGTGAACATCGAAGCCCAAGCGATGAAATTTTCTTTTCAATGCTTCTCGCAGCTCGTTTTCATCATCGACTATCAAGAGTCGAATCCCTTTTCCGTCCATTTGACTTTCCTTCACCTAAAATAGTGTCTCTTATCTGAGCAATAAATTGTATGAATATTTGATTAGCTCCGCTTTTGAAGTGGCCCCCAGCGCGAAACTGCTTCATCACGAACACGGTCGAAGAGCATTTTTTCGACACTGGAAAACTGCGCGAGCATTTTATCGCACCTAAGCAGGTAATCGCTGGCCTCTAAACGCCTGTCGCGCGACATCGCCAATTTAGCCATACCTAAATAAAAGTACTTCCAAGATGCGTCTTTTCGCTTGATAAGGGACAGTTTTTGCTCGGACTCGATCACCCGGGACTGGTGAATCATTGTACTCACATAATCATCCACCAGCTCAAGATTCGAAGATAGATGAAGAACCAAAAGGCTACCAAAATCGGCCATCATTTTGGCGCGTAAGCGATTGTTGATCGCACTCAAACCACCTAACTCCTCGATACGCTTGCGAAGACGAAAGTAACAGCGACTGAGAACCTCGGGCTCAATATCTTCCAAAGCCTGCGGATTCTTCAACCAATTTAAAATGCCTTCCAATTTTTCAAAATCTGAAAGTTCTTCAATTGCCAATTCAAAAAGCGGTCGTAAATTTGTGAAATCTGCACCGCGCTTGGCGAGTTCCTCAACCAGAGCAATCCACTTAAAATTATGATCTTGAGCTGCAATCTCTTTCCCTGTTGCAATCACCTCTAAAATTGCTGATCGCGAAGGAGCAGCTAGAAAAGTTTTCTTCGCATATTCCATCAGCTGTAGACGATCACCGAACTTCTTAGCGACCTGCGATGCTAAACTCAGGGCCAGAATACTCGAGGGCTGAGTCGCAAGAAGTCCATCTAACACGCGGTAAGACTCGCGCGCATCAGCTACGGAACTTCCCAAAACTCCAAGCACACGAGCATAGAGCAGGGCGATGGAAGAATTGTCTGGCATCTGCTGATGTAAAATACCGAGCGCTTTTTTTACTGCTTCCCGATTCGACTGATTAACGAGTTGTTTTCCCGCACGCACAAGTTTCACCCAGTGCGGAAGCTCCTGCATCCACGAAATTCCCTTTTGCAAAGAGAGCACAAGCTGCTCTCGGGTATAGGGTCGAAAAACTACGAGCTCAACGCCCAGGGCATTCAACTCTTCGGCCTGATCCACGACGCCACGTTCGCCGCCATGAGTATCGGCTAGGACTATGATTACAGGCCGTTCGCCGTCAAAACCTGCCAAGACGCTTTCTAATAAAACCGAATAATTTTCGATCAAGGAATCAATCACAACAAGTTTGATGTTTTTTAGCTGTGCCAGTGAATCCAGAAATTCCTCTTGCGTGCCAAAAAGCTTCAATTCCAGATCCTTGGGTCCTTTAAAATCACGACTGCGCACACACTCATTCACCAAGACCCGAATGAGATTTCTCTCCTCCTGGCTCTTGATAAGACCCACGACGTTCATATTGAAAATTTAAACACAATTCCCAGATATAGGAAGATTAATAAATAAATATTAACCAAATTTTATTAGTTTAGTAATCAAGCTATCCTTAAAATTGACTCTAAGGGGATGTCTTGATTAACGAATTTGACGCTGTTGGCCCTACCCAAATTCCTGTAACCGAGGAAGGCTACGCACTTATTGACCTTTTCGTTCATTTTCCACATTCTCAAGTCTATTTAAAGTTCCTGCAGCAGGGTGATCAGGTCACTCAGACTCGGCTGGATGTGCTGAAGAGCCAACATGACCGTGGAATTTATGTTCGCCGCGGTGCTCTAGATGAGGCGGATCTCTTACGTAGATTTCCGGAACGCTTTGAGTTCCTCAAGAGGCAGGCTCGTAACCCTGAAGAAGATGCCAATCTTTTGCGAAGCTTCAGTGGAGAGCTGGACGAGCGCCTAAAGGGTCTGGGCCACCGAGAAGGTGCTCTACTCAAGAATTTTTCGACCAAAGTTAAGGCTTGGGAGGACCTGGCCGATTCCCTTCTGAAGCAAATTCTTCCGCTCAACTATGGCATTCCACGCAACGCACTCTTTTCAGCTCAAATTTTAACAGAGATCGAAAAAAGCTTTGCGCTTTGCAGCCTGGTCACCATGGTTTTTTCATCAGAATCCCTTGAATCTAGGGCCTTGCTACGCGAAGCCGCCCTAGCGGTTTTGCTGATGGATGCTCCGCTTCGGTCTATACCAAATAGAACTCTTTCCCGCTATGAGCAGGAGCCGGGAAGTCTCACTCTCAATGAGTTCAACAAAATTCGGCAACATCCCATTGAGGCCGCACACTTTGCCTCTAGATCCATTAGGGATTTTCCACCGCGATCTTCGCAGTTCATTTTGTGCCACCATGAACTTGAAAACGGACTTGGCTATCCACGCAAACTCAACGGTCCGCAACTAAGCCCCGAAGTTCGAGCATTTAACCTGGCAGTCTCTGTATACGAGAGGCTCTGCAAAAAGAAGAGCCGCGGGGAAAATCTAGACCTACTTGCCATCGTTGATGAGATACGAGAGCCCCATATTGAGATTCGTTTGCGAAAACACAATCAACAACAGGTGGAAAATTTTCACAGCTATCTTGCTTGCTGCCGGGAAGTCATTGATTGAAGCAGGGTTTAAGCCCCACTCTTCTTTCAATTAACTAAATCTTCTTATCCCCCAAATGAAATTTCTGATGAAATGACTTCATGAAGTCAGCAGCCAGAGTAGAGTCCTCGCTTCAAATTTGCGTATTAGTTGTCGATGACGAGGAAGAAATTCGGCGGATTTTGGTGAAGCGTTTCGAACGCATCGGCTTCCGCGTTCTGGCCGCCAGCGGCGGTTATGAGGGCATTAAACTATTACGGGAAAACCCCGTGGATTTGGTCCTCTCTGACATGCGGATGCCAATGGGCTCGGGCCCTGAACTCGTTCAAGCAATCGAAAGCGCGGACCTGGAGAAAAGCCCTGTGGTTTTACTTATGTCGGCATTTCTTGACGTCGAACCCCGAGGAAATCGCCCTCATGGCGCCCACGCAATCATTCCCAAACCCACTTCAAAAAATAAGCGCTCCTTTTTCTACTCGGATCGTCAGGGTGTTTGCGATGCCATTGGGGCTCTACGAAAACTCCTGCCGCGGGATCAACTACTGGCCGACTTACATTCGCGCTTGTTGAAGGATCTCCAACTTCGAGCTGCGTGAAAATGCGGGTTATTCCCCTGCAGTGCTCAATTCGGATTGATGTCGTTGATAATCTTCTTCTCTTAAAAAGAGAAAATCCAAACCACGTCTTTTGAAACCCGCAATCACCTCAGCACTCAGAAATTCACCCGCCCGAGCCAGTTGTTGAAAACGAAGAAATCGTCCGTTTTGACTTTTCCAATAGACCGGGCACTTTAGCTGTCTGCCATTGGCAAAAATTCCAATAGCGACCGCAGACATCTTTGCATCGGGACCTAGTATTAGGTTCCTTTCGATTGAAATCTCTTGGGCGCCTTGAATGGCCTTCAACAATTCATTCTTTTGGAAGGGCTTGCGAAGGAATGATATTGAACCCAATTTATTCATTCGGGATTCTGCGACTTCATCCAAGGAAACGGCCATCAAAACGGCCGGCACAGAACAGGATTTTCGGGCGTGGGCAAGCAAATCGAGCCCATTCATTTCTGGCATCAGGTGGTCACAGATCAACAAGTCAAAAAAAGAACGCGTCAACTCCTCCAACGCTTCCCCGGGCGAACGCGACAAGCGAAGATCAAAATCTTCACCTTTCAGCAGATCCTGAACGGCAGACCGATAAAATGCTTCATCATCTATTACCAAAAGTCGTAGCAATTCAACCTCATTAAGACCACGATCCGTTAACAGTGGGTTAGCCTAACCTGATTTTTTGCGCATTCCTAGCTGCATCGGATAACTAATTTTTTTTTGTTTATGTCACTAAATGACGTGTTGCTCATGTTGAGAAGCCACCGACTTCACAGATTTGCCAGAAGTTCGCCGAATTTCATCAACTTATCCAACTGCAATGTACATCAATCAAAGTTGTTGATTCATTGATTAAAAATTCGCAATCACTATAAGACGGCGGCCCAAAGCAAACGCGCGGATTCATGGAGGCGCCAACCGGCTCTTGGGGATAGCCAAAGATATCTTTATCAAGCTGCCGATTGCCATTTAGATCTTGGTACACGGTCAGCACATATTTTTTATTCACTTGAACAGGCAATGCGATTTCCCAGTCGCTCGATTCGGGAGCCTTCACATAGTCGCCCAAGACGGCGTGCTCACGCTGCCGCGGGAAACCTTTTTCGTGATCAAAAAGCAAATAGGCGATCACACCCTTGCCCGGACGAATTCCATAGATTTCCAAAGCAGCGGCCCCTACAAACTCTGGGAACACTTGCACGAATTTCACCCAGTCCCCAGCGGCACCCTGATGATCGACACCGTTCACTACCGCATTCCGCTAGGATTCATCGGCCATCTGGCTTGGAAATTCTTCGTAAAGCAGCAATTAGAAATGATCTTCCGCTATCGCTACCAGGTCATTAAAAGTGAATTCGTTAGAAAAGAAGCCCCGCCACTATTGGTCCAGGCTCCCTTTGCGGCCGAAGGGAGTCTTTAAGAGCGTTTTTCAGGAATCAAATGCATTCGCGTCGGCGCCCGATTCACTGCCGCAGTGAAGGTGGATGAGGAGTTTCTCGATTAAGCGCTTTTAAAATCCAGGTCTTTTACAAACTATTGTCGAGCGAGTGGACCGTCGCAAAGTTTTCTGATTTGTGAATACTGTATAACTTCCGGATCGATTCTCTTTTGATCTTGAAAAAGAAAAAGATCGCTTGAAAAAGTCCTCAAGAGCTTGCCGATGGTCCACGCTCTTGACGGGTCATTTGGAAAGGAAACATAAATCAAAGTGTTTTTTGAAAGGTTTTGGTGATCCTCGATTTCAGGAATGATTCCACGGCTCGAACCTAAATATCGTTCGACAGAGTGCACCCCATCCGAGTCTCGGACTAAAGCCAGGTTGTTCTCAAATGTTGCGACGACAGTGTTCAGCTGATACCTATTCGTGAAACTGTCCACTTCAGGCTCTAATTTACGTAGAACCGTATCACCCAAAGCAAAGGGGGTTTCTCGCGGATGCTCTGCAAGCAACTCAGTGATCGACTCTAACGACGAGTTAGAATCTCTATTCATCCAGTTAACGTGCGCATAACCATTGTCGTAAAGCTCTTCAATTTTTCCGTAAAAATATTTCTCCTGACCCAGGTTTGGAACTCTCATTAGGACAGCGGATCCCACTTTGAAGGGTCCCCATTGCTTCATGGATTTTCCAATGACATCAACATGAGCCGCCTTCAACACTCCATCTCGAATCCGAACAATCACGGTTTGCCTTCAACAAGAGAATGAACTTCGCCGGTTTCTCCACCTTGGATGATGACATGGTCTTTGATTTGAAGTGGCTCTTTCTTTTCGAAAACACGTTGAGTGGATCTAGGGGCATCGGTAACATCGCCGCCATCCCGAGGTCCATCCCAAACGCAACCCTGCCAAATTCCATTGCCTACTTTTATTGAAAGAGCAGTCGTGGGTGCCAGAAAAACCAAACTAAATAAAATAAGTAGATACATTAGATAGCGCCTCTCGCATTGCACGGATAGTCCAAGCGCTAACGCGGAGCAATAGCTTTCTTTGTCTCACAGAAATTTATCTTTAAATAACAAATATTTATCTGACTCTGATCGAATCTCAGGATGAGGCGGGCACGACGGTGACTTTCTTTTTTCCCAAAGCCGGTGGAATTTGCGGGATGAAGAAGTCAGGGTAGGCAGTAAAAATCGAGTTTTATGGAAGCCATGAGCGAAATGCAAATCTGGAAGATCTAGATTTGAAGATGCCCATGGCCCGAGCGGTGATTTTGAAGAGGGCGGAAGGCGACTTCCGTGTCTATCTGTCGGACGAAATTGGCCTTTATCGTTTCGCGATCGTCGAAGAAGAAGTTCACAAATCCAAGGAAGACGCGGCCCGCGCCTATCTGAGAATGCTTTACAAAGATGGGAACATTGACGGCGTGCCGATCGTTCCTTGAGTTGCTGGGGTTTTGATGTGGGCGCCGGATTTTACTGCCGGTGGCGGCAGTGAAGTTTTCTGTTTTTTTGCGGAGCCCTAGGGAAAAACACTTATATACCATACATTTGTATGGTATATATTTTTTATGAATTTACGTGGGCTTTCTGACAAAAATCTCCTGGAAAACTTGAATGATCTTGTTCATGGGGAGAGGGAAATTACTCTTAAAGTTTTGCATCATTTGCGAGAGGTGGAGAGGCGGCATCTTTATGCGAAATTGTCTTACTCAAGTTTGTTTGAGTATGCGGTGAAGGAATTGAAATATTCCGAGAGTGCTGCGCAGAGACGAATTTCCAGCATGCGGCTTTTGAGGGAGATTCCTGAAATTGAGGCGAAGGTGGAATCGGGCGCGCTGACTTTGAGTGCGCTATCAAAAGCGCAGAGTTTTTTTAGGCAGGAGAAGGAAAAAATTACGAGTGTGCAGGCGAAGGTTCAGATTCTGCAGACTTTGGAAAACAAATCCCTGCAGCAAGTTCAAAAGGAATTAGTGAGCCGTTCGTCAAACCCATTTAGCCTCGTGCCCGAACGTGTGAGAGCGGTGTCTGACACCCATAGCGAAATCAAGTTTCTTGCAGAAGCAGGTCTTCTTAGTGAGATCGAGGAACTGCGGAATCTCCTCTCGCACGCCAAACCTAATGCGACGATTAAAGATCTGATCGCGTTTTCTGTTTCTCGGACTGTGAAGGAGCTGCGGCCCAAAGCGCCGAAGGTGAAGCTTTCTGTGAGTGCGAATGATTCGGGTGGCGATCGGAAAGTGGTGAGCGGGCATGATCCCCGGACGAATCGGAATATTGGGGACGGCGATCATTCTCAGCCAAAAGCGAAACGATACATCGAGCGAGAGATCAAACGTCAGGTTTGGCAGCGGGATCGGGGGCAATGTACATTCATTTATCCGGCCAGGGATCGTCAGTGTTGCTCCAAACACAAACTAGAGTTTGATCACATCCTGCCTTTTGCTATGGGCGGCGATAATTCTGCGGAAAATCTTAGGCTTCGTTGTCGGGCGCATAATCAACTTGCGGCCATTGAATCTTTTGGCGCAAAAAAGCTGGCTCAGTTTATTCCACGGATACGAAGCTCTACTGCCGCTAACGGCAGTGGAGTGGTGGATCGTGACAAGGCTAAACTTTCGAGCCGCTGACTACGGCAGCTTCGTTGCTAAAACCACAGATCCGATGATCCGGATCATTTTTTAATCAACTTTTGGACAAAATTTTGAGGAAATATTTACGGCGCCTTACACCAAATTGGTGTATAATCAAAAACGTGCGGTCGTCGAAGATTGAAGTACTGGTCGTGGAGGTAAATAAGCATGACTACTAAAATTCCGACTCGCAAGAAAAGGCGTAAGACTTCCACCATGAAATTTCTAGATTCACTGGTGGGCGCACCTATGAGTTTTGCTCGTATGCTTGAAAGCACACGACTTTCCGAGGAATCCACCATGGTGGATTTTGCTAAGAAGCTTGGAATCTCGGTTTCACACCTAAATGACATTGAAAAAGGACGAAAATTCGTTAGCCCCGAGCGTGCCACCCACTTTGCCACGGTTTTGGGTTACTCAGAGGAGCAATACATTCGGCTTTCGCTTCAAGACCAGCTGAACCGCGCGAAACTTAGGTACAGAGTATCGCTTGAGGCCGCATGACCCACGAGATTGAATGCGCCAAGAAGAAACTTAAGGAGATGCTCAAACGAAGCCCTACATTGAAGTGAAAAATGTAAAAGATCTCTGCAAAGCTTTAGGCCTTCCGCTCACCCGTGCCCCTAAAGTTGAGATGCGTCGGGATCTTGTAAATGGCATTCGGACGAAGCTCTTTGAATTTGCCGATTGAGGGTATTAGAGTCATAATCAGTCTATGATTAGAAATTGGAAATTTGCTTTGGCGATCACCTTATTCTTTTCTCGGCTATGCATAGCGGAGACTGTGGTTTCAACAAGCGATATTTATGAAAGAATCGACGGAAAGCCTCATGGAAAAATTATTCAGGAATTACGTCTTCGGACTTCGGGCAAGATGAGCAAAGCTACTGTCGTCAACGATACCAATGGACAGCCAACGGTTGTACGCATCGAAATTCCGGAGCTGCATGAATGGGAGTTCTTGCATTGTGAAACCGCCGAGGACGCTCAAAAAGTTGCTGGCCTCCTGTCCAGAGGCTGGATAAAGGAGCTCAAACTTTCGGCCTTGAAAGGCTGGAGAAAAGCTTATCCTGAAGGTGGTTTTCACTATCCGGCAAAAACTGCCCAGTTCCTTTTCGACCCAGAAAAATTCCCGGCTTATTCATCTTTATTGTCCTTCAACATGGCTATGGAATCTTATGTTCAGTTAATGGAAGAAGAGGCAAAAAATAATCCACCTCGGGCAGAAAAGAAGAACCCGAAGAAAACACACTGACGACCTATATTGCGGACTAGGCCTACCGGCCCTCCTTCGCCGCAATCAGACGGAATGGGTATCCCGAGCTTCCATGATTTCATCATTGCGCGAATCCATAAGAATAGTGTCCCCGAATCCTCAAGAAAGGCCATAGCCGATCGAAGTTTTGGAGAGGGGGCTGAGATCCGATTTTGGCCAGGCCGCAGCCCGGATTCGCAACTTGACCAGTTGGACTCAAAATGGGTATACACACATATTCATGGCGCTGCGCGTTAAGCTCTTGGGATTTCAGCTACTTCTCTTGATGTCCTCCGCTTCCTGGGCGACCCAGACAGGGCTGCCGGCCCCAAGCCCATGTGAAGTCGCAGCGATGCCTGCGACGATCCCCGATGCCCAGCCCTACCCCAAGTTTTTTCAGAATTACCGTAGTCTGGTTGATTTCATGGGGCCGCATGATGCCTTCATCGGTCCCATGACCGCTGATCCGAATAAATACATTTTGTTGGTATTCATGGATTACATGAAGACCTCTTTTGGTGCCGCGCCTGAACGCCTCTTTACGGCCCGCGAGATCCGCGCGGAATTCGATAAATTTTTAAAGCAGGCCGAGACGGAGTGGCTCTCGCTCCGAAGTCATTTGACCGAAGCGCATTCCGCCATTGTGCGTGCGCGGGCCGCCGATTCACGTGACGTGGAAAAGATTCGCTTTAACGAACGCGACTATTTGGTCACGGCCCGTCTGGGCGGAGCCGAGGAAGGAATCGCTTACCTTGTACGAGACGGTGAACGAGAGTTTGTGATCAAGGTTTTCCACATTTTCCCGCCCAATCATGAACGTCAAAATCAAGCCCAAGCCCTGCGTGAGTTGAAGGATACCGGTGTTTCGGTCGTCGAGGTGCTGGGCGAAGACGCTGACCGTAATGCGTTGATGCTCAGCTACGAAACTGGGCTTGCCATTGATGACATCGATCAAGCCATCCAAAGCGACATGATGCCATCCAAGGCCCGAAAACTTTTTTTGCTGCAGTATTCCCGCTTCATCAACAGCAACTACCGCCAATTCGGTCCAAATATTTTCAATGGCATGAACCCACACACCAACAACGTTCTCTACAATCCCTATTCAAATCGCTGGCGCATCATCGACACGCGCTAGGCGGGGATCGGTTATTGCTTAATTTATGCCAATCGATGTAGAATATGGGTGATGAAATTCTCGTTATTTTTTGCGTTGATATTAATGTTTTCTGCTTGTTCGAGTCTAAAGGACCGAAAGCCTTCACAAAGCAGCGAAAGCTCTAGTCTCGTAAATCCAAGATTTGCCGAGATCACCTGTCGAGATGGCTCGGGAACAAAACAAGGGGTCATATTCAACGGCTTTGTGGCCTATAACGAATCCGATTATAAAACATTTCCAGATCAAATCGGTTTTACCCTTAGCGGAGATTCCTACGAAACCCAGAGTGTCGCATATTATCGGAGTTTTACCTGTGAGCGACCGGATTCCCATTTTCCAAAAAAAGATTCGATAACTCTTCACTGTGCCTCAGGAATATTAAAACACCATCAAGGTTATCCATGTCCTGATGGGCGTCAAAACATTCGATCCAATTGAAGCAGCCCCACGACTGATCATCGCATTGAGTGCGAGCTATTCGAAGCGGCGACCGGATGGCTGACTAGGGAATTGCCCGGAGATTAAATCGCTTGAGTTGAACTGTCGAAGTTGCCATATTGCCGGGCACGAATGGGGTATCGGCTTAAGGGCTTTTTTCTTTGCCTCTTATTGGTTTTTCTATGCGGAACTGCAAAATCAGAATCACCAGCCGCTATTTCTGCAAACAACTACTTTGAATTAAAAAGAGATTTTCCGAATTTATTCTTAGATCTGGACAACCGCGGCGGACCCAGCAGCCCAACGAAAAGTCAGCTGGACGAATCCAAAGCGCTCCTTGCCAAAGCGCTGAAAGAAATTTTCCTGAGTTTATCGATTCCCATGATCGTTGAGGGCAACTCCAAACCTCAGCTGATTCCCTATTTCCCTTATTTAAACAAGGAAATCAGAACGCGCTTCGGAAGTAACAGCAGGGTCATTCCCTCGGGTGGGGTTGTTCGAAGCGCGGTGGCTTACATCTACGACGAATTGCTGTCCGGGGTACAGAGTGACTCGCCTAGAAGCCCACGAGAAACCCTTGAACTCATGGCTCAAGGAAAATTCTTTTATCAGGGGCGAGCTCTGACTGGCAGAGCAATTCCCGCCATATTTGTGCGGGGTATCGGCAGTGACCTCGACTCTTTAGCCTATGGGGTCTCCCAAAAGAACCTGCCGGAAGTCACTGAATTCGTTTTACGAGCCACTAATTCGATGGAAACTTCAGAGAATCTTAGGGTTGGAAAATCTGCAATTTTGCGAACATTATTTTCAGTAGCTGACATCAAAGACTGGCACACCCAACTTGCTAGCTCGATTGCTTCTGGAGGCTCGAGTGTCGATTGGATGAGCTTTGATCCCGTTGATGGCAAGTTTTTGGAGCCAGCCTTGGATTTTAGCGTGGTCGATGATCTTATTGCTGGTAAGTATCGTTACCTCATTTCTACTGACCCCAAAAAAAATCGAGATTCGTTAAAGCAAACCGTACGGGGATTGCGTCCATTACTTGAATTGCCCTGGATTGAGTTGGGCAAGGGCTCGGAACTGTTGTTTGAGGAACTTCAGGATTTGAATCAGGCCTTTCATGAATCAAAGGTAACGGAAAATGCTCTCGAACAATTTTTCAAACTCGTTCGAAATTCCCGTCGCTCCGGCGCTAAAAACCGATTCTGGCGAGGCTCTCCGGGATCTTTGGAAGGCTCCATTAGGGAGTTCCTATTGTCCGCACAAGCAAAGAGCCAGAGGGTCTTGGTCCCGGAATTCATAGACCAAACTCCGTTAAGTGAAAAAATTGATTTGCCGCACGATTTCCCGCGGGATTTTCTGATCTCACCCAATGCACTCGAAAATGAGTATGGGGTCCACGATGGTCAACTCTTTCACGGGACTCCCAAGATTGATAATGCACTTGCAATATTTCGAGGGGGACTCTTGTTGTCCACCGGGAAGAACCGGGGAATTTATGTCTATGGGCGTGGCGCCTATTCCAGCGTTTCGGAGAGTACTGCACAAAATTATGCCGGAACAGAGGGCCTGGTATTTAAACTGAAGATTAAAAATGATCCCCGAATTAGAATTTTGGATTGGGAGAAAGCTGAAAATCATCCCTACTTTAAAAAAATAACAAGCACACAGCCGGCTGGTGGACTTGATCAAACTTTTGAAATTCTTCACCGCCGTTTTGGTATCGACATCATCAAAAACAATCACTTCTTGATTCAAAATTCCGAAAGTATCGAGTGTCCTAAAAGCATTGGCGAATTGATCGATGCTCATGGTCGTCAATTGGACCAAGAAGCGAACTCCATCGCAACCCTTCATCGGCTATGGATCGAACATAGCAAACTCTACAATGTCGGATTGGCTACGGGTGAAACTCACCTCAAGCAGGAACCACTAAAGCCCGAAATTTTTTGGAAATTGATCGCAGAAAAATTTGAAAGCCAGATTCGAAGTCGAAAATTATCCACCGAAGATATTCGCCTCTTAGCAACACACGTTTCGGCAGCAAATCCATTTTTTCCTCGGCTGATAGACTTGCTGCATGAGATCTTGCATTTTTCGGATCCGGAACTGAGTCCGTATGTGATCGGCGTGCTGATTCACCTCAAAGCAATTCGGCCAGAAATTCGTTCCGCTCTTTTTGGATGGATTATTGGGTCAAATGAAAAGCTACGCCAGGCCGCAACCCAGGAATTTACTCGTAACAAAGACATCACACCTTTAAATGAAGAAGAGTTTGTCAAACTTTCTTCTGATTCGCGATCAGAGGTGCAATGTTCAGCACTGAGACTTGCTTACAATCAGCAGAAAGACAGTACATTCTTCCGCAAGAATTTGTTCAACTTATTGGATCACTCTGATTCCAGACTTGTAAGATTAGCTCTTCATGCGTTTAAAGGATTTGGAAAATTAACCGAAGCAGAATCATTAAAAATAATGGGCTTGCTAGATTTCAAAGAACTAAATTCTTATGCGATCAGCTCGTTGATGGACCTAGAATTTGATGGGAAGCCATTGGAAACCCTTCTTCGAAGACTCGAGGATCCGCGGGATTCGGTCGCTGAAGACTCAATGCGTTTATTGTTTCGAACAGCAAAAGCAAACATTAACCTTCAGAGAAGGTATATCGACTTAATTGACGATAAACGTCCTCGAGTTCGAGACATGGCCCTGGCAGCAATTGCTAATTTTCTTCCCCAAGAAAACGAAGCAATCCTGCTGAAATTGTTTTCAATTGGGCTAACGGATCGTAAAGCTCGGCATCTTGTTTTGCCATTAATTTCAGACTTGAATGCTCCAGATTTGGCAATCGAAGAGAAAGTTCGTGAATCTATTCGGTCTGATGTATCCGAACTCAGTCAATTTGGAATCAGCATTGCTTATGCTTGGGCAAAGAGAGATCCTAAGTATGTTGACTTTCTACGATTAGGGCTTGAAAAAAGTCGAGGCCCTTACCGCGAGCAAGTTCAGAAAGCTATTTTAGAGTTGGCCATGTCGAAGCCAAAAGATTGCTCTAAATCTCTAGTCATCCAGGCTTCTTTCTCTGGGAATTGACTAACTGTCGGATTTTAGTGGTGGACCGTGCAAGGATCGAACTTGCGACCCGCTGATTAAGAGTCA
>CAZWNW010000014.1:0-68023 GCA_964636255.1 uncultured Bacteriovoracaceae bacterium | reverse complement strand
AGGTCCCAAGGGTTCGGCTGTTCGCCGATTAAAGTGGTACGCGAGCTGGGTTCAGAACGTCGTGAGACAGTTCGGTCCCTATCTGTCGTGGGCGCAGGAAATTTGAGGAGATCTGTCCCTAGTACGAGAGGACCGGGATGGACGAAGCTCTGGTGGATCAGTTGTCGCGCCAGCGGCATGGCTGAGTAGCTAACTTCGGATTAGATAACCGCTGAAAGCATCTAAGTGGGAAACTAACTCCAAGATAAGATTTCCCAAGGGGTTAACCCTTGTAAGGGCCGTTGGAGACTACAACGTTGATAGGTAGGAGGTGTACGTGCAGTAATGCATTTAGCTGACCTATACTAATCGCCCGATTGGCTTGCTATATTTTTCTTCCTTCGGGAAGAAATTTGACAGTTCTAGTGTTTTGAGATCCCAGCATTCGAATTTTCATGCAAATGAGAGTTTGATGCCGAGAAATCCGGCATTACGAATTAGTGGTAATTTTTTACTACACTGAATACGCAAGATTGCGCTAATCAAAATAGAATAGACACATCTCGAGGCGCTTGCTGCGCACTGTTAGATCACCAGATGAATTTAAGTTGTCTGGTGCTCGGTTCGGAATTCAAGTTGCAAAGAAAGCAGCTGCGAATTTCATTAGGCCGAGCACTGGCCTGCTTATTAAGATAAACCAAAATGATTTTGATTCGTTTTGGGGTGTCCATAGAGCGGGGGAAACACCTGTACCCATTCCGAACACAGAAGTTAAGCCCCGCATCGGCGATGGTATTGCAGCGGAAACGTTGTGGGAGAGTAGCACGATGCCCCTTTTTTAAGGCCACTGAGGCTAAAACCTCAGTGGCCTTTCCTTTTTCTGCCGCATTATAAATTTCACCAACTGTTATGACGTTTAGAATTTTCGATCGCTAGTTATTGTTAAATCGAATGTGTCGTCAAATTTCATGTAGATCGCTAACGTAATCACCTAGAAACTAAATCTTTTCAAAGCTCTGCTAGATCGTTTGAAGATGGCTCGAGCATTAGAATTTAAAGCGCTACGCTTCGAATTTCTGAGGCGCAGCCTTCTTTGTAGCGTTCGAAGTTTTTGCGGAAGAGTGTGATTAATTGCGAGAGGGTTTTGTCGTAGGAATTTTTGTCGGACCAGGAGTCTCGTGGGCGGAGGATCTTGGGATTGACGCCGTTGATGGATTTCGGGACTTCGAGATTGAGCTGTTCTAAGCATTCAAAGGGGCCTTTTTCGAGCTCGCCTGAGTGAATGGCTCGGATGATTGCGCGGGTATCCGGAAGGGACATGCGTTTTCCAATGCCATAGGGGCCGCCGGTCCAGCCTGTGTTTACGAGCCAAACGTGGCAGTTATACTTCTTTATTTTTTCGGCCAGGAGTTCCGCGTACTTTGTGGGGTGCCAGACCATGAAGGCTGCGCCAAAACACGCAGAAAAGGTGGCTTGGGGTTCCTTTACGCCCATTTCGGTTCCTGCAACTTTGGCGGTGTAGCCACTGATGAAATGGTACATGGCCTGTTCAGGGCTGAGTCGCGCCACCGGAGGCAGAACTCCGAATGCGTCGGCAGTTAGGAAGACGATATTTTTTGGATGTCCGCCTAGACAGGGGATTTGGGCATTGTCGATGTATTCAATCGGATAGGAACAGCGGGTGTTTTCCGTGATGGAAGTGTCCGTGAAGTCGACCTCTCGAGTGACGGGATCGAGAACCACATTTTCCAAGAGAGAATTAAAGCGGATCGCGCGGAAAATCATGGGTTCGTTTTCTTCGCTGAGATTTACGCACTTGGCGTAGCAACCGCCCTCGACGTTCGAAATACCACGTGCATTCCAGACGTGTTCATCGTCTCCGATGAGTTTTCTTTCGGGCTCTGCCGAGAGTGTGGTTTTCCCAGTACCCGAGAGGCCAAAGAAGAGTGCTACGTCACCTTTTTCGCCCATATTCGCAGAGCAGTGCATGGAGAGGTGACCGTTGAGGGGGGCCAGGTAATTCAGGATCGTGAATACTCCTTTTTTCATTTCACCGGCGTATTCACTGCCTAAAATTACGAATTCACGGCTTTTGAAATTAAGACTGATCGATGTTTTTGAGCTCGTCTGTGGAATTTCTTGATTCGCGGAGAACTGACCCGCATTAAAAATAACAAAATCAGGTTCTCCGAAACTTTGGATTTCCTTTTCACTCGGACGAATCAACATGTTGTGCATAAAGAGAGCATGATAGGGACGGCTGCAAATGATGCGAACCTTGATGCGGTCTTCAGGATCCCAGCCTGCAAAGGCATCAACTACATAGAGTTGCTTCAAAGTGTTCAGATTTTTGATTGCATGTGCACGATGAAGTTTGAAATTTTCTTCTTCAATCGGAATATTCACATCGCCCCACCAGACGTTTTTTTCCGTGGAGGCTTCGCGGACCACTCTTTTGTCATTAGGGCTTCGACCAGTTTTCTCTCCGGAAAGTGCCGCCAGAGCGCCAGTCGATGTGATCTTCGAGCCCTCTTCGAAGCGAATCGCGTGTTCGAAAAGTTCAGAAGGAGACAAATTTCTGTGAACAGTCGATACGGTTAATCCCAAAGCCTCAAGGTTAATGGCGCGCTTCATTACTAGAGCTTCTAACCAAAAACTTATGCCCTGGCCAAGCTAAGTGGCGAAACGACACGGAGCACTGTGGCGAGCTATTAACCTTGCCAAGGGGAAGATTCTTAGCGATTTTGGGCCCCATGAAAAGCTTCCAATGGCCCACTGAGAAAATCTCTGGAAACCAAGCTCGTCTGGCGATTCGTCAAGCGATTCTCGAACAAATCACGGCAGCAAAATCAGGACACCCGGGAGGTTCCCTTTCGTTAGTGGAAATTTTGACTTCAATTTACGATGGCTACTTCGATCACGATCCAAAAAATCCAAAAAAAGCAGCGCGTGATCGTTTGATCCTTTCAAAAGGGCATGGCGTTCCGGCTCTCTACTCTATACTCAGTTACCTGGGTTATTTCGCAGCCGATGAACTTAAGAATCTCCGGAGTCTCGGACATTTTTTACAGGGACACCCGGATCGAAATCGTTGGGAATTAATGGAGGCGTCTACTGGAAGTCTGGGCCAAGGACTCTCTGTAGCTTTGGGTGAAGCACTCGGACTACGTCTTTCATTTACACGCGGTGAAGTGAATCGCTTGCCGCGTGTCTACTGCGTCATGGGTGATGGGGAAATTCAAGAAGGTCAAGTATGGGAAGCACTGATGGCTGCGCCCAAATTTCGCCTTGGTAACTTGATCGCGATATTGGATTACAACAAAGGTCAGATCGATGGACCTGTATCGGAAATTATGAATCTCGAACCCCTGGTCGATAAGATTCGCGCCTTCAATTGGAGTGTTCAAGTCGTCGACGGCCACAATGTGGAAGAACTCCAGGCAGCTCTGGCACGTATTGAAGTGAATCAAAATTCTCTACCTCACTTCATCATCGCCCATACTCTAAAGGGTAAGGGTGTTTCTTTTATGGAGCACCCAACGGATTGGCATGGAGCCGCCCCCAAAACTGAACAGCTAAAAGCAGCGCTCGATGAGCTTTTTTCCAATCAACGTCCTTTCGGAGAAATTTTGGGAGCTAAGAAATGACTTACCTAGGAAAAATTGTAGATAGTTCTCAGAAGGCGAAAGCTACTCGCAATAGTTTCGGGGAAGTTCTCGCAGAACTCGGTGAGAAGAATTCTCAAATTGTTGCCTTAGATGCTGACTTATCTAAGTCCACGCAGACCCAGCATTTTGCAAAAAAGTTTCCCGATCGATTTTTCAACATGGGAATTGCTGAGGCCAACATGATCGGAACAGCTGCTGGACTGGCATTGACCGGGAAAATTCCCTTTGCTGCTAGTTTTGCCTGTTTTCTCACCGGACGCTTCGATCAAATACGCATGAGCGTTGCCGCGACTGCTGCGAATGTGCGTTTGGTCGGAACACACGCGGGTGTCGGTATCGGTGAAGATGGACATTCACAGATGGGGCTTGAGGATTTGGCTTTGATGAGATCCTTGCCAAATATGACCGTAATTCAACCTGCGGACGATTGGGACACTCGTGAGGCCATTCAATGGAGTCTCGAACATAGGGGCCCCGTATATTTTCGACTCACGCGGCAAAATTTACCCGCGCTTTTGCGTAGTCCCGGAACAAAATGGGAAGTCGCAAAATGGAATATCTTAAATCCGGATGAATTCGAGAAAGCCGAAGTCTGCATGATTTTTAGTGGAGGCGTTTCTGAAGAAGCGATCAAGGCCGCTGACTTGCTTCGCGAGCGCGGCATCGCGGTATCAATAGTAAACGCGGCATGGGTCAAACCCTATGATGAGGAATTGATCGTACGCATTTCAAAAACAAAACAGCGCATGGTCGTGAGCGTCGAGGATCACTACAGTGTCGGCGGTTTAGGTGGATTGGTCGCAGAAGCTATGTCCACGATCGCGGCTCCGCAGAAGTTGCTGCGGATTGGTGTGCAAGATTTCGGACAATCCGGCAGTCCTGAAGCCAACATGGAGCACTACGGTCTATCCGCCGCTCGAATTGCACAGCGCATTCAGTCCGCATTGTCTCTCGACCGGAATAGTTGATCCATGAAGGACAAAATCAGAGAATTCGCCATCGCTGGACTTCTCTGGTTTTTGTACCGCTGCTTGAGCCTGACATGGCGAAAGACTTCGGATCCCATGCCCGAGTCCGTGCAAAAGGTGATTGATCGGGGCGATCCCTATGTTGCCGCGCATTTTCATGAAGACGAATGGGCTCTCGTAGCGTTTTTTCTTCGCCAGCGTCCGAATGTGATGGTCTCTCATAGTAAAGACGGAGCTGCGATGGCTCGATTTCTTGAGTTCAATGGATTTCATGTGAGTCGCGGATCTTCGAGTCGGGGGGCCGTATCGGGATTTTTAGGACTTTTGAAGTCCATCAAGAGAAGTACCGATCCGGAAAAATTAGTGACACTCGCAGTTGATGGTCCTCGTGGACCGCGACGTCGAGCAAAGAATGGAATTTTCAAATTAGCGCAGGCCTTGGGTGGCGAAATTTTGTCAGTCTCAATTGCCGCAGATCGTGCGTGGGTTTTTCGTCGTTCCTGGTCAAAAGCATTTTTACCGAAACCTTTTGCGCGCGTTCACCGCTCCTTTGCCGTTGGATTGACGCAGGAGGAAGTCGCAGTTGGTATTGAGCGGGACGATTTTGCTGATCTGGGATACCGACTGGAGAAATCACTTTTGAACGCCAAATCGATGGCACAGAAATCACTGAGTCCTGGCCTCTGACAGCGTTAAACTAGAAGAGTGAATCCATCTAAGCTTTTCGCTCGGCATCGGCCGCTGCTGTATTTTGCGGCCTTTCTCGTGCAGTCGTTGGATGCACGATCTCAGACGACATTAAGTGCTAAGGAATCAACTTCAGGGCAAGTCACAGTCGATATGGTTTTGGGCAGCAAAGCCGCACCCAATGTCGAAGATCTAAAAAAATGGTCGATCGAAGACCGTGTCGGTCAGTTGATGATGGTGGGCTACCGTAATTTAAAACAAATCGAGGAGCTGCGACCTGGGGGTGTGGTCCTTTTTTCTTGGAGCCTTAAAGGACCGAAGGCTACCCGCGAACTCATCAAAGATATTAAAAACGAAGCCAGTCTGCATCTAAAGACGCCACTTTTTGTTTCTACGGATCAAGAAGGGGGAAAGGTTTTAAGAATTTCGAAAGGCATGACTCGCTTTCCTGATGCTGCAGCCATCGGAGCGCTTGATGATCCCTACACTGCATTCCGCGTGGGTCGAGCGATGGGCACTGAGTTGGCCTCGCTTGGGTTAAATATGAATTTCGCGCCCGTCTTGGATCTGGGAAATGCGCGGTCTTTTTTGGAAAATCGAATTTGGGGTGAAGATCCGGCCCGCGTTGTGAAAACGGCCTTGGCCTTTATCAGGGGTTTAGAAACTGCACGAATTCTTGCGGTACCGAAGCACTTTCCCGGTCACGGTGGAACTTTGGTTGACTCCCATCACCAGCTTCCAAGAATTCTGAAGACTTTCGAAGAGCTTCTTAAAGAGGATCTCATTCCATTTGAAAAAGCTGTTAACCACGGAGTATTGGCCGTTATGAGCGCGCACGTGGAAATACCGGCAGTGGATCGTGGTCCCGCGTCTCTTTCAAAACGTTTTCTCAGCGAAATTTTGAGAAAGGAAATTGGTTTTCGCGGCATCATCATTACTGACGACATTGAAATGAATGGCGCGGACGGAAGAAGCGACGCCGATGAGGTCGAGCTTGCTATCAAAGCTCTTGAGGCCGGAAATGATCAGATCCTGGTGGTGTGGTCACAGCAAAAGCAGCGACGTATTTATCGCGGTCTTGTGGATGCTGTTAAATCAGGGCGCCTTAAGGAAAAGTGGCTCAATGAAAAAGTTGCCCGAATTCTCTGGGTAAAGTCTCACTTTATTCGTTCACACGGTGATCAACTTGATAACCCTTTTTGGCAAGAGAACCTCCGACTTCCCAGCAGCATAGCGCTGGTCGATGAAATCACAGAAAAAGCGATCCGTTGGTTGGTGGGTCCGCAGCAGGAAATAACCGGCGCCTTTGCACGTCGGTGGAAGGATGCGTGGGCAGTTTTTGTACCGAGTGAATTTGTGAAGAAGCAGTGGAGTGCTTATCGACCACAAGATAAGATCTACGTAGTTCCCCAAAAAGCTACAGGTAACAAGGAAATCAAACGAATAGAATCGACTCTCCGAAATTATGTAAAGAAGGAAATTCCAACTGTGTTCATGACTCCTCCCCGAGCTCTATTGGACGAACGTTTGTTTAAGAGAATAGTTTCGGTACTTTCGTTGCGCACGCGCTCGAAAGAGCTTGATGGCCCAGTTTTATGGGTGCATCAGGGCATGAGACCGTTGGAAATCAATTGGAAGCCCGAACAGTATCGCATTGGCATCGTTTCTTTATATTCAACTTCCTCGAAAAGTCTGGAAGCATTCAAAGATTTTCTGCGTGCGGGGAAACTCTGATGGATTTTAGTTTTGCGGAACTCATTGTCGTGGGCGTGATTGCTTTTTTAGTTTTAGGTCCGGAGGATTTTGTACGTATGTCTACTAAGGCGGGCCGCTTTTTAGGGCGTGCACGCGATCAATTCAACAACTTCAAAGTTCTAGCTGAAGAAGAGGTGCTGGCCGCAGATCGCAAAGCAAAAAAAGATAAGGAATCTTCGGATGGCTAAAGCAGACGATGTTTTTGAAAAGAAAGAATCGGTGCTGGAACATTTAGGTGAGCTGATTGGCCGTGTAAAATACGCGCTTTTTTTTCTAGCGATCGGCATGGGCGTCGCTTACGTCTTAGCTCCAAGAATTGTGAGCCTTCTTGCGGAACCCCTAAATGCGGTGATTCCTGATTTAGGTGTGGGTGGCGGACTTGGATCCAAGGGGCTGGTGATCATTGATCCTTTTGAAAAGGTCTGGGTGCAGTTGAGGGTATCAGGAGTTGTAGGTTTATTTCTAGCCTTCCCGCTGATGGCTTGGCAGGTGGCAAAATTTGTAGGCCCGGGACTTTACTCTTCGGAACGTCGCAAGATCCGCGCATTCTTGATGTCGACCTATTTCATATTTTTGGCGGGCTTGGTGCTCGGATATCTTTTTTCTTTGCCACTTATCCTGCGAGCACTTCTTGAGTTTGGCGGCATGGACCAGACCGCGGTCCTGAGTTTATCGCGCTACATAAATGCAGCGATCGGTGTATTGATTGCCACGGGTTTGCTGATGGAGATTCCCATCGCGGTCTTTTTCATGAGTCTCTGGGGCTGGGTAAGTGTGGCGCAGTGGTCCAAGGGCCGAAAGGCCGCCATTGTTCTTAATGCGGTAATTTCAGCCATTCTAAGCCCCCCGGATATCATGAGTATGATCATCTTAATGGTGCCGATCCAAGTCCTTTACGAGGGTGGTATTCTCGCGGCGCGCGTGGCAGAATGGGCCCGACGCCATGACAGTCCCACCTAAAAGCCTATTTATCCATTTTCTACTAGTGAGTTTATTCAGCTTGTCTGCCTGCCAGAAGAAGCAGCCGGATAAGTCTCGGAGAACTGTTATCATTGGCTTACAGCCCAATGAAAAGTCGTCCGAGCATCAGCTATTCTCTGAGGATTTAAGCCAGAGAGCCGGCGTCGACATCAAAATTGTCATCTCGAAAGATTATGATGATCTCGTTCAGCAATTTCGCGGCGGCAGTATCGATTTTGCTTTCTTTTCTCCGTTGAACTTCCTTGCGGCTGAACGAGGCTCGGATGCAAAAGTTCTACTAAAAAAGGTTTATGGAGAGAGTGAATTTTATTTTTCTGCGATCGTCGTAAAGAATAATGCATCGGTAAAAACTTTGCAGGATCTACAGGGCAAGCGCATCGCCTTCGTAGATCCGAAAAGTACCAGCGGTTATCTCTACCCTCGAGTGATGATGAGAAAGGCCGGAGTGACTCTAGAAAATTTAAAAACGGAATTTGCGGGAACTCATGATGCAGCCATTGATGCACTTGCCGCGGGCCAAGTTGAAGCAGCCGCTGTATGGGCAGATCCACCGGAAAAAGGAAGTGGTGCATGGACCACAAAAGGCGCTAGCGTTCGGGTCTTGAAATATTCAGATCCGATTCCCAACGATGCCTTTGTAGTTCGAAAAGCATTTTTTGCGGAACGCCAGGAAGAAGTTTTTAAGATCATGAACGCTTTGATTGATATGAGTGAAAAAGGAAGTAATACGCTCAAAAAGGCCTTTGATACTGACCGCATGGCCACCGCAACGTCTCGTCATTACGACAGTGTTCGCGATATGGAGAAAGAACTGGAACAGAAATGATTCCCAAGAATTTCGAAAAACTATTTTCTGCTGAAGAAATTAAAAGTCTTGTTGAGAAAGTCGCTCGTGAAGTGAATGCGGCCTACGGTCCGGAAGATGAAATCGTCTGTGTGGGCGTACTGAAGGGCGCGTGGATTTTTCATGCAGATCTTGTAAGAGCGCTCAAACGCCCCGTAAAAATTGATTTTATTCGTGCAAGTTCCTATGGTGCTGGGACAAAGACTTCTGGAGTCGTCCGAATTCTGAAAGATATTGAAGTGGATATTCGTGACAAGCATGTACTCCTCATTGAGGAAATCGTAGACAGCGGGCGGACTCTGGATTTTATCAAACAGCGACTTCAAAGCTCATCTCCAAAATCAGTTCGCATTGCCGCTCTTTTTGATAAGAAAGAGCGACGTGAAGTCCCGTGTGACCCCGATTTCGTGGGAGCGGTTCTCGAGAATCACTTTGTCGTAGGTTACGGGCTCGATTGGGATGAAAATTATCGCCAACTGGATGCTGTTTACAAAGTTGTTGGCGAAAAATTACACTGATTAATGTGGAAATCTATACTCACGAGGAGACGATCTTAATCGTTTCCTCGTGAGACATTAAGTTTATCGTAGATTCGCAAGTTCCGGCGGAAGGTCCAAGGTGAGGACCACATTCGGCAGGGAAAATACGATCGATTCTTCCTGGGGAATGAAACGTGCCTCATCCAATAGCCATTTCATGGCCGGACCGATACAGCTTTTCCAGTCCTCACGAATGTCTTCAAAGGATCGCTTTTTAGGGTCAAATGAAAGTTGGAGATAAGGAACACCTTGTTCTTCAATCCATTGGCCCAAGCTGCGATCAATTTGATGTAGGTCGCAGATGCGCTGCTGACCTTGACGAGTTTCCTCTTCACTTAATTCCGGATACTCACCGAGTGCAAAAATCTCCCGTTCAGAGAGTTTTCGGATCTTTTCGAGAATCTCAGTTGGACAACCTGAGTTGTGAATACCTCGGACTTCGCTAACCAAGGATATTACGGCTATCGGCTTTACCTTCTCAAACCACTTCTGAATCGTCTGAGACTCAAGGCTAGGCTTGTGATCAGACGATGACGTTGGCTTTGCCGTTGGAAAGTCGTAGAGCACGTCGCTACCTAGAAAATTCAAGTGAGCATTTTTTCCCTGGCTAGTCGGATTTGCCATAGGGCAAAAATAGATATCCGAAAAGGGCGTCACAACTGCACTTTGAATCGCTTTTTGAAAAAGCTGCCCCACAACGGCATCGGGCTTATGGGTGCCCGAAAAACCGGTTAAGACGAGTATGGGCCCCTGAGCATCGGGATTGCGCCCCGCCCACTTCAGTAATTGCATGGGAGATCCCATTTCCAGGTCTGAGAGCTCCTCTGCGATCTGAACTAATTCTAACAATTCCCATGATTTTGAGTTTCCAAGATTTGGCGCTTCAACGCTACCCTTCATAAGACCACTACCTCTCTCACAAACTTTTAGTTTTCCTTGCGGAAAACTCCCCCGATTCCCTAGTTAAATGGAAAGCTCAGTAAATTCAAACGATAGTTTTTGGCTCTCCGCTGCATAATTAGGTTTCTCTTGACAAAGCGAATGGTTTAAAAGAATCGCATGGATTTTTCCGAATTAGGTGTGGCTTCTGTTTTCGTCGAGCAACTCAATAAAAACGGACTCACTGTTCCGACAGCAATTCAGGTAGAAGTTTTTCCTCTGGCTGTTGGAGGGAAAGATCTCCGCATTCTTTCCAAGACAGGAACAGGGAAAACTCTCTCCTATGTATTGCCAATTGCACAACGCTTTCTTCTCAATGAAGAAGGCACTCAGCTAAAAGCGGGGCAACCGCTGATCCTCGTAATTGTTCCGACCCGCGAACTCGCCTTTCAAGTCGCAAGCACCTTTGAAACACTAGGATATGGAGATGTTTCCGATGTAATTGTTGGTGGAGAGCCAGAGAACGTCCAGATCACGGCGTGGAAAAAGTCTGTGGTGGGCATAGCGACACCCGGTCGAATTCTGGATTTGCTTGATCGAAATCAGCTTGATGTGGCCCAGTTGAAGGCGCTCGTGTTTGACGAGGCCGATCGGCTTATTGACATGGGATTTGTCGATGACATTCGAAGAATTTACAAAAAGCTTCCAAAGGGACTTCAAATATTTTTTGCGTCGGCGACGATGAATCTGACGGTCGATGAAATCTCCTACGAGTTCGGCGTTCACCTAGAACGAGTAGGCGTGGAAGAAGACGAACTTACCGTTAAGAACCTGGAGCATAAAATTTCTTTTGTTGGTGATGAAGAAAAGTTTCATGCGCTGACCCATTATCTAAAACGGAAAGATCAAGGTCGAGGCATTGTTTTTTCAAATTATCGAGAACGTGCCCATGACATTTCAAAAAGATTACGGGGACTGGGATGGGCGGTCGAGGCGCTCAGTGCGCAGCTCAATCAAGATCAACGAAATCGCATCACGGAACGCTATCGCAGCGGAGAAATTAAAATCTTGATCGCCTCTGATTTGGCTTCTCGCGGCCTTGATTTTCTCGATATCGATTTTGTGGTGAATTACGACCTTCCAGAGGACCCGGCCATTTACGTTCACCGCGTTGGTCGAACCGCACGAGCTGGCAAAAAGGGTGAGGCGATATCGCTGGTGGGATTTAATGATTCCTTTCAGTTGGAAAAGCTGGAAAACTTTCTCGGCATGCCGATTCCTAGAGTGGATTTTGCCGCAGGCGAACTGAGTGGAAAGCTAGCGCGAAACGGCGAAGCACGACATAGTCCTGAAGATCGTTCGAGTTCCCCGAGACCTCCACGGAGCCAGCAGGCAGGAGGCCAGAGAGATTCTCGGCCTGAGCGTGACAATCGGGGGCACAGAAGATCCTCTGAGCATCATCGAAACTCAAATCACGGGCGTTCTCAGCAAAATCGGGAGCGAAAGCCAGAAGTTAAAAATTCACTTCACGTGTCCAAACCCGCCGCAAAGCCTTTGCCTCTTTGGAGTCGAATTTTGAATTTCTTTGGCTTGGGTGCAGCTTCTGAAAAAGTTTCGAAAACCAAAGATGCTTCGCCCGTGAATGCGGATCAGCAAAGAAATTCAGCTCGGACGCCTAGACGGGACGCTCGTCGTGGCTCACCGCACCGCAATCGGTCGGGCGGATCTTCTTCGAGGAGAAACTCTGGACGAGGACGTTCCCGCTCTTAATTCGTACTAGGTTTGGGCGCCCGATTAGGGGCACTGCTGCGGAAGCGGGGCCGTCGTGAGCGTCTGGGTCGACTTCTTTCACGGTTTGGACTTTGCGCGCGAGGACGATTTTCTTTTGCGAATGTTTTCCAGTCTTCTTCGATGGAATTCCAAATTTCGGACCAAGGCTTTAGATCCGCATTGGCAAGGGCCTCGATACAAAAGAGAGTTTGAGAAAGATTTTGAATAGGCCGCGGGTTTCCCGAGAGGAGTGTTTCTAGTTTTGGAGCCTTAAGGAGTCGACGAATTGCGCCGGAAATGCGCGACATTTCTTCCTTCTCAGCCTTACTGATTTTTAAATCGAGTGCCATCTGGCTCAGCAACTGATTTTTTTCGGTGTCGCTGGATTCCATCAAAGAAAAAAATAGGAGAAAAAGTAGGGGGCTGGTGCCCAGTCCGGGGTGCCAATGTCGCTTTGAGGCAGTCGCAAGTGCTGACATTTGCTGAAAGGCTTCCGGATTTCGAATCTGGAAACGATCGATGGCCGGGCTGATCATCGCCCAAATTTTTAACTGCGCAAATCGATTGAAGAGATCTGTCGCTGTGCCTTCCTTCAAGATTTTCAGCAACTCTTCACGAATGCGTTCCGGCTTGGCTAGCTTTAGGGTGGCAACATTTTTGATTAGAGCTCTTTCACAAGATTTTTCCAAGGCAAAGCCGGTACGGGAAGCAAAGCGCAGAGCGCGAAGAATTCGAATTGGGTCTTCACGGAAGCGGTCTTCTGGATTGCCGATCATGCGGATGAGCTGGCTTTCGATGTCCCGGAGTCCTTGAACATGATCAATGACGCGACCCGAGCTTGGATCCAGGAATAGTCCATTGATGGTGAAGTCGCGTCGAAATGCATCTTCCCTGGCAGTTCCAAAAACATTCTCGTTTCGTAAGTCTCCGACTGTTTCTGGCTCGCGTCGAAAGGTGGTGATTTGAAATTCGTTTTCAAGCCGCAGCCGCGGAGATGGTGTCGGAAATAAAGAGGTCTCTTCTGGACTCAGCGCCTTTGACGGGCGTTTAGCCACTACGATGCGGAAGCGTCGCCCAATGACAAACGAGCGGGGGATGAGATTGCGAACCTTTTGTGGGCTTGCTGATGTGGCAATATCAAAATCTTTCGGGGCTTGGCCCAAGAGGAGGTCGCGGACGCAGCCACCCACCAGGTAGCTTTCAAAGCCGGACGATTTCAACCTTTGGACGATCTGGGTCGCGTCCACATCGATGCGATTTAGGGCGCTTCGATCCAACGTGCGGCTACTTTTTTTAAAGATCCAGAACATGTTGATTATCCTTTGCTGCCCGGCTCCGTGGGGACGGTCATGCTCTTACCATGAAGGAGGTAGGGTAGGCGAGTATAGTCAAAGCCTGCGCGGTCCTGAGCCAAGATTTCGCGTGCTTGTTTTTGGTATTCCTTAAGAGCCTGCAAGAGATTTCCGTGAAAAATTCCATGATAAGTCTCCGGGAAATTTGCGAATTTTTGTAGAGCGGATTCACTCAGTTTTAGTACTCCAGTCGGATTGGCGTTGAGAACATGATAAAGGGTTGCAGCTCCTTGAATAAGGCCCTGCAGATAGGTTTTCAGAGGGGCTGCTTCTTGGAGCCAGACTTCTTCAAGTACTTCGTGGGTCTCCCAATAATAGCGTCGGTTGAATAGGCTCAGGGCCTCAATCAGTTCCGGTCTTAATTCCGTAGGTCCTGGACCATCTGAAGATATTCCAGTCGTTTTTTCGCGTAGAAACCTCTTGAGGTCCTCGCGACAGGATCCCCCACAAGGGCCCACCCCCGCGCCGCACTTGTCGTAGAGCTCAGGAAGCGTCTTCGCGCCTTCCAATAAACACTTCTTCACTTCAGATTCTCGGACCTGATTGCAATAACAGACAATTCTGTCGGCCGTGGAAAGTTGATCTGGCACAACTGAAAGCTACAGGCCAGCCCCCGCGCGGGCAAGTTTCCAGGGAGAAAATCCAAATGGATTTGATAATGATTAGGGAAATCGAGGATTTGGCTTGAATTTTTTTAGGGATGGTATCAGTTTAGCTTTATGGGAACGAAAGTACTTAAATCACTGCTTTACCACCTGCTCGTGATCCTGGTCCTTGGATGTGCTTCAAAGAAGGAAGTCCCTCAGACCCCTCTGGACCCCAGTCCCATCGACCCTAAAAATCCGCCAACTGTTCAGGTCGAAGGTCTCAGCGATCAGCTTCTGGTAGAAGCCTCAAAATCGCTCGTAGTCCGCTATCGCGTTTTGAATTATCCCATGGCGGCCGGTTGGCAAAAGGTTGCATTTCGAATCAATAATGCTGCCCCAATTTTTCGCTATGCGTCTTCTGGAGAAATCACGTTTCCACCGGGAGCTTTTAAAAAAGGGGCAAATATATTGAGAGCTTATCTTTTACGGTCTTGGGAGGAGAGCCTTAAGAATCCCGAGGCCTATGTGTTTCATTCCTTTTACTATGGCGATCGAGCGGGACTCTCTCCGTTAAGTGCAAAGCACCCGATTTTAACCCTTGTACATCCCAAGGGTCGTTTCGAAGGCGAAGAGGCCAAGAAAATTCTCTTCGATTTTCTTGTGAAACAAGCATCTTCAAAGAGTCCAAAAAAGGACTACAAAGTTCGCTATTCTTTGAACGGAAAACAGAGGGATTTGGAGGCGGGCCGGGCGGTCTATTTCGAGAACTTGCCACCGGGAAAGTATTCATTGCGAATTGATGTTTTGCGAAAATCTGGAATTCCCTACCTGCAAGAATTGACCTATGAGCAGGCTAATTTTGAGGTCGTTGAGGCGAAGTTACGATAATGAAAAGACTCTCGACTATTTCAGCTGATCGCCCTAAAGATAGCTTTATGGAGAGATCTTTCTCACCGGCTAAATTCTTTATTATTCTGCTCTCTTGCGTCCTTCTCAGCTGTAGCAAAGTTTCCACCGAGGATATTCGGCTCTTTCATGGCGAATGCAAAGTGCTTGTGAATGCGGAACCAAAGGATGCTGAAATTTTAATCGACGGGATCCCTGTTGGTCACAAGAAGGCAAGCGTGGAGATCCCTTGTGGATCAAAACAAATCTTGGTCGAAAAGCACGGGTATGTTCCCTACTATGCCTATCACGACGTGAATACATCGAAGACACTGGAAGTATCCGTCAAATTACAGAAATCTGTCACGGTCCCTGATTATGCCTTGTCATCAGAACTCTTGGCTCAGGTTCGAGCTGGAAAAAGGTTGAGAAATCCCTTCAAGACAACAGACGGCGGGATATCGGAGTCGGATGAATCGGATGAGACAAGTCTCGAAGCCTTGGGATTTTCGGATGGCCCTGCAGCTACCTCTGAAGCCGCTATGCCGGCGGGCGATATCAACTCAGTAGATTACTGGCGCTAGAATATAATCTTTATTTTTAGAACTCTTGGAACGCTTCTTGAAGGGGTGTCTCCATGTTTTCTGTTTTTGAGAATGATTCCGCAAATTTTCTTGCCAGGGCACTGATTGAGGGAAAATTTTCCTCCCCCGAATCTTTCCAGTGGATCAAGACATTTAAGTCTCTCGGTATACTTCATATTCTGATTCTGTCAGGAACCCAGGTGGCCTTCTTTTCAAAAGTTTCGCTCAGTTTCTGGGCTCTAGTTCTTGGTAAATTTAAGCTTAGAAGTGATGCGGCATTTAAGATTTTTCTGGCTGGAGTTTTGATACTTTGGGTTCGAAGTTTTGGTTGGCCTCCTCCTCTCACGCGAGCTTTGATTTTTGAACTTATTGGCTTCTATTCGAGGTCATTTTTTCCTTCAGATGTTGCCGTTTTCGCCTTCGTGCTGCACGTCGCTCTTTTTCCGGAACATATCGGCGAACTGGGTTTTCAGCTTTCATGGCTAAGTTTTCTGATCATAAGTTTCGCGGAACTTCTGAAATTGCCGCGTCTTTTAACGATGGTGATTTCGTGTGTGATGTGCACATTCGCTGTTTGTCTGGTACTTAATACAGCGCTACCCACTTGGGAGGGCTGGTTGCTGTTGATCGTCGCAAATTTGACGCTCGGAACCTACACTCAGCGCGTTTGCTTTCCTTGCTTGGCGGTAATTCACTTTCTGCGATTCAATCTGATGCCCTTGGGCACTTCTTCAAGCAACCTAGGAATTGAAATTATGGAAATCCTGCTATTGCCCTTCCTTGTTGGTGTGAAAGCCTTAAGGTATATTGGAGACATATGACCGCCAAGGAAATGATTGTCGCGATTCTGCAGGAGAGATCCTTCGAAATTCGTGAAGGCAGCACCAAAATGGAAGTTGTAGAGGCAACTGATTTTGAGCAGATCGCGCTCGACATTCTTGAACTTCTTTCCAAAGAGTTCAGTTTCGATCCGGACAATCAATAATCAGAACTTTGTGCACTTGCCGTTCGGCATGCGATGTAATTCGCGAGCCTGAGGGAATCCTTAGGTAGGAAAATTTCCTAGCTGGACACAATGCAGACAAGCTCCTTGTCAAACCCGTCTTAGCCTCACCCCGGCGGCGACGGGCTCCTACTTTTCTACCCGAAACGTTGCTCGCCTTGGGGCAGTGTCCAACTAGGAAATTTTCCTACCTAAGGATTCCAAAAGACAAAGAGACTTCCATCCTGGAGAAGTAAGAGAGTTGAATTCATTCACAAAAATGACGAAGTCCCAGCCTTCTTAAAGAAGGCCGGGACTGACTTGATTAAAACTGTTGAATTCTATTCTTAAGCGAGAAGTTTCAATGCCATTGCTGTGCTCTGATTGGCTTGGGCCAATACAGACACACCACTTTGCAACATGATCGAAGAACG
This sequence comes from uncultured Bacteriovoracaceae bacterium, assembly GCA_964636255.1. Taxonomy (GTDB): domain Bacteria; phylum Bdellovibrionota; class UBA2428; order UBA2428; family UBA2428; genus CAXNGS01. The sequence goes on along the minus strand of CAZWNW010000014.1, from coordinate 51,129 downwards.
AGCGATTTCCGCGGATTCGTTCGCGAAGTCAGCGTCCTTGATTCGAGATCTTGCAGCCGAGAAATTTTCAACCGCAACTTCCGTGTTGGCGATCGTTGAATTCAATCGGTTTTGCAAGGCTCCCAATTGTGAGCGGTTGCTGTTGAGCGTGATTAAGGAAGCGTCGATCTTCTCTAGTCCGTTTTGAGCGTCCACTTTTTGTTTGATGTCGATGTCATTGAGTCCAAGAGCAGTGACGGTTACATTTGAAGTGCTAGGGTCGTAGGAAATACGGTCCAGGAACTCGTTGTTCTTGATACCGATTTGAAATTCTAGTTTGTCACCTTGGCCGTTCAAGAGCTTTGTTCCGTTGTACTCGGTGCCTTCAGCGATACGTTGAATTTCGCTCTTAAGCTGTTGAGCTTCGCGATCGAGGTAGGTGCGCTCGTTCACTCCAATTGTGTCCGATGCAGCCTGTACGCTCAATTCACGAAGGCGTTGAATCATGTTTGAAATTTCGTTCATGGAACCTTCAGCCACTTGGATGAAGGAGATGCCGTCTTGCGCGTTACGTGAACTCTGACGGAAGCTGCGGATGCTGCCTCCTAAGTTTTCACTGATCGCCAGACCGGCGGCGTCGTCGGCGGATTTGTTGATCCGAAAGCCGGACGACATTTTCGCCGAAGCGTTCTCTTGTGACATTTTACTGTCACGCAAGTTCCGCTGCGCGTTGATGGACATCATGTTTGTATTAATTCGAATTCCCATATCAAAAGCCTCCAAATTGCTTTTGACCTAGGTCGTCCGTGACAGGTTCGGCATTCAAACCGTGAGTGCCGAGAGCGTCCGTGCTCGCTATAGTTTAGTTTTGTGGATTTCTTGGAAAGTCGTAAGGGGTGGGCTCGCTGCGAGGAATACCAGTGCCATCAGCAGGAGCGGCGTTGCTCATCCCTGACGATCTTTGGAGGGCATTCCTAGCCAGCCTATTCGATCGAAAACCGTTCATTCACTCCTTCGGACGACTAAAGGACGGCCTTTAATCTTTTTTTTACATAAGCATGGCCGCCATGCGGCAATTGTTGGAAATCTGGAAGATATCCTAGCCTTGGAGTAGAAACAGTCTATGTCTTCCAACCTCAGTTCTGAGACTTTTAGATCGATCCTCAACGGGCAGGAAATAACTCCGGAAATCAGAAGTCCCGACCCTAAAAGGATTCCGCAGTCCACGAAATTGCAGGAGCGGATGGCTGCGGTTCGCGGTCGTCCGTTGATTTACCCTATGTTCCCCACGGGGCGCGCCAATGGTCCTTTTGTGGAGATGGAAGATGGCTCGGTCAAACTCGACATGATCACGGGAATCGGAACCGCACTCTTTGGACACAACCATCCTCAAATCATGTCCGCTTCACTAGAGGGTTGGCGGAACGTGCCCTTTATGCATGGAACATTGATGCCGGGACATGCACATCTCGAACTCTCCGAAAAAATAAAAGCAGCGGCCAACGGAGAAGGGCTGAGTCACTTGGAGGCTCCGGCCCACGCGCAAATGTCGGGCGTTTGGCTGACGACTTGTGGAACCATGGCAAACGAGTTGGCACTTAAGATTCTGCGCCAAAAAAAATCACCAAAATATAAATTAATATCATTCAAAAATGCCTTTGCTGGACGTTCAACAGCAATGCAGGAACTCACCGATGAGCCAAAATACCGCGAGGGCCAACCTACATTTGACCAGTTCGCCCACATTTCCTTCTTTGACTCCAGGGGTTCCGTTGAGCAGAACATAAAAAAATCTCTCGAAGAATTGCGGCGTCTTTTGGATACAGATGATTTTGCAGGAATGGGATTCGAGCCCGTTCAAGGCGAAGGTGGTGCTTTTCGACAGGCTCCACGAGAATGGTGGATAGCCATTTTGGAATTTGCCAAAAAACAGGAACTCGCAATTTGGTTTGATGAGGTTCAGTCATTTGGGAGAACTGGTGAGTTTTTTGCGTATCAACGTTACAGTCTTGGAGAATTTGTTGATGTTCTGAGTGTCGCAAAGCCCCTTCAGTGTGGTGCGGTGCTATGGACTGCTGAGTATGCGCCGAAGCCCGGATTGGTGGCAGGGACATTCTCGGGGTCAGGAGCTGGTCTGGCCGCAGGTGCAAAAATCTTGGATCTTCTGAGAGAAGAAAATCACTTAGGACCGAGCGGAAAAATTCAAAACTTAGAAAATTTTATTAAGCAAGATTGGCAAAAGCGGCGCCAGGGTATCGGCGCCAAGTACAATTTTGGAGAGATGAACATCTTGGGTGGCATGATCGCTTTTGAAATCTTGGACGGCAAGGCCGAGACCATCAAGAATCTGCTGAATCGTCTTTTTGAAAAGGGTCTAATTGGTTTTAGTGCGGGTAAGGAGCCCGTTTGCCTTCGTTTTTTACCGCCGATGGGAATTATGGAAGAGAAGTATTGGCTTCTGACGATGGAAATTTTAGAAAAAACTCTAGAGGAGCACTTCAGTGTTTCGAGTACGTGAGGCCGAGACCAAGGATCTCGATCATCTTTACCAGCTTTCTCGACAAGCTGTTTTTCTCAATTTGCCCGCTGATCGCAGTTTACTGACCAAAAAAATTGCTCGATCCCATGCGAGCTTTCGGGGGAAGCTCCGAGATGACACCGAGGGCGAGTATCTTTTTGTCTTGGAAGACTTGAATGAAGATCGCGTGGTCGGCGCTTCAAGTATCATTGCAAAACATGGCACTCCCCTAGAACCCCATAGTTTTTTTCAGGTGGTTGCTAAAAAGAAGGTTTCTAAATCTCTTCACATTGGTTTTTTACATCAAGTCCTTCGCATGGGATTTGATTTTGATGGTCCCACGGAAATTGGTGGACTTGTCTTGATGCCAGACTACCGCGGTCACCCAGAGAAACTGGGGAAATTTCTGAGCTTTTGTCGATTTATGTATATCGCGGCTCGGCGACCTCGATTCGAAGACCATTTGTTGAGTGAGCTCTTGCCACCGTTTAACGAGCGTGGCGAGTCTCCCATCTGGGAAGAAATTGGCAGAAAATTCACTAATCTTCGTTACGACGAAGCCGATCGATTGTCCCGGAAGAACAAGGAATTCATCACTTCACTTTTCCCAGAAGGCGATATTTATACCTGTATGTTGGCGGGAGAAGCGCGATCGGCCATCGGCGAGGTGGGCGAGGAAACTCGACCAGTAAAAAAAATGCTCGAAAAAATTGGTTTCAAATATACCAATATGATTGATCCCTTTGATGGCGGACCCCACCTTTGGGCACGGGCAGCCTCGGTTCTTCCTATAAAAAACACAAAACACACCAAAGTTCTGGACCATAAAGGGAAGAAGGTTGCTCAAGGTCCGGCTAAAAACGTCTATGTAATGTGTCTTTCCAAAACAGGAATTCGAGCCATTCAAGGACAAGTGAAGACCTCTAAATTGGGACTGCTCCTTAGCCCCGATCAACTCAAATCTTTGAATTACGACAATAAAAGTGAAGTTTATTTTTTGGAGATGATCGTATGATGAGTCTTGAATCAGTATTGAAACGAGATCTGAAATTTCGTGGAAATTTTATTTCTGGAGAATGGCGAAAACCCCAGCGTGAGCAGGGAAATCTGAAACTGATATCGCCAGCAAATTTTGACTGGGAATTGCCCGCACTTTCGTATGGTTTTTCCGAGATTGACGAAGCCGTAGAAATTGCGGGCCGCGCATTTGTTGCTTGGAGTCGTCGGCCGATGGAAGAGCGGATTCAATTGCTGCGGAAATTAGCTGAGGAATTCGAGGCGCGAAAAGAGGACCTTGCTCGAACTATTGCAATTGAAATTGGGAAACCAGTGGACGAATGCCGTGTCGAAGCCGGAGCACTTGCAAATAAAATTAAGCTAACTGTCGAAGATGGCCTGAAATTGGTGAAAGGCGACGAGCTTGACCTTGGAAATGGCTCTCGTGGTCAGATTGTATTTCGACCCAAGGGGACTCTGCTCGTCATAGGTCCGTTTAATTTTCCCATGCATTTATCTAATGGTCACATCATTCCGGCCCTCTTGATGGGGAATACTTGTATTCTGAAACCTTCGGAAAAAGCTCCTTTCAGCGCTCAGGCTTATATCGAGTGCTTCGAAGCAGTGGGATTTCCCACGGGCGTGATCCAGCTGATTCAGGGGCCTGGTGAGGTTGCACAGCGATTAATCCGCTCGAAGGGTATCCAGGGAGTATTAGCGACGACGAGTTATGAGATTGGCGCCAAGATTCAAAAAGAGCTAGCAGATCAGCCTGAGAAAATCGTTGCACTTGAAATGGGCGGAAAAAACGCCGCGATTGTTTGGGAGGGTGCAGATCCGGAAAAAGTTGCCTCGGATTTGATTCAGTCGTCTTTTTTAACGACCGGACAACGTTGTACGGCACTTTCACGGATTTATATTCATCCTAAATTATTAGAGGAAGTACTTTCGCGCTTTCACGAAAAAGCAAAATCCCTGATGATCTCGCATCCCTTCGAAGAAAATCCAAAACCTTTTATGGGGCCGATCATATCTCAGGCCGCGAAAGATAAATATTTGCGCTATTCGGACATCGCGCAGAGCGAGGGTGCCGAAATTATCATGAGACCAAAGGCCTTGGATGGAAAAGCCCGTATGTCGAAGCGGCCATTGCCGCAAGGCCACTACATCACGCCTTCAATTGCCTTGGTCAAAAGTTGGTCGAAGAAATCTAACTATCAATCTCACGAAATTTTTGGTCCCGATGTTTTCTTCTGCCCAGTTTCTGGCTTGGATGAGGCTATCGAAGCAGTTAACTGCACAAATTATGGGCTCGCTTTTTCTTTCTTTGGTGGTAACGAAGCAGAGTTTTCAGAAGTTGCCGACCGCATCGAAGCTGGTCTGGTTTACTATAATCGACCTACAACGGGCGCTAGCAGTCGTCTGCCCTTTGGTGGATGGAAACGCTCCGGCAATCATCGTCCGGCCGGCATATTCTCGATTTATTACACCAGCCAGGTACAGACGCGCATTTTGTAAAAATTTTTTTATGATGAAGTGTACAGCCTAGCTGGACACTTCATTCTTCACACTCTTAGTAGAACAAATTTAGGCCGAGATTCACGCCGTATTGTGGCTTCAGGATTGCCTTTTGAACTGTTACAAAAAGTCCACCTACGCCAAATTCAAATTGAAAACCCCCGAATGCGCGCCAGTTCAGGAATGTGGGGCGGCCTGATCCGCTAGCAAAATCTGCGTTAACTTCATATCCCGCAGTTGCAGCGCCTGTTACGCTTCCACCGGGTGCTCCTGAAAGATCACCAGGAGTTATATCGATTGTTTCATCGCTTGCCGTGACCCCGCCGCTCGTTGAGCCCATATTGAGGTCGAAAGCTGTTCCCATCATCAAAGAAATTACGTAACCCAGACGAACAGAGGTCGAAGCTTCGAATGGTATGGTCACAGAGGATGACTTCACATCGAGCGCAACTTCAACCGGGGCGCTGAAAGTAATTGGCAACGATACGCCTGAACCAAGGTCAAGGCTTTCTGTTTGAGTTGGTGTTTGGGAATAAGTGGCATCAATGGACATTCTTGCATATCGAAGTCCCGAAGAAACGTTCACACCATTCCACTTCAGAGCACCCAATCCCATGCTGATCGGTTGAATCAGTTGATATTGGCCAATGGCTGAAAAAGAGGAAATGTTTGCCTTGATGGTGTCAAAACTTACAGGGAAAAAGAAGAATCCCACGTAGCCTTTTAGGCGGGATGGGTCGACAAGTCCCCACAAGATGGGACTTTTGAAAATCAAACCAGCTCGGGCACCCAAGGTTATCGAGGCGCCAGCACCAAACCCCGCGATTTTACTTTGGAGCGAATCACCGCTGCCTGTGGATTTGGCGAGATCAAAAATGCTTGTTCCGTCAGTTAGAGCACCACCAACACCCATTCCTCCACCAACTAAAAAGTAGTCAAAGTTGTTGTAATAAGCTGCACCCAATCCTGAACCTGCCAATACCGTGGAGTTTCCAAGTCCGCCAAAATAGGAATCCAGACTGAGAGTTCCGGTTCCAGCTGAGGCATTCAATTGATTCTCAAACTGTCCCAATGCTTCATCAACAGCGCTAGCTAGCGCTGAGGTACAAGCTGCATCAGCGCCTGTTCCGTTACAAGCCAGGGTGTTTGTGACTCCACTATCCGGGATAGTTATAAAAGAGGCTTGGGCAGTGCCGACTACTGTCAGAGAAAAAATTGCGAAGAAGCTTCGTAAGTTGTGTTTTTGCATGCGGCTAATCTAGCGAATATTTCGACAGTCGACAGCTGACGATCTTCGGCGACAAAAAAAACTTAGTGGCGTCGCGTCGCAACTAGGCCGAGCTTGCTACAGCCAAAGCCCCAAATCAGATGCGCTTTAGTTCACCTAACTTCACGCTAGCTACTTTGGAGATCCCAGGCTGTTCCATGGTTACCCCGAAAAGTGCATCGGCGTGTTCCATGGTCTGCTTATGGTGGGTGATCATAATGATCTGTGAAGTTTCAGCCATGTTGCGTATTTGCATGTTGAAACGGCCAACGTTTGCATCGTCAAGCGGGGCGTCGACTTCGTCCAATACGCAAAACGGCGAGGGTTTGATGCTGAAGATGCCAAAAATTAGGCTGACGGCCGTCAAGGCCTTTTCTCCGCCGGACAGCAAGGTAACCGATTGAAGCTTCTTCCCTGGAGGTTGCGCGACGATTTCCACGCCGGATTCCAATAAATTATCGGGGTCGGTGAGCCGAAGCTCGGCATTGCCTCCCCCAAAGAGGACTGGGAAGGTTTTCTGGAAACTATTGTTAACGGCTATGAAGGCTTCGGCGAAACGTTCGCGAGACTCTCGATCAATACGTTCAACTGCAGCAATCAACTGCTGAATGCCATCAAAGACATCCTGGCGTTGAATGAAAAGATATTCGTAACGTTTACTTTGTTCGTCAAATTCCTCAACAGCGACCATGTTGATCTTGCCAAGGTTTTCAATTTTTTTCCGCAATTGATCGACCCGGCTCTGCGCTGTTGTGGGATCAGCAAGTTCTTCGATGTCATCAGCGGTGGTGATTTCGTTGAGTTGTTCCGCACTCAAGTTATCAAGCATTAGTTGGTACTGCTCGTGAACACGTTGCAGGATATTGCGAATTTCTACTTCGTTGACGGCAATCTGCTGTTGCAGATCCTTCATCAAATCACTCGATCGATGGACCTTGTTTGCCTCGGAGTCCACACGCGCCTGAAGATCTCGGACTTGTAGGCGGTCTTGTTGAAGTTGAAGATTCAAAGTTTCTTCAACTTGCCGAGCTCCCTCTAAAACAACGGATTCTGCATTCAAATTCTCCAATGCGCCTTCAATATCGGTCGTAGTTTGTGCCACGCTGGCCGAAAGCTCAGAAATTCGGGCCTGAAGTTGAACGACACGGTCCTGCGCGCTCTTTTTTTCCTGTTCAAAAGTGGCTTTTTTGCCCTGAGTGGAGATTAGGTCCTTCTCGATTTTCTGATTTTCGCTTCCGATTTCAGCTAATAGTTTTTCATGATCTTGGTAACACTGAAGTGAAAGTTTCAAGGCGTCTTCGGCTTCTTGGAAGAGAACTTCGGCGGCCTCGCGTTTCGATTTCGATTCATCGACTTTCGCTAAGAGCTCGTCAATTTGCGCGGTATTTTGTTGAATCTGACTTTCCGAGGACTTCAAATCCTGCTCGAGAAGTATTTGCTTTTCGTTCAGTCGGGCCAAAGTGGCTTCATCTTGACGGAGGAGGTGAGAGAGGCGCTCGACATCTGGATTGAGCGCCGCCAATCGAGCGGTCAACTCGCGGAATTCGTTTTTTGCTTCCTGATAGCGTCCCATGCAAAGGTCGAGATTTTCCTGCGCAACACGGAGCTTTTCTTTCGCTGTTGTTAACTGACTGCGTAGTTCCTTGATTTCGCGCTTTCGGGCAACCAAGCTGGCATTTTCGCCGGCCTGAGTGTTTTCGAGAGGGGCAAGATCCAGATAGCCTTCTTTTAAAAGAAGATCTCCATCAAGCGTCACGAAAGAAACCGGACACGCATCAAGGGCTTCGATGAGATCTGCAAAGGCATCACGCGACCGCACGACCCAAAAATCGCGCAAGAGGTGAATCCACGGGGCACCTTTAACTTCAGGCATTTCACTAACAAGGATTTCATTCAAGGAACCAAGAACCTGAGGATGTTGACTGAGGTATTCGCGAACGCTTTGGACGCGTGCGGGAGTGATCTGGGTTTCCTGATGCAGAATCATTCCGTCGGGTCCGGGAGACTCGGGGCCGAAATCTAAAGAACCACTCTCCATTGAAGTTTCTGCGGCCTGATCGGCGCGCAGATAATAGGTATCAGCGGGAGAAACTGCATGGGCGCGGTCCTGGAGTACAGTTAGCCCCGGAATCCAATACTGCGAGCGAGCCGATTTGGCCTCTGAAGAATTTGAATTTCGGAGTACATCTCGTAGTTCTTCGATTTGCACGAAACTGTTGGCCACGACCCGTTGTAGGTCTCTGCCCAAGACCGCTTCCAAAGCCTTTTCAAAGAGAGGTGTAGCTTTGACTGCGTCTGCAAGCAAAGTTTCCTCGACGCCTTGGGAGCGCAAATGAAGTGCCAGAGTTTTAGAACTCGCCTCCACACCTTCCATGTTTTGATCGAGGGCTTCGAGCTGTTCTTTTTTCACTCGGACCAAGGTTTCTTCTTCTCGGGCTTCGTCACGAAGAGCCTGAAGTTCATGACGCTCGGTCTCGAGTTGCAAGATGCGACGATCAACGTCGGCTTTCGCGCTTTCTAAATCACTACGATTAGAAAATGCGGCTTCTAGTGCGCCCAAGGTAGTCTGGCGGGATCCGACTTTGTCTTCAATCTCGGCCTTAATGGTATCTATATTTGAACTGAGATTTGATCGTTTGTTTTGGACCTGCGCCAGATTTTTTTGAAGACTCTGGATTTCCTGAGTTAATCGAGTGTCCTCAAGCTCTATTGCGTGAAGTTGGCGACGTAATTCATTGACCACTTCACGCTGGGTCTCAACAGCGTCCGAGAGACTTTCACTTTGAATTTGGGTTTCTTCCAACTTGGAAAAGCAATCGGCATTTTTCATGTTCAGCTGATCAAGTTCTTCCGTCAGTCGGGCAATTTCAGAATCTACTTCCGTGCTACGCATTTCGGCGTCAAGAATGCCCTGTTGATTTGATTCTGATTGCTCAAGAAGAGCTTCGCGTCGAACGTTGAGTGATTGAACTTGGCTTTCAATGTCCTTTATCTGAAGTTCAATGCGACGTGTATTCTGACGGCTGGTGGAGAGTTCATCTTCTGTCGCATGAAGTTGGCTATTCGCGTTTTCCAGTTCTTCACGTGCCGAGAGTAGCGAGCGTTCAGCTTCTTCCATTCCCACTTTCAAGTCGTGGAGTTGCTTTTCTGCCTCAGTTTTTTGGGAGTTACGGCTGATCCAATTACGACTGGCCAATCGAATCTCGAGAGTTTTCAGTTCTTCGGAGTAACTTTTGTATTTTTCGGCTTTTGTGGACTGGGCTTTAAGATTTGTCAGATTGCGGCGAAGGTCTTTCAGGATGTCGTCGATGCGCGCAAGATTTGTTTTGCTATTTTCGATCTTCCGCTCGGTTTCTGCCTTGCGGGCCTTGAACTTCATGATGCCAGCTACTTCTTCGATGACAGAGCGGCGCTCTTCCGGTTTTTGGGTGACTAGGCGGGAAATCGCGCCCTGTTCGATAATGGAATAGGCTTTTACACCCACCCCGGTATCCATGAAAAATTCCTGAATATCGCGCAGGCGGCAGATGATTTTATTAATGAGGTATTCGGATTCGCCATTGCGGTAATAGCGTCGCGTGATTTGGATTTCGTTAGAAACCTGAAACTGCGGGGGCAATTCGGGGTCCTTTTCCGGGTCTCGCTGCAGAACTAGGGTTACTTCGGCCAAATCCAGTGGCGCGGAATCGCGTGAGCCTGAGAAAATAACGTCGGTCATCGTTTGACCGCGTAAATGTTTTGCCGACATGTCGCCCATCACCCAATAAAGGGCATCGATGACATTGGATTTTCCGCAACCGTTACTTCCCACGATGGCCGTGATCGGTTGTTCAAATGAGATAATGGTTTTGTCTTTGAAGGACTTAAAACCAAAGAGTTCCAAACGAAGAATTTTCACAATTTACCCCTCATTCCACCTAGCAAATGCGCGCAGTCCCCAAAAGAGAATTTTTAAATGAAGGCAGGTCCCTTGGCAATATCTTGACACCGAAGAATTGCATCTATTTTCAAAGGTTTAGACGCATCCCTAGCTTTAGGCACTCAGAGATGGCAAGGGACTTTAATTTTCGTTTTTCAGTTGAGCCTGCGCTGCTGCTAGGCGGGCAGTCGGAACCCGGTAGGGGGAGCAAGATACGTAGTCCAGGCCGGCTCGGTGGAAAAATTCAATGGATCGAGGGTCTCCGCCGTGTTCACCACAAACTCCGGTCTTGAGATCTGCTTTTACTGAACGCCCACCTTTGACGCCCCATTCAACGAGTTTTCCAACGCCCTCTTGGTCCACGGAAACAAAAGGATCATCTTTCAGGATCCCAAGATCAACGTATTCCGGAAGAAAACGATTGGAATCGTCGCGGGAAATACCCAGAGTCATTTGTGTGAGGTCGTTGGTGCCGAAGGAAAAGAAGTCTGCGTGCTTGGCCACTTCCGCTGCAAGCAGTGCTGCGCGGGGAATTTCAATCATCGTTCCGACTTTAATTTTTTCCAGAAGTTCCGGACTTTCGCCCAGGACTTTCCTCACAGTTTTTTCAGTGAGTTCTCGGAGTTTTGCTAGCTCGATCGGTTCCATCACTAGAGGAATCATGATTTCAGCTTCGACCGCTTCTTTGTTGGTGCGAGCGGCTTCCTTCACGGCTTCGGCAATGGCGCGAACCTGCATTTCGTAAATTTCGGGGAAGGAAATTCCGAGCCTACAGCCGCGGTGGCCCAGCATCGGATTGAATTCATGCAGACTTCGCGCTTTGGCGCTCAGACGGTCAGCAGTGGTGGAGAGCTTTTCTGCCAAGGCTTCAATTTCAGTTTCGGTCTTTGGAAGAAATTCGTGGAGTGGCGGATCCAAAAGACGAATTGTCACAGGAAGTCCTCGCATTTCGCGAAAGATGGCCACAAAATCTCCACGTTGCATCGGGAGGATGCTATCCAAAGCTGCGGCACGTTCTTCGCGGGTATCGGCCAAAATCATTGCCCGAACTGCATCGATGCGATCGGCTTCAAAAAACATGTGTTCCGTGCGACAAAGTCCAATGCCCTCAGCGCCAAATTGTCGTGCCGTGCGCGCATCGTGGGGGGTGTCGGCATTGGCCCGCACTCGGAGGTGGCGATATTCGTCGGCCCAGACCATCAGTGTCTCAAAATTTTTGTCTAAAGTTGAGCTGATCGTCGGAATAATTCCGACGTAGATCTCGCCGGTGTTGGCATCCAATGTGATTTCGTCGCCTTCCATCAGGATGATCTCGTCTCCGCTGTTGGTGCTAAAGGACACACGTTTTTCGCGGTAGGAAATATGCAAGTCTGAGCAGCCCACAATACAACTCTTGCCCATGCCTCGAGCCACAACCGCAGCATGCGAGGTCATGCCACCCAAAGCTGTTAGGATTCCTTGGGCCGCATCCATGCCTTGGATGTCTTCCGGTGAGGTTTCATGGCGGACGAGAATCGCTTTTCGGCCCGCATCTTTTTCTTCCAGAGCTTTTTGTGAGGAGAGCGCAATGCGTCCGGACACGGCCCCAGGACTAGCTGGTAAACCGCGGGCTATATGACTGCCCTTTCGAGACGGATCAAGTTGGGGATGAAGTAGTTGATCCAGGCTATAGGGATTCACTCGCTTGATGGCAGTCTTTTTGTCGATGAGTTTTTCACTAACCATTTCGACTGCGATGCGGACGGCAGCCTGTGCCGTACGTTTTCCTGTGCGTGTTTGCAGCATGAAAAGTTTTCCTTGCTGAATCGTAAATTCGATGTCTTGCATGTCTTTGTAATGCTTCTCAAGCTTGTCTTGGAAAGAGACAAATTCCTTGTAGACCTGGGGCATTTTTACTTCGAGTGATTCTCCACTCTTGTCTTCCAATTGCGAAAGCGCGTGGGGAGTGCGAATTCCTGAAACGACATCTTCGCCTTGTGCGTTCGTGAGATATTCCCCGAAAAGCCGACGTTCACCGGTTGAAGGATTTCGGGTGAAAGCAACTCCTGTACCAGAGGTCTCTCCCATATTCCCAAAAACCATACACTGCACATTCACGGCGGTTCCCCAATTGTCCGGAATGCGTTCCATGCGGCGATAGTGAAGGGCGCGATCGCCATTCCATGACAACAAAACTGCCTCAATTGCGCCTTGAAGTTGCTCGAAGGGATCTTGAGGAAAAGGATGAGCGGAATCTTCTAGAATTTTTCGTTTGAAACTTTTTACAAGATCCCTAAGGTGTTCCTCGCTAAGGTCGAAATCATTTTTCACACGTTTTCGAAGCTTCAAATCTTCTAAGATGGCTTCGAAATGCGAGCCGTGTACGTTTAGTACAACGTCCGCGTACATTTGGATAAAACGGCGGTAGCAATCGTAGGCAAAACGGGGATTTTCAGAGGCTTTCGCTAGACCTTCGACACTTTCGTCATTGAGTCCCAAGTTTAAGATCGTGTCCATCATGCCTGGCATGCTGGCGCGCGCCCCTGATCGGACGCTTACAAGCAGAGGAAGTTCTTTGTCGCCGAATTTCTGTGCACGAATATCTTCGAGCCTTTTGATTCCTCGACGAGCATCGACCATGACGGATTCAAAAACACTTCGTCCTTGAGCGTAAAAATCCGTACAAAGTTCAGTCGACAATGTAAATCCGGGAGGGACAGGCAGACCTAGGTGGGCCATTTCTGCAAGGTTGGCGCCTTTTCCACCGAGAAGTTCTTTCATTTCGGCCTTGCCCTCGGTGATCGATTTGCCGTTTTGATCGTGCCCAAAGAAATAAAGGTATTTTCGAGGACTCACTGCCATAGGCCCGGTCTAGGTCGGCTCGACCCGTGAATCAAACTTTCAGCAGGGGCGCGGAGACGATTGATGTCATGGATCGAGGCGCCCGATGCCGAAGAAAATGACATCGACATGCGAAGTCTTGTGTGCTCCGCGTCAAAAAAACGCTGCTTAATAACGCTTTACATAATCTGAAAGGATTTGCTGCGGCGAGCCTGCCCGCTATACCGTGCGTCAATTGTTCGCTCGCGAATAAGGGGAAGAGAAAAATGTTCGGTGATTTTCAGCAATTGGTTAATTCAGCAATTTCTATTGTGCCGCGTCCAGCGTGGTGTGTCACTCTACTTGTGCAGTCAGTTTTTTGTGCTGCATTGATCGCGCCGCGCAATGTTCAGGCCAACGATCGTCCAATCGTAAGTAGTTGGCCAAGGCCTGATGATTCGAGCGATCAGAGAGACTCCGATCCCCCTCAAATGGATCCTAAAGATCAGGATCCTGACTACGCTGAGATTGCCGCATCTGACGGAATCAACATGCAGGAACCATCCGCAGGCGAGATGCTACTGTTGCTGGAACGACTGAAAATGATGAAGGTCACTGATGCACAGATGTTGCGCGTCTTTGAGTTCATGCATGACAATCCTTCAACTGAGGTCTTGGACTTCGTCAGCAAAATTTTGCTTGATGAATTGCGGACAGATTTTAGCAATTTTGAATTGGTCAAAAAGGGTCTTTTGATTTTTCAGAACTTCGCCCACGAAGGGGACTTGAAATATCTCCATAACTTCAAGGCACGCCTTGCGGACCTGATGGAAGATCCTGCTCGTGCACATGATCGGCCACTCTTGAAAAAAATTGAGAGTCAATTGAACCAAGCTACAAAAGAGGCCACGGCTCGTAGCGGTAGCATCAGATCCCTTTTTTCAATGACCTCGAATCGAGAGGCTTCGCTCTTCGATTTGCTCAATCAAGAACCCCCCAGCAGTGAAATGGCGGAATTTCATTCTGTTGTGAGTCTCTATTACAACGACGAGATTCGTCATCGTCGCAAAGAAGAAACTGACATCGAGATTTATTCGCGAGACGAAATCGCTCAACGACTCTTGGATGTTATGGCCCGCAGAAAAGATCGATTGCCGCTCCTGATTGGTGGGGTCGGCGTCGGCCGTAATAAAGTCGCCTATCGGTTGGCGCAAATAATTTTCGACGGAAAGATTCCCAAGAGCACTATTCACCAAGAGCTTTTTGAAGGCGCCGAAGTTCTGGAGATCTCGACAGAGACCATGCAGGCCTTGAACATGAGCTTCGGGCGACTACAGAATTTGGCGTTAAAAGTTCAGCACAAATATCGTCGCCGCATTGTATTGGTGGTGCGCGATTATGACGAATTACTCGTCAAGCAAACGATGATGGGACCTCAGCTGGACGTCGATGCCGTTCAACAAGCCGTCATCATTTCGAACGAATTAGAAGTTGTTAAAAAAGACGATTTTGGAACTGAAAATAGTTACGGGTACGTGCCCACGGTTTTCACCATGCGCAGCCCAGTATTTTCCGAAATGGTCGAGGAATATCTGAAGAATGAGATGCCCGGCAAGTACGAGATCATCAATGCTCCGGAATTGAACGAGGCCGATCTGGTTAAAATTTTGAATGATCAGTGGCTTCCGGTTTATTCGGAGCGCTATGGCGTGAAAATTGATCCGGCAAGCTTGGAACTGGCGGTGAAGAACGCGCAGCGAATTTTCCCGGACGATCCCCGACTCCATGCCGCAATCAAAGTTTTGCAGGACGTGGCGATTGCGGAAACGCGCAAAGAGGACGGCAAGATGACCGTTAGCCGGCGATCCGTTTCGGAGTTCATCGGAAAGCGATTGGGAGTTCCAGTAGATCCGTCCGATGCCGTTGCTTTGCAAAAATATAAGCAGGACCTCAAAGACGCTCTTTATCAGGAAGTGATCGGGCAGCCTCGGATGGTTTCTGATGTGGTTGATCTTTTTGTATCTCTTTTTCAAGATCCAGCCAGACCTGTTCGGTCGGGCATGATCATGGGTCCCACAGGAGTGGGAAAAAGTCTCTTGGCGGCAAAACTAGCCGGACTTGCATTCGGAAATTCCGCCGCAGTCTTGGAAATCAAAGGAAATGCCATCCAAGAAAAGGAACAGTTGTGGAGTTATTTCGGCGCCGCCAATGGTTACATCAGCTCAAATCAAACGAAGGGAGTCGTCTGTGATTGGCTGGACGATCCGGGCCGCGGAAAGTTCGGGGGCATTCTGATCGTTGATGAAGCCGAAAAGGCGCACCCCGATTTTTTTACACAGATGATGGAGTTCCTTGATTCTGGGAAAGTCGTTTGTGGCGATGGAAAAACGCGTTTCGCACGAAATCACTTAGTCCTCTTCACTAGTAATCGGGGCGCTCGAGTGATGTTTCCGCCTTCGATCGCAAACTGGAGCAATACGGAGATTCAGGCGCGGTTGGCGCAACTTGATTCGGAAGAATTGAAAAAATTCTTTTTATCAAAGACCGGGGCTAACGATAGCAAGCAGATGCCGATCGAGATTTTGCAGCGGGTAGATATTTATACTCCGGGTGCGCCTATGACCCGCGATGACGCCATCTCGATTCTCAAGAAAACGGCGCGGAAATTCCAGTCGCTGGCCGAACGCAATGACGACCTAAAGCTTTTGATCAGCGAAAGCTTTATGACCCACCTCATTGATTCCCGTGACTATAAATCCATTGGTATTCGGCCCATCGAGCGCGAGTTCGAGGCACTGCTGACACAAATCAAAAATGAAATTCTCTATCAGATTCAAACGTCCGGAGGCGGCAAATCTGTGGAGATCAGTATCATTGATGAAAAAACAGGTGCACGGCTTTCGGTCCGTCGAGGCGGTCAAGAAATGAACCTGCGTTCTGAGCAGGTGCCAACTCTTCCCAATTCTGAAATTCGAGATCCCTTAAATGATCCCCGATTTTTAGCTTTGGTGGAACGCCTTCGTAACGATCTTGAAAGCGAAGTTTTCGGTCAGGAAGACACATTAAAGAGTGTTGCCAGTGCCGTCATTGCGCATCGATCGGACGCCGGAAGTGCCAAGCGGCCCCTTTCTATTTTGATGGTGGGAACGACAGGAAGTGGAAAAACAGAAATCGGGAAAGCTTTGGCCCAGGTGCTCTATGGAGCGAAGGAACGAGCCTCCGTTGTGAGTTTCAGCGGCGTGAATCACGAAATTGATCTGGTGAAAATATTGGGCGCTCCCGGATACGATATGGGCCTTTTCGAGCAAGCCTTGATCGGAAGTCCCGATGGGGGCGTTATTGTTATGGATGAGTTTTCCAACATGGGTGGAAACGATCCGCGACAGAAAAATGCGCTTCTGAAAAAGTTTTATGAAATGTTGGAAGAGGGTGTTTGGACCTCTCCGGTCACCGGGAAAACCTATCCGCTCGCGAAGTTTACTTTTCTCTGGACTGGAAACGATGGAGAAACTCTCTTCCAAGGCGATACGGCAGACGACACGCGGCTGGCGACGTGGAAAGAATATCGAAGCCGAGAGAAGCTTCATAAAATTCTAATCGAAGCCGGAATTCCTGAGGCTTTCCTGGGGCGTATGGCGGATCTGATTTTGATGAAGCCTTCGACTCAAGAGGTGATGACTCGGGTCGTGAATAAATTTTTAAAACCGGTCATCGAGCGCTTTGAAACCCAAGGTTTGAAAATTCATGTCGATGAAGATTTTGCTGCTCAGACGGCTTTTAGTTTTTTTGTGAATCATAAGGGTGCCCGAAGTCTTCGGGACTTGATCGATATCCGTCTCAGGGGGCAACTGGCCGCAACGGCCATTGAAACGAAACGTAAAGTCGGGGACCTGGATGGCCTGACTTTCAGCCTGAAGATGAAAGACACCATGGTTCGGACGCGCGCCTATTCAATGGATAAGGATGGGCCGCGAAAAGTGACGTCAGAGATTTCTGTCTCGAGGGGAGATGATGTCTTAGAAACGTTCACAGAAGATCTCACGGAGTATGCGAGAAGGGAGTTCCGCTACCACGTAAAAGATGCGTCGGTGACGGCATTTCACGAAGCGGGGCATGCTGTTGTGAACGATCCTGAACAAACAGGTCAGCGAACGGCCGCGATCACCATCATCGGTGGTGAGTTTGCCAGCGGTCTTCGCTACCTGGGTTATGCTCGATATGAAGAAGATTTACGGAACATGGGCAAGAGCGCGACTCGCGCGACTTTCGTTCACCGGATTGCCCGCGCAATGGCGGGTCAGTTAGCCCAAAGCCTTGCGGGTTATCCGCGCGATGCCGGTTGGGGCAATGATCTCTTGCAAATGCGAACCCTCACCACGCGCTATGTTTTGGAATTGGGTCTTATAGATGGTTTGGAAAGCGCGGTTCTGGACAACAGCGGCAAGATTGAATTTGCGAGCCTTTCCCCAGTTCAAAAGCGTCGCGTTTACCGTGCCGTTGATCGCATGTTCCGTGATGCTGAGAATTTAGCGCGTAAGAGTCTGCGTGATAACTGGAACCTCGTACTTGCGATTGTTCGGGATCTCTTGAGGAAGGGTTATATTACCGGAGAGAGAATGGAAACGCTGCGAAAAGATGTCTCCGCCAGTGAGCTGCAGTGGCACATTGGGTGGAATTTTCAGAAGGACCAGGAGCAAGTGCGCCGGGGCGCCGATGAAAATCTAAAAGAACGTATGGCGCGTTACCGACACTCGTGCGAGAGCTTTTTTCAGAAGAAAGTTTTAAGACGCTATTAGGTCAGGGTCTGACGATGGACTTTTGACGTGAGATCGGTCCCTTTTTTAATGTTGCTAGTATAATTGTTATTTGTTTATTATAGTGGGGCTGCGAGGTTTGCGCAAATCGCCCTATGTACGAAAAAGTCGTTTTGGAGTCCGGAAGTCTTTTCATTCGTGAAGGAGAAGCCTCCTATGATGTTTATATAGTGGTTTCGGGCACGGCACGGGCGACGCGCATTGTAAAAGGCAAGCTCTTAACGGTCGCCTATTTTACTAAAGGTGATGTGATCGGGGATCATAGCCTTTTAATGGGCGGTCCACGATCGGCCACGGTCGAGGCCTTGAGCGCCTTGGAATTGATAAAGGTTCGCTTCGAGTCCCCTCTTACTGAGTCAACTTCACAGGATGTGCGTTTCCTCTCCTTTGTTTTGAAACATCTGATCTCACGAGTTCGTCAGTTTACGGACAAAATCCTAGCGTTGGAAACCGCTATGGAAGTAGCAAAGATTCATCGAAAAGCACTTTATTCTCGAGAATACGTTATTGCCGAAATTCAGCGATTTTTATCCGCGCTGATTGTCGTCATGGAATCGGCTGATAAGGATTCCGACGGCACGTTCAGTTTAGAAAAGCTTAGACACGGCTTGGATAAAATTTTCGGAAAGAGCTTTCTGGAACTGGCTGCGCTTTTGGAAGCCCTTCAACTGTTCACAAAAAGTTCTCCAGAGCGCCTGAGCATTTCACGCGAAAGAATTACTTCGATGCTTGAAACAATCGTGCAGGATTCGCGTTATTTGGAGTTCCTGCAGTTGGGTCCCCAAGAGATTGAAATTCTTTTTCATGTGCTTTCCTATCTGAATCAGGTGATCGAGGGGCGGCAGAAATTAGAAAAGTCTCCTGTTGGCGAAGACGGAGATGATCTTGTGGCCCTTCCGCTTTCTGAAATCAAAGCGCTCACTGAGCTTTCTCGACAGCCCAGCTACTATAGCTATTTGCGTTCTCTTCAGCGAGCGGGATGGCTAGGGTTCGAGGCGGATACTGGAATATTGAAACTCAATATAGCGTCGGCGGAAGAACAGTTTGAGATCATGCAATTCTTAAAGTTGATCAAGTTGCCGATATTCAAACGGGCCGTCAATGAATGAGGACACTAATTCGGTGATTGAGAAAATCTTTTTTCTGTTCAAGTCAAAGCGCGAAGCATTTGAATAATTATCATTTATTCACTGACGACTGGAGCGCTGTATTCTCCCAATATCTCGGACCGAAACTCTAAGGTGTCGCCTACCTGGAGAAAATTGAATTGATCCAGCCAAAGTTTTTCAGCCCTTTTTCGGCGAAAACCCGCGCGCAGAAATAGAAAGAGTTTTTCTGAAAATGTAGGGGCTCGGAAAATCGTTCCAGTGGGTGTGCCTGTTCCAATGAGTATCCAGTCGTCGCTTTCGACCCAGGCTGATTCATGAAAAAGATAGCGATGCATGGATTCGGGATTCAGCAGATTTTCACGACTCTTTACTATTTGAACCGGGGAAGCATTGCGGTCTAAACTAAGACTTAAACGATTCCACAACTCATTCCCTCCGATAGCCATGATCAGACCATGCTGATTGGCGCCCGCAAAACTTTTCGCTTTGGAAAATCCGGGGGCCGGATTTTTTGGATCGTAGCTAGCGACCTGAATGGCGCGGTCGGTGAGATCGTTGTGAGCGAGAAAGCCAAATAGCTGCGGCTCGCTTCGATGAAGAAGAATGGAAATCTCTGCTTCGTAATCAAGATTTGCTCGAAACTGAATAGGATCCGTCAACGGTGTCGGAGCAGAATTTTTCTCAAAATAGGTGACCTGGGCATTGGCGACATCAACTTGATGGCTTGGATAAGTGAGCCCTAAGCCTAGGCTCAGAATTTTTTCTGTCGGAAGAGGCAAGGTGAGATCATTCCATTTGGCAGTCTTGATTGACCCTTCTGATAGCGACTGCGTGGCGACTTCATGGAAGCTTGTCCAAGCACCCCGCATGGGGAGCCCTATGACCGTCTGAGAATCGCTGGATTCGATGCGAATCCAGCCGCCATTTTTAGATTTTGCGATCCTGAGGGGCGTCTCAGACTTCCCTAGGTCACCTGCCATCACTGATAGGGATTGTGTAAGCATAAAAATCCTCGCTATTTGGAAGAAATTCATCATTCGTTAGAGGCAGAGCTATCAGCTTGACTGGCTTAAGTCTCCACATATAATGCCCCGCATCAATTTCCCTGGGGAGTCGTTATGCCGCAAATAGGTCGTTTGGTAAATGCTATCGTTAAATGGAAGGGCCGCAAGGTCGAACGGGCTTTGGGGGAGCAGCTTCGGGATTTGAAAAAGAGTCAACATCACTTTTTGATGTCTGTAATTCGCGGGAATGCCGAGACTGATTTTGGAAGAGAGTTCAAATTTTCCGAAGTCCATAGCGTCGAAGACTATCGGAAGCGAGTTCCGATCCTCGATTACGAAAAACTCCGCCCCTATATCGAAGAGCAAGACAAAAGCAACAGGCCCGTCTTGTTGCGTGAAAATCCAATTTTCTATGCTGTAACGAGTGGAACCACCGGCAAACCAAAATTCATCCCTGTCCACAAAGAAGCCTTGAAGGCACATAAGCAAAGCACGAATTTTTTTCTCTATAACTTTCTAAAGGCTGCTCCGCAGATGTTCTCGGGAAAAATTCTCGCAATCGTAAGCCCAGCGGTCGAAGGTTATATGGAGGATTCCAAACGCCCCTATGGATCTACATCGGGTCAAATGTATGAGGGCCTTTCGAGGTTTGTTAAAAACCTTTACGTTGTTCCGGCCTCTGTTTTTGCTGTTGAAGACTACGATCTGAAATATTTGACAATCCTTCGTCTGGCTTTGCAAGAACGCAACATCAGCTACTTGTCGACGGCAAATCCTAGTACGATTGCGAAACTTGTGAATCTTTTGCCGCTCTCACTAGAGAGTATGATCGATGACATTGAGGCGGGCACATTTCGAGAAATCAATCGCCTTGATGCGCGATCGCAGACGGAAGTCGGCGAAAGACTCGCGCCCTCTAAGGCGCGCGCGGATGAACTGCGGCGGATTCTGCAAGAAAATCCAAAGCCGAAAATATGCGATCTCTGGCCCAATCTTCAGGCTGTGGGCACATGGATGGGGGGATCGAGTTCCATTTTTCTTGATCAGTTGAAAGGACAGTTTTCAGAAAGCACAGTGATTCGAGATTTGGGTTATCTCTCCTCCGAATTTCGAGGCAGTGTGCCCGTATTGACGGGCACCAATGCGGGAGTCCCCACTTTTTGGAACGGATACTACGAATTCGTCGAGCAGAATGAGTGGGATCAGGGCAATCAAAATTTTCTTGGCCTAGATGAACTTCAAAATGGGAAGAATTATTACATTTTCATCACCACAAATTACGGTCTCTACCGCTACAACATGAACGACATTGTCCAGGTCGATGGATTCTACCAAAGTGCACCGATGATTCGCTTCATGCAGAAAGGTAAAGGGGTCACCAGTATCACCGGAGAAAAACTCTATGAGAGCCAGGTGATTCAAACAGTGAGTCAGCTGGATGCAGAGATGGGTGTGAACTCAGAGTTTTACCTTATGGTCTGTCACCCCGAAGAGGCGCGTTATACGCTCTATTACGAGCTGTCTCCGAAAATCAAAGACGCCGCACTTGCTTCGGAGGGAATCGCTTCCTTTGAAAAGGTGAAAGTTTTTCAACGCAGAATGGATGAAATCCTGGGTGAAGTTAATATCGAATATGCCTCCAAAAGAAAGAGCGGGCGTCTTCAGCCACTCCGTTTAGTTGTTTTAAAGAGAGGTAGTTTCGAGCAATTCAAGAAATTCTACCTGGGCCAAGGACAGCGTGAGGGTCAATTTAAAATTGTGGCGCTCCAGTTTCTGAAAGATCTGAAATTCAACTTCGCACCCTATGTGGGTTGGGATGGGGCTCTGTCCGAAGCGGAAAATATAGAGATCCTTGCCCGCACTCGTCACAGTGCTCTGCTGGCTGTGGGCGAGAATATTCCGGAAAGTTCTAATCGAGAAGGCGAGGCGCCGATCTTCGTATGAAAAATTCCTCAATTACCGTTAGTGCGTTGCGGATCCCAATGAAGCACTCCTTTAAGCATGCCTCTGCTGAGCGCAGTGAAACGGAAAGTCTTTGGGTAGAGGCTCGGCGTGGCGAATTTACGGGGCTTGGCGAAGGCTGTCCCCGTTCCTATGTGACAGGAGAGAAGATCGGATCTGCACTGGAGTGGGCCAAGGGGATTTCTGCGACCTTGATTGAGGATGTGAAGTCACTCGAGGATCTGAAGGCCTTTGCGCTTTCTCGAAAAGAGGAAATTGATCAAAATTTATCCGCTTGGTGCGCCCTGGAGTTGGCGCTCTTGGACTTGCTGGCACAGGAGCAGGGTCTCAGTCTTGAAAGGTTGTTGGGAATTGCTGAGAGAAAAACGCGCTTTCAATACACCGCTGTTCTCAGTGCGGACCTGCCGGCTAAATTTCAGAAAAACTTAAAAAAATATTTGGGTTACGGTTTCTCGGATTTCAAACTCAAAGTGCTAGCCAATGCTAAAGAGGATTATCCGCGGCTTAGTGATTTGAAAAAACACAGCGCTCCCGAATTCCGACTCTTGTGGCCACCGGTCAGGCTTTTGGCCTCGGCTTATGCCGCACGTTCACCTCTTAGTTTTCGATTGAGGTTGGATGGAAACAATGCCTGGGCTGGGCGCGAAGATGAGATTTACGGATTCCTAAAAGATGCTCCACTTCGGCCTTGGGCGATCGAGGAACCCTTTTCGCCGCATGATTTCGCCAGTATGAGCGCACTCAGTCAGAAAGAAAATCTTTCGATCATTCTCGACGAATCTTTGTGTCGCATTGAAGATGTAAACGCCGCATCGAAATACCCCGGACGCTGGGTCGCGAATATGCGCGTATCGAAATTGGGCGGACTATTGCGTTCGCTAGAGATACTTGAAAGACTTCGCGAGAAGAATTGGCAAGTGATCGTTGGAGCCCAGGTCGGGGAAACTACCGTGCTTTCACGTGCGGCCCTGGTCTTGGCCCGAGCGGCTGGCTCCTTGCTGACTGCACAAGAGGGAGCCTTTGGGACTCTGCTTTTAGAGAGAGATATGGCTCAACCTGAATTACGTTTTGGTCTGGCAGGAATAGTCCGAAATGGCGCCGCGGAAGAGAAGGGACTGGGTCTTTCGAAGACTCTCTAGATTTATGCAAAGGTTTTTTCTTTTACTGAGGTCGTCTCGCACGTTGCTTTTGATCTTCTTTGTGGCGTCTCTTTCGGCAACTGCCGCTAATCGTGATCTTTGGTATGAGGCATCAAGGGACGCTAGCCGTCAGCATGGAATTTATTTTTACTCGGAAACAGTCATTCCGAAGGCCACCTTATTATTCGTACACGGAATGCAAAGCCACGCGGAGTGGTTGAGGGCTTCAGGACTGGGTGATGCACTGGCCGAGGCAGGGATTGCGGTTTTCGCCTATGATCGTCGAGGATCGGGACAGAGTTCGTCGATGCGGGGACATGCAGAAAGTCCGCAAGATCTTATTGGCGATCTGCACGATGCTCTGGTGACACTCAGGCAGGAGATTTCTAAAGATCCACGAGTGCAAAATCCGTCTGAAATTGCTACCCACCTTATGGCGAACTGTTTTGGTGCACGTATCGCGGTTCCGTATTTAGTTTCAATGATCGGAGAAAATCGAAATCCGATCCAAAGCCTGACTCTGATTGCTCCCTCCACCCACATGAGAAAGAATGCGGAATATTCGGCGCTGCAAAAACTTTCGATCATGATGCGCGCAAAAAAATCCTATGTGGCAACACCACTCCAGGATGACTGGTTCGTGTCGTCGGGGCCGGGTCTGGAGTGGATTCAAAATGACGGACTCTCGTTAAGAGAAATCACAGCGGGTTTTTTGAAAGTCACAAAATCGCTGACCACCTCGATGGAAAAAAACATTTATAAATTACCAATTCCTCTCTTGGTAGTGACCGCAGAAAACGACGCAATGGTCGATTCCGATGCCGTGGCACGCGATTTCAAGGCACGTTATCAGTCCGCGCCCCTTAAGGTCGTGAGTCTTCCAGGAGAGCATAGCTTAGAGTTTAGTAGCGGCCCGGCGGCTTTCGTTGCGGAAGTACAGAAGTGGATTTTTTCGCCACCGCAGAATATCGGTCAAAGCGACAACTCCATTTCTCCAAGCACTTCTATGACTTGTTCTGACCCGCTGAAGCTGGAATAACGCAACGCTTCTCCGCTGCGGCAGTGAGTGGAACCTCTCAATCGTTAGAGCTAAAAGTTTGCCCGCTGGCTTGAGTCATTTATTGGATTACTGACCAAGGTTTCAAAACCGGATAAAATCGCAGCTAGTGGGGTGCTAAAAATGGAAGAGAATCACGTCGGGTCGTGCCTCTGCGGGCAAGTTAAATTCAAAATTGAAGGACACTTTGAGACTTTCTATCTTTGTCACTGCAAATACTGTCAAAAGGACTCTGGCTCAGCCCATGCGGCGAATTTGTTCTCCACAACTGCAAAGCTTCTTTGGATTAATGGAAGGGCGCAGGTGAAAGATTTCACACTTCCGCAAACACGACACTCAAGAAGTTTTTGTATCGAGTGTGGTTCGGCTCTTCCCAGTCTTCAGATGGCTGGCAAGCTTCTTGTGGTTCCCGCTGGAAGCCTAGACTCAAATTTAAACATCCGGCCCGATGCTCATTTGTTTGATTCAAGTAGAGCGATATGGGACACGAATCTTCAGGAAATTAAAAACTTCGACCGCCTCCCTGAATGAGTCATCAAGCAAATCGCGCCAGCCGAAGTGCTTCGATTTCATCGATCAGAGCCACCTGAGCGCGAATGCCCATGACTTGATTTACCTGCACCAGTGCCGAGGGGCTGGTGATGTTGATTTCGCTGATTTCATCGCCAATAAAATCCAGTCCGACAAAGTAAATTTTCTCTCGGGCGAGGGCTTCCGAGATTACGCGGGTTGCGGCTCGTTGGCGGGGAGTCGGCTCAAAGGCGACACTTGTCGCTCCCTGATGAAGATTTGCAAGGCGTGATCCGGCTCGAGGTACCCGCATCACGGAGCCCAAGACTTTTTGCTTGATGGTGAGAATGCGAAGATCTCCGCTGCTTTCGATAACCTTCCGAAAGGGCTGCACGATCACGGGTAGTCCCCATCGCTTGATATAATCCTCGGCAATTTCTTCTGTGAAAGTCGCTGCCTGAAAAAACTCCACTCCAAATCCTGAGCATTGATTTTCCGGTTTTAAGACCGACTCGGGCGGAAAAGATTGCACTGCGGCTAGGATTGCCTCTTTGGAATCTGCGATCACGGTTGGTATTGAAAATTCCGGAAATTTCAATGGTAAGGTGTGTTCGCTGTATTTCAATACGGATTCGGGTTGATTGATTTGAAGGGCCGTCAGTCCTGAGAGCAGTCCGTAGTGATAGCGAAAAATATCCGTCACCGGAGGATCTTCGCGTTGCAAGATAACTTGGTAATCAGTGGCGGAGGTTGATTTCTTAGGGCCGAGACGAAAAAAATCTTTTTTTGTCTCGTCAGCTTCTAATACTTCGCAAACGGGAATCGATTTCTGAAATTCATTAGGACTAAGGCCTTCAGGCACATGACTCCAATCCAGATAATCAACTTTGATTCCGCGTTTGAGGAGTTCCTCGGTCATGCGAAGGCTAGTGTCGAACTTTGGTTGAAAGCGCTCTAAAGGATCCGCTGCGAGTAGATAACGAACGCTCATTTCCTTTGGCCTCCGTATAAAGGGCTGAGTTTAGGTCCAGTTTTTGAAACCATCAGAAACATAGCTTTCGAGGCGCTCCAGTGGAACACGCTCTTGGGCCATGCTGTCCCGATGGCGAACTGTGACTGCTTGGTCGTTGAGGGAATCAAAATCTACTGTGATGCAGTACGGGGTTCCGATTTCTTCTTGGCGGCGGTAGCGTTTTCCGATGCTCCCCGAATCATCATACTGATAGGGAATCTTTCCTTGGAAAATTTTAGCAACTTTCTCGCCGACGGCCTCGAGTTCGGGCTTCTTGGATAGAGGAAAGATCGCGACTTTTATGGGGGCCACGCTAGGGTGAAGTTTTAAAACTACCCGTTCATTTGCGGTATCGTCGAAGTAGGCATTGCAGAGTACGGCAAGCAATGTGCGCTCGACGCCCGTGGATGTTTCAATAATGTAGGGGAGGTAACGTCGATTGCCGTTTTGCAAATCAACATACTGGAGATTCTTTTTCGAATACTCTTGGTGACGGCCTAGGTCGAAGTCGGTGCGATTGTGGATACCCTCGAATTCGCTCCAACCGAAGGGAAATTCGAATTCGATGTCGAAAGCTTCCTTGGCGTAGTGGGCCAGCTCGCCCGGGCCGTGGGGATGAAAGCGCATTTTCTTTTCATCAATACCGATTGATTTGTGCCAATTCCAGCGAGTTTCTTTCCAGTGATCAAACCATTTTTTGTCGTCTTCCGGAGCGACAAAAAATTGCATTTCCATTTGCTCGAATTCACGGGTGCGAAAAACGAAGTTTCCTGGAGTGATTTCATTGCGAAATGCTTTGCCGATTTGCGCAATACCAAAGGGAATTTGCTTTCGCATGCTTTGGGCAACGTTGTGGAAGTTGACGTAAATTCCTTGGGCGGTTTCCGGACGCAGGTAAACAACCGAAGCTGAATCTTCGACGGGTCCCATGAAAGTCTTGAACATTAAGTTGAAGTTCCGGGCCTCGGTCACATTCGAACTTCCGCATTCCGGACAAATCAATTTGCCGTCGTCTTTCTTTTCCGCTTTGTCCGCACGAAATCGCGCCTTGCAATTGCGGCAATCGACCAAAGGATCGGTGAAGTTTTCAACGTGACCGCTGGCCTCCCAGACCCGGGGAGCCATCAGAATTGATGCATCGATGCCAACGACATCATCGCGAAGGGTCATTCCCTTCCACCACGCTTCTTTGATGTTGCGCTTGAGCTCGACACCCAGAGGTCCGTAGTCCCAGCAGCTATTCAGACCCCCGTAGATTTCTGAACTTTGGAAAATAAATCCTCGGCGTTTGCAGAGGGAGACGAGGTCTTGGATGACTTTGGAGTCTTCGATGCGTGATTTTTCTTTTGCCATTTTTTCCTTTTGAGTTAGCCCATCGTAATATCGGGATACTTCCTTGCCAAGAATTCCTTCAACTTCTGCTTGATTCGCTCTTCGAGTTGCCGGGCCCTCTCTTTGGTGACGCCATACTCTTCGCCAATTTCATTGAGAGTCTTAGGGTTCTCGGACAAAAGCCGATTTTCTAAAATGGCTCGCTCTCGATCGTCGAGCTCGATCACAAATTCCTGCAAAGCTTTTTGGAAAAGCGTAGCCTGCTCGCGTTCGCCCAGGTCCTCATCGGCTAGGAGCGCATTGTCAGCGACCCGTTCCTCATAGGCCAGGGATCGGCCCGAAGCATCCGGTTGGACCGGAGCGGCGAGCGAGAGGTCATGGCCTGACAGGCGTTGACCCATGGTCTCGACATCCTTTTCCGTAACTCCAAGATTCATGGCGATTTGTTTGACGTCCGGTTTAACCCCAAGTCGTTCCAGGCGTTCTTGTTCCTTTTTGAGATTGTAAAAAAGTTTCTTTTGCGCGGCCGTTGTCCCTAGTCGAACGAGCGACCAATTTCGCAAAAGAAAATCCTGGATATAACTTCGGATCCACCAGACGGCATAAGTCGTCAACCGCACGTCTTTATAGGGATTGAAGTCTTGAACGGCTTTGATGAGGCCCATGTTGCCTTCTTGGACGAGGTCCATGACTTTGGCCCCGTAACGAGCATATTCAAATGCGATTTTTACGACAAAACGGAGATTGGCTTGAACCAGTAGCTTCAAGAGAGCGGGATCTTTTGTATCAAAAAATCGTTCTGCGAATTCGCGCTCCTTTTCGGGGGAGAGTAGGGGCACTTTTGCGATTTCTCTGAGGTAGATTTGGAGGAGGTCACCGCCGGTGGCCGGAAGGTGTTTGGCGCCGGTGGCTGGGAGATTTGACGCCTCTGCTTTGCGGGCTTTCTTCGCTAAACCCTTGTTTTTATTGGATTTTGATACTGTCATAGCCTTGATTGGCGTTCCTTGGACTTTTTTTGCTACAATATTAAGAAGTTGGCAACTTCAACGGGGGAGGAGCCTTTGGAATTAGACCTACTAATGCAGTTTCGGGTTCTGGTGCTGAATTCGTCCTATGAGCCGATCAAGATCGTGAATTGGAAGCGAGCTATTCTTTTGCTTCTGGCCGATAAGATTGAAGTCTTAGATTGTCACCCAAATGTTCATATTCATAGTGTCTTCGAAAGTTTCTCATTGCCCTCAGTTGTGAGGATACGAAGTTTCGTGCGAGTGCGCCGTCGGCATAGTGCCCATTATAGTTTTTCACGGCACCACATTTTCATGCGAGACGAATACCGATGTCAGTACTGCGCTAAGGGATTTAGCCCAAAGGACCTGACCCTCGATCATGTTGTTCCGGTGACGCGCGGAGGCTTGAAGACTTGGGAAAATTTGGTGAGTTGTTGTGTGAGTTGTAATCAGAAGAAGGGCTCCAGGACTCCTGAAGAAGCCCAAATGAATCTTCTGAAGGTCCCAGCTAAACCGCGACACCCACTCATCCCAGAGCTTTTGCATTTACGTAAGAGATGGCCGGATAGTTGGCTTCCCTATATCCAGCATCTCGAGTCCCTGATCGCTTCTTGATTCTGGGTTCGTGCTTCAGGACCCAGAGTTGAATCTTCAAGTTGCGGTGCTAAGCTCTCTTCTGGGAAAAGATGTCAGAGAATAAAGAATACACATTCGATTTGGTGAAAGAGCGTGGCGACGAAATCAATAAGGTCTCGCCGACCTTTTGCTTAGCCAAATGGCTTCAGTCAACCGTACTGCTCTACAACGGCTATACGCATTCTTGTCACCATCCCGAACGGCATAAAATTAAAGAGGAAGACATTAAAGATAATCCCTCCGGCCTTCATAATACGCGGGTAAAAATTCAGGCCCGCCAGGATATGTTGCGAGGCATACAAACTAAGGAATGCGCCTATTGCTGGAACATTGAGAATCTCGGCAAGGAACACGTATCCGATCGCATCTACAAATCGACCTACAGTTGGAGTTTTCCGCGCTTGGATGAAGTGGTTCGCTCTGGCGTTGGGCGCAACTCGGTGCCGTCGTATTTAGAAATTGCCTTTGATTCAAAGTGCAATGCACGTTGCCTCTATTGCAATCCGGAAAGCTCATCCTCTTGGGAGCAAGAAGTGAAACGCTTTGGTCCCGTGCCACTGTCCGAGGGCTCGCTTTATGATCTGCAGTACATGGAGCAGATCGGTTCCCGTCCGATTCCTCAGGGCGATCCTAACCCCTACATCGATGCATTTTGGAAGTGGTGGCCGATTCTTTACAAAAAACTGCAGTACCTACGTGTAACAGGGGGCGAGCCATTGATGTCGCCGCACACATGGCGTCTGATGGATTTGATCGAGGAAGCCCCGGAAAGTCATCTTTCCTTTTCGATCAATTCAAATTTATGTCTCCCGCGAGCAATGATCGAAAGGCTGGGGAAAAAAATAAATAGCCTACGCCCCAAGATTAAAGCATTCGAGATTTACACCAGCTTGGAATCCGTAGGACCCCAGGCGGAGTACGTGCGCTATGGCATGAACTACCCGGAGTTTTTAGAAAATTGTATTTACCTTTTGGAAAATACACCTCGGGATGTCCGTTTAAATTTCATGACCACCATCAATGCGCTGAGCGCACCCTCCTTTTTGGGCTATCTGCAACTTCTACGTGAACTGCGTTTAAAATACACTGTGGCTTTCCATAATTTCCGGGTGCGCACCTTTTTCAATTATCTGCGTTGGCCGCCCTTACTCTCGATCACGATGCTGCCGCAGGATCTTAAAGAAAAGTATCGCGAGGAATGGGTGACATTTGTTCAGGCGAATGTAATCACCAAGGCGGCCTATCCTGAAGAGTGTTTTTACGAAGAAGAGTTAGAACAGGTGAAGCGCCTTACAGATTATATGTGCTCGCAAAAAGCTCCGGAAAAGGATTATCGCGATTTTCGCGCTTTCATACGTTCCATCGATGAACGACGTTCATTAGATTTTCAGAAAACCTTTCCGGAACTTGCAGTATTCATGAACGAGGATTTTTATGGCTGAGGGGAAAGTTTCTCATGCTGATTTGTTACGGAACTTGAAGAAGGCCGGCTGTTCCTATCGATGGAGCTATCCCGTTGTAAAGTTGGACCGCGCGCAAATACGAACCTGTTGTCAGGTTGCTTTTAATGAAAAAATTGATTCGCGACAAATAGCGGAAAGGGGCAAGGACCTCTTCCTGAATTCTGAATATTTACTGGAACGGAAAATGGAAATGTTGAATGGAGTTCAGCATTCAGATTGCGGGCCCTGTTGGATGTTGGAGAAGGATCATTTTCCCAGCATGCGTGCTGCCGGAGAAAATATTGCGGATTTCCTGGAGCTTCGCGAGGGCGGCGTAAATCACGCGACTGAATATGACCTGGCAACTCTTGGTAAGCTCGCCAGAATCGCCAAGCCAAAAACATTAGAGCTCCAGCTCGATAATGTTTGTGATTTAGCGTGCATTTACTGCAATGCGGGCTATTCGACGACTTGGGAAAAAAAGCTCGGAAAAAAAGTTGAAAAGCCTTCCGCGGATGAGGTCGAGCAGTTTCAAGAATTGTTTTGGAGGTGGTATGAAAATCATTTCTTCGAGCTCGAAGGCCTTTGCATTATCGGAGGGGAGCCTCTGGCGAGCCCCATTTTCTTCAAAACCTTGGATCGCATTTGTGAAATCCATTCTAAGAATAAGGATCGCATTGGACACCCTCAATTTTTGAGCATCACATCAAACTTGAATACTAGGCCGGAAACTTTTAGGCGCTTCCTTGAATTAGTGGGGCGCCTCAAGAATCATTTTAATTTAAGTATCAACGCTTCTTGTGAGGCCGTGGGGGAGCGGGCCGAGTTCATTCGTGAAGGCTTAGATTGGAAGCGTTTCCACGAGAACGCACTTGCTTTGACAGGCTTCATTCGGGAAACACTGAATGCCGGACACTCGCGGAGAATTGATTTTGCCATCCATGCCGCCCAAAATGCTTTAAGCATCTCTAGTCTTCCTGCGCTCGTTCGATGGGCCAAATCTCTAGAAGACGCATCGAAGACAGCAGTTAATTTGATTCAAAATATTGTTTCTTATCCACCGCATCTTTCGGCGCAGGCGATCCTGCCGACAAACTATGCGCGTTACTGTGATGAAGCTATTCGTGCGATTTCTGAACATCAGGAAAGCTATTTGTATATGGAGGGTAGCCGCTGGGGAGACTACGGAAATTTTCTGGAAAGAATAGCGAGTGGGTTGCGAGGTCGTGAACCGGACGAAAAGGCGCTCCTGGAATTTCGCAATTGGCATGCCTCGCTGGATTCGCGCCGGAAGCAAAAATTTGCGGAATTGTTTCCGGATCTTCTGCAAGATCTGCTGACGACGGAACGGAATACGCTTGGCAAAGTTTGATTTGAAAGAACGTTTCTGTGCGGTGCCTTTTAGGCGTCTTGAGGTCACGCCTCATCCGGAAAATATGGTGCATGTTTGTTGCACGACATGGTTGTCACAGGCTATCGGGCGCTTGGGGACTACAAATTCTGGTCTGCGGGAAATTTGGAATAGTCCCGAGGCTCAAGCCATTCGGGAAAGCATCCATGATGGATCCTATCGCTTTTGTAATCCAGAGAGATGCGCACGCATTCAAACTCAGGATTTACCGCTGAAATCAGAAGTGAGTGATCCCACGCTTCAAAGCTATATTCAGAATCAGAGCACGGTGATTGAGGAAGGTCCCAAGATTCTCAATCTAGCAAATGATCGCTCTTGTAATTTATCCTGTCCTTCCTGCCGCACCCACAAAGTTCTTTTCAAACAGGGGCCAGAGCACGAAGAGATTTCGAAAACAACGGAATACCTCCTGAAGGAATTGCTCCCCTCGATTGAACGGCTGCAGGTTTGTGGCTCGGGGGATCCAATCGGAAGTCCTGTATATCGTGAAATGCTTCTGAATTTGGACGGAAGAAGGCACCCGGATTTAAAAATAGAAATCACAACTAATGGGCAAATGTTAACGCCGGCGATGTGGCAGCGTTTAGAGCGCATTCACGCAAATATAAGTCAGCTAGTTTTCTCGGTCGATGCGGCAGAAGCGGCGACTTATCGTATCGTTCGGCGAGGTGGCGAGTTGCAGCGGGTTATCGAGAACATTCGCTTTTTATCCGAGCAAAAAAAGCAGCTATCGAATCTCGAGCTCTTTCGCATGGATTTTGTCGTGCAACAGCTCAACTACCGCGAAATGGCGGACTTTGTTCGCTTAGCGCGCTCCTTGGGTGCAAGTAGCTACTTCTCGAAGATCATATCTTGGAATACATATTCGGAGTCCGAATTTCAGAAACATGCGGTCTGGAATTCCGAACATCCTGAGCATGCGGATTTTTTAGAGTGCTTGCGGGACCCACTTCTTCAGGAGCGCGACGTAGATATGGGGAACTTGAGAGACCTTCAGCTACAGGCTCTAGATGCTTTCGATAGCGGCTCGAAAGTTATAGCCCCAAATGTTTAACGCAGAATTTGCTGCCTGAGCAGATTAAGTAATTTGATGGCCCCTGATAGGATAGCGCGATGGCTTCGGATCGTCTTTCGGGTTGGCGCAGGATACTTTCGATTGCATGGCCGCTGATTCTGGCCAATAGCTTTTGGAATCTCCAGCTGACCATTGACCGTATTTTTCTGGGTCAGTATTCAACAGACGCCTTGGGTGCCGCGATCGCAGTGGGCGGGGTTTTCTGGACTCCCATGGCTTTGCTGCAGCAAACCTCCGCGTATTCCACCACATTTGTCGCGCAGTATTTTGGTGCCAAACAACTCAGTCGCATCGGACCAAGCGTCTGGCAGGCCATTCACTTGAGTTTGGTGGGCGGACTTCTCTTTTTAGTTTTTGTTCCTTTGTCGGGGCCAATTTTTCAAATGATTGGGCACTCGGAAAAAATGCTTCCTTTGGAAATTGATTATTTCCGGGCGCTCTGTTTTTCGGCCCTCCCCACAGCCTTGGTCGCCGCCGCCAGCGGATTTTTCACCGGACTGGGGGACACTAAGATGGTGATGAAAATCAATGCGGTTGGCTTGGTGGCCAATGCGTTTTTAGATTATCTCCTGATCTTTGGCCGGTGGGGATTTCCTGCAATGGGTATTGTTGGGGCCGGATACGCTACGGCATTGGCGACACTCATCTCGGCGCTTTATGGGATTTATCATGTTTACCGCAGCGATGATGGTCGTTACGGCATGCGAGGCGGCTGGCGCTTTGATGGGGAGCTCCTGGGACGATTTTTGAAATTCGGAATTCCGAGCGGCATGCAGTGGGCATTGGAAGGATTGGCCTTTACGGTATTTTTGGTGATTCTGGGTCGAATGCCCAATGGTGATGCCGCACTTTCCAGCAGCGGCATTGTCGTGACCGTGATGATGCTCGCGGTGCTACCAGCACTTGGAATTGCTCAGGCGGTTACCGTTCTTGTCGGCCAGCATCTTGGTGAAAAGAGGCCCCATGAGGCGGAGAAGGACACCTGGAGTGGTGTTCAAGTTGCCGCGATTTATATCATAACCGTGGGGCTTAGCTTTCTGCTCTTTCCACAGTTTTATTTAAGTTGGTTTCACAATGCCGAAAACGCTGCACTTTGGTCCGAGGTTTCAGTAATGGTGCCTTATCTCCTGATGTTTGTGGCGCTCTTTACGGCTTTTGACAGCATAAATTTGGTGATTTCATTTGCATTGAAGGGCGCTGGTGACACGCGTTTCGTGACGCTTGTTGCTTTGACCCTTCCTTGGCCCATCATGATTTTTCCGACATGGCTAATGACGAAAAATGTGGGTGCCGTTTACTGGGCTTGGGGCGCCGCGAGTCTTTACGTAATCATACAGGCATCAATTTTCATTTGGCGCTTTTTAGGCGGGAAATGGAAATCGATGAGTGTCATTCGTTAGATTGGCGAAGCTTGTCTTAGTGCCCGCCACCTGAACGGCGATTCTTAATGATTTCTCTTACAGAATCCGGTCCTAGTGGTGGAATGTTTTCCTCAGGAAATTTTGAACAGTCCGCCTGGTCTTTCATTTTTTGAACGGCGGCACAAAAGCCTTGGCTATTGAGCTGTGAAGCATTTTTGAGGGCGACGTAGCTTCCGAGAATGCTTTGATCCAGCTTCAGTTCCAGAATCTCTAAATCTCGTTTTGTGTTCTTAGTATCCGTTAAAAAATTGCGAACATCGGATTCAAGATCCAACATTGAAAAGCGTCCAATGACGGCCGCGATTTCGTTCTGGGAAACTGTGGTGTTTCCTTCCTTCATGCGCTCGGAAATCTTTTGCAGTATTTCTTGGTCACCCTTGATGATGGTATCTGTAACCTCTTTGAGTTTTTTTTCATAGCGCTGTTCTAATACCAAAGCGCGGCTTTGAAGTTTCGCATGTTCACTCCAAATCTTATTCTGTACGGATTGCTTGTTCTTCACTCGCTCGGCATCGTTCGCGCCGGAAAATGATTCCACGGCTTTTTCATTATTTGCGGAGCTTTCTGCTTCCAGCTCTGTAATGCGTAGACGGATTTTTCTCAGCTCCTGTATATCAGCTTCGCGTGACTCCAAGGACAGTCCGGCTGGGGGTCGATAGTCGCTGGCGAACCGGCCCTGCAGAAGGCCTAGATCTTCACTGCTTCGACTCGGGGGTCGCGAGGCCGCCGAAGACCCTACAGGAGGTGCTCCGCTTCGGGTCCATGCATCAATATGAATAGTAAGTGCAAATACGGCTGATGCAGTAATGAGAAATGAACGGACCATAGAAAACCCTCCGAGTCTTCTTAGTCTCCCATCTTCACCTGTGGCCACCAAGCCAAGGATTTGACTCACGCTCCTGTCGGAAAGTCGCAAGATCTTCTCGGCTGTAAGGATCCGAAATTACGATCTTATAAGGGCGCAATCCTTTTTCCCAAATCAAATCAAGAATGCGAATCAATGGTTCGAAGCTGTTGAATTCCTCGCTGGCTGGAGCATTTTTCAGATCATTGTAAGTTCCGCTTCTTGGATTGAGCTTTAACACTAAACCTTCACTATCCTGAAAAAATGCGATTTCGCCAGCTGCTCTAACGGGCCGGGCCTGGGCCATATCGAAGTGCCCTCCGCTAAAGTTATCCTCTGAAATGCGCAATTCGTTTTCGTCACCGAGTATGAGGCAGGAGCGAAAATGGCCATCCAGCCACCGCGGCAATAGTTCACTGTTACGAAGTATCGTCCCTTCTGGCGGAGCTAATCCGTCGGGACTACGGTAGCCTTGGGTAATGTTTTGCATCGCACGGATTTTCGTGATTTCCGCCACGGATCGATTGAGATCACCAAATGCTTTTCGCAATCTGATTTTCACGCTGAAGCGTTCATTTTCATCGCGGACTTCGATAAGCTCTGGGGCCGCTGAGTTTTCAACATTCCCTTGTTCCTGAAGAAAATCCCAGACCCTCTTGCGGAGAGATGCAATCGAATTGGAATGCTCTGCATTCGAGAAAGTAGTTGTGCGAAGTGGGAGCTGGCACATTGAATTGTTGATTCCAAAAGGTAGTGTGCCGAAGGAAATATTCTGCGATAAAATACCAAAGCAGAAAAATGTATTGAGGATGAGTGAAGCGTTTTTCGACATAATTGTTATTGATATAACAATATTGCTCCGTTGTTAAATGTGCTTAAGCTGCTAAGATCTGTGATCAAAATATATAAATAAGAATTATTTTAGGTGAGATAATGCCCAGACTAAATCGGCAAAAAGCTCTTAGCTACATTCGAAGTTCCCGCGTCGCTTTGGCCTTCCCGGTTCGCAACGAAAGCGAGCCGCCGAATTTATGGGCTTGTTTTCATCCGCGTAGCGAAATGCGCTGGGAGTGGGATTCAGGTGGTGATCAGAAGGTATCGGATTTGTGGATTTTTAGAGAGGCGCTCTCACGATCGGGGAAAGTCGTTTATTCAAAATGGTATCGCGAGAAAGCAACTTTTATAGATTTGGATTTTTTCCCCGTCCTTCTGGCGGCATTGGGCTTGCCTTCTCAAGAGTGGTCCTTCCCTGAACTCAGTAAAAGCGCCCGGACACTTTTTGGCTACCTTTTGGAAAACTCTCCTTTGTCCACCAAAGAGCTTAAGAAAATAAGTGGAATGACGGGAAGAGATTTCGAGCGAGATTATTCGCGAGCGTTACGGGAATTGTGGCAGCGACTCTGGATCGTCGGATGGGGCGAAAAAGATGAGGGAGCTTTTCCGTCTCTTAATATTGGCGCAACGCAGATTCTTTTTGAAAGCGAGTGGAAAAAAGCTCAAATCATTTCTCCGGAATCAGCGATTCAGAAGGTTGAAATGGATTTGGCCGTGAATCCGAAAGTTTTGAAGTTTTTTAGGGGATTGAGTGGTTAGGAGTGAGTCTGGCGCAAAAAATTTTGCGCCAGATCCTCTGATAGCTCAGCAAATCTCTAGAACGGAATGTCGTCTGTTTGTTGATTTTCGCCAAACGAAGGGGCTTCGCCGAAGGGATCTTCGCCGCCGCCGCCAAAGTCACGCGTGCTACCTGCACCCGCTTGGGCGCCCAGAAATTGAACTGTCGTAGCCAAGACTTCAGTGGTGTAGCGTTTGTTGCCGTCTTTATCATCCCAGGCACGTGTTTGAATTTTGCCTTCGATATAAACCTGTCGGCCCTTTTGAAGATATTTGCTGCAAAGTTCAGCAAGTTTTCCCCAAACAACCACGCGATGCCATTCGGTGCGCTCTTGTTTTTGACCACTTTTGTCAGTCCAAGATTCACTGGTCGCGAGATTCAAATTCGCGACTGCGTTTCCCTGGGGTGTATGACGAATTTCGGGATCTTTTCCTAGATTCCCCACAAGAATTACCTTATTGATACCAGCCATATTATACTTTTCCTTTCCTATACGATCTTGTGAGACTCGTGAGCCTCGGATTTAGTCATGGGAATGAGGCAGTCAAACAAAAGTCCACGGCTCGCCGAGTCAAAGCCCGCAATGTAGAAGTTAAAACTCGTGACCAAAAAGTAGGTTCACGGAGTTCCGCTCAATCGCGCGGGCAAAGAAGACCTGGAGGAGCAAACTTCGGTTCCACCACATGCTGATTCCCGAGAAGGCACTCCATGCAAAATGTGGACCAAACTGGGCCAAGTTTAGCCCCAATGGAATGATGCTGCCTTCGCCTAGCTGACCAAAGAAACGAAGGGCGCGCAGACGATAGCGTGGCTCGAGGGATTCAATGATCTTATATCGTTCGTGATAGCGACCTTTTGCGGCGCCAATCAAAATTCCAGAGCCATTGATATCCAGGATTGGATCCGTGCCTCCCACGGAGCGAAGTTTCCAAAAGGGAGCTGGGCCAAAAATGACATCTCCCGACAATCGGTGGGCCAGAGTCCAGCGTCGACTTGAGGCGTAGCGACGATCAATCAGAGTGAGGCGGTTGTAATTATCGCCGCCACTTTCCATGCCCATTTCATAGGAAAATTCGATCCACTGACCTCGACGGGTCAGGATTTCGCGGTCACGACTATCAACAACGATACCTGCGGAAAAACTTTGCAGTTGACCTCCTCGAAAGGAGCGTGGTTCGTGCTCGTAGAGAAGTGTGTCGTCCCGACCTCGGAATCGGCCCGTGTCGAAAGACTCCAGTCCGTAACTGGTCGAGATTCCAAGCCGCGTTCCATCCCGCTGTTCTGCAAAAGGGAAAATGAGTGACAAATAAAGGTCCTTTTGCCTTAGGGAATAACGTGCGCTCTCTTCGCTGGCATTTTTTTCCCATTCCTTCCCGCTGCCGTAGTACTGAAACTCAGTCGAAAAAGCTTAGTCGAGGCGAAGTTTGAGACGAGTATCGGCAATGAGGAGCGGGAATTTGGGAACGTCGACTTTGGCGAATGATAACCATTCGCTGGAATCCGCGCGAACGAACATGCCATCAATTTTTGAGCGGTAGGGGTCTGTGCGTGTGATGTCCATGATGTTGCCTCGCACTCCGCCCCAAAAACCAGAGAGCCGTGAAGTGAAAGCCAGGGGAAAGGCTTGGATTTTGCAGGGGGCCCCGGCGCAGGTGGCAGTCCGACGGCGCGCGAAGTAGGTGACGCTGTTTTTCAGCTCATGCGTCAATTTTTTGAAATCGCCCTTTAGCTCGCCATCTTCATATTCAGAACTCGAGATGGGACCTTTGGCTTCAATTGCTGGATAATCAGTGGGGAAAAAATCTTTGAATTCAGCACTGATCGACGGAAGTGGCTGCAAGTTAATGCCAAGAGTCATGAGCCACGGCAAGGCAAATTTGAGCCACTTCATTTCTTTCTAATCCTCTAGCAAGATTATTCCGAAAAATAACCTTGTGAAGGATTTTATTTGGGATTTTTGGCGATTTCTTTATTCCATTGTCGTTTCGATACGACGGGATGAGCCTTTTCGCCGTCAGGATGTGCGGCAAGTGACCGTACGGCAGGTACGATTTGGCGGACAGCAAGGCTTCCGTTTGATTGCAATGGCTGCCCTAATCCTGGGTTTGGCCACGGTTGCCCAAAGCGTAACACAATTGCAGAAGTTGGGCGGAGTTGATGTGCTTGCGCCTTTATTGGTGGGAGTCTTTGTGCGCGATCTGGGGCCGTTGGTGACCGTACTCATTGTCGTCTCGCGTTCGGTTTCTGCGGTGGCCAGTGAATTGGCGGCCATGAAAGCGAATGGAGAAATTGATGCTCTGAAAGGTGTCGGTGTATCGCCGCTCAGTTATCTTGTGGTGCCCCGTATCTTGGGTGGGGCGCTATCAATATTTTTTCTGGCCATTCATTTTCTTTGGATTTCATTAACAACAGGATTCATCTTTTCTCGAGTCTTTGTGAACATCCCGATTGAAAAATTCTTCCAAGATCTTTTGATGACGGTCAGTCCTTTGGATTTCGCAATTTTCACCATGAAAACTTTTGGTCTGGGTATGATCGTATTTGCCCTTGCTTGCTATTCCGGTCTGCGAACGAGGGGCACCAGTTTTGAAATTCCCCAAGCGACGACTGGCGCGGTGGTGCGATCCTTTATTTTCGCCTTTGGATTTCAGATTGTGATTTCGTCTTTCTATTATTTAGCATTGCTGAGTGGCCGCAATGGGGCGGGAGTCTTTTGATGGGCACCGCTGAGCAAATACTGTCTTTGCGTGATGTATCGATGCCCGGTCGTTTTCCGGAATCGGGTTTGGAAAAAATCAGTTTTGGTATTTGTCGTGGAGAGCGATTGGCATTTGTAGGCGCGCAGTTCGGAGGGCGATCCCAGTTGATTCGAGTGCTGGGAGGCACACGGCCCTTTTTCGAGGGTGAGATGGAATTTTTTGGCGAAAAAATTGCAAACTTTTATCAGGCGCCAAAATGGGAAGATCCTTACAGTCGTAAACTCCGTCGCAAAATTGGAGCCTGTTACGAAAAAGATGGTTTACTTTCGAACGTAAGTATTCGCGAAAGTTTGGAAACTCTTTTTCGATTTAAGTATGGCGATCATAATAAAGGTTTGATTGAGGGAGCCTCCCGCGTTGTCAGGGAAGTTTCTACGCAATTGGGGCTTGATTCACAAATCCTGGAGGCGCGACCCGCACAACTAAATGCGGCGCAAATGCGACTTTCGGCTTTAGCGCGGGTTTTTCTTTCGAAGCCGGGGGTCGTGGTTCTGGAGAACCCAACAGATAGCTTAGGTCCAGTTGAATGGGAACGCGTTTCTGGAGCCTTAGATGCAATGATGAAGGATCCTCAACGAGTCATGCTGCTCTCAACTGGCGATTGGGCATTGGCCAAGCGTTTTTGTCCACGCTGGCTTTATGTGGACGCTGGTCGAATACTTTTTGATGGAAAAGCAGAAGAATTTTTAGCTTCCGACTTCCCAGTGGTAGTCGAGATGAGGCGCGCTCAAGAGCGGCGCATTGCAGAACAACAGGAATTATGGAGAACAGTTGTATGAGCGAAAAAAAATCACTAGCGATCTTCTCTGGGCTAGCCCTCTTTTTGTTTTTTGCTTTGCTTGTCGGCGCTGCCTATAAACAAGGTTGGTTTGAACCGACAATTAAGCTAGATTCGCAGTTCACCAGTGCTGATGGTCTGCGTGTAGGAACTGCGGTTGTGTTTCATGGCATCCGAATCGGCACCGTGAGTTCGATCGAGCTCGAAGAGCAGGGTAAGGTCGTGGTCCAGCTTTCTGTTTTGAAAAAATATTTGCGTCTTTTAAATTCGAGTGTGATCGCTCGGGCTGGACGCACTTTTGTCATTGGAGATAAAATTATTACACTCAGTCTTGCTTCTCCAAACGCAGAGGCTTTGGATACACAAAAGTTAATTCCAGGAGAGGAAGCTTTGGAGATCGTTGATCTTCTCAGTGGGGGGCGCATATCGCCTTATTTTGCGACCTTGGGAAAGCTCCTGGAACAGATTCAACTGGTGGTCGAAGGCGGCGGTGAGCAGGATTCGGTTAAATTGATCGAGCTTTATCGCCAGGCCTATCGAACTCTGAAGTCTGTCGAGGGTCTGGGGGATGATGTGCGCACGCTCCGGCGCGACGTGTTTGCGACCCAAGAGACAAAAGCCTTGATTGGACAACTGTCCAAATCCACAAAAAATTTGGTGACGATCATGGATGAGTTTGAAAAGACTTTGCCGAAAATCGGGGGCGCGACGGAAAACTTGAATCAAATGATGCCACAGCTGACTTCCACCCTAAAAGAAACCCAGTTCACCTTTCAGGCTCTGCAGAAATCCTTCTTCCTTCGTGGTGGGGTGCGCGAGTTAAAGGAAGAGAGTGTTGAGAAAAACCGGGCTCCGGCTTCGGAGCAGTAGTCCAATTTTTAGATCTACTGGAAATGCCGAGCTCTTCGTGTTGAACTTTGGCTCATGAATCTCCAATGGCAATGGACGCTCGCGTTACGACATCTCCGAGGGCGTTACTCGCGGCCAGCACTGAGATGGATTAACCGTTTTGCTTTTTTGGGCCTTGTGATGGGTGTCGTGGCGTGGATCACCGTGATGTCTGTGATGGATGGATTGCAGGATGACATCAAAACCAAGATCTTGCGCGAAAAGCCGCACATCCTTTGGGAAGATCGACCCACGGCTGGACTAGGTGAGCGTATCGCAAGTGGAGTGCAGGATCTGGGCATCGAGGTGCGAATGACTCGATGGGTACTGCAAACAGAAGGTTTGCTGGAGCGCGAAACCCGGCAAGACGTAAATCCGGGAAGCGCGGTCATCATCCAAGGCGTTGATGGACTCGCTGCGGGGGAGGCGCGTGCAGGTGTTGAGTTGGCTGCCGTTCTGGGTTTGCAGGTCGGTGAATTTTTATTGCTCAGAAGTGCTTGGGATCTTGAGCGAAGTCCATTGAAACTTCGTTTTGATGAGAGCTTTGACAGTGGTGTTTACGATATTGATCGGCATGTCGTTCGTGTTCCACGGTTGGAACTGGGCGAGTGGTTACGTATCGAAGATGCGGTATCCCGGATTGAAATTTTCTTAGAGGATCCCTTTGAAGTAGATCAGGTTCGTGAAGAGC
Source organism: uncultured Bacteriovoracaceae bacterium (assembly GCA_964636255.1). Taxonomy (GTDB): domain Bacteria; phylum Bdellovibrionota; class UBA2428; order UBA2428; family UBA2428; genus CAXNGS01. The sequence continues at coordinate 9,630 of CAZWNW010000014.1, read as the reverse complement.
TGGTGAAGAAGACCGGACTAGCTTTTAAAACTTGGAAAGAACTGGAATCAGCACTCCTTTACTCTCTTAACCTTGAGCGTAACGTAATGGCTTTTGCTGTCTTCATCATCATTTTGCTTTCGACCTTGGCTGTTTCGATGGGAATGGCGGTTCGAGTGACCGAGAAAAGGCGAGTTGTAGGACTATTGCGGGCATTGGGGGCTGATCAAAATCAGATTCGTGGTGTCTTTATCCGTGAAACACTTCTCCTGTCGCTGAGTGCTGTTTCGATCGGCATTCTTCTGGCGTTTCTTTTTTGCTCCATTATTGGTCAGTGGGCGGCCATTCCAGCCTTCTATTACGGCAAGGGAGTGCCTGTAAGCTGGAGTTGGACGCGAGCACTTTCTTTGGGTGTGGCTGTCACGGTTTTGGCGCTCTGTGCAGCGTGGTGGCCCCTTCGCCGTGGGCTGAAAGTTGAACCGGCTGAGATACTTAGTTCTTGAGGATTTGTAGCTCTGCGCTAAACTGATGTCATGAGGGAGCTCCGTCATCGGCGAAGCCTATTTGGCAGTTTGCTATTCCTGTCCTGCATTGTTGCGGGCGCTAATCAGCAAGAGGCGACATTGCCGGATCCCGGTTCCTTTTACATTTTTGTGGACAAACAGGCCAATCAACTCACTTTGCGTTCTCTGCGTTATCCCTCGGAGATTCTAAAATCCTACAGAGCAATTACTGGCGAGAATCCCGGCGACAAGATTCGCGAGGGTGATAAAAAAACACCTGAAGGGGTTTATTTCATTACGGGCATTGTCCCCCAGTCTCTGATCATTCCGAATCTTCACGGAAGTGCCGGAGTTTCACTTAATTACCCGAACCCGGCCGATCGGATTAATGAACAGACTGGATCAGGAATTTGGATTCACGGAGTCGAATCGGAAGCGCGCTTGGAAAAGCGTTTTGACACCCGCGGCTGCGTGGCGCTTGGCAATGTAGAAATCGTGGAGTTGAAAAAGCTAATCACACCTGGTGTTACCCCAGTATTGATTGTCGAAAGTGAGGCCGCTCATCCCGGCATCGGACTTTTGTCCGAAAATCACGGACTCACCAAACGGGTTGAAGAATGGGCACGCATTTGGGCCACCGGTAGTCACGAGGAATATATTGCTCTCTACCATCAGGATTTTTATTCCCGTGGAATGAATTTCAGGCAGTGGGATAGTTATAAAAAATCGCTAAAGAAGAATTACAAGTACATCAAAGTCACTGTCGAAAATCTTCAACTTTTTCGACATCCGAAGTACACCGTTGCGGCGTTTGATCAAATTTATGAAAGCGATCGCTATCGTTCACGCGGTCACAAAAGGCTTTATTGGGTGGGACCAGATGATCAAGCTCAGATTATCGCCGAAGAGTCGATGACCATGCGACCGGGAATTTCCTTGTCTAAAGCTACTGGGGAAAATTCGATCTCTTCGCCCGACACCAATGCCGCTTCCGAGGCCAATGGCGGTTAGAGATCGTCCGAATTAAAACACGCTAGGTTATTTTTAGATATTTCAGAACATTGTCGATGATCCCGATGGCGTGGCGCCGTTGATGAGGATCAATTCCGACTTCACGGAATTCCACCAAGAGATTTCGCAAATTTTTTGAACCTTTGTTGAGCTTTTCTCGTTTGATGCGTTCGTAGAGATCGACTGCAAATGCGAGTATCCGAGCCAAGGGCAAGACATTGGCAGTGCGAATCCCTCGATGGTAACCCTTTCCATTGTGAAGCTCATGATGAAGTAAAACCATCTGCCCAACAGAGTCTGAAATCTCTGGAAGCCGCGCTATCAATTGTTGTGATTTTACGGGATGCACGCGGATGATCTCGTGAATGTGTGAAGGAAGGCTGTTGCGGTCTTGGTAGTACTGATTCAAATGGTGTTCGTCTAAATCTCCCAGAGAAATGTCCATGAATAAACAGGCTTGAGAGAGTTGGCGAAGTGCCGTGCGTGAGTTGAAATCATTCGCCAGTGCAGCAAGAAGAGCCAGCGAAGTTATGGCCGCAGCATCGTTCATGACATTAAGGTTTGCGAGATTTTTAATGACGGACTTCTTGAGGTCCTCTGTTTCCGGGGCCAATGCTTCCAGTATTTCCTCTGACATTCCAATCAATCTTTGAGCGACATCGCCGACCGGAGCCTCTTCCACGCTGAGCAATTCTCTATAAGCTTCATGGAGAATTTCGCCCGCTTCGGGACCAAGAATTTCGTTTCGAAAGGAGGAATTTGGGTCAAGGAAGCTGAGTGTGTTGCTGGGAGGAATTTTGCTTTCAACAAAGGCGCCAGAGGTCTCTTCCTCTTCTACAAAGAGGCTATTGGCACTGAGTCGCGAGAGATTATCTCGTTTCGAGGTGCTGAGCTCTTGATCTTTTCTCAGGAAAACTAGATAGCGGTTTGCATGTTGAATGTAGACGTACAAATCTACGTTTGGCTTGCCATTTAATGCGGCCAGGATCTCGGACACATAGGCCGGTCGATAGGAGTTTCCCATGGTGATCTCTTATTGTAGCTAAGTTGCGGTAATTGGGGTCGCACCTTTTGGTTAAGTTATCATTAGCTTTCGTTTAAGGGGGTGTGAGGGAGGGGGGGGCGGGAGTCGAAAAAGTGGGTAGATATCGAAAAGCACTAAATTTCCTATGTTTATATGGAGAAGCCCGCTGTTTAATTGCCTATTTAGTCAACAAAGACGATTACTAAATTGTGAAATGCTAGTCATAAATTGAGGAAATTATTGCGGCGCGGCAAGCCGTTGTGGTACTCCAAATCCGTGGATTTAGCAGTCTTATTGTTCGGTGACAGTCGGGCCAGGGCCTCCTCTATCGAGGAAGCTGGAGTGGGTAGCGAGCGCCCCGAAACTCAGCAAAAAAAAATCGTATTGAAGCCCGAGCGTCGAAAACTCTTAGAAGAAAAAGATCACTATCACATCATCGCGGAATGGGAGCATTACGCCGTATTGTCGTTGATGGAAACCGAAGGCTTCCGCGATGATTTTTTCTGGATCGCAAAGCGCCTTGGAAGCAGTGCCAATATTGTTCGCAGTGTCGTTGAGCGATTGATTCGCTCGGGATTGGTTCAAGACAGTGGATCGGCTCTGGTTCCAGCGCAGGAAGGTTTACGAACCTCTCAAGATATTCCCTCTCGAGCACTTAGAGATTCTCACCGCTCGACCTTGGAGAGAGCTAAAAAGGCGCTAGATGAAGTGGCCATTGAAGAGCGCCATTTTGCCTCTTCCACTATGGCGATCCGCAAAGATCGAATTCCTGAGGCCAAGAAGCTTGTTAAAAACTTTCTCGATAGTATGGCGGAACTGCTGGAGGATGCCCCCCAGATGGAAGTTTACGAAATTGCTGTTCAGCTTTTCCCAGTCACCAAGCCCATAAATCAAGGTCAGGAGAGTTAATTGCTTTACCTTTCGATAGTCCGAATTTTTGTACTTTCTTTCCTTTTGCAAATACCTTTGCTTGCTTATTCATCAAATGAAAAGGGAAATGGAAGACTTCTTCCGGGTTCCGAGAGCGAGGGGAAGCTGGACTTTAAGAATAGAAATGGCAAGGTCACGACAAAATCCGCCCAACGCGATTTCTGTAAAGAAACGCGGGCGGCTATCAAAGCGACTCAGAAAATCATCGCCAAGAGAGGTTTGGTCGATCCTCTGAATTCAATGAAGTTGACTCAGATAAATGAGTTGCTTCAAGAACTTTGTGAAGTCGATTCAGAGTCCTTTTTGTTGGACGAGCTTGTGGATCGTGGCGAAATTATCTGGTTCGAATCCTTGGAAGGTTCTTCCGTTGAGCTAAAAGACATACCGCGAACGCTGTTAACTGAAGTAGTGGTGAAAGTGGATCCCAAGGAGCGGAGAATTCATTTCAACCCCGTCAATGCCTCAAAACTTATGGAGGCTGCGGGCGGGCGGGCATTATTGAGGGTGATTTTGGTACATGCAGTTTTTAGTATGCACGGTATAGACCTCGAGGAGCCAGGCACCTTTGATGTGAGCGAAAAATTATGGATTGAATGGCTGGAGGATTTAAGGGAAAGCGCCACAATCCATATCAATACAGATATTCAGGCTTAGAGCGACGGGATTCCAAGCTCTCTGCGTCGTGGCGAGCTTTCCTTGGCAGCTCTTAACATTGAATTTGTCACCTCTTCCGCTAAGATTGATTGCTACAGGTGAAAAAAATGTCTCAGACATCCTCTCGCGGTTTTTCCTTGATGGAAATGATGGTAGCAGCAGCAATCTTCGCTTTGGTCGCCGTTGTAGCGATCCCCAGTTACGAGAGCTATGTAGCGCGGAGTCGGCAATCGTTAGCGAAGAATGAGTTGTCGATCGTTTTTGCGACGGAAAAGCGTTTTTATGGTCAGTTTCAGATTTACCACTGGGATTTACCGACGATTGGATATGTGCCTGAAGGACGTTGGGCTGATTACGGAGCGGCAGTTGAAAAGGGTCGAGCCTATGCATTAACTCTCGGGCCGACAGTGGGGCTCATTCGAGATTTACTGAACAGCTACGGAATTTCCGAAAACACTTCGATATTTTGGGGCTTTAGTTATTATCACACCTTTGCTGCTTCTCCAGATGCCTGTGGAATTGTCTCCAATCCAGAGTTTGTGCCCGGGGTAGACTCTTCAATTGGTGGCTCTACGGCATTCATCTCGGAAACAGCCTATCGTGCGAGTGCGATTGGTTGTCCACGTGGAAATGTGCCCAGCGGGCAACCGGTGACTCGCTTAGACCGTTGGTCAATTGACCAAAATCGAGTGCTCACTAATTCTGCATCGGGTATCTGACGATTGCGCGGCCGAGTCTTCTGGATCACTGCAATTGCGATATTTTTCTGGGCTTCATCGCTTCGATTCACTGACTTGGGACGAAAAGTGGCCTGGCATGATGAAATCATGACGCTGATTTATGTCAGTGGTCAGAGTCCCCGGGACTTGGTTGAAAATATCATGGGCGAAAAAACGCCAACACTGGAATCCTTGCGCAAAGAAGTTGAAGATGCACCGTTGAAGGGCAGGGGACTCATTGATGTTTCTCGGCAGCTTGCGCAATATAATGCGCATCACACCCCCATATATTACGGATTAACTTGGGTGATGGCAAAAATCAGCGGCGAAAACAGCATCCAGAACGCTCGGCGGCTTGCGGCCTTTTTTGGGGTACTTTTACTGATCGCCGCCGCTTTTTTCGCGTGGGAATTATTCGGAGATTATCGTCACACACTTATTTTTTTGGGACTTTTAAGTTTTTCGCCCTATCACTTGCTTTATGCCCAGGAGGGGCGCGAATATTCTTTGTGGGCCTTGTCGGCCTTGCTTTCCTTGACTTGTCTTTTGCGCGCATGCCGGATGGAGAAAAGGCGGGAATGGATTCTCTTTGGCGCCAGTTTTTTTGTTTTCATTCAAGTACACTTCTTGTCAATACTCTTCCTTCCCGCCTTTCTGGCGACCGCCTGGTGGTCAGAAAAAAGATCTATCAAGAAATTTTTTGTGTGGATCACACCGGCTTTGGCGGCCTTCCTTTTTTGGCTCCTACTTCTCCTGGGTGCGCGCGAAAGAGTCCAAGAGAACATGAGTTGGATTTCGAGTGCTCACTTTTCAACATTTACATGGATGCGTTCGTTTCTCGATCAAATGGAGTACCTATATTTTGATTCTGGGATCTGGCCCAATCATTACTTCAAAGCGCGCGCTCCAATTCATCTGCTCATGCTAGCGGCGTCGATGGCTTCGATTTGGGCTCTCACCAAACTGCGTCGGCGAAATTTGACCCCACTCACACTTTCTTTAATCATTTTTCCCTTCCTTAGCACCTTGATCCTGGATCTTTGGATAGGTCTTCACATGGGCCTTGTTCCACGCTTTCAACTGGCGTTGTATTTAGGACTGCAAATTGCGCTCTGCGCTTGGATCGGGCAGTCTTTCGATGGAACACGTTTAACTCAACGGATTGCTTCCGGCATTTTTCTGGGGGCGCTTTTCACTTTAGGTGCTCTCTCGCAATACCATCTTCGAAGCGCGACAAGCGCATTCAGCAAACACGGTTACGAGTCACAAATGAATTCCTTAAAAAAAATTCTCGAAGATCCTAAGACCGTCTTGGTGGTTGAAAATGGCCGAGACGAATTTTCCATGGTCTATCGGAACTTGATAGCTCTCGCACACCATCAACGTCCGGAAATATCACTTTATTGGCTTCAAGATGTAGCTAGCTCCAAAGTGAAATTTCCTGAAAGTTCTCGCGTCTTGGTTTTGAGCCCGAGCTCCAGAGGAGAAGAAGTCTTAAAAAAAGATTTCCCAAATTCGGCTCCGATCCCCTCTGCCAATCACTGGCCGAACTTTCGGATACTTCAGCTCTGGTAATTATTTCGTCGGAGCTGATCTTCTTCGACTTTTCTAAGAGCAGCACTTGCCTCGTGGCGCCAGGAGCGCCAAAATTTCTTCTGTATCAGTTTTCCCAGGCCAAACGATAGGAATGTCGCCGCTTGTCCAAGATCGGGTCGGTGCTCAAAGGCCCAGTCGACTCCCCAACCGAATGCCAGATGGTAGATCCGGCTTCGCCAGTCCTGGCTGACTTTTCGGATGCTTTGTCTTCGTTTGGTCCGTAAACCGCAAATTTCCCGGCGACCCAACGCGTAGCCTTGTAAGAAGGCTTTCCGTAAAAAGCTGCGAAAATTCATTTCGAGATAGTGATCCACCACGATCGACGGGCAAAGTTTTAGCTGAAAACCCGCAACGTCGAGTCTCTCTAAGAGCTCAGTTTCTGCGCCGCCGAAAAAAATATTCTCCGCAAAGCGGAAATCATTGGCTTCAAACAACGAGTGCTTAAAGCTCAAATTCCCGCCTACTAAATGCTTTTCGCTTTCTTGCATCCAGTCCCAGGTGTTTTTGTCATAAGCTTTTGCCCATCCAGTCGCATTTCCGTCCAGTCGGTAGCGTCCACCCATGATTGCATGATCGGGATTCTTGTCGTGCCAGTTGGAAATTTCTGCAAGTAAATTTCTATGGGGAAGCACGCAGTCATCATCAAGAAAATAGAGTATCTCCCCTAATGATTCCTTGATGCCTCGATTCCGTGCCGTGTTGACTCCACGCAGGCCAGTCGCGAAGAGTTTGACTTTGGGAAATCGCTTTTGAGTGTTTTGGTGAAGGGATTTAAGCCAGGGCGAGACCTCTTCGTTAGCGATCAGAAGTATTTCGAATTCTTTTGGGAAATTCTGCTCCAGCAAAGAGTCTAATAGCTTGGCGAGACTTTCGCGCCGGCCCTCTGTTGGAATGATCACTGACAATCGCATTGGCCTACAGAACACTCGTCGAAGTCCCCCTCGTCAAGAGCCGAAAGTTCGCGGAATCTCCGACCGTCAATCCAAGGAATTTTTCCTTATATATCGCCCCGCGCCAAGTTCGCCTTCCCTTTGTGAATTTGCTAGATTTTTTTCAATGGGGCGGGAGGCGATTTATCGCGTATATGCATTGCCGCTTTTGGCGGAAAATGTTTTTGATTGTTCGGCTTTCAAGGCGCTAGGATCTGCCTATCAAGGTGGTGTTCGGCCTTATTTCAAAACTCTTGAGAGCATCTATAAGGCACGCGATGGTCGATATTCGGCCTTGTTGCTGCCATCAAATGCGCTTCGCTATCCTGATCTTTCTAAATTAACTTTGGAAGCTAAACGTTGGGATCTTGATCTGTGGATACAGATTAGTGCTAGCGTTTTGCGCGAGGGTGTTGTTCTTTCTCATCTGCGTGATACTTCTCTGACCTTCAAGGGCCTCCAGGTCGTTATGGACATCTGGGATCCGGACTTGATGCCACTCATAGAAAGTCTTTGCAGCTCATATGAAAAGCATGAAGTCGTGGTCCTAGGAAAAAAGTCTCTCGACATTGAAGAGGTGGCCACTGCACTTTGCGGGCTTAATTTAGCTTTCTATTTTCCGATGCACCTTCAGATTGATGACGAATTTTACCGGGCCCATCAGGTCGAGTCGATTGTCCGCAGTCTAGAGGGGTGCATAGAGGGTCTAAAGGTTCGGCCCCCGCTAGGTCTGGATATCTATGACCCCAGAATACCTGAAGACTTGAATTTGGAACCGCGTTTAGCCCCCGTGTTTGAGATTCGGACGGCGCGAAGGGATTTGAAAGTCTCAGTAATTATTCCCTCTTACAACAACAAAATTTATTTATCTAATACGGTTCAACATCTTTTGCGGCAAAAGCTACCCCGCGAGAATTTCGAAATTATAATCGTTGACGACGGAAGCACCGATGAAACTTTGGATCATGTCCGGGAACATATCCTCTCGCATGAGGTGCAGGATTCCTATAATTTTAAGTATGTTTATTTTCCGCGCCATTCACCGCGAACAATGGGAGATGCTCAGTTTCGAGCTGGAATATCTCGCAATTTAGGAGTGAAGCAGGCGGAGGGAGAAATTCTTCTTTTTCTAGACTCCGATATTCTGACTCCGGCAAATTATCTGGAAGACATCATTGAAAAGCACCGGGATTTTGATGTGATCCAGGGAAGTCGGCATGAACTCATTCAAAAGGTGAGTTCCGGTCAAACTCGTATTGAGCAAATCGACTGTGCTCGCGATACCTATGCCGTTGATCATGGATATTGGATCCGTTTCATGCAAAGTGAAGATTGGAACGCGATTGATCACGGCTGGAAATATGTTTGTACTCATAGTCTCTCATTGAGGCGCAGTCTCTTTCTAGAGATTGGGTGGATTCGAAAGACCTTCACGTTTTATGGTTACGAGGATTCGGATCTTGGTTTCCGCCTTTGGAAGGCGGGTTACAAGTTCCACCTAAACCGCACAAAGGTTTATCATCTCTATCATGCGACAAAGCGCAGTGAGTTTTTTAATTCACATGCAAAGAAAATTCGTCTTCTTCAAACTTCGGCACGTATTTTTTACCACAACACTTTGGACCCAGAGGCCTATGAGCACTGCCGATATCTTTTCGACAGAGAGAAACCACTTTTTTATGATCAATGGCAGGCTCTACGTATTTGGTGGCGTAAGCGACGTGAGGAAACCTTACGGCGCGAAGAGGCCCTGACTCAACAAAGGCTTTCCGGAATTCAAAAATTCGTTTTGCTTCTCCTCACTCTTCTGGCGCCACTGCAATTGTGGCGTTTGCGTGTTTGGGGCCAACGCGCAGAAAATGCACTGGGTCTCTGGAGAATTCGTGTTGCCATGCAGAAAGCCTGGTCCTCTTTGGGTCTCTGGAGAATTCTTGTAGCCGTGCAGAGATGCTGGTCTCTTTTAGGTCTTTGGCGGATTTCAATCTTCGTCCAACGCGCGCTGGGACGCATTCGTTTTCGCATGGCCAGATTTGGCTACTGGCGGATAAGAGTTTGGGCGCTGCACTTTAAGATTATGTGCATCCGAGGTTTGAATGCTTTGGGACTTTGGCGCCTGCGGGTTTTGATTGTTCGTGTGCTGTCCGCAATGAGATTTTGGCGAATCCGCGTGAAATTTCAGAGGATGATCGCCGCTGCTGGTCTCTGGCGCGTGAGTGTTTATGCGAAACGCATGATCGCCGCTGCTGGTCTCTGGCGCGTGAGTGTTTATGCGAAACGCATGATCG
>CAZWNW010000013.1:0-68431 GCA_964636255.1 uncultured Bacteriovoracaceae bacterium | reverse complement strand
TTATGTCGAACTATGTAAAGAGTGAGCCTGGATACGAGAAGGTTTCTTTTGATGAGAAGAAAATAAAATCTGCGTACAAAAAAATCAAAGCAGCAAAGAAACATCCGACCAGCATTAATTTAAGCGAAGAAACGGTTACGGACCTCAAGCGAATTGCTGCGAAAAAGGGGATCCCCTATCAATCCCTTATGCGAATGCTGGTGCTTGAAGGGATTGAAAAGCTAAAGAAATTTGCCTGAGTCTCCCCACGGTGCAAGGCGCATCCCTACGCCGATGCGCATCGAAGGAAAAACGAAAACCTGAAGTGGCTTTGGGCATCAGTCACACGCAAAAGCACCGTGTGCCGGCATGTGCCGAAAGTGTGCCCAAATGGAGTGACGAGTCGTGATGCTCTGTGATCGTAATTCTCGGGTTCGAAGGATCGCGTCCTAAGAGTCTCGCGGTTTAGATCGTTTTTTGTTTCAGTGACTTAGTTCTATTTTTCCAATTTCCGGCTCTTTTAAGCTGTCGAAATTTGGCGGAGCGGACGGGACTCGAACCCGCGGCCTCCGGCGTGACAGGCCGGCGTTATAACCAACTTAACTACCGCTCCGTGCAGGGTTAAGTAAGGCACTGGGTTTAGTGCCTCCCCCCAGGGCCGTCAAGCCGAAGGGAGGCCCGAAGCGCCTTTTTTAGTGGGCTCTATTCCTGGCAGAGCTCTGTGCCAAAGAAAGTGCAAAGAGCCAAGCTGCGGTTTTCCGTTTTTGCCATAGCGTCGACTTTATTTCCATCAATGAGAACATTGCGCATACGGTTGGTGATCATCAAAATATTCGATTTGCGTAAGCCGCGTTCCTCAAAAACCTTCATTTCATTGGGGTGCAGGAAATGCGAGAGATAATCCACAACGGGCTCGATCGATCGCACCTTAGAAAGTCCACTTTGCTCCAAAATCAAATGCATGCGGAACTGATGATAGTTTTTAAAGCTGCTGATTTTAGAGGAAACAATATTGTAGCTGTGGACGGGTTCTGGACGCCCTTCGATCAGGTGAATGCCGGTGAAACTTTTTTCGATTTCAAGGCGCTTCAAAAGTTTGAAGCTCAGTTCAAGTCCCAGGGGCTTTTCCAATTCAATAGCCTGAATCCAGTTTGCTAGACTTTGGACTTTTTCTTGGCTTGCGGGTTCGATCGTTAAATCGACCAAGAGAGCTTTGTGCCCCATACGAATCTCTTCGCAATAGAGCGAAAAGTCATAGACGAAATCATCAGAATTCAACTGAGCGTCGATCCATTCGGCCTTCATGGTTTCGACCAGTTCTTTGCAGCGCTTTTCGCTCTCGATGGCCCCAATGCTTCGCGTGAAATAAGTATGCCCCACAATTCCTGGAAGTAAGTTGCGGGGGCCATGACGACCATTGACTGTGAAATTGTCCGTGATGTCGATGATGTCGTCGTCGCTAAAACTTTGATCCGGATCACGCGCTTCTGTAGTTAAAAATGCCAAGCCCAAGACCAAGACTGCTAATTTTTTCCAAAGATTCATTGAAATCCACTCCCTTTTCCGCTGACAGAAGGTCCTGTTTTTAACATGCAGCCAAGTGCCCACAAGGAACGGGGTGCCAAATATTGCAATGCGTCAAACATTGTGCTAAAGCCAAGAAAGTGTCCCCGCTAAGTTTACGATTTTTCATGCTTCTTTTAGCCTTCGGCCTATTCTCGTGCCGCGGGCTCGAGACGGCAAAAAAGGCGGACCAACGTCTACGCGAGGTCGCGGCAGGCTGTGGTGTTGATTTAAAGACTCTCGATTGGACGCAGAAGTCAGGCAGCAGCAGTTTTTCAGATTCCCGAAAGGGATTTGCCGCAAAACTCTCAGAACTCAAGGACCTGATGGCCGCCCGAAAAATTGGCTGGGAAGTGAATTTTAGCGAGGATATTCGCTCGTCCTGCCCTCTTAAACGAAGCGAAATTTTATCCAGCCCCGGTATGGTCGGCTTCGTTGATCATATGCATTGGGCGATGCAATCGCTTTTGGTGCGCGAGGGTTTGCCGGTACAAGTTTCCAAGGTACGCATCATCGTCAGCGCATTAAAAAATACGGAGCTCTATCATCGCAATGAAGAATCGCGTCCCTATACCGATCGAAACGGCTTTCGCATGATCGATTATTATGTGAATCTCGGCGATCCAAAATCAGGCCTTAGTTTTGCTTCGTTGATTCGAAATCTCACAGCTCGTGACCTGGTCTTTAAAGAAGTGCGCTCCTCGCGCCTCCAGGCTCGTTGAAGCTTCAATAGACCAAAGGTTAGACCTCTTCACCATCAGACGCTATAAAGTTTTCCCATGGTTCGGAAAAGCTCCCCCTCGCGTCCACGGAGCGAGAAAAAGACTAAAGTACAAAGAGAGCAAATGAGTCTCTTTGATCACGGGGAAAATCTTTCGGTGGATATTCGTGAAGAAGAAAAAGAGGAAGCCCACCTTGCTTCCTCTTCGAAGGCCGAGGAAGCTCCTCCGGCGGTGAAAGTTGAAACTAGAAGTCTAGAGGTGGAGATCGTACAATTTCCGAAGGATCCTCCTGTCGAGGTAACTGCCGAGCCCGCGATATTTTCGGTCTCGGAGCTTGCGACCCAAATCAAAGATCAGCTGCGCGGACATTTCGGAACCTTCTCTGTGCGCGGAGAGATTTGTGACTTCAAAGGCGTTCACCGCAACGGCCACCTCTACTGCGGACTTAAAGACGAAAATGCGCAGATTCGCTTGGTGATGTGGCGGGGAGCTTTGCAAAAACTTGCCTTCGAAATCAAGCAGGGACTTGAGGTCATCGTCAGCGGCAAACTCGATTTTTACGGAGCCTCGGGATCCTTGCAGATCAGTGCCGAGCGTATCGAACCTCTTGGGATCGGTGCTCTGCAATTGCGCTTTGAACAACTCAAAGAGAAGCTTCAAAAGGAGGGACTTTTTGATACTGCTCGAAAACGTGCGCTGCCCTCAGTTGCGTGGCGCTTAGGTATCGTGACAGGAAAGTCGACCGCCGCTTTGCAAGATATGCTGCGGATTTTGCGCCAGCGATTTCCCATCACGGAAGTTTTTCTTTTTCCGGCCACGGTGCAGGGAAGGGGAGCTCCGCAGGAAATCGTCGCTGCACTTTCGCGTGCGAACAACTATAGCGCTTCCCGTAGTCTCCCTCTTGATGTTGTGATCGTCGGGCGAGGGGGTGGATCTTACGAAGATCTTTTTTGTTTCAATGACGAAGACTTGGTCCGCGCCTTGGTGGCTTCGAAAATCCCCACAGTCTCTGCGGTGGGGCATGAAATCGATTTTACGATCGCGGATTTTGTGGCGGATCGGCGGGCCGCAACGCCCAGTCACGCGATCCAAGAAGTTGTGCCCGATGCCTTGCAGTGGCTAGATCGATTACGTGACACCGAAGATCGACTCCGCGAGCGGCTTGAAGATAAGATTTCAGATCTCCGGCTGAAACTCGATCATCTATATGATCGCTTAATCCAGGCCGCTCCTCAAAAGCGCCTTGAATTCCAACGCGAAGTGCTCCGTGGTCTGGTGCAACGACTACAAAGCCGTATAGCTCTTGTGCTACAAACGCGTAGAGCGCAGCTTGCGACCTTATCAGCCACGCTGGACGCTATTTCACCTCTCCGAAGTTTCGATAGGGGTTGGTCACTTGTGAGCAGCCCCCAGGGCAAATTGCTCCAATCCATAGCGGGTGTAGAGCTGGGTGACGAATTGGAAATATCCTTAAAAGACGGTAACTTAGGAGCTAAAGTCACCAAAAAAGCCCCATTAAAAAAATGAGCTCGTCATCTCATTGACGCTGCCATTGGGCTTCATTAGACCTCAATCAGGTTCAGAAACTATGCAAACGCGAACATATTCAAGTCATCGAAACGAATCCTCAGTGCACTTCTTAGCAATGGTCTTTTTAGGGCTATTGATCTTGGTGCTGGGTTCCGTTTTCCGACTCTAATTAAAATAATTTTTTTCAAATCTTAAGTCTGACCCTACAATAGAGACTAGTGGCTCAACACTCCTTCGATATTCTGCCGGGACTTGAAGACGACTTTGATCAGATCCAAAAAATCGCAATCGGCGGGATGGCCGAGTTATACCGAGGCCGCCAAAGGTCCTTGGACCGGGCAGTCGCGATTAAAAAGGTGCGCCCCGAGTACCAATCCAACAAAGATTTGAAAGATCGCTTCTTACGTGAGGCCCGAAGCGCCGGTAATTTTCTGCACCAAAACCTGGCCCACGTTTATGACTTCAAAACTTGGGAAAACGATTCCTACATCATCATGGAATACATCGACGGTTTTGATCTTTCGGAAATCCTAGAAGCTTCGGGGCCTCTTCCCGTGGACGTGGCCGGCATGATCGCAATCCGGGTGCTTTTGGGACTTGGTTACGTGCATTCACACGGAACCGTTCATCGTGACATCAAACCGGATAATATCCGTATCACGGTTCGGGGTGATGTGAAGATCATGGATTTTGGCATTGCTCTGGATCTAGCGGAGGGAAATTTCACGCAACCCGGAATTGTCATCGGATCGCCGCACTATCTGTCGCCGGAACAGGTCGCAGGAGCGCGACTCGATCAACGTTCGGATATTTTTTCCTTTGGCATCACCTTTTACGAGATGCTGACCGGAAAGCGTCCCTTTACGGAAACGCCCAAAAAATCTCTCTATGAACGCATTCGCGAGGGCAAATACGAATCTCTACAGACTTTGCGTCCTGATGTCCCTGGATTGATCGTGGGCATTGTGGATCGTTGTCTAAAAGTGAAGCCACAGGAACGGGCATCGAATGTGGAGTCGCTTGCGGCACTACTACAGGAATTTATTCACGGTGAATACGGAACCAATTTCGATGCACGCACCCGAAAATTCCTGATGGAATTCGATTTTCTTAAGGGCAACCCCGATTCAATTCTTGTTCATGAAAAGACGGCGGAAGTAAAAGTCTCGGGAGCTTTTATTGCAAGATTACGAAGCTACGCTTTGCCGCTCCTCTTTTTGATCGTGGGGCTAGTCGGTGGACTAGTCATGGCGAAATATTTCAATATCGGATCTCTGGAGAAATCCGAGGAAGTCGTCCCGCCTGCAGATGATCCACCAAAAGCACGTCCTAAGAAAAAAGCAAAACGACCCGAGCCGATCCTACCCGGAACCCCTGTGAAGGACTGACTGTCCGCCACTCTATTCGAGAGGTCTCCGAAGGAATTTACCCGAAGCGCAACTATTTTATTGACGCGACGTGTCGGTTTGGGAATAAAGGCACATCGTGTTTTTTGCTCAACATAATCAATTATTATTTATCTTCGCTTTGGGTTTGTTTTTTTCCGGAGACGCACGGTCACAGGAACTTCCGCAAGGGGAGGAGTCTTCCCTGCCAGGTCTCGAGGTGATCGCCGCTGGACAGTTCAATGTGACGGAAAGTTTTAACAATGGAGTCACGGCAGTTTCCCCGCTTTTTGGAATTGGAGTCACTCAAAGGCTCAGTTCTCGCGCTAAGTTGGATCTTGTTTTGGATGTGGCTCCGGCCTTCGGCTACGTCGTCTTTTATAACGGCGAAGTTACGGAAGAGAGATTCAGCTGGGAAGGGCTCGTGGATCAAATCGCTTTAACTTTCGATCTAAATGAAAATTCCGCCTTTCAAATTGGCAAGGTGCGGTTTCGACCAGATCATCAGTTGAATCCGCTACCTTTGGGTGTTGACCCTGAAAGCCGCGCAAAGAATGTCTTCCCGGTCTATGGCGCAACTTATACGATCACTAGCGACGACAAGTTAGATTCTCTGCAATTTTTTGTGGGCGAAAGCCGAGATGGCCAGCTGGATCTACATCTGGAGTCCGAGGGCTTTGCCGTAGGAGTCGCGGCAAAAAAGAAAATCGTCAATCACCTGGATCTATATGCGAATTCTTACCTTAGTGAGGCTCAGGGGGGAAAGAGCTACACTCGGCAGAATCTGGCACTCGCCTACGATTCTGAAAAACGGATTTCCGCATACGCTGCGGCAAGCTATTTCAACAACAGTCCCTATCATCTGCCGGATCGCCATTGGGGTGCAGAGGCCGGCATCAGTTGTCGGCTGGATGACAAGTCCGCAATCGGATTGGCCGCTGTTTGCACCTTTGACGAGCAACAAGCTTATTTCGCTTATTACAAAAAACAAATCTCTTCTGAGTTTGCGCTCACCGGATTTGTTGGTTACCGGACTTATGAAGATGATTTTAGAAGGGCGACGGGTTCGCGAGACAGCATTGAAGTGGGTTTTTCATTGGAGTTCATGAAAAGGTTAACGCCCTTTTTTCGGGGGCTCCGCTGACGAGCGGAAGAATCAAATTTCCGCCGTCATGGCGAGTTCTTCGGACACTAAGGGCGCTCGCAGAGCTTGGATGCGAAATTGCGCTTTTTCTTGAAAACGGAAAGTAGAAACTTCCGGTACGACCAGAAGGTCCACGGTTTCCGATTGAGCAGCAATTTCTTGCAGCCGTTGCCAAAAACCAAAACCAATAAATTCCATACCCGACTTACGCGCCTTGATGTGAAGATCTTTGAGCGGCTCAAATTGTGTGACTGGAAAACTCTCGATTAAAAAAAGCGGTTCAGGGTTTCCGGGCCCCAGAGGCTCCAGAAATTCGAGTGCTTTGAATTCGTGAAATTTCGGAAAGCGGGTGAGTTTTCCATCATAAGCAAGAGTCGGCAGATCCTCGCTTTCCGATAATTTCTCCATCGCTATTTGAAGTGCGGAGCGAATGAGATCAAAATTTTCCGGAATGAATGCTAGTCCCGCAGCCGCCTGATGGCCGCCGTAACGAAGTAAGTGGTCTTTTGCGAAATCTAAAAGACGGAGAGAATGATGGGGGGCAGGTGTGCGCATCGAACCGCGAAAGAGAGGCTCGCCATTGGTGCCATGGGCTTCGCTGACGATGATGGCGGGCATGGAAAAATCTTCCGCAATTTTTGCGGCAATGATTCCTAAAATCCCTTCGTGCCAGGGGCCGGCGATGAGTAACACTCGGTCGCCCGCATCCACGCGTCCTTGGGCTAGTGCCCGTGC
This sequence comes from uncultured Bacteriovoracaceae bacterium, assembly GCA_964636255.1. Classification (GTDB taxonomy): domain Bacteria; phylum Bdellovibrionota; class UBA2428; order UBA2428; family UBA2428; genus CAXNGS01. The sequence continues at coordinate 61,373 of CAZWNW010000013.1, read as the reverse complement.
TTCGATCAGAGCATCTTTTTGTTTTTGGCTCCGCTCTTCGTTCAGAGCCATGATCTGATCGAAAAGCTCTCGGGCACGATTGGCATCCTCACTCATCAATAGTTCAGTCGCAATTTCGACCTGCCCCATACGGCTTGCGGAATTGAGTTTGGGCACGATGGTAAAGGCGACGTCACGGGCGCCAATTTTTGCGTTGCCCTCACGCAGACCCTTGATGAGTGTGCGAATCCCCGGGCGTTGACTGAGGCGCAAGCGTTCAAGGCCCAACCGCACCAATACGCGATTATCGCCATCAAGATTTACGACATCTCCGATAGAACCCAGGACGTAGTATTCCAAGAGTTCCATAAGATTCGGCTCCGAACGATTTGCAAAAAAACCCTTTTCCCGAAGTTTCGCACGCACGCCCATTGCAAGATAAAAGGCGACGCCGGCGCCCGAAAGATTCTTGAGCTTCGATGGATCGCCGGCTTGGTTCGGATTTACGAAATAGGGAGTCGCAGGCGTTTTCACCGGATCACACTGGTGGTGATCTGTGACGACATAAACGAGTCCAAGATCCGCGGCCTTATCGGCGGCTTCAAAGGCCATGCTGCCGGTGTCGACCGTGATTAGAATTTTTGCCCCCTTTGAGTGCAGGACTTCAACGGCGTCCGCGTGCACGCCATATCCCTCGTTAAAACGATGAGGTTGATAGTGAAGAATTCGACTGCAACCAATTTCCTGGAAAAATTTTACGAGGAGAGAGAGACCACTCATGCCGTCCATGTCGTAGTCGCCATAGACGCAAATGCATTCGTCGTTGATAACACCATCGGCAATGCGGTCGGCACTTTTTTCTAAATTCCAAATGCTAAAGGGGCTCTGAAGGCTGCCCAATCGGGGCTCTAAAAAGCTTTTTGAGCTTTCAAAATCATTCGCATCCAAATGACCTCGTGACCAAAGCACCTCGGCCACTAGGCTCCCGAAATCAGATTCAACTTTTGGATAGAGAGAGCCCTTGGATCCGTGCGCGTTTTCACGGCGCGGAACCCAATGCGGTCCGCGCTTGGGTCCCAATTTTTGATTCATGTACGGGCTTTTGCGACCTGTCCCGATGCGGGGCCATCAGCATCCTCGCCTATATTGAAACGTTTGTGCGCCCAAAGATAGAGGGGGGAAGCGACGAAAATCGAACTGTAAGTTCCAATTACAATTCCGATAAAAAGTACGAGGGCAAAATCACGAATTGCGGGTCCACCCACAAAATAAAGTACCGCGCAACTCATGAGCGTCGTGACGGAGGTCATCAAGGTTCGAGACATCGTAGAGTTAAGTGCAAAATTAACGACCTCGACTTTGGATTTACCTAGGTATTTGGCTTCCAGTTCGCGAATGCGATCGTAAACCACAACCGTGTCGTTGATCGAATAGCCGGCCAGGGTCAGCAAGGCCGCGACGGTCGTGGTCGAGAATTCCAGGCCCGTTACGGCGATGATGCCCGTGACCACCACAAGATCGTGGAAGATACAAAGAAGGGCGCCCGGCGAAAAACGCATATCGAAACGCCAATACATATAAAGCGTGATCAATATACAGGTGAAAATGAGCGACAAAAGAGCCGAACGTTTCAGGCTTGCTCCGACCTTGGGTCCGACCACATCCATTTTGCTCACGCGCCAAGTGGCATCACCCGAAGGACCAAAGGCCGCTGTAAGTGTTTCCGTTAGTAGCAACGAGATGTTTTCTTTTTCATCGCCCTTGGCTGTAATGGAAAATTCGCGGGCTTCGGTGCCGTCGTTGAAGGCCACGACCGAAACGTTCTCTAACTTTCCGTCCAAAAGTTTTCTGACTTCCTCGGTGGTGGTTTCGGTGTTGAAGGCGACTTGCGCCTCGATTCCACCCTGGAAGTCGACTCCGAAGTTGATGCCGGGTTTGGCGATGGCGACGAAGCCAAGGATGGTCAAAATTACGGAAAGAATTCCAAAAGTTTTGAAATGCTTTGTAAAATCAAAATGCAGTTTGTTGGGATTAAAAAATTCCATTTTCTCTCGTCTCCCTTAAGCGTGAGCGCTTTCTAATTCCGATTTGCGAAGGCCCAGCCCCAGTCGTCGCGAGCTTGATGAGTAAATAAACTTCACTACAGATCGGGTCAGGAAGGTTGCGGTAAATACGTTAGCGACAATTCCGATCAAAAGTGTCAGCGCAAATCCACGGATCGAGCCCGTACCAAACTCCAGCAAAATGAAGGCGCCGATGGCCGTCGTGATGTTGGAGTCGAGAATGGTCGAGAGAGCCTTCGAAAAACCTGCCTCGATCACTTGTTGCATGTGGCGCCCCGCGCGTAATTCTTCACGCATACGCTCAAAGATAATGATCAAGGCATCCACGGCCATGCCCATCGTGAGTACGATGCCCGCGATGCCCGGCAGAGTAAGCGTGGCATCCATCGAGCCCAGAATCGCGAATACCAATGCAATGTTTGCGATGGTGGAGAGGTTACCGATAAGACCCATCCAACCGTAGTAGATCCACATGAAAAGAAAAATCAGAATGGCGGCAATGACCAAAGCTTTTTTGCCGGATTCAATCGCTTCGCGTCCGATCGAGGGGCCGATCACGCGTTCTTCTTGGAGTTCGATGGTTGCCGGCAGAGCGCCTGCTCGGAGAACGATCGAGAGATCTTTCGCTTCACGCATCATTTCGTCAAATGACCCCGTGCCAATTTCAATGATGCCTTCGCCGCCTGTGATGGCCGAGCGAATCGATGGAGCGCTTTTCACGATACCATCCAAAACAATGGCCATTTGGTGCCGCACAAATTTGCGGGTCATTTCGCCAAAGATGGGCGTGCCGGCCGCGTTTAAAGAAAAGGCGACGATAGGTTCCTGCGCGGCCATGGGCGAATTGCCCTGGTTCAGGTTTACCTGCGCATTTTCAATATACTCGCCGGAGACGTAGTCGACGGATGAGAGAAGATAGGGAATGAGGTTGAATTTTCCGATAACCGCGGGATCGGCCGCGCGTTCAAAAGCAATAAAGGTGTTTTCGGGAAGTTTGGAACTAAGATCTTGGTTCAAACGATCGCGGTATTCGGAAAGTTTCGTGTAGCTATCACGCGTGTAGTTGCCGGCCTTTTCGACTTCCGCAATCCACGACACAATATTGGCTTGTTGTTCCATGTAGGCGCGCGTCCGGCTGCCGTCTTGGCTTGTCGCAGAATTTGGAACGATGTGGAAATTGAGTTTCGCAGTTTCACCGACGAGCTTCTTTAAACGCTCGGGATCATCCGCACCGGGGAATTGAACCAAAATTTGGCTGTCGCCCTTTTTGGAAATGATGGGTTCAGCGACGCCAAACTCGTCGATACGGTTACGAATGGTTTCGATGGACTGCTCCAATGCGCGGCCGCGAACGTCGGCGTAAACCGCATTTTGAAAACGCAGTGTTAGAGAGGTCTCGCCTTCGCCGACGAAGTCAAATGCGTTTTGATCAAGCGCGGTCTTAGAAAATTTTTCAAGGTCCGCCTTGTTGGTGGTGACAACTTCAACTTCTGCGCGTTTTCGATCTGCGGTGATTTTAAGATCTTTCAGTCCGGCGGCTTTTTCTACGTTGCGTGCGGAAAGCAAAAGCTGTTTTTCAACGACTTCATCGAGATCCACACCCATGACCATGTGAATGCCGCCTTGGAGGTCCAGCCCCAAGCGCATGCTGGCCTTTGGTAACCAATCAGGAAGTTTGCCCTTTGAATCTGGGTGATTCAGAGTCCAAACTGTCGGGATCAGCATGTAAACGGCTGACAAGATCACAAGTAGGCTGATGTAAAAACGCCACGAAGAATTCTTTTGCATATTTGAAGCTCTCTTTTCGACTCGGCTTAATTTTGGCCGACGATTTCTTTGGAGTATCCCTGAACTTGGGATCTCAGAACACGAATCTCAACACCGTCCGAAATTTCAACGGTTGCAATACGTTCCGTTAGGCCAACAATGCGGCCCAAAAAACCACTGGCGAGAACAACTTCTTCGCCTTTTTGGAGATTGGCGACGAGAGCCTGCTGCTTTTTCTGCTGTTGGCGCTGTGGGCGAAGGATCAGGACGTACATCAGCAAAAAAATTCCGACGAACATCGGCAGCTGCATCAAAAGGCTAGGGGGCTGCGGAGCTGCGCCGGCAGGAACGCCCGGGGCGGCATCTTGAGCCCAGCTCAGCTGGGAAATGAGGGTCAAAAATCCAGTGATTGAGGAAGTTAAAAGGGTGCGTGTTTTCATACTTTTCAAAGCTTTAACATGTCATCTTTGGGACGCCAATCGCTAAGGCAACTTTGAAAAAAGGCTTCAAAGCACCCCTCTAGAATGGCTTTGCGTGATCGCTTCATGAGCTCCAAAAAGAAGGCCAAGTTGTGAAGTGTGCCCAGCATCGGCCCAAGCATTTCTCCGGATCGATAGAGATGCCGAATATAGCTAACGGAAAAATTGCGGCAGGCGGGACATTTGCATTGGCTGTCTACTGGATCTTGCTTTAATTCCAATGATTTATTCTTAATGTGGAGCGGCCCCTGCCAAGTGTAGAGAAGTCCGTGGCGCGCATTGCGCGAGGGCAAGACGCAGTCAAACATATCGATCCCGGCCCTGATCCCATAAAGCAAGTCAGTCGGAGTGCCCACTCCCATCAGGTAGCGCGGGCGGTCGCGAGGTAGTTCAGGAGCAATTTCCGAAATCACGGGGTACATGTCTTCGGGTTTTTCGCCCACACTAAATCCCCCAAGTGCAATCCCGTCGAAATCAACCGTGTCTTTAGTCGCAGGATCGGTGGTGGATATTTCTAAGAGCTCCCCGAGATGTCTGCGGCGAAGAGAAATATCGAGTCCGCCTTGAACAATTGCGAATAGCGCGCCGGAATTCGGACGACGCGCTTCAAGGCAGCGCCGAGCCCAAAGAGTCGAAAGCCTCAAAGCTTCCGAGAGCTCCTTTTCCGTTGCAGGAAGGGCGGGGCAAACATCCAGCACCATCATGATAGTGCTCTCGATAGCCTCCTGGATTTCGATGCTCTTTTCCGGACTCATGAAAAGTTTTGTGCCGTCTAGGTGGGAGCGAAACTCAACACCCTGATCGCTTAATTTTCGTAGAGCCGACAAAGAGAAAACCTGAAATCCTCCGCTGTCCGTTAGGAGAGGCCCCTGCCACTTCATCCAATTACGAAGCCCTCCAAACGCTTTGAGGGCCTCGATTCCGGGACGGAGCCAGAGATGATAGGTGTTTCCTAAAATTATCTGCGCCTGGATTTCCTTAAGATCCCAGGGGAAAACGCCCTTTACACTTCCCTGAGTGCCGACCGGCATAAAAATGGGAGTTTCAATGTCACCGTGCTGTGTGCGGATCCGGCCAAGGCGAGCTTGCCCATTTCCGTTTTGGCCCGGACTTGTGATCTCTTCAAATTGAATACGGCGATTCACAAATACTGACTGCTATCGGCGACTGGCGCAGGGATAGATGACATAATTTTCGCTGCTTTCATTCGGGCCATCCCTCCACGTGATTTCGATGTTCGAACCTTTAATGGTGGGTTTTTCCATCCATGATTCATCCCAGTGCCAGTGGTTTTGTTTCAAAGCAGCTTCCAACAGGCGCAAGGCTTCCTGAATTTGGCCGCGATAACAAAGCGGCTCGTTCAGGACGTCGGCATCGGATCCATCTTCGCGCGGTAAAAACTGTTTCTCCCGTCCAACATAAAAAGAGGCTTTAAAAGATACTTTCGCTTCACGAAGGTTCAAATTTCCAACGGCTTTGTTGACCAGTGAAAGACCCTCCCCGCAGTGAGGATCTTTTTGAAGAAGCTTTTTCGCCTTCATCAAATTGCCAATAGCACTGCCAATCGAACTTGGGCTGGGCGCAATTGTTATGTGCAGTGTAGTGCTTTGAGCGAATGTCACAGCTCCGGTGAAGAAGAATGCGAGCGCGCTAAGGGTTTTAGTAAATTTGTTTAATCCCATGTTGCGCGGAAATAGCATTTTGGACACCCTGGGTCAATTTTTCCGGCCCCGCCGATGCAGTCCTCGGAGCATGTAAAGATCTATTTAGTTTCCGGCACTTAATGTAATTGACACAATGCATCTATATGTCGATGGAAGCACGCTTCAATCTGAAATGCTCCGCTTCGCTGCTGAGCCTCTTTCTGTGTTTTTCGTCGTCCTATGCACACGCGTTTCAGCCGCAAAATTGTGTGGCCGTGATTGATACCGGCATTGATCTCCAACACCCTCTTCTATCGTCAGCACTTTTCAAAAACGGGAACGAAAATATAGAAAATTTCGCCGAAAAAATTGATGCCGATGACAATGGTTACCCTGGTGATGCGATCGGCTGGGACTTTGTTGACGGCGATCCTGATCCCTTCGACGAGAGAGATGATCCCCTCAAGTCTGCAATCGTCAAAGCTATGTTTCCAGAACTTGATCCCGATAAAATGAGCGATCTGGATCGTTATTATGCCGAGTGGGAAATTATGGAAAATCCCATCGTTTCTTTTCATATCACGAGGTCCGATGCCGCAGGACATGGAACACATGTCGCGGGAATCGTGCTTCAGACTCGTCCCTCCGAGAAACGCTGCATCTTGCCGATCCGATCCGGAGTGAATTGGCGTCAGGTGGCCGACGCAATTGATTATGCTGCGGGACTTGGAGTGCGGATTATAAATTTGAGCATGGGACAATTTGAATCATCGATGACCAAGGCTGATCGAGCCGACGCAAAATACATGACTGAAGTGATGCAGCGATATCCCGATCTCTTTTTTGTCATGATTTCTCATAATCAAGGACGAGATTTAGACGCCGATCAGGGGCAGATGTTTCCGGCAAACGTATCGATTGAAAACAAAATTGTTATTGGAGCCATCGATGACAAGGGCGTCTTGGCAGACTTTTCCAATGTCAGCATCGATCTCGTGGATCTCTATGCTCCGGGCGTGGAGATCATGAGTGCGCAGGTAGGTGGTGGCCAAACAAAAATGAGTGGAACGTCTATGTCCGCTCCGTTTGTTGCAGCCATTGCTGCGGAGATTTTAGAGCAGGATGCTGAAACGAAGTCTCTGGACATTCGAAAGAAAATTCTAGCGCAGGCTGAGAGAAGAGTGCTGGAATACGTGAACAAGAATGATCCAGCGAAGAGTTTTCAATTCGAAGCTCGCGTAATTCTCCCTGAGTCCCAGTAGTCAAGCCACTCGGAACTGCTAAAATCAGCATTCGAGGGGGCACCATGAAAAAACTGACTTTTGCTGCGCAGATTCTTTTGGGCTTGATTTATTTTGTTTTTGGACTGAACGGTTTTCTAAATTTTATTCCCACACCGGCTGAGATTCCCGAGAAGGCGATGGCTTTTTCAATGGCGATGGTGGGGACCGGTTATTTTCTACCCTTCCTAAAGGCTACGGAAGTCGTGGGTGGATTGATGCTCCTGGCGGGAATTGCAGTTCCTGTGTCTTTAGTCGTTTTGGCGCCAGTGACGATTAACATATTTTTGTTCCACGCCTTTTTAACTCCGGGACTGGAAAACTCGGTGATGTCGACCGTGATGGTTATTCTTCATCTTTTATCCGCAAAACGACATTGGGCGTTGTATCGACCGCTCTTTCGCCGCGGCCACTGAGGAAGCGGTTTCCGTTAGCGTCCGCTCACTCAGCGAAAGGGGCTGGGAATACAATCAACTACGGTTACGGAGGTTTTTTGTCCTAGCTGGGAGATTTCGTAGTCGCTCAGGCCAGACTTTCCTCTGACGATTGTAAGCCGAGCGCCTGCTTCGCCGATGTTGCCCAGTTCATAGGCACTTAGAACTTTCGCGTCGACCACGAGATCAAGTGCCTGCGAAGCTTTCGCGGCTTCTGCTAGATTTCGCAGGTCATAGGTAGAGAGGTGATGAGCGAGGGCGAGCGATACCGCCAACTCTGCACCCGATTCCAAAATTTGGCGCAAATCATAGGCGCTGTATTCTCGGTTATCGATCGCGATGCTGACTCGGGTCGTTTTGGCAGATTGGGCGATTTGGCGAAGATCGTAAGCACTGAGTCCTGCGCGCGCAGCTGAGATCAAAAGATTTAATCCAGACTCCGCCAATTGGCGGAGATCATAAGCGCTTAGGCTTCGATCATCGGCGACCAAATGTGCCGGGTGTTTCTTTGCCGCCTCCGCAATTTGTCGTAGGTCGTAGCCAGAGAGTTCCGTGCTTGATGCGACAACACGCAACTCTGCCCCAGCTTCCGCGATTTGGCGAAGATCATAGGAGCTCAGGGAATTTTTATCGACTTGAACGATAAGCCGGGCCCTCAGGGCATCTGAGGCTAAACTTCGAAGATCATAGGCACTCAATTCAGAATTTCGAAGAGAGATCAAAACATCCGTTCCAGCTCTCAAGCGTTGGGCGATCTCATAGCGACTCAACGGGGGCACGCTGCAGGGGCTACTCCATGAAGTAGGAGAAAGGCCAAGTGTTAGGAGTGTTAGTGAAAGGATGAATCTTTTTGTGAAAGCCGACATGCAAGTGGAGATAAGCGAAGTTTTAAGGACCGGCAGCTTAAATCTTCCAACTTGCGGAAAGCCCGTCGTCGAGACTTGCGAAAGAGCTTGGGCGGCGTCATTCTAGAGTGATGGTGCACCGCGAGACGTTGCTCTTTTGGAATTTGCAGAACATGTTCGATTGTCTTCCAGATCCCACAAAACTTGATGCGGCTTTTTTGCCGCAGGGTCATCCAAAAAAAATTCAAGCGGCCGCAGATCCACGTCTAAGTCCCGAACAGCAGGCGGAAATTCTATTATCGAATTGGACCGAGCCGCACTATCGGCTGAAATTGGATCAGCTAAGACGCTACCTGCAGGCCATTGCTCCACGGCTTCCCAGTTTTTTTTCTTTTGCCGAAATCGATAATGCACAGACCTTGCAGGATTTGATGGCACCGCTCAAATGCACTCAATCGATGATTACAAATTGTCCGGATGAACGGGGCATCAATGTTGCAGCCGCGGTGGCTCGGCATTCGAAAATTAACTTAAAGGTAAAAATCGAACACGACGTATCGGCCCTTTGTCGTAAGCCGACGCGGAATATTTTGGAACTTCGCTGCGAGATTGGCGCCTATGAATTCGCGATTTTCATTAACCACTGGCCTTCGCAGGCGAGTCCAGCTCAGGAACGTCGACTGGTGGCGGAGCGTCTGGCCGAAATTGTTCATGCCTCTCGGCAGTCCACGGGATCGCCCTATGTCATTGTAATGGGAGATTTTAATGTGCTGGAAAGAGACGATCCCAATCCTTTTTTTCCATTGTTGGATGAAAAATCGGGACTCGGATTGCTTGATCTTCACTACAAGCATCTGCAATTTCTAAGAGCAGCTGCTCGGTGGGAAGAGATGTCTTTGCAGCCGATCGGTAGCTATTTTCATGCTCCCAAAATGCAGTGGAATCTTTTAGATCGGGTATTTCTCTCAAAAGATTTTTTCTCAAACGAAACACCACTGCGAGTTGATCTAGACAGCTATCGCATCCAGGCTCTTCCCACATTGATGGCCGATCGAGCCTATGCCGCGGGTCTTCATGCCGGAAGTCTCATTAAAAATATTCCCTTTTCGTATTCCCTGACCTCCTTGGATCCAGAAACCGCGGGTTTTTCGGATCACTGGCCCATCACATTCGATTTGCTGACTTAGAGGAGCTGTGCGCATTTCTGAAACTCGTCGATGAATGCACTTACTATTGCTCGCGAACGGTTGGAGGGACGAGAAATTAGGCTAACGGGACGAAAAATTCCGGGTCGCGGAAGTTCTACGCATTGGGATCGACGCACAGCCATGGCGGATGCAATCCCCCATGGCACCAGAGCATGTCCATGTCCCGCTTTCGCCAGCTGAACAATGGCCGAAAATGATTGAAGAGTTTCGCTGATGCGGAAATCAACGGCTTTTTCAGAGGAGAGAGAACGAAGTTGCGTTTTGATGCTTTGCCAAGTTGCCGAGTGTTCTTCAATGCTGATCAGGTCAATGGTTTTTCCAGGGCGCAGTTGAAATTTTTTAAGACCCGAAGGAATAATCAAAAATTCTTCTCTCAATACCGGATCAATTTCTAGGCCTTCAATCTTCCTTTCGTAGCCGGCACAGAGACCAAGAGCATATTCACCCGAGAGCACACGCTCTGCGACCACGGGACTTCGGTGAGCGGACAATTTGAGTTCCAATTCTGGCAGTTTCTTTTTTACCATGCTCAAAGCCTTGGGAGCCCAGCTGGCAAGAATCGATTCGGAGATTCCAATCTTGAGGTAGCCTCGCTCGGCCATGGGCGAGATCGAGAGAGCTGCTTTCAGTTCGGATAATGCAGGTGCAGCTCGCTCGATCAACATACGACCTGCGGACGTGAGACGGACTTTACGGCCCGACTTTTCGATGACCTTGTAGCCTAAAAGATCTTCAAGTTGGGCAATCCGTTTACTGATGGCAGATGTTCCAACACGCAGTCGGCTTGCGGCGGCGGCCATGGTTTCCATTTGGCTCAGACAAATCAGGGCTTCAAGTCCTTCTTCCATTGTTTCCTTTTTAGAAAGAGTTAAGTGAAAACATATCGCTTTTTTCATGAATTGAAAAGCGCGATAATGAATCATGATCTTGGCAATCCTCGGAACCGTTTTCATAACATCAATGCTTTCAGGAATATTTGGAATGGCTGGAGGCTTGATTCTGATGGGACTTCTTGGGTCATTATTACCGATTGAATCCGCTATGAGTCTTCATGCAATTTCGCAACTCTCTGCCAACGGCTGTCGCTCGGTCTCACTTTGGCAATCGATCGACTTCCGAGCGGTGAAGATTTATCTCATCGGCGCGCTACTGAGCGCTGGAATCTTGTGGCAAGTGAATTTTGTGCCACCCAAGGGACTTTTTTTCATCCTTCTTGGGGCCATGCCTTTTATCAGTTTGGGTAGAAAATGGCTGCCCCCACTTCGCTTCGAGCGTTCTCGTGATGCCTTAGCCGCGGGAATCGCGATCACAGCATCGCATTTAAGCGCGGGAGTTTCGGGACCATTGCTGGATTTGTTTTTCGTTGAAAGCAAAAAAAATCGATTCCAGATTATTGGTACCAAGGCTATTTCTCAGTCACTGGGCCATTTTTTGAAACTTTTGTATTTCGGCATGGCACTGCGCTCGATGGATTATTCTTTCTACTTTTATTTGGCCATTGTGTTGCTGGCACTAGTCGGAACCTTAGTCGGAGGTGTTTTTCTCAAGCGCATGGAGGAAAAGGCCTTTCATCTTTACAGTCGCCGGATCGTGCTTGGGGTAGCTTCGGTTTATCTCGCCAAAGGATTCTATTTGTACCTTCATTAAAGTTAGGGATTAAAATCCGTCCCGGTATGCAAAAAATTCCTGACACGGCAGTGGGTCGATGAGCTCATCGCTGCGGTCAATGCGAAGGTGGGGAACTTCTCCTGGGCGTCCTAGAGTGAGCGTGTAGTTTTGTTCCTGAGCATCGCCCATAAAGTTATCCCAACGGCGAATTTCCCGATCTGCCACTCCATCATAAATTGAAACGAAGGGTTTGAAGGAAAGCTCGCGCAATATGGGGCCTCCGACGGTGACTTTATTGATCAGAGGATAGACCCACTTATGGACAATTGCTGAATGACCATCTCTCAGGCGAATGCGTCGTATCTCTTTGGAGTCTTCCTTGGACCAAGTAAATTTCCGACCGCCCAAGTCGCCGGGACTGAATCCGATCCGATCAATTTTCTTCCAGGTTTCCAATCGTGTGATCGTATAGATTTCAACTATTGGGCTCTCGGCATCAAATAAGTCCGAAATCAGAAAATTACGGCCATTAAAGGCGACTTCAAGAATGGGAAAAAGGGGAGCGCCGCCTAAACGGTTGGCTAAGGCCCAGGCACAATTGTAGGAATAGCGTCCGCTAAGGCGGCGATCTCGTCCGCCGCTGATGCGCTCGCAGTCTCTGCGGTCGATCAATTCAAGTAATCGTAGGTCACTTCGAATTTCCGCTTTCAAAACTTGGATCTCATCGCTGCTTTGATCAATAATTTGAACGCTAAGGGCCGAGGAAACCGAAACTGAAAAAAAGAATGATACGGCCCAATAAAATAGTGAGCGCATATAGCGGGAATCTAGATCAAAGAATTCCGGCCACAAGCTCAATTAGCTTTTGGAGACTTGCGGGTTCGGAATTGGAACTGGCAGATGGCGCGCTTCTAGCCTTATAGGCAATCTTTACAAACTTTAAATGATTCGCTTAAGTCTTAAGCCTCAGCCTTGCTTAAAGGCCACTGGGGCCGAACATTTTCACACCGCTCACGGTGCCATCGACGAAGTTACATTTCTGGGGGGGGCCCATCTGGCCTTGGTAGACACCAAAGTGAGGCGTGTACATGCAGGCTTCATTAGATTCACAGAGCCCGTTTTCATTCCCTATCCAATCGCCCAGTATCTCTACAGCATTGGCGAGATGCACTATCGAGCCACTGGCATCCGTCAGCGTGTTAAAACCATTCACTTCAGCAGGACACGAATCATTATCAATGAAAGCTGAGTTCGGGTTCACCCCATCCATACTACGGTTCCAGCTGATCGCGGCGCTCGATACCTGACTGAAGTCAAAGATACGGCAGTTGCCAGTCAAACAAGCCCCACGATGCTCGGTCGCCATTATCGGATTGGCGTGTTCGATCCCCCAGGCTCGGAACGGGCCCTCTAGTCGAGTCCAGGCTCCACCGGTTCCGTCCAATACGCCCCATGAAGCCAAGCCATTTGCGTCATTGGATGAAACAGGATCGTCGATTGTGAGTTTTCCTACGAATGCGTTCGCCAAATTGGCTCCCAGCCTTAGGGTCGCATTTGAAATGCTTCCATAGGCGTTGCTGCCGTCCGTACCGGCGCTGGAACAAGTTCCTGTGACGAGTCCGGGGAAAGTTCCGGACACAGTACAGTTGGCAGTCGTGTTGGAGCCAACTCCCAAAATTCCTGTAAATTTGGACGAGGCCGTTCCTGCACCTGAGGAAACCATGGCAACTCCTCCGTCATTATGAGCCGAGATGAGATGTCCAACAGTGATGTCGGTCGTGGTGCCGCCGGCCCCTTTTTCCAGTGTAACACCCGAGTAACCATTGTTCAGTGTGAGCGCGTTGTGGATGGTTGCGGACGCTGAATCTTTTACCCAAATACCATCTGCAACATTATTTGCGGTGGTGATCCGTGTGAGAAAGTTGTTTTGAGAAAGATCGATGACCTCGATGCCGTCTTGAACTCCACCAATTGCAAGTACCCCCTGGGCGGAATTGAAGCTGGAGCCCGAGAAAAAGAGTCCTGAGATATCTGTATTGCTGGCGGTGAGATTCAAGATCGTGTTGTAGTGCGAGTCGAAAAATTGGAGCCCATTGTAGGATTGCGAAACCGCGATATCTTTCATGAAGTGATTGCCGTTTGACGGAGCGCCTTCAACATATATTGCAGCAAGATTGCAGCGCTCTGCTCGCACGTTGCGCAAGACTACATGCTTAGATGACATCGGCAAGTAAATTGCGGAATCCGATCCTACAAGGAAATCGCAGTCGAAGGCTCCTTCGATCCACCCAAAGTTAGTGGACCAAGTAACAAGATCAAGCCCCCCGCTTGACAATGTTGCGCGATAGCCCGGCTGAATGACTAAGCTCACTCTTGGTGCGTTGACAGTCCAGCCAGCGCCTGTGTTGTTGCTTCGGACGACATAGACTTGATCGGAAGTTCCGATCGTTTGAACGCCCGCCGACAGAGTCGGAGCATCAATGATCGGAGTCGACCACCATGGCATCGGATCAGAGTTAATCACGTCATTGGGAGTGGTGGTCATGACGCTGACGCTATTTGGGATCCAGTTCAGTCCTGCAAAATTGATTAGGTCCGATAGCGATTTGCTTGCTTTCAGTCTGCGAGTGTAAAAGACTGCATTGGGACCGCTGTCATCGCAAGTCCATTCGAAATAGTCGCCGCTTTCAGTAAAATTTAGGCCAATACATGAAGTCTGGCCGGGGATCTCGACCCGGAACAACTCTCCGCCATGTAAACAACTGTTGTATCCGTTGCCTAAGGCGTCACAAGGCGCATCAGTCGCATCCCAAAGATTTGTACCATCGTTCTGAACATACTTGCCCCAACCATTTCCATTCAACATATAGGCCGGTTCGACCGCGAGCGTAAGGTTTTTCGAGAAGTTCACAGTTTCGATACTGGACGGATTGCCGGCCGCATCTTCCATCGAAGCAGTAACTGTGAGCGATCCGTTCAACATTGATGAAAGATTCAAGTTGATTGACCAAATGCCCGCAGTACAGCTCGTGTTTTGTGGGGTGGTGGTGTTTGAGGCGTCGTCAACTTCCACGGTCACTGTGCCGTCCTCGGTACACGTGCCGCTGATGAGATGGCTCATCACACTGGCATTGTCGACGTTCAAGGGAGTGTCGATACCTAGCGTGGGGGCCTGATTGTCATGGACTATTGAATCACTGATACAGGCGCTTGCGTTTCCGGCGGCATCTTTGAATTTCACGTAAACAGTGTTGGTTGAATTAAGAGAGGGCACTGCCCAAACCTTTGAAGTCGAGAAAGCTTCCCACGCCCCGCCAGTTGCGCAACCTGCGGTGTTCGTAATGTACATATAATCAGCGTCCGTGGCGGCGAGATTCAAAGTGAGGGGATCGCTGTTGGTGTAAGCGTCGCCTGAGTTGATGGCGATCGAGGTTGTGGACGGCGGCACTGTATCCAGGAATCCACTACGATTGGCCGTGCTGGTGTTTCCGGCGGCGTCTGTTTGGCTAACGCTTAGATTGATGACACTTCCTTCGCCACCGAGGCCCGCCATATTGATCACGAAGGAATACACCCCGGCAGCACAGCCTACGGAATTTGTTCCTGTTCCACCGCCCGAGGCAGTTCCGGTGACCGTTTCGCTAGATTCACAAGTACCACTGACACTAAGATTCGCGTTACTGTAAAAAGAGGCTGTAGGTGCAGTGATCGTCAATGCTGGATAGACATTGTCGTGCAAGATGCTTGCAGAGACACAGGTGCTCTCGTTGGCGGCGGCATCGCGAAATTTGGCGTAAACAGAGTTGGTGGCGTTTGGCGTAGGAAGAGTCCATGTGCGAGTCGCGTTCACGCCTTCCCAGACGCCGTCGCTGGCACAGCCAGCGGTATTGGTGATGTACATCTCAGTTGCGCCGGCAACTGTTAGATTCAAAGTGACCGACGTGGTGTTGGTATAGGGAGCTCCACCTTCAATAGTCATGGCCTCGCCTGTGGGTCCGCTCAAATCTAGAATACCAGTGAGATTAACAGTCGTTGTATTTGAGGCCAGATCAGTTTGCGAAACTGCAAGAGCGATGCCGTCTCCGTCGCTACCAATGATCGTCAATGGAATTGTGAGTGAAAAGCTTGAACCGGCACAAACAACTGATGCGCTGCCGGTCGCGGCCGTGGTGACAACTGCACCGACGTTTAAAGTATCTTCGCAAGTTCCCGTAATGGTGAGGCTGGATCCTGTAGCAAATGCATTGACGGGACTGCTAACGGAAAGTGCCGGTGCCGCAGTATCGATCAGAATATTTCGCGCATTCAAAGAATTTGCTCCGGTGGGATCCGGAAGCGTTAGATTTACGGCGTTGCCGTTGCTATCCAAAATTGCGCCTCCATTCAATTCCAGCGCAGTCATAGATACATAGTTCAATCCAGCCAGAGGACTGCTATCCCCCGCCAAAACCGTATATCGAAACAAGGCCGTTGATCCGGATACGCTGATGAAGTTCGCGTAGCGTGCAGTGGGACTGGTGTTTAGGAGGATCCGCGGCGAAGCTGTGACGGTCACAGCAGAGGAAAACTCCACCTCGATATCGATTTCCGAGCCGCTCCCATAGGAAGCGTCTGCAGCAAGAGAGCTTACTTCAAGAACCGAGCTTTCATTGATACAATTGTAGGGGAGTCCTGCGGCATCGGTGGATTGCAGAGTTAGCGTAACCTGATTGTCACCGGCCACAATTTCCGAAGTGCCTCTAGCAAAGAGCACTAAATCTTCAAGAGCGATGTTTTCCCCGGCTTCAGTCTTAACTATCAAATCATCCTTCGATGGATTGACAGAGGAAAGCAATTTGACCGAGCAGCTTCCGCCACTCAGTGCAGATTTCGGATAGGCAATCAGATCGAAACGACGGGCCGGTCCGGTCGGGACGCTCAATTCGGCGGAGTCACCCACGTTATAAAGTCCCGCGACCATGCCCCATGCGCCGGGACCTTGGGTGCAAGTGTTGGCCGTGCTTGGATTCGTTCGTTTCAATAGACTGTGATCGCCGCTGACGTGAATGGCGTAACAATGATCAGTGGGCAAAGTGAAACTCAGTGCGCGGTGCTGGGGGCTTTGGGTGTCCGAGATGATGTTAAGGTGGACAGACGCGGTCTCTTGCTTGGGCGCACAGGCGGCCAGGATCAGTGTTGAAATGAGACCTATCCGTAAACGTGCCACGCATTGATCATATCGGCATTCGCCATAAAAACTGTTTAAAGAATCGGTGTACTTGATTCACAAAGAGCTCAACGCGATTACCTCCAGGGCTTAACAGAAGTTTAACGATCGTCCCTCAAATCCAGAGGCTCGCGTCTCCGTAACTGAAAAAACGATAATTTTTTTTCACTGCATGTTGGTAAGCCTCGAGGGCCAAAGTCTTTGACCCGGCAAAACTTGCGACCAGAACCAACAGGCTGGATTTAGGTAAATGAAAATTTGTTAAGAGCGCATCCGCAACCCGAAACTCGAATCCGGGGCGGATGAAAATTCTTGTCTCCCCTGACCAGTCGCCTCGGGAATCGACGGCAAATTTTACTAGCGGCGACTTTTCGCGAAGAGCAAAGGACTCCATGCAGCGGAGTGCCGTTGTTCCGATGGCAATTCGGGTACGGTCGGAGGATTCCATGAGCGCGGCACTCGACCGAGGGATCGAGAGCTGCTCGGAATGTAAATTGTTTTTGTCTAGCTCAATCTCGCGAAGAGGTTCAAAGGTCCCCAGCCCCACATGCAGAATAAGATCGACGAAGTCAGCAACATTTTCGATTTCAGCTAAAAGCCCATCGTCAAAGTGAAGTGAGGCTGTGGGCGCGGCGGCCGAAGCAGCCTCATTGGGAAGAGCCCACACGCTCTGATAACGTTCGCGATCCCGCAAGCTTTCTCGCTCGTAAATGTAGGGGGGCAGGGGCATCTCGCCAAAACGATCGAGGGATTCTAAAGGTTTCTCACCTAGGAGTGATAAATCTACTTTGTTTTCTTCGGGAACCAATACTGAATAGTTGCCTTCTGACTCCACTCTCAGGGTTTCAGGATAATGAAATCGACGACTATTTCGAATGATCGCTTTCCATAGAGTCTTTTCAGGATTGAGCGCCTCGATCAAGACGATCTCATGACGACTTCCGGAAGGACGATGCGCATAAAATCGGGCTGGAAAGACCTTGGAGCGATTGCGAAAAAGGAGCGCATTTTTCAGTTTCTCTTCAGACGCCAAGAGCCTGGGCAGATCGCGTATGAGAAGATCTTCAAAACGCAATTCACCCGGGAGCGGATTCCGCCGCACTAGTAGAAGTCGAGCATCGCTTCTGCGTGCCGCGGGATTTTGAGCAATCAGCGACTCTGGAAGTTCATAATCATAGTCTGTGATTTTTTCTGACATAAATTCATCAATACAAGTATTACCGCGTCAGTGCCTGTGGCACTTGAATCGCTTGGGGCTCAATCTTTTGTAGTTTTGAAGGGAGCCATGATTTCAATTCAGCATAGGGGTAGTGAAATTTCAGGATTTTTTTGTAATCCATCCCCGCCTCAGCCATTGCCTTGGCTCCCCATTGGCTCAAACCCACACCGTGACCCCATCCGCGCCCTATGATTTTCCAACCCTGTTCCCCCATGGGATACAGCTCGAAATTGAGACTCTTTAGAAGGTTCGGACCAAAGCGACGACGTATGTCGGCGCCTGAAAGAGTCACACTACCGTGGCGTCCCTTGAGCTGGAGCCTTTCGACACGATTCCCGTTGGTTCGGGAAAGAATTTTAATTTCTTTTAAAGCTCCTACGTCCGCCCACATATCCCCCAGGGCGGGTGCAATTGTTAGCTCCCACGGTAAGAGCTTTGCGTCCCACGGATTTTCTTGGTGGCCGTAAGCCAAACGATCTGCGGGAAATTGCCCGCTACCCCAGGCATTTTCTGGAATCTCGAGGTGTCCCCCGCTAGAGGCGTGATAGTAGGCCATGACCACCTCAGTCTTAAAAAACAATGCCTCGTGAGCCGTTTCCTTTACAGCGGCCAAAGTTCGCGGATCTTCCGCGTGCGCGCCATGATAAACTTGATCATTGGGTGTAACCAAAAGATCCCAAGCTTTTTCATCACGACGCTGATCCGCAGCGCGAGCAATGGCATAACTGCGTGCCGCTACCGCCTGGGCCTTCAAGGCCTCTTTAGGAAAATCTGGACTCATTTCTTTTGTAAGAAGTCCTACCAAATAGCGTTCAATATTTACTAGGTTGATCACCTGCAAATATTTAGCGCTCAGTTGAAATTCAATTCCGCCGCGATAGGATTTTTTACGAAATTCCGTAAATCCACCTTCGGGATAAATGCGGACGCCGTTTTCCAAGACTAATTCATAGGCGTTGCTGCCCCGACAGATCCAAGCTTCTGAGCTGGCAGAATTTGGAGCATTGAGATTCAGCAGATTAGGAAGTTGTTTTTCAAATCGGCAATCAAGTTTTTCTCCCGGAATCATGCGTCCCCGGGAATCTCTCAAGTGAAAACCGGAGATGGAAAATTTCTCTCCGGATATATTTCTTACGCGTTCCAGAAGAAGACGTAGGTCCAAATTACTTGGCAATTCGACCATTCGAACTTTAATTTTCGTGACGCCCGATTCTTTTTCGGCGCGGGCCATGATTCCAGCAAGCAGTAAAACGGAAAAGATTGAAAGCGCTTTCACCCAAAATCCCCCCCATCTTTTATTGTATCCGAGAGCTGCGTTTGCAGCTAGCGGGCCAGTTCGGGGGGGACTTTTCACGGGCCTTTAAATTTCCAACGCAAAGAAATATCAGCCCTTATTTCCACCTTTGGGACTCAAGGCATCCACAAGGTCAACAGGGAGCGGGAAGACAATGGTCTTTGTGTTTTGGTCCGAGAATTCCAAAAGAGTCTGTAAATAACGTAACTGCATCGAGTTTGGTTGAGTCGCCAACTGTTTTGCAGCCATCGAGAGTTTTTCGGACGCTTCTAATTCACCTTCAGCCGCAATAACTTTTGCTCGACGTTCGCGCTCGGCCTCAGCCTGTCGCCCCATTGCTCTTTGTAGTTCTTTCGGAAGGTCAACGCCTTTGATTTCGACGTTGGCAACTTTGATACCCCAGGCATCGGTGTGTTCATCAAGAATGTTTTGCAGTCTTTCGTTGATTTGCTCTCGGTTGCTAAGAAGTTCGTCCAGCACACTTTGACCGCAGATCGATCGCAAAGTTGTTTGCGCCAACTGGCCAGTCGCGAAAATATAGTCTTCGACTTCTTTGATGGCCCGTTCCGGATCAACAACGCGGTAGAAAACCACAGCGTTAACCTGCAGCGTGACGTTGTCTTTAGTGATGATGTCCTGCGGGGGAACATCGACGGTCATGGTGCGAATAGAAACACGTCGAACATCGTCGATAAGAGGAAGGGCGATCACAAGTCCTGGTCCGTGACCGCCGGCCTTTGATTTTAGTTTCCCGAGTCGAAAAATTACCAGTCGCTCGTAGTCAGTGACGATGCGAAAGATGCGCGTCAATATAAAAAAGGCGATCGATAGCGCCAAGACCATTCCTGGAAAATTAGAGTCAAACATTTAAGTCTCCTTCCGTTTGATCACGAGTTTTAAGTTTTTCTGATCCACGACCTGAATCTGATCTCCTTTTTGGAGGGCCAGATCAGTTGTGGCTTTTTCTGCGTTCCATAAGGCGCCGTCAACTAAAACTAGGAGTTCACGGTCGTTTTTGATTTTGGTGACATGGCCTTCTTTGCCGACCAGCAACATGCTGCCTTGGGCATGCTCGGGCGAGGTCAGCGCTTTGACCGAGCTATAGAGGAAATAGCCAACAAATAAAACGATCACGAGAAAAGCTGGAATCCAAAAACTAGGATTCAATGTGATGGTCGTTTCTTCTGGATTCACCCAAAATACCCCGCTCAAAAAAAGTGCAATGACTGCGCCGACTCCCGCACTGCCATAGGTTGGAAGGGGAGTCATGAATTCAATGAAGAGTAAAATCATGGCAATGACAAAAAGGGCAATAGAGCCTGGACGCACGGGAATGATTTTCATAGAAATCGCACCCATCGCCAGAGCCAAGACGCCTACCACTCCAGGAACTACGCTTCCTGGGTTCGAGAGTTCAAGGTAAATTCCCAGGCTTCCAATTCCAAGAAGACCATAGGCGACGTTAGGATTGGCCAAGAAGGAAAGAGTTTTCTCGCGGAGACTGGTCTCGACTTCTTGGAAGGCAATTGATTCTGGGGCCTCTTTAAATTTCTTCCGAAATTCCTGCCAAACCTCAGCTCGTGAATTGGCGACGGCATCGATGATGTTTTCTTTGAGTGCAACATTTGCGGCAACCGATGCTGCCTCGCTGACCGATTTTTTTGCCCACTCGACATTTCTCCCCCGCTTTTGGGCAATACCCTCTACAAAAGACAGAGTGTCGTTTGTGATTTTTTGCTTCATTTCTTTCGGGATTTCTTTTCCGTCTCCACTCACGGGAGTTGCGGCGCCAATGGAGGTGCTGTCTGACATGACGGCAAAGTGGGCTGCCATCGTGATCATGCTTCCGGCAGATGCGGCGCGGGCTCCCTGAGGCGCGACCCAGACGATAATCGGAAGTTCCGATGCCAAAAATTCCTGAACGATCAGTCGTGTGCTTTCCAAAAAGCCACCCGGAGTGTCGAGTTCAATGAATAAGGCTGGCGATTGATTTGCTTTGGCCATTTGCAGGCCGCGGTGAAAATATTCCTCAGTTCCTACGTGTATGGCATCCGAAATTTTTAAAACAAAAACGGTGCCGCCCGGACTTTTCGAGCTTGTGGCAGCATTTCCCATCAAGACAAGAATCCAGAGTGCTATCAACCGAGGAATTTTTTTAAGAGCCTTTTGATAGAGTGTTTTCAACATATTCAAATTACCGCGGCCCCCAACTGGGACCTGAGACTTTTCAAGTTCTCCCACACCACTTTTTTAAGTCCAGGATTATTCAGACAATCCTCGGCGGAATGAGTCGTGTAAGACTGAAACTGAGAGGATTGCTCAAGATTCGCACTCAGGAGCCACTTTGAGACTCCATCGCCCATTGCTAGCAAGGCTCGTCGATGCCCCACTCCTAGGATTTCCTCGAGATCTGGTGAATTCGATAAGTCCTGGGTGCTGAGCACCCAAAGTGCCGTGTTCTTCGGGTCCCGATCAATTGCGGAGAGCATTTTCAGGAGCAGTTCCGTTGCCTCAGAGTTGTGCTGGGTTTCAGCAATAATTACAACTAGTTCTGCTGACTTGTGCCAGCCTAGTCCGAGGCCTTCATTGCTGGCGCGGACCTCAGTTTTGTGCGAGGCCTTCTGGGAGAGGCTTTTGCTATCGAAGCTTTCCTGTAGGCCCAATACATCTAGATATTCCTCAAGATCGCTTTGCATGCCGGTCTTTTAGCATTGCTCAGGCTCCGACGCCGAATGTTAAGAAAAGATTAAGAATTCTCTCAAGCTTTGGCCCCTGGCTCCGAAAGGTATCAGGAGACGACAGGAGGTCACTCAAATGAAGGTTCAAGATTTTTTCCAATCACTCGAAAATAAAGATCAAATCCTCAAAAAAATCAAAGACTTCAAGCGACGTCTTGCCGTCGAGGCCTCTAAAAAAGCCATGAGCACCTGTGCCGCCTGTGGTGGATCGCTCCTTGCGGACCACGAAAAGTTGGTGGGCGGCCGCTATGTGCGCGAAATCGTCCACTGTCTTTACTGCAAGGGACGTTCAGCCCAGCGCTATTTCAGTCTGAACTGAGGGTCTCAGAACTTGCCCCATCTGCTGAATGGGCTAACAGAAGCTAAGCGGCTGTTTTCGTAGATTCATAAGCACTTTTCGATCATTCATTTCATTGACACAGACTGCGAAATGCGGGATTTCAATCCCCTAAAGTTTTTCGGAGGATCTGATGTCTGCAACTGAAACAAAAGCGAAAGTTAGTAAAAAGAAATCAACATCATCGGAGACGTTGCAGTTTCCCTACGCCGTGATTCGTTCAGGCGGAAAACAGTATCGTGTTGCCCAAGGCGATATGATCCTAGTGGAAAAACTCGAAGTCGAGCCCGGTGCAACCTGGACCGCAGACGACGTCTTGTTTGTCGCAAAGGCTCCTGGTGATTTTCAAGTCGGGCAGCCGACCGTAAAAGGTGCAACGGTCACCTTTGAAGTACTACAACAAACTTTGGATAAGAAGATTTTGATTCGTCATCATCGCCGACGCCAAAACTCGCAAAAAACTTTGGGTCATCGTCAACCGCAGACCCGTATTGTCGTCAAAAGCATCAAGGCATAAGAGGTTTTAAAGGACTATGGCATCAAAAAAAGCTGGTGGTAGCACCAAAAACGGACGTGACTCTAACCCCAAAATGTTGGGTGTGAAGGCATTCGGTGGACAGACTGTTACGGCAGGATCGATCATTGTTCGCCAGCGTGGAACGAAGTTTCATGCTGGTCGCAACGTCGGAATCGGCCGCGACCACACGCTCTTTGCATTAATCGAAGGTGTGGTTGAATTTCAGCCGCATAAAAACGGCCCGACGAAAATTGCGATTCGACCGATGGCAGAAGCCTAAGTCTCGCAATCAATTTCAAAGGACTCGAACGCCGGAGCTTGCTCGTTCAATCGAGAGCCCCGGCGTTTTTATTTTTGAATTGAAGTTTAAAAGAGAAACGAAATGAAATTTGTCGACGAAGCCACCATTGATGTCGCCTCGGGAAACGGAGCTCCGGGTGCCGTAACTTTTCGTCGTGAAAAATATCGTCCGAAATTGGGGCCTGATGGCGGCAATGGCGGTAACGGTGGTGATCTTTATTTCCAAGCCAGCACCGATCTCCAGAGTCTTTTGGATTTTCGCTTTCAGCCAACTTATCACGCAGAAGATGGGCAAAAGGGTACCGGCAATGATCGGGATGGGCGCGGTGGCGAGGACCTCATCATCAAGGTTCCGGTGGGGACTATTGTTTATGATTTGGAAAGCGGAGAATTTCTTGCAGATCTCGTAGAGCTGGATCGGAAGGTTCTTCTTTTTCGCGGCGGCCGCGGCGGGATGGGCAATCGCCATTTTGCGACAGCAACCCGACAGGCGCCTGATTTTGCCCAGCCAGGCGAGCCGGGTGTGCGACGTAAGGTCCGCATGGAGCTTAAGCTTCTTGCGGACGTGGCGCTTTTGGGTTTTCCCAATGCAGGAAAATCCACATTGATCTCCAAGATGAGCGCGGCTCGTCCAAAGATTGCGGATTATCCTTTCACAACCTTGGTTCCAAATTTAGGTGTGGTGCGAGGCCGGGGGCTCGATTTTGTCATCGCTGATATCCCGGGCATCATCGAAGGCGCCAGCGAAGGTCGGGGTCTGGGCTTACGCTTTCTGAAACACTGCGAGCGAAGTCGAATGGTTTTAATTTTGCTCGATCTCGATCCCAACACCAATCGCACGGTCACAGAAGATTACGACACTCTCTTACGAGAGATGAATTCATTTTCTGAAGATTTGGCAACAAAAGAAAAGCTAGTCTTTATAAATAAAATAGATTTGTCAGGTGATTGCGAGTCTCGGCAGGATCTGGAAACAGCCTTTGCCGAAAAGGACCTTGCTGCGCTACTTCAGCGCTTGGATCAAGACAAGGTTCCCTATCTCTTTGGTTCGGCAGCTACGGGCGCGCGACTGCCTGAATTGAAAGACGCGATTTCAGACCGACTCTTGGTTTTAGGCCCAGCGGCGCGCGTAAATCGTGTGAATGATGATTTGCGCTTAGGCAATCAAAGTCTTTTCTTTGAGCAAGCCGTTATTCCTGCCAGCGACGACGAGCAAAGCGAAGGTTTCGAAGAATGAGGGCCTATTTTGGGGGAACTTTTAATCCTCCGCATGTGGGTCATGATCAGATTTTATTGGCACTTTTGAGGCGGCCTGAATTGACCTCGATCCACATTGTCCCGACTTCACAGAATCCTCTCAAGGACTCTGCCGACGGTCTTGGTTTTGATTTCGAGGAGCGTTGGGCCTTGGTCAAGACTTGGATTGCCGGTCTTGATCGCGAAGATCAAAAGAAAGTTGTTGTTGAATCGCTAGAAATCGACCGCGCTCGTCAAGCAGGTCATGAGGTCGCACAATATACTTGGGATAGCTTTCAAGAATTGCACGGTCGACACGCGAATTCACAGTGGGCGCTTGTTTTGGGTTCTGACCTTCTACTGTCTCTTTCTCGTTGGAAAGAAATCGAGAAACTTTTGTCGCTCTTTTCAAAGGTTTTCATTTTTCCACGCGAAGGTTCAGAAGGTGCCGAAATACCTGAGCCGCTTTATGCGCTAACGAGCTGGGAAAAATGTGATGTGAAAATTCCGGCAGTATCATCCACGGAAATTCGCCAAAGCCTGGATCAAATCGCCGAGGACTCAGACGGCGCAGTGCTTCCTCGTGTGAAGGCGAAAATTCTCGACTTACGCGCCTGACTTCTTTTAGGCGAAGGCTCCTGTTAAGATCCACCTATGCAAAAATCAGCATGGAAATTCCTGATGACCATTTTGGTTACGGGCTGCGCATCGATCTCAGACATCGATTCAGCTCCTAAAGAATATAAATCATTCGTCCTAGAAGAAAGCTTCGAACCTTATCCCGGAATTGTGGTTCATCGCTATGAGCATGCCCTGTCGGGACTGAAGGTTCTCTTGAACCCCAAGAAGGGCACGGGAGTCGTGGCCTATACGACGACTTATGATGTGGGTTCTCGGCACGAGGCTCCCGGACGAACAGGATTAGCGCATCTCTTTGAGCACATGATGTTTCGAGGTACGCCGAGTTTCTCAAATCCCTTTCGAACTTTAGGTGAATGGGGCGGTCATTATAATGCTTTCACTTCCCAAGACATCACGCACTACTACGAAGTGGTGCCGAAGGAACTGCTGAAGGAAGCCGCAAAATTCGAATCGGAGCGGATGCGGCGTCTGCAATTAACGCCGGATGTTTTTGCAACCGAGCGCGGCGCTGTTGTTTCAGAACGCAAAATGCGAACCGAGGATTCTCCGCGCGGTCGACTCTATTGGGAAATTTATCAAACAGCTTACGATGATCATCCCTATAAGACTGGAGTCATTGGTTGGCAGGAAGACTTGGATCGCATGAAATATGAAGACGCGATTGCGTTTTATCAGCGTTTTTACGCTCCCAATCGCGCGGTCGTGTCGCTATCCGGAGATTTTTCCGTTTCCGAGGCTTTGAAAATCTTAGAGAAGAACTACGGAGATTTTCGTAGAACTGACTTTGCTCCACTTGAAATTCCTCGCGAACGCCTGATTCGAGCTGATCGCCGCCGGGTCGTGCGCATGAAATCGGAAAATGCATTTTTAGCGGATGCCGTTTTCTCAGAACCGATGGGAAGCGAGGGAATGCCTGCGCAGATTCTGATGTGCCATTTGGTTTTGGACGACAATTTGGGTTTGTTGGCACAGGAACTGATTCAAAAGGGCGTCGCGCGCAGCGTGACTGGGGATTGCTCTGGTGGCGCGGATCCTGATTTAGCGGGATTCATCATCACGGGAAATCCCGGTGTATCGGTGCAGAAACTAGAGCGCGCCTACAATGCGGCACTGGCCAAATTTCCCCTCTGGGTGAACGCGGAACGCGTACAATCCCTGAAAATGTATTACTTGAAGGGGATGCTGGAGTCCTTGCGCGATCCTTTGGAACTTGCCAAGGATTTTGGTATTCACCAGACCCTTTTAAAGGATCCCTTGCACTCTTTTAAATTGATCGATCAAATTCAAAAGCTCACGCTCGAGGACGTGCAAAAATCTTGGAAAGCATGGCAGCGTCGATCAAAAACTCGCCTGATCATTCAACCCTCAGAAAAAACGGATCCTTTTCGAAAGTTATCCGGTGGCCGGGAGATTAAAAGATGAAAACGATAATGAAGCGCTCGATTCTTGGGATCTTTTCTTTGGCCTCGACTCTATCGGGGGCGACACTTTATCTGGATCACGAAGTTGATTCTATTCCCGTGGTGAGTGTCACCGTTGTCATCCCCACGGGCTCTTTGGCCTACACTCGAGAAGAGGCGGGCGTACTGAGCCTTGTGACGGATATTTTCGATCAAGGAAACTCCGAACTCGATCGCGAAAATTTCTATAATGAGCTTGCGCGCTTTGGTGCGAATACGTCTTTTTCTGTAGGCGGCGAGACCACTACTTGGTCAATGGGTTTTCCCTACCAGGGAGATCGTGATTACAGTCGGCTGGTGAAAATCTTAGCTTCACAGTTTCAGTCGCCGCGATTCAATGCGGATTCCCTGAAACTTTCGAAAATCAAACTCAAAAGCACTCTGCAAAGTGCTTTGGATGTAGACACTTCTTTGGTTCGCATCACTTCGAACCGCTTACGAGCCATTAGGGATTTTGGTGTCGTCCCTGTCACGCCAGATCTGGTGGATGGAATAACACTGGAACGGGTCCGCTCCACATTCAATAACCGCTATCATCGCGAGATGGACGCCTGGGTTGGTTTTGTGGGTCCTAAAGAAGCCTTGCCCATGGTGGAAACGGCACTTGCGGAAATCTTTCCGCGCTATGGAGCGATCAAGCGAGGAATATTGAAAACTCCTCTTCAACTAGAAGCCAGGCGTAAAGTGGACCTTGCTCAATATCAAACGGCCTTGATCATTGATCGGAAGGACCGCAACCAAACGGTGACTAGTTTTACCTGGCTCAAGGAAGGTACTCCGAAGAATTTTACCGACGCAATTTCCCACAATTTTGGAACTTATCTATTGGCAGGCTCGGGCTTGAATTCATTTTTCGGCGAAGAAATTCGCACCAAGAGAGGATTGGCCTATGCGGTGGGTGAAATCGACGATGTTTATCTGGGGCATTCGATTGTGGGAATTTTAACGAACCCGCAAAGAGCGCGGAATGCCGAGGCCACCGAGGTGATTTCGGATGCCATCAAAAATGCCTATGAAGATGCTGGCTACTTCTCAGTGATGGACGCGAAGCACTGGAAAGTTCAATTCCGAAGTTTCCAGTACAATACCATTCTCTCCGAACGAACCGCCGACGGACGACTTTATCGGCGTATGCTTTTGGCGATGGGCGAAATGAATCCTGACTTCGCGCTATCGAATTCTTCATCATGGAAAGTCACTCAGAAAGACGCCGCTCAGTATTATAAAAGTCGCTTTGGCGGAAGCTCGCGTATCTTGGCCATGGTCGGTGATGTCGCGGAACTTCGCCCTTTGATCGAAAAAAGTTTTCCTTACTACAAGATCATTTCGGTGCCTTATCGTGATTTGCTCCAGCTAAAAACTCTTGAGAATTTGGCGAAAGAACTTAAGTAAGATTGATCGATTGATGCTCGATGAAAGAGAGATCGAAGCACTAAAAGTATGAGCCGTGAATTGGATTTGCTGGAACACAGAGTTCGCCTTTGTACTCAGGGTGCTGCATTTTTCGCTGGCTTGGCCTTCTTTTCGGGTTCCTTTATGGTTTCTGAAGTCAGCCCTGAAGAAGCGCTTTTCAACCAAAGAGTTTTGCCTTGGATGGCTTTTTATATGTTTCTTATGTCTACGGTCGGCTTTTCCAAGCGCCTCAACTCGGCCTGGTACTACAGCCTTTCTATCATCGTCCCGGGACTTTATTTAGTCTTTCGAGTCTACGCCACGCTCTTCATTCTGCCGGTCACAGAAGACTACCAACTCCATTTGGGACCCATATCTCCGTGGCTACCCATGGTTCTTATCGCTTCATTTGCGCTTTTGGATCTACGAGTGGCTTTGATCTTTGGGATCTTCTTTTCGTTTTCTCTGGCACTCGTCGTTTTTTTCTTCTTAAAAACCAATGGTCTTTTTATTCACTCCACAAGCCCGGTCGAAGCATGGATACAACATTACGTGCTGGCACTTCCGGCCATTACCATTATGTTGTGGGTCTTATCGTTGTACAAACGAAGTTTCTATACAACCACGGCGCGGGAAGAGCAGCTGCGGACGATTTCTCTCACCGATCCTCTTACAGGTCTTGGAAACCGGCGCTCCCTTGACGAACTGATGGCCCGTGACCTGGCGCGTGCGCGGCGAAGTGAAGGCAAATTCTCTGTCGTCCTGTTGGACATCGATCATTTTAAGTCCATAAATGATCGATTCGGCCATCACGTAGGGGATCAAGTACTTAAAGCCATTGGTACAATTCTGCGTGAACAAACACGCAGCTCCGAGTGGAGTGGGCGATGGGGCGGCGAGGAATTTATGATCGGCGTTCAGGGCGATTTACGCCAGGCAAAGATCGTGGCCGAGCGTTTTCGGAAACTCATTGAAGATTATCGCGAAGAAAATTTGCCTGCGGTGACGGCCAGCTTTGGCCTCACTGAATATCGAAATCATGAGTCGGCAGCTAGTCTACTCATGGACGTCGATGCGGCTCTCTATGAATCAAAACGCAAAGGCCGAAATCGCGTTGAAAGCTTTGCGCCTTCAATGGCTCTGCAGAAAGAGTGAAGCCTCGTTAGTTACTTAGCGAAGCCATGTGGACAATTGCGGTGCGGTGATTGGGATCGATGCGCAGAGCTTCTGAATACCAACTATTCGCCGCCTCTACGTTTCCGCGGTAGCGATTGATGTGGCCGAGAGAAGTTCGGGCGCGAATTCTATAATAGTCAGTGGCTTGGGCCAGAGAGTTCAAATCCAATAAGCGATCTTCCAAGAGATCTAAAAATTCCGGTCGCAATACCCGCGTTTTTTTCTCGACGTCATAATAGCGGGCAATGGGGAAAAGAACTTTTGCCAGTTCCCAATGGAATTCCGGATTCTCACGATTTTCACGGAAACTGAGCGAACGTTCCACTAGTTGAGCAGAATTGCGTAGACCGTTCTTGCCGGCACCGTTGAGTCTATTGAAGTGATCTAAATACCGTGACCATTCCCAGTAAATGATGGAAGTGATGACGTCATGCTCCGTTGGAAGGACGCGGTTGATGCGATAGGCAAAGTGCAGGGCCGTCTCATAAAAATCGAGGATGTTGTGATAGGCATATTCCAAACAAAAATAAAGCGATGCTGTTTTGAAGGAATCAAAGACTTTCGATGAATTTTTGAGTTTTTGACATTTCTCAAAGGATTCCGCAGACGGGTTGTGGGTTTTTGCGTGCAATCGAAGTTGCTCTTCACTCATAGCTGAATGATCGTGTTCCGAATGGTCATTTGCAAAGGCTGATGCATTGCTCAGAAAAAGCGCCACGATGAGAATGTTTAAGAATTTCGCTAAAGGCTGCTTTCTCTCTCTGAATAACATGGCAGGAGAATGCGAAATTTGGGCGCTGCAGTAAACTTACAAGGCCTGTAAATCGGCCCCTTAAGTCTTTTTAAGACTGAGAGGCCGTCTGGTGCCTTCTGAAGAGGGCTAGGCCTGGGCGCCTATGAGTCCCAATGCCTGCGCCAGGGCAGGATCGACCGAGATCCCAGTCAAAGCGGATTCTTCGAGGATCATTCGCGAAGTCTTGACCACGTTTTCGGCGTCAATGCCGTGATAGTGGTAGATGTCCGATGGGCGGCCACTTTTGCTGTGTTTTCGAACCGCCAGGCTTTTATGAAGAGTTCCAACGATTGAGCCTAGGTTATCTAAGAGCCCCGGCTCTCCGTCGTGGACGCTAACGATCGGGATTCGTCGCCCACCCAGAGTCAGAAGCCGACTCATCCCGACTGCATCCGGGCCCAGGCGGTCAAAGGGTTGGGGTGCATGGAGGGTCTGCGGATAGGGACTTGCGGCCGGAGCTTGCGCTGTATTTTGACGGAGATTGATGAATAGGTCGCCCGTGATGCCGAGCCCTGATCGGAGGTGCCGATAAGCATTGGCTTCGGCAAGATTTCCGAGCAGGAGATCAGGCGAACTGACTTGAATGACGTTAGCGAAGATTCCCTCTTCCAACAATTCATCCGAAGCTTTTAGGGCTTCGGTCACCAACGATCCCATCGTAAAAATATTTACAACGTTTTCACTGGGGCGATAGCCTGGGTTTCCGCGATGATCGACCAGGTAATAGGCGCCTTGGAGGCAATCTTGTCGCGTTGACTCCAGGATTTCTTGATCACTGCGGCCCTGGAAACGAGCTTGTCGTTTGAGTCGTGCCAGAAATTCTTTTTGTTCTAGCGAGCGAGTCACCGCACGCAGCAAAACAGTTTGTCGATCCTTGTTTGAGTCGGGATGATCTTCGCCATGAATGAGCGTGATCATATGACGACGGAGTGACTCCGTAAGAATCCAGTCCAGTTCCTGGCAATAAGCCGGTTCCCAAGAAATGGAATTGGCAATCTGAATATCGGATTTCCAACCATGCTGGGCTCCCTCGGGGGCCAAGGTTACGCCACTTGGGGTGCCAACAATTATGCAACTTGATTTCCAATAGGCACCAAAGAAATACTGGTCCAGTGCGCGTTTGATGAAAAAATCATAGACCGTCATCAGCGGCATGAAGGGCACGCCAGTAAAATCGGCCATTTTCCCATAGGAAGCGGCACAAGAAACTACGTTGCCTTCAACTATGTCGAATCGGATAAAGCGCGAGTGGTCGCTTTCGTGCGGTACGATGTCGGGGCTTTTTGTGTCTTTCACGCCGTATTCTTTTTCAAAATCTTCGGTGTCATGACCGAAAATTCGACCGTCCAAAGTCGAATTTAGGTTCGTGGAGGTTCCAACATCTGGAGCCATAGTGACAAAAGCTTTGGCGAGAGCTTTCAGTTTTATTTCGTCATCCCCCAGTGCCTTTTGCCCCTCTTTCAACTCGGAATGTACCAGGGGAGTTTCCGCGATGCGCACAAGCTTTGCGCTGAGCTGGCCGACCATCCACTGTGTGTGAATGAGGGGAACAAATTTCAGATTGATGCCAATTTCCTTGGGGAAATTTTCCAAAGCGCCCGAGTGTTCGAGTTCCGCGCGAAAGACATCCAGATTGCGTTTTTTAAGATCCTTGCCGCGGTGAATGCCCGACAAGAGCCAATCGCCACGCGCTTTTAGGTAGGCAGCTTCGGGCGTGCTGGCATCAAAATGTTCGAAAGCGAATAGATCATCGGAATCAAGGCCCGTTTCCCGGCGTAATCTCAAAACCTCTTCTTTTTCGATCATCATGGAATGGTTGGCGCTTTGGGCTGCGCAATCGAGATTAAATCCCTTAACCGTATGAGCGATGATCAACACAGGCTTTTCACGGTCTCTTTTGGATTCTTCCATGGCCTCTATGATGGATGCGAGATCATGGCCGCCCACATCAGAGAGTAGGGCCACAACTTCGTCGGCGCCGAGTTCACCAAGGGCCTTTTTTGCGCCTTGATCGTAGCGACCCACGGCCTCTACGATGGTTTTGGCATCTCGCGAGGCCAGGATTGATTGAAATTCATAATCAGAAAGAGCGCCTTCGAAAACGTTTTGAAGAGCCTCTCCATTGGGGCCCGCGGCGAATACTTTACGGCGGATAGGACCATGGCGAAGCTGAATCACTTCCCAGCCGTTGGCGCTGAGCATGCCTTCGACGCGGTCATTGTCTTTTGCGCCTAAACCTACTTCGTTTAATACGCGGTGACCATCCAGAGACTGGCGGTTGTAATCCAAGATCCAGGTTAAATTTCCGAGTCCCCGTTCAGCCGCTTCGGGCATGGCTTCGGCCAGGGAGCCTTCACGAAATTCCGAATCTCCCATCAATGACCAAAAGTGCGCGTCTGTGGGAACTACATATCCGTGTTTCTCGGCCATGCGGTGGGCGTGGGCTAGAAAAAGTGCTTGGACCGGGGGAATTCCCACGGAACCGGACGGGATGAAGCGCCAATGATCAGGGTCAAAACTTGAGTGATAGCTTTGGAAGACCGGTTCGCCCGTAGGCGAGTAATGGCGCAGATTTTTCATCGCGAGTCGTGAACGTTCGTCAGACATACGAGATCCATCATTTTCGAGTAAAAGTCGCAGGAGAAAATTATTCGTATGATCGATCGGCGATGCGTGCGGTTTAATGGCTAAAAAATCTTGGGGATTTTTCACGACCATATGAAGTGCGCTCAGAAGGTGCAACGAAGAGCTACAAGCCGAGGGGTGGCCGCCGACTTTTGGGTCGCCTTTTTCCACGTCGTCGCGATTGTTTGCGAGATAAATCATGTTCATCGCGTGCGCCTGGATGCGACGAATAATGCTCGAGAGTGTGAAGAGACTGGGTTGCGGGGGGGCCGGATCCAAGCCGAAATCTTTTTGCGCCATAAGTCGTGTAAAATTATACGCTTAAGCTCCAATGACAAGGCCAAAGTACGTGAAATGAGCTTGGCGGCCTGTCGAGTGATTTTCAAGCAGTTGTCCAGTCTGTAAACATCTCATTAAGGCGCAAGTGACCGACTTTATGCAAATTCGCCCTTGGCCCCTTCCTTGCTTCCTAAGTACCTAGGGGAGATTCATGCGCGATTTCGAGATCTGCTTTGCCCATGGACAGAGCTATCGGCTGGCCGTTGGGAGCACGCTAACAATCGGGCGCCTCAACGGCGACTTGACCTTTGAAGATCAGGGACTCCTCTCTCGCACGCATTGTCAGGTCAGTGTTTCGGAAAAAGGCGTCTATGTCGCCGACCTAGGTTCATTGAACGGGACCTGGGTGAACCGAGACCGATTGCAACAACGCAAATTGCAGATTTTACGTGAAAGCGATCGCGTTCACATCGGCGAGCTGAGTTTTCAAGTGCGTCTTGGAGGCAAAAGGCCAGCACTCTGGGGAGCTTCCCCGCGCGCGGGCCGACGCTTCACTTCTCGTCGCTCGACGCCTTCGATCGGCACCTGGCTTTTGTCCCTAGTTCTAGGGTCGCTAATTTTGGGTGCTCTCATTCCACGTTCGGAAAAGTTCAGGGAAATTTTGTCTCAGTGGGGAGAACTCAACTCTCTCTTGATCCATTTTGGCGGCGGAAAGCGTTTAGAGGCTAAGAAGCCCCTGGTGAATATTCGATTGGGTTCGCCACTTTTGAGTGCCCCCGTCGTCGAGGTTAAAGAGATTGTCGAAGAGAGCTCTTCTCCTACATCCGGATTAAAAGCGGCGGTGGAAGAATACTTGGCCTCGCCTGATTTTCAGCTTCTATTTGAAGCGAATCCTGAAAACGAGGCTGCCTATTCAAGTTGTGTGCGTGAGGAAGCCGCCACTTCAGAGGTGATGCAGTTTGAAGATGAAGTCGGGCGCGATCATAGTCGAAGACTGGCTGCAGTTCTCTTGGCCTGCACTTACCGCAATTCTTATTCACTGCAAATTACGGCGCATCAGACACTGGATTGGAACGCTCTAGGTGCGGCTCAGCTGACAGATTTCGTACGCACCGCCTACGCCCAGCGTTTTCCTGCCGGAGAATATAAGTCTGTACTTCCGGATGTGGGCGATGCACGGGTTCGGCCTTGTGCAGAAACCCGCCTTCGCGAAGACCATGCATCACCTCTGGATTTCTTTGAAGCGGTTCAAAATTCAAGCTTAGAGGTTAGCAAAAGTTTCCTGAGTGACTTGGGTGATCGCTGTGCATATCGGGAAAGCGCTTCAGTAACGGTGGTGAGCGAAGAAGCTGCTCGAATTGAAGACGCTCCATTGCTTGAAAAAGAGAGCCTCCCAGAGAATTCGGCAGTGATCGACGAATCGGATCCCTATTCCGTTTTGGATTAAAGAAACATAGTTTATCCTAAAGTTAGTTTGACTGGTCTCAATCACGCATTTTCGGCATGAATCGCCTCGCGTCTTGCCGATCGACCTTCTGATGATTATTTTTTATCAGTATGGAAAAAATTCTTTTCGATGGAAAGACTGTGGAAGCGTGGCGATCCTTTCAGGGTGCAGACTTTCCTGTTGAAGGATGGTTGATTGAAAACAAATGTCTAAAACACTGCGCAGGCATGGGGGGTGGTGATCTGGTCACCGTCGAATCCTTCGAGGATTTCGAATTGTCCTTTGAATGGAAGGTGGCCAAGGGTGCTAACAGCGGAGTCATGATCCGGGTCAGTGAAAGTAGCGGCGAGACCTGGCATACAGGGCCCGAGATGCAGCTTCTTGATGACGAACGACATCCGGATGCCCGGGACCCCAAAAAATCAGCAGGCGCCTTGTATGGACTGTTTGCACCCAATGAAAAAAAGAAATTGAAATCGGCAGGAAAATTCAATCACTCCCAAATCATTGCCGACGGATCTTCGGTTGAACATTGGCTGAACGGAGAGCTGATTTTGTCCTATGAAATCGGATCACCGGATTGGATTCAGGCATTGCGAGGAACAAAGTTCGAAAGTCTCGAGAATTTCGCCGTTAACTTGCGGGGACACATCGCCCTTCAGGATCATGGCGACGACGTGTGGTTTCGAGACATTCGAATCCGGGTCTGAACGGTTTTTATTCGAGCCGCGCTCGGTTAAGTCGCAAAGCATTTCCGATTACGGAAACGGAACTTAAGGCCATCGCTGCACTGGCGATCATCGGGCTCAATAACCATCCAAAAACCGGGTAAAGAAGACCAGCTGCAAGGGGTACACCCAAGATGTTGTAGAGGAATGCAAAGAAAAGATTCTCGCGTATGTTACGCATGGTGCTTTTACTTAGCCGTTGAGCCTTTGCAATGCTTCGCAGGTCCCCTGAGACGAGTGTGATTCCGGCGCTTTCAATGGCGACATCTGTGCCGTGACCCATCGCGATTCCAATATTTGCCTGAGCCAGAGCGGGGGCATCATTCACTCCGTCACCTGCCATAGCCACAATCTTTCCCTCTCTTTGTAGTTCTTTGGCCAGCAGTGCTTTGCGTTCAGGACTCACACTTGCTTCAAACCGTTCGATTCCTAAGCGCTCTGCTACTGAGCGTGCGGTTGTTTCATGATCACCTGTGGCCATGATGACTTCGATGCCGGAGCTGCGAAGTGTTTGCAAGGCTTCGACAGTTGAATCCTTTATGGGATCCATCACGCCAAGAATCGCCGCAAGATTTGAATCGCGGGCAAGATACATTACTGTTTGGCCTTCCGAACGAAGTCCCTCTACGGAGTCGTCAATCGATGCAGTTGCAATTCCCTGAGCCTTCATGAACAATGCATTGCCAATCGTGTAACGCTTCCCATCCACTATGCCTTCAATGCCTTGGCCGGTCGTAGATTTGAAATCGCTTAATTTTGGATAGTCTTTAATGCCACGCTCTTCTGCGCCCTTTACGATGGCCTGAGCAAGCGGATGTTCGCTGGAGCGCTCCAGAGCAGCGGCAGCTCTTAAGATTTCTTCTTCGGAAGCTTCCATTAGAATTTTCACAGAAACTAGTTTGGGTTTTCCAAGGGTGAGCGTTCCCGTCTTGTCGACGATGAGCGTGTCGACTTTTTCGAAAACTTCTAAGGCCTCCGCATTTTTAATCAAAATTCCGTTTTGCGCCCCCTTTCCGGTGCCCACCATAATGGACATCGGGGTCGCCAAACCCAGAGCGCAGGGACAGGCTATGATCAGCACTGCGACTGCGTTTACCAGTGCAAATGAGAGCCGAGGTTCCGGTCCAAAAAAATACCAAATAAAGAATGTGATGATTGCGCTGGCGATGACGGCCGGAACAAAATAGGCAGAGACCGTGTCCACCAGTTTTTGAATGGGCGCCCGACTTCTTTGGGCTTCAGAGACCATGCGTACAATTTGCGAGAGTAGAGTGTCCTTGCCGACTTTTTCGGCACGGATGAGAAGTGAGCCCGTTCCGTTGATCGTTGCGCCGGTCACGCGGCTGTCTTTTTCCTTTTCAACAGGGATGGCTTCTCCGCTTATCATGGATTCGTCTACGGAACTTTGTCCTTCGATGACAGTGCCATCAACTGGAATTTTCTCCCCGGGTCGAACGCGGAGAAGATCACCAGGAACTACATCGGCCAGATCCACGTCTTCCTCGCGACCATCGGTCGAGACACGTCTTGCGGTCTTGGGGGCAAGTCCCAGCAATGCCTTGATCGCTCCGCTGGTAGCACTGCGAGCCTTGAGTTCTAGAACCTGCCCTAAAAGAACAAGTGTGATGATTGCGGCAGCGGCTTCGAAATAAACACCCACCTCGCCGCTATGCGATTTGAAAGATGCGGGAAAAATCTGCGGAAAAACTGTGGCGACGACACTGAAAAGGTAAGCAATCGCTGTTCCAAGGGCAATGAGCGAAAACATATTGAGATTCCAAGTGCGGAAAGACTGATAACCGCGGTGGAAGATCGGACGTCCGGCCCAAAAGACTACGGGGCTCGCAAGCAGGAGTTGAAACCAATTGAAATATCCTCTGAAGAAGCTGTGTAGATTTAAGGCCGGAAACATCTCGGCCATCGCAACAACGACAAGTGGAAGAGTAAAAAAGCTGCTCCACTTGAAACGCTGGCTCATGTCGATCAGTTCATGGTTTGGCCCGTCATCCAGGGAAATTTCTTTGGGTTCCAGGGCCATGCCGCATTTTGGACAAGTTCCCGGTCCGATCTGCTCTACTTCTGGATCCATAGGACAGGTGTAAACTCGTTTGTCTGAAAGATCCGGAGCTTGTTTTTTTCTGTTTAGAAATGATTCAGGATTTTCGCGAAACTTCGCGCCGCATTTTTTCGCGCAAAAATAATAATCAGTGCCTTTGTATTCGAATTGATCAGCAGCTTTCTTAATTTCGACAGTCATGCCGCAGACAGGATCAATGGCAGTTGCTTCGGAGGAAGTCTCGTGTTGGGTGTCTTGGTTTTTCATGTGAGGCGCAGTCCCTTCGGCCACTCCGCATTTGCTACGTGTCCGAGCAAGATCGATTCTGCGAATGGTCGGTCTCTAAGGAAGCCGGAACTTTTCTACAAACTCCAGTCCCTTTGGAAGCTTCGCTTCCAAGCGGGCTTTTTCGCGTCAAAATCGTCCACTGGACGATTTTGTTTCGGCTTTGCCGCCGCGAAAAATGGCGATCCCACGGGGATTCGAACCCCGGTTGCCAGGATGAAAACCTGGTGTCCTAGGCCTCTAGACGATGGGATCGCGGCCTGTTGAACAGGGGGCTTTATCCTACAAGCTCTGCGGAAAATCTACAGAATTCTCGATGCCTGGCACCGATTTCTTGAGTATGCCGCAACGCAGCAAAATACAGGGTGCCAAAGTCGATGCCACTGATCGTCTTCCAAGCCCTTCAAGGGGAAGGCGACACGACTTCCTGCTAGATTCATCGCATGTCCTACAAAGTCGCCATACTCGGAGCCTCCGCAAAAGAGGATCGCTATTCCTACAAGGCATTCAAGATGCTCAAAGAACACGGTCATCAAGTGTTTCCCGTTCACCCGACTCTAGGAAAATTGGAAGGCGAAAAAGTTTATTCAAAACTTTCCGAGATTCCTGAAAAAATCCACAGCCTCACTCTTTATGTGGGGCCGCAAATTTCAATGGCGGCCGAGAAGGAAATTTTGGAAATCGCCCCCCAACGCGTGATCATGAATCCAGGCGCAGAAAACCCGGTACTAGCCGAAAAACTCCGCGCTGCAGGTGTCGAGGTTGTCGAAGGCTGCACACTTGTCATGTTGCGCACCAATCAATTTTAG
This sequence comes from uncultured Bacteriovoracaceae bacterium, assembly GCA_964636255.1. Classification (GTDB taxonomy): domain Bacteria; phylum Bdellovibrionota; class UBA2428; order UBA2428; family UBA2428; genus CAXNGS01. The sequence goes on along the minus strand of CAZWNW010000013.1, from coordinate 23,528 downwards.
CGGCTCTTAGCTTGCTTGATCCAAGGCGTCCGGCTGAAGTGGGTCCGCACATTTTTCTGCAACAGATTGCGGAGGCTTAGCGACTGCAGATCTTTTCGCATCGTAAATGCCATTTTCAAAAATGAAGGCTTCGACTGCGGGTGAGATAATTTCACTCACAGGTAGTCCCGCAGCTAGGCGATTTCTGACATTGGTCGAGGAGCGTCGACGATGTTCGGGGACGTTCTCTTCTGATTTGGGTTTGTAGGAATAGACGATTTTTCGATACTGCGCGGGAATCATGGGCTCGGGATATCCAAAGCGGCTGACGACCATGACCCGGTGGCCTTTGGCAGCCGAAGACTTGATGTAGTCCTGGCTAACAAAGCGTTCCCAGGAATCTGTGCCCATTGCGTGGAAAACAACCATCTCGCGGTGCGAGAATTCTTGGAAAAGTTTATCGAGAGCTTTTCCTGTGCTCTCCTCAAGTGGCAATTTATAGGATTGGTCGGCGACTATGAATTCAGGGCCTTTGGTGCTGAGGCCCAGGTGCAACATATGAGCTCTATGTTCCCAGTTGATCGGAGTTTCATTGTGGGTTGTTCGAACAGTAGGAATGACAACCATGTCGTCCAACACAAGCTGCTCGACCGTTGAAACCATTAACGATTCGTGGCCAAGATGTACCGGATTGAAGAGGCCGGTGAAAAATCCAAAGCGCCATTTTTTAAGTTCGCGAAGTTTTGCGCGGGCATCAATTCCCGGATACTGGTCAGCGACTATGATCAGAGCTTCCCGCTCGTTCATGCGTCTTACGCGGGCGCGAAAGTAGAGCTCATCTTTTTCTTCCGCGCTCAGCAAAGTGCTGCTTTCGATGCGTCTAACTTCAGTCTCGAAACTGACTTTGATGGAATTGTCCTGGGCGCGATCGGCGACCGAAACAAAGGGGCCCAGATTTCCCTGTGACCAGGCCGGCGAGAATGTAGAGAGCAGGAGCGAAAAGACGAAAAAAAGTTTTTGAATTGCGGACTGGCAACGCATCGCGTTAGCTTATGTTGTCCAAGGCCCTCAAAGTCAACAGAAATGAGCTCTCAATCTCATAAAAAGCTATAATTTCAATAAAATATAGATTGTAGAAAAAGCGTCGTATTCTCGACCGGCGTTTGACACGACGCATTATATAGCCTATATCTCCCTCACCGTGAAAGCTCAAACTGCGATTGCCAAGATTCTCTCCGAAATTCCAAAGCCCGTGACTTCGACCGATTTGATGGGGGTCAAAGACCGACCAGACATTGAAACGATAGGAGATCTCTCGGACCTCTTGTGGGAACTTCAAACCGGAATTTTTAATCTCCTGGGAATCAAAAAAGTTTACATCGGCGGAGGCAGTGCACGTGGCCTTCTGGACCACGTTCTGCGAGGCAAACATCTAGTGATGCGCGACTTTGATATCTTCATGATCGCCGATCAGCAGGTGACGGAAGATTATTGCCGAAAAATTGGGCGTACCCTGGAAGGCGGACTTCTGGGGCGCTTTAGCGAAAAAGACCTTCGGCCTAGACCCCGTGCAAATCCCAAACTCGATGAGATGCTTCGCTACAACTACAATGCGGGCTTTGGCTTCTTCTGGAAGAACGGCCACCGAACGGTGGATCTCTCCATTTTCCACAGCGAAGAAGATATGTTGCTTAACGGTATTTTAGATATCGACCGTATTCGTTTCCCGCTGACATATCCCATGGGATTGGCGGATTGGGTGGGGTCACTGCTTCGCCAGCGTACCTACGAGGCCGCTCTGAAATTGGGGATGATCGAAGACCAATATGCGGGTTATCCAGCTTGGGTCGAGGGAAGTCCTTCGATCAGCAACATCAATGAAATTCGGCGGGATCCAGTTCAGGGCGCGATTCGTGTCTTGCGGGCCGTGCATAAAATCGAGGCGATAAATCTCGAGGACTTCGAATCAGCTTTGAAAGAATGCATTGAGACTAGCCAGCGAGTTGATCGATTGCAGACAACACGTAATTTTTTGAAGGCGCTGGGCGATCCCAAGGCCCCCGCTGTTTTAAAGAGCCTGCAAAAAACCGGCATGCTGGCCAAATGGTCTGCCGGGCTAGATTCCTTTATTGCGGAAACTAGCGAAACTGAAATATCGGCGATCTTCGATGCAATTTCAGATACAGCTGAACTGCCGCGAGGCGTGCTCCGCTTTCGGGCCCTTTTGAATCTTCTGCCTGCCGAATCACTCTTGTCACTCTTGAGTGATCTGGAACTGGCGCGACCCAAAGAAGCCCTTCAGTGGCGAGAAGAGTTTTCGACTATCTCAAAAACGCGTTGAAGCCGAATTCGCGTTTCTCGCGCAATACCTCGCTGTGCAGGAATATCCACATCTCTGTTTCACTTTTGCTGAAGGCGTCGAAGTTCATGAGAGATTCCAATAGACCATGACTCCGATCGGCGCTGAGATAATTCCATTCTATGAGGAACAAGCCTCTTCGAATCATGTCGCGTTGCTCTGCCGTGCCGTTGATGTAGCGTGCTCCCTCGGCGCCTAACTGCATTTTTATTTTTTCTATGAAGCTCAGAACGCTTTTCTCGGGAAAAGATGTCTTTCCCAGTGATCGAAGTAGTTTGCCAATTTTCCAAGAGCGTGCCGAATCAACTTCGGAAAATTCACGCAGGATTTTTGTGAAATCCAGCCCATCCGAGTTTATGTAACCAAAAAACTGCTGATGATCACAACGTGGAGAATCCAGCAGCTCTCTGAAAAAACAATCAGCAATTTCATTGTTCTCAGTTTCAAGTAGGGTGATCAACTCGGATTGAAATTGTGCGAAATGCTTCCAGTCCAAACAAAGTTCTTTTTTCAATTTCTGTCTTGTATCAATATTTATCTGGGCGGCTGCCAGCGATTCTAGCACTTTAGTCAGTTCGACTTCTTCTGGAGTCTGCCGAAGAAATTTTTGAAATCCGGGAAAGGACAAAAAACGGAGTATGCCTTGGCCTCGTTCGCTCGTGATCTGTGATCGATGATGAGCGACGGCTTCACTGCACTCCTCGGGGCTATTTGCCTTCTGGTATTTTGTCCAGATCGTGCAGCTATCATCTGCTATGGCTGCGGTCTGTGTGATCTTTGCCGTCAGCTGCTTTAGGTCTTCCTTTAGATTTCGCCACAGAGTATCCACATAATAATTATCGAGTCGGGTCAGGATAAAAAAGACTCCGAGACAAAGGGCGATGAGCGCCATGTTGAGAACTTCGTCGGGCCAGGATTTGGCAAATTTTCCGACTGAGGCGCTGACAATCATCATGAGAACAGAAATCGCAGCGCTTACCAAAAACTGACTCCCGTGAACTTTTGACTTGGGAAGTACGAAAAGACATTGGCGATTGACGGGAGCCTGAATGACTTTATTGATCATCAGAAAGGCCGTCATGTTGGCGACCAGAAGCCACGGATAGTTTGTCAGGAGTGCTAGTGAGCCAATCACAAGCAAGGTTGCGGGCATCAATGCAAAGAGGACAGATAATCGGGCGCCGCGCACGGCTTGTTTTCCGACGACCAATTGAAAAACATAGGTGAGTCCGATGGTGAGTAAAAACACTCGGCTCATCAAGAGGCTAGAGTCTTCTTTGTTAAAGCTGAGATCCTCCACGCCGCGGATATAGAGCGCCTGGACAAAAAACTTGGCCAGTTGCGTCCACGCCATCAAGTAAAAGGTGATTCGGAAAAAGCGATTCTCCATGAAGAATCTTCCTATTCCCAAGAATCCGTCACTCAGAGAACTTTGGGCCCTTTCAATGGGCCCAGGCGATTCGCCAGGTGCAGCCTGGGCGGTGATCGCCTGTCTGTAGTTTATAAAATAAAGAATTCCGTGGGCGCTAATGATCACGGCTAAAGAAAGAGAGAATAAATTGGGAAGGGGAACGATATGAACTGCCTCGATCAGGGCAACTCCGGCAAGGCGCCCTGCTAAATCGTAGGGGATCATTTTTTGGCCGATTTCGCGAATTCGGTGCGGGCCAAAGAGGTCCGGTAGCAGAGAGTTGGCGACAATGTTTCCGACGATGTCACAGGCCAGAGTGAATGCCCCTAGTGCATACAGAAAGGGCAGGTAATCAGGGTAGCGATGTTGCAGTAGGAGAAATGCGAGAGTTGCCACAAGTAGAGTGAAGTAACTTGCACCGGTCTGCTTTTTGCTAAGGACGGTGAAGGAAACAAGTAGCGAAACTGATGTGACCTGAACCCAGAAAAACAACAAGGGCCAACTGGCGCCGCCCACCTTTTGAATGAAAAGTGCATTGGCATAAATGGTCGCGCAACTTACAAAAAAGTTTCTAAGAAAACTGCCAGCTAATACAGTGCGCTCAACTTTCGTGTTTTTCATTCTCAAGTAGCCACACGGAAGCAAGAGTTTCAGATTTTTTAATTTTTTTCTCTAGAGAATTCAGAGCGTCTTCGGCGACGCGAAAATCATCTGCATAATTCTTCAACGGCAGTTCGGACCTGCCTTTGTCTAGTTCTCGGATGCGCGAGATCAAATAATGAAGAGGCTTAGAGATTTCTTGAGCCACCAGGCCCGAGCTGAAAAGGGCCATCAATATCGCTGCAACGAAAACCAACACAATGTATTTCAGAAATACGGCAAAGGCTTCCTTTTCAAAAGCATCGCTGATGCCCATGATGATTTTGTAGTTTGGGGAACCATTAAGCTCAGTGCTGACTAGATAATAGGCGTTTTTGCCATGTGTGATCTTTTGCTCCGTGCTGCCTTGCGGCTCTGCCGTGAGCTGGGGCTTTTCTAAAATATGGTCGATCCAGTCTGAGCCGATATTGTAAGAAGAAATCAAGTTTTCTTCCTTGTCGACCACCATCAAAAAGTTTTCAGACGAGAGCGTAAGGCCTGTTAAAAAACTATCGAAGGGGTGAATTGTGGGAAAAAGTGCAGCACTCAAGACTCCCACGACTTCTTTTGCATAAAAGACCGGCACGAGATAGGTGTAATAGTGAGAATGTCGCGCGCTATAAAAAGTGGAACTGAATATGGGAGCCTTTGTTGAGACTACCTTGGCGAAGAGTTTCTGAAACTCCGTGTTGTCGTGAGCGCCCACACTTTTTTCCACGTGATACTTGGGAAAATCGCTACGTTTTTCAGCCACCAAAAGTCGGCCATCGGCTGCGTAGTAGTGAACGGTTCCATACATGTGATCCAAACGAAGAAACTGTTTTAGGGTTTGTCGAGCCCGGGATTCGGAAAAGGGGCTTATGCCATCAAAGCTTGCGAGTTGATCGAGAAATTGTTTCTGAGTTGCAAAGGTTCGTCCAATGTTGTCGCGAATCGCTTCCACGCTTCGGCGATGGTTTTGCAAAACGTTGCTGTGAATTGCGCGGCCCAAATAGAGGTAGGCCACGACCGAGGCCAGGACCGCAAACAAAACCGAAATAGCAAAGAGATGGATGAAAAAGCTATTGCGGACCGATCGCATGTTGCGACTCTATCCAGAGCCAAGACTTCTGTCAGGTAAATCTTCTTTCAAAATACCGGGGACTATTTTCTAAGCGTCGGATTCAGTCTTAAACGAAGGGCGTTGAGCTTGATGAATCCGCCTGCGTCTTTCTGCGAGTAAACCGAGTCGGCTTCGAAAGTCACCATTTGCGTATTGTAGAGCGACTGCGGGGATTTTCGACCCATAACTTGGATGCCGCCTTTATAGAGGCTGAGTCGAACCGTTCCCGTAACGTTTTCCTGGCTATCGTCGATGGTCTTCTGCAAAATTTTGCTTTCCGGAGCAAACCAATAGCCGTAGTAGATCATTTCCGAGATTTGCACCGCCAGCGAGTCCCGGAGTCGCATCACTTCGCGGTCCATCGTGATGGATTCAAGGGCGCGGTGGGCGCATTGCAGGATGGTGACGCCGGGCGTTTCATAAACTCCACGTGATTTCATGCCGACATAGCGGTTTTCGACTATATCGCTGCGCCCGATACCGTGTTTTCCGCCGACCTTGTTCAATTCCTCAAGAAGGCTAACGGGCGGAAGACGTTTCCCGCTGATCGCAACGGCTTCGCCCTTTTCAAAGTCGATATCAATGCTTTCCGACTTGTCGGGAGCTTTTTCGGGGTCCGCGGTGATGCGAAAAATATCTTTTGGCGGCGCGGTCCAGGGATCTTCCAAAACACCTCCCTCGTAGGAAATGTGCATGAGATTGGCATCCATAGAGTAGGGCTTCTCGGCGGTGGCCTGAACGGGGATCGCATGTTTTTTGCAGTAGTCGATCAGTTCGCTTCGACCCTTGAATTCCCACTCGCGCCAGGGCGCGATGACTTGGATGTCGGGCTTTAAGGCATAGTAGCTCAGTTCAAAGCGAACCTGGTCGTTGCCTTTTCCGGTGGCGCCGTGAGCGACCGCATCGGCTCCCTCGCTGATCGCAATTTCGATTTGCTTCTTGGCGATCACGGGGCGTGCCAGTGAGGTGCCCATCAAATAGCTGCCTTCGTAAACTGCATTGGCTTTGACGGCCATCCAAACGTAATTTTTTACAAAATCTTCGCGCAGATCCACAACATGGAGTTTGCTGGCTCCGGTTTTCTTGGCTTTTTCTTCCAGGCCGTCTAGTTCGGCGCCTTGGCCGATGTCGGCGCAGTAGGCGACCACTTCGCAGCCGTAGCGCTCTTTCATCCACAAGAGCATGGCCGAGGTATCCAGGCCACCCGAGTAAGCTAAAACGATTTTTTTAGGTTTCATTGGGTTCATGGCTCTCCTTCCACCTTTGACTCAAAGGGGAAACAAATTCTGAAGTTTTTCGATCGTGGGCGTAAGTGATTTGCGATTGCTGACAGCAACAAAAATTGTGTCGTCCCCGGCAATTGTGCCGACGATTCCTGGGATATTCAGTGAATCAATCTCAGCTGAGATGGCCGACGCGAATCCCGGATCGCAGTGAAGGACCAGGAGGGCGTCTCCGGAGGGGCGAATACGGCTTAGGCGAAATTTTGCGCTGGCGCTCATTTCGCTGGGAAGGGCGTAAAGACCCTGGCTTTTGAGCACGCCGATTTCCTCCAGGTCACGCGAAACGCTTGCCTGGGTAACGTGGGCTCCCTGTTTTTTCAGTAAAGCCATCAATTCGCTTTGAGTCCGGATCTCGTGCTCCGATATCAAAAGACGAATGCATTTCTGGCGGTCTTCTTTTTGCATAAATATACTTTATATTGAATAAAGTATTCATTTCCGCTAGTCAATGATTCAAGATATGAGTGAAAAAACGCCAAGTAAAAGCGCTAAGTTGTGGGGTGGAAGATTTGAAGGTGGGCCTGACCGTGAATTCTTTGCCTTCAATCGATCCTTTGCTTTTGATCAACGGCTTTTGGCATCCGATCTTCGGGCCAGCGCCGCCCATGCCAGCACTTTGCAGGCAGCGGGCATTTTGGATACTGAAGAATGCAAAAAGCTTCGTGCTGCTCTGGAAAAGATTGTTGTTGATGTCCGCGCCAAGCCGGAGCTTTTGGCCGATCCCGAGATCGAAGATGTTCACTCATTTATTGAAGGCCGACTGGTGCAAGAACTCGGTGATTTGGGGAAAAAAATTCATGCCGGACGCAGTCGCAATGATCAGGTTGCAACGGCCCTTCGACTGTGGTTACGCGAGGAAAGCCTCGAGAGCAAAAATCTACTCGACGAACTTCTCCGAGGCATTCTTAAGCTTGCGAAAAAAGGTCAAGATCTCCCGCTTCCAGCCTACACGCATCTTCAGCGGGCACAGCCCATTCTCTGGGCGCATTGGTGTTTGGCTTACTTTGAAATGTTTGAGCGTGATCGGGATCGCTTGGAGGATTTAGTGGAGCGAATCAACGTGATGCCATTGGGAAGTGGAGCTTTGAGCGGCACGGGATTGCCTTTGGACCGCGAGATTGCCCGAAAAGAGCTGGGATTCGCTTCTCTCAGTCGCAACTCTCTGGACGCCGTTTCCGATCGTGATTTCGTGATCGAATGGATGGGTTTTTCTTCGCTCCTTTTGATGCATATGAGTCGGATGGCGGAAGATTTGATTCTCTATTCAAGCCACGAATTTTCCTTCGTGGAATTTTCGGATGAAGTGACTTCGGGATCTAGTCTGATGCCGCAGAAAAAGAACCCGGACGCTTTGGAACTTTTGCGGGGGAAATTCGGACGGGTCTTGGGTGCCTTGACGGGAACACTCAGCATGATGAAAGGCCTTCCGACAGCCTACAACAAGGATTTGCAGGAAGATAAAGAAGCCTTATTTGATTGTGTCGACAGCACTCATGCCTGCCTTAAGAATCTCCGCTTGATACTGGGGCACCTGAACTTGAAGACTGAGCGAATGAAATCCGAAGCAGAAATCGGATACATGAATGCCACGGATCTTGCGGATCTTTGCGTTTTGGCCGGGATGCCTTTTCGCGAGGCGCACGAGAAGATCGGGGCGCTTGTTCAGACTGCGTTGAAGAAGGGTGTGGAGCTTGGGAGTCTGGGTGAAGACGAGATTTTGCAGGCGCTTCCCAAGCTCGGAAAGGGGATCAAGGCAAAGCTGACCCTCGCATCCTGCCTAGAACGGAAGACTGCGGAAGGCTCGACAGGGCCATTGCGGCTCCGAGAGGCATTGGCCGCTGCCGAACTGCGTATTTCCTAAAAATTTTTATTGCACCTGCGCGCAATAGTGTATATTTATGCATAAGTATGAATAAAACATCCGCCCTTAAACTGCATACTCTACCCAAGAACTCAGTCGCCATGCCTGCTCCGCATCGGATCCGCATGCCGCGCGAGCGTCTGTGGGCCGTGCGGAAGGATCCGGCTCCCTTGCCTTTGGGTTTACGTGGCCGCCACATTTTGACGGGCGAAGAACTCTCGAACGTCGAAGTCAAAACACTTTTGGATTTCGCTGCTCATCTGAAAAAGCAGCGCAAAGAAGGCCGAGCGCGCAGTTGGCTTTTGGGTCGACAGCTTGGCCTGGTTTTTGAAAAGCCCTCTCTACGAACGCGCGTGAGTTTTACCGTGGGAATGCAGGATCTTGGTGGTTTTGCCATTGATATTCCCTCTTCGCAGCGAAAAGAGGAAGAACCGGAAGATACCGCACGGGTTTTGGCCGGCTACTGCCACGCGATTATGCTTCGAACCTTTGATCAAAATATTTTGGAGCGCATGGCGCGTGTCAGTCCGGTACCGATCATCAACGGACTTTCAGACCAGCATCATCCCTGTCAGATCTTGGCGGACCTTTTGACGCTTCAGGAAAAATTCGGAAATCTGATGGGCCTGAAGCTCGCCTACGTCGGCGATGGTAACAACATCCTCAACAGCCTGCTCTTGATCGCCCCCGTCTTAGGCGTCGAGCTGCGATACAGTTGTCCCAAAGGCTACGGCCCCGATGCAGCTATTCTCTTCCGAGCTCAGGAGCGCGCCGCTCTCTATGGCGGAAAAGTCGTATCTTGTAGTGATCCGCTTGAAGCGGCGACAGCTTCACACGCGGTTTACACCGATGTTTGGACCAGTATGGGTTTCGAAGAAGAAAACGAAGCTCGCATGAAAGCTTTCAAAGGCTACAAGGTTGACGAAGCGCTGATGTCGTATGCAGATCCGGATGCCATCGTTTTGCACTGTCTTCCCATGCTCCGTGATGTTGAAATTTCTGGAGCTTTGGCGGATGGACCGCAGTCCGCGATTTTCCAACAAAGTGAAAACCGCCTCCATGCACAGAAGGCGCTGCTAGTTGGTTTGATGTCTGAGTGGCTTCCCTAGTTGAGCGTATCAAGGTTCTGCGGATTTACTGCTTGAAACTCTGATAATTCTTCTCGAATCAAATCAGCCCAATCGGCCTCGGAGCCGAGGGCTGAGACGACCGCCATATGTCCAAAGTAGATTCGCATTCCTAGAATAAAGCGAGGATTGAGCTTGAAGGCGCGCTTGGGGTCCAGAATTTTTACAAAATGATTGCGCATGGAATTTGCGAGAAAAGTTTTAGATATTTTCTTATGGCCGGCTTCCCACCAGCTATCTGCTTCCAGCGGGGCTACCGTTTCGAATAGCTCCCGAAGACTCTTTTCCGAAGCAATTTCTGTTATCAAGCCTCGGGCTACGGCGTTTTTAAAGCGAGGGAAGTCTCTTTGTACGGACGATCGGCAAACGTCGGCCCAAATATTCGCGATTTCCTGAGTCCATTCGACGCTTGCTCCGAAATCTAAAAAGGCAACGCGTCCATCATCCATGAATAGATAGTTGCTGGGATTCGGGTCTGAATTGAAGATGGCATTGCGGCCGCTAGAGAGGGCGAGGCGGGTGATGGTTTTACCAGCCCGATTCCGGGCTTCCTGGGACGCCGATTTCGAGAAGTCTTCGAGGTTTTGACCGCGGATGTATTCCATGATCATGACGTTTTGGCTGGACCATTCCTCTAAAACTTTGGGAATGATCACGTTTTCGTCTCCAGCGTAGAGCGAGATTAGGCGTTTTTGCATCGCGATCTCGCGCAGTAAATCGCATTCATTCAGAAAAGAGCTTTCGATTTCGCGCAAGAGATTCTTGGAATCCATGTGAGGGAACGAGATACGTAGCAGCGGCGAAGCGATGCGTAGATAGCGGATGTCTGTCTGGACGATCTCACGAATGTTCGGAAAGAGAACCTTTACGGCCACCTCTCGGCCGTTTCTTAAAGTCGCGCGATGTACCTGCGCCATGCTGCCCACACCTGTTGCATTGAAGTCAAAGGTTCGAAAAAGACTTTCGAAAGGAACCTTCAGAGACATTTCGATCTGCTTAGAGACCGTTGAGAAGGGCATCGGAGGGGAATTTTTTTGTAAAACTTGCAATGTTTTTTGTAGGGCCGATTGAGAGTCAAGTGCGAAGTAACTGAGGATTTGTCCGGCCTTCATCATGGGGCCTTTGAGGTCTCCTAAGGTTTCAGCCACCAGTGGAAAAACGATTTTTTGTTCCGAGGGGCTCAGACTGCGATTTGCTTTCCGCGTATCCAGTAGACTGGCAACGCGCCCCCAGCCGAGCCTTGATCCCAATTGATGGGAAAAGGATAGAAGGCGGCGACCTCGTTGGAAGAGGCTTCCCGGCGGAAGTGACTGGACATTTCGTTGCACTGATCGCAGTACGCCGAAAACATCCTCGCATCGTCCGTGAGAGGCATAGAGCGAAAGACTTTCATACTCTAGACCGATTTGGGCCGCAGTCGAAGGCGCTGCTTCTTGAATGCTTTGGCGAAATAGTACGGCGCTCAGAAGTAGTCGTTGCGTAGTTTTCAAGCCGGGCGCATGCCGGAAAAGGTAAGACTGCGCATCTCTTACCTGAGCACTTTCACAAATCTCGGTGACGATGTTTTTCCATAAACTGTTTTCGGAATTTTTGCGGATCCTTCGTCGAAGAAGCCTGTCAATTGTCGGATCCACGCTACCGAAAAGCCGCAACCAGAGTCGCCAATCGAGAATTTGTTCCTCTGAAAGTAAATCTTCGTTTTCTTTTAAAAGGGATCGCAGGAATTCTGTTTTCTGAAAACAAATCCAGGTGGCTAAAGCCTCGGAAGTTCTTGAGGAGGAATCTTGGGCTTCTAGCAATGCGGTGAGGGGTTCGCCGGAAAAGATCAGTGCCTCGACTCGTTCGCTAATAGAAATCTTAGTGCGTGCCAGGGAGCTTGCGGGACTGAGGGAGCCTTCGAAAGGCTCGAGTGGCACCAGGGGCATAGCGAGGATTTAATCTTTTGCAGGACGTCAAGCCAATGAAAAGACGTATGTTTTTGACTTTATAGGCAAAATCATTGAGAGCTCGGTCACTCAATTTTATCGAAGTCATCACTAGAAGGAGTTTTTTATGGATGCACCGATCACTACACTGGCCGTTTATCAGGCAAAAGACATTTCCAAGAAGAATCAGATTCTTGAAACAATTCGTAGTCACCAGGCTTTGCTGGTCAGTAAAGGCTATGTAACTCCTGGCCCTCCGGTACTTCTTTCCCAAGAAGACTATTTTATCGAAGTAGTTTCTTGGAAAGCCGGAGCCGCTGATGGCGCGCATGCGGATCCGGACGTTGCCAAAGTTTGGAAAAAATTCGACGAGCTTGTGAATTTTAAAACGCTTGCCGACCTGCCGAACGCAAAAAAAACGTTTCCTGACTTCGTGCCTTTGAAGTTAGCGGAAGTCCAGTGCGCCACTCTGGCAGACACTATGATCCCTTCGAAAAACTACAAAAAATTGGCGAGCTTCTATAATTCGTTAAGCGATTTGCCCGTAGAAATGGAATCCCAAGGCTTCATTAATTTGCGTGATACTCGGACAGGAAACGTTCTCTGCATCGTGGATTCGGCAGCGTGTTCCCAAAGTGCACCGTCGTTTGGAGTCGCAAATCTTCCAAGCGCATTGGAGCGGGCTAAAAAATTCGGCGCCCAGGTAATTCGCGAATGGGACTACGAAGCTATGAGCGGTGCAAATCTTAGAGACCCTGATAACAATGAGTTTTTAATGTGGCAGATGAAGGAGCAGAGCAATGAGTCGTGACGCCACAGTTGACTTGTCCCCTCCGCCACTAACAGCGAAGTCGACCTACGATTGGAGCCAGTTTCGAAAGAAAGTTGAGATTCAGAAAGCTCGACAGGAAGTTTTGAGCTATTGGACTCGCTCTGAGAACTTAACGAAGTGGTTTCTGGCGAAGGCCAGTTATTTTGATGCACGAATGAAAGAGATTCCAGAGGCTTGTGAAGGGGCTACTTTCCGCTGGGAATGGAAAGACTGCGAGTCCACTGAAGGAAAAATACTTCAACTTAGCGACGATACTTTTTCCTTCACTTTTGGAAGTCCGTCGGAAATTCACGGAGTCGGACTACCTCCGGTAAAAGTCACTCTGAACTTCGAAGTCTTGAGTCCCAACCGGACTCGCCTGCATTTGCATCAGTTCGACATGCCCACAGGTCCGGCTGCAATGGCGGCTTGGCACGTTAGCTGCAGTGAAGGGTGGACGCATTTTTTGATGAATCTTAAATCCGTCATTCAATACGGCCATAATTTGGAGGAATGAATTTATGAAGGCTTTTTGTTGAAGATGCTTTCGAAGCTTTGACCGAAATGTTCGAAGATGCGAAAAGCGATTTCATCACGCATGGATTCACTCAGTCCTAAAAAGTGAAGCCCGAAGGCCTGATGTTCACCCTTTATGGTTTTCCATCGAACTTGGCATTTTCCGTTAATGGATAGACCTTTCTCGGGTTCATAGTTAACTTGGACGATTGACATTAGCTCGACTTCGTCGAGGCTGCCTAGGGGCACGCGCGCTTGGAGTCCGGTTGAGCTAATGTCAATAACTTCAGCAATCAGTTTTTCTCCTGACTTTAGTTGCAGCGTTAAGTCTCTTTTCATTTCTGTTGTGAGATCCATTCGAAGGGATCCGCGACGCTGTACTTGGTACATTTTTTCGGGGAATCCGAGTTCTAAAGTTCCCTTGCTGGGGAGTAGTTTTCCAACAAAGAAGATCGATGCAAGGTCCAGGCGCATATGGCAGAAAATTGTTTGCCCGTGGGCTGCCTTGACAAATGCCTCTGCAGAAAACGGGTCTAAAATGAAAATTTTCTCTTCCGGCATATAGTGTATCACCGTTGTATCTAGCCGCTTTCGGGGATTCCGACACCAAAGCGTAATACTTGCTTGTTGAAGGGAGGCTATTGAAACCAATGCTTCCTGGTTTTTCTTGCCATCGACCTCTTCGAACCATCCGCTCCGTCTACGAAAAAGCTCATAGATTCCTTCAACGACCTTCAATTGTTCCGGAGAATAACGATCTCGGAATGGAATTTCCTGCTGAAGGACTTTTAGGTCCGATGGATTTTTTTTGCGGTCCCCGCGAAACCAAAGCAATGAATCGTCAGTTCCGGAGTCTTCATTGCTATGGCTCTTTAGGCGCGGGGGCGCAGTAATCCCGCTTGGAAGAATTGTGTTTGGAGGAAAGTCGAAGATTTTTAAAAAACGTTTGATGAGGAGCTGCGCACGTCCGCGGGCCAAGTGTGGATGGACCGGAGGGGTTAGCACATCAGATGCGCCCATTTGGAAAAAAAGAGCAGCTTGGGTGGCCTTAGAGAATTTTGCCATCGCGATCCAGAAAAATCGCCGTTTTTCAATTCCGCCCAAAGTCCTCAGCCAATTTATTGCGTCCGGAAAATCTTCTGCGTTCACAAAGACCAGAAAATTTCGTTGCTTCGTGAGCTGAAATTTGAGCTCCTCCGTGGATTTAAGAAATTCCACCCGGAAACCCTCTTCCATGAAACCATTAAAAATCTGGGATGCATGAGCGGGATCTTTGGCGAGAAAAAGACAGCCCGGCATCAAATCAACCTGTGAGGAATCAGAGGATGAAGCGTGGCTCGTGCTCACTAGGCTTTATCGGAAAAAATTACCTCACACTGAACAGGCTTATGATGCATCGAGTCTATTCATCTGATCTATTCGTCTGTCTATTCGTCTAGGACAGAAATGTTAGTTTCCACTCCTCGGACCCCGGGGAGAAGCGGAAGTTTCAATTCGATCTCATTCTTCTCTTCGCGGGTTGATACGCTGCCTTGAATGACGACATGTCCATTGCGTACTCGAACTCTGAGTTTCCGGACGTCCAGCCGCATCTCGTCTTCGAGCCAAACGACGATTTCCGCGGCTGCTCGAATTTCGGCAAGAGTTGATTGCTCGCGGGGAGTCTCGGGCCCCATGCTTTCCGATAAATCAATTGCGTCCCATGCGGGCATGAGGCCGGCCTTTGATTTTCCAGAGCTCTGCATAAAGGCAGGCTAGCAAGATCATTGTGCAAAAGACAATTGCCATATAAGTCACTGTAATTACGGTATGATCCAAATTTGGAACACTTCGTTCCAAATTTGGATTGACCCTGAGGTCGGTGATCTTTATAACTCTCTTCATGCTTTTGAATTCCCCAACGGCGGTGGCCTTTTTAGAAGAAGAACTTCTTCGACGAACGCGCGCTAATGGGCGTTACAGTCTGCGGTCATTTGCTCGTGATTTAGGTATGAGTCCCGGTGAATTGAGTGAAATTCTACGCGGGAAACGAAAGCTTAGCCTGAAGGCAGCGGCAAAAATATCTGAAGTTCTCGGCTTCAGTGCAGAAGAAGAGCGATATTTTTATCGCCTTCTCCGAAGCTCAGAGTCCGCAAATTCTCGACCGACGCAGCTAACGACGGAAACTCTTTCCGTAGATCTCTTTCATGTGGTTTCCGATTGGTACTGTTTTGCCATATTGAATCTGGCCGAAACACCAGGATTTCTTTGGGATGCGGCAAAAATTGCAAAACGTCTAGGAATTACGGCGCAAGAAGTTCGCGATGCTCTTCTGCGCTTGGAACGCGTAGGACTCATCGAAAGTGATGGGACTAGTTTTCGCGTGGCCAAGGATTTTGTATTTACCAGCGAAGGCGTTCCTTCCGAGGCGATCCGTCATTACCACCGAAGTCTGCTGGAAAAGGCAAAGTCAGCAGTTGATGTACAACCGGTTTTCGAGCGTTACATGTCAGGTCTCGGACTATCCCTGGATCAAAAAGATCTAGGCGACCTTCATAAGGACTTTGCGCTTTTCATGCAGCAAATCGCCAAAAAATACGGCAATCGAAAAGGCTCTGAGGTTTATCACTTGGAGCTGGCATTCTTTCGTCTTTCGGAAAGGGACACACAATGAGGCAGCTTTTTATTAGATTGGGTTTGGGAATATTATGTTGGACAACATGGCCTTTGGATCCGCAGGCGGCCACCACTCTTGTAGGTAATGGTGATGTGGGCAACGATCTTGAAGGTGCGACTGAACTAAAAGAGGGAGCCATTCTTGAGGCGCGCGATGAGGCCTTAAAGCGCCTCAAGGCTTTGAATGTTTCTGGGATTTTGGGATTGGGTTCCTTGATGCCCGAATTAAAAAGTTCCGAAATCTTCATCGCAAAAAAGGACGTACTTGCCGAGCTTCCCAGTGATCAAGGCTCTTTTCACTCGAACATGGGTGGCAATGTTTATGCGCGCACGGATGCGGAACCCTTGGCTGCGACCCGATTTTTCCCCATTGCGAAAAACCTAGATCAAAATCAGCTCGTCGCTCTCCATATTCACGAGGCCTTGCATCGCGCTCTGGACCCGAAGATTCGTGAAGACGAAGCTCTGGTTGCGCAAATCACTCTTGCATTGACTTCGCCCAATGCGAATTTCGATCATGTGCAAAAACGGATGGAGAAAATCTACCGCGATCGCGGAATAAAGGTGAGTACGGAATCTCCGGCGATGGCGCTTGCTTCCACCGCTCCGATCGAAGGTCGCTACAAAGAACCCTCGCGTGTGGGTTACGAATACCGTGATTTTTTGGGTGCTAAAAACACAATGTGGAGCCCGGCCGAGCGGATGCATCTCTTGCAAAGTCAAATGTATCCCTTTGGAAATGACAATTTCCCACTGGGGCTTTCTCTAGACCTCTCGGCTGTTCAGTTGGGCGACGATTATCTCTTCGGTCCCCTGGGAATCGGAGCTCAGATGAAGGCTTTCAGTTCACGTCGCTTTGATGTGGATTTCTGGACCAAGATTTCTCTACAGATGCTTTCGGACGAAGAGTTAAAGAAATCTTCACTGGGACGGGACTTGATCCAAGCGGGGGTGCTTTTTTCGAAAGAAACTAACTTTATTTATGTGGAAAACCGCTGGGGTCTGATGATCGGTGGTGATGCCGAGCAGAAAATTGGCCCAGTCAATTATCGCTACGAGTACGGCAGTGTGGTCACGGCGGGATTGGCACTGGGGGCACATTGGGGTGCGCTTCGGCTCGGGGCCTTTGCGGACCTTTACCTAGGCAATAAATTTAAAATCTCCAGTGTCGACAACGACACCTTCGAGGAAAACTTTGGTCGCTACCGGATCATTTCAGCCGGTCCCCAAATTGCTTTCAAGTACAAAAATATCGAAGCTTTTGGTCGGGCCGAGTTTTTGATGGATCAGACCGATGATGCAGATTTTAATTATGTGGGCGATTTGTTAGGTCCTGGTGTTTCGAAGGGATATTGGTCTACGGGCCTAAGGGTTTATTTTTAAAGTGAGGTTGATATGAAAAACTTGAAGCCAATCGGAATTCTTCTCCTCAGTTTAGGTCTCGCCTCTTGTAGCGAATGGATTTCCGACGACTTCACTGAAACAAAAGTCGAGTTTTCCTTCGACATTGTGAAGGGTATTGCCGAAGATCGCAACTCCCTCAATAGCGACGATGGATTCGAGCAAGAGAGCTATAAAATTGGCCCAAAGTCGCGGCTGATTATGAGCCTAAGCCATTTGAACGACCACATCGACGACATCACGATCGACGAACATCATCGCGTTTGGGCCCAGGTGACATTAACTCAGGCAGAGAGTCGGGAAGGGGCCATGAAGTCAATGCGTTTATGTCCTATCTCGCGGTCCTGGATGATGCTGTCGAATTGGGACCGTGCGCATCCATACGGTCGTAGTGGGAAATGGTCCAAGCCAGGCGGCGATTTTATTGCTGACCTTTGTCAAAATCCTCTGAATGTCGTTCCCGCCAATACCGCCGTCGCCGCCACCGAAGGCACTACGGATCCCGTCCAGCAGCCGTCTTCGCCTTTGAGCATGGATCCGAAAAAAGTTTACTTTGATATAACCGATTGGTTTCAAAACTATGTCAAAGGACGGAGGCAGAACTTCGGATTGATATTGCTGTCCGAGGAAGAAGTCGAAATCGAGGGTGACCTTGATTCCTTTGAGTCGCCACGCATCCTCTGGTTAGAATTTAGAAATCCCTGGGCAATTTAGATCGCTGGCCCTAAGCTATTTTCAATAGCTCAGTTGTCCCATTCGCAGACTTCGGGAACCCACGAACCATTTTCATAAACTTGGCCTCGTGACCTGAAGGACGAAGCTGGTAGACTTCCTGCTCCTTTTGTATCGGTGCCGGAAGGATAGGAAAAGATCTGCGGATTCGGGAAGACGTCAAGATTATTGCTACTGAGAAAACCATCTATTCCGTCCATGCCGACCCATGCAATTTCAATGTCCCCGCCTTCAGCCGGTTCTGAACAAACGCGTAAGCTAGAGCTGTCACCGATGACGGCTCCATCTATATTTGGGGTCTCGCCAACATCCGAGTCGAAGAGGAAGGCGATCGCGCGACTCGTATCTCCTGCGATAGCGGCTGGCGCTGACCGTCTTGTGAATTCGATCTGGTGCAAATTTGAAATTGAAGTGCGCGCACCCAACACGATTCCGTGGGAATCAATACCGCTTGTTTCGATGCGACCACCCTCCCAGCTGAGGATCTCTGGGTTATGAAAAGATCCGGATCTCAGTTTCACTGCCGATGACTCAGGTCCCATGGTGTGGGCATGAAAATCGTGCATTGATGTGATCTTTGCATTTCCTAACATATCAAGCGCCACTCCCTCATGAACAGAAACCTGTGTGTCTTTGATCGTCTCGATATGAGCCTGGGCACCGGTAGCACCTGTATTTTGCGAAAGATATAGAGCTGTTCCCATCTTGCCCGTGGCGCCGTGGACGTAAAAATAAGATGAATTAATAGTTTTAATGCGTCCATGGGTGCTGAGATGCAGAGCGATCGAATCAAAATTGGAGACCGAAGTTGCTTCGAGGCCTATTTGCGAATTTTGTAAATTCTCGATTGCCCATGCCGGTTGTCCAAGATCAGTTCCAGAATCCCAATCCCAACCTTCAATGGATATTCCTGAGTAATTCCAGGCTGCGGGTTTCTTCGCCTCGAGAAACAAGCCGCTGATCTGTTTCACTTGCGCTTCGTCGTTTCGCACCAGAAAATAAGGGCCCGCAACAGCAGTGCCCTCGTCGTGATGGCGCACGTAGAGATTATCAATCACATCCACAACGCTATCTTCGAGCAGCTCGAAAAATCGGGTATTGGCAACGGCGCCAGTTGTTTCACTCACAAAACGAAAGTTTGCGACCGAGAGATTGTCGGTCTCGTCAAGATGAAAAAATCTTTGCAGACTTCCCGGAGTGGTGAAAGCGAATAGTAGAGGAATTTTGCAATCAAGCGAATTCGTCGTACAGCTTTCGGTGGCATCCAAAGATGGATCAAAATTCGATGAGTATCTATGAGGGAGCGAAGCTAGGGTGGGTACCCCGTAGAGTCGGCGACTCATCGAAAATCCCGGATCCATGTTGAAAGCATTAAAACCTACCAGAATCATGTTGGGAACAACGCAGACGGTTTTTGCAGTTCCTGGGGTGCCATCGAATACAGAGACTAGGTCCGTATCGTCGACATAGTGAGTGCAGTCTTCAAGCATCTTAAAGGTGAATATTTTTCCCTTTGAATACTTGCCATTCGAGAATCCCGCGCAGGTGCGTAGATCATAGTTTTGGCCAGCTAAAAGCGGCGTGGGTGTCGCGGCAGTCGTAGTAGTTGTTATATGAGAATTTGTTCGAGCAGTTCCATCGCCATTTCGACCGGTCACGGTGACCGCGTTTTCACTGCAAGTGTCCGCAGTTTGTCCTGCGGGCATGATGGAAATTTTGAAACTCGCGAAATCCTCAGGGACGTGAGAGGGCGGATCAGGGTCATACTGGTGCCAGTGCGGCGGAGCCACATCTACCCGTAAACTCGCTCCACCGGTCGCAATCGATTTCCCATTGGCTTGTACCTTTGGCCGCATCACGTAATGCATTTTGGCTTCGGGAATATAGTCCTGGCCTCGACAGCCATATTCCGGGCCAAAGAAACCGTCGTCATCGTATACAGGTGATAAATTAACTGTGTTTAATACTCCTGCGGAGATATCTGCGACACCATAAGCAAAGACCCGCAATGCTTCATCGTCCAATATGTATTCTGTGGAGCTTGTACTGCGCCGATAATAAAGAGGACTATCATAGTTATTCGGAGCGACTCGTACCATTCCAACGCAATCCGAGGGGACCGTGGCTGATCCGTTCTTCATTGCGATGCCTTTTTCAACACCTAAAATTTGAAACACGCGACCCTTACCTGCCGGCACCGACACTTCGATGCTGCCACCTTTGGCCGCCATCATCGATCCGCGACCCAGCCCGTATGGTTTTCGTTCAGCCGAGCAGGTTCCTCCCTCGTTGGGATCCCAAGTGCCGATATCAGGAGCTTGGATGTGAAGGAAGTAGCACATGTTGGTGGGCAGGCTGGCTACCTGTCCGCGACGGCTGAGCGTGGATGATTCGATTTCTAATTCAACCGCGATCTTCCCCTCATCGCGATTGAAACCGCAGGAGGAAAGTAAAAGAGCGAAAACGCTCAGATGAAGACTTAAAGAGAGCGGACGTGCTGCCATATCACTAATTTAGCCAGCTTAGGCCCTTGGCTTGTGTGAAGAGATTATGAAGATGAATGGGCCTGTGCTGAGGGTAAAAATCGCTTTAAATTACAGGAACTCATAAGAATTATGACAAGAGTGCCTCTTATAAAAAAATTGTGATTCGCCGCATTATTAGTCTTTGAAAAATTTGACACGGAGTGTTAGCAAGCCCCGATATGAAAGAAAACTCTTTGCAAAAGACCTGTCTCAAATTCGCATTATTTGTCTTCACATTATTCTCAATTTCGGGAGCGGAGGCTCAAAATCAAACTGGGCAACGTCGATCTGTTCAAATCAACATCGACGGAAAAGTTCTTGAAGATCTGAGCGCCGAAGAGCGCGCACTAGTCACAAAACTTGAAGAGATTCTAGAAAAGGATTTTTGGACTTGGGAAAGTTTCCCCGTCGATCTACCCTCTACTGTTTTCACAGAAGGTCCTGCATTGGTGCGCTCCAGTGATTTGTTTCTGGCTCCCAATGATTCCCGGGAACTGGGCGAATTGGCCGGTGCCCGATTGAACGCAGCGCAAACGGCCTCGGTTCATAAAACGGGAACCTTTATTGTCCCCAGTCAAAAATATCCCGGACAAAATCATGTTTGGGAAGTTGCCTGGTTCATTCAAAACGGTTCGGATCAAATTCGGGTCAACCTGCAAAACGGCAGAGACTCTGCAAAACGAAAAATCATTTTTGCTTTCGGAGATCTGCTGATCGCGAAAAAACCCATAAGCCTTCGCAATGGTTTAGGCCGCTTTCTTCAAGGTTTCGCTCGTCCCTTGGCAAATTTAGTAGGATTGATTGAACGCGAACCTAAATTTTCGGATGACGAAGTGGCCGAGTTACTCGCCAAGTCCGCATTCCAGACCGTTCAAGAAGTTTTCAAGACCACGATGCCAGGTTTTGACTATTCGCTTTATGACCCAGAGATTCTCAAAAAGCTTCAGCCCGTACTTCAATCGGAAGAGGCCGCATTCATTCGGCAGTGGTCTCAGATCGAAGACGGAATTGTTGACCAGCTAAGTCCCGAAGAGCGCACAATAGAGCGCCTTCAAGAAATTTACGATCAGCGCTACATTCAGTTTCTGCGTAGTTCTATCGGGCTGCAAAATGTCGGAGCGCAAATTCCTGAATTGCTAGTCGCTCGATACAAGGCTCGTCGCATCGTTGAGCCTCGACTTCAGGAAATGGATCAACGCATCAGCAAAGCAATTGAAGACAAGCGCGCGGAGATTGTAAAAAATCACCCGATTCGAAGCCGCAGTTCTGCTTGGTTAGAAAGTCGCCTCGACAGCGAACTTCCCCAAGTTTTTGTAAACGACTGGGTGGCGACACATTCTGCGATTTCTGAGGAGCTTTCAAAGGACGCTTCACTTAAACAAGAAAGCGCAATTTACGGAGCTACCTTTCGATTTCACCGGGATGAAGCCCAGAAAATATTCGAGGATTTAAAAGGTCAGCGGCAAGCTGTTCGTGAATACAAGGTCAGCCGTACGATTTGGAATTCGAAAAATTGGGAAGTTGTGAATCAGGGGACCGCTGAAGAACCAAAGTTTGTCGCGATTACGACTCGCGATAGCGTTGTTTCCACTTCGCGTCCTTTTTGGCGTCTGCATTTAATCGGTGCTCGGTCACGTGCCTATTTCACGAATATGCTGAGATTCTTAGTTTGGGATGGGATGCAGCATGGTTTCCGAATTCCGGGAATGGGGCTACGCGCGCTTTTCTCGAAGGATTCATTCATCACACGGCAAACCGTCAATCCCGAAACCGGTGAAATTGTGGATGACGAATCCAGTCGAATGCAGAGTCTCTGGTCGTTGCGTCGTTATTGGAAAACAGCAATCGATCAGGCCATGGAACGCGACATGGCTAAAGCCCGCGGAAGCATTATTCCCGAAGGGCTTTATCGAAAGTGGACTTATCTCAAAAATCGCATTGTGAAGGGTTTTTTCACTCAATTAGCGCTGCCGCTAGCGCAGGGTGGACTTACTTTAACTCTATGCCCGGTCACCGCTGCAATCGCGTGTGCTACACCGGTGATGGCGCCCACATTTGCGCTTGGTGCTTACGGTATCTCTCAACTTCTCTATGACTTCGATGATCCCTATCTCGGTCAGGGTGGACAGCGTAGTTCTCGTTGGTTCCGTCGAATGGCATCACGCGCAAACGCATTTGCGCCCCTTCCTCGAAGCATTATCTGGGATATCGGTATTGCCGGAATTGGGCAAATGGTCGGTTCCCTGCTGGGAAGTGCAGTGATTGGCACTACCGGAGCTGTTCAATACGTCTGGTCCTATACTAAGGCCGGCGTGAATACGGTCTGGGATGCGACGATGCGCTCGGTCCTGGCGAACCAACTCAAGGTTCCGGAATCCGATTCTTGGCTTGCTCGTCGAATTGAGGGGCCGGGCCTGGCATCGGAGTATCTCTATCAAATTAGACCCGAGTTAGCAGTCGTTGCACTGCGAGCACAGCTTGAATTGATGGAGTTGCAACAATATGAGCTTGTAACGAAACAACAAATTCTGAAGCCTCGTGCTTTTTTTGAAGCTGTATTTACACCATTTCACTTGGGTGGTGGGCAGAACATGATTCGCGGTGACATCGAAGCAGGCATCAAACCTGCAATTGATGCACTTGAAGCCGAACTTGCAGCCCGTCGCAAAGTCGTCAATGGAGTTACGGAAGCTGACTTCCGAAGAGTTGCTCTGACGGCGGCGGATCTATTGACGGTTTTGAAAACTGCTGTTCCTTTGGTCGCGGGCTTTTATGAAAAGTACCTGGCATCGCGTCTGACCGAGAGCGAGAAGGCCGAGTTTTGGGCAGATCGTCGCTTAGTGGTTGGAGATTTCGTGGGTCTGACCCGGGTACTTTTTTCCACAAGCTTCGGTGACAAATTTTGGATCCCTCTTGAAAAACGTGATGTGAACTTCCGTTTGGAAGCCAACATTCCAGATGCCGCAGAGGCCCTTAGAAATGTATTGGAAGGCCGATCCAATTTGGATTTTGATGTCGGCGACATCACAACGATTGAAAATGGTTCGGTTGCGGAAAGTGAGAATCAAGAGCGTCTGAAACTGAACCCGTCCAGTGCGCGTCTATTGCAATCTTGCGAGAATCCGCTTTCAAAGACCTATGTGCGGACTCAAGGATCAGTTAACTGATCTCTTCGCTTCTAATCGAAAGAGGCCACCTGAAT
>CAZWNW010000012.1:0-87991 GCA_964636255.1 uncultured Bacteriovoracaceae bacterium | reverse complement strand
CCAAGAGGTCTCTAAAATAGATTGGCGGGAAGAAAGTCTCAGTCAGCCGATCGACGGCAATATTGAATACACCTTTGTGCTAACGGGATTTTGGACCGAGATCATGATCGCTTCGTTGTGGGCCGAATTGAAAAAGCGTTCCTGGAGTTTTCGTTCGGAATGTTTGGTCTTTAGGCAGAAAATCCACACAAAATTGATTCCCAACGATTTCCATCTGCGCAGATTTTGGCCTGCGGAAAATTCGGATCAATCTCCGAATCTTTCGCAGCAACAAAATGAGGGCGCTGGTCGGGCGCGTTCTTCGCAAATTATTTTTATCGACGCCAAATTATTAAGCCAATTGAAGTTGGATCGCTTGCTTGTCGCACTCCTTGAGGGTGGCGAGAACTGCTCTGTTTCGAAGCTGCGAGATTCCAAGCTGCCAAATTGGACTACTTTCAATTCGCGGGCCTTTCGGATAAATCGAGAGGATTTTATCAAGTTAGGTGGCTTTGATGTTGGTTTTTTGGACCACGATAATTCCGAACTTGATTTTTCTTACCGCCTGCAGGCTTCGCGTTTCAAAATGCGATTTGCGGAGCTGAATCCTGGGTTGAAAGACCCATGGAAGGTGGACTTGAGTCCACTGATTTTTAAACATCCCCATCTAAGACTCTATGATTTGCTTTGGCCCTGGATGGGAAAGTTTCGAAATACGCGTCAGCTAATCTGGAAGCTTTCGGATTCCAGATCCGGCCAATTTCTCCTGCGTCTTGTGACATCACTAAGCCTCCATCGAGGACTTCAGCGGATAACGCATTCCTGGCGAGTCATTAGGGCCGGAGCTAGAAATTCACTAGTGCGTTTATATTGGTTCATTTTTCCACTCTTTAGTCGCACACGGGGCGAGCTGTTGCGGATATTTGGATTCGCACGCAAATGGGGGCTTTGGACCTACTGGACACTCTTTCGGGCATTGGCGCCCTTTCGTAGAATTTACTATTACTATCGGCATCATTATCGTGAATATCGCCGTCATCTGGCAATGCGCGACCGCTAGATTTCATCTAGTTGCAGTCTTTTTTGGTAATAGATGTCGATGGTCAATTTTCCAGAATGTGTGCCGACATCCAAACCGAAATCATTAATAGTCACCCGATTCTTTGACTTGTCGTAAGAGAATTGAGTCTCGCTGAGACTTTCGCCATTTACGCGAACGACGATCGAACTTGCGATGATGTTTTTCTCTTTCAATTCGAATATCCGCTCAACCGAATTTGCGATCGTATTGCCGATGCTTCCAATGTCACTCGAGAAATCCTGTTGGCAAATATCATGTACTCGTTTTTCTGTGGATTTGAGCTTATAACTTTCGGCGACTTCTTGAATGAGTCGGCCGTTGTTCACCTGAATGTCTTCCCCACCGCAAGCATTGCTTTCACCGAGGGCAACAACTGCATCAAGCGAGAGAAGGCTAGGTCGATTCGGTCGTTGGGCCTGAAATTCCGTGTTGAAAAGGTTTAGGCGGGCCGATTTTGCGGCCTCGGAGTTGATGACATAGCTCTTTGCCTCGGCAAAGCTACTGCACTCGGCTGATCTGACAAATGGGTCAGGAGAGTTAGAATTACAAATTGTACGAGACTCATCTTCATCAGTAACGATCACGACTGAAAAAAGTGAGTCACTGCGGAGAAATCCCTTGTTCCATCCATTCACACGATCGGATTTAAGAAAGTGCACCAAGGAAAGTAGCGGCGCCTCATTTCCAGAGCCTTCGGTTCCTGGTTGAGCATCGAGTGCGAAACGTTGATTCACAGTGCTAGTTCCCATGCTCTTGGAAAGGAATTTCGGAACATCACTCGTCAGATTTAGACTGGCACCATTGAAGCCCACGCGACGGACATGGAGTGAGCCGATGCCGTTGTGAAAAAATGCTGATGAAAATGCTATTTGCATGGGAGCCGGATTGCCTCGGTTGTCGCGGAATGTCTCACCGCTTGGACTCGTATATACGAAGTGACCGTTCTCGTCCCTGACTCTGTAAACGCCATTGTTGTTGGCGAGTTTATCAGCATCCGTGGTGATCACACCGATTTGGTAGTCGATGGGCTTGCCGGTGAATTCAGCAATGAAGCGCGGCATCGAGCGAGCGAGTGTGGCCTGTTCGTCGGACATTGATCCTGAATTATCGATGACGAAGAGCACGTCGACTTTGCGGGCACCCAGGTCGATGACATAGCTTTCATGGTCCGGACGTATCGTGTTGAATTCGGCCAGGTCATATCCACAACCGGCGGCAAAAAGCAGTCCAATAAGGCTCAGGACTGAATTTGATATTTTCGACCGTTTCATGGCAAAGCTCCTTGGGTCTAGGAATTGCAAAAAACGGACAGAGTGAGTTGACCTCATCTACAAGAATAGCGAAAGATGACGGTCCACTACAGTAAAGATTGCGTTAGATTTCAGTTAAGATTCAAATGCGGCAGAGCAAAGGTTTAATTACAATCCGGTGCTGATTTGCAATGCGAAGAGCATGGGGACGCCTAGGTCTTCAACCTTCCTCGCCAGTATGTCAGTACGAAACTCGACAGCGATCGATTTTTTGTGGTTACGGAAAAACTCCCAGCCGAAGCCGGCGCCGATTAAGGGGGCTTCATATGAGGAGACCGAGTTCTCGGTGTCAATGATTGTGATGGGCCCCGTGGGCCTGCCCAATCCAAATCCCATGCGTCCCGATACATAGGGCGATGCCTCTCGGGTCGTCAAATACCAGTTTCCACCGACGACCAAACTCGTGAAATAACTCCAAGCCTGTGACTGGAAGGCAAAATCCCAAAGAAATTTCAGACGGAAGCTGGTCCAGTTGATCGACCAGCCGACTCCAAAATCATAAAATAAGTGACGACCATCCAAATTATTTGTGCCACCGAAACCCACCGCGAGACCAAAACTTTTCTGAGCATTTTTTCGTAGAGTGTTGGCTTTGGCTTCGGCTTCGGTCACTTCACCTACGCGAATGTCGCTTTGGATGGAAGTCTGATTGAGGCTAGCCCGGACCAGTCGAGGCAAAATTGCATCGATTTCCTCGACCGAAGATGCTTTGAGCTTCACGCTCGAAAGTGCTTGCGTTCGCTCGTAGCGAGAAAAGGTCAAAACATAGGAGCTACCCAATTTTAATACCTTCAACTCCGCGCTCTCTGCAAATCCGGAATCCCCGGCGCGTTTTATAGGCTGGCTTGCATAACCTAGATTGAGAAGCTCTTCTTTCGCCAATTCGCAAATACTTATGAGAGTTTCGGCATCTACGCCCGGGCCTGTGCAAGGTGCCAGTCCAATCCTTTTCTGCGAAGCTGCGAGTGCAAAATTCGAAACTGAAATCACGATGATTGCTGTAATTGAAAGGAATCGAATAGTGGGCCGCAAAATTGTGAATGACATATCCGCAGCTTATCTTTTGAAAGCCGGGAAATCATGAGGAGAAAATTTTGGGCTGACGCACTAGATAAAAGGGTCGGTCGATGCAGACCTATAAGCCGGATTCTGTCTGAGAACCCTGGCCACCGACGGGGCCCCAGATTCTGAGGGAATCATTTCTCTAGGCCTGCCGTTACCGACAGGCTCAAGCAGCCTACCCGAGAGCCCAAACGGTGCGGGTCGCACCTACTCTCCTATTTGGCTTTGCTCCGCGTAGAGTTTACCTGTTTTCACTCCAGCAGCTCCCCAGGCGCCTCCCGTTCCCGGCATCCTGGCTCATTGCTCTGGACATTCTTTCTGTTGCACTAGTCCTCAATATCTCTGGTTTAATCCTTCGACACTGGGTGGCCATTAACCACTACGCTACCCTATGGAGTCCGGACTTTCCTCGCGCCTACAATTAAGAGGCCCGCGATTCCCCGGTCTGCATCTAGCTATCTTTTAGCGATGTCGTCGGCTGGGGCGCAAGCTCTTTTTTTAGGGTTTCGTGGACAATCTGGAGGTCGAAGCCCTGAAAGTCTAGTTGAACTGCGTTGCGTGTTGACGAGAAGGCTTCTAGGACTGCTGGCGGTGAAGCGAAAGTTCATTTGCAGTTATATTTTTCTCGTCCTTTCAGCGCTCCTCTTTAGATTGGATGCGGCATCACTGTTGGGTTGGAAAACAAGCATGGGCGAGGGGCTTGTTCTGGGGGTCTATTACGACCTTTTGATATCAACGATTCCCTTTCTCTTAAGCTCCTTGCTCGGAATTTTTTTTCCGTTCTTGGGGCGCGGATTATTATTAATTTTTCTAGGCTTGTTTTTTATTTCTGCTTTTGCATCCACTCTTTATTATCGATTTTTTGGAAACAAACTTTATTGGTGGATTGTAGGAAGCCATGCGGGGGATACGGCATCCATTTGGGACTCTATTTTGGCATTGGCACGTGAACCTTGGGTGTTGGGCGGAGTTTTGTTTGGAATTTTGAGCATAGTAGTTGTTGCGATTTCCAAATCTTCTTCTGGCCACAAGTATAGATTTCACCGAGCTTTCTGGGCGCTTGGTTCGCTGTTGGCGCTTGGCCTCGTGATACATCTTCAACAATGGCCTCAAAATCATCGACGCTTTACCCGCGAAGTTCTGGGCCTCGAATTAGACCCTATTGAATTGAGAAGTGTGGCGACAGATCATTTTTTGATTCGATGGATGCCTGAGCTGACTCGGGCGCGCGGATTTGGGGAGTATTCAGGCACTGATCTTCGAAGACTGAGTCGCGAGGAGCGAAGTTTTCCTGCGGCACTGATCCGCAGTTTTGCCGAGGGTGCTTGGGAGCTGGAAAATGAGTGGACTCAAGTAGCGAATCCGCTGAAGCGTAAATTTCACGTGGACCGCGTACAGCAGAATGCATGGAAATCCCGTTTGGGATTTGAAAGCTCGGATCGCTTGAACGTCGCACTGATTTTTGTCGAGAGTCTTCGAGCTTACGAATTTTTTCATCCAATTTTTCGCGAAAAACTTTTTCCGGAATTAACGAAACGTCTCGAAAAACATGCGCTGATTTTTCGACGAGTTTATTCTCCGGCAGTTGGGCCGGGAGCCACGGTGCGAGGAATGTTTGCAACACTCTGCTCACATTTTCCGAATTTGATTGGACCGACTCCCTATTTGGCCAATCCCCGCGTGCGCGTCACCTGCATCCAAGAACTCTTGGCCCAAGAGGGTTATCATACGGAAATGATGGTCGCGGGGGATCCGGCCTATCATAACAAGGCCACCTTCGAGCGCGCTCACGGAACCGCGGTAACCCGCGGGTGGAATGATTTCGATCCTAAAAAGGAGGATCCGCGCACGCCCCTTGGGGTGCACGACCGCGCCTATTACCCGAAATTTCTGGCCAGGATCGTGGAACTTTCCACTGAGGCTAGGCCCTTTTTTCTTCATGGAATCAACATCGGTACCCATGTGCCCTGGTCCTGGGCTAAACGGGATCTGCCTTCTGATCTAGCGGAACTTAGCGGTGGGCAATGGCAAGACTACCTCAGGTCACTTCATCAATTGGACCAAGATCTATCCAAATTTGTGGACGACTTCTTAGAGTCGCCTGCATCGGACAACACGTTTTTGCTTTTCGCTGCCGATCATTCGGTGAACGTGCGGGCCGACCCAGCATTGACTGACACCGATGAAACCTACGAGCGCCTTCTCAGGATTCCGCTTTGGTTTTTGGCTAAGGATTTAAGAAGTGCAGAAATTCGTGACGAAGTCATTCATCAGTTCGATTTAGCACCTACCTTGGCGACTGTTTTGTTAAAGGCAGAGACTTCGTTTGAAGCTTCCTTCTTGGGACAGTCGCTGGATCTTCGCCATCTAAGGTCTTCGACCCATCGGATATTCCAGGCCATGCCTTCGCCCAGCAGTTACGGGGTAGATGATCTTCAATGCTATTGTCGGCCAAATAATCTTCGTTGTTACGACCATCAAAGGGGCGACCCTCTCTTTGATTCCGCAGCTTCCATTGTGCCTTCTCCGATCGATGCGGAAAGCCGGTGTCTCTTTGCGGAAAAGATTTCGGAGGCAAACTTTCTTAGCCTCGGCCACAACAAAGTTCTAGTAGAGTAGGGCTAAGCTGATTTCACGCCCACTAAAGACGCAACGCTCTTCAACAAAAGGCGTTTAACGAGCGTCCAATCAGTTGTAGCTTCGGTTTTCGCTTGCACGCACATCCCGGTGATGAGGCCCTGGATGGTCCAACTGAGCTCGCTGACCTTAATGTCGGAATCGAGATGAAATTCCTTTTTTTCTAAGCCTTCGTAGATGAATTTACTGATGCGTTCACGCCCGGTCGCCCGAATACTTTTGTTCATTTCGAGAAACAACTCGTCAACGGTAGTGAGGTAGTAGAAATAAAGGAATACCGAGGAATGGCCCGGATGTTTTGCGACCCAGTCGACATAGGCCTCGCAGTAACTCTTCAAAGTCTGCCATGAGTTGCCGTTTTGAGTTTCGAGTCGCGGCAACATGAAATCGTTGATGTGATTTAGAACGGATAGAAAGACCTCTTTATAGAGGGCATTCATTGAGGGAAAGTAATAATTGACGAGCGGTTGATCGACTTTTGCGAAATCCGCAACGTCTCGAATGCGCGTGTTATTGACCCCATCTTTCATAAAACATCGCAAGGCAGCGTCGACGATCTCTTCGCGTCGGCTTCGAGGCAGCGCCTTGGGCTTTTTCTTTGTGGGGGGCACAGAGGAAGTATCGGCAGTTTTTTAAGATATTTCAAATATTTATTAAAAAACTGAAATCGAGGGGCGTCCATCTAATATTTAAATATATTAAAAAATGATTTAAATAAATTAAAAAATCACCTAGTTCTACTCAGGTCGGGATTCAGACGGATTGCCGGCAATATGGAGGAAAATATGAAGAAGAATTTATGTGCGTGGATATTAGCTATGGGCACCGCCTGGAATGCGTCAGCGGCGCCAATTCCAGATGCCTACCTGGATCGCATCATTTTAGAGGATTCTGTGGATGCCTACCGGGGTTTAGGTTTGGGGCAGCTGGCCGAGAATGCCGTATCGGAATATTTGAAAAGCGAAATTTTTCAACTCTACCGAGGGGCTGACGAAGGTCTCTTGACGAATATCCTTGAAGCTCTGATGTCCCCTGAGTTTTCAGAGGGCCCCTGCGGGACTAGTCGTCTGCAGCGTGCCAAGTTTGTGCTTTTGCAGAGCCGTGTCTTGAAAAGCGCATTGGGAGAGGAATGGGCGGGGGCAAGGCCAGAATTTGTGCAAGCTTCGATTGCGGCCGTGGGGCTCTGCCATTCGTCGCAGTCACTCGATTCGGCGTTTGACCTAGAACTCCTGCGTCGCAATTTCTCAGATCTTCAGGAAGAAATGCATGAAATGCAACGTCACCTTGCTCATATTGAAGGGCAGACTGAGAGTCTTCGAAGCCGTAGCAGCCGCCTGGAAGAAAGTGATGCTGCTCAGAATCGTGAACTGGGAAGGCTATCGGAAAAAACAGACGGGCAGCAGGCTGAAATTACAAAACTTCAGCAAGACCTAGTTGCTCAGGAGCAAGCCATTTTGCGAATTCGGGAAGAGATGAGACGCGCGGAAAATCGCTTGGAAGATACTCGGCGAATTTCGCAGAATGCTCTTTCCAAATCTGATCGAGCTCTGGATTGGATCCGAGAGGAGATGGCCAAACGAGTGATCCCTCTGCCTTATTGCCGCGATTTAAAAGGGGCTGAGCGTTTGATGGGGCGCCGCTGCCGGAACTAGCTCCTATTTTTTTGGAGGGGGAGCCTGTGACTTGGTCCTGCTCTCCCATTTTATGCTTCCCCCTAAGTTTCCACGATCAATCTTCAAAGTAGTTAGATATTTCGTCTTGCACGGCATCTGGGCCTCATGTATTGTGCGGCGCATCAAACTCATGCGTTTCATCAAGATTTTGAATTTGTCCAAAGCGGTGAGTGAATCCATGGAGGAGTTAAAGCTGTGAATTCCAAAACAAATTTCGTAGTCACTAGAAGCTTATTTTTAGGTTTGATCGCATGTGCCGTACCGGCCCTGAGTCAGTCCGTAAAACCCTTGGTCATCACTCAGCCCACCCAGGCCGGTGAATACCAGTTCACACAATATGACAAAGGCGCTTTGGAATCCCAGTTCCTGAAGCTCCTAGAGACCCGCAGCAAAGAAGACCGTGATTACTTTTTGAACGTTGTGAATCAAATCGAGGCGCAGTTCTTGGCCCTCCAGCAAAACGAAATTTATGGAGTGAACGGTTTGAAGCCTTTGAACGTGGCGGCGGTCGCCCGATCTGAGTTTGTGCCTGTCGAAAAGCTGATCATTGCAACGGACCGCTACAATTTGGCCCGCATCACGCTCGAAACTAAAATCAATAGCCTCACTTCCATTGCGGGTGCCTTGCCCTCGATTGATGTTCCTTCGGGCCAAGCTGCAACTGGAAAAGTTGCAGCTTATGGAAACATTAATTTCGCATCTCTTAAAGATTTTTATGCCAATCAGTTGGCCGCCGCCGACCGTTTTGTTGGTGGTCTGAAATTCAACTACATCGCGGTGAACGGAATCTCCCGGCGTACCATCACGGGTCTTACGATTGTTGAAGAAGACATCATGATGACCCCCGAGAAATTACAGGAGATGGAGCAATTGGCGCGAAACACTCGCAAATGGAATAGCCAGCAGGCGACTGCCATGGAGAAGTTGACGACTACGACACGTGTTGCCCTTCGTGAATTCATTCGTAAATTGGGCGAAGCAGAGCGATATCGATTTGCCAACGCAACCTACAACGCTCAAGTCGCTAAATCCGGCAAAGAGCTCTGGGAATACTTTTGGGCTCGTTCGTACATGCGCGCGATGTATGGAATGCCGATTTCCACCATTGGAATGAATTACGACAAAAAGAAACTCAATCGCGAGTATTTCACCTCTACTAACAACTTGCAGTTTTACCCCGAACCCATTTGGGTCACGGTTACGAACTCAACTGAGGTCGAAGACAATTACCGCAATCTTTTGATTTTGACCGAAGCGCGGACGCAGCAAATTTTAAGTGGCGACGCCAGTCTCCTTCAGCGCATCAACTCCGCGCTGACCTTCATTACAGGTAACACCAAGTTGGCTGTTGTGAACGAAGCCGTTGTGCGTCTACTGGCCGCGGATTTCGCGGAAGAAAAATTGATCTCCAGCGCTGGGGGATTTCTGCAGTTGCGAGATTTTTATCGCACACGCTATTACGCAGATCCGACTGTCGAAAAAGACATCAAGGAGCGCCTCATTCCAGCATACGATCGTGATGCAGCTGATGAGGCTGGCGGCGATAACGCTTTTGCGGACGTCGGTGGCGCTGTTACTGGATCTTTCCAAGATGCTTATCTCAATGCATTGACCCACCAGAGAACCAAAGAGACCGAATTGGATTTGGCGCGTGATCTCGAGTCGCAGTTGCGACTTTATAAAGCTGCTGCGAATTCTAAGGCTCAACAGGGCCGCAGCCAGCGTCGCCGCGAACTCTAAAAATTTAGTTATCTATTTGGCGTGAAGCGATCGAATTCCGCGATCGCTTCACGCCGCGATTCTTGTGCCTTAAAGGAGATAGGAAAATGAATTTTGCGG
Source organism: uncultured Bacteriovoracaceae bacterium (assembly GCA_964636255.1). Classification (GTDB taxonomy): domain Bacteria; phylum Bdellovibrionota; class UBA2428; order UBA2428; family UBA2428; genus CAXNGS01. The sequence goes on along the minus strand of CAZWNW010000012.1, from coordinate 78,410 downwards.
GGATCTTTACGGGTCGAAGCCTTCTGATTGTTTCGCTCATTCTTTGTAGCGCAAGTTTCGCGGTGACCAGTCCTTGTCGCGGACGGCAGATTCCCTCAGGTAAAACTCGCCAGCTTTCGAATCTACGACTTGAGTGCACCTCGAATTCTTCGCACTATATTCGAGGCAGTGGTCAAGGTTTTGATTTCCACAAGTGGAATACCCTCTTGATGCAGGAAGGTTCTGAAGCCGCTCAGAAGTACCGGCAAGAAGCCGAAGCACTGATCGAGTGGACGGGAAGCATTCCCTATCAAACTGTCGAAGTCTGGGACTGGGTTGACTGGGTTTTTGGTCACCATCCGAGCTGCCCACCCGAGGTGACTTATGTGGATGAGCCTGTTTACAATGCTGAGGGCAAACAGATAGGAACCGAACAGCGCCGAGTGGAAACACCGAAACCCTGTTGGCACGATGAGCCTCGCCACGAAGAAGAGTTTTGTAGTTCTGAGATCATGCATTATGCCGCAAATTTCCGTCGCCCAACAATTCTGGAATGGCATCCACCGAAGGTAGGCGAAAAACTTCACGATGAACCTATCCGTCGCTACTATGACGTGATTCCCAATAAATATGATCTCCTACCGGGAGAGGTCGAAGACGTTCAGATTTTCTCTAATAGCGGTCAGAGAAGCACCATCTCTCCGAATGGAACCGTCGGGGACGCCTGGAATAAGTACAGTTTTCAAATCTCTTTTGAAGACGGCCCACACTCGCGGCGCGGCGATACATCTGTTCGTTGTAACCACGATGTCACGCATAAGATCAATGTGACTGTAAACACCGAATATAGAATCAAGAAACAAACCCCGAATGCTTTTCGTATGCCGGTGGACGCCTTTGGTCGCGATGTCGCGCCCATCAAATGGCTGACAGGAACATCGAAAAAAGGTGTCGAGGTCGAGCACGCAAAACCACGTGAGATTCATCTTTCCGATGCGGCTCACGTTATGATTCGAACGATGGCGCGTCAGGCACGGGAGCTAGACGCAAAACTCGAGGAGTCTCGACAGAAAAGCGGAGAGGGTGGCGGGATTGATGCTGCTGCCCAAAAAGAAATGAAAGACGAGTTTAAAAAGGGCGGCTTTTTCAAACAGACCCAGGTGCGAGTTCGCTTGATGGAATATGCGCGTTTTGTGCTCACGCCGCGCAGGAAAACCCACAATCTCTACCTCAGCGAAGAAGATGTCGCATTGGATGAGTATTACCAAATGCGGCTAGGCGGCGAAGCGAAAGAGGATGATCTTTTCCGGGCTAGCGGGTTCATTACGGACAAGGGCTTCAATAATAGAACTACGAACCTACGTCCGGGCATGAAATATGAATTCCGTATTTCGATGTATCAGCAAGGCGTTCCCTTCTACAACCAGGAGGGCGAAAGCTTCTTCAAGGGTGAAAGTTCCTGTTACAGCAAAGAGCTGAAGATTCCCTTTGTCGCTCATAAAGAAATTGATGATCGCGGATTCTTGCAAAAATTTATCGATTGGCAAGGAGACAAGTTTTAATGAAAAATCTTAGACAGAGACTTCGATTGCCAGGCACTCTCTATCGGCGCTTTTTTCAGCTCGCAGCTTTTTCGTTTCTCCTAAGCAATTCATTCGTAGAAGCCGCGTCTTTGCAGAGTCTTCGCGAAAAATTTGCTCCAGGCAGACTGCAGGAGTTGGAAGCGGCCTCCAAGGCTCGTGCAAATCGGCTGCGCGCGCTGATGAATATAGGCGACTCCACGCCATTGTGGGAGCAGCTCGAACGTCGAAGTGTTGTGGCAGCCGCAGTGCCGGGTGAGCGACAGATGACCTCGGCTCACTACATGAAATCCCTCTTTCAAAACGGCATTCAGGAGCTTTTTCGAGATCGCAATCGTGGTACACCCTTTGTTTGGGATCCTTCGGAATTCAGCGATGAGATCGATGCCAAGATTAAGGATCGTCGACACAAGATTTGTTTGAAACACATCGGCGGCAATATGGAACGAGTGATTGAAAATTTCAACGTAGCTTCGCTTCGCGAGAAGGCGGCCAATGGCGAGAATCTGGTCGGTGGACGAAGCCGTGAAGTTCTTGCGGAAGTTCAAAAAATTGGTCGCCAGTATCAGGCCATCATCAATGCGCAATATCCAGAACTCTCCCAAGTCTTGGGTCATCTTTACGACGTTAAGGTTGTCGAAGGGCGAGTGGAAAAACTACGCTTTACTAAAACAACTGCCAATCTTGATCGCATTCAAGACGTGGCTGATCGTGTTTCTGTTTCTCCGGATCTAGGGATGATGACCACCTTCCTTCTGGGAGAGGATGTCGATTTCATCAATATGCAAGAGTGTGTTTTGGATGAAATTAAGAAGCGTTTGAATGAAAAGGATGAGTCGATCGCGAAGCTCAAAGCGGAGTACGTTGAATTCCGTCGGGGAGCTAAGCTCAGTAAACTATATACCGAACGCGCTCGTTTGCTTCGCGCCTCGGATTATTTGGCCAGCCGCCAAGAAGGTGCCAAAGTTGTGAATCGGGCTTTGATGAGCCTGTCACAAAAGGCGCGTTTTGATGTTTTTGAAATTCTTCTTAGTTTGCAGGGAGCAGATCTCCCGAGCGAGATTGATCTTGAAATTTTGGATCAGGTAGCTTTGAGCAAAAACAAGGATCTGCGGGGAGAGGACTTTGAATTTTTAAAATCTCTAAGTTCACAACTCTCGCGTCTTGAGTCGCACTTTCGAGCCTACTCTGAAAACTATCGGACTTATCAAGGGCTGATCGAGCAGCAGCTGAAATAGAGGTATGTGATGTTGGCTAAAAAAATTCGTTGGACTCTAGCCTCTTTGACGCTACTGACTTCGGTGAGCTGGGCTCGTGAGCCCTTTGATAGTTTGGCGAAGCGGGTCGATACGCATGAGACAGAAGTTCGGCAGCTCGTTTCCGAGTCTGCGGACAGCTTGCCTTCGGCCTATGTCAAAAATGTCGAAAAAACATTTCAACAGGGCACTGATCTTTTGATTGAAATCGCGCATGCGGATTTAGAGCTGGAAGAACAAAAGTCGCTGATTGCGAACCTGTCCGAATCAAATGGCCGATTGTTTGTTCATCTGAATAAGGGTTTTGACGACGTTATGACCGTGAATTCGGGACGCTCGACAGGAAGCAAATTTCAGGATGCTTTGCAGAAGGTGGGAGCTTTCATCAAGTTCTCGTTCATCAGCATGGGGCGTGATGTGATGGCCGTAGTACCTGGCGGTCCGGGGAATTCGATTTTTAACGACGCTCGCCGAAGCGGTTTGACGAAGGACATGGTTCAAACCATCGAGAAAGCTCTAGCGTCTCAGACAAAGGCCGTGACGGATGGGCTAGGCGATAAACGAAGTGCCGGAGTGGCTGCACTGGTGGCGATGCTTGAGGGAATGAAAGATGCAGAATCACTGCGTTGGGGCCGGGCCAATCTATCAATGAGCCTTGTTTATGTCGGACTCGGTGCAGTTTTCTTTTTAAACCCCTTTGAATTTTTTTATAAGACTGCAAGCAGTCCGATGATCTTCGGTTTAGCGGAAATGATTGCCTTTTGGGTCGGGGGTGCGGTCAATCGGTACTTCAATTCGGGTGTGGGCGGATATCGTCTTTGGTCCAAGCTCTTCAAGCGCTCCCAGCAAATTGCCAAAGGGCATCCCTTGTGTTCGACTCCACTTGTACGCGTAGAAGCTCCGCGATTTCGTGGTCGCGTTGTACGAATCGACTAGAATTGGCTTTAAACGGGGCGTTAACGCTAAAAAATTCAAACGATTAGTGGAGAACAGTCAATTCCTGATCGGCTGAGTCTCTTCGCTTAAGTTCTTGAATCAATTGGTCGATAAAGCTCTTATGGGCAGCGCGCGATTTATTCTAACCGCAATTTTACTGATCCAACCCTTATTGAGTTTCTCTTCGAAAACGGAGCGGAAGGCAAAAGTTGGTTCTGGGGTAGAGATCAAGTACTCAAATACGAATTGGCATTTTGAAAGAATGGACCGTCTACATCCGCAGGTCGACGCGGTCCTACATTCACGGAAAGATCAAAACCTAAAAGTCTATTCGTCCTATACGGTCGACCGCCTTGAAAAAAACGAAAGTTTCAGCGCTTATTTGAAACGTCTTTGCAGTGCACGCAAAGGTGAGTTGTTGCGCGGGCATCGCGGACAACTTTGTCGTGTGACCAAGAAAGAGGGTCGCGAGTGGAACCTTCAGTTTGTGGAACTCAATCCTCCTAAACGAAAGCGTGCGGATCTAGGTCCGTGGACCTTTGTGCAGTATTGGACAAGTCCGGCTTTGATGAGCGCAAATGATCGAAGTGCTGTTGAGGCTCTCTTTGTCGGAGGACAGGGGCGATGAAGCACTGTATCCACTGGGTTTTGGCACTTGCTTTGGGGATGGGTCTTCAAGCTTCTGTCTTTGCACGTGAAACCTGTGAATTGAATAAAAATGCCGCAAAAATCGCGGATCTAAAATTGCAGACGATTCAAAAACTACAGGACGCTGCCAAGACTAAAGGAAACGATTGCAAAGCATTGCGCGATTATATCCCGACTTTATTAAATGTCGTAGAATCCAGCGTAAATACGAAACAGATCGAACGCTACCAGCAAGAAGAAATCGATTACAAAGAATCAGTTGCTCGAGCCAACGCCGGTTTAGAAATTGCGAATTCTCATTACGCTACTTGTAATTCACATCCACAGCGCGAGCATTGTCTTGCGGAGAAATATGTTGAACGTCAGAAACTCATTGAAATCGAAACTGGGCCGCGCCCGACTTCGGATAGTCTGATGGTTCAAAATGGTGCTGAAACTTTGTCCAATAGCATCGCGACCGCAATTGAAAGCAGTCGCACGAATGATTGCAAAGATGATTCGCCAGTTCTTTCGGCAGTCTTAGGTGCGGCAGTTGGGGTGACGCGGGACGCGGGCTACTTTTTTCCTGGAGGAGTTTACGCAGGCGTTGGCATTCAAGCCTCGGTTGCGGCTCTAGCGAAACTTTTCAAGTCGATCTTTTCGCGGCCGGGTCTCCACGAGAAACTCATGCAATCGTTGACGGCCCCGGACGGTGATGACGCAATTTGTTTGATGAACACAATCAACCACAAGCTTTTGCAATGTGGCATGAGTGAGCCGAGCATTCCAAATCCGGTGAAGGCTGGAGTTGAGGCTCCACTTCCTGCGGATCGAGAGCGCTTTGAAAAAGCGCAGGTCCCCTTGGCCCTTCGTACTTTATCAAAAGAAATTCCGTCCCCCTTCAGTGATCGAAGTGAAAAAATTTCTGTTCAAAGTTATCTTCGTCGCGTCCATGACGATTTCAAGTCCTATGAAACTATGACGAAAGCTAAAGCAACTGCGGCGACAGAAAGCGATTTAGGCGTTGATATTCTGAGTCTGTTGGAGACTGGTACTTCAATTCAAGTGGAGAAACGGCAGGCCGAGAAAAAGGCTGGACTTGAACGCCTAGATAAAGAGCGAAATGCGCGCGAAGCCCGAATCAATCAACTGGCTGAACTTACAAAAGATTATGCCAGCACCGAGGGAATGGAATTGGAAGTTTCGAAGCTGACCAAAGACAATGAGATCTGGATCAAGCAGAATTCAAATCCTCAAGAGACCCAACGTATCGTTCGCGAAAACACTGACAAAATCGAGGCGCTCAAAAAACGGATCGCTGATGTGAAAATGCTTGCTGACGAGCGGGCGGCTCTGGCCAAAGTACAACAAGAATACAAATCCCTCGCAGACATGAATCCCGAGGCGGCCCCTCTCCTTAAACGTGACTCCGAAGTTGTCGCAGACTTGCTGAAAGCGCACACGGATACTTTGGAGGCTCAGAAATCTAAAGACACTGCACTTATTCGCGATGCCTTGAATAAATATCGAGGAGCTGTCGCTGCCTACAATACTCAGTTTACCCCAGTCGGGGAGCCAAATCTCCTTCTACAAAGCCGCGATCAAGAAGCCGCCTTTGCTTTGAATCATATGGGAGTTCGTCATGCGCAAATTATGAAGGACTTATCCCAATCAGATCAGGGAAAAATCTCCGACATGAAGCGATTGGATTTGATGTATCGGGACAATGAATTGGCTCGGAAGCAGCTGCAGGCTCGTCGTGATGAAATTCAAGAACTGCGGGATCTCAATCGCGACTTGGCCCAACTTTCTAATGCTATGGTTTCAACGTATTCCGGGATCGTCAAAGAGGCTGTTCAAAACAGCTTGGCCCAGGCACGAAACAATAATGAGTTTCCACGGGATGCGATTTTGCAATGTACGTTGGGTGCTTCAGCTTTTCTCTTTGATAAAAACGTAGTCACGGCTCGGGATGACTCGCGCTACGCTCACAAATGGGTCCGTGTTGATCCTGATTGGGAGTCGTTGTGTGTGCCACTACTGGCTTGCTATGTTCCGCAGCTTTACGACAAAAAACACGAGCGCGAATATACCTGGCCACCGCAAGTGCCTTATGAACATGAGGGATTCTTCAAACGCCGAGAATCGGCGCGGCATCCTGCCGCCACTGGCCAAGAAGACATCGTTCGTCAGGTTCACCACTATGTCTGCAAGTTGAGTATGTCTGCAGGAGACATCGCGGCGAAGGCGGATGCTGAGTTCAGAAAATCAAAAACGATTTGTGGCGAAAAACTCATAAACATTGATGATAAGGGGCGGAAGTTTAAAACGCGCGAAGTTGCCCCCACCAAACAGGGACATCGGAATTGAAAAAACCGCGAATGCCCGAGTCGGCAATCGCAGTTTCTGAATTCATTTGGAATAGAGCGAAACTATTTATGAGCCTTGGCAGTTCTCGTAGTACTTTTCTTTAGAGCCATCTTTTTACCCGATTTTTTAGACGCTTTTTTGTTTCGAGCTTTTTTCGTAGAAGACTTTTTTGCTTTTTTGCTCGTTTTACCGCGGAAAGATTTGCCTTTTTTCGAGGAACTAAGCCGTGTTTTTGCCACGCTACGACTCTGAATGGCTGTCGAAGTCGTTGATGCAGGTGCATGGGTAGGAATCGTTGCAAAGTTAGGCTTTTCGATGGGAAGCTTTCGCTCTTCCGCTCTTTGCCCAAGGGAAAGTCCGGCGATGAGCAAAAGGCCCAAGGTCGTCGTGATAGTTGCAGCAGCTCGTTTGTTACTCAAGCTTGCAACGATGCGTTTTCGACGTACCTTATCTGTGATGGCGCTGCCAAGTTTTTCAACGAAGTTCAGCGCTCGCTGACTCAGAGCTTTATGAGTGGGGACGGAGGGCGCTATCACAACAATTTTCGTTTTCTTCTTTGCCTGTTTTCGGGCCATATCAAATCTCCTCGACTCATAGGAATAGAGCAAGGGTGAGGCCACATTGGAAATGCTATAAAATTCGACTCTTAAGCAAGCAACATCTAGGGCCTAGCCAATTTTTGGTCAGCCACTGTCTAAATATTTTACAATACCGTATCGCGAATCGGATTCGAGACGGGAACCTTTAGGCCACCTCGATTGCTGTGAGGCTCGAGTTCCATCCTCAATAGCGTTTGTAACATTTCCAGGCGATTGAAGCTCTTTCCTAGGCTGGGCATAACAGGTTGGGCATGATCAACGTCTTCTAGGATGACGTAGCGTGATAGGGGCAGGATGCTGCTGGAGAGACTCACCAGCCCGTCGTTGTCTTCATTGGTTGCATCAAGGACGAAATCTCGGAAAGGATCCATCACCGATCGCCCAAAGAAACCGCGCTCTTTGATGTAGCTTCCAACCGATATCATCGGGACCTCGAATACTATGTCTTCGAAATCAATTCGATGCATCTCCATGTAATGGCCACGTTCACAGGTTTTCAAATCTACTAGTGAGTCGATCGTGCCGTCCCAAAGATTCTCGAGTAGCTTCTTCGAAATAGCACGAAGAGTAGGATCCTCGTCGACAAGATCTGCAATGGGCGAACCATAAAAAGGAGCTTGAAGGCTGATCCAGCTACGAATTTGATCGCGCAGGCGAGGTTGAATTCTGAGCGCCTCAAGTGTTTCAAGGCTTCCTTTGCTGTGGCTCACGATGATGAGAGGCTTATTATACCTTTCAAGTCTCGAGACTAAATTCAAAGCGTTTTGCTCGACCGAATTTTCGGAATTTAAGACCATGATTTCTGAGGAAATGCCAAGATCTCGCAGCCACTTCAATTGATCGGTGAAGTACTCGCCCATCCGTAGTTTTTCCGCCAATGAAAAATCTGCAGCTCCAGTCAGGGGATCGTAGAGATATCCCGGCACGAAAACGACTTGGTAGGGCGCCAGCAATTTAATCCAGCTACTGCGGCTTAAAGCATCCTGCTTTTTTAAATAATTTTGATAGATCGAAGTTTGATTGGGCGAGCTTTTGATTTCAGCCCGAACTCTTGGCTGTGCCCCGCCCGAAGTGAATCCCGGAGTGGCCAGAAGGAAAAGAAGGAGAAGAAATGCCGATCTACTGATGAAAATCACGTCTTATAAGTATCATAACGCAACGCATTAATGCAAGGCTTGCCGGCGTAATCCGCGCGGATAACTGTCCGATTTTATATATGCTGAGGCCTAATTCCCGGCGGGAACTAGCACCGGTTGCCGATTGAGACGGGCAGGAGCCGGTGAGGGCGGTCCGGGACTCCGTTGAAAGGGACTTTCAAGACTCGGAAAGCGCCCCGGTATTTCGTTGCCATCGTAGAGAAAGGCAACACGATTGCCCGCACTAAAGAATCGCCAAGGCTCATCGATGACCTGGACCATTTCCGACCAGTACTGCCGTTCAAAGCTTTTACTAAAGGCTTCGTGAGATTTTTCTGTGGCTTCGACATGTCTTCCGGCTGCCCGAAGTTTTTGACCGTCTGAGGCGAGAGCCTCGATTTTCAAATCGACTCTTTCAACTTCGCGCAAGGCTTGGTTTCGCATTGCCGTCACTTCATCGGGCGGAAGATTACGAATTTTTAGTCCTGTGATCGTAGCGGTTCCCGAGAGTCGCTCGGGATTATAAGGCGGAAGTCTGCCCGTACCTGCTTTGACGAAGCCGTAAGCCGTAAAGCCATCATCAGTTAATAAACTAATGTAGTTGTAGCCTTTTGTGACGCGTTCTCCGTCCGCGCTGACGAGTACCGTTCCATCGGGAAGTTCTCGAATCTGCTGGGGGCGAAGGCGCATCAAAGTATGCGTGGCATGCCCGTTCCGATCAGTGGAGGCCAGTTCTGCCTTGGGCGCAAATTTGAAATTCTTTGGAGGGGAAAACTTCAAAGCTAGGTCATCGGGTCGAACAGGAGGCGGTAGACCCCATCGTGTGTGCTCTCGGCTAAAGGGACCAGCTTCCTTTGAAATTCTATCGATCCCAATTCTACGGGCATCACCGGTGTGGTCAAAGACGACCGTACCTTTGGGTAGTCTATCCAAGTGAGTCGGCGTTATGAGAGCAATGTCGCCGTTCGGAGAGGGGGCAAAGGTTGGTTGTCGCATAGTACGGATCAGGGGCAGCACCTCGTCCCAGGCTTGTCGTAGACCCTTGCGATAACTTTCAAATCCTCGTGCGGAAAGCAGACCGCCGATAGCCGAGGCCACGGCATTAACTCCTGCGCTGACGGCGGCCTTCTCTGCCGCCAGTAAATGTACTCTCGATTTGCGCTCGTCCCCTGCTTCGGCAGCCTGTTGCGCGAGATCCAGTTCTGCAGTGATGCGCTTGGCGTCTGCGTGCACCATCCAAAAACTCGCACCGACGCCACCGGCGAGAAGGGTTCCACTGAAGCCCAAGCTAGCAAGTTGAGCGGCGCTCATGGCCGCCGCAGGGCTCATGCCCAAAGCATACAGTCCAACTGTGGTTGCTGGAGGGACAAGAGAGAGAAAACCTCCGATGGCGCCACCAAAGGCTGCGCCGACCAGCATGTTTTTTGCCACGTTTGGTCCCTGGGACTCGACCTCTCGGGCTAAAGAACAAAAATAAGATTCGTTGTTAAAATGGGCTTCGACCTGGGCATTGCCCAGCATCTGCACTGTTTTTGTTAATCCAACTACTCCTCCGCCCCCCATTGCTCCAAGGCTTGTTCCAATAGCAGCAGTTTTCAATACGGCTGCTCCTGCGCTTAAACTTGCGGCAGTCGCGGCTTGAACGGTAACTTGGCCGGTCGTTGTTGCAGCTGTTACAGCGGTGAGCGCTGCACCTGTGGCGGCCGTGCTTTTGGCTGCAGCAGCACTCAAAGCGCCGCCGGTTAGGTAGGCGCCGATGATGAGTCCGGCCGAAACGCTTCCAGCCAAAACTACCGTATCGACCGCTACTGCGCGATTTGTGCGCGCCTGGTCCTTTTGAAGTCCATGGTCAGCCAATCTCAAATATTGCTGTTCGGTTTCTAAGATCTGGCGAACGAAGGCTCGTTTTTCACCTTCGCTAAGGTGCGCGCTAGTTTTCACACTACGAACCAATGCCTTCTCAGCAACTTCTAATTTGCTTAGCGCTTTTTCATAGCGTGTTTTTCCGAAGAGATGATCCCAGGTTCCGGAACCATCTTTCAGATTTTCCATTTCTTTGAGGGAATCGTCGAATGCGTTATAGGCTTTCGCCAATGCTTCGTCTCTTCGAATGCTATCGAAGAGTCGAAGCAACAGATTGCGCGTAGTGATCGCGACGACTGCAGTTTGTGCTTGGCGACTCAGTTTTGGAAGTTCCAGATCTAGTAGTTTCGAGACCTGAGCTTTGTATTGCTCAGTGTCCCTCAATGCAGAAAGCTTCAGCAAAGATTCTTCCAGCGCCGCAATGGCCTTGTAGTCTTCTGGGCTTAGTTGTTGAAAGCAATCGTCTTTGATTTTTGATGGTGCGGGCTGGGATTTGAACGCAGGATTCCGCGTGTTTTTTTCAAAGGGAAGAGCATGGCCGGGAAAAATTTGTGCGCTAGTAGGCTCGGGGCCGAGCACCATCAAAATCAATAGTGTAAGTAGACGTCCCCAGACCATGTCTCTTTATCGGCAAAATCGTCTGAAAACTTCCACAATTTGTTGGAAATGACACAGAGTAGCAATTATGTGGATAGGGTGAGAAGGCTTTTCATCGTCCTCTTTGCCATTTCCTGGGGCACTTCGGTCCAATCTATGGAGATTCAAGATCTGGACGTCTTTTTTCAGCCTCCGGAGCCTCGGGTACAAGCCATTCGGCTTAGCCGACTAAAGATCTTGGATCTCTTTGGTCTTTGCTCGGCCCCACTTCGACGTCTGGATACAGAAACTTTCTCCCTTGGCGAGCAAGGTTTGAGTCTCCGTCGGGGTCCATTAGTTCCCTATCCTACACGCAGTTTTATCCGCACTACCAAAGTGAGACGTTACAGAAGTGTTGATCTTCGTCTGCCGGCGCCGGCGGACGAGCCGGGCTTGGCGGAGATTTTGGGTCGTGTGGATGAGGGCGGAGCACCGATAGCCCTCAAAAAATTGAGAACCGCCCGAAAATTGGGGCTAGAGCAAATTCCATTGAAAAACTTTTTCCCAAGTTTCGTGAGCAAAGATTTGGGAAAGAAACCAGAATGTAGTGGGCCAAATTGCTTTAACTCCGCGCTTCGGATACAGGGCATTGAAGACGTGGAACGTGAAGTTCTGCCCTATGAAATGGTGCTAGAGCTTAGAAAGAACTTCCGAGGTTTGAAGGATCACGAGAGTCCCGCATTTGGTGATCTTCTTGTCTTTTGGTCTGGTCAGGACGCCGGGACAACTATGAATATTCAGCACGCAGCAGTTTATATTGATGAAGATCTTATATTGCATAAGGCAACACGTTCAGCTGTTGATCCACTGACCTTTGAAAGTCTTCGGGACGCGGTTTTTTATTACAAAGCCTTGGATTTTCCAATCCGCGTGTCCATACACCGAAGGCGCGCTGGTCGAAATATTTATTAATGCGGCTTTCTCCTCTAGAGAAAATCCCGATAGAATGGGCCTCGGAGGAAATCGACTATGATTAAATTTTTTCTGAAATCTTTATTGGCTCTACCTTTGGTACTCGGCATGACGGCTCAGGCCCAAAAATCCGGAGGCAAATCTTCTTCCTCTTCCTCTAAATCTTCTACTTCGTTTTTCAAACTCAATCGCTCTGGCTCAGGCGCGATCGTCCACGAAGTGGGTGGCGGCTTTAATGTCTTTGGGATCGCAGGCGGCGGAGCCGGATCGACTCTAGATTTCGGAAAGGGCGGAACATTCTTCTCTGCCACGGGTTCCTATTATCGCAGACTAGACTCAGTTGCTTTTTACGACCTCCAAGTCGGCGGAGCGGTAGACATGATCAGCTTCGGAGGAAGCACTGTTTTCCTTCTTCTGGGTGGTGCACGATTCAACATCGGTCCACGCATGGATGATGCCTTTTTTGTGAATCCTTCGATCGGCTTTGTAAAGACAGAGGGAAGCGGATTGGTTTTTGATGTCAGCGCGGGTAAGCGTTTTAAACTTCTTGAGAACGTCGTTTATGCCCCAGGAGCGGGCTTCTATTTCATGAAAGCCGGCGGTCAAAACCTCTTTCGCTTTCATCTAGATCCAATCAAATTCACAGTTATCTTTTAGGCAAAAGTTAATCAAATCTTAACCCTCTAACCTGAAGTTTACTTGAGGGCAGATGGTCGGTCGGCGAAAATGGATCATGGGCTTTCGCTATTTCTCTTTCTTTGCCTTGTGCTTGCTTTTCTTCCCGCTCACTTATTCATGGTCCGCTAAGAACAAGAGAAGCAAAAACTGTCGGAGCGCATCCGAAATTCTAGAGTCCGTGACGGTTTTGGCCGGAAGCCAAATGGAAAAGAGCATGGATGATCGCGCTGGCAAATGGGGCGAATTTCGTGAAGGAGCAGGAAATCACAATCCGAATGGGCAGGATTTTGTGCTTTCACTGGAAATGCGTGAGGCTGTAGCCATCCAAGCGCTAACGATTGTTCATAACGTTTGTGGTGAAGCTTGGTCGACCAGTTTATCTGAAAAGTATTTAGGTAAGGAACTCTATCCACTGGTTATTTACCAAGATGGTAATCGTTTGAATGATCGCTATGACCATCCGATTTCAGTTGTCTATGGTTCGGGTCCACTACGTATTTTTATCCAACCCGAAAATCCCGATTTTATGGGTGGAATACTTCGCATGGAGCTGCAAAACGGGTGCGAATACCGTGTACCTATTGGAAATGCGGCGGCTTGTGCCCTTGAAGCAACGGGATCAACTGAGCTTACAGCCACGAAGGCATCGACCAAATCAATTCCCTCCGCCGAGGCTGGTGCGAAGCTTCAGGAGAAAAAAACCATCATGTTTCGAAAGCCGATTAAATCAAAAGAGGCCGAAGGCAGCGTAATTTCCGCGACACCACTATCCGGAGATACACTGAGTGTAAAGTTTTATGATTCAATTTCAGATCGAGATGCCTCGTCGACCCTTGCATTTAAGCCAATTGAAAACAGGGCACCCGCCGGCGTTGAAAAATCGAGAGAAAGTCTTCAAGAAATTTTCAATCGGCCGCGAGGAATTCGCTCTGGATCAAGTTTTGCAATCTTAAACTGCGCGATTGAGTATTGTCCTTAGCAATCGGACTCGTTCTAACGCTCCAAAGCCTTCATGGCATCATTGAAGTCTTTGGCAAGTTCATGTGTGTAGTCGCCTTTTCGGAAACGGACTGACTGCGGTTTTCGTTCTTGAGTGATCTGTCTAAGTGTCTTCCGGAGACGATAGATCGGGCCGGCGACGCGATGGGAGAGAAAAATTCCACTCAGCAAAGACGCGCTGAGTGCGACCACAAGACAGTAGAAAAAAATCGAAACCGCCAAGTCGCGTCCATCAATAAACTGTAGTTCCACCTGCGCAAAAGACTCGGCGGAAAGTTCATTTCGAAGTGCATCCATGTAATCGGAATAACCCTTCAAAAAAAGTGCCGCAAAAAGGAAAAACGACAGTGAAATGAGGGCCATGAAATAGACGATAATGGGAACTTGTATGCTTTTGTCGATGATGTAGCGTCGTCGAAAATAATGTGGCTTTTTGGGTGGGTTTTCAGACGGGCTGCTCATGCCAAATAGGATAAGGCCCTTCCGAATGAAGGGCAATCTAGGGTTCCAAAAGAAAGATTTTTGGCTGCCTCTGAGCTTCGGTCTATAGTCCAAGCATGTTTGAGAAGCTCTTCGCCCAAGGTCTGGCGGCCGGAACGCAGGCGCCGGATTTCTCCTTACCTGATGCAAGCGGTCGACTTCACTCGTTGCAGGAATATCGCGGTCGCTGGCTCTTGCTCTATTTCTATCCGCGAGACCAGACTCGTGGATGTACACTTGAAGCATGTTCCTTTCGAGACAGTCAGGAGAATTTTCAGATTCGGGGACTCTCGATACTGGGTATCAGTACGGATTCGCAAGACTCACATCAACGCTTTTCAAATGAGCATGGTTTAAATTTCCCCTTGTTGTCCGATGCAGATGGCCGGGTGTCTAAAGATTATGGAGTGCTGCTTCCAGTGCCGTTAAAAACCGCTAATCGGGTCACATTTTTGATTGATCCATCAGGACGGATTGTTGAAAACTTCAAATGGATTCCGTGGAAGGACTATGCGCAGGTAATTCTACAGCGCATCGAAGCCAAGCAATTGATGAAGTGAGGCCTTCGTTACAAATTGCTTAACAGAAAAGGTCGGTAGAGATCGTTGTCGACTTCGATTCGACATTCAGCTTCGATGTCGGCACTAGGGGCTCGAAAGCGAAGTCCGCTGCTGCGTAAAAGTGCGATTGGAGATTGTTCTTTGGATTCTCCGAGACAAAAAACGGCAGCCGCCGCCAAAGCATCGGCAACATTTATTTTAGTCATCTTCAAAGACCGCCCAAAGAGGTCCTTCTCGCCAACTCGATCGAGAATTCCATAAAAACCGGAATGTGCTATCGAAACGCCGTTTACTCCATTTCGCAGAGGCGCGCTTCGAGAGTCAGTCATGAGCAGACCAAAATTTTCCAATTGGAAATGTTCCCGCAATTCTACGTTCAATTTTTGCAGGCTCTTAAAGGGATATTCGGGGAGCAAAATGTAGTCACCGTCTGGGGAATTTGACTCGTCAATGCCGGCAGACGGGAGCAAAACGCCTCGTGCAATGGTCAGATGTGAATCATAGGCGAGTTCGCCCAGGTAGTGATCGGCTTCTTCTAGAATCAGGCTTTTCTTGCTTTGCCGGTCGCGAGATACGAGTCGCCCTTCAGCAAGGCTAAACAATTTTGAGGTAACAGCAAGAACGGAGTTTTCGAGGTCGCTTGCTGAAATTCCACCTTCCGAAAGAGCTTTGATCAAGAAAGTCTTGAGGAGCTCTCCCGTTTGAAACACAGGTGTTTTTAGTGAACGGCAGCTGAGGTCAGTGGAATACTTATTCTCCATGGGCTGGCTTTTCTTCTAAGTGACAGTGATAATCTGGCAAGGAAAATAGGACTTCAAAGAATATGTCGGAAGTAGGTCAAATGCAGGAAAAGTGGGATTTTCGCCAAGACTATAAAAATTCCCAGAAATTGATCATTAAAGATTTTGAAGCGGTGTCGGAGGCCTGGTCCGTATTCATATTTGATGTACGGGCTTCGACCCAAGCCATTGCCGAAGGTCGGTATCGACAGGTTAATATGGTCGGAGCGATGGGGCTGGCGGCAGCCTTTAATCATTTTGGACGACGTGATTTCCCCTTCGTCTTTGGAGGCGATGGAGCCACCTTCCTTTTGCCCACGAGTGAAATCCCAGGCTTTCGTTCTGCAATTGAGGCTCTTCAACTGCGTTCGAAACGAGAATTTTTTCTTGAATTGCGTGCGGGTTATGTGTCGGTCGCCGAACTTCGAAAGCGCGGTTTTGAAGTTCTTTTGCGTCAAAGCCGTAGAGGAAAAAGTTTTTCAAAAAGCGATTTTTTGGGAGGCGCCTTGGATTTGGCGGAAGTGCTGATCAAAGCAGGAGAGTCACCTGCTGTATTGATTCAGCGTGATCCTCTGGATGATTCCGGTGATGAAGCATTATCCTTGGAGGGACTTGAATGTCGGTGGGAGCCGATTTGGTCCAAGCATGGCTATTTTTATTCAGTCATTATTCGACCGCTGTCGACTACGGTTTTACAAAGTCACGAGTTGATCGAAAGAATCTTGAAAGAACTTCCACTGCATCGAAATCTTGATAGCAGCCAGTTGCAGCTAGTTTTACGACCTTGGAAACTTCTTGGCGAATTGAGGGCGCACGCAACACGGATGCAGGGAAAACTTCAGCGTTTCTTCAATCTGATTCGAATGTGGATCTACACAGCCTATGGATATCGCGCGATGGCGCGCGGACTTCAAAAGGGTGATGTCAATTGGGGCCGCTATCGCGATGATGTGATTAGCAACACGGACCAGATCAAAATTGATGATTCACTTCGATTTGTTCTTGATCTTTCAGATGCCGATGCGAAGAGAGTCTTTCAATTTCTTGACCGGCACGAAGCGAGTGGTGAACTGCTCTATGCCTTTCACCAATCGCAATCGGCGCAGCTGACCTGCTTTGTCGAGTCGATAGCCGACGACCATATTCATTTCATTGATGGAAGTGATGGTGGATACGCCTCTGCGGCCAAGATTCTGAAAAGTAAAATTCAGAAGCTACGAAACAAAAATTCGTGATTCCAGGGCAATTAGGGCCAAAAGCCACGGACCAACATCGCTTTACCGAGGTGACCGACGCCGTCCATCAATGCTGCGGTCCGCATTGTGCACTTGTTGTCGCGTGCAACGCCCGCGACCCTTTGGTAGGTGGTGCTCATGATGTCCCAGAGTTTATTGTTCACCTCTTTTTCTGACCAAAAGAGTTGCTGCAAGCCTTGGACCCATTCGAAATAACTCACAACCACGCCCCCGGCGTTGGCCAAAATATCTGGGATTACCATCACGCCTTTTTCCATCAGGATTTCATCCGCAGAGTTGGTGGTGGGACCGTTGGCGCCTTCGGCGATGATTTTAGCTTTGATACGACCCGCGTTGTGTTCAGTGATCTGACCTTCAAGGGCGGCCAAGATCAAAACATCACAAGGAAGCTCTAGAAGTTGTTGGTTGGTGACGAATTCCGCGTTTTTGTATCCTTTGAGGATGCTGGCTTCTGCTAAATGGCGATTCACATCGTCCAGATCCAATCCATTGGGATTGTAAACGCCGCCCGAGACATCGGAGACGGCGACGACGCGACAGCCAATCTTTGCCATCTTGCGTGCGGCTGCAGAGCCCACGTTGCCGTAACCTTGAATTGCGACAGTAATTTTTTCATCAAGAGAAAGTCCCATGTCCTTGGCCGCTTCAATCAGCGTATAAACAACGCCTCGGCCAGTGGCTTCCACTCGACCCAAGGATCCACCGACTTCGATAGGTTTTCCGGTCACGACGCCTGGGACAGCGTAGCCCTTGACTTGTGAATAGGTATCGACGATCCAGGCCATAGTCTGTGCGCTGGTTCCCACATCTGGAGCGGGAATATCTTTTTCTGGACCGATGAATGACATGATCTCGGTGGTGTAGCGACGAGTCATGGCCTGAACTTCTTTGCGGGAGAGTTTCCCGGGTTCCACGCGAATGCCACCCTTTGCGCCGCCCAAAGGTAAACGCATCAGTGAACATTTGAATGTCATCAGCATCGCAAGTCCGGCAACTTCCGAAAGTGTCACATCAGGGTGATAGCGAATTCCCCCTTTTGCCGGGCCAAGAGACATATTGTGGTGAACGCGATAACCTTCAAAAACTTCGATGCGGCCGTTGTCGAGTCGCACGGGCACACTCACAACAATGGCTCGCTTCGGAGTGTGGAGTCTTGTGAGTACGTTCGGATCAAGATTCATCAAAGTTGCTGCGCGATCCAGCTGCTTGACGGCGTTTTTAAAGAGAGAACTTTCTTCCCAAATCATATGCGCGTGAATATAAAGCCGAAGTTGAAAGAAGTCATGGGATTCGATGCGAAGTTTTTGCTGGGAAATTATCTCGGGAGGGAGGCCCTAAATGACGGCTGACCTACCGAAGGAATTTGCCCGCAGACTGGCGGAGGTCTTGGATAATAACGCAGAGCGTCTAGAATTCGCCCGAAGCTGCAGGGCCATGGCCGAAGATCCTGTAATTGTTCTTCGTCCTCATCGATTGCGCCCGGTGGATACGGCTCTTGTTGAGCGCTGGAAGTTGAGGGATCTCCCTTGGTCGCCTGGGTCCTTTTTTGCAAAGCCGTCCTTTCGTCCCGAGCTTCGCCATCATCCTTTGGTAGCTTCCGGAAGTTTTTATTGGCAGGAAGGCGCCGCCGTCGAAGCTGCCGAAGTTCTTTCACCGTCGCCCAACGATCGGGTTCTGGACCTTTGTGCGGCACCTGGATCTAAGGCGACGCATTTGGCGGAATTTTTGGCCGGGGGCAGCGGATGGTTAGTGGCGAATGAAGTGGATCGCTCGCGTGCCGAGAAGCTCCGACAAATTCTGGCTCGGCACGGCACCCTGTGGACAAGCGTTACTTCGATGCCTGTGGATGGCCTCATCGCCCATTTCCGCGAAGCCAGCTTTGATAAAATTTTGTTGGACGCGCCTTGTAGCGGCGAAAGTCTCTTTGCAAAACGTAGGGATTACAGAAAAGACGTCTATGACCGCGAGGTGCGCCAGGCCGCCGTTTTGCAACGCTCTCTCTTAGAGAGAGCTTCACGCTTGCTGGCTGCGGGTGGACGTTTGCTCTATTCCACCTGCACTTATAGCCGCATCGAAAATGAAGAGATCATCGAGGGCTTTTTAAAAGAAGCGGGAGGTGAATACTCACTGATAAGAGAGGGGCGTCGATGGCCGCACCGAGATGGAGTTCCAGGCGGTTACTGGGCGCTACTTGAAAGGCCGGGCTCTCGAAAAACTCCGGCGAGGCTCGAGCTTAATAATTGGCGCGGGGTGCTGGCATCGGGCGGTTATCTTTGGAATGGTGAAGCCGATCTTTTTCATTGGGGAATGCAGGTGGGAGAGGCGGGTCTCGTCGATCGCTTGAAAGCTACTTCACCGCTTCCCATACAGGTTTCCGAAGAGATTTCCTTTCGACCCTTTGATCTCACCGAGGACCAGGCGCGACGCTATTGGACGGGCGAGGCACTTCGACACGATGACTTTGTGGGTGGCGAAAACTTTCGCTTGTTCTTCAATAATTCACCTGTGGGCAGTGGGCGTGGGGTGGAGGGGCGATTGAACACCTTTTTACCCAAGGCCCTGCGTTTACAGGGTGCCTAAGTCCGAGGGGTTGTGATTTGCTCGCTTCGGCTCTAAAAATGAATTGTGGAGACCCCTTTTTACCTAGCCGCCTTGCCGCAACTTGAAGACGAGGAATTTTCACGAGCCGTGATCCTTGTGCTGGAACACACCGAGGAGGGCGCCTTCGGGGTCATTTTAAATAAACCCTTTCTGAGCGGTGAAACACTGCCCACTCAGGTCGTGGCTGAAATCAAGGATGTCACCGGCGAGACCGTTCAAGAATTCGAACAACCTTTGTACCGCGGCGGCCCGCTACGCGAGGAAACTATTTTTACGATTCACAGCTGGTCCCAGGGAACGAATCCGGGAACTGAATTTGCGCCCGGTCTCTACGTGACTTCAGATCCAGAACTTTTCCAGGACATTTTGACTCAATCCGCGGAATCCGGAATTCAGAAGAGCTTTTTCTTAGGATGTAGCAACTGGGAAGCCGGTCAGCTCGACGCCGAACTGCGCGGAGGTTCATGGTTGATGATTCCCTTTACGCAAGATTTTCTTTTCCGCGAAGGTGATGAAAATCTCGAAACTTGGTCAGAAGAATTTTGGAAAGAGATACTTAAGCACGCGGGATGCGATCCGCTGACGCTTCTTCCACACGGTTCCTCGGATTTTGGCTTGAACTGAATTTAGAAGCAATTTCCTGAACGAGTTGACCTGCGATTTCGGCCTTTGAATTTGCCTCAATTTCCGTCCTGCTGCCTTTGCCGTCCAATAACCATACGGTGAATGTTTGGGTCGTGGCAGAGAACATTTCATCTGCGCGATTGACGAGAATCCAGTCGGCCCCCTTAGCCTTCAACTTTTTCTCGGCTCGATCAAGTATTTCTGCGGTGCTGCCATTCTCCAGGGAAAACGCCAAAATCTTTTGATGTGATTTTCGTTGGCGAACGCAGCGGGCGACGACATCATCAGTTGCAGAAATCTTGATACTCAAATCTTTTTTTCCCGCGATATCCATGCGGGAAGATTTTTTTGGATTTTCCGCAGTCGTAAAATCTAAAACCGCCGCCGCTGAAACAAAGAGATTCGATGTCGGAAAAATTTGCTCGACCTGTTTTTCGTAGTCGCCGTAAGATTCAAAGCGCAGCAGCTTATGGCAAAGTCGCTCAGCGCGCTCCACCAATTTCGAATCCACGGGACCCAGAAGCAGCGTCACTTCGGCTCCGAATGAATGAAAAGCTTCCGCTAAAGAAATCGCCATTTCGCCGCTAGAGCGATTCTGAAGGAATCGCGCGGGGTCAAGCGAGCTTCTCATTGGTCCACCGGTCAGAAAAACGCGAAGATTTGTCAAAGGTGAATTATGGCCGGCCTCCAAAGCCGCAATAATGTCTTTATGGTCGGCGATGTGTCCGACTCCCTCTTCTCCGCAAGCCAAGAGCCCCTCGATGGGACCCACAAAACGAAAATTAGCAGCGCGCAGCTTTTTCACATTCTCTTGTAAAAGACTTTTCTGCCACATCGATGAGTTCATCGCAGGGACAACGATGGGGCTTCCGTTAAAGGCCAAAACTTGAAGCGAGAGAAAGTCGTCCCCCGAAGCTGAGGCAAGGCGAGAAAGTGTCGTTGCAGTCGCCCCATAAATAACGATGCGCTCCGCCCAGCGGGCCCATGAAATGTGGTCAGTGCCCAGAAGTTCTTCATGAAAAATATCACTGTCAGCAACTTTGCTTCCGGCAAATGTTTCCAATACCTTTTTGGATACGAAGTGAGCGGCACTAGAGGTCAAAACAATGCGGACCTCGTGACCGCGCGCGCGGAGTTCCTTAACAAAATCGGGGCTACGATAGGAGGCAATGCTGCCGCAAATGCCTACAAGAATTTTCATGTTCCGGAGACTAGGGCCGCACTGAGAAATAGGCAAGCGGATTGAGGATGAAGCTTCCCTAGCACTGCTAAATCATTGAACTTTACAGAAGATAAAGGCCGAAAATTACGATCGCGTGTCAGTCGTTAAGAGCCAGGATGGCTTGAATATGATCGGGACTAAAAAGAGGGCCGCGGCCCACACCTTTACAATATTTGGCCACTTCCGACCAGGCGCGGGCATTCATATGTTCAGGCCAAAAAGGCCAGCTGCGGCACTGGTTCGGGCGCGCTTCATAGACCGAACAGCGTGTGCCTTCTAAGAAACGACACTGTTTCTTGGAGTCATTCAAATAATAGTATTCACCATCACGCTTGCAGTAAGTGCGTGTGAAAACCTGCGTTTTAAGCTTCAGTAATTTTGCCATCCGTCGGCGATCGTGAATCGTCATGTAGACATATCCATAGGAACCGCGCGCCACACAGCACTGCCCGCTACCTTGACACTGAAATCGAAGACCCTTCTCAGCAAATTTCGGTAAGCCCGCCTTTTTCTTGACCACACTCATTCTCAAAATTTCTAAATGTTGTGAATCTCGCAGTCAAAACTTATGCGTCTATTTAAAGGGACTTCATTAAGAGCCACGCCAGCGATAGAACCGTAGCGGCGCTCAGTGCGATCAGGAGAGATGAGCTCAGGGCTTTGAGACGATCGGGGCCGAGTGCTTTTTCAAGGTCAAGTTCAGAACTGTCTGTGGGTAGCTGGAGGAGTGCCCGCGCTTCTTCGACTCGGGAATGCGGTACCATCACGTCAGCTTGCATCATCTGTCCTAGATGCGGCATCGCTCCCAGTGCGTGTTTGTTGAATACTTTTGCTTCGATACCCGCCGATTCCAAGGCGCTTTGGGCCAAGGCGGCTTCATGGACGTTGGGGTAGGAGGTGACCCGCTTCCAGGGATCGGATTTCATATTTGGATTATAGCAAGGCTCCCTTGATTCTGCTCGCTCTTCTGGAAGAATGTATTTCTATGAATCAGAGCGAAAACCCTCAGGCAGCCACTTATTGGCGTCGTTGTAGCGCCTGCAAAAAACCCATCGCTTTTAATCAGATTTATCAGGTCTGTAGTGTTTCGACCTGTAGCAAAAAGCGTAGTGGTTTTGTTTTTTGTTCGGTACCTTGTTGGGCTTCGCATGTGCCGACTTTTCGGCATCGTGACGCATGGGCAATCGAGGAGAGAACGCCTACGCGGGAGAATTGGTTGAAGGAGCAGGCTGAGGAAATGGCCGCGTCCACTCCCGCTCGCGCAACTGTGCCGTCAACGGCAAAGCCCGAAACAATATCAGAGAGAAAGGTAAGTGTTCCGATGACTTCCTCCCCTAGCGCACCCGTTTCCGAGGCCGAGATATTGGTAGTTGTATCTAAATTAAAATCTTACATAAAAGCCAAGGCAGACATGAATACAAGCGCGGATGTGATCGATTTGCTCTCCGATCGTTTGCGGCGCCTGTGTGATGCTGCAATTGTGAATGCACGTAACGAGGGTCGAAAGACGGTCATGGCTCGCGATTTTCGTAGCTAGTTCTTGGGCTCAAACATTGAAGAAGAGGCTTTGATCTTTTGAAGTGAAATTCCTGACGAGCGAGAAATGCAATCACTTCCTTCAGGACGTATCGGCTGATCGATCAGACTTAAATGTACAAAGCCCGCAGTATTGGGAAGGGCTTTGTTTTTAAGTTCTCCTAAAAATTCTTGATCGAGATAAAATCTTTGGTGAGTTCCGGTAAAGACGATTCGAATGGTTCGGGTACTTCCTTCTTTGATCGGCTTTCGCAAGGAAACCTCAAGCACATCAGGGTTCGGGCCACCATTTCGTAAAACAGCATGGTCTGAAAAAAATACAGCTCTAGCAACTGCGTTTGTCGATGCCGCGCTGAGGGAAAGTTGAACATTGTTTTCTTCGAGAAAATTGGCAAAGTAAACCTTGATTTTAACTGTCCCAACTTCCATTTGGCTCATGGAAGGAAGAGCTGAATAGGTAGTAACGTGTCCGCCCTGGCATGAAGTATTGCTAAACGAATTTGTGACTTCAGTGGCCAAACACCAGGAGCTACCGCAAGATTGTGAGCGGCCATTCAGAGCAATGAGTTTGGTCCAGGCCTCTAGCTCATTTCCTGGATTGTCGATATCAAGTAGGTCATACAAAAGATCGTCTTCGGACTCTAGAGTGGGATCCCCTTCGCGCACACCTTGGCCGTCATCGACGATCAATTTGTTGCTTGAAACTTGCACCTTGCAAGAGCTCAGCGACAAAACAGCGAGACTTAATATGCCGAGATTTTTGAAAAAAATGCGATCCATCATACAGACTTCTTCTATAATAATGAAGAAATTGAGTGCTCGATTCAAATGAAGATCAGATAAATTCTTCACGCATTCTTAACACGCGAACAGTCCTTATTTCACTCCGAAGCCAGTGAAGCGAGCTTATTGCGGACAATAGCTGGGGCGTAGGGCATTGTTGAAATTTCCTTAAGGCGGCGCTCTGAGAGCTTCTCCTGTGAAGTCAGCCATAGGTAAAGTGCCAAGAGGGAGACTCGAGGTGTTTTTGACGACTGGATCGCTAGGAGTTGGTCGCCGGGCCGAGTGTGGCCCGCTTTAAGGACACGAAAATAAACTCCCGGTCTCTTGAGACTACGGAATTTTGCTAAAGCCTCACTATTTTGAAAGCGGAAGTTCAGTTTCGAGCAGGGAATGCGAGGAAAGGTGGCTTGAATCTCGGCATCTCCCACGCGAAAGATATCTCCCATAAAAATCTGAGATTCATCCAAGCTCTCTACGGTCAAGTTCTCGCCAAAGGCGCCTTCTTCGAAGGGCTTATTGCGTCCCAGCAATTTTGCAAATTCACGATGGGTTTCCAAGCCCAAGGCGTATACGCGATTATCTTCTCCCCCATGAAATTGGGGCGCATCGAATAGATCTCCATCGACTCCAGTAAACTCAATTCGAATGCCCCCGGACTGCGGGACGCGTTTCATTGAGGTCATTTTTTTAACGGATTGGAATTCGATTTCTTCCGGCTTCCCCGTATTGGTGGACATAATTTTCATCCGCGTCAGTTTCCCTCGAAGAGACTCGGCCGCCAAGAAGTTTTTTCTCTTTCTGGATTGCGCTTGCCGGCATGGGCGAGCGGGCTATGATTCAGTTTAGGATTTGCGATGACAGAATTCGATGCGATTATTTTAGGGGCCGGCGGCGCGGGCCTGATGTGCGCAATTCACGCCGGTCGCCGCGGTCGACGGGTGCTCGTTCTGGACCACGCCCCAAAGGTCGGGGGGAAAATTCTGATTTCAGGCGGAGGACGCTGTAATTTTACAAACCTAAATGTAACACCGGAAAATTTTGTTTCAGAAAATCCTCATTTCGTGAAATCTGCCTTGGCTCGTTATCAAAGCCAGGATTTCTTGACCATGGTCGCAGACCATCAGATTCCATTTTATGAGAAAAAACTGGGACAACTTTTTTGCGAACGTTCAGCGCGCGACATTGTGGATATGCTTCAAAAGGAGTGTCTGGCTTCGGGAGTGGAGATCTTGCTGAACCATGTGATCGATTCTGTGGAAAAGCATGATGAAGACTTTTTCATTCGGACTAATAACAGGGCGTTTAAAGCACCGAAACTCGTTGTCGCTACCGGAGGCCTTTCGATTCCAAAGCTGGGTGCCACAGATTTTGGCTATCGTCTCGCTCGTCAATTTGGACATCGGATTGTTGAACGAGCTCCGGCACTCGACGGTTTTGTATTGAGCGATCCGTTGTTGTCCCCCTTTAAAGAACTCGCCGGATTATCCATTGATGTTCTTATGAGCTCTGCTGGGCTGAGTTTTCGCGAGAATCTACTTTTTACGCATCGAGGATTGAGCGGACCTGCGGCTCTGCAAACTTCTCTGCATTGGCGTCCGGGTAATTCGATTCAAATCAACCTAATGCCCGATCGCAACTTTAAGGATTTAGTGCTCAAGGCGAAGCGGGAAGATCCTTCGATTTCACTCAAGGTCCTCTTGTCGGATTTGCTTCCTCTGCGCTTCATTGAGGTTTTCGCAAAAATCTATTTAAGCGACATTTCCCTACGTGTGGCGGAAGTCTCCGAGAAAAGAATTGATGAGATGGCTGAGTCAATTCATGCTTGGTCGCTTAGGCCCAGCAGTACGGTGGGTTATCAAAAGGCCGAAGTCACCCGAGGCGGAGTCGATACTACGGAACTTTCTTCGAAGTCCATGGAGTCAAAGAAGGTTGCGGGTCTTTATTTTATCGGTGAGGTCGTGGACGTTACGGGTTGGCTGGGGGGCTACAACTTTCACTGGGCATGGGCCTCGGGATGGTCGGCTGCCCAGGCATTGTAGCTTTTCCCAGATCACGGCAGTTATTAGAGCCGTCCAGAAAATTTATTGCAAATGATAATCATTATCAAAAAGTGCTAGACAAATACGGCAGGGCAGATTTAACAATGCGCCCTCTATGACGTTTTTAAAACGCAAGCTCTTGTCGTTTTCTTGTTGTCTTCTCTTTTTGCTGGCTTCCAAATCTCACGCAGAAAAGACGAATCCCGCGGCGGCGCTCGATTTATTCTTAGATTCTCTTCAGTCACAGCTTTCCGCAGATTCTTCTGCGGTGAATACGGAATTGATGCTTATCGTATCCGTGGCCGCCAGTCTCAGTGGGCAAGAGTCCATGACAGCCGAGGAATTCGAGGGAGCCTTGTCGCAGCCACGTCTACGACTGGTTGAAAAGTTGAAAGATATGCTTCGCGAACGTTGGTCGGGGCGCCCTCGAAACGTGAGTCAAGCCAACGCAGCATTACTTTCCTTTGTGAGGTCTCTCTGGCACCTTATTGAAGAGCTACCGACCGAGATCGCTGCGCGCACGATGTCCGGATATCATGAATTTGGCCTTGTCTATCTAACGATTGTTTTACCCACCTATCCGGTATGGTTCTTCGTTTCGGAAAACATCGAGCATCTTGTTCTGGGTGCTCCTCTGGGCCTTGCGTGCACGCACTTGCAATTGGGCTATTTCTTTGTCGTCGCTTCGATGATGGCGCCGGTGGCATCAGTCTGCGATTTTGTTTCGAAGGATCTTCGTCCAAAGTCATGGTTTCAAAAGTTAAAAGAAACGCCCAAGAACTTAGTTTTGGCATGGCAAGATTATTTGCGTTTTCGGCTCAGTCGCAGGGCTTATAAGATTCATCACGGCGAATCGGCACTCACAAGTCATAGAGAACTGCTCAAGTCGAAACTTTCTGATACCGAGAAGCCATTCATTAAATCTCTCCTGAAGGATCCCGTTCTCTGGCAAGCCCTGATATCTGTGATGAGGAATGAGGGCGAGAATGGAACCGTAACGGAACTTGATCCCCAATTTATTGAAAGCTACCGTTGGGCTCGCATTCTTCGATTCACATTGGACCAATTACAGGTGCACACAAAGATTCTTCGGGAAGAAGAGCATCTAAATTTTTCGATCTACAATCTTTTTTTGAAAGCTGAGGCCGTAATTTCTGCAGAAATTAGGAAGAACTTCGTGATCGAGAGAAAGCACGCCACTCAGCACTCTGAATCAATTAAATTATTACAGAGGCTCCTCTCTTCGATCCAAGGACTTCGAAGTTTACAGCTTGAAGCTGATTTGCTTGATGAGGCTACGTTGAAAAGTCGTCTCAATGACTTCATAGCGCAGGTGTCTTTGACTTGTTCAGCGCCACTCACGCTTGCTTCAAGGTGACTTGGAACAAACCCCGCGGCTCATCGGAAATGTTGCTAGCTCCACATGCTCCCCCTAGGTCCTTCTTGGGCCACTCTTCACCAGCTGCAGATCAGTTCCGGAAGTGCATCCACGCTTGTCAGTGAATAGATTAAGGTGTCACTCAATTGTCCGTCAACACGCAGGCGTTCGTTTAGAAGTTTTGCTTCCCGTTGAAAGCAAAGGCGTTCTGCGACTTGTAGGCTTTTTTGATTGTTCGAGTCGCAGCGAATTTCCACTCGTTTAGCATTGAGCTGGCCAAAAGCGTAGCGGCTTAGTGCGTTCACGGCTTCACTGATGTAACCCTGGCCCGCGTGGGTGGAGCGGACCCAATATCCGATTTCGAAACTTCGTAGTTTCCAGTTGATTCGGTGCAGGCCGGTGGAGCCCACAAAAGTCCCTTCGCGATCATAGAGTGAGAGAGTAATGTCTTCCCGCAAGTGGAACTTTGCGATGGATTCCCGACAATGAATTTCCATATCGTGGACCGTAGTTTTTGCACTGACCCAATCCATCCACGGGCTCAATTCGGCATATGAATCCGTCACTGCTTCAAAAATGAAGCGTCCTTCGTTTTTGAAGCGCGGCTGAATGCGCAGTCGGGGGGTGGTGATCGGAAACGGTAATTCGACGAGCAGCGGACTGTCTGTAGCCTGCGCTTTGGATTCCCTGGCTTCGGCAGGTGCATTTCCGAGGCGTTGCGGAGGGCAGCTATTCCAGTGAAAGTCGCCTACCTCCTGATTTCTCTGTGGATGCAAAGGGTAGTGAACTTGATTGTCGGCACGAGAGCTTTCACCAAACACCAGCAAAGTCGCGGCTGAGTTCGAATTGTTCACGACGACGTGAGCTTCGCCGCTTCCGGGGGGGAAAACTCCGCAGTCGCCCGGCTGTAGAGGATAAAGTTCGCCGTTTAGCCAAAGATCAGGGCTTCCCGAAAGAACTAGAAAGCCCTCTTCCTCGGTGCTTTCGGCATGGGGCCAGGAACTCCGCCTTCCGGCCTCCAGTATTTCCCAGTGTATTCCCAAGCGTTTAAGTCCAAGCGCCTTCGCAAGTGGTGCTCCGCGAGAAAGCATTTCGTCACTGCCGGGATAGTGGCCTGGCTTGGTGTCAATATGATTTGACCAGTGAGACAAAAAATTGGGCCGGGTCTTCATGAAAAGGCAATTTAGCGGAAGTCGGCAAAGACGAAAAGTTTTATGGCCTTGATTTTTTGGCGACAGATTTGGGCTTATGATGGGCGGATGCGATTGCTGTCATTGACTTCATTAACATTCGTTTTCTTTTCTCAAGTAACGCTGGCGACGAGTCCGCCTCTTCCTGAAATTGTCTTTAAAAAATCGGGGAAAGAAATCAAGCGCTTTAGCATATATAATCCTCCTAAGAGCTTAAAAACTAAAACTCTAGAGGTTCACGAGCCGCACGAAGATCGAAAACGACGCTATTCAGGATATTCCACTCAGCTTTTGCTGGATTGGGCTTTTGGTGATGAGTGGAAGAAAGCTGAAGAAATTCTTTTTACCTGTGCGGATGGTTATCAGCCCAGCGTTCCGGCAGAGTTTTTGCGTCGCTATGAGACTCTGTTTGCGATTTCGGCACCAGGCGAAAAGTTTTTTACACTTCACAATAAAATGCAAAACGAAAAAAATGTGCAACTTGGGCCCGCCTATTTGGTGTGGAATAATTTGAATGACCGTGAGCTAAAAAAAGATGGAGCCAATTGGTGGCCCTATCAGATTGTCAGCGTGGAGCTTGTGAAATTCAAGGACCGCTTTAGTAAAACGGCTCCACCAGAAAAATCTTCCCGCGCTGTTAGCAAAGGATTCTTGTTCTATCGGCGGCATTGCATGAGCTGTCATGCGGTGAACGGGGAGGGCGGACAAAAGGGCCCAGACTTGAACCAGCCCGATAGTCTTTTAACACTGCTGGGCGAAGAAAAAATTCGGGGTGTCATCATGAACCCGAGAAAATATAATCCGAAGGCAACGATGGCAGGATTCGAAGACGACCCTGCCTATCGCGATCGCTTGGATCAGGTGAAAATCGATATCGGCGATTTGATCGCTTATTTGAAGGCGATGGCTCCTCGTGACAAGGCTAAATGAATTTGGACAGCCGATCGGGCCGCCCCTTCCGGAGTGGAAAGAGGCCGAAGTCCCACCTGAAAATACAATGGTCGGCTTGCACACTTCGCTTTCTCCGCTGAATTGCGAGCACCATGGTGAAGACCTCTTCGAGTCCTTTGCCTGTGACCAAGCAGGAAAAAATTGGACCTATTTGCCCTATGGACCCTTTAAGGACCGGGCTGAGTTTAAGTCATGGTTAGAGGCGACATCGCTCGCAGGAGACCCGCGCCTTTATGTCGTGATTGCCCGAGGTCAATCACAAGCGGTAGGACTTTTGGCGTGGATGAACATACAACGTGATGTGGGATCTGTGGAAATTGCCCATGTGCATTTTTCACCACTCCTGCAACGACGGCCGGCCGCCACCGAAGCCGTTTATCTTTTGATCAAAGAAGCCTTCAATCGCGGCTATCGGCGTTGTGAATGGAAGTGCGATAGCTTGAATGCAGCATCAAAGACGGCTGCTGAGCGCTTCGGTTTTCAGTTTGAGGGTCGTTTTCGAAATGCACGTGTTTACAAGGGGCGGAGTCGTGACACCGATTGGTATTCGATCATTGATTCCGAGTGGCCACGACTCAATAAGCGATTCCAAGATTGGCTTTCACCTGAGAATTTTGACGCCAAAGGTCAGCAGCGTAAGCGGCTCAGAGAGCTTTAAGGATCTATTTCTTTGTTAAGATTCGGTTTTAAAGCGGATGAATTCTTGATCTCCTGGGAGAAAATTCCGATTTAAGTCTATGCTTCTTGTCGATTTAGCGGCTCAATGGCGAAGCCGACTTATCATTGCGTCCATTGCTTACCTAATATTTTCCTCAGATGTTTTTGCGGCTACTCAGTGTTCGGACCCTTCTCGAAAGCCGACATCACAAGAGGAAAGCACTCTTGAGGATTGTCAGTATCCACTTGCTGTTAAGTCGGGAAAGAAGTTCACCCTAAAGGAACACGTCGAGGCATCGCTAGCGAGAAGCGCCGAGGTCTTCGGTGTTTCTGCTTTAGTTCTATCAAATTTCTTCGAGGCGCTAGGCTCCGAAGCATCAACGACAAGCAGCCGATCTGTGATCGAGAATTGTTTCAAGAATTTTTCCGACGGAGTCTCCTCCAGAGACTCACTTTTGAACTGCCTGCGACCACAGGGAAGAGGCGCTCTTGGAAATGATTTGTTCGAATTGGTGAATTCCCTGCGGATTCCCCGACTCAGAAATCCCAAGGCGCTTCATGAAGAGCAACGGACGCTGGCCTTAATGGCCTATCTCCAAGACTTGATTCGTGAGTCTCAAAAATCGGATAAGTCCCAGGCCGCCTGGTATGACAATCGCTCAAAGACCTTTCTCGATGATTCTTCCACGACGGCCTTCCCTTATAAAACTGGCGACTTGGTACTGACGCTCGGAGATTCGTCGGTTTCATCAATTATCAGCCAATGCACCTTTCCGATCCGCAAATATTCGCATGCCCTCATCATGGGCCGCACTGCAGATCAATCCATTGAAGTTTATGAAACCCTAATAGAAACCGGATCGATTCTGCAGACGCAGGAAAGTTTTTCAAAACGAGCATTGAATTCAATTCTTGTACTGCGTTGGAAAGATGCAAGTTCCGGGGTGCCGGAAAAGGCCGGCGCCATGGCTCGGGAGATGGCACTTGCAAAAATCCCCTATGATCCCTCCATGGATTTCTCGGAGGATGAGAAACTATTCTGTTCGGAATTTGTTCTTAAGAGCTTCTCGAAGGTTTCGGGAGTGCCACTTAAGGACTTGAATCTAGGGACTTCGACGATTCGATCTGATCGCGTTTTTGCGTATCTCCAACAGTTGGGGGTCAATCAGCGAAATTTTCCCAGTCCCGGAGATCTTCTTTCTTCTCCATATTTTGAAATTGTTGCTGAGTACAGAAATGATCGGGATTTAATTTATTTGTGGGGAATGATGGCAATGGCCGATGTGTGGATGGAAAGATTGGATCAGGGTTTTCGACTCCATCGAACGATGATGTCACGTATTAAATCCCGAATCGGGGCTATGACTGATTTGGTCGGAGGACTGATTGGTACTGATTGGAATCTCTTGCCCGAAAGTCTTAGTCCGGCGGCAGCGGCGACAATCATGACGCAAGAAGAAAGTTTTAAGCTGGCCTATAACGCCGCAATTAAAACTCTGAGCCAAAAATTCAGTGAACGTTCGCTGCTGGAAATTCCTCTCTGGGAAATTCGAGGTCACCTGTCCTATGCCCTTCAGGAAGACGCGAAGCTTCGCATTCGATTTCGCCCATGATTCCTGGGTGGGCTATTCTAATTAATCGATCCTTTCGAAATAGGCTTTTGTCTGTAGCTTTGAAAACTATTACTAAATCTTGATTGTCGATTTCTTGTACTTCGATCGTGGGATCACTAACTTGCAATCTTTCCGGAGAATTCTATGATTCCACAGAGAGCCCCTCACCGTTGGTATTATCAAAAACTCATTTGGAGTGGTTTATTTTTCTGGGTTTCCCTCGGGTGGAGCATGAACTGTAATCGTTCACTCACATCACCTCTTTTTCTTCAGAGCTTGAGTGAAAGTCTTTTGGTCCTGCCACCGGAGAGTCATAGACTTCGGGTCGGAATGCTGATTCGAAATCCAAACCTTGGAATGATTCTTGGTGTTGGAGATTACTTGGCCGAGCACGCTGATATCCTAGATCTTTACTCTCAGAAAATTGCCAATAAAGGTGCTGCTGCTGGTGAAGTTTTGTGGGCCGGAGAATTTCTTTTGGAAAATTCTTCGTCTCAGCGGGGGCTCGGAAAGATTCGGTTGATTAATGAAGTCTCGGATTTCGTGCGTGAACTTCGAAAGCAATTCCTTATCGACCCTCAACGTCGAAGCGAAATAGTTATGAATGATTTTCGACTTCGGGCGATTAAATATTTATCAATCGTTCCGCTGACTAAGATTGAAAACCGGATTTCAAATCTTGATGAAGTCCTAATGCGATACATCCCAGGAATATTTGATTCAGCGACTGATTTCCAAGGTGATCTTAATGCAAAATGGGGACTTCTCTCTCCTGAAAAGAACTCTTGGAAGTATCAGATGACCTCTTCCGGGATACATGCTTTGAATGCCGAAATTTATGTCGTCGATATGTTGTTGGGGCACTACTCGCAGAAAATTGACCAGCGTGTTTTCGCGGCTTTGAACACGCCTATGGGCCATCAAGCGCTCTCGGCAGTATTCTGGGCTCTTAATTATTATGAGAATCAAAATTTTCATCCTGCTTTGTTGAAGGAAACCCGATTGAGTTTGCGGAAACTTTTAAGGGGTGCCGATCTTACAGAGGCAGAACGAAAGGTGGCCTTTGCAGTTTTCGCTCTCATCAGTTCGCGGATTGCAAGCGACGCCCGGCAAGTTGAGTTTATACCCTTAGAAAGCGCTGTTTCACTTCGTAAGTAGGATAATCGTTGATTTCCAAGACATCGTGGTTGAAAAGAGACCTGCGATGAAAGCTCTAGAAATCTTCTTGATGTTTGTGCTGAGCTTAAGTCCCTCGGTCGGTGCTGCAGCCGCACTTCTCTTATGGCCTGGAACGAAACTGGGGCAAGGGCTTTTTGTTGCGGCCAAGCTATTTTTAGTTTTCATACCTCTCATACATTTTCTTTTTCTGGAGAAAGATAAATTGGGCTCAAGACCACCTTTCCCACTAAGAGGAATGCTTGCGGCAGGACTGATAGGGCTAGGTCTGGGATCAATGGCCTCCGTGGTGTTTTACAGCTTGGTCCAGGGAGAGCTTATCGGAGTTGAGCTTTTGCTTGCAACGGCTGCAAAAAGCGGGCTCGATCAACTACAGGTTTATTTAGGCCTCTCGCTCTACTGGATTTTTTTGAACTCGCTCATCGAAGAAATCGTGTGGCGGTGGTTTCTCTATCGAAATCTTAAGAAGTACTTCTCTCTAAATAGTGCCATGATTGTTTCGTCTCTTGCTTTCACGCCGCATCATACGGTGGCTCTTTCGGCACAGTTTCACTGGCTCTGGGCGCTTCTGATGTCCGTTGGGGTCTTCATTGCCGGTTGCGTTTTTGCGGCGATTTACGAACGAAGGCAATCTCTTGCACCTGCGTACTTTTGCCATCTTATTCTGGATATTCCGATTTTTGTTTTTGGTTACTGGCTAATTTTCTTGCGGCAATAAACTGAGCGATAGTTTTTCTACTGCGTTGGTAAGGTTTCAGGAGGCTTTCCGTCCTTGAAGACTGGAGGCGCTGCAATCGGTGCGATTGGTGCCCGATCACTTGGGGGCGCTCCGACGGCGTTCGAAGCCGAGAGTCCAGGAGGCATATTTGATGGAATACCGTCAGGGTACGGTAATACAGGCGATATCGCAGGGATCGGTGGAAGGTCATCGGGGGGCGGCCCCTGAGCTGCCGTTGGACTCATCCCTGGGAGGGCTTTTGGGGCGACTTGATCTGACGGAGATTTTTTCACAGGTTCTTTGATCGTGCTCTCAGGATTTTCCAAGAGACTAATGACAGGTTCTTTTTGAACGACGGAATTCTGCTCAGTCTTAGCATCTGCTGTAGCTTTCATTGCTTCGATTTTCTTGGGTTGAGTTTCCAGGGGAACTTCTTTACTCATTGGGTTTGCTTTGGATGGAGGGTTTTTGTGTGTAGGCTTATTTTTTCCACTGGAAAAAAAAACGATCAAAAAAAGAACCGAAAGAAAGACAATCATCAACGAGGCGCCTCTCATCCTTAGCCTCACTTCCTGCAGATATTTGCGTCACCGCGAATGGAGCAAATTATTTTTTTCATTTCTTCAAGTTCATTCTTTTGCTGCGCGATTTCTCTTTGCTGATCTTCGATGATCAGTTGTTGTTCTTGAATGGCTTTTGTAAGAGGCGCGACCATCGCTCCATACTGGACACTCTTAATTCCATCGGAGTCAGTTCTTACAAGTTCTGGGAATTCCTCTTCCACCTCTTGCGCGATGAAACCAATTCGTCGGTCAACGTTATTTTTTTCGTCATCGCGCCAAAAAAACGAAACAGGTTTCAGTGCCATGATTT
Organism: uncultured Bacteriovoracaceae bacterium; assembly: GCA_964636255.1. GTDB lineage: Bacteria > Bdellovibrionota > UBA2428 > UBA2428 > UBA2428 > CAXNGS01. The sequence continues at coordinate 44,403 of CAZWNW010000012.1, read as the reverse complement.
TTTGAAGAATCGATTTGAGAGGAGAAATATCTTTTTTTAGTCGGCGATCGGAAGTTTCCGTTACGGTGACTGCTGTAACTGTGTTCGCAGTAACGGCATTCGTGAAGTTGGCATTACTGGCACTAAGATCCCCGGTGATGTTGGCGTTCCCGGACGCGACAATATTTCCTAGACCGTCAACGGTAAACGCGTTTCGGCGTACGGGCGGATCTGGCCACGCCACACGATAGCCATTTCCTACAATGAAAAGTAGATCGCTATCGACGCGGCTGGTGGGCCCGGCACTGCCAGGTATTGTGTTGAAACGACCCACGGCGGTTTGCGCATATCCGTCAACTAAGAGGCCCTCGCCCGCTACTACCCCGCCTGCATTTGATGTGATCCGGTTTTCCCAACCACCGCCAATAAAAGAATATGTTCCATTTGTAGCAATGCGGTTTCGGTATCCGGAAACAATTGCAGCATTTTCACCGGCTTCGATTAGGTTCGTTCCACCGGCGCCAATAAATGAATTGTCTGTTCTGATTTCGTTGGGGCCATTTCCCCAGCCCGTGTCATTGTCGCCACCAGCTACAATTGCCGAAAAGCGGCCGGTGATGATGTTCCGTCCGCCGGCGCCCATGAAGCTGTAGCCCCCACTTATGGTGTTTCGCCAGCCTCCCACAATTGCGGCATCGTTAAAAATAAATCCGGAATTAATTCTATTTCCATAGCCACCCAAGATTGCAGCCCGGTTTCCCTCGGCGGTGTTTGACCAGCCACCAACGGCTACGGAATTGTCTCCAATGGCGTATTGGTAGGAGCCGCCGCCGACGAAAGAATAGGGGCCGATTCCTTTGTTCTTATAGCCACCAGTCAATGTCGCGAACATTCCCGATGCTACTTCATCAGCATTTTCTCGGTAGAATTGGAGGTCTACGGATCCAGATCCTCTGGCATTTCCGGCTGCGGAGTTTGAGGTGTAATTTGTTATGACTCGGCCACGAAAATTCGCGCTGGCAGCGGATGTATTGGCTATCAAAAGGGTTTCGCGACCGCCGGCCGAGATTCCGACAGAATCAGCGCTGGGACTGAAGAGTCCCGTATTTGTATCATGGGTAAATGGTGCTGCGGCCCCAAATGAGAATTTGATAGAGGGGGCTGCGGCACTTCCCGAACGAAACGAACATGAATTGGCTCCGGCCGGAGGATTCTGATCGTAGTTGGCGTCCCAACCACCGCAGGCAGCGGCTTGAATAGTGGTAGATTCAATGCCGGCTTCACATGTAAGGATTTCTCCGGCAGCATTGGTCCCAAGGTTAATAAAAAACTGTTTTTTCAGAGGAACGTTTTTAGTTCCTGCCCGTTTGACTTCCATGTCGATGCGACCCACCCAGGCATTGGCGCCCGTCGCCCGGGTTTTAGTTAAAGTCAACGTCTCCAAAAACAGACTACGAAAGGGGGTCTTGTTGAGAAGCGGATTGGGGTCGGGATCAAGTTCAGGATCATCATCGGGCGAACTGCGGAAAATCACCATAGGTCTAGGAACATTGATTGCTTGGTCGAAGATGTTTTTCCCACCCACCGATCTCAAGGCATCGCGACAACTTTCGGTTCGTGACAGAATCTGTGAAACCGAAGCAAAAAGACTGGCGAAGTCACCAGCCTCTTCCGTTCGTTTTTGTGCGATTGATAGGTTGCGAATGCCGACGCTCAGAAAGTACATGCCCGATGCGGCAATAGAAATTGCCATGATCATTTCAAGCAAGCCGAAGCCCCCTAGTCTGCGTCGGGACGCGAAAAACGAGGGTCTCCATTGGGAACTCATAATTGCATTATAAAATTTTGTAATTTAGTTGGCGTGTGAAGTCTCTGTAACGAGTTCTAAACTATGGAAACTTTGATGAAATCAAGAACTACCCACTATAAGCCGCTTCGTTAAGATCTGATTACTAAAAGCTTTGCAGGATCAGCGATGCACTGGCCGGATTTGTCGCCAGAGGCACATCATGGACATCGCATATGCGCATCAGCATAGAAATGTCGGGATCATGTGGGTGCATGCCGAGTGGATCGCGTAAAAAAATGACTGCTTGGCAACGACCCTCGGCGACTTCTGCGGCAATCTGTGCGTCTCCTCCGAGTGGACCTGAAAGGCGTTTTGAAATTTTTAGCCCCTGCGATTCTACCAAACGACTCGTATTGCCGGTACCAATCAAGTTAAATGCCTTTAATAATTTTGAGTGACTTCTTACAAAGCCCACAAGAATATCTTTTTTTCCATCGTGGGCGATCAAGGCGAGAGTTTTCTTCTTTGGAGCAGTCGATGATTTTTTCATTCAGGCTCCTTCAACCCAGGACATTAATGAAGGCATAGCTAAAATTTTTCGAACATAATCAGTGAGAACTCCCTCAGTAGAAATTCCGTAAGGAATGAAGCGGCCTAAAATAACAGGTGTATAGAAGGCATCAGCCATAGAAAAATCTCCGAAAAGATAAGGCCCGCCCGAATAATCCAATGCATCTTTTAAAAGTGCCTTAATCCGTCGGACTTCGATTTCTACTTCAGGACTCAGCGGCGAGCCTGAGAGGGGGGAGCGCGCAATTTGAAAGGGATGCTGTGTTCGAAAATTGAGAAATCCCGAATGCATTTCCGCACAAAGGCACCGTGCCCACGCGCGCTCCTTCTCGTCTTCAGGGAGGATTCTTCTATCGGGAAGTTTTTCATGAAGATATTCGCAAATGGCAAGTGAATCCCAAACAGTCAGATCACCATCGATCAATACAGGAACTTTTCCTGAGGGACTATACTTTGCAATTTCCTTCTTTGTTTCCGGTTGATCCAGGCGGATATTAATTTCCTCGAAGGGTATTCCAAATTGTTTCAGCACGATCCATGGTCGAAGCGACCAACTTGAAAGTCCCTTGTCACCAATCACCAATTTCATTTTGCGTAGCCCAGCAAATTTCCAACAATGAGGCAAGGGCTACGGAGCGGCGATCTCGGCATCAGGATTTTTAGGCTGCAGAGGAATCTCCAAACTAAAGCTTGTTCCACGTCCGTCGGAACTGCTGACAAAGACGCGGCCCTCGTGAGCCTTGGCAACGCCTTTCACAAGCGCCAGCCCCAATCCCCAACCCTGCGGAGCATTTTTTCCAGTGTGCTTGCGGCGCCGAAAGGGTTCAAAGATCATAATTTGATCTTCTTCGGGAATGGCCGGTCCATGATTGTGAATTGTCAATCTAAAGCGCTGATCGTTGGCTTGCAGTCGAATGGTTATGGGCATTCCCGCGTCACCGTATTTGACGGCATTCGATATTAAATTTTCGACGGCCCGTTCGAACTTGCTGGCGTCAATAAGGGCCATTAGTGGTGCGCCCTCGTAATCAAAACGCGGACCAAAATTCATTTCCAATCGTCGAAGCAGAGAAAGAAGCAAGGTTTGAAGATCCACTTCTTTCAATTGAAGGCTTTCTGGACCGCCTGACTTGAGATAGGTGGTGTCGAGTAAATCTTGCACCAAATTGTTAACGATATCGATGGACTCTATGGCCTTTGATGCAAAGCTGCCGACTTCCGGTCGATGTGGATTGAATTGAATGGCTTGGGTGGCCATTCGCGCCGAGTTCAGGGGAGTTCTTAGATCATGAGTGAGGGTTGCCACCAGCTCTTGTCGTAGGGAATTGTGGACTTCTGAAAATTTTTCGATGGCGATAAGAATCGCACGGTCGATCGCATCATAAAGTATCTCTCCATCCTTCCGACTCAGTTTACTCTCAGCTCGAAGCACTGAAAGAATGACTTTGCGCAAGATCTGATACTCGCACACGAGTTGGCCGGGTTCGTAGTTACTCAACTCGGCACGTTCGGCTCCATGCTCTCCGGCGATGTGCAGAACTTTTGTGGTGGAACGTTCTTTCTGGGCAGCAATTGTTTTCGCTAGATCTCTCAGATAATCCGGCAAACTATTTGTCAGAATGAGCTCGGGCAGTTTTGCAGCTTCAGGAATTTCTTTGCGAACGCGATTTTTCCAGGCCTCTATGATTTTGTCGATTTGCTCATAGAGAAGTTGGCCAAGATCCGGATCCTCGTCTTCGAATGCTTCATTCACCGTGGACCGAATATTTTCTTCAATCATCGGCTGTAAAATTGCAAAAATCTTCGCGCTCGGCATTAAATGAAAAATGAATATTTTCTCAAAATTGGTCAGTTTGTCAGGGAGCATGCCTTTAAATTCATTTTCCTTTTCTTGTTTAAGCGCGCAGAAGAGCGTGAGATTGCGCTTAGGAGGAACTCTATGTCGATAAAGATTAAACTGATGATGCTTTCAATACTCGGGACTGCTTGTGGCGAACGCGCGAAAAACACGTTGGAGCTACAGGGGGATTATCGAAGCGAAGGCAGCAAGGAGCTGAGTATACGCGCACGTGGATTGGGCTGTAGCCTGAAGGAAATCAGCGTTCGCGGCATTCGTTTTGATTTGAAGGAAACTCTCTACGAAAAATCGGATTGCACCGGAGAGCCCACGGGACGCGTGACCGTCGAGAGCCATTTCAAAACAGGAAAGCGGATTGCAGGGAAAGAACGAGTCCGAGCGATCGATTTGACCATCAAGAAAGTCGTCGTAACTCCTTTAAGCAAAAAGTTTGCTGAGGTTTTTGGCGCGAATGTTTCCGGCGATTGCCGTCTGCACGAAGTGGCCGTAGGTAAAGACAAGGAAGTCACAGGAATGAACTGTGGAACCTTTGGTGAATTCCCAGCCAAAGATTCAATTTATTACGCAAGTTTTTACCAGACCGCAGATCATGTCTATTTTTCGGATTTGCCCCAACAAGCACCAGACCATATCGGTCATAAAGATGATCCGGCTGATAGAAATACCGAGGCGCCCAACCGCTATCGCGAAAAATAGCGAGAAGTTGCCAAAGCGCGACTAAAATCAAGGGCGCGGATAACTGCGAGGGCGTCGAGGTTTAAATTCACCGCGTCGAACGCGGGAACGACCTCCACCCTCGTAGCGTTTCGAAGTGCGTTGTCTTTCCACAGGAACGGAAAAATTTGTTCGTTTCGGAGCTTCTAAGAGTTCCGGCAAGAGCAAGGCTACAAAGCGCGCAACGATTTCCTCTCGGCTAAGTCCCTCGATTACTTCTTTCCAATCATTTTCGATCAGCTGCTGAACCTTATCAGAATTTTCTTGGCCCACAAATTTGGGCAGCAGCGCGGAAACTTTTTTCGAACCAACAGATTTGCTGGAAGGGATCTTGCCTTCTTTCATGCGGCTCTTGGTCGTGTATTCAATGCGCTGGATAAGTCCACGATGCGAAGGAGTCACGAGACTCATCGCTAGACCTGCCTTGCCACTTCTAGCCGTGCGGCCGATGCGATGAACGTAGAGATCGATCTCGCGTGGGATGGAATAATTGATCACATGGGTCACGTCTTTTACGTCAAGTCCCCGGGCCGCAACGTCGGTGCAAACCAGCATGGTAACTTTGCGGTCACGAAACGCTTGCATGGTACGTTCGCGTTCGCGCTGATCTTTATCTCCGTGCAAGGAATCGACTTTGTAACCGCGATCCGCCAGATACTGCGCAAGATCGCTGACAAGTGATTTTGTCTGGCAAAAGATCACACCATAAAAACCCTCGGCTGAATCGATCAGTTTGCAAAGGACTTCTGGCTTATTGGATTCCTGAGTGACATAGAAAATCTGCTCAACAGTTTGCGAGAGCATCTCTTTGCGATTGATTTGTACTTGCTTTGGTGAGCGCAAGTAGCGATCAGCGACCCGGCGCACTTCCGGACTCATCGTCGCGGAAAAAAGCCATGTGTTGCTTTGGTTTTTAGGAAGCATTTTTAGAATGCTTTCAAGTTCGTCTTTGAAACCCATCGAAATCATTTCGTCGGCTTCGTCTAAGATGAGCGTTTTGATCTTATCGAGTTTCAAGGTACCGCGTGTAAGATGGTCGATGATTCGACCCGGTGTTCCCACGACAACTGCGGCTCCGTCTTTAAGGCCGTGGACCTGCTCTCCGAAACTAGAGCCGCCATAAATCGCAACAGAGCGGATGCGTTTAAACTGTCCCAACAAATCAACTTGGCCCGCAACTTGTACGGCAAGTTCCCGTGTCGGGCATAGTACTAAGGCTTGAACGCCCGATTCATTCAAATCAATTCGTTCAAGCATGGGGATCGAAAAGGCCGCGGTTTTTCCGGTTCCCGTTGCGGCCTGGCCTATGAAATCCGTGGCGGGGCCCAGGAGTATGGGGAGTGTTTCGCTTTGCACTTCGCTGGGTTTTTCAAATCCCAGAGATTTAATGGCATCACGAAGGGGGCTACTAAGGTTGAGTTCTTCAAATGAAAGCACGCACCCTTTTAGAGTGTTGAATGCGCCGAGTCAAGATCAATTATATTAGGTTTTTAGCCATCAGAGATCCTTAGTCTAGTTCAGTGTAACTGGCAGCGAATTCCGGTGCCGCGGACAATGATGGGCAGTTTAGAGGGTTTGGCCGCGAATGCTCGAACATAGACCTCGCCCTCCTCGCCATCGCTTGGGTAAATTGCAGCGGAAACCAACTCGTAACGAGATGAAGAAAGCTTTTTAACGACATCCGCATCACGGAGCTGAAGGAGAATCTCGATTTCCCGGAATGGGCGACCCAACTCGGCCTCCATAAACTGAGGCCAAGCTGATTTTTTATCTTGAGCAAAGGTCCTTTGAAGGAATGCCGGGGACAATTTTAGAGTTACTAGACTTCGAACTTTGTGCGATTTCTGAATCTCGGCATCCCGTTTGAAATCAAAAATTCCCCAAAGCTCGATCTCCTTTTGATCGGCAGTACAGCTAAACTTCAGACGCGTCGAATACCAGCGATAAAATGCATAGCCTCCTAGAGAGGCTAAAACTGCTAGGATGATCATGCTCCATCGCACCATAGCTTAGGATCATATCACTGCATTTTGGATTCGACGTTCCTAAGGAGATCCCAGCTAGACCCTTCCAAATTTCATATGAAAAACTAGGATCAAAAGCACCACGCCGAGCATGGCTAACCCGAGCCATAGGGCGCTCCGCGATTGATTCTGTTTGTAACCCTCTTCGAATTTCAGAAATTCGTCGGTCTTGGTATTTTCCCCTGCTTTGACGGGTGATGAATCCTTTTTTTCGATGCTACCGGTCGACATATATTTAACAACTCCTGCGCCTGTGGCGCGTGATAATGCAATAGAAGCTCTGATTGAGTTTAGTAAGGGGAGCGGAAAATTAAGCAGTCATCAGGGCGGGGGGCCCGCGCACGCGTGGTCTTTTCCTTTTGGACGGGCGATCATTTGCAAGATCAATCGCAGCAAAGGCAATTGAATGATTCAAGGTGCTTCGTAGCTCTTGGTTTTTGGACGAGCAGGCGTCTTGTTGGAAAAACTTAAAGAAAGCTTCCGGAATCAGTGGGCGGGTGAAAGCTAAATCGGTGTGCGATAGCGCGGCGTGGAATTCAAAGGATCCGGGGGCATGTGTTTCTCGGGGGAAATCAATTTCAGGACTGGTCGGCGTGAGGGCCCCTAAACAGAAAAATAGGCGCGCAAGGTGCAGCACAAGGGTTTTCACGGACCTTCATTATAGCTGAAAGCGAATATTTGGGCTCTTGAAATCCCCTTCTGCTCCTTCGAGGCTAGAATTCTGAGCGCTTTCAGGATACAAAATGCTATACATCTAAGAATAAATGACTCCCATAAGATTCAGCGATTTAAATCTAATCCCGCCGCTCCTCGAGTCCCTTAAAAGCGAGGGATATGAAATTCCGACACCCATTCAGGAACAGGCGATTCCAAAAATCTTGGCGCGCCGAGACCTTTTGGGTTGTGCACAGACCGGAACCGGCAAGACGGCTGCCTTTGGCCTACCAATTTTGCAATTGCTCTCTGAAAACCCTCGCGGAGCAGGCCAAAATCAGCGGCCCATTCGATGTCTTGTGCTTACTCCGACTCGCGAATTGGCTGCGCAAATTGGTGAAAGTTTTGATCGTTACGGTTCCAATCTTGGAATTCGAAACACGGTGATCTTTGGCGGCGTTGGGCAGCGTCCGCAGACGGATGCCCTGCGCAAGGGGGTCGACATTCTAGTCGCTACTCCCGGGCGTCTTTTGGATCTGATGGACCAACGTTACATTGATCTGGGGCAGATCGAAATTTTTGTTCTCGATGAGGCCGATCGAATGTTGGATATGGGATTTGTTCACGATGTGAAAAAGGTGCTGCGAGTTCTCCCACGAAAACGCCATTCGCTCTTTTTTTCAGCAACAATGCCTCCGGACATACAGCGTCTTGCAAATGATATTCTTACGGATCCAGTGAAAGTTGAAGTAACGCCCATTGCGACGACCGCCGAGAAAATTCAGCAAAAAATTTACTTCGTTGATCAAACAGCAAAGCGCCAACTGCTTGAACACCTGATGTTGGACCAGGGTATTTCCCGCGCATTGGTCTTTACGCGCACAAAGCATGGGGCCGACAAGGTCGCAAAATTTTTGAATCAAGCACGCGTTCCTGCCGAAGCTATTCATGGAAACAAATCGCAAAATAATCGCATTCGGGCCCTCAATAATTTTAAACAAGGTGAAACGCGCGTCTTGGTCGCGACCGACATCGCAGCACGCGGCATTGATATCGATGGGGTTAGTCATGTGATTAACTTTGAAATTCCGAATATTCCGGAAAGTTATGTTCATCGCATCGGACGGACTGCACGTGCGGGCGCTGAGGGAATCGCTATCTCTCTATGTGCGCCGGACGAGCGCAGCTATCTTCGGGACATCGAGCGACTGATTCGGATGAAAATCGAGGTGATGCCAGCTCCGTATCCGGGCTCTGATGGTAAGGCGATTCTTCGTGCGGAAAGTAGTGAGCGCCCCAGAGAAAATAGATCGTACACCCCTCGTACATCACAGGGGCAGCGACCGCAGCGCCGCTCGCCCGAGCCCCGTCACCGTCGACCGGAAGATCGGCGTCACTCGGCAAACAGCAGCGACACTTCCTCTCGACGTGAGGCGGGATCGTCATCGTCGGGAACTTCCTCGGCCCGAGGTGATTCTCGTCGGACGCGTTCGGGTCCCCCGCGCAGTAGAAACGCTGCTCGAGGGCGACGATCCGAAAATAGCCGCGATCGAGGAAGCCGGAGTTCTGGTAGAAGTTCTTCTACTCAAGGCACGAGGGATTCGGCGGTTTCTGAGAAAAAGGAAAGCGCTCCAAAAAAATCTTGGTGGCAAAAAATCATTTCGAGCAAATGATTGGCTCTGTTTTTTTGAATCGTTGTCACAAATCAGCCCAGAGTGTCCAGGCATAGACAATTCGAGCCCTGTTCTGACATCAGTTTGCAACGCCTTGTGTCCATAGATTCGTAGTCTCAGACTTGTGCTTCAGGCGGTGGAAGGCAAAATGAAGCCATGAAATTTCGTGTTGCGATTTCCCTCATGCTTCTATCGACTTCCATTGCCCATGCCGCGCCAATTGACATGCAACTACAAGGGCAGTGTCGAGATCACACCTTTAGTTACTACGAGTACGAAATCGACGTACAGAGTGCCGAGCTGGCCGCACTTCCAGCGGCTTCGGAAGTCCGACTGATCACGAATTTTCTCGGCGTGGGCAGTGTGAACTCCTTGCCGAATCGGGGCCCGTTTTTGGACTTTGCACCGGATGTGTCGAAAATGCTTCGCGATCCACGTAGTGAAACGCCGCTGCTTCAATCTCGGCGGCGGATGATGTACATGGCTACAGGCGGCTATGTCAGTCACATGGATATACGCTTCGAGGTCGACCTACCGACAGGTGAATTGCTGTTTTTTCCGGCTTTGGAAGAAAACGAAGAAGGTCAGTGGATCGTCCCAGTTTATCGCACGCAGATTTTCGAGCCGCACGCGCAAGAGTGTTGGCATATGCGGCACCCAGTTAAACTGTCATTCACGATCGAACGCCCCGACTATTGATTTGTGGAATCTTGAATTTCGGAAATTGCAGAATCCGACATTTTCTCTTTGAGTGTTTTCATTTTTTCGCTGAGAATTTCACGATCTTCGGATTTGGGAAATCGATCGTTCTCTAAAATGAATTCCATCGAGACAATTTCTTCCAATAGGTTTTCTTGACGCTCAAGAATCAATTCGAGTTGCTGAGGAAGCTCATGGCTCCAGCGATAGACCGAATAGAGTTCGTAATCAGCTTCCAGAGCTTCGCGCAAATCTCTCTGCTCGCGGAGGCGCTTCATTTCTAAAACGGCTACATCGGCGTCAATTCTTGCGTTTTCTTTATGGTCTACGAAGTCATCGCCACCCGTTCGAAAACGAGTTCTCTGAAACTGTGCCTTTCGACTCTTGAGATCAATAGCTTTGGATTTGTTAACGAAATCCCTAACCTCTGATAGTCGATCTCTGAAATTAGGGAATTTGTGCTGAAGACGAGCTTCCAAAAATCGAAGCACAGTGCGTTTTTCATTTTCAGAATCGATGACTCGTTCCAGTGCTTCATAGCGTTTTGGAAGCGTCTTTCGTAATTCTTCTTTATATTCATCCAGAGATCGTCCCTTAAGCATTGATTCCGGAGCAAGCACCAGAGTGTGGCCGATCGGCGCGGCGAGAATTGCTAAAAGAAAGAGAGAGATCGAAAAAATATTCCAATAATTCCAGTATCCTGCTGTCACTCTTCGTTTCATGGTATGGAGTAATAACAGAAAATGACGCTACGCGCAATAGTGGGCTCTATCAAGGCTTGTGGAAGTAAAAATTTCAAACGAGCATCGAGTTATGGGAAAACTTTTTCGTTGTTTAACACTCTGTCTGGCTTTTGCTTGCACCAAGAAGCCCGAGTCGACTGTTCAGATGCCGAAAAATCATCCGACGATTGATTATTCCCAGAAGTCTCAGAAGGAGATGAGCATCAAAGATGCTTATTTAGCCATAGCTCGCTCGCAGACGACTTACGACGAAGCCGCCAGTGTCATGTCAAAGACGGAACGCGCGGCACTGGCGAAAATCTTTGCGGTTGTGGATTCCCTGGTGCATTTACGCGTCACCTATCTAAACTGGCTCAGACTCGGGCGTGCCAATGCCCAACCCTTTGAAGATACTTATGATGCTCTGATTTCGGAGCTGGAAAAGATTAATGTGCCTAAAAAAATGCAGAAGACAAAGGCGTTTATTCTGAGTGGCGTGAAAGATCAGCGCGACTATCTACGCGAGTGGAAAGCCGCGCTTGAGAAAAATACGAGCTATCCAGACGCATTTGGTGACAACAAGAAAGTGCATCCTAAAATCCTTTCGTCCAGCCAAGCTATCAATAACGCCTATGGCGAACTTTTGAATATGAAGCCGAAGGAAAGCGAGCACAATCGCAAGGCCTTTTACGACGCTCTCTTTGCCCTGGACTTTTTTTAGGGCAAGCGCGGACACGCTTAAAGCTAAACTTTAAAAAAATCTAAGCTGAATGCGCGGAGTGTTTCTTCCTTGGAGTCTCGAATAATGGGTTTAATTTTTTCAATGGTTTTCAGTAGAGTCTCTCGCACAAGCTCGGCGTCGGCTTCCGATAGGGAAACGATCGAGGAATAGTGTAGGTTGTTCGTATCGCCCGCTTCGAGCGCCTTCATGGCCTGCAAACGCCAGTTCATGTGATGTTTTGAAATCATCGGAGAGTCCGAACTTAGATGAATTCTAGCTGTACCGATTTTGTAGCCGCTATCTTCTCGATCAAGAATTCCGCTTTCGACTAGAAAATTAAGTGCGCTTTGAATTTTTGCTTTCGGCAAAGACAAAGCCTTCGCCATTTGTTCCAGGGACTCCGAATATTTTGGAATCGACACTAGAGCATGAAGTGCCGAGTAGTGCCAGGAACTATAGTAAGTGGCTTGGCTTTCGCTCTTCAGTTTATTTTGAATTTTGAGTCGATGTTTTAGATCCTTTCGCGACTCTCGCAGTTCTTCCAAGTCCCGTTGAAACCGTGCGCGCAATTTTGGATGACCAGCACGGGCGAACTGAATCAGTGTCAGGAAATATTTTCCATCCTCCTCTGAATGGCCCAAGAAATCATTGATCAACTCGCCCTGTTCCAGGCTGAAATGAGCGCTGCCTCGCAGGACTTGGGCCGTGTAGGCGCTTTGGCATTTACAGGCGGCTGATAGACGAGCCCGAGACCCACGACCGCCGCCATGAGAGGGATCATCCAGGCGTTGATTGAGATAACTCTTGTAGTCCGAATAAGAGTAGAGATCGGCTTCCATTTGCTAAGTTTAACTTAGTTTAAAGGCTAATAATTAATTAAATAAATCTGGCTGCCCGCCGTGGAAAGGTTTATATGTTGACTCAGCGCATTAAGTGCTTAAAATAAAGCCCCTTATGGGGCGAAGGAGTGAATTCGTGAAAAGCTTATTCCAGTCCCTTTTGCCTGTCTGGCTACTTCTATTTTCGGCCTTTTCCTGGGCTGGCGTCGATAGCAGCGGAGGCGGTAACGCAGTGATTCGCCATCCCGGCGAACAACCTATTTTACTTGACCTCTTCTTGAAGCAACCCGACTTTCAGGACACCCCTCCCACAGATTCAATCGAGGTATCACTGGTCGCGGAAATAATTGGTTTCGACATGCTCACCTCGATCAATGAATCACGATCGCGAGCGCTGCTGAATGATCGTTTGCAGGTTTGGGAGACGAATTCGCCGGCCGTGGTGGCGCTAGTCCGCTTTGCATTGTCCCAACTGGATTGGATGTACACGCCATTTCGCCAAGAGCCGAAAGCTCCATTCTCTATTCCCGAAGACTTGCAAAAGCGTTATAAAAACTTCGAAATCTTGAGCGCCGTCGTTTTCGATAAAACATTTGGAGCTCGCATCAGCGTGCCGACATGGAATCAGTTAGGCCTCTACTCCCTGGCGGCTTTGCAGCTTCATGAAACTCTGCGTTTTGTTCAAAAACATTTTGGAAATTCAGATGATGAACCCGTGTTGAGCGATGAAAGCATTCTCAAAATCACGGGCGAGATTATCTTGGGCCAGCCTGGCGCTGAACACAGTTTGGACCAGCCAGAAATGTTTTCGGGCTATCTACAATCACGCATTGAAAACGCAGTTTCGAATGCGCGGCAGATCACGGGTGTACACAAAAACATGTTGGAACTACAGGCGATGATCCAGAATTCTATTCCGTTGATGAAGCAAATGGAAGCGAACACATCCCTTGGCCAACAGTTGACGCAATTGCTTCAACTTATTTCCCCTTACACGGGGCCTGAGGCCCACGCGCGAATAAAAATTGATTTGATCCAGGGGCCAAAGGGCGAGGGCACTGCGAACGGACATGAAATTCTCGATCAAATCTTCCATACGGGCATGAGAGTTGCTGATGCTCGCTACGAGGTAAAGGACTCTGCAGAGTGGGCCGATCTGGTCGAAAGTATTCATGAGAAAAGCTACTTCGTTACCAAAATCGTGCGTCACTCGATTATTACTTTTCACATAAACCAGATCTCGGATCGCACAATCCATTATCAAGGCTTCGCTTACAAAATGAATCGACTATGGGCAGACGTTGGATTCAATATTCTACGTGACTATATCAACGGCGATCGGCGCGATATCAAGTGGTCGCAACGCCGAAAGCTCAGTGCAGCCATCAAAAAAATGAAAGCCGAAAATCAACGGCTTCTTGGCGAAGGACTGATCCTCCCCTGAGGATCAGTAAGCGACGAGCCGAATTAAACTTGATTCGTTCAAGTTGGAGCGCGGGCCCACTGCTTGACACTCCCATGGCAGCGCCGTATAACGCGATGCTCCGTGGGGTGGATGATGTTTAGGAAATGCTTAGTCTCTCTCTCCTTCTTCGTTTTACCAGTCTTCGCTCAGACGCCGGAAGTGCTTCCGGGCTGTGAGGTTTTTTTCAAGAGGGGACTGCGGCGCGCGGATCATGATGGTGCACATGAAGTCATTCGTCATTGGCGCGACACACTCTATCCCTTTGTATTGCGAGGACAGTCCCTTGGTGTGGGAAAAAGTCTGCCTGGAGAATTTTTTGGAATTCCGAAACGGAGACGTCAGGTGGACTTGTCTGCGTCCGAGGAATCTAAAGGGCGACTCAACTTTCTACTTTCAGAATCCCATTCAGATAAACGAGATTTTTTTGTTTATACGGCAGATGTATCGCGAACTTCACTGGCTAGAAGTGATCCGACAATTCTAGGTCGAGATTGGTTAAAGGCTGCGCTACTGACAACGGCTGTTTGGTATCTACCTTGGAAGCTATTGGGTCCTAGCGGTGGACTTGACCCGGCGACCGTAGAAGCGATCGGAGCTCTACCCTTAGTTGCGCAATTACTGTGGGCTGGAAATCTTTTCGGATGGCAAGAATACGATCAAGAAATTCTTCCCGAAAGCGCTGATGCAGATTTTTTGCAACTGATGCAGGCGACCGGCGAAGATTCCTTCCTTCACTTTGGTTTCAATTCTGACGTATCAGAGCAAAGACAAAACAGTTTTCCTCCCATCCAAATCTTTCGCTTGAACTCACAAAACAAGGTCGAGCTGGATGTGCAAGCTTATGGAGACTGCCTATTTCATATGTTCGGTGGAAATGGGCGGCGCTGTTTAGTCGTAGACGAAATAAAAGCTGCATTTCAATTATATGCGGACACCCATCGTATTCGCGGGGCAACCCTAGATATACTTGCAGTGCCGCTCAACCGCCAGAAAATGCGACTAACGGCGATTTACAGCCGACCGAAGCAGTTGGATGAATAGGGAGTGAATGTGAAACAATTTTTAGCAACGATAGCCTCAACCCTTTTGCTCTCCGCCTGCGGCGGGGGCGGAAGTAAATATATTGACCAAGACCTTGCGGGGAAAATTGGTGGTGCTGATTTTACCTATGTTAGCGGTTCCGCAAAAATTGATAGCTTCGATTCGACAAAGCTAAGTATAGTTTTGGGGGCCGTGGCTCCTGCTGACCCCTGCGATGACTTTGCAAATTTCGGAACGAGCAAAGTGATGACCAGCGTTCCAGATGAGGTCCAGGCAAATACCCTAGGTCTCAGCCAAACAGTGACTTTGTTCGATGGCACAACAAATGCAATCGCTACAGAAGGCGAAATTGAAGTCCTCACACGTAGCTCGACAGAAGTTCAAGGCCGTCTTCGCGCCAAAATTGATTCAGATGATGAAGTGAATGGAAATTTCACTGTAGTTTTCTGCCCCTAAGCCCGCCATGCGGGAACGCCCTCCTCATTGGCTTAGGTCTTCTGCACTGTTCCTAGCGGCCGACACAGCGAATATGAGTATCGGCAAAAATTATCTTTTTTTCTATTTTCTTTTTTTACTCTTTGAAAAACGCGGCCTCAATAAGCTTTACCACTAAATTGGCATGGTTTAATTGTTGAAGCAGGAGCTCTCACGCGCTTCTGTAGTTGCAATGAAAAACTCCAGTTTAAATTATTCACAAGCCCGACGCTCAGGCCTGAGCGCAAAGTCGCGGATCAAAGCTAGATCTGGAGGCAGGGTCGCCCGACGTAGCTACAACTTGAAAAAATCCCAAGCTACAGCTAGCCGGAGTCTTTCCCGTTTGCGACAGGGAAGCTTTCTGGCTCTGAGTTTTACGACGGTTCTAGTTTTGATCTCGGAGTCCTGGTCGGCGGATGAAAAAGGGATTCACGAAGAGCCCTTGGCGGTCGCTACCGGAACTCTAGAAAATCTCAGTTCTGCTGTGCAGTCTTTTTTGCCACGAATTCTGGTGGTCGTCGGAGTACTTCTTATGGGCTGGCTTCTTTCTTCCTTCCTCGCCTATTTAGGAAGGCGTTTTTTGAATCCCAGCTTGCGGAAATCGATTGTATTGACCGTGACCCGGCTTGCAATTTTTTTTCTGACTTTTACGGTGGCTCTAACCGTTTTAGCAGGCGACTTTCGTGCGGTGCTCGGTTCGCTGGGCCTGTTGGGTTTAGCCTTATCATGGGCTTTGCAGGGCCCGATCGAGAGTTTTGCAGGCTGGGTTTTGAACGCCTTTCAGGGATTTTATCGAGTGGGCGATCGGATTGAAGTAGGGGCAGCATTTGGCGATGTCTATAGAATCGACGTGCTAACAACGACTTTGTGGGAACTAGGTGGCCCGGGGAAGTCAGTTTCAGGAACTCAACCGACCGGAGCATTGATCACCTTTCCCAATAGCGAAGCCCTACGCAGTAACATTGTGAATTACAGCCGCGACTTTCCCTATATGTGGGACGAAATCGTAATCGTCATCTCGGAAAGCTCCGACCTTCGTTACACGTTGGATGTCATTCGCGAGGTAGCAGCGCGGGAACTAGGCGATGAAATGTCGAACTCTGCGCAGGAGTACCGGGACCTATTGCAGAAAAATGGTTTGAATTACGAAGTCCAAGAGGAGCCTCAAGTTTATCTGACACCCGGCAACGGTTTCGTGAACTTCACGATTCGCTATTTAGTTCCACTCTCTGGTCGGAGAGCCTGGTCCAGCCGACTATTCGAAAGGGTGAGTGTTGAACTGGCAAAGGATTCTCATGGTAAGCGGATCCACAGCGGCTACCCCCGTAATGAGATCATTTTGCAGAATCTCGGGGCAGAACTTTGATTCGATCGGCCGGATGGTTTACCCCGTCCATCATCGGCACTTCCCCGATTTCACGCAAATTCACGCCTTCGATGCAACCGACATTAACTCCAAATTCGTTTGGTTTGGAACGTCGTTGATGGTGTGTGTAAATCCCACAGATCGAGCAAAAATAGTGCTTCGCGGTTTTCGTGCCCGATTGATAAAGAGTTAATTTTTCCTCTCCCTCAAGTATTCTTAGATCAGCCAACGGAACTGAAATAACAATGGCTCCTTTCCGTCGACAAATGGAACAATCACAACGACGCGGGTCCGCCAGTCCGCTAGGTAAATGCAGTTCAAGTTTCACGGCCCCGCAATGACAGGATGCTTTAAAATGTTTTTCAGCTTTCACTAAAGTGTGTTTAGCAAAGAGGAGGGCTCAGTCCTTAAAAAAAACGCCCATACGAAGGAGCTGAGTCCGCAAGGTAGGTCTTGAGAATATTCATGGCGTTTGAATTACGTCTTTCCACACCGAAGGCTAACCAAAGACTGACTTCGCCGAATTTAAGTGTGGCGCCTAGCCTCATCAAAAATTGCAAAGGTCATTATCAAGAAGGCAACCGAGAACCCGCTCCCAGTCGCCGCCGAAACAATTTCGAAATTCGGGGACACAAGCTTCATGCCCCACCAGCCCACAACATCAAAGACTCCGGCCCAAAGAGCGACGGCTGGCAGTACGGCTTTAAAGAAGCCACCTCGGCGAGTGAACTGAACAAGAATGGCTAAAAGAAAATACATGGTAGCGTGGGCAAAAAGGTGCGCATGGCTAAGTGAGAAGAGTCGGCCGACACCCAGAGTGGTCCAGTATTCTTCAGACGAAGAATTCGCAATTTTGGTGTTGTAGTAAACACTTGCCGCAGCAAACACGTGAGTTAGAAAATAAGAAGCAAGAAGGGGGACGAGGGCGATCTTTGCACCAGGAGTCCATTCAGAGATCGGCCGCCAGTTAGCAGTTCCTTTGCTCTTCCGGCGAACAGCCAAAGCTGTTGCGACAACTGCAGCCACAAACAAAAGCAAAGAAAGGCCAGGAAGGAGAGCGTCCTTGATAAGGTCGAAAGCTCTTGTCGCACCAACCGCAGCGTTCTCAAGCTGGGCCGAATCAAAATTAAGACTGCTCTTGTCGTCGTCTCCCATTACTTAGCTCCTCCGAATACAGTCTGAATGAGAGCAAGACTTCGCACAACACTTTCATGGAGTAGCTTGAGTGGACCGTCTTTCTCGGGCTTTGGTCCCAGATCGTTAAGAGTCTTCCCTTCGAATGACTTAAGTATTGCCTCCTTAAGCTCCGGAGACTTTGCCGATGCGCCTCCCAGCACTTCAACTTTTAGCACCTTGCCATTGGTCGAAACGGCAACTCCGGTCGTAAGGCCCTTACCTTCACCTCCAAGAACGGAGATCAATTGACCAACGGCTTCTCTTTTCCCGCCTTTCTCCGCGAAATAGAAAGAGGGCACCTTGTCGTCGTCAGTCGGTTCAGATCCAATCTTTGCTTTCAAAAACTCAACCTGCTTCGCGTTGAGAGAGCCTTCGACTGCAGAGAACTTTGTGTATCCGGGAAAAATTTTTTCTAGCTGTTCTTTTGGAATCGGCACTGCCGCCACGTTATCAAGCCAGTCACCAATATTCCCTGGGACGCTTTTCTTGTTGCCGGGATTTGATTTTGCAAGAATTTCTTTGATGTTTGGAATGCCATCTTCATCCGAATCGCTGCCTTCGATTCTTTTAAAGGCACTGGCATTCGCTCCAGCTCGAAGATATGTTTTTCCATAGGCGTTGGGAGTAGATCCTCCTCCGTTGGAATGGCAAAGAAGGCAGCTCACCTTATATCCGTAAGCTTTTTGAAAGAGCCTTGCGCTTGCAGGTAGAGCTTCGGAAAGCCTCGGTAGGGTGATGAGGCATAGAAGCAGACATATCGTGAATAATCTAAAAATCATTTTACATTCCGTGTTGGGAGTGATCCTTGCCATCGGAGCCCGAATAAAGTTTAAAAAGACTGACCTTCTGAGGAGTCTTTATTTGAAGATGTCCTTTCGCTGGCGCTTTTCGGTAAGCAATGATTTCAAGGCTTGCCGCTTCCGGAATTAAATTATGTGGCAGTTGAACTAGAGCGACATGAGCTCTCTTGGGATCGGCAGTAACCGTGAGCGGAACCCTTTCCGTTTCTTGCACAAGCGTTATCTGCAAAACCTCATCTGAAAAAGAGACGGGATCACGGAATTTGTCGGTAATAAAAAATTCAAGTTGATTATGACCTGCGCCTTTTTTGACCTCCACGTGATCATCTCCAGCCATAACAACAAGTCCGCCTTCGTGAGAGGCGTGACTATGAAGAACCTTATATTTTTTTTCAGCCGCAAATCCTGTTGGTGCACTGAGCATAGAAACGAAACTGAGAGTAAGAAATATTTTTTTCACGGCGAGGCTCCTTATCCTTAAGAATTTTTGAAGAGTTCAACAATTTCATTGATCTTCTTTTGTTTGTTGGCAGTGTCTTTCGAAGTCATAGCCTCTTGAACGCAGTGCTGGAGGTGAGTTTCAATTACGTTTGCCTCAAGCGACTTTAGAGCTGCGCGCGCAGCTCGTATCTGGGTAATGATTTCTGGACAGTACCTTCTCTCAGAAATCATTTTTTCAATCCCTTCAACCTGACCCTTTACTCGGCGAAGCCTAGAAATCTGTGCCTTATGATTCGGATGAACTTCCGATGGTTTTTTATTATTTGCCATATCTAAAATACCTTACACTCACTTATCCGATGCGGGACTAAGAGCCTTCTTTAGGTCCTCCAAAAATCCAACATCCTTCCACTCATCCTGACCTACTTTCGAGCCTTCCCTGTAGATGGCCTTAATGTCTTTCGAAACTGCATCAAAACCTACAAAGTAAAAAGCTCCCTGGACTTCAAGCTCGGCAAGATGGCCAACAAGCTTTCCGTCTTTTGAGAGATCAAAAATCTTTGCTGAAGTGCCGGCAATCGAAAGTGTCCTGTCGCCGCGAGCTGTTGGATTATTCGTGGAAGGCTTTGTACCCAATGCCTTGGCCACCTCCGTCCTGGATCTAGCAACCGTAGCAGGTGCAAGGCTGTGGGCTAAGCAGGCGAGCGAGGCAGTGCTGAACAGGCCAACCGCGGCGAGTCGTGTGAAAGTCCTTTGAAAATTATTTAAGATCATGCTTTGAAAGTATACCCTGTGGGGGTATAAGTCAAGTTAGGAGTTAATTTTATGAAACTACGCGTTTTTCAATATGTTGTCCTTTCAAGTTATTTTGTGGCGTTCGGATCCATGGCCGAGCGAGCGACTCTTCCAGAGCATCAGCCGCTTTTTGGTAAAAGCTACGAGCCAGGCACTCTCCAGAAAACTCTTTTTGCAAGTACGACACCAGAGTACAAAGAGCCGACCGCTTCACAAAGTGGTTCCGGCCTGAATTTGGACGCGCCTCAACTTGAAGCCAAACCTAATGAAGCAGGCGACTCAGGACTAAGTCTAAACTTCGGCGGTGCTCTTGATATTCGCGGTTACTTCCCGAGGACGGGCGGCCCAACGGAGACTCATCTTGGCCAAGCCAATATGGATATCCACGTTGCGGAACTATTTCTTACGACAAATGTCGGAGACAACATCTCTGTCCTTGCCGAGCAGCTTTTAGTTACAAGTCCGATGGGAAGTACGGTCGGACAGGACCATGGCTTTGTGTATGCGATCTTTTCAAATATTCCATTCTTGCCTGAAACTTGGTCTCTGAAAGTCGGTCGAATGCGCTTTCGTTATGGCATTGATGCAAAGCTTGATTCACCCGCCAATGTCCTTCGAAGCTCTGTCTATAAGTCACTCGGTACGATTACCGACAAAGGACTTGAGCTCTCGGGCTACGGCGGCGCTTTCGAGTGGTCCCTGGGAATTGCAAATGGTGTCGACATGATTGAAGTGCCGGTTACTGCAAAAAATGGCGATGAGATTATGGCCGAAATGGAAGTCAGAAACGGTTCAAAGCCTATTTATGCACGGCTCGCCTATGAGGCAACTGACTGGCTTGCGCTCGGTATCTCTGGCTTTACTGGAAAAACCTATCCCGTCTATTCTCGCTACGGTTTCGCGATGCACGACATGCTCTTCAACGGTCATACGGGTATGGAGAAGCTCATCTATAAGAATCGCTATGCGGTAGATGCGAAAATTAAGCTTAGTTCGAGATGGGATTTCTCGGGCGAATACTCCGGAGGCACAGATAGGGAAAGTGGCGAGACGTTCAACGTATACACTCTATATGGCAGACTCGACTATCGCATCCGACCTGGAAAGCTCACGGCCCAGCTTCAATACGAGTACTTTAATGACGGGCGCGAGGACACGATGGTCGAGGGCATGAACTATGATGATTCGGGCAATATTGGCCTTGGATTAACTTATTACCTTACAGACCAGGCTTGGATTCGAGTTGCAGGTCTTGTTGATGACAGAGGAATTTTTAGATCAAAGGATGGCGGACCGAACGCACCTGAGTACATGGGTGTCGTACAAACTCTGCTGAGTTTTTAGTATGAAAATCAATTTTACTCCCATCTTCTTAATCTTGGTGTCCATCCAAAGCCGTGTGACTTGAGTAAGATTGAAAAGGCACTTCGGCGGATAGGATTTCCGCCGAAGCTTGTGAATCCCTAAAACCTAAAGGACATCCCTACACCAATCGAATGATCCTTGCGTTCGGTGTTGAACTGATAGAAAGCTCCCGCGCGAATCTGGTTAGTAACCCGGTAGAGAAGCTTCGACTCGAAAGTCCATTGCTCCCGGGTGCCGTACTCCACCTCTGGCTCAAGAACCAAACGCGAAAAAATTGGAATGGATTTCTTCAAGCGTACTGTCACTTTTCCATCGATGGAGGTATGGCCCGACACTTCGATCTGCATCGGGAGCTGATAGGCTAGCCCGACTATGGCTCCAAACTCTCGGTCTTTGAATTCGGCGCCAGTGTAAATGCTAAAGTAGTTCGTCAGGTAGCGTTTGAAAATAGCTTCTGCCTCGAGATCCTCGATCTCCCACTCGTTAACTTCGAGCTTCAGACTCACATCATAACGACCGCCGTTGAGGCCAATTTCAAGTTCTCCGTGGTTAGAAAATAAATCCAAATTGTATCTTGGATAGAATCGTCGGTCGTCTTTGATGTGTTCCTTAAGAGCGTGCGGCTTTGATGTTGTGGAGTGTTCGGCGTCATGAGGAGGCTCAAACCCTTCGTATTTCACAAGTCGCATCATCCCCATCTTCATGTGATAGAGGTTGTGGCAGTGAAAGACCCAAATACCTGGCTCGTTGGCTAAAAACTCAACCGTGTAAGCCTTTCCCGGAGCCATGTCGATCGTATGGAACAAGGGCGCAAAGTTTCCTTGGCCGTTGAGCACCCTAAAAAAGTGTCCATGAAGGTGCATTGGATGATGCATCATCGTCGCGTTTGTCATTTTGAAGCGAACGACTTCCCCCTCGCGAATGTGAATATATTGCTCCTCAGAAAACGGTTTACCGTTAATAAACCAATGGAAACGTTCCATGTCGCCCGATAAAACTAGTGGAATTTCGCGAATAGGATATCTCGAGAGATCGAAGTTTGTTGCAGCGGTTGCCTTGAGGTCTTCATAGGCGAGTCGCTTGCTCTGCGAAAATCTGGTCTCTTCCGAGCTTCTTTGGGCTCCGCCGTTTTCGTGACTGCCGTGATCTGGCGCAGGCATCGAAGGCATTGGCATATCATGGTCACCGTGATCGCCTCCATTGCCAGGAGGAGTGGGGTCATGACCACCGTGATCGTCGTCGCCATCGTCTGGAGGCGTTGTTCCTCCGTGATCACCATGGTTGTCCATTTTATAGGGATTTGGTTTTATTTTATTGGGAACCGCCTCGACGCCGCCCATGCCGAATACAAACGAAGCGTGCCCAGTAATATCCTGTGCAGTCGCTCGAACTTCAAATGCGGCGTGCTCTGGTACCGTAAAGAGAAGGTCATAAGTCTCGCCGCTGCCAATCAGGATTTCTGTCACTGGAACGGGAACCACATCAATTCCGTCTTTGGTCACGACTTGGAATTCGCGCAAGTTACCGATGTTCACATAAAAATAACTGGAAGCTCCAGCATTAATGATTCTTAAGCGGACCTTGTCGCCCGGCATGTAATGCTTTGTGATTTGTGAAGTTTTCTGTCCGTTAATTAGGAATGCATCATAGGCAACATCACTTAGGTCCATTGCGCCCATTCGAGTCCACTGGCTTTTTATGTAATCCCAAACAGCTCCGTGTCTGATCGCTCCAAGCCAGGAGGTTAGAAAACCTTTTTTGAAGGCATACCAATCACCTTCTTTTTTGAGATTATTTAAAACGTCATCGGGATGTTCGTCGATCCAGTCACTTAATACCAAAACGAAATCATCTTTGACGTTAAAGCGAGGATGATGATCCTCAATGACGATTGAACCGTATAGGCCTAGTTGCTCGTGAAGAGTTGAGTGCGCGTGGTACCAGTAGGTACCTGTCTGTCTGATTGGGAAACGGAACGTGAAGCTTTTTCCAGGCTCGATTGGTTTGTTGTTCGGAATAGGCCCGTCCATGTTGAAGGGTACCAGTAGACCATGCCAGTGCATATTGGTGGCCTCATTGCTTTCATTTGTAACTTTGATAACGGCAGTGTCGCCAAAACGAAATCTGAGCGTAGGACCAGGAATCGAATTGTTGATGCTGATCGCATGCGAAATCTCTCGACCTGTGAAGTTAACGGTCGTTTGCCTAAGTGTTAAGTCGTAAACTTTTTCGGCTGCTCGTGTGAGGGGAGAGGCTCCAAAGAGAGCGATCCACAAAGATACTTTGATTGTAGTTTTCTTAATCCTTAACATACCCCCTGGGCCTATATTGGACCACCTCATCAATCAAGCAGGAAGTGCCAGCTCCCAAGCAATCAGGTTTTCATCATCTCCATTTACAATAGGTTTAAACCGGTCCTGGTAGGACGAATTTGCTTGCGGCCTACTTAAATGGAACCTGAGGGACTATGTTTATCCGGTGCTTGACCAATATACCCCATAGGGGTATAGTAAGCCCATGAAACACGATCATGAACATCACAACGCAAAAACAGTTCAACACTCAGGGCATGTTCAGGATGATTCAGAGCGGAAAGCCATTGACCCCGTATGCGGAATGTCGGTTGATCCAAAGAACCCGGCGGACACGGCGGACTTTAATGGCACGACTTATTACTTCTGCTCAAAGAAATGTGCGGTGAAGTTTCGAGAAAAACCGGAACAATATTTACATAGAGAAAAAGCCGGGCCGGCCAATTCCAATGACTCCCGAGTTTATACCTGTCCCATGCACCCCGAGGTCACTAAGGTGGGGCCGGGTTCATGTCCAAAATGCGGCATGGCTCTTGAGCCTATGGAAGTCTCACTGGATGAGGGGCCGAACTTAGAACTCATCGACATGACCAAACGCTTTAAAATCGGCGCAGTATTAACGACTCCGCTCGTGTTCTTTGCGATGGGCGAAATGATCCCGAGTCTCAATCTTCATGCGATTTTTAGAGGGAACTTCAATTGGTTTCAACTTTTCATATCTACACCAGTCGTACTGTGGGCTGGCCTTCCGATTTTTGAGCGTGGATGGGCGTCCTTTAAAACTAGAAACCTCAACATGTTCTCACTCATCGCACTAGGCACTGCCATTGCGTACATTTACAGCGTGATTGCGACCCTCATGCCCCAAATATTTCCCGAAAGCTTTAAAACTCATAGTGGCGAAGTCGGCGTTTATTTTGAAGCGGCCGCTGCCATTGTGACGCTTGTACTACTTGGGCAGGTGCTTGAACTTAGAGCGAGAAGTGCAACAAGCGGCGCGATCAAAGCACTTCTAGGTCTTGCCCCAAAGACTGCCAGACGAGTCAATGTCAACGGGCAGGAAGAAGATGTTGATCTTGGGCATGTCGTAGTTGGCGACGTTTTAAGAGTTAGGCCTGGCGAAAAAATTCCGGTGGACGGAACTGTTGTCGAAGGACGGAGTTCTGTTGATGAATCCATGATTAGTGGCGAGCCTATTCCGGTTGAAAAGGAAGCCGGCTCTAAAGTTACTGGAGCTACTCTTAACGGAACAGGGTCGCTTCTTATCCGGGCAGAAAAAGTTGGGAAAGATACACTTCTCTCTCAAATCGTGCGCATGGTAAGTGAAGCACAAAGAAGCAGAGCTCCCATTCAAAAGCTGGCTGACAAAGTTTCCGCTTTTTTTGTCCCGGCAGTGATCCTCATTGCCGTAGTTACATTCCTTGCTTGGTATTTCTTGGGTCCAGATCCCCAGCTCTCCTATGCACTCGTGAACGCTGTCGCGGTTCTCATCATCGCATGCCCGTGCGCCTTGGGGCTTGCAACTCCGATGTCGATCATGGTCGGGACTGGGAAAGGCGCTCAAAACGGAATCCTCATTAAGAACGCTGAGGCGCTAGAGATTTTTGAGAAGGTCAACACGCTGATTGTTGATAAAACCGGAACTCTCACGGAAGGCAAGCCGAAGCTAGTAACGGTTAAAATCTTTGGCGACGGCAACGAAGCTGAAGCACTTATTGCAGCAGCAGCTCTTGAGCGTTCTAGCGAGCATCCATTAGCTCAGGCTATTGTGAAGGGAGTCGAGGCTCGGGGATTTAAAGAACTTCCGAAAGTTGCTAACTTCAAATCAACTACTGGCAAAGGGATCGAAGGCGAAGTGGGAACAAAAGACTATTCGGTCGGAAACGCCGCCTTTATGCTTGCTCAGGGAGTTGAGACAAATGGTGTTGATCAGATCGCGCAAGGTCTGAGACAGGATGGCCAGACCGTCGTTTATCTTGCACAAAAATCCACTCTCATTGCGATTCTTGGGATTATGGATCCAATAAAAGATTCGACACCAGAAGCGCTCAAACAACTGAGAGAGGCTGGAATTGATGTCATCATGGCTACAGGTGATCACGAAACAACCGCACAGGCTGTCGCGAAAAAATTAGGCATTGAGCGCATCGAAGCAGGTGTCACTCCAGAACGAAAAGCGGCACTGGCAAAGGAGCTTCAGGCTAAGGGCAGAATCGTCGCCATGGCAGGTGACGGCGTCAACGATGCGCCAGCCCTTGCGCAAGCCAATATTGGAATTGCCATGGGCCATGGAACAGATGTCGCAATTGAAAGCGCTGGCATCACTCTTGTTTCTGGTGACCTACGATCGATTGTAAAAGCTCAGCACCTAAGTCGTAATACGATGAAGAACATTCGGCAGAATCTCTTCTTTGCCTTTTTCTACAACTTCGCTGGCGTACCGCTTGCGGCAGGTGTCTTGTACCCAGTTTTCGGATGGTTATTGAGTCCCATGATCGCAAGCGCTGCGATGGCATTGAGTTCCGTTTCGGTGATCGGAAATGCTCTGAGACTTAATCGAACTAAACTCGAGTGAAGTATGACTGATTCAAAGATGTTTTGGGTGAAGGCCTTAACCTCGGGGCTTCTGGTGGTTGGAGCGGGAAGCTGGGTCGCAACGAGATTCGGAAGTTAAGAAAATGCCCAAACGGTACGGCCAATAATTGGTGTTGATATCGTGGACTTATAAACTAAGGACTCTTAATCTGTAAAAAGTGCAGGGGAAATCAAAGTTGCTTTTTTCGAGATCTATTTTTGATTGGAGTACGTTTGCCATTGCTCTGGTTTTTGCTGTTTCCGCTTCTTTATCTTCTCAGGCTAGATTGGTTTCTGCGCTGTCAATTGCCCAAGATCACAATCACGATGATTACCCTATCGAGTTCAACGATCATTCTTCGTCAGAGTATGCGGAAATTCCAAATCACACTCATGAACATCAGCATTCTCCTGGCGAGCCACCGCACAGTCATCAGCATCGGCATGGCTCCGATGTGAATGGTTCGGATTTTAAAATCGCTTATATTCCGACAACACATCACCATGTTCCAAGTCCTACCCGGGCTCTGTTCTTACGTGTAGATCGTGCGCTCTGTTGCGACGGATTCTTGCGCGGAATTTTCAGGCCTCCGATTGTGTAACTTCTAGATTTTTTTATTCTCTATTGCTACCTTTCTAGAAGGAGATTTTATGAAGTTATTTTTGTGGCTTGTTGCTTTCTGCAGCGGCCAAACCGTGTTTGCTCACGGTATATCGGAGGCCGACAAGGCCGCCATGTTGAGTGGAGGCTACCTAAAGTACATCTGGCTTGGCGCATCCCATATGCTAACGGGATACGATCACCTTTTATTTATCTTTGGAGTCATCTTCTTTCTCACGACCTTTAAGGACATCGTGAAGTTCATCAGTGTCTTCACAATTGCCCATTGCATTACGCTCATCTTTGCTACTTTTTTTAAGATCACGGCCAACTACTACTTAATTGATGCAGTGATCGCGCTGAGCGTTATGTATAAAGGTTTTGAGAACATCGACGGCTTTCGGAAGTTTTTCGAATGGCAGCCGCCGAGTCTTTTAAAGATGGTTTTTGCCTTTGGCCTCATTCACGGATTTGGTCTTTCGACGAGGCTTCAACAGCTGCCACTTGGGGACGATTCCTTTTCGATGTTGATGCGAATTTTATCGTTCAATATCGGGGTTGAGGTCGGGCAGATTGTGGCGCTTTCCATTATGCTGGTATTCTTAAGTGGATGGCGAAAGACGGTAAGCTTTGCCAAGTTTGCTAAGGCTGCCAATGTAGCGCTCGTTGCGGGAGGAATTTTCCTTTTTGCGATGCAGATTCATGGGTACTGGCATACAAGTCATCCGGAAAACTATCCGCTCAACCAAGACGATCATTCCCATATCCATACCGATATGAAGGCTGAAGAAGTTAACTCGCACTAACAACTCAAAAGGACGTATATTTATGAAAAAACAAATTGCAACTTTCACACTACTCATCGCAAGCAGCGCTTTTGCCGATGGAGGCCACTTTCATCCCAAGCAATTCGCAAAATGCGGGGGACAATGCTCGGAAGACCAGATTAAGTCAGCCGTTCCTAAAGCTATACCTTACCTGAATAAGTGGGGAAAAATCGATACGTCATGGTCGAAGGCCAAGATTGAAAGCGTCGCTCAAAAGCAGTTCAAGAAGGGACCTGAGTGGGTTGTTACTCTTGCAGGTGCTTCCAATCAGAAGCGATATGTATTTTTTAGTCTTGACGGCTTTGTGACGGGATCAAACGCTACTGGGGAATAATCTAAGGAGTCGATGTTCTTTTCACATATCTCCAGGATGTGTGAAAAGAACATCAGTTGTTCGGCAAGGGGCCAGCTTTTTGATGAGCTTTCGCCGTCCTCCGCATGATTTTGATTTAGAATCATAAGTACGATCCCATTCTGAGCGACTTACTGTATGGAAAGTTTTCTAAAATCTCGCAGTCGCTTCAGTAGCGCGGCCCGGACCGTCCCTCCCCGTCGCGGCCTCGAGTCCCGTCCGCTCCGCTCCGCCATGCGGCACCTTGGGTGACGCCAAAAATAGAAACGAAGCAGACTGGTGAACGAAGTGAACAGGGGTTTCCTCTGCGAAGTTGGCGGAGCCTGCTTTAGTGCAGGATTTGCTCCGCATTTCCCATAGTTACCTCGAAACTGGCCCGCGTTTCAAGTCCCACCACAATTATGCACAGTGATGTGAGATGATGCGGAAAACTAGAAGCCATTAATCGACACAACCTTTCTGTCGAAATCCAGAGGCGGAAGAACGTCCAAACTGTCAGTGACACCTTGAACTTCAATGCCCGCCAAACGGATATATCGCTGCATGGTTGAAAGATCCTTCCATCCGGCAACCTTCATAAGTTTTGCTGGCTCAACGCCCTTACGAAGGAGCTGAGTCGCAAAGCAGGCCCGAAGGGTGTGGAACTTAATCGGGGATAGGCCATGAGCAATGCAGAATCCCTTTAGGATTCTTGCCTGCTCGCCTTTCTCCCATTCCCACATTCGAGGCAGGACAAATCCTGATTCGCGTGTGAGCGGTCTTAAGTCCTCGATCACCCTCATCAACTGTTCGTTGATGGGAACGTCACGCCAATATCCAGCTTTTGTGGATTTCATGACTTTGGTTGCCGACTGGAATGACCGACTTACCCGAAGGAGTCGGTTATCTAAATCAACATCAGCCCATGAAAGAGCGTAAAGCTCCCCCGACCTCATTCCAGTCAGGAGAGCAAAGGCCCAGATGTGACGCCAAGGGTGATTTTCCTCCATCGCTACCGACAAAAGTTTCTGAATGTCTTGGGTCGCAAGAATTTCAGGTTCTTTTTCAGCATCTGCTTTTAGAAAAACTTCTGAGGTTGGAGGGGAGGAATGCTTCGGGAGGTATCCGTGATACCTCCCGAAGTCATAAAGACTTTTTACCATGCGCTTTAGTCTGACCTGCTGACGGTGGCTCACTCCCTGTTCTTTCATTGTTCTAAAAACATCTTGAAGAACAAAAGCCGAGAGTTCCACCGCAGGTCGAAACATAAAAGGTCGTAGCCATTTATTGAGTGCCGATTTGTCGTCGTTGAGAGTTTTCAATTCAATCTCTTCAAGTTTTACTCGACGATTGAGATTGAACTCATACCAACGATTCACAAGTCTAAGTAATGTCGCTCCTTCA
Source organism: uncultured Bacteriovoracaceae bacterium (assembly GCA_964636255.1). Lineage (GTDB taxonomy): Bacteria > Bdellovibrionota > UBA2428 > UBA2428 > UBA2428 > CAXNGS01. The sequence continues at coordinate 15,189 of CAZWNW010000012.1, read as the reverse complement.
AACTCAAATTCCGAAATACGATCTTGAGCGAGTCGGCCCAAACGCTTTTCTTCCTTTTTTGCTTCTTCAATAGTTCGAAGGCCGCGTTTCTCTTTGCAGACACGAATACTTCGGTCCTTGCGAGAGCGCCGCCGTGCTCGAACCATGAAAAAAGTTTCACCATTACTATTAGTGTACGGGATAATTGCCATTTAAAACCTCCGATTTTGGCCGGTAGGTTCCATCAGCGAATCCAGCTCACTCACCTTGAAGCGAAGAGACTTACCCAATTTGTAGCAAGGCACTCTTCGCTGGCACACCATATTTCTCAGCACCTCAACCGAAGACAGTCGAAGATACTGAGAGGCTTCCTTAGCAGTTAACCATTTCGAGTTGTCAAAGAACGTTTGCTCCTTGGAAACTATATCATTAGTTATATTTTCTCTATAACGTTTGGGCGTGCTTTCCATGGAGCGACCTCACTGACTCAAGTCGTCGAAGTCTCGACACTCTCCGACTTCGGCTCGGCCAAGCTTTAAACATACGGGTCCGGCGCTTCCGTCCTTGCCAGCTAACCCTTGGAGACCTTGTGCGCCGCGAGGTCCAACCGCGCCGCCCTGAGCCGCCGGACAAATCTTTGCGCGATCTCGTTTCCCAGGGGAGCCTCCGTCGCCGCCAGCTCCACCATCGCCACCACTGCCGCCGGAACCACCTTTTCCGGGAATTACATCGGTTGAAACTTGAAAGCCTGTTGGATTTTCTAGCTCAAAGAGGACGGCAGCGGAGTTAGCGCCGGGGCCGCCGTTCGAACCGCGTCCCCCGGCAGCCCCCACTTTGCCTGGAGCACCATTAGTGGGGTGTCTATGACAGTAAGGCCTTGGGTGCAGGATTCCACCCATGAAATCAGCGCGCACTTTCACGACAGCATTTCGTCCATTGCCACCCTTGGCGCCGCGACTTCCTGGCGAACCCTTAGCTCCGTTCGCGCCATCTTTCCCGCGAGAAATTATCGTAAACTGGCCGCGCCCACTCTTCGCAGTAATGTGAAGAAATCCTCCTGCGCTGCCTATTGTCTGGGGATTAGGTAGATCAACTTCGATGATGCCGCCAAATGAGACGATCTCCTCGATGTCGAGCTTTAGAGCTTCGCCGTTGGCGACCAGGACGCTACCCTCTAGCAACGTGAGGCGGCGTATTTTCTCAGGTGTATTTTTCAGAACAAATCGTTCCGAAACAACGAGATCAAATGGGATCTCATTCTCATCACCGGAACGATCAATAGAACTCTTAGACTGAGGCTCGACTCGCCGCTCAACCACCTCAGCCGGATCATAAGCACAGGCACCCAATCCACATCCGGCCATTAGTAGAATCCCGAGCCTCAGACCGTTTATGTATTTTTGTTTTTTGTATTTAAAGTTCATTTTGAACTCCTATTATTTTTTTTATTTTCTCCTCCTATCCACCACACCCATACCCCATCCCAAACCTGACCACTCTATCTTGTAGACATAGTCGTAGAGAGAGAGTGGTCAGGTTTGGGAGTCCGGGGTATTTCCGGGCTTCCAGGAGGAGAAACGGTTTTTGTTCCGGTTACTTAGTCATTCTCGAAGAGCGCAAGAGTTAACCCCCCATGACTCAGGAAAAGCCTGAGAGCGCATGGTCTCTTTCCTCTGCATCTTTTAGCGAAAAAAGTGAGAGCCACGTTGCAAGCGAAAGCTCCTGCCCGCCACACCAAATGCTCTTTTTATTCACATCAAAAAGAGACCCCGGCACAGTTGCAATTGCAAGGAATGCGTTCGAAGTTCCATGAAGCCGAAGTGTGTCCTTGCCTCCCCGAGTGTCATAGATACGCTGAAGGATGGCCTGAGTTCCCACGGTTGGCATGAGATATAGAAGCCCGGAGAATGCCGTGTGTTTCGTGTAGACATTAAGCCGCTGGGCAAGTCGCTTGTGACTTCGGTAACTACGATCAACCTCCACGGCAATCCACCTGAATGATGTGGTTGTACGAGTGGGATCATTCCGCTCGCTGGGAATGCCTACACACAGATCGGGCTTGTAACCTTTTTCCTTCGCGCGGATAGAGAGCAGGTGCGAGGGGAGATTGTCAAAGCTGCTGGTTGCCTCACGCGCAATCCAAAGTTTGGGCATTTGCCTTTCAAGAGAAGCCTGAACCAGAGTGCAAATGCCCTCGTGAGGAGCGTGAGTGTATCTAACAATTTTCCTTCGCAGGAATTTCTCATTGAGGCCGGTTGCTTGAAGCGCTTTTCCTTGTACCGATTCCTCCTCAGGGAGCATCCAGTAGCTCATGGGGGTGCCGCCGGAGTTAAAGAGAACGCGGCAAACAAGTCCGCGTTTATCCATACCCTGGAGTGTTTCTCGAAGCTGTGCCATTGTGACGACTTCCTTCAAAAGTGTGCGAATGGTGACGATCCCTAGGATGCCATACTTCGCAAGCAGCCGTAGAATCTCGACCTGTCGAGGAGTGTAGCCTTGCCTCATCGACTCACCTCCGAATCCTCCAGCAGATGTTCCACGAGTCCGAGTTTTTTTATGAAATCTTTGAGATCAGCTCGATTCTTAATCTTTGCGTTTCTGAGGATTTTTCCCACGCTCATGCAGCGAGCCCGGATTTTCTGAACATCGCCCGACGCTGTTTGAATCATCCACTCGATGACATCTTGAGCACGCACGTGTCCCTCGTCGAAACCGTCGTTGCATTTGGCAACAAGGTTTTCAATTTTTTCAAAGGTCGCATCTTCGAGTTGAACTTGAAGTCTTTTCATTGCATCTCCTTGCTCTTGGGAGCTTGAAAAAATCTTTGATTGGCAGGATTGAATGGGTTGGGCGGCAGATCACCAAAGCGTAGGCGCTCGTCATCCTCATATCGTGATGCGCTCATGCGTTCCTCAACATGATCGTGCAGAAGGTAGGAAGTGAGCAATCCAACACCGAGTCCGATTCCAACTCCAAGCACTGTATTCCTGGTCTGAATCTGCTTATTCGGACCGCTGTAGATTGCTGATCCTGTGTATCCTCCGATAGCAACTCCTCCGGCTCCCCCTAAGATGAGGGAGCGCGTGCGGGTTGCGCAGCCGGAAATCAACATTAGCAAGAAAGGAAAACTCCATATGATAGCTTTCATCTTAATTTGTCTCCTCTTTATATTTGGGCAGACGTGGAAAACTTAGGAAGAACACGTCGCCTGAGCTTCCTTCGGGTCGGAGCGCGTGGTTCATAAGAACATACGCGTGACCCGTGGGAAGGGATTTAATTTTGTCGGGATCGGCTCGAAACTCCCTCACGTCACGCACCGACATGGCCCCAGTTTCTTCTTTCAGTCCGAGCGATCCTTTAACAAGTTGGCGAGTTTCTTTTGACGAGCCTTTTGTTCCAAATGTTTTTGCAACTGTTTCCGCAGTAGTAGGGTCGTAGATGCGAAGAACTATTTTCGTCGAGGAGTTATCAGTTACCTGACTTCCGAAACTTTCCCCGGCTGCTGCGAGATCGCCCATACTTTGGTGGCTGAAGTGCAGTGCTAGACCAGCGGATCGAGCCTTTGCGATTAGCTCTAGGAAGGCAGGACAAGCAAGGCTTCCGAACTCATCCAAGAACGTCGGCGTGAACACGGGACTGTGGCCACCTGCTTGAACTTCGGCCGCGTATTGAGCAAGTTCCGCAATTAGAAGACGCCCCATTGTTTTTGTAGTCTCTGGGTCCACCAGGGCTGGAAGTCTAAAGTAGAGTATTTTTCCACTTTGAATAGCCTTACGGACATCGAGAGTATTCTCTGCCGAGTCTTCAGCAATTAGTTTTCCCAGATTTCCATGACAGAGCTGGTTGATCTGAGCGACTATGCCCGCAAGCTGGCTGTACTCCGCATCTTTCATATCCAATGGATTGTCTTCATTGCTCACTAAGCCTCCAAGAACTTTGGCGGAAACGAAGGCTTCCTGTAATTTTTTAATTGTTAACCGGATGCCTTTCCGTTCCATCGATGCAACCACTCTTAAGAGCATTTCCCGGCAGCGGGTTTTGTAAAACTCTTCGCTCCACGTCATTGAGTTGAAAAGCCTAAGAGCAGCTTCGGTCGGCGGTCCTGACGCAAGTGGGTTATAGCGAACCGACTTCTCGGGTGATCCCGGATCAAAAACAATCAGATGATCCTTGGCCCGAGGATGCTTTCGAAGAAAGTCTACGAATGACTGGTCGCCTTTGGCGTCGAGTATCACAATCGGATACCCGCGCGTGGCGTCCTGGTCGATGAGATTAAGGAGAACGCTCTCGGTCTTTCCCGAACCTGTCGCACCGATGACATGAACATGCCGCAAACGAACTTGGTCTGGAATATAGACCGCAGTCTTAAGCTCGGGGTCCCAGCCAAGATAGGCTGAAAGCGGATGCTTTGACTTTACGGCATCCGGGAGTCCTTCGAGAATCCCTAGTCGCTTGGATTCAAGGTCAGACTGGTCCGAGAAAAAAAGAAATTTTATTGCGGCTGCGATAAGCCAAAGAAGGCCCATCACGAGTGCAATTTTAAAAATCGGTACATCAATCACAATACCTCCTCAAAAGTTCTCGGTGAGTTGAACGAAAAACTCGTGGCCAGGCTTCAGGCGCAGAGCCGTACTCCGGTTGTGGGCTGCGCCCAAATCAGACGAGATTTCTGTTTCAATGCCAGTGAGTAGTGCCCGCAAAAGAATGCTGGAGAGATCTCCCGACCCCTGTACCGACTTTGCGATTCCGCTTCCTGCCGACTTGCCGCCGCCAATCAAGGCGCGAGATGCCATGCCTTCGACTTTCTCAGCCCTTACGCCGAGTGTTCCATCAAGGCTAAGGGCCTGCCCGGAAAGCTCAATGCTTGAACTTCCGTTGGGGCTTCTAGCCATTTGAAAGCCTATCTTGACCCGATTCACGTTTCCGTCGCCCGTCGCATCACCTATTAGGGTCCAACCATAAAATGACTGCCCGAGTGCGTAATCGACCACTTGTACAAAGGCGGGAACGGTGTCGAAAGTTTCAAGACTATTAAGGAGCCGTACTCTTACGAGCGTTCCGCTCGAAGCTCGCCTGACGGAACCTCGTGCGCCGGCAGTGCTGCTTCCCTCTTTGAAATGGATAACGAGTGATCCCTCCTGCGCAGAGGCCTGAGCGTTTTCACTTCTATTTCCCCCATCGCCGCCGACCTTGTCACCGTCTCCCTGAAGATGCCAAAGGTACCCAAAGGCAATTCCGCCCAAGATGAGAATTGCGCAAAAGAAGACAGCAATCCAGATCCGTCTGGGGTCCATTGAAGGCTTCTGTGAAGTTGGAGTCTGAGGCGAGCTAAACATCGCCTTCAAATCATTTTTAAAGTTCTGAAGTTTTTTCACTTAATTACCTCCTCTCTCAACAAGAAGCGCAAGACTTCCTTCCTTAGACGGAATCTCGATGAAGCCGCGATTGCGAGCGATCTCGGGCCTTGTGAATTGAACATCGACGATGACACGACTTCCAGGTGGAAGCTCTCGTCGCTCACTGCTTAGTCCGGAATGAGAAAAAGTTTTGGCGCCTTGTTTAAGAATGATCTTCGACCAGTCTGGACGCCAGACAGCAGATGATTCATTTACTAGGCGAAGTCGGATCGTGAAGTAGTCTCGTTTCGGTGACTCCCATGCCTTTCGAAGTAGTTCGGCCCGAAGTCCGTTTTTCAAGGCCGTGCTCAGGATTCGGGGCACGTATGACCTCTTGGCTTCCTTGCTTTGATCGGGCGTCTTCTCACAATCGATGCTTTCCGAATGCGGCAAAATCAGATTCGATTGAAGCCGATAGCTCGTGGCAAGATTGCCGCCGGAAAAGATCAGAAGATTCGTTTCCTTGTCGGGAACGGTCGAACGTAGCAGAAGATTGTTTCCGATTTTCTGGGCTTGAAAGAATCTTCCGTCACCGATGGCAATTGAATCCGGGCTCTTTGGAAAACACACAACGCTAGAGAGTCCAGGACGCACGTTTATTGTAACGGGCGATGCCAGCGTCAGATAAGGAGCAAAAAGCATTGCCACGACACCAAGTCGTGATCTCGATGCGAGCTTCGATGTCGCATTAGAGATCGCCTTTCGAATTGGGACGTACTTCTTGATGACAGGATAGGTCTTGTCGCCGATTTTTGTGGCAAGTGCTGCCGCTTTCGGACCGACAAAAGCCGTCGCCGCTCTTGCACCTGTCGAAACTAGACCCGATCCCATCCCTACAATTGCGCCTTCACAAAACTGTGAAAGCATGAATGGCGAGAAAAGAAGGCCTACCGCGATGATGAGATTCATAATGACGATGGCTGTGTAGCCACCCTCGATGCTGTAGGCATCTTGAAAGGGCAGTGCCTTGAGGAATGCCGACAGGATCGACCAAACAATAGGCCAACTTGCTACTAGCATGAGGCTCTTAAAGAGGTTCTTCGTAAGATTGGACGTGCTCTCGAAAAGAGTGCCAAGAATCATGAACGGACCAGTCACAAGTAGGATCATCCAGTAGAAGTGATAGAAGGCAACGAGCAGGTAGCGGGCGACGTAAAGGACGACGAAAGAAACCGACACCAGTAGTGAAACAATCAGATCGTTCCCAAAATCTAGGAGAGATTTTATACCTACGCCGTAGCTCGATGCCTTTTCGCTAGCTGCCTTTAGAAATGCGTCGATGCCATTCAAATTATCAATCGAAAGAGCAATCTCCTGACCAATATTTTTAATGAAGCCCGTGAGCGATGGAAACGCGGCCAGCAAAAGCATTGTAACGATTAAGCGTTTAAGTCGCGAAACAACGGCGCCCTGAATTCCAAGATCATCCGAGTAGGCCATGACGACCGACATAAGAAAAAGTGGAAGGAGTGCAATCTGTGCGACATGATCCGTATGGTGATACAGACGCTCGACAATAGGTCCGAGTTTTTCGTAGTTTTCAGCAATTGGAAATGCTGGGTTCATCGTTTCACCTCCATGAGATTGATCTGTTTTGAGAAACCTGTGAGGCCGGAACCCATCGACTTAAACTCCCGAGACTGAGAGTTGAGGCGAGTAATCTCCTTTGATCCGCTCTCGATAATCATCTGCGACAGAAGAGAGATGATTGTCGCTTGGGCGACCTGATTCTGGCTCTGTAGGGCGACGAGTGTGCCAACGCCGGATGCGGTCATCTTGTTTGCAACGGCGGGACCAACCTCCAATCCCTTTTTTTCAAGTTCTTTTCCGGAACCGAAGGCAGGCTTAGCTGAGTCAACGAGAATGCCGGCAACGCTCATCGCCTGAGTTATGCGCCGCTCTACTTCGTCAGATTTCTCGGTTCGAAATTCCGGTGGGAGCGTGTAGTAGATGCGCTGGAGTCTTCGCAGGGCTTCTCGCGGGTTTTTCCATGTCGCTAAATCATTAGGTGCAATGATCTCTTGAATCGTCCTCAGGCGATGAATTTTGTCATCGATTCCTCGAAGTTCGCGACGAAGCATCTCCGATTGACTTCTGATTTCGTGGAGTGTGAAGAGAGTATTCGCAACAATCTCCGCAAGCAAAGGAAGGTCTGCGCCCCATAGATCAGCGCGAGCAGGTTTCGTGGTTCCAAACATCAGGAGCATGCCAAGAATTACTGTCTTTAACCGCATTGCTTAACCTCCTTGGATTGGATGCTTTCAGAGTTGGCCAACGCAAAGAGTTCTTTCGAGGGATAGAGTCGCAAGATTTGTGAGAACTTCGGTGTGCCAAGCCAGAATTCAGAGAATTCGTTCTTTATAGATGCCACGCTCAGGATTCGCTTTCTGTCAGACTCGTCCAGGTCAAGAACGCGCTCTAAGACCTCGGAACTCGCTGCACCTTGAAGCAGAATGCGATGGAAGGAGTTTGTGATAACGACCCGAGCAAAGGCATCGTCGCCATAATCTGAGAGCGACTGAGTGATGCTGGCAATCCCCGCGCGGTATTTACGAAAGGTTCGATACATTTCTTCTAAAAAGCCTGCTGCCTGAGCAAAGAACTTCCAAACCTCGTCAAAGATGATGAGCGTGGGGCCTGACGTATTTGCCTTGAGTCGATCCCAAATCCCTTGTGTGAGAATTAGTATTGCAAGGCGCTGTAGCAGTGGATCACCTTCGAGATTCTTGAAGTCAAAGGCTCGTACCCTTTCATTCAAAACACGTTCGGCATGAACTCCAGATTCAACATGATCCCAATGAAGATAAGGTCTTAACCAGAGCACGATGTCTTCGTAGGCCTGCTCCTTTTTCTCGGCGGCTTCATTCGAGAGAATTCGCAAAGAAAACGGAGCGCCTGAGCAGGTCTGAAGTAGATCTTCAATCGCGACGCGATGCGAGTGGGTGATGTGGGAGCCCGAGCCGCAGATATTTTCTAGGAGTGTTTTGCAGAATCCCGTCGGTTCTATCGTTAGTCGCTTGAGGCTCGTGGCAACGAGCTCTGTGGCTGTTTTGGGATTCAAATTGAGCGATGTTCCACCCAGATGTTGAACAAGTTTTCGGTACGAACCGCCCACATCGAAGATCGCAACACTTCCCTCGGGGTGGTCGGCTCGAAAGCCAGCGAGAATCGAGTTTACAAGAAAGCTTTTTCCACTTCCGCTGGCTCCAGCAACAAAGGAATTGAAGCTATGGTTGGTCGTGGCCGAGAAGAGATTGAGGTGGGATACTTCGGCCGAGCGGGATACAAACTTCAAGCTCGATGCTTCTTGTTGGCGCCCATAGTCCAGCACGAATGGCATTAGGTGAGCCAGATTTCCACTGAGCATAGGAAGTTCACGCACAGAAAGTGATTTCGCTCCGGGCATGTGTGAACGAAGAGTGGGGAGCGTCCCTAATCCTTCGATGAACAATCCGCATCCAGTTGAACCGTTGGTGTCTGAAACGATGGCCTGAATGCGCGATTCAAGTTTCGATAGGTCCTCGTCGCTCATAAAAAGAGATAGGCTCATATTAAGAAGCGCTTCTTTTCCTTGAGTGATACGAAGCAGAATCTCCTCGGAAGCCGTAAGATTCGAGCCCGATTCCAGATCTGAAAGCTCATGGGCCTTACGCACTGAGAGCGCGTGTGAAACTCGGCGCTTGGCCTCCAAGTCTTTTCGCGACTTGCTTTTGTCGGGAACCGAAAGTTTAAGTGAGCAGAGAAACTCGTCCGCGCTTTGAAAAAGAGATTCAAAGGCATTGTTCCACGTTGAAAGTGGAAGATCGGTTAGGCTCGCCGCCTTAATAAATGCATGGCTCGATTTGAGATAATCCTCCTCCCAGGTGAGATCCGGAAGAACGAGTGAATCGGAGCTAAGATCTTGTCCGAGAATCCTGCGGGTTAGAGTGATGTAGTCGGTTCTTTTGCCGGGACGAGCCTCAAGGCCCAAGTCCTCGCACAGTTGTACAAGGCCCGAAGACCCTTGAGGCAGCTCACTCTCAAAAAGGTGAATTTTTGTTTCCAAACCGAAGGCCGGAAACAAGGGATCGCATGCGGAGCTTGATGCAACCTTCCGATCCAGAATTATTTGCGCCTCGAAATTGGACGGAAGCTTCGAAATGGCTTCCTTAATCCTCTCGAAAAGTCCGTCGCTCTGGGGACCTCGAAAGCCAAGCTCAACGGTGTTTGCCGGAAGCGGGCTTAGGATCAGATACTTGAGCTTCTTTTTGTCGACCTTGATTAGCTCGCCATCTGTAATCCAGACGGCCGATATTAGATCGCTTGTTAGCGATAGCGAGTTTTCTTTAAGCACTAGGTGTGCTCCTTTCTGGCGGGCCGAAGGGTACCGCCCAGGTAGAGCCGTGGACGTGTTAGATAATGTGCCACAAATCCCAGGTGCCCCGCCTTCTTCCCGAGTGAAAGAAGTCGGAGCAATCCCAAGCACCCAAGTCCCACAATCCAAGACGCGATCACGGGGAGCTTTAGGGCCGAGCAAATGAGGTTTGTAAGCATCATCACGGTAAAGCTCACAACGATGTGGGAGACTTCAAAGCCCCACAGTTCCGAGCGTCTAAGATGGCAAGTTGGATTGCTCTGCATGCCTCACCTCACAACTCGGCTCAAAAGATCTACGATGCTTTGAGCGCCGAAAAGAATCACCGAGCCCACGACGGCGTAGATTAAGTGTTGCTTTGCATTTGGATTTCCGGTGAAGAACTGAAATGCGGCAAAGCCCAATGCCATGACCGCAAGAACCGGAAGGACGCCCGATAGCAGCGTCGTTTTTAGGCCCATGAGACTCGATTCGACCGAGGCATGGGCTGAAAAGGGCATGAGGGCGGCTGCGCAAAGCGCAGCCAACCCCACACCCCGCATAGCGGGATATTTCATAGAGTTCCTTTCTTTTTTGTATTGAGATCAGTTCGTCGTATGAGGCCTAGAAGGGCGATTCCTCTGTACGAGTTCGCGCTGCCGCTCGAAGTGATTCGACAAGAAGAAGCTTGCCATTCTCCGGCAGGGGTTTATCCATGAAGATCTTGATCTTTAGTCGCCTCCCATCCTTGGTCGGCCAAGCGACGCCATGTTTGATCCAACTCGTCCCCCTGAAGTCGTCGGGGTAGGCAATAAGCTCGTAGGGCGCAGCTTCTTTAACCGGTAAAGAATTTTGACGCTCATTTTGTACTTCTTCAGTCATTCGTAATTTCCTTTCGTCATTGAGCGAGAGCTTCCATCTCCAAGGATCGGAAGGCACCTGCTCTATGGATTCTCCTAGTGTTGCTGTTTTGCATTCACTCCAAAGATCGGAGATCGCTGCATCTGAAGGAGCTACAGATGCATGATCTCCGATTTGGAAATTGCTGTGATCTATTTCGTGGTAGAGGCAGTTCGGACAAAAAAGTTCAATGCCGTTCTGCTCACACGAAAGCCTGCCGCAGCGCGGGCATTCAAAGCTGTAGAGAGCTTCAGTAATGCCCATGAATTGCTTTCCAATTTCTTAACGATTCGCGGCGCTCTTTGAGTGCAAGCTTCGCGTCGCGAGATTCTTTGGAGAAGTTTTGATCGACTTCCAGTTCGCGATGAAGATGGGGGTTCAGTCTCACCGCTGGCCGCTGCCTCTTCATTAAAAGGTTTAGAGCTTTATAGGTTTCAGGAATCCAATATCGCATGATTTCTCTCCCCTAAGTCTTGATGCTCATCGATTAGAGTTTCCAGATCGGGGGGCAAGAGCACCGTTTCCGGTGGCACAACAAAGTCGCTAAAGTTGTAGTGCTTGCCATGCGACCAATGCCAAAAATCGAGGCAGTCGAAGTGTGCTTTCACGAGGCACGCTCCAAATCTGATTTGGGCTTTTCATCGTTTGCTGAATCCGCCAGCAGTTTTCTGAGATTTATCGGTGCGACAAACGAATGTTCATCGCCAGGCGAATATCCGCATTCCCAGCAGTAGGAATAGGATTTCAGTATTTCTAGTTTGTGATCCCCACATCGAGGACAGTTCATTCCGTTCATAGGCAACCTCCGTGATCCGGCGGAGATTTATTTTCGCGCCGGACACTTCTATAGTTGCAAGGCCGTGCCAACTCGGAGCAGGGCTAGCTCTGGAATGAAGAAGTCGATGATTACTTATTGAAATAATTGAATAATATCGGAAAAAGTTGAGGTCCTAAAAATGAAACTCAGGGTTCCGCCAATGGGACCAAAGTTTTAAATTTGATACCAAGAAAAGTTTCGAATTTGGGACTAATCGGAAATCGCCACGGATTTCATGGAGCCCATCGGAAATGGGTGCATTTCAAATCAGAGTCAGGCTCGAAGATTCACGATACTTCGGCATTAAGTGACAGCCGGGGCTTTAATATCATTAGACAAATGAACAGCGGACCGATCCACCTAGAAATCGCGGCGGAGTAACTCTAAGCAGCTGAAATCGATGCAAAACCAGCGTGGCCCTGTGATTGCACGGCCCAGTGGCTATGGCGCCGCCCATCCAAGGCTCGAATTTTTCCCAAGGCCAACGAAACTTTGCGTGGTCTGGAACAAACTACAGCCGTCGAAGTCCGGAATCGACACTGCTCTACAAAGTGGTGCGCGAAAACCTGCGCTCGTTCGAAGATCTGTGTGCGATGGAGGGGAAGCCGCTCCCTGCTCATGTTCGCAAGGAATTCGATGCCTATCTTAAGTGCGGAGTGCTGGCCTATGGCTTCTTGCGCCTACGCTGTGATGACTGCAGGCGTGAACGACTCGTTGCCTTTAGCTGCAAAAAACGCGGCTTCTGCGGCTCGTGTGGCGCGCGTCGGATGAGTGAAACAGCAAGTCACTTAAGTGACAACGTCTTTCCAAAATCCGCGATCATACGTCAGTGGGTGCTCTCAATGCCAGTGCCTCTTCGCTTCTTGTGTGCAAGAAACTCCAAACTTCAGGGAAAGATCTTGCGACATGTGAACAAGACAATCGCAACTTCGATTAAGGAATCGCTCGCAGCTAAAAATCTAAACAACCTCGAAGCAGGTGCCGTCACACTCATCCAACGCTTTGGTGGGCACGTGAATCTAAACGTCCACTTCCACATGCTCCATGTTCAGGGAGCTTGGGAAGTATCTGTCGGGGAATCAACAGACGAAGCAAAAGTCGCCTTCCATGCAGCCTCGAACCCCTCAAACGAGCAAGTCGCCGCATGCGTGGAAATGATCGTTCATGGAACTCTCAAAATTCTAAAACGAATGGCGCTCTTGGAACAAGATGATCATGGGCACAATCTCATCGCGAAATCTGATGACGACCCACTAGCGGGTATTCAAGCCGCAAGCACTCAAAACAAAATCGCTCTTGGTCACCACCGAGGTCAACGCATTCGCCGACTCATCGAGGAACTCGAGGTCGACATCAACGATGGCGAAGCCCAAATCACCGGGCCACTCGTTGCGACCCATGCTGGGTTTTCGCTTCATGCCGGAGTGAGCTGCTGGAGTACCAACAAGGCACGCCTCGAGCAACTTGTGCGCTACACCGCAAGGCCTGCTGTTAGCGAAGAGCGGTTATCGGAAGTGGAAAATGGTGATATCCACTACCGCCTCAAGAAGCCGTGGACCGATGGGACCACTCATGTGGTGTTTTCGCCACTGGAGTTCCTTGAAAAACTTGCGGCCCTCGTTCCCCCGCCGCGCATTCACCTCACGCGCTTCCATGGAATCCTTGCACCGCACTCCAAGTGGCGAAGTTTTGTGGTTCCTGAAAAAATAGAAGACGTTGAAAATAAAGACAGCGATTGCGAAGATAGCGCTAAATCCCCGGTCAAGCCAAAGCGCATGTCATGGGCCAGGCTCTTAAGTCGCGTTTTCGCAATCGACACCGAAAGTTGCGACCACTGTGGCGGGCAAATGAAAATCATCGCCGCTGTCATGAACGCATCGGCTATCGAGGGAATTCTAAGACACCTCGGAATGCCGCCTCGGCCACCGCCCATCAATAAGAGCACCATCGCCATCCAAGAAAATTTGTGGGATCAGTCCACAGGCTTCGACGACTACTCTCAAATCTAAGCGCGGGTTCAAAGCCCAATGGCGCCACTCGCCGGAAATTCTCTAAAACCCGCCACCGGAGCGAATTCTTAGAGCCATACCAGCTTATTGTTCAATCCAAGCCCTAAAACTCGACTCCTAGACCCACTTACTGATTCCGACTTCCGCCCAAAACCATATAAAGCCGTCAAGAAACTGGCTTTACTCTTCCTATTCTTTGCTATAACTCCCGGAGCTATCTCACTCCTCAAAGCTCCTGAAGCTCTAAATAGCATTCTATGTTTCGCAAATGTTGTTAAAAACTTGAAGCTATTGTTATCTTATTTCCATATACTCTGTAGCTAGTGTGGAACTCTAGGAACCGAAGAAGCGGATCGTCTTGAAATCCTAATTGGTGGAGGCGGACAAAGTTATTATTAAACCTCTGCTGCCTTCATTTCCCCTAGGGAAAACTCAATTAGGGCTGACGCTTAACTACATTTAACGACGTTTAACTACGAGGCGACTTTTTTTAGCGGCTTCACCGCTTTGTGTTCGCGTTCAGCGTGCCATAGATCAAAATCACGTTGAAGATTGAGCCAAAGTTCAGCGCTGGTCCCCAGAGCATCTGCAAGGCAGAGCGCCGATTCTGGAGTAATGCCACGTTTCCCCCGAATGAGCTCATTCACTTTGGCGTGAGTCCATCCAAGGTGACGAGCAAACTTCGACTGGGAAATCCCCATGGGTTCTAAAAACTCCAGTTCGAGCATCTCGCCGGGGTGGGTTGGGGCTCGATTTTTAGGTAACTTAGTCACTCGTTTCTCCTTAGTGATAGTCGATGATCTCAACGTCATGGGCATGACCCTCGCTCAATCTAAAAATCACTCTCCACTGGTCATTGATACTGATGCTATGAAAGCCTTCAAGATCTCCCTTTAGTGGGTGAAGGCGATTTCCCGGAGGAATTTTTAGATCCCCCAGTTTTGCAGCACCGTTTAATAAATCCAGCTTACGCTCTGCCTGACGAATAAGGTGGGAGGGAAAGCCTCTCACTTCTTTACCAGATTCGCCGTCCCAGATGTCCCGTGCGAGTTTGTTTCCAAAGCTCTTAATCACAGATCACCTAGAGGGATATTATTACTATATCGTATAACGATATAGATTGCAAGTGTTTTAGGTTTCACTGTGATTTCATCGCTTAGCCTGATGCCCCAGCAAGAAGCTTGCCAGTTTCTCTATCGCTATCGTGCAGATGAAGATATGCGAGGTTAGAATTGAGGCCTCGTTAATGGGGAAAACCCCCCAAGTCTTCTCCATCGAACCCTTCGAATTTGGTGGACAGATTCCCCAATGACTTTTTCAACCTGTCCTCAATGCACCTTACAATAAAATCAACAGTTTCAACAAGCCCGCTTTTTCGGAACAAAAACTTCCTCAATCAAAAATACACCATTGAAGGGCTCTCTGCGAGGCAGATTGCCGTCCTCATTGGGTGCGGTCATTCAACAATAAACGCCGCTCTTAGACGCTACGGTTTTGCAATTGAACCAAGAGAATCAGGCTGGGTTCAATACGGCATCAAACTTGAGAACGGTGCCCGAGTTCAGCACGTCAGAGAGCAAATGATTATCAGTTCTATCCTGCGAAAGCGTGACTCAGGGTGGTCGTATCAAAAAATCAATAACTGGCTTCACAATCGCGGGATTAGATGTCCCTCAGGCAGAGGCCGATGGCACCCCTCGACAGTTCGTCGAATCTACGAGCGGAAACAGGTTTACAAAGATGAACGGCTTGCTT
>CAZWNW010000011.1:0-96061 GCA_964636255.1 uncultured Bacteriovoracaceae bacterium | reverse complement strand
TGAACAAGAATGTCATAGCTCCAGCCATAACTTTTTCTGCACTGTTCCTGCTTTTCCGCTAACTCACGAGCCACTCCACTCGAGTCTTGCGGCCCGAAAGAAAATTCTGTGCCGCGAGTTGCAATTGATTCCGTAAGCTTCCGGGGCGTCTCATCAAAAAATTTACTGTAGGACAGCCCTTCAAATTTACAGACGTTAATCAAGGTCTCATCACAAGTTTTCGCCCTTTGAACAGTCAAACTCTTCGCCGAACAATCTTGAATTAAGCTGTAGCATTTTTCCGCCGAATCAATTCCGCTAAAGATCTTAGCCGGATCGCGAACTACCGAGGTACAATAGTCTCCATGATCCCCTACGCACCATTTTTTATGGATTGTTACAACTTGGGCCGCGGTTCGTGCATCGGAGAATTTCCCCGCCTCAGCCAATCTTGTCACCGCTTCGGTTAGCTTCCAATAGTCCTTATACTCATCTGCGGCCATCAGAGAAGTACATGCAGTTAGCAGAACCGATATAGAAAGCGTAAGCCTTTTCATAAGAGTCATTTCCTTTTTTTCTCGATTCGGTGAAGAGTTACACGAACATCTCCGCTAAAAATCTCCTTGAGAACCTCTTGAAAAGGTACCTCATATGGATCTGCCTCTCCAAAAATTAGAAAGTGGATCGAAACCTCCAGAACGGAAGCGACTTTTTTCAGTTGGGCCGGATTAACTGATCGACGCCCCGTAACCCAATGATGCACCGTTTGCGGCGGAACTCCTGATTTTCGAGCCAAAGCGGCGAGCGATAGGCCTCGTTCCTTACAAAGAGCCGTGATAGTTTTCCCCAACAACATGATCCCTCTCAGTTTGCGACATAGATCAGGTTCCTGGTCGATAATCTCTAATTGGATGTCATGAATCTCCAATCAGAGATTCTGCATCGCGGGAAAACTACCGCCCCCAACGACTCGGATAGGCAGTAAACAGTCTAGGTGCTTTGAAATTTCCTCCGCCAAAACTCCGCCTAGCTCACGCCAAAGTCTGTGACGTCTGGTGATTCCAAGTGTTTTTGCAGAGTAGTGAGATCAACAGGGACGAAAGGGCCACCTGTTTGAATTTATTTGGTTGTATTAGTTTTGCCGTTTTTGGCTTGAAAAGAATGGGGTGACTGACGGGGGTCGAACCCGCGACCTCTAGAATCACAATCTAGCGTTCTAACCAACTGAACTACAGTCACCACTCTTTTACGCGACGGTGTGAATCTGCCCGGAATTAAGGGGCTTTTCAAGTCTTCTCTTTTACGGTCCAGCATGCGCCATCTGGACCATCCATGACCAGGATGCCGCTGGCCTCGATTTCGGCGCGCATGCGGTCGCTTGCGGCGAAATCCTTCTCTTTTCGAAATTGCTCGCGCGCCTCTAGACGGCGCTCGATTTCCTGGGCCTGCTCTTCGCTCAGACCCACCCGTTTTAGGCGTCGGGCGCGCATCTGACGTCGCCGCGTCTTCGGATCGCCGCTGACGATGTCGAAAACCTCTGCAAATAGCGGCAAAGTTTCTTCGCCCCAGACCCGCCACAGACCTGCATTTTCTTCTTTAAAACACATGCGAAGCCCTTTGAGCGCAAAACCCAAAGCCTTGGCCGCATTAAAGTCATCAAAGAGGGCCGCGCGCATCTGTTCCTGGATATTCCGCACTTCCGGCGGGCAATCCGGCGGCACAGATGCGGACTTCGAATCCTCGAAGCGCATTTTCGCCAAATACAAACGCTCTAAAAGAGATTCGGTCCGCAAAATCACTTCGTCACTGAAATCCATGGGCCCGCGATAGTGGTGCTGCAAACACATCAACCGATAAGTCTCAGCACCGAAGTTTTCGATGAAATCTTTCGTCTGAACAATATTACCCAGAGACTTCGACATCTTTTCTTTGCCGAACGTCAGCAAACCGCCGTGCACCCAATAGGTGGCCAATTGTGCATTCGAAAATGCCTCGCTCTGTGCGATTTCATTTTCGTGATGGGGAAATATCAAATCCAAGCCACCCATATGAATGTCGATGGCATTATCAAACAAGGCATGGATCATCGCCGAACATTCAATGTGCCAGCCGGGGCGGCCTTTCCCCCAGGGGCTATCCCACGACGGCTCGCCCGGTTTTGCGGCTTTCCACAATGCAAAATCCAGGGGATCTTCCTTCGCTTCCCCGACTTCGATACGGGCGCCTGCTAACAAGTCATCCACATTTTTTCGCGAGAGACGTCCGTAGGTCTTGAAAGACTTCACGCGGAAATAGACGTCTGCACCAAAAGGCGTGTCCGCCGGATAGGCAAAGCCCTTTTCAATTAAGCCGGAAATCATAGAGACAATATCTGCGACGTGTTCCGTCGCATGGGGAGTATGACTGGGTTCGTGCACGCAGAGATTTTTCATGTCGGCCAGATAAGCGTCTTCGAATGTTTTCGCCACCTGATCCCAGGGAGATCCGGTCTCGTGTGCGACTTTAATGATTTTGTCGTCGATGTCGGTGATGTTACGAGCGAATTCGACCTTGTAACCTGCAAGCTTCAAAACTCGATGAAGCAAATCGCCCATCAATGCCGTGCGCGCATTGCCAACATGGGCATAGCCATAGACGGTCGGTCCACAGAGATAGATCCTAACGGGGGCACCATGGCCACCGCGCGGCCGGAAGACTTCTTTTTTCCCAGTAAGGGTATTCGTCAGGCGAATTTCTGCGGCCATCTAAAAATCCTAAGGGCAGAGTCGCCATCTAGCAAGTGAACACGAGATGAGAGTGCGGAGATAGACGCGGCCTTCGACACCTCTTGAAAAGGAAAAACCCGGACTCCCTTTCGGGGATCCGGGTTTAAAAGTGAACTGAAGAAGCGATTCGCCTGGCCTTAGGCCATTGCGGTTGCGTCTCCGAAAATTTCTTTGATCTCGGTTTCGACAATGTCTTCGCGAATTTGCTGCGCCAGGGAAAGCTCCTTAATCAGAAGGCTCTTCGCGGTGTCCAGCATCTTGCGCTCGCCAAAACTCAGGTCTTTTTCATGCTTCAATCGATAGAGGTCACGCATGACCTCGGCGATTTCATAAACGCTACCCGTTTTGATCTTTTCCATGTATTCGCGGTAACGACGATTCCAGGTCTGGTTATCAACTGCGACTTCCTTGGTCTTCAAAATGCGATAAATCTTGGGCACGTCTTTTTTGGCGATGATCGACCTTAAGCCGACGTCTTTGACTTTATCTGTGGGAATCAAAATAGTGCTGCCGTTTTCGATGAGCTGAAGAATGTAGAAATACTTCTTCCTTCCGCCGATGTCCTTTTCCTGAACACCTCGAACGACTCCAACACCGTGTGAGGGATAAACTGCGTTGTCTCCAACTTTAAAAATGGCCAAAGCTTGGACCTCCATCCATAGAGAAATAGGGCCGCAATCTCCAGGCTCCCTTTCATGCACCCATTCCTTGGGCGAACAAAGGACCCTCTTGCACCCGTCGGGAAGGCGGTGTAGTCAAAATCTAGCTGGGCTTCCCTGGGTTTGCCCTGCTCAAGAAATAGAACCGAGGGTAATGAACCTTTCGCCCTCCCTTGGGCTCTCCGCTTTTTTGGGCGAACATTAGGGTTCGCATTAAAGGTGAGACACTAGGGTAGGTCGTGGATTTATTTCTAGAGCCGACAAAATATACCAAAAATGCATGCTGAAAACAAGGTATTTCTCGCCTCAAAATCCCCAAGACGACGCGAGCTGATTTCACAAGTTTTTGAAAATATTGCTATTTTGGACGCCGATGTCGACGAACCTCGTTGGCAATCCGGTCAAAGTCCCGAAAGCTATCTTAGAAACTGCCTTCAAGTAAAATTTGATGGCGGAAAAGACTGCGTCCACGGGCCAAAGTCGGGAGCCCTCCTGCTGGTTGCTGACACAATTGTCGTTTTGGGAAATGAGGTTCTGGGAAAACCGCTAAACTCCGCCGATGCCTCCAGAATGCTGGCGAAGCTTTCCGGGAAAAAGCACAAAGTACTCACAGGACTCCAACTGGGCCGCTATTTGGAATCAGGTTGGAAGTCTATTACCGAAATAGTGGAGAGCATTGTCGTCTTTAAAAAACTCACGTCCAGCGAAATTCGAAATTACATTCGCTCCGGCGAGCCGATGGATAAGGCAGGAAGCTACGGTTTTCAGGCGCGCGGGCTTCAACTCGTCAGCGAAGTTCAGGGCTCCTATTCAAACATCATCGGACTTCCGGTTCGGGAACTCCGCACTTTGACAGAAAAACTTCTGGCGCGAGAATAAGCTTATGTCAGAGCTCCAGATCGCAAAGGCCTGGTCCACTCTTTATGAAGAGGTTTCGCGGCTTGAGAAAAAATTCAGCAAAAAGATTCAAATTATTCCCGTCAGCAAGGCACAAAGTATTCAATGCATTGAAGACGCATTAAAAGTCCCAAAATTCCCGCGTATCTTGGCGGAAAGTTATTTAGACGAAGCACTGGAAAAGATGAGTCACCTCAAAGAAAAAAAATTGGAGTGGCATTTCATTGGACGCCTACAATCTCGGAAGATCGTGGAAGTTGCGCAGCATTTTTCCGTGATTCATACCGTTGGGCGCCTAAAGGAAATCGAAAATCTCGCGCGTTCGGCCGAAGAAATGCCTCGCTTCTTTCTGCAGATCAACATCTCTCGCGAGGTACAAAAAAATGGTTTCCCTCCGGAAAAGATTTCCGAGGCACTAGAGCTCTGCGCTCGCCTTGGCATCGAGACTAAAATCCTGGGGTTCATGTGCCTTCCCTCACCACTAGAAGAAAGCGGAGAAAAGGCCCTGCGCGCGGAATTTCAGGAACTGCGCGGCCTACGTGATCGATTCTTTCCACGAGGATTTCTGAATATGGGAACAAGTTCTGATTATCGGATCGCCATCGAGGAAGGCGCTGATTGGATTCGCGTAGGAACTACTTTGTTCGGTGAACGCGCGACCTAAAGTTATTTAGGGTCAATTAACCGCGCAATATTTTCTTTTGGGACCCAGCCACGAAAAGAATTGGGGCGTTCGACCTCAACAAAATTTCCGGCTTCCTGGCGCACCCGAAGACGAGTTCCGATCGGGAGCTTCATCACTGATTCCGCTGAAAGGATGGGGGTCGAGCGTAGCTCTGCTTCCGTAACAACAGTTCCTAAAAGTTTCGAAGGCACGGTGGCTAACGCCCATATCAAAAGAAATCCGCCGCCCGTGATCAGAGACATGCTGATCCGACCTCGAAAATTGCTCCGCAACATGGCGTTCGACAAGCCGAAGAGGATCAACAAAAGGCCTATAAATAACGCCTCACCACCGCGAATATAGGAATGCATTTTCCAGGAAATTTCCGCCGGATGATCGAGATTTTGGCCATAACCGGCCGGTAAAGCCTTTTGAATGAAGGCAAGATCTTCGCGCGCTTTTGAATCCCATCGACTCAGAAATACTCCGCGCTCGGCGTGAAGGATTGCCTCTCCGGGACGGTTATTTTTTAGATACGCTTTCGAAAGATTTAGTTCCAAGTCCGCAGAGCTTAAACCCTGATCTCGTATGGCTTTAAAAAGTCCAATGGCTTCTTCATAATTCTTGGCATTGTATGCAACGATGGCCTGATCAAAGACTTCCTGAGGACTGCTCGTTTCCGGGCTCATTCGGCAGGTTTAGCACCCACTTCGGCCTCGAGAATTTTAACGAGAGTTTTCAGCTCATCAATTTCGGAGCGGAGTCCCTTGTTCTCTTCGCGAAGTCGATCGATCTCTTCAGAAGATCCCCCGGCCATGCGCACGATTTGGGTCGGGATTCCAGAACTCGCAGATTCCTGCCGCGAGAAGAGCGGAGCATGATCCAAAACAGTTTCGTTATCTTCGAGCCAGTAGCGCCCCTTAAAGAGCTTAAAAGGAATTGTTCGAGACCGCACACGACGCCTCAGCGTCGAAACGGAGACCCCGTATTTCTCAGCGTAATCATTTAGATCTATCCAACCAGTCAAATTTTCCACACTTCGTATATTAACTCTTCCTCTGGCGCTGTAAAACTCCGAAAGCAGATTTAGAATAAAAAAATCGTGCGCGTGAGCCTGAGCAATAAAAAGCGTGTTGCCTTCATTTGTAGTGGGGGGGCAGTCAAAGCGGCGGCCTATCACGTCGGTGTCGCAATGGCGCTAGAACACGACGGCTTTCGCTTTCAAAGCGGGGTAGAGGCCGATCAGCTAACTGGATATCAGTTAAATCCCTCGAAGGCCGTTCAAGTTTACGTGGGCTCTTCGGCAGGGTCGCTAGTAACAACCTATCTCGCCCAGGGTCGAAAACTCAAAGATCTTCTTGCCTCCTTCCGGGCTGATCCCAAAGCGGAAACTGGAATTCCGGGCCTTAAATACTGGGAAATGCTCTCGCCTCGCCTGAGAAAGCCACTCGATCTATTGGACTCGCCGCAAATATTGTATCGATTAATTCGCGATCGCAGCCTGCCAAGCCCCTTCTCCACAGACGGCATCGTCAGTTACTTGCGTGCCCATGTTTTACAAACCGAGCGATTCTCCGATCTAGTAGCGGATCTCTTCATTGTTGCCACCGAAGTTAATCGTTCGCGGAAAGTCGTGTTCTCGCGATACCGTTCGATCTCCGATGATCCATTTCTAGAATACCGAAACGATGTTTCTGTCTCTGATGCTTGCGGTGCCTCTATGGCACTGCCGCCGCTCTATCATCCCTACACGCTGAATATCGACGGTGAAGCCACGGAATTTTTCGATGGTGAAATTCGCGAACCTCTCAGTTCGCACGTTGGCCGAGACTCCGGCTGTGATTTGATTATTTGCAGCTACACTCATCAACCGCTCTCTCTCACAAATAAGCGCGTGAACCTTGCCGAGAAGGGGATTGAGCAAGTAACTCTCCAGGCAATCTATCAATCGATCGAACAGAAAATTCAGGCTGCCCGCGGCTATCGAAAATTAGAGAAATCTTTATTGGACGAGGTTTCAGATTTTTTCTCTGAAAATGAGCTGAGCAAAAAACTGCGTGATGAGTTGATCGCACGGCTTGAAAACCGAATGACCTACTATCCTGAAGTCGATTACATTTATATTCATCCGAGACCGACGGATCACGAAGCATTTTTAATGCCCCATTTTTCACTTAAACGAAAACATACCGAGCGCATAGTTCGACGCGGATACATTTCGGCAGCGTTGGCTTTAAGAAATTTCGAAAAATCAGTTGAGCAATAAATTCGTCGTCAGCCGTTAAATTAGAACTGCACTTGGCTAATAACACCATCCGCACAACGAACAAGCTGCATGGAAACCAGTCTCTGGCTTTCCGCGTCTCTCAGTAGCAAATGGTATTCTCCCGCGGGCAAATTGACGACCGCAAATGTTTGCATGGCAACATCAGTTGCTTCGGCCCTTGAATTTGGACGATTGTTGCTGTCAAAATAAACGACGTTTGCGCCGTCGGGAGGACTTCCGAAAACATCCAAGAGTTCGACTGTGTAACGGCTGGCGAATATTTCGGGGCGCAACTGTCCCAGAATCACTGGATTTGCCTGCTGTAGCATGACACCAGAACCATCCAATAGTTCATTCAATTGGGCCCGATTGAAGAGGGAAATCAAGTCAGGAAAACTTCCGTTTTCAGCCGGCGCATTCACCCAATTTTTCAAATAACCAGAAGCTCGTATTTCCAGTAAATCAATTTGATTGCGGAGAGGAAGGTTTTTTAAATCAACGAATCCTTCATCATCAGCTGTGAACATTCCCCGCTGACCGCCAATGGTCGCGTAAACCGCAGTTGCAGGTTTTTCGAGACTCAAACCATCGGCGACCTGTGTTCTGATACTCGTTGGTTTGGCATCGACCATCGTGGTCGTAGCCACGGGACCCAGACCTGCTAGATTCAAAAGCGCCGGAGGAAGATCAGAAATTTCTCCGCTGATATTTTCAGCGGGTAAAAGATAATGAAGTTCATGCGGAAGATTCGAAAGTAGAAAATCCCCCTGAGGCCCTGCAACCTTGGCACCTTTGTGAAAGAGTCCGTAACTTCCCAGGCTGTAGTGAGCCTTGATATCGGGCGACGAGCTTTCGATCGTAATATCCCCCCGTGCCTCCATGGCCGCACTAACAAGCTTACCCCATACGATGGATCGACCGGGGACCGGACTTACTGCGAGTGATTTCAAAACAGGACCTAAGCGCTTTTCCTTAACCAAAATTACCGGCGTAATCATATTTCGAATGGCATAACCAATCGCCGGCAAATAACCTTCTGCGATAACCACAAAACGAGCCGAAGCAAAAAGATTATTGGGGGGCAGAACCCGTCCTGAAGAATTAGATGCGGAACTAATGCCCGAATTCGCGTGCGCCCAATGAACCGTCGCCGAAGTCACCACCTTGGGCTTTTTCTCCAGGAAACTTTCTTCATCAACCAAGAGAAGTTCAAGTCCGCCTGGTCGATAGAGATTCTCTGGAAGATTGACAGAGACGGCAACGGGTTTCGGTGATTCCGTAATTTCTTTTGAGACTACAGCCGCTGCGACTTTAACGCTGCTTGCTTCTTTATGAAAAATTTCGTCGACGCGATGATCAACGGGCACCACAATTTTATCCACAGGTCCCAACATGAGATCGCCCTTAGCAAGTGTACGCGGATACTGAGGCGGCTGACTCCAGATCGAAGAATAATCTAACTTTCCTTCGTCAAAGTATTTTGCCAAGATCTCAGTTGATCTCTGGCGCGGCGGCGCTTTCTGCAAAGCTTTTTCGCTTTTTTTCGCTAGGGCCAGGATCGGAGCGGGGCGAATCTTCTGCTTATCAAAGTCCTGATCAAACAAAAGTGATTGAGAAATGGTTGCCGGGTCGATGACATACTTGCCCAAAACATTTTCACTCACTCGTGCGGCAGGAGCGGAACCCGTAGCCGCTAATGGGTCTGGCGACGTCGCTATTGCGGACTGCGAAAAAAGAAATGCCGGCACCCAACTGAAAAGAATGTATGGCGACTTTTTCATAAAAGACATTTCTCCCTATTACTAGACTCACTATTTTTTTGCCAAAGCTAGATATAGACTATAACTCGAACGGGGGTAGGTAAATGCACGTGGCGGCTAACTGCGGCTCTCTAGACGTCAATTCTTTGAAGGGAGAGTTTCGAGATTTTTTTGACACGCGCGAAGATATTGAAAGCACTCAACTTGCCGGCGATGCTTCGACACGTCGCTACTTTCGCCTCTTTCAGGGAAATAGCTCACGGATTTTGCAATGGACAGAGCCCTTCACGCGTGAGCAGCTGGAAAAACACCCCTACATCCGTGCCGCGGAACTCTTTGCAGAACTCGGAATCCCTGCTCCGAAGGTTTTAGCAACGGATCCAAGTCGTGGCTGGATTTTGATGGAAGACCTGGGCGATCAAACTCTTTCTATGGAGCCAACAGCGCAGCGCTATCGCACCGCGATCGATTGGATTGGCAAAATGATCTGTGGAGTGGCTCAGGGTGAATCCACTGGGCACTTTGCTCAATATCAGGGTCCACATTTCTCCTGGGCTTTCGATTTTGAAAAACTCAATTTTGAGATGAAGCATACGGGGACACACCTCGTCGAGACCTACCTCAAGGAAAACTCCAGCCGCTTTCTTTCCCTAGTTGAATTCAACACAGTTTATTTAGCAAATCGGCCACGATTCTTCTGTCACCGCGATTACCACTGCCGAAATTTAATGCTACACAATGACACGGTATACGTAATTGATTTCCAGGACGCTCGAATGGGGCCCATAACTTATGATCTTGTTTCCCTGCTCTGGGATCCCTACGCAGCAATCAGCATTGAAGATCGGGATGCTCATCTTAAATACTGGCGGCAGATGCTACTACGCTATAGCCAGAGCCAGGAAGCGGGTGCTTCTGTGGTTGCGAAAGCGCTAGAAGAGAAGACAAAGGGAATTTATTCTTGGAAGATCGAACTCGAACGCATGAAACTCCAGCGCCTTTTGAAGGCAGCGGGAAGTTACGCCAGTTTTTTGAACACAAAAGGGCGTCGTGACTATCTACCCTGGATAAAACCAGCACTGGAGCGAAGCCTAGAGTCATTGCAGAATTTGAAAATTTTTCGCGTCCTCGATTCCTCAGAGGCGGAACTTTTGACTCTCCTGCCGCGTTACATCGAAAAAGTCCAGGTATAATGGATCCCATGTCCGTAACAGGGGTCATTTTAGCCGCCGGATTTGGCACGCGCCTTCGACCCAGCACAGAAGTCTGTCCAAAGCCCTTGATTCCGGTCGCCGGCGTGGAGCCACTTTTTTTCGCGATCAACAAACTTCAAGAATTGGGCGTCACAAAAGTAGTCGTGAACGCGCATTATTTGGCCGACAAAATTTCGGAGGCCATTCAAAGTTGGCAAGCGCTGTTTCCAAAAATGGAACTCAGAATGTCGGTCGAGAACCCAAAGATCCTTGGGACCGGCGGTGCGATATTGAAGATTCTGAAAGATCACGCCGACCTCTTCGAAGACTCTGGCCTCTTGCTCCAGAACGGAGACACTCTTGCAAACTTTGATCTTACGGAGCTTTTAAAGCAGCCGGAAGGATCTACGCTCGCAGTTTCTTTTAAGAAAGACCATCTGGCGAAATACAAAGCACTCTGGCTTGAGCAAAGAGAGCTTAATTATATGGGAATTGGTCCCCGCGCCCCGGCCAGCAACGCAACAGCAGCGCATTTTTTGGGAGTCCACTATCTTTCTCCTAAAGCAATTCAAGAGCTCTCCCGCCTTTCCTTAGAAGTTTGTGAATGTGATCTTTTCAATGGCATTTATCGCCCGCTCATCGACACTGGGCTTTCCTTCAAAGGCATCGAATTTTTCAAGCAGGACAGCGCTACGGATTTTTGGTTCGACATGACCAACACGGAGTTTTTGTTAGAAGCGCAACGCTATATTTTGGATTCCATGTCAGCGAATCAAATCTGGCCCGAAGTCCTTCGAGCACGCTATCCGAGGATTCGCGAGATCGAGCCTGGCATCTGGGTTCTATCACGTAGCCAACATCTAAAAAGTCACCGCTATTACTCACCAGCGGTTTTGGTAGAAAACGAGACTTCGTCAAGCATTCGTGAGCTCGGGCCCTTTTCTCTGGGACCTCACGCCTCATTGATCCACACTAAGGGCCAGATCGTCACAAAAACGGAACACGGAGAATTAGAAATTAGAGATTCCGTTGTGCTTCTGAGCTCCGAACAACGGGCCCCACTTCCTGGTAAAATTCACGGTGAAGTTAGAGTAATATAAGCCGCAGATGAGCGGATTTCTCTGGCGACGAATTTTGCAATCGATACCAGTCGTCTTCGGAGTAACGAGCGTAGTTTTCTTTTTGCTGCATTTCATTCCGGGCGATCCCGTAGCCATTATGCTTGGGGACTCGGCCGATGCTGCGGATCAGGAGAATCTGCGAAGAGTGCTGGGGCTCGACCGTAGCCTTCCTGAACAATATCTTCTCTTCTGGCGCCATCTCTTCGATGGAACATGGGGCCAGTCTCTTGTTTATCAAAGGCCGGTGTTCCAGCTAATTCTGGATCGCTTTCCTCCGACACTTTTGTTGGCGTTTTCTAGTCTGCTGATCGCTCTTGGCATCAGTCTCCCGCTTGGGATTGCGGCTGCCCGACGGGCCGGGCAATGGGTGGACGCAATGAGCGTGGGTTTTGCACTGCTAGCAGCGAGCATCCCAATATTTGTTTTGGCCCCAATGGCAATCTTATTTTTTTCTGTCGAACTACGCTGGTTTGCAGTTTCAGGTTTCTCTTCCGCGTGGGATTTGATTTTGCCAGCGCTCTGTTTGGGCGTTGGTCTCTCGGGCTTTTTTACACGCTTGATCCGAACCTCTGTTTTAGAAATTTTGTCCGAAGATTTCGTTACAACAGCGCGATCGAAAGGTTTGCGTGAGAATATCGTGATCTACGTTCATGTGCTCCGCAATGCCTTGATTCCGCTATTGACCGTGTTGGGAAGTGTCTTGGGCTCGCTTTTGGCCGGCGCAGTGATCACGGAAACACTTTTCGATTGGCCCGGGATCGGAAGACTTTTTTATTCTGCCTTTCAATCACGAGATTTTCCCGTAATTCAGGGAGTCGTGCTTTGGGTTTCCCTCACTTATTTGGCAATCAATTTTCTCGTCGACCTTCTTTATTCTGTGGTCGATCCCAGGGTGCGTCGCGAATGAACTCTAAGAAAACTTCTCTCTTTTTTGGTCTGATTGTTGTGAGTTTCTTTTTGGTGACTGCGCTTTTAGCCCCGTGGTTAGGGCTTCATGATCCGGTGGCACAGAATCTGGCGAAACAATTCGCAGAGCCCTCTTCTTCGCATTGGTTTGGAAACGGCGTAAATGGTGTAGATCTTCTTGCGCAATTAATTTGGGGATCACGGTTGTCTTTATTTGTGGGAATTGGCTCAGTCTTTTTTGCTTCCGCGATAGGTCTCGTTCTTGGATCAATTGCGGGATACCGGCGAGGCTGGGTGGATGTGTTGATCATGCGTATCGTTGATACTCTCTACGCCTTTCCCGGAATTCTTTTGGTAGTCGCGTTGGCTGTCGTACTGGGTCCTGGCATTCAGAACCTCGTAATCGTTTTGTCGCTTTGCTCTTGGGCTGGTTATGCACGACTCACACGCGGCCTAACGCTCAGTCTCCGTGAACGAGAATTCATCTTGGCTGCTAAAGCCCAAGGAGCTTCGACCCCCCGCATTCTCTGTCTACATCTCTGGCCAAACCTTCTGCCGACGCTTCTTGTTCAAATGACTTTCGGACTGGGGAGCGCCATCATGACCGAAACTTCGCTGAGCTTCCTTGGTCTGGGCGCACCGCCGGGCACTCCCAGCTGGGGACAAATGATCAATCAGGGTAGAGAGCTTCTCACCTCGGCTCCAAGACTCGTCTTTATCCCAGGTTGTGCCTTAGTTTTGGCGGTTTTAGGGTTAAACCTTTTAGGAGACGGCTTGAGGGATTGGCTGGATCCGAGGAAAATAGAAGTTCGAGGGACGTGAGATGTCAGTGGACAAAGAAGAGATACAAAAAAAAGTTGCTCAGTTTTTTATCGTCGGCTTCCCGGGCCTAAAAATGGATGGAGATACGCTCCATTCACTTGTGCGCATGGGCGTGGGAGGAGTGATCCTCTTTAAGGAAAACTACGAGAGTCCGGAACAGTTGATTGAATTGACGAACGCGATTCAAAAAAACGTGCAGCCCATGACCTGGAAAAACCTTCCCCTTTGGATTGGCGTAGACCAAGAAGGCGGACGCGTACAACGCTTTAAAGCTCCTTTTACTCTGCTGCCGCCACTAGAAAATTTGGGAGCAATCAATTCTCCGAAAACTTGTTTTGAGGCGGGCTTTATCGTCGCCCAGGAACTTAAATCAGTGGGAGTAAATCTGAATTTTGCGCCTGTGCTGGACGTTCGACAATCGGATGCTCCTGTCATCGGCGATCGTTCCTTTTCACGAGATGCTCAACTGGTTGCGACATTGGGCTCGGCGCTGATTCGTGGGCTCCAAAAGGGCGGAGTTTTAGCCGTTGCCAAACATTTTCCGGGGCACGGCGCCGCGGACGTAGATTCGCATGAAGATTTGCCGAAAATTGGAAAGACCGCCGCCGAGTTTGATGAAGTCGATTGGCAACCCTTTCGTCGAGCAGTGCGCTCGCGCGTTGAGGGGATCATGACCGCCCACATTCAATGCGCCGAACTTGACCCCAGTCGTCCGGCTACACTTTCTCGAAAAATTCTCCAAGATATTCTTCGAAAAGACATCCGCTATACGAAGTTGATTTTTTCGGATGATTTGGAAATGGGTGCGATCTCTAAACACTACAGCCCAAAAGATGCTGCATTTCTTGCGATCGAGGCGGGATGCGACCATCTGATTTTTGGACACAAGTTGGAAACTGCCGAAGAAGTTTTAGAATCTCTCACAAAAGCATTCGTGGACGGCGCATTAATGGAATCGCGCCTTGATGAAAGTGCAGAGCGGATTGCAGACGCAAAGCGTCGAATGATCATGCCCTATCGTCCCGCAAAGGCCGAGAAGGCACGTGAGATCATCGCGCACGCAGAATTCAAAAAAGTTTCGGAGAAAATCGCGCAAGGAATCGCAGTTGACGCGGGGCCTTCGGACATGGAAATTTTTTCTTAAGCTTCGTTTATAAACTTAGATTGTTGACGCATCACCACGTAAACAGAGCTGATTTTCTCTTAAATAACCTTTCTTGAGTGTCAAGATTTTGAATTTCTAGCAAAGAAGTCTAAATTTCTTCTCTTTAGGCCGGGAGAGGGCCAGAGGAGAGGGATCATGAAAGTCAGTCAATCATCTTTGTTTTACGTCTGCGGGGTGCTCGCAAGTTTTGGAGTTTCCACGCCCTCCATGGCCCAGTTCTTCGATGATGCCGAAGCAGAGCCGGCAACCTTAATCGTTAAGTACGCACCGGGCGTATTTGCTAGTCCGCAATTTCGAGACTTGGAAATTCAAAGATTCCTCGCTTCGCCTGAAGTTCGCGTCTTGGGGCACATTGGAAGCCTGGAGACATTTCCAGAGCGAACCCAACTTGTTCGTTTTTCAGCAAACCTCAGTCCCGAAATGGCAGCTCGAACTTTGGCACAAAATGGCGCTGTTGAATGGGCTCAACCCAACTACTACCTCTATGCAGTAGATGCATTTCCAAGTGAAGCGCCAAAGCGAATGCCGAAATGGCTCGATACCTTGGGACTCAGCAATCCCTTCGAAGACGAGACTGACGGCCAAATCAAAGACCCGCCCTACGTGAATCCTCCGGAACTTCCTGGAAACCGAATTGCAGATCCGATGAATCACGAAGCTTGGGGACTTCAAGCAGTCGACGCTCCGGGCGCCTGGGAAATCAGCATGGGCAGCCGCCAAGTTGTCGTGGCCGACATCGATACCGGCGTTGATTACACACACGAAGATTTAATGAACAACATGTGGATCAATCCGAACCCCACTCAAAATGATCGCCACGGTTACGACTTCGCCAATAATGATCCCTTTCCCTATGATGACCATGGCCATGGAACTCATACTTCGGGAACGATCGGTGCAACAGGCGGCAATGGCGTCGGCATTTCGGGCGTCGCACCTGACGTCTCCATCATGGCCCTGAAATTTCTCACGGGCGGCGGTTCGGGAACAACAGCGAATGCCATTCGCTCGATCGATTATGCGATCACCAATGGTGCCCGGATCATGAGCAATAGTTGGGGTGGACGTGGAAGCGCCAGTGGAAACCGCGCACTGGAAGAGTCGATCATTCGTGCAGCCAAGGCGGACATTCTATTTGTTGCAGCTGCAGGAAACGATTCATCCAATAACGACGTCAATCCGACCTATCCGGCTGCAATTCAGCAGCCCAATGTTTTGACGGTTGCCTCAACGATGCAGAATGATCAACTCTCGTCTTTCTCTAACTTCGGATTGAAGACCGTTCACGTAGGCGCACCGGGATCTAAGGTTTACAGCACCGTCCCCGGCAACCAGTACAAATCCTATAGTGGCACATCGATGGCCTGCCCGCACGTTGCAGGCGTTGCTGCCTTGATTCTGGCGGTGAATCCGAAGCTATCCGCTGTCAAAGTCAAAGAAATTATTATGGAAACGGTTGACCCACTCCCCGCACTCGACGGTATAACTGTAAGTGGGGGTCGCGTGAACGCAAAGAGGGCCCTTGAAAGGGCTAGGAGTCTTGGATTCTTCGATTTCGACATTTAAGCGCACACGAGTTTTTGCGATTGGAACCCCAGAGGAGTGCCGAGCACTTTCCTGGGGTTTTCGTCATTTAGACTCCAGCTCTTCCTCGCCCGAGATTACGGAATCCTCTCTTGATCAAATCAATGAAGCCCGACAGGAAGCCGATTTTCTTGTTGTTTTTGTCGACCTCGGGCAACCGGTTCCCATCACAGCCATAGGTGATGTCGCTCAAGACATTCCAGGCGTTGTAGTTTTCACACAACCCACACCCACACAGCTAATGTCCGTATTTCGGCTTCATAGCTGGACTGCGCAATTATGGGATGGCAGCAACGCCGAACAACTCGCCAAAGAAATTTACCAGCACCTTAAAAGCTCGGACAAACTTCTGCGTCAGAAAATATTTTTTCGCGATGCAGTTAAAATTCTTGGGGATGCAAAACGACTTCCTGAATTTATCGAATGGGTTAATCCTCCAAAAAACTGGAATGGAAATACTCGATTCACACTGGATTCCATTAAGGGCTATTTCTCAATTGGATCTGAATCATCAAAGTGCGACCTAGAGCTCCCTCTAAAACAAAAGGGGCTCGTGATGGAATTTCGCTGGATCGATGAACAATGGATCGTCAAACTCATCAGTAACGAAGCTCCCGTCTCGGGTCTTGATCCCAAGATGAATTTGAAAATCGGAGATTCCTTTAAAATCGGAGAACACCTCCTAACTGCGAAAGCCCATCAAGCTCTTTCCCAACTCACCACCCTGGCCGCACAAGAGAGTGAGCTGCTTTCTTCCACCCGTGCCTCGGCCAACAACAACTCTGCCGCAGGCGAAACAAGCCTTGCATCTTATCTCCAAGAACTTCTGCTTAAAAATTTTACAGGCGAAGTCCAAATTAACTCTGGCCTACGCCGCGGAACAATTTCATTTCACACCGGTTCGATCGACCAAGTTTTTGCCGGCCCGGTAGAAGGCGAAAAAGCCCTTGAAAGAATTCTCACCTGGCCGTCGCCCAGCTGGCGAGCCAAAGAGGGTCCCTACACGCGACCCAATTCGGCCTCCTTACTTCTCCTACCCACTGAGTTTTCGATATTCACATCGCGAGTTCAAAGAGATTGGGACCGCATCGCCGCACTTGCGCCGCCGATCAATCTCCATCTCGATATCGATGCAAAAAAATTTGGTCTACTCAATAATTTTTCGGCCCGGCAAACCAAGGTATTAGCCGCAATCAGTGAATTTCGTCTTGTGCGCGACATACTGAATTACTGTCCCCTTTTTGATATTCAGATCTACGAGAATCTTGTGGACTTTCGAAAAACCGGACTAATCCGCATTCACAAGTAGAAAGCCAGCTAAACGGAGGAAAACTAAATGTCGATGTTAGACCGCTACAAAAAAGGCCCCACCGCAATGATGGAACTTGTGAAGCTCATCGAAGATTCTGCTGAACCCAAGCGTACAAATCTCATGAAGATGATTCGCCAGGAAGACGCGGCCTTTGCTGATAAAATCGAACGTCGTGTTTTCGATTGGGCTAAATTTAAAAAACTTGATGACGGCATTCTAGCTGAGGCCATCTCGGCCTCACCTGCAAAGATTCTTGCCATTGCCCTTCAGGGAGAAGAAGAGGCCTTCGTAAAAACCGCCGAACGTTGTATAGGAAAAAAATTCTCGGAATATCGCCAGGAAGCAGAGACTTTCAAAACCGCTCCCGCCAATGCAGGCCAGATTGATGCCGCACGAAAAAAAATCATCTCTGAGGCGCGAAAGCTTGAATCCGAAGGCGCCTTTAAATTGATGGATTATGAAAACATCGATGGACCCGCAGGTGAAAGCGGCGGAAAGCTGAACATGGATTCCAATAGTGGCCCCGCAGGAACTGCGAAGGAGGATGAGGGAGTCCCCTCTGTTGAATCGTTCGGATTAGAACCTCCCCCCGCAGGTTTACTCGGGGAGAGGCTCGAAGTTTATTTGAAGAAAGAACTAGGCGTTAGCTAATCAGAATACTACGCCGGCCAGAAACATTGCGCCGAAGTTTTTGATCGTAACACCGCTTGTTTCAGACAAATTGCTCAGACCGTAAGTCGCACGTAGCTCGAGGCTCAACTTGGTTACGCCAAGAGGTAGACCCATCGCCAGTCCACCAACGATTCCGTAGGAACTCTTTTTCGCATCAGCATCTTCGTAATCAAGATCAGAATTCGATTCACTTCCTGCGGTAACTGTAGTTTGGGCAATCTGACCAAGAGCCATATTGTAGTACATTCCACCCGTGATGGATAACATGGGCATCAATGAGAAACTTACTTGTACCGGAATGTGTAGGCTCTTTGTTTTCATCGAAATGTAGTTATCATCGTCCACTCCAAATTTTGTTTCGTTTGCTAGATAGAGGGCATCGACCAAGAGACCAACCGGTCCCAAGCCAAAACCAACAGATGCTCCACCTGCGTAGCCGAGCCCCATTTTCCCGGCATAGCCACCTCCCATTCCCTCCACGCGGTCAAAGCTGGCGCCAACGCCGCCTTTGATTCCAAAATTCACCATCGCCGAAGCGTCGATCGAAAATACCGCGGCCACCGCCGCCAATGACCAAGCAACAACTGTCTTTTTAAATGACATAATAATTAGACTCCTCTGCGGGCTATTTTATTCGCAGGCCGTGACTTTTAACATGGCTACCTAGAGGAGCGTGAGCCGCCGCGTTAACTAACCCAAACTAGAGCCGAAACCAATCCAAGCAGAATACATAAGGCTCTTCTTCCTTGGACTTGGAAACGAGCTGGTCAAATTCCCGAATCAATTCTAGGAGCCGGCGCCGAAAGTCGGAAAAATCCTCTTTGGATATTCCGACCAAGACGGAGTAATGGAGATCTTCTTTCTTCAACTCATTCAGATTTTCTAGGCATTTGATTCGCCAATTCCGGTGATGCCCGGGCAAATAAGGTGAGGTGTTTTTCAAGTGCAGGTTTTGTTGACCACTAACAAAACGCCCCTCCTCCCTTTTCAGTAGACCACTGTCTTGAAGAAACTCAAGAATCCTCTGAACCTCAAAGACACTGATATTCAATCTCTCTGAAATTTTTTGAGCGTTTCCATAACTGGGTAGTAACGAGAGAACATCCACAGCAGAGTAGAGCCAGGAAGAAAAATAAAGCGCCTCTTCATCTCTTCGAAGTTCTGGGGAATCGCGCACGATGTTTTTAATATCCTCGGCACTTTCACGCACTTTCCGAATTTGCTCTTCGTAGTAATGCAGTAGCTCAGGACTTCCCGCCCGGCCTTTTTGCACCAGCAAATGAAAGAAATGCGCCTCGTCTTCCGTGTGCTGAAAAAAGATATTCACGCCTTGTGCCTGTTCGGGACTGAGATGTGCGGACGCATTCAAGACGGCCGAGAGAAAGGGTGCATGACACCGAAGCCGACTGGACAACTGGGCGCGCAGTCCCCGACCCTTAAATGGAAAACTTGCGATCTTCTCTGAAAGATAGAGCTTATAATCGCTGAACTTGAAGATATTTATGTCTTTGATAACAAGATTTTACCTTAATTAGTGAATTTTATTTTCATTTTAAGCTTCAATATTAATTAAGTATTTATTGCGGCGCGTTGCGCGCTCGCGTACCTTGCACAGGATTCCAGGAGGCAAGCCATGAACCTTAAACTAAAAATTCTCTTCACCTTTATCCTATTGATGGGTCGAACATCCTCGGGCGTTGACGGCATCAGCCGCGGCGGCGGTGGACACAGTGTCCTCGATCAAAAGGGTGCGATGCTTTCCTACGATCTCTACCTTAAAGAAGCCTTCCATTTGGAAGAAGACCTCGCGTTTAAAAACGAAGTTCTGCCGCGTTTGAAAAAGATGGAAGAACTCATGCGCGCATTCCATATAGAAAACAACGGTTCCTATCAACGCCGCGATCAGTATTACATTCACAATCAAATCGAGGCTGCACTGTCGCGCATTCTTTGGTTTGTAACCGACCGCGATTTGCCATCGACCACAGATTCCGGTGCACACGTTTACGAAGTCACGATTGATGGAAAAAAACACCAAGCCGCAATCCAAGACTCGAACATCGTCATCATACAGCGCCAAGTATTTCAGAAAATGCACGAAGCCGGGATTCAACATCCCACGGCCCTCTTCTTTCACGAGTTAGGCCTGAATATCGTTTCTCAGTTCCCTGAGCTGATTGATAAAGACGATTTCGACACCAGCCGCATTCAGACCTTCGCAAGCTATGTGGCAAGCATCCCCTTGTTGGCTATGAGCAGCGCCCATCTTATCAGCGCCGTTGAAACGATGGGCATCGCCGCCAGCAGCACCAGCCCCCAAGGTAAGCTGTATGTCGGAGGTCAAAGCGAGCTTCGAGATATTCTTCGCCAAAGCCCCATCCTGCATCTGAATCTTGAAGAAGTATTCAGACCCAAATTGAGCCGCGAGCGCGCATTAATTTTGAGCGATTTTCGTCGAGGATTGTCACTAGGACTGGATCGCGAAGAACGCGAAGGTCGACTGACCAAAGAATCTGTAGCCAAATTGAATGCCAACTCGTGGGAAGAAAAACTCAGCGACCATGAACTCTATACTTTTGATTTTGAAATGCTTATGGCCGAGGTCCAACACGCCACTCGCTATAATCAGAAGGCCGTTATCAGCCGCGCTTTTTCCAAACGCCGCATGTCCGAAGATCAAAAGTTGATTCAAGCCGCCTTCAAGGCAGTGGATCAGTTTCAAAAACGCCAGGAGCGCGAAGCTGAAGAGAGAGCGGCCAAAGAAAAACGTTTTGTGAAATTGAAGCGCCAATTTGAACCTCGTTAGACTCAGATGCTATGGTGTTTAGATGAAACTACGAACTGGGTATCTAGTTTTGCTTTTTCTGTGCTTGCTGATTCAGCCGATAGAATCCAGCGCCTGTAAAATGACTCCGCTTGGAGGATCATTACATAAGATCAGAGAACTCGTCGCTTTTCTCGAGGCGGAGGAACGGCCTCGATTTCCAGGTAAAGATCAAACACAGGTGCGCGCTATTTATTTCGACCAAGACAATAGAACTCTTATTGTTGAATCCGGACTTACAGATCGAGACTGTGTTGCCACCGCGTTTTCAATTCAAGCGCCTGGCGGGGATTGCAAGATTAACTTCACCGAATACACTCGAGCAAGAAAACTGAAGTGTCGGAAATAAAATGGTAGTCCCTATCCGGCTCGAACGGATGACCCCCTCCTTGTAAGGGAGGTGCTCTAACCAACTGAGCTAAGGGACTACAGTCGGATGAAGTGGTCTTATCGCGAATTTCGATGGGGGCGTCAAGCCCCCAATTCGGGCCTAATAGCGCAAAATTCTCTAATGCGTCGGTGGAATTGGCGCGCCCGTTCCGCCGGTGGGAAGAGGGCTTATATCCGCACTTCCGGCCTCTTCGCGAAGCTTTCCAAGCACTTCGCTTAAAGGATCGGCGGCGTCTAAAGCCAGGGCAATTTTAAGTACCTGATCCACGTGACGAACTGGAACAATCTTCATTTTCGAGAGGATCTCTTTGGGAACGTCGTAGAGATCTTTGACGTTCTCCTCGGGGATCACCACGGTTGTCATTCCGGCCCGCTGGGCGGCCAAAAGTTTTTCCTTCAAACCACCGATCGGCAAGACGTGTCCACGCAGCGTAATTTCGCCGGTCATCGCCACATCTTTGCGGACGGGTCGAAGCGTAAGTGCCGAAGTCAGCGAAGTAGCTATCGTGATACCTGCGCTGGGTCCGTCTTTCGGCGTAGCACCCTCGGGGACGTGAATATGGATGTCGATGCGATTATAAAATTCTTTTGGTAGCCCCAGTTGCGAAGCACGCGAGCGAACATAGGAATATGCGGCGTGCGCAGATTCCTGCATCACATCGCCGAGTTTCCCGGTGATCCGCATGGCGCCTTTTCCTGGAACTACGCTAACTTCGATGTTCAGCAAATCGCCCCCGACCTCGGTCCAAGCCAGACCATTGGTCATTCCCACCTGGTCATCCTGTTCCATTGTTCCGTA
Organism: uncultured Bacteriovoracaceae bacterium; assembly: GCA_964636255.1. GTDB lineage: Bacteria > Bdellovibrionota > UBA2428 > UBA2428 > UBA2428 > CAXNGS01. The sequence goes on along the minus strand of CAZWNW010000011.1, from coordinate 74,283 downwards.
TTTACAGCGACGGGGCCCCAGATAATCCTCGATGTCCTTTTCGGTGATTTTCACCTGGCCGAGCTTAGGATCCTCGACAATCTTTCGAGCGGCCTTGCGACAGAGATTCGCAATTTCTCGAGATACGTTTCGAACCCCGGCTTCGCGGGTGTAATAACGAATCAATTCCACAATGGCGGATTCTTCGATCAAAACTTTATCCGCTGTGAGGCCGTGGTCTTTCAACTGCTTCACGACCAAATGGCGCTTGGAGATTTCGATTTTTTCCGTCTCCAAATAACTCGGGACATGGATGATCTCCATACGATCCATCAAAGGCTGTGGAATCCCGGAAAGGGAGTTCGCAGTCGCAATGAAGAGCACATTGGAAATATCGAAGTCTACTTCCATATAGTGATCATTGAATGTGGGATTTTGTCCTGGATCCAAAACTTCAAGCATCGCGCTAGCGGGATCGCCGCGAAAGTCATTCCCCATTTTGTCCAATTCATCGAGAAGAAGAACTGGGTTTTTAGTGGTTGCCTTGCGGATTGCTTGAATGATTTTTCCCGGCATGGCCCCAATATAGGTACGTCGATGGCCGCGAATTTCCGCCTCGTCGCGAAGTCCTCCCAGAGAAATGCGCACGAACTTTCGCTCGACGGCTTCTGCAATCGAGGTCGCAAGTGAAGATTTACCCACACCCGGAGGTCCCACAAAACATAGGATCGGGCCCTTCAAGGATTTCGTAAGGTTTTGGACGGCAAGATATTCGATCACACGGTCTTTGATTTTTTCCAGTCCGTAATGATCACGATCCAGCACTTTTTTCGCGTGCTTAAGATCAAGATTATCTTCCGTGGTTGTTTCCCATGGCAATTCGATCAGCCATTCCAAATAATTTCGAATGACCGTGGCTTCGGCCGAAATCGGCGCCATCATTTTTAGTTTTCGCATCTCGGAATCGGCTTTTTCGGCGGCTTCCGGACTCATCTTGGCTTCTTTGATGCGTTTTTCGAGCTCTTGAATTTCAGACTTAAATTCGTCGCGCTCTCCCAGCTCCTTCTGGATCGCAGCCATCTGTTCGTTCAGGTAGTATTCCTTTTGGCTCTTTTCCATCTGCTTTCGCACGCGGCTACGGATGCGGCGTTCGATTTGAAGAATTTCAATTTCGTTTTGCACTAAGTTAACAAGCTTTTCGATACGCGCGACCGGCTCGGCCAGCTCCAATAGATCCTGCTTGTCTTGGAGCTTTAAATTCAAATGCGGAATCACCCCATCGGCCATTTTCGACGGATCCGTAACTCCCTGGATCGTAACCAGTACTTCTGCAGGAATGCGTTTATTGAGACGCACGAAATTTTCGAAAGTTTTAAACAAAGTACGCATCAATGCGTGCGCCTCGGTTTCATCCCGGGGTGTTTCGTCAAGTTCACTCGAGTCCACCATGAAATAATCATCGGAGGCGCTTTTCGACGAACGGCGGGCGCGGGCGCGACCTTCCACTAAAACCTTCAAAGTTCCATCCGGAAGTTTCACGAGTTGAAGAATCGAAGCCAATGTTCCTACATCAAAAAGATCCCCGATCTCGGGCTCATTCACCTGGCTGTCTTTTTGCGTACAAAGGAAAATCTCTGTTTTATTTGCCATCGAGGCTTCAAGTGCATTGATCGACTTTTCGCGGCCTACGAAAAAAGGCACCACCATTTGGGGAAAGATAACAATGTCCCGAAGCGGGAGGAGAGGAACAAGCTGCCTTAAACTCGCCTGGTCTTCAGATGTCGCGCCCTTCACGCTGCTTTTAGCTTTTCGCTTTCGGGGGGCTTTGGACTTTTTTTCTGCCATGGATCTATTTTCGATCCAAAGTGCTCTAGGTACAAGAAAAGAATTTTTCGCGGACTAAGCGCCTGCGCGATGACTTTTATAAAAAGCTTCCGTTAAAATATGTTTTCTTCGTTCGACGACAAAAAGAGGCGTGCCTCAGGCGCGCCCATCGAATCGAAACTCAAGTCACAATTCGCAATGAGGAAATACAGAGCGCCATTTTGCCACCTGTAAAATCAGGCGCTTGCCTTTTCTTTTTTAGGCGTTTTACCGGTTTCCATTTCCAACATAGGTCGCGTTCCATTGTTGATGGTCTCTTCGGTGACGACACATTTGCGGACACCCGTCATTGAAGGAATCTCATACATCAAATCCAACATAGATTTCTCAAGAATCGAGCGCAGTCCACGTGCACCGGTCTTTTGCTCCAGAGCCTTGCGCGCCACAGCCTTAAGTGCAGCCTCTTCAAAATCCAGCTCCACGCCTTCGATATGAAACATTTTCTTATACTGCTTGGTGATCGCATTCTTGGGCTTCACAAGAATGTCCATCAATGCGGGTTCATCCAATTGACCGAGAGTTGCGACCATCGGTAGTCGTCCCAGGAATTCTGGAATCATTCCGAACTTCACCAAGTCTTCGGTTTGCAAAAGCTTTCCGAGTTGATCGGGCTCTTTGGTTTTCTTTCTTGAATCCTGAATATTGCCGCCGATTCCCACAGTACGGGCTTCGGTGCGTTCAGCGATATAGCGCTCGAGCCCCACAAATGCGCCACCACAAATGAATAGAATATTCGTCGTGTCGACTTGGATGTATTCCTGTTGCGGATGCTTTCGTCCACCTTTTGGAGGAACGTTTGCGCGAGTACCTTCAATGATTTTTAAAAGTGCTTGTTGAACGCCTTCACCGGAAACGTCACGAGTGATCGAAGGGTTCTCGGATTTACGAGCGACCTTGTCGATTTCATCCACGTAAACAATTCCGCGCTGGGCCTTCTCAACATCCCAATCGGCGGCCTGTAGCAAATTCAAAATAATATTTTCGACGTCTTCACCCACATATCCGGCCTCGGTAAGGGAAGTGGCATCCGCGATCGCAAAAGGCACTTTCAGTAAACGCGCCAATGTCTGCGCCAGCAAAGTTTTTCCGGAACCGGTCGGGCCAATCAAAAGAATGTTTGTCTTTTGAAGTTCGACGTCATCTGGGCGCGACGATTTCGGCTGCATGATGCGCTTGTAGTGATTGTGAACCGCAACCGACAGAACTTTTTTCGCATGCTCTTGGCCGATGATGTATTCATCAAGAGTGGATTTGATTTCATGAGGCTTAGGAAGACTCGTTAAGCCCGTTTTGATTTCTTGTTTCGAAGCTTCTTCGGCGATGATCTCGCTACAGAGTCCGGTACACTCGTCGCAGATGTAAACTGCCGGACCGGCAATCAGTTTTTTAACTTCTCGTTGGCTTTTCCCACAGAATGAACAATAGAGTTCTTTAACTGACATAATACTCCCTATTCTATCCAACTAGCTGGGTTTACGGCGAGTGATTACTTCGTCAATTAAACCGTATGCGAGGGCCTCTTCTGCTGACATAAAATTGTCACGATCCATGTCCTTTGTGAGACGTTCGGCAGGTTGTGCCGTATGTGTTTGATAAATATCGGTCAATCGACCTTTCAAGCGCATGATATAACGCGCATGAATCTCAATATCCGAGGCCTGACCCTGCGCGCCGCCCAAGGGCTGGTGAATCATGATTTGTGCATTGGGCAAAGCAAAGCGTTTACCTTTAGTACCAGCGGTCAAGAGAAGCGAACCCATGCTGGCCGCCATGCCTGTGCAAAGTGTCGAGACTGGGCAGCTTACGTATTGCATGATGTCGTAAATCCCGAGACCAGCGCTGACACTCCCGCCCGGGGAATTAACGTAGAGATGAATTTCCTTTTCAGGATTTTCGGATTCGAGAAAGAGAAACTGCGCGATGATCGAGTTTGCGACCATGTCGTTTACTTGGGTCCCTAGAAAAACAATGCGGTCTTTCAGGAGGCGTGAATAAATATCGTATTGGCGTTCCCCGCGAGGCGTGTTTTCAATGACCCACGGAATATTCGCAACAATGTCTTCTAGCTTTTTTGTCATCACAATCCTCTCTAACTAAGAACGGTCCGCAGCGGCTGTGTGACGAAGGATTAGCTTCTCGGCGAAATCAACCAATCCAATGTCTTCAGCTCAAGAACTTGTCGGACAAAACCTGGTATTAGATTACGCTCTTGCATGTCCTTAACGATATCTTGAGGATTTTTCCTCATGTTATTGGCCATCCGCGTCAGCTCAGCACGAATGTCTTCGTCTTCCACCTTAATCGACTCTTTTTTAGCGATTGCACCCAAAATGAGCGAAGCCTTGACCTGCTTGTTCGCACGAAGAGTCATTTCCTCGGACCATTCCTTCAAACGCTCTTCAATCGCCGTTTCATCCATACCCATTTGCTGCAACTGCATTCCGGCTTCGATGGCCAAGTTTTGAACCTGTTGGTTCACCATAGTTTCTGGGGCTTCGATGGGGTTAGTTTCAATCAACCATTCAACCGCTTTTTCTTGGTTTTCTCGTTTCAAGGTTTCGCGCTTTTGAAGCTCAATTTCAGTGCGAATGCGTGTCTTCAATTCGGCAAGATCCGCAAAGGGGCCTGCCTGTTTGGCCAAATCGTCATTGATCTCGGGCAGAGTCTTCTTGAAAACTTCATGTGCTTGAAATTTAAAATTAACCGTCTTTCCTGCCAAGGGTCCAAAATTTGCACCTTGTTCAGTGTCTGGCGCGGGAAACGTTACGTCAAAGTTTCGCGTCTCGCCTGCTTTGGTTCCGAGAATTCCCTTTTCGAAATCTTCTACAAACTGTTTCAAACCCGGCTCGACCATCTGGCCATTTCCAACAGTTTCTGGAATCTCGACACCTTCTTCGGTCGCCGAATAATCGGCGCGAGCCACCAAGCCCGGCGCCAATCCTTGACCCTCTTCAGCTTTTTCCAGGCGTGCCATTTGTGTCTGAATAGTATTCAAAGATTTGTTGATCTCCTCGTCCGAAACGGTCATGTCTCGGCTGTCGGGTTTGAAGCTGGCGTAATCCTTCAAATCAATTGAAGGCATGTTTTCGAAAGTAGCCGTGAATTTTAGCGGCGCGTTCTCGATAAAACTTCCGATATTTACTTCGGGATTCGCGACCGGGCTAAGCGCGTTTTCTTCGATGGCTTGGCGCAGGAATTCTTCGATTATTTTTTGGGTCGCGCGCGGTGTCTCCGAAGGTCCGTAGATACTTTTGACCATATCCATTGGGGCCTTGCCCTTGCGAAAACCCTTCAAAGTGGCCTCGCGCTGGATCTCGCGAAAATGGCTATCGAGTTTTCCCAAAACGATATCTGCGGGAACTTCGATGCTCAGTTTTTTATAGTGGCCATTGAGATTTTCGATTTCAACTTTCATAACGGGGATTTATCCCGCGTTCGCCTCTTAAAATCAAGAAAAATGGCCGCTCCCAGTAGAAGAGTTAAACTGAGCCACTGGGAGCTAGAAAGCCCTAGCAAGCTCCCCCGACCAGGGTCGGCTCTGAGAAATTCAAGGAAAAAACGGCCCAGCGCGTAGGAAACAAGGTATCGAAAAAGAAAAGACTTCTTTGCCTCTCGGCCCCGACGCCACTGTTGCTGGAAATAACCGGCCAATAGCGCGACGAAAAGGATTTCCATCTCGATCACTGGAGCTGGAAGGCTCACGATGCCAAAGGTCAGGATACGGCCATAACAACATTCAGCGCTCAGGCAGGCCACCCGACCGAGCGCGTGGGAAAAGCCAAGAGCCGGGATCGAGGCGGAAACGAGCGTATCAAAATCTGCCCGAGCTAGCTTGGCCCCGATTAGGCGCGGGCCCAAAAATAGCAAAAAGCCATAAGCCGAGAGAAGTCCGCCCCACAAAGCCGTGCCCCCTTGCCGAGGATTCCAGGCCACGATCGACTGCATGGACCAGGCCCCCATTACTGCCGCGATCCCCATCAGAATCGGAAGTGGAAGCCATTGATAAAGCTCTAGTTCGCGGAGACTTCGGCGCGCGCGCAAATTCATCCACCACAGGCCCGCAAAGCTCACAAAAGAAAGTGCTACAAAAAACTCGTAGAGGGGAGCTTGCATCAAGTCGGGCTACTTAATCCCTTGCGAGCCGCAGCCTCTTCTCGTCCCTTTCTGATCGAATCCCAGATCAGTAGCCCCATCGCAATCGAGATCGCGGCATCCGCAATATTGAATACCGGCCAATGGCAGCGACCACTACTCATGGGATAAAAAAGAGGCATGCAAGAATTACCAATCATCGGGTAGTGCCAATCAACCATGTCCACAACGTAACCAAAGCGAATGCGATCCACCAGGTTTCCGAGAGCACCACCAAGAACAAGCCCCAAGGCGATCGGAACTAAAGTTTCTTCTTTTGGAAGTTTACGCACCATAAAAAACCAAAGAAGGAAAAGAATCGTGGGCGGCAGGGCCAATAAAAAAATCAAGCGTACTTCTTCAGGTAAATCACGAAATAGACCAAAGGCTACTCCGTGATTATGAACCAGTGTGAGATTGAACCAGCTCAGGACACTGACAGTTTGCCCTTCTTCGAAAAAATTTTTCAAAGTGAGGTGCTTGGACCACTGATCAAGGGCCAAGACGGCTGCACCAAATGATGTAATAATCGCGTAGATTCGGTCCATAGATTTAAAATTTACAAGGAGTCCCCGACTTTGACCAGCACGAGAAAAACTTGGACAGAACTAAAAGAACTGCGTCAGAAATTCTTAGAGACCTCCGAGGCTCTAGAAAGCGATTATTGGTTTAGTGATGAATTGCTCCAACTCTACGACGAGAGCTTTGCCCGACGAATTGCCTGGAAATGGGATGCAGTACTGGAGGAGATCGATCAGCGATCACTCTTTCAGCCACTTTTACAGGGTGTTGAAGAGCTACTGGACTGGGGATGCGGTTCAGGAGTTGCCGCCGAGGTTTTTCTGAAGACCCAAAGTGCTCCTCAGAAATTGCGACTTTTTGATCGATCACCCCGTGCCATGGATTTCGCAAAGAGAAAATTGAACACGCTCTTCCCCCAGGTCGACATTCGAATCGACAAACACGCCGGAACTGCAATCACCGAAAAGACCGGCGTTTTGCTGAGTCATGTGATTAACGAGGTCTCTGCACCAAAACTTCGGGGCCAATTAGAAATGATGAAAAATGCCGCATTTATTTTGTGGGTCGAGCCCGGCGCCCCCCTTCAGAGTCGTCGACTTTCGGAATTACGGGATTCTCTTTTTTCCAGCGGTTTTCACGCATGGGCTCCCTGCCTGCATGCCAAAAAATGTCCTGTCTTGGAAAGCGCTAACGATTGGTGCCACTTTTTTGCAAGTCCACCGAATGAAGTTCATCACAGTCCTTTTTGGCGAGAATTTTCAATTGAAATGGGTGTCGATTTGCGCTCGAGTCCCTTTTCTTTCTTGCTACTCTCGCGTCGTCCGCCGCCCGAGCCGCAGTTCTCTGGACGCATTTTAGAACGCGCCCGTCTCTTAAAAGGTTCAGCGGAAGCGACGGTTTGCACTCGCGTGGGGAAGTTGGAGAAATGGGACTTCGACAAAAGAAAGAATAAAGCCGCTTATAAAATGCTCGACAAAAAAAACTCGCGCTGGGCACTTACTGACGAATCAATCGGTGAAAATCTGGCGCCCTCAACAATCCGAAAAATTCAGAAGATAGAGATTTTTTAAATTCAGCGAATGCGAAATCTTTGCTGCGGATGCTGGGTCCAGCTGCCGTCTGCGTTGTTCTCGAAGTGATATTGCTGAAAGCGAAGTTTCTTTTGTGTGTTGAGGGGCGAAGCCACGCCCGCGAAAATATGCACAGAATCAGTGGAGGGATATTCGCAATCTGCGGACTTTCCGTTTAAAAATCCCCCGATATATTTCCGCATATCCAAAGTTTGAACGAGATCATGTTTCTCAACGAAACTCTGTTTCATGGGCCCACACTGTGCGGGTTTCTTGATCAATATCAGCGTCGAAAACTGTGCCTCCAGTTCTGCCGAATTTCGAAATATTAGATTGCCCTCTAACCATGAATTTTCTTTAGGCCTATTTCCGGCCAGCGCAAGCTTCGAACCCTGAGTCGATCCGTGGTCTGAATGAATCACAATCAATGAATCTTCAAAATCTCCTCTTTTTCGGAGTGCATCGACTAAATCTCGTAGCATTTTTGTCGCCAGTACGTGCTGTTCTCGGTAACTGCTGCGCCCAACAAAGGAACCGTTGCGGTCCAGTTGGTAGGGGCCATGGGGAGGGTAAAAGTAAAAATGATAATAATTTCCACTCCCGCTTAACTTCGGGATCACGTCAGAAAGAATTTTTTGAAATTGCTGATAGGATGCCAGCGATCTTAAATCCCCCGCCCGTTTTCGCAGTCGACTAAAAGGGCCCGATCCATTCTGAAGAATCTGGGATCTTAGTGCCACCGGAGAGATGCGCAAAAGCCAGTAATCAAGGAGCAATCTCAACGGGGGGCTCTGCGCAATTTCTTGATGATCGGCCAAACGAAAGGGGCTGCGTGAGAGTGCGCCGTAAATATGAGTTTTAAATCCATGCGTCTTGAGATCTAATAATAGGGAATCCTCTGATGATCGCGCTATCCATTCCTGCTCACTAACTTTTTCGGGATCGAAAAGTTGTCCGCTTAGAAAAGAGGCATAGGAAGGCTCTGTGAGATAATAGTTTGAGCGAGCCCGCACATAATACATAAAGCCATCCAAGCTCTTGAGTGAGACGCCACCCTCTTCAGCCGACTGCCTGAAAGCCGGGCCGTAATAGGCATCAAAAACAATGTGAAAGATATTGAATTTCGCCTGCCCACTAAGCATTTCTTTGGTTGTAGTTTCCGGTGTCGCCAAACTCACTTTGCCGGCCGTGACTGCATTTTCGAAGAGCGAAAAGAGGCTGATAAAGGCAAAGGAAAAAGACAAAGCCCAGAAAAGCTTTCCAGCCTTCAAGACGTCGATTCTTCGAAGTAGATAGAAAAGCACCATGGCCGAAAGGCCCTGAACGATTCCTGCAATGGGCCTGGCCTCTGCTATTTCATCGCCGTCAATGATGGGACCGATCTCAAGAGGCAAAAAGAGATCAAAAAGATAGATGAGTATTCCGTAAACGGCGAAAGCGATCGCAAACGGGCGGCTCCACGTTTTTGGAAGAAAATAGAGCAGGAGCCCTAGGGCGATCAGAATCAGAAGGCCGGCTGCTACAAAAACCAAATAGAAGGTCCAGGGGTTCCCTAAATCAGAACGATTTCCACCTAAAAGCACCGCGGGAATCGAAAAAAGGCAGATCGAAACCGCAAGTGACGCCAGGCCCAAATAGGAAAGTGCCATCGAAAATTTCTCACGGAAAGTGGATCCCTGCATTTCTCCTCGGGGCTATCGTAGGCAATAGACAGAGTCAATTTCATGGACCTCATTGCGCCTAGTCGCTCGGCTGGCGCTGTGCTAAAAACAGCCCATCTATGACATCGGCGGGCTCCTTTTTCCCAGAGTATGGAACCAATTATTCCTTTCCGGCCTTCGAGGAGCGCGTCCTCGGCTACTGGAAAGATCACAAAATTTTTGAAGAGAGCCTGAAGCCATCAGAAAGAAGACCTCGCAACTTTCTTTTCTATGACGGACCACCCTTTGCGACCGGACTTCCGCACTATGGCCACATCTTAGCTGGAACCATCAAAGACATTGTGCCCCGCTATTGGAGCATGCGTGGCTACCGAATCCCTCGCCGTTTTGGATGGGATTGCCATGGCCTACCCGTGGAATTCGAAATGGAGAAGAGCCTGAATCTGAGCGGCTCACTGGCGATCATGGATTACGGCGTCGCAAAATTTAACGAAGCCTGCCGCGGCATCGTTTTGCGCTACACCGAAGAGTGGAAAAAAGTCGTTGAACGCATGGGCCGTTGGATCGACATGGAAAATGATTACAAAACCATGGATCCGGAATTCATGGAATCTGTGTGGTGGGTCTTCAAACAGCTCTGGGAAAAGGGCCTCGTCTACCAAGGGAAGAAAGTGGTTCCTTATTCTTGGCGCCTGACGGCCGCACTTTCGAACTTCGAAGCCTCACTGAATTACAAAGACATCCAAGATCCAGCGATCACAGTTCTCCTGCCGTTAATGGAAGGCAGTGGTGATCTAAAGGGAGCAGCACTTTCCATTTGGACGACGACCCCGTGGACCCTTCCGTCTAATCTGGCGGTCGCCGTCCATAAAAGCCAAGAAGCTGTACGCTACGGACTTTACTCCCTCAGCGAGCCGATGGGAGGCGTTGAACGTGTGGTCATGGCGGAAGGCCGCGCAGAAAGCTACGGCCTCAGAGATCCCATTCGCATTCTGAAAAATGAAGAACTTATTGGCCTTCGCTATCGACCGCTTTTCGAGGTCTTCAACGACGAAGATCGGAAAAAACAAAATGCATTTCGCGTCGTGGATGGCTCGGCCTTTGTCAGCGCGACCGATGGAACGGGGCTGGTGCATATGGCTCCAGCTTTTGGCGAGGACGATTATTACACTTGCCGCGAAGCCGGGATCGAACTTGTTGACCCCACCGATGCCGAAGCAAAGTTTACTTCGATCATTAAACGTGACCCGAACCTTGCTGATATTGAAGGGCTCTTTGTTAAAGACGCTGACAAATCCATCATCAAAAAGTTGAAGGACAAGGGGCTTCTTCTGAAGCACGAAACGCTGCAACACGCCTATCCTTTTTGTGAACGCTCGGACACCCCGCTGATCTACAAAGCGATTTCGAGTTGGTTTGTGAAGGTCGAAGACATTAAAGCCCAAATGATCGCCAACAATCAGAAAATTCACTGGGTGCCAGAACACATCCGTGATGGCCGCTTCGGAAAGTGGCTCGAAAATGCCCGTGACTGGTGTATTTCCCGCAATCGCTTTTGGGGCACCCCGATTCCGGTTTGGTTGTGTAAAAATTGTGATCATCAGATGGTCATCGGAAGTTCGGCCGAGCTGAGTCAATTAGCGGGACGCGATGTGCCCGATCTTCACAAACACTTTGTGGATGAAATTGTCGCCGATTGTCCGAAATGCAAAGGATCGAAGAGCCTCACGCGCACCCCAGAAGTTTTGGATTGTTGGTTTGAAAGTGGCTCGATGCCCTATGCTCAGAATCACTATCCTTTCGAGAATCGTGAAGTTTTCGAGCGTTCCTTTCCTGCCGATTTTATCGGGGAAGGTCTCGATCAAACACGCGGATGGTTTTACACCTTGACCGTTTTATCGACCGCCCTCTTCAATCAACCCGCCTTTAAAAATTGCATTGTGAACGGAATGGTACTGGCCGAAGACGGGAAAAAAATGTCCAAACGTCTTCGGAATTACCCAGATCCCGGAGAGATTCTCAATAAATATGGCGCGGACGCACTTCGGCTTTATTTGATGCAGTCACCGGCGATGCACGCCGAAGAACTGCGTTTTAGCGAAAAAGGCCTCTTGGAACTCATGCGTGCCGTGATGCTTCCAATGTGGAATTCCTATTCCTTCTTCGCCTCCTATGCGAACATTGACGGCTGGCGACCCGAAGAAGGTGTCGCTCTTCAAAGTGGCGGAAAAAAATTAAGCTTGATCGATCGCTGGATCTTGGCGCGACTGAAGGAAACAGAAAGCCGAATTCATCGCGAAATGGAAGCTTATCGTCTCAGCGCGGTCGCACCTTTGTTGATTGATCTCATCGATGACGTCACCAACTGGTACATCCGCCTCAATCGTGAACGCTACTGGAAAGGCAATGACGAGTCTGCAAAGGCCGACAAAGCCGCAGCCTATGCGACACTTTACGATGTCCTGAATTCTCTGGCGCGCCTCTTGGCACCGGGACTTCCCTTTATTGCCGAAACACTCTCTGCGGCCCTAACAGGGGTAGATGTTAAACAATTATCATTGAGTGCGAAAACTTACGAAAGCGTTCATCTGGGTGTTTATACTGAAGCAAAGGACTTAGCACTGAGCGCCGAAGAAAGCGGCATCTTGACAGAACTTCGTTTAGCGAAAAACGTCATACTCCTGGGCCGCAGTCTTCGCGGAGAAGCAAAGATTGGACTGCGCCAACCTTTGCGCCGATTGCGCGTAGCGGGACTTTCAAAAGAGGAACAAGAGAATCTGCACATTGTTCGACAACTGATTTGCGACGAGGTGAATGTTAAAGAACTTATCCTTGTCGAGAAAGCCTCTGAATTGGTCGAGGAGTCACTAAAACCAAACTTTAAAGTCCTCGGCAAAAAAGTGGGGGGCAAAATGAAGGATATTCAGAAGGAACTCCAAAGCTGGGGCACGAAAGAAATTTCCGCTTTTGAATCCAAGAAATCTGCCGTGGTGCTTGGCTTTGAGCTGACGGCCGAAGACGTGGAAATCGTCCGCAAAGCGAAGGCCGGAAAATTTGCGCTGGCAGGCTGGGGTTTGGTTGCGGAATTGGACACGGAAATTAGCGAGGAACTTCGATTTGAGGGAACTCAACGCGAAATTATCAATCGCATTCAGCAACTGCGAAAAGAAAAGAATTTGCACTTGGCTGACCGAATTCATATTTGCTTCAGCGCGACCAAGGGCAGCATGGTTGAAAAAGCCCTCTCGCAAGAGGCCAAAAAATCTGGTCTTATTTGTGACGAAACGCTCTGTCTTGCTCTTAAGCCAGACAATGAAGCGGCTTCAGAATTTGATTATGATCTGGGAGAATGCGGCAAGTTCTCAATAAAAATTAGCAAATCTTAGCTGACAAAGAGGCGGCCAAAGAGATTTTAGGCCGCTTTTTTCCAGACTTCGCGAGCCCAGTGAGATTCAGTTTTCTCAACCCACTCTTTGGACCAAAGTTTGTTGCAAACAAAGTTCTCTAAATCGTCCGGAGTTTTGGCACTGACCCAAAAAACACAATCCCAGTCGCCCATGGTGGACCAGGCTGATTTAACTTCCGGCCACTCTTTTAACCAATCCCAAGACTTGGCTTTCGCCCACTCTTTAGGCCATTTTTTATTCCACCTAACGAATACCTGTGCTTCCCATTGATCACTCATGCCGCACTCTTCGGATTTCCAAATTTCGGGCTAAAGCTCTTCCTCGAATCTTCATAGAGCAGGGGACCCGGATTGGAAATTGCGAGCCTGGGGGAAGCCTTTGCATAATAAGTAGCCTCACTGGACACAATACAGGGAAGCTCTTTATCAATATCAAAATGCCTCACCCCGGCGGCGTAGACCCTCTGCTTTTCTACAAAGAACATTGCCCGCCTTGGGGCAGTGTCCAGCAAGGCTACTTATTATGCAAAGGCTTCCTAAAGGCGTCGAGATATCCATTTTGGAGGAATAGGAATCCAGAGTTCATTCACATATGCTCGAAATTTATAACTCTTGATCACTGCCCCAAGGCGGGCAATGTTTTTTGAAGAAAGGAAATATTCTTCCGCCGCCGGGGTGAGGCATTCACTAGGGGTCCCTGATTAGCTTTTCAGTGTTGTGATCAAGAGTTATAAATTTCGAGCATATGTGAACGCACCCTGCTTTTCCTCTTTCCCAGACTGATCACGCAGGCAATTGAATCCATCAATAAAAGTAATAGCCGACTTGGAATTCGCCGAAATAGCTGCCGAAGCCGTCGAAGAGGCCGACTTTTGGTACAAATTTCCAGTTCTCGTAATAGAAACGCCACGCCATCCCCAGTGACCAATTAAAACTCGTAGAACTTTCCGTAGTATCCTCTGAGACTTTAATACGTGTATGTGAAAAACCCAGCGTGGCCTCAAGACCTGCGGCATAGGGCATATTGGGCAGGTCGTAATATCCACCCAAATAAATCGGGAAATGATAATTTCGAATCGATAGATAGTCCGTCACAGGCCCATCAGTGGTGGAAGACTGTCGTACCGAACCTAGGCCCAGACAAAGTCCGGTATAGAATCTGTAAAACCCCTTGGTCCATTCGTATCCGGCACCCGGGCAACCGATCATCGTGGAAGATACGAGAGATTCCGTGCTGGAAACGCGTTCGGAATCACGCGTGAAAATAAAAGAGAGAAAAACAAAGGGGTATTTCAGTTTTCGCGACTTTTGAGCCTCGATAGGGTCTTCGACGTAGGGCGTTTCTCCCTGAAAACAAGTTCGTTTGGCCGCAAATAAAAAAGGACTCGTTTTCTTTAACTGGAAAAAAATAATGTCCGGCTCTCGTGGATTCACCACGCCCAGTACGATCCGCCCCGGAGGTACCGACCCCTTAAAGTCCGACCAAACCCCACTGCGCCCGCGAACTTTGACATCGCAGGCCTTGGTTCCCATCGTAAATTCCTGCGGATCACTGCCGCTCCAATTTGCGTCGGATGTAGGTCCCTTCCAGCTGGATGCCGTGGCGCTGAAGGTCGAGATGATGGCCAGGGCCGCAAGCAGTCGTCGCATCGTAGTAAGAAGTCTATCACTCCCCTGCTTGACATAAAGAAGCGCGAAATTTTTTTGGGCCAATGAACGGTGAATTAGCGGCAAATTTGTGGCACTGCTCCCTCTCGGAAGAGTTCAAAAATGTAGCGGTTCTTCTGAAATTCAAAGGGAGTCGGTGGAGGCGTCGAGCGAGCATAGACTGCGGCAAACTGCTTGATGATCTTTTCTTCCAAAAAGGAATCCACCAAACAATAATCGGGAAGTCGCAATACACGCCACTCCATTTTATCAACAGCTGGCCATTTCCATCCGTCTCCGGAAAAAGCCGAGGAGCCTTGTAAGGTTTTGCGAACAAATTGAAGCGCACCCGAGGCGCCGGTCAGGCCGGTTTCTAGATTATCTTGTCTGCCGATCCAAGAAATCATTACTAGATGCGGAGACATTAGAGCATACCAAGAATCACGACCATCGGAACTCGTTCCTGTTTTTCCAGCCCACTCCTGGGTTTCAGTAATCTCTCCTCCCAGTGATCGAGAGGTTCCACGACGAAGTGCTCCCTCCAATGCGGCGATCGTTAACCGAGCTCCCTCTTGTCCATAGCCGGACTCCAGAGGGCCTGATTCAACTTTGATTTCCGCGTCCTCAGTTGGAATTTCGGCTTTTTCAAAAGAGAGTCGACAGGCTAGGTCGGCCGGGTCACGGGCCAGACCTAGAGCCCTGCGTGCAAGTTTTGTATAAGCCAGAAGCACCGTCCAAGGACTTTGCTCAATTGTCCCAAGGATCGATGATGGCAGCGTGCGATCGGCCGGAGTCTGCAAACCCATAGCACGAAGGGGATCAAAAATATTCCAGAGGAGGCCTCCGGGTTCGCGTTGTTGGAAAATTTTCACAATCGGTACATTGAGTGAATGCTCCAGAGACTCGCGCACTGTGACCATTCCGCGAAAGATTTTGTCGTAATTTTGCGGAGACCAAGTCCCGCGGCCTTTGTCATAGGTCCACTTGAAGGGCGCATCTTCAATCAATGTGGCGAGATTTAGTGAAGGGTCCCGGTTTAAAAGATCATTGAGGAGTAGCGGTTTTATAAGAGAGCCAATGGGCCGTTGAATCTGACGGATATGATCCAATTGCGAAACACGATAATCCGTTCCCCCAATATAGATTTTAATCGTGCAGTCTCGTGGATCGCTTCCAACGATGATTGCCTGCTGCTCTGCCTCCCACGACTTCGAGTCCATGAGAAGGATTTGCTCGGCTCTTTCCTGCAGGGGAAGATCTAGGGCCAGACGCACATCAAAATTTCCCTGCAATACTTCGGCTTCGGAACGCTCTTCGACGATCTGCGATTTCACCGCGTTCATTAGATACGCGACTCGAATGGAAGCCGCGTAACTCGAGGGCCCCGGAAGTGGGAATTTCTGAGCGTCTTCGGCCTCCTCTTGCAAAATTAAATTCGCCTCCAGGAGCGATCGAATCGCGCGGTTTCGGCGCTGAGCGGCTCGTTCGGGTTGTCGCCAAGGATTGTAGAGTCCTGGACTGTTGATAATCGCGGCCAACAAGGCAGCCTCGGGCAGCCGCAATTCCTGAACAGGTTTATTGAAATAATATTCTGAAGCCCGACCAACCCCATGGATCTGCACCGGCCCTAATTGCCCCAAATAAACCTCGTTTATATAAGCCTCAAGAATTTCATCCTTTGTGTAGCGACGCTCTAACAATGCGGAGAGCACCAATTCCGTAATTTTTCGATTTAATGTTTTTTCCTTCGAGAGAAATACGTTCTTCACCAGCTGTTGCGTGATCGTGCTTCCGCCCTGGGCATAACGTAAGGACAAAAGATTTTTGTAAAAGGCCCGAAGAATCCCGAAAATATCAAAACCTTCGTGATCAAGAAAACGCGGATCTTCCAAAACAACGATTGCCTGAATTAATTGCGGCGGAACATCGCTCAGAGAAAGCGGCTGCCGCTCCTCCATCCGTCCGCCCGTGAATGATCCAATCCATTTGCTTCCACCTCCCGGCGAATCCACCAGAACTCGGACTGAAGCTCGTTGGGAATTCTCGGTCATGCGTGGTTCGATGAGTGGAGACCAGTCTCGGTCGACCTGCCAGACAAAATAGGAGATGGCCGCAATGGCGCTGAACGTGGCGCCCAGCATTGCAAGAAAAAGGAATTTGATGGTCTTCACAACTCTTCGATATTATTGCAGGAATTCAGAATGATAAAGGGGTCAACTGACACACCGCCGGCTTTTTGACCATATGTGGCCATATATGGTCATTGACTTTGATTCAAGGCGATTCTAGCGTTCAAAACAGTTGAGCTTGGTCAGAAAAACTCAACGAAAGAGCTCGACCCGCAGCATGCGAATCCAACTCCCCCGATTCGCATGCTGTAGGTCGGGGCGATTAATCACTACCGAGAAATTCCACCATAGAACTAGTTCAGATTGTAAAACGAGGTATGCTAGCGGCCCATGAAATCTCAAACGAAGTCTCAAAAAATTTCTTCACTTCTCGCCCTTTCTACGACTGGGCTTTTGTCATTTTCGGCAGCGACGGCGGCCACTTTTGATCTCTCCGGCGACTATCGATTCGGAACCAATATGTATCAAAACGTGGACCTGGTTTCCGGAAATGCCGTTTCAGGGGCAACCGATAACCTGAATTTTTGGGAACATCGTTTTCGTTTGAATCCCGATGTTTTGATCGACCAGCATTTTAAATTCCGTTCACAAATGATCTTTCTCGGAGCAACCGGGGGGGCACCAACTAACAACGTGCCGACTTCTTTTGGCAGCGGACTCGACAGCGCGGAAGCTTCGCAGCAGGGACTCTACCTGCAACAAGCATATCTCGAATGGAGTTCCGATTGGGGACTTTTACGCGTCGGGCGCGTTCCAAAAGCGTGGGGCTTAGGCGTACTTTACCGCCAACCCGATCCCTTCTTGGCTGACTTTGCAAGCGTCTCTGACCGAATCGACTTTAAAGCAATGCTCAATAACCTGAGTTTGACTCTTGCTTTTGAAAAGCAAAAAGAGGGTTTACTACGTCGCGATTCAGACGATGCGGAAACCTATATTCTGTCCATGGATTATTCGAGTCCCGAATCCGGCCTCGCTAGCGGAATTCTCTACGAACGCAGCGTGAATGGCCCCGGCGCGAACATTGGTCGTAGCTCTTCGCATGATCTCTCGATCTTCGCCAAAAAAACTTGGGGCACTTTCAATTTGGGCGCGGAATTCGCAATGCTCAACGAAAGTGGAGACAATCCGCGAAATGGAATTCTCTTTCAGGCTTCCCAAGACGGCAAGGGCCTGCGCTACGGACTTGATCTGGCTTTCGCATCGTCCTCTTCTGGGGACAATTTCTCCTTTCATCCTAACTACCGGCCCTTCCTGATCCTTTTTCGCCATAACCTCGGGCCCAATGTTGCCGTAGAAGACGTGCGCGGCGGCGGCGGGGCGCAAAGTCTCGGTTCTGATGTAACCGGAAATGGTGGCGGCGGCGCCTATCTGGGCCGTGCTCATCTGGCCCATCAGTTTCGCAATAGCTCATTCCAACTGGGTGGCCAGCTCGGATGGGCATCCCTAATTGATGAAGGCTCTGCGGGATCCAAAAATCTTGGTTTCGAATTTGATCTTTCTCTTGTTCAAAAATGGTACGAGAACTTCAAAGTTTATTATGCTGGCGGCGTACTTTTCCCCGGATCTGCTTGGGCTTCGAATCCAAAAGTCACCTGGGGACTGGAACTAAAGGGCGTACTTGAGTTCTGATCCTGATTTCGTTTTCAATTTCTATGTCGTTGTGGGGTGAGATCCTTCAAGATCGACAACTTAGATGAGCTTCATGAATAGCATCGCGCACTCTACGGAGCACGACGTAGAAGGGCTGGGGCCTCTTCGGAGGCTCCAGCAACTTTTTCTGCTAAGTCGAATAAAGATGCTCTATCCAAAGGCAGTTATTTATAGAATTTTTCTACTGCTGCTTCTTTGTGGACGTCATGCCTTTGCCTTGGAATTCTCGGACAACAGTCGCCCCTGGATTTTAGGCCTCGAATTTCTGCTTCGAGAGAACATGCGAGATCAATATCTCGAAGTTCAAAGTGATGTGCTCAAAAGCCAATCCCTCACCTCTGATACTTATTTGTGGCTCTTGGACAAAGAGTTGGATCGAAAAGATCGTGACAATCTTAATAAACTGGCTCTCTCGATACATGAGTCCCTATGCCAAGGACCAGTAAAATCACGCCCTTGTCGAGATTTCCGTCAATTGTGGGAAGAGAGTCTCTCCTTGATTCTCTTTCACGAGTCTTCGGCGCCGAAACTTCACCGCTCCCGCCTTCTCAGCCAGGAGAAGAATTGCCGTGAAGCGCTAAGTGTTCTAAAAGAGGTAGAAAGGGCCGAGGGGCGTTGTGTACCGGTGCTAGAAACGTGGATTGAATGGGCAACATGCTCAAATGACACGGGATCTCAAGACACTTATCGCCAAGCACTTCGGCAAATGAGAGGTTTAGAGAATGCAAATTGATCTGATGATTTTGGCCACGATGAACGTCATCATGATCCTGCTCGCGATTTACTTCGGCATCTTCGTTTATCCACATCGCGAATGGTCTGAAGAAACCAAACGCCGTCCGCGAAGTTTTATCTCTAACGCTTTTTTTCGCGAATATTGGTATTTCTTGATTGGACCCCTGAAGCGGCAACTCATTCGTTGGAGCGTCCATCCCAACACCCTGACGATCGCGGGCTTTATTTTTTCCATTCTGGCAGGTATTGCCTTTGCTTTCGCCGAATTCGGTATTGGCGGTTGGCTCGTTATTCTTGCGGCCACATGTGACATCTACGATGGCATGCTAGCGCGTGAGCAAAAGATCTCTCTTAAATCCGGAGCTTTTTTGGATTCCACTCTTGATCGTGTGGGTGAAGTCGCAATCTTCTACGGTTTAGCGCGCTATTTCCGAACCGATGATCTGTGGTTTGCACTGATCTTTTTGGCCTTCGCGGCCTCTCAAGTTGTCAGCTACTCGCGCGCGCGCGCGGAAGGATTGGGTTTTTCCGGAGACCGTGGCTTTTTCCAACGTGCAGAAAGACTCATCATTCTTGCTATTGCCATGCCGCTGGTTCCTGTCTTTGAATTTTACTGGGCCTCGGGCGACCATCTTGTGAAGGCAGCTGTTGCGATAGTTTTTGCTGGATCATGCTCCACTGCGATCAGTCGAACGGTCGGCATCTTCAGAGAAATTCGCCGTAGCGAAAGTCCGCAACCGGCTCGCACCACAAAAATCGTTGCTCCCAATGAATCCGCACGAAGCACTGCAATTAGCAGTGAGGAAACGATTGAAAGCTTCACCTGATCTTGAACGATTTATATTCGTGCTTTCTTATTCGTAAATAATATCGCTCTCGTCATAACGTGGAGGGCGACTATTTCCACCGGATTCCCCATCAAGAGCTTCTTCAGCCTCAAAACGATCGCCTTCCAAATTCTTGCGAATATCAACTTCACGGAATGTTCTCGGTCTTTCAGTTTTTGTTTTCGCCCAACGATAACCAAGTCCAAAAATAAATCCCATAAAATTTGCGGAGTTTTTTCCAGAAACACTCATCTCGTAGTCAAAATGAAAAGAAAGCGTAGGACTTACCCATAGCGCAACGGATGGATTCACTATTAGCTGACGTGCCGCCGGAGAAAGTGCGTAGTGCGATTCGGCAAAGGCGGTTTTGACCTCATCCAAACCCTCAAGACTGTCCCCCTGTCCTAGCGGGATGTTTCCCTTGATTCTGAGATCGAGATCCATCTTAGGAGTTACGAAGCCAACAGCCAGTTGATAAGGAATCTCGCTTGCAAAGGCCTGTGTTCGGAAATTAATCCCTGTATCAAGTCGCAAACGAAAGACTTCGTTCATCCAGTGCTCACCACAAAGAAGCAAAGCTGCGTCGAGCTGTCCATCGCCCGCCAAAACTGTTCGGCTGGGATCGTCGCTGGCCTGAAGGTCAGCAGCGGTTGGTGTTTTGTAGAGTGGGAACTTCACAACACCGGCAAGGCCTAGAGACGATCCCGGATGATCATAAAATCGATACTCCGTAAATATGCGTTGGTCTCCTAACTTGGAATCGCTGAAACCATCACCAATTCCATCGTTGAGATTCATTTGAAGAAATCGAAAATTAGCGCCGAAGGCCACTCGGCGATTGGGCTGAAACTCAACGGCTAATTCATGAGTGAAGTAACGCAGAGTTTTTCCCTCCGGCAATACATCCGTTGAAAAACTATCCACGAAATTCGAGCCTGTATTATGAAAGCCGTAGCGATAAACCGAATGAAAGCTCTGATCGGTTGGAAAATTGTGTGTCGGAAAAACGAAACCAAATTGCGAGGCCGTCGCCTCAAATCCTAGAAGACAAAACGGAACGAAGAGCCACTTCGCTTGTTTCCAGATAAATACGCTTTTTTCTCGATGATTCGCCATGCAGTATTTCAATCTGAGACTTTTTGAGTCCCGTGACCTCAGACAAAAATTCTATCAACATTTTGTTGGCTGCGCCATCAACGGGAGCCGCCTGCACCTTTAACTTCAATGCACCCTCAGATTGCACGCCGCAGATTTCACTTTTTTTGGCGCCCGGCTGAAGCCAGACGTCGATCAAAACGCCTCTGGGATACTTAGGACTTCGATGGATCAAAAGATCCGTGCTCAGATAATCTCTCCGACCAGATCCAGGCCCGCCAATTCTGTGACACGAACGCGTGCGAATTCGCCAACCTTCGCCGTTCCGCTGTTGATGATCGTTGCGTTATCAACGTCGGGAGCTTGGCCATAGTGTCGGCCTTTCAAGAGAAGTTCCGTGTCCGGGTGCGGACCTTCGATCAAGACATTTAATTCTTTTCCGATCCACTGTTCCAGTCGCTCATCAAGAATCTCGCGTTGAAGCGAATAAAGAAGAGCCTGTCGCTTAGTCTTCACTTCCTCGGAGACTTCGTCTTTATAAAGCCGCGCCGAAGCCGTGCCCTCTTCTTCAGAATAGGTGAATACGCCGACGTGATCCAAGAGACCTTTGGAAACAAAGTCACACAGACGATTAAATGATGCTTCGGTCTCGCCAGGAAATCCGACCATGAGCGAGGTGCGCAACACGATTCCAGGCACCTCCTCGCGCAATCGATAGAGCATGTCTTCGATCTGTTTTCCGGAAGTCTTTCGATTCATTTTCTTCAGAATCTCGTCATCGATGTGCTGAACCGGAACATCCAGGTAGTTACAAATTTTGGATTCTGTTTTCATCAACTGGATGACTCCATCACTCAGCTGATCGGGATAGACGTAAAAGAGCCGAAGCCACTCAAGACCCTTTACGGAAATGAGACTCTCTAAAAGTTGCTCAAGACCCGCGCCGTCTTTGCGGTCGCGCCCGTAATCCGTCAAGTCCTGCGCAATCAAATTAAGTTCTTTCACTCCTGTGCCCACAAGATTCTGAGCTTCACGCGTGAGGCTTTCAACACTGCGAGAGCGCAGGGGACCGCGAAGTTGTGGGATGATGCAAAAGCTACAACGTTTTGCGCATCCCTCTGCGAGCTTCAAGTAGGCTGTGTAGAAAGGCTGCGTATTCACGCGCGGGAGGTCGTAATCCTTCACACGTTCAAAATCGACACGAATGGCGCTGTCTGATTTTTTACCTGAGCCCTCAATTTTTGAGAGCTCCTCGGCGATGGCATTGAAACCAGCGGTGCCCAAAACCAAATCCACCTCGGGCAGGGATTCCTTAATCTCGCCTGGATAGCGCTCGGCCATACAACCCGCGACTACCAAATTTTTACAGCGTCCTTTTTTAGGATTCTTGAATTCCGAAGCCTCAAGAATCGTATCAATCGATTCCTGTTTAGCCGACATGATAAATCCGCAGGTGTTCACCACAATGACGTCCGCCTCCGAGGGCTCGGGTGTGATCGCATAACCACGATCACGCATCAGGCCCAACATGATTTCGGAATCGACCAAATTTCGGGCGCAACCCAGTGAGATCATGTGAATGTTCCTGAGATTTTCTTCAGTGTTTTTCATCATTGTTCCACGACTTTGGATTTTTTAGGGAAAGACGGAACGAAGGCAGACTTCGCGTGTTTCACATCCAAAAGAGTCTTCACCAGCAAAACCGTAGTGGTGTTTCCCAACGCGTCCGTAAGAATGATTTTCTTCGGCGCAACTTCGGTTTGTGAAAAAACCATTTCTACCTGAGTGACTTCAGAACTGCGCCGGGGTTCCAGCACGAGCGAAATTTCTGAGGGATTCGTTTTGGAACTCACCTTGTACTCTTTCAAAAGATTCGCCTCTTTCTCTGGGCTTAGGGTGTCGATTCCCCGGAGGAAAATCAAATAACGATCCAATTCGATCCGTGAAAGATCTCTGAAATGTTTAACGTCGGCCGGGGCCTTGATTCCCTTCGGATATTTCGCAAGCCATGCTTCTTGTCCGTTGCTAACGAAAGTAGAGGCGTCGGGCTCTGCAACTGAGAAATAAATGCGGTTCGGGTCCGAGAAGTGAAATTCGCCCTTCTGAAATGTTCCGCGACCCAGCCCCAATGAATAGGTCTCTTGCGAAAACTCCGCCGACCAATTCTTTAATTTCCGATATCGCTCGGAAACGCTCTTTAATACGAGACGGGTCTCGCTAGAGATTTCAAAGCCTTTGGCCTTTGCTTTTGTCGTCGCGTTTAGCGTTGAGGAAAAAAGCAAAAGATAAACAAAAATTACGGACTTAATCACAGGCTGCGGATTATGCCGAAGTGCGCCGCGCGGCGCAATATCAGATAATCACCTCGCGGGGTTTTCCGGCTGCTGCTTGATCGCCCACAATGCCTCGAGATTCCAGCTGATCCATGATGCGAGCTGCCCGCGTATAGCCAATTTGAAATCTGCGCTGGATTAGAGAGGTCGAGACCTTGCCTCTTTCCTTTGCAAATTCAACGACTTCGTTGAATAAGGGATCTAGTCCTTCGCCGCTTCCGAAATCCAGAGCATCGACATCCTCTTCCGGAGCCAGAATTTCTTCCAAATATTCCGGTTCGCCCTGGGCTCGCCAAAATTCGCAAATTTTTTCGATTTCCTCGTCGCTCACAAAGCAGCCCTGGACGCGCCGAAGCCCCATCGGCCCGGTGCTGGTAAAAAACATGTCGCCTTTACCGAGCAATTGCTCGGCGCCCGAACAGTCTAAAATAATCCGACTGTCACCCGCCGATGCGACCCGAAGTGCCGCACGACTAGGGCAATTGGATTTAATGAGCCCGGTCACCACGTCTGCCGACGGACGCTGTGTCGCCATCATCAAGTGGATTCCTGCCGCACGAGCGAGCTGAGATAAGCGGACGATGGATTGCTCGACATCTTTTTTTGCGGTCAACATCAATTCGGCCAACTCATCGATCACGATAACAATGAATGGAAGTTTTCCGTCGGGATTCGTTTCCACGATTTTTTTGTTGTAGGCCTCGAGATTTTTCGCGCTTACTTTTTGCATCTCCAGGTAGCGCCGCTTGGTTTCACCTACGGCCCACTTGAGAGCCTGACTAGCATCTGCAGCATCATTGACTATCGGAAGCATGAGGTGGGGGAGGTCTTCGAAAATTTTAAATTCGACCAATTTAGGATCCACCACAATGAGACGAAGTTCTTTCGGAGTGAATCGGCACAAAAGCCCCATCAACAAGGAATTCACCAAAACAGATTTTCCCATGCTGGTCGCACCACCGATTAAGAGGTGAGGCATTCGAGAGAGGTCTTCGATCACAGGAGTTCCTTCGCCGTCTTTTCCCAAGACCAAGGGAAGCTTCATCGATTTAGCCTTTTCCATTGTTCGCTCGTAGACATCACGAAGGACAATTTCTTCTTTGATTGAATTCGGAACTTCGATCCCTGCAACACTCTTTCCGGGAATGGGGGCCACAATGCGTACGCTCGGCACGCCGAGTGTCATCGCGAGATCTGTCGAGGCAGACACCAACTTCGAAACCCGCACGCCCGGAGCAGGTTGAAATTCGTACATGGTAATGATCGGGCCAGGAGAGATTTCCACCACCTCTCCCTGAATATCGAAACTCTCCAACGCTGAACGAATTTTTTCGGCTGTATCATAGAGCTGTTGCTCCGAAGGTCCTTTAATTTTTGTTTTCGGCGCTTCGAGAAATCCAATCGGGGGCAAAACCCAGTCTGTTGGCTGCCCGGAAGCCAGATTTTTTCGCTCCCGGTTTTTTGAAACCCTCACTCGGCCACCCGTGTCCTCGTCTCCCGCTTGTCGAATAGCCGGAGCTCGATGAGTATCACCACTGATCGTTTCCGTGTCCGTAGGAGCTTCGCTTTCGAGAGTCAGCAAATCGGCGGAGCCCACGGCGGCATTTTCAGCATCGTCTAAACCCGCTGCCTCGAGCTCCGCCCGAGGTTGGGGTTGAATCTTTTCCAGAAACCGATGGAAAATTTCGCCCAACTTCGACAGTGGACCAGAGACTTTTCGATTCTCCAAAGCCTCATCGACCACAATGCTAGGAGACGTGGCCGCGACTTTCCTGTTTTGTGTGAATAACCGTTTAAAAAACACAGCTATTTGAGCGGTGATAAAGGTCATCGTTTTTTTCGCAAAGTCGTAGAGTAAAACCGGAAGCTCTTCCCACCACAAAAGAGAAAAGATCCATAACAATGCGGACGCAAGAATCAGACTTCCGGCTTTGCCCAAGAGAGGAAGACTCATTTGGCTGAGCGCCAATCCGACAAGACCTGCATGCGGAAATTCATGCTGCTGTGATGCGGCCATGAGAATTTGTAGTCCCAAGGTTGCAGCCGCAATTAAAGTCGTGAGCGCCAAAGCGTCCCGCTTACTGGCCGGGGGAAGATCTCGGTCTTCAAAGTTCAGCCATTTAATGACCGAGGCCCCCAGAAGAAAGGGAACCAACCATGCGGCATAACCAAAGGCTTGAAACAGAAGGTCGGCGGACCAGGATCCGAAATAACCCAGAACGTTTTTGGGTTCTTTCCATGAGGTAGAGAGTGTATTCAGGCTGGGGTCCTCGGGATGATAGCTGCTAAGCGCAAGAATTAAACTCAGACCAATGAAGGCCATGACGATGGCAAGCTTACTTCCGCTTCGACGCTCCGCCTTTTTCGGCTTTCGGACAACAGTCGGCATGAAAATCCCCTCTAATCTCAATATGTCACGCCCACTACTTGAGTACCAGTGGCGGCGAAGTATTGACAGCCTGCGCCGATCTGCCTAGAAACGGAGCGAAATCGCAGGACGATTCTCAAGCCGCCACACCGGCGAAAGATTCAATAGCAGGGTGATTTAAAAAATCGAAAGACTCCAGAAAAAGCAGCTCTTTAGCAAGGTAACCGGGAGGTTAAGCCAAAATTATGTCCAATTCTGATCGCAGCCCAAAACCGAATGATCCGTCGAGACGCCCAAGATCGCGCGGCCGTTCGCATGGCGGAGGTGGCCGACCCCACCACCAAAATAATAAAAAAGGTCGTGAAGTGATGATTGAGTCCGAGGATGGCTCCTATCAAACAGTCACGATTGAAGACCAAGGTTCCGGTGGCCGTGGACCAAACAACGGCCAATTTGAAAACGAAGCTGCTGCTCAGGCCCATGGTCAAGGTTCGCAGGAAGGTCTCCCTAAAGAGGACGACGACTCAAAAGCTGAACCCAAAAAGAAATTAACAGAGCCTATTTTTCCGAAACTCAATATCGGCGAACTCAAGCGCATGAACATCGATCAATTGGTCTCGCTCGCCGAGCAATACCAAGTCGAAGGCGCATCAGGACTTCGACGCCAAGATCTTACTTTCGCATTGCTTCAGGCCCATGCGGCCGCAAACGGTGAAATTTATGCCGAAGGCGTCTTGGAAATTTTGCCCGACGGTTTCGGCTTCCTCCGATCGGTAGACTACAATTATTTAGCCAGCGCCGATGACATTTATGTGGGCCCCTCGCAAACACGCAAAAATCATCTGCGAACGGGTGACTCGGTTTCCGGACCCGTGCGTCCCCCAAATCCGGGCGAGCGCTATTTTGCACTTCTCCGCCCGGACACCGTCAACGGCGAAGATCCAAATGTCGCAAAACATAAAATTCTCTTCGAAAACCTGACGCCCCTTTATCCTCAGGAAAAATATAATCTTGAATTTGATCCGACAAACATGACTACGCGGATCATCGATCTCTTTGCACCCATCGGAAAAGGCCAACGCGCACTGATCGTAGCCCCACCGAAGGCCGGCAAAACGGTCATGCTTCAAGACATCGCCAACGCCATCACAACAAATCATCCGGAAGTAACCTTAATCGTTCTCCTGATCGATGAACGTCCCGAGGAAGTTACCGACATGAAACGTTCGGTGAAGGGTGAGGTGGTCTTTTCGACTTTCGACGAACCATCACAACGCCACGTTCAAGTTGCCGAGATGGTCATCAACAAAGCCAAACGCCTTGTTGAGCACAATAAAGACGTTGTGATTTTGCTAGATTCGATCACTCGTCTGGGCCGCGCCTACAACTCAGTAGTTCCTCCATCTGGAAAGATTCTATCGGGTGGCGTGGACTCGAACGCATTGCAACGTCCAAAGCGTTTTTTCGGTGCAGCCCGAAACATAGAAAACGGCGGAAGTCTTACGATCATCGCAACTGCACTGATCGATACCGGAAGCCGCATGGACGAAGTTATTTTCGAAGAATTCAAAGGCACCGGCAACCAAGAAATGGTTTTGGATCGAAAATTGATGGAAAAGAGAATTTTCCCCTGTATGGACGTCAACAAGTCCGGCACGCGCAAAGAAGATCTCCTGATCAAAAATGATGTTTTGCAGCGGATTTGGATCTTGCGAAAAATTCTACAGCCCATGAGTCCGATCGATTCCATGGAATTTGTTTTGGAAAAATTGAAGCGCAGTAAAACAAATTCCGAATTCATCACGAACATGAATAGCTAGACCCAAAGCCAAAGGAATCAGTCCATGGCTTATGAAGCCCCACGCGAGATGCTTTATCGTCTTGAGGAATCAAAAAAACGCTTTGATTACCTCAACGAACAACTCGGGCAACCCTCTGTAATTGGAAATCGCGACGAATTCCAAAAGGTCTCGAAGGAGCGATCGCAACTCGAGCCGCTGGTCATTGACTTTGAAGTCTACGCAAAAAAATTAGCCGACTATCGTGGCGCTCGCGAAATTCTTGAAAAAGCCCGTGACGATGAAATGCGCTCCTTCGCAAGTGAGGAAGTTTCCACACTGGAGCCAGAACTAACAATTCTCGAAGAGAAACTGCAATTTTTGCTTCTGCCCAAAGACCCCAATGACGATAAGAATATCATCTTGGAGTTGCGCGCCGGTGTCGGCGGGGACGAAGCGGGGATTTTCGCTGGCGACTTGTCGCGAATGTACACCCGCTACGCCGAAGGTCGCCGATGGCGTGTTGAGATCTTGAGCCTGTCGGAGAACGCGGCCGGTGGTTACAAGGAAATCATTCTCGCGATCGAGGGTCATGGAGCCTACAGCCGTTTGAAGTATGAAACAGGCGTTCATCGCGTGCAACGCGTGCCTAAAACTGAAGCATCGGGCCGCGTTCACACAAGCACAGCGACAGTTGCCGTGTTGCCGGAAGCCGAAGAAGTCGACATTCAAATTGCACCCAAAGATTTGCGGATCGACGTCTTCCGAGCAGGCGGTCACGGTGGCCAATCCGTGAACACCACCGATTCAGCAGTCCGCATTACTCACCTTCCAACGAACACCGTTGTGATTTGTCAGGATGAAAAGAGCCAGCTGAAGAATAAAAACAAAGCAATGAAGGTACTTCGATCGCGTCTATTTGATCGCGCGTTGGAAGAACGAAATTCTGCTATTGCCTCTGAACGTCGCTCACAAATTGGCACTGGAATGCGCAACGAACGGATTCGAACCTATAATTTTCCACAGGGGCGAGTCACCGATCATCGGATTGGGAAAACGACTTACAACATCGCCGAGGTGGTGGGCGGAGATCTCGACGCCTTTATTGATGCACTTTCAAATCACTATCAAACTCTTGCACTCAAAGGTGAATCCGCCGTCCCGATCGCGGACTCGGGCGACGATGATTGATGAGTCTCTCTCAAGAATCCGTTGAGAATCTAAAGCAGCGTCTGCAAAAGATTTCTTCTGCTCACGAATTGTCGTGGATTCTAGAGTGGCTAAGTAAATTTCCAAATTCCGATGACACCAATGCGCGAGCCGAAGATTTGATTCGACGTCGCGAAAACGGTGAGCCACTAGCCTATATCTTTGGCGAATGGGCATTCCGTGATTTGGAATTATTTGTAGGCCCCGGCGTTTTGATTCCTCGTCCTGAGACTGAAGAGTTAGTTGATCTAGCCTTGAATCTCGGCTCCTGGGAGAGCGGAGGCAAGTTTCGTATCGCCGATTTGGGGGCCGGCACGGGGGCCATTGGACTCGGGCTCCTCAAAGGTCTGCAGAACCGTAGACGAGAACCTGCTTTAATCACTCTTGATTTCATCGAAGCCTCTCCGGATGCCTATCGCTACCTTCAACAGAATGTGGCCCGCTATCGCACGTTGTTTACGCGCGCTCGGATGGAGACTCACCAATTGCCTTGGGATGAATGGGCCCTTTATCAGGATGAAAAATCCTTCGATTTTCTCATATCCAATCCACCCTATATTTCCCAAGATGAGTGGCAGAACTTGGATCCAGGTGTGAAAAATTATGAACCCCAGTCGGCACTTGTTCCTCGCAATGCAGACGAGAAAGCAATGAGCGATTATCTGCAGATCGTGGAAATCGCGGCGCGACTTTTGAAAGAAGGTGGCCTCCTTCTTTTTGAAATGGGCCTTCAAAGCGATGATTTGCTTGGGCATATGGAAGGTGACAGGCGCTTTTGTGATCTTTCGCTTTCACCAGATATGGCCGGCAAAGCGCGCTTCCTTAGTGCACGACGATCAAAAGACTAAATTCTATATCTGCTAAATCTATGAAAATTTAGAGTTAATTCAGGCAGCATTGTTATAATGTTTTCAAACTATGCGCGTTTGGCTAAGTAGTCATGGTGTCCATCCGCGTGAAATCTCAGCTCCGCTACATTGGAATATTTCTTTTTGCCCTCATCAATCTTTCAATACGACCTGAGGCACTGGGCTTTAATGGCTCGGCGCTAGCGCGTTCCTTTGAGCAAAAGGGGATCTTTTTATCTCTGGAGCGATTTCGAGATGAAATACACGATTTTTTTTCCATGCACCGAGACGCCGACGGAGTCCTGAAGTTAGACGAGGCGGATCGTGCCTATAGCTTTTTAGTTTACCGAGATCCCCAAAGCGGAAGAACCCTGCCGGTTTTTTTCCGCAGTTTAGGGATGAATCACACCCAGACGCACCGATTGCTTCAGTCTGCGTTTCCGGAAATGGAATTTCGCACATCGGGAGTGGCTCTTTTTGCTCCTGCCGGAAATGGCGTTCGCGCAGAGATGATCAGCCGGGGCACGGATTCTGTTGATTTCGCTCACAATGCCGCCTCAGACCTTGGGGATTTTGTTTCGGAATTGGTCAACGCGGACCTAAGCCCTCTTGATCAACCGATCGTTACTCTTTGGTGGAACGAGAGTCGTCCGACCTCACTTAGCCCCTCGAAGCTTATTTCCAAGTATCAAGGCAGCGAAAGTGCTTGTGTTGTCCCTCTCATTTCAGAAAGCAATTCCGCCAATCGCCCACGACCATAAACTAAATTTATTCTGTATTTTCAGGCTCTAAGCGCTGGACCGAAGAATTGTTATGACAGGCTGAGTGATTGCATTTAATAATCGAAATGATTACACAAACCATTGACTCGCCGCACCAAAAGCCGCTACAAGTCCCGAATGCTCTCGATCTACGAATATTCGGATGCCGCCCAGTTCCTTCGGGATGTTTGGCAAGAGAAGAAAAGCCGAAACAGCGCTTTCTCCGAACGAGCTTGGGCCAGAAGCTTAGGCTTCAAAAGTAACGCGTCCCTGTCTCTAATTCTCCACGGCAGGCGAGGAATTCCCAAATCGCGCATCGCACGCATTAGCGCTTCGATCGGACTTTCTTCTAAGGAAAGCCTCTACTTCGAAGCCCTTGCGGGCGTGGCATCTTCGAAATCTCCTGAAGAACGTGAATTTTATTACGCCCGCCTGCAATCGCTGACGCCTAAAACTCCGCTAAAGCGCGTTGAGGTGGAAGCTTACCGCTATCTTGGAGATCCCCTTCATACGCACATTCTAGAAATGACCGATCTCCCGAACTTTGATGAGGACGCGCGCTGGATTCAGAGTCGATTGCGAAAGAGCGCAAGCCTTTTGGAAATTCGTGAGGCCGTAGATCGCCTTGTCGGACTGGGTTTGTTGCAAGAAAACGAATCCGGAAAGTTGAAACGTACTCAAAGCCACGTCAGCACTAAGCAAGATTTTGCGGACAAAGGCGTTCAGAAGTATCACAAAAACATTTTGGCGCTGGCTGCGGATCTTCTGAGCCAAACTCCTCTGTCTGACCGTGAGTACGGCAGCTATTCACTGAACATTGCCAAAGCAAAAATACCGCGCGCAAAAGAACTACTGCGGGAATTTGTAGAAAAATTTATTTTTGAAATAGAAGCCCCGGTACAAAGCGGCGAGGAGACCTATCAACTGAGTCTCCAGTTTTTTCCAGTGACCCAAAATAAAGTTCCCAACTCTAAAGGAGAATTGAAATGAACAGAAATAACATTGTTGTAAAAAGTTTGGCCCTCAGCCTGAGCGCATCTCTAAGCAGCTTGGCCTCTAGTGGAGTTGGAAATGGCGGCTATGTCGTAATTTGTCCAGATCAGACAATTGAATTGGCCGACTTTATGGAGGCCCGCACAGAGTGGGGCTTCGACATCAACCTGGGCGACAATTCGCTTAGCATCGACCAAAAAATTGAAATAGGCCTAAAACGCCTGGAGAGACTGGACCCTCCACGAGCAAATAAGTACCGCGACTTTATTACAAGTTTTGAAACGGAAGCACGCCGTGCAACGGGAGTTAAGGTAATGCCAACGCGCGATGCTAATTTGCGCTTTGTTCCTAACGATTGTGATCTGGTGAATCTTGTTTCACAAAAACCGCCCAGGAACGTTGATGAGCGACGCTATGGTATCAACCAAGACTTATGGCTCAGAATTGAAGCCCTGCCTAACGGCAAGGACCTATTGGCTGGAATGAAACTTCACGAAGTGATTCTTCGAGATGCCATCACATTGGGACACACTGATTCCGACGGAACCCGATATTTGAACGCACTGATTTCTTCAAAACAGATCGAAGGGCTTACAAAGGATGAGTATTACTTGCGCGTAAAGGGCGCGGGACTGAGCAACAATCCAATCCAAATAAAGCAAGTAGAAGACGCTGCTCGTTTTTTCGGACAACTCGCGCCCGTCTACATCGCAGCCGCGCCCGAATTTCGAGAGATTGTCGATCGAGCTGAATCTCGTCGAAGCACGGACGAAGAAGACCGCGGCCTTGTAGATCTTTATCGACGCGTTCGTGATCAATATCTCGAAGCCCGCCGCATCATTGGCGATTTAACTTCCTCGGAAAAAATTGAGCTTGGCCTTTTAGATGCAGAAAGAGAGAAAGATATTTTAAAAACCGCCAACACGCGGATTGGGGGACTCATTCTACCGCTTCCTAATTTTTTTCCTCCAACCCAACAAGAGCACCTCAGAAATGCAGTTCTCTACTTTACGACCATAGGATATATGGGCAATGCCGGTCCAAGATTCCGCGCCAATGTTGCCCGAATCGACGAATTGATTCGTAAGTCCAAAACCGGCAATGGGGATGGCTTGGATATAGCGGAAAAAAATGAGCTTCTTTTTTTCCACAATGCCCTTCGCGATTTTGACTCATACGTTCAGCCGCTCGGAAGACCCGTTATGGGGCCCGAGGGAATTTTGTTTCAAAGATATTCTAGCGGCTACTCGGAAGAAGCCAAGGAAGGGGCAGGAATCATCACCCACGAACACCGCATGTTTATCGGCGAAAATGAATTTGAAATTTCAAAAGGAAGCCTTGTTCACCTTTCAAATGGGAAGCCATACTCCTTTTCAGCAAAAGCCTTCACAAAAATACTGAATGGCAAGGCCACAATTCTTTCGGGCTCTATTGAGTTAAGTCGAGATGAAGATGCAAAAATTTTAAAGGCCCAGTTGGCCCACGACACAAAGATCTCATTTGGAGATTATTCCCTCGATTTTAAGGCCGGCGACCAGATTAGCATCAAAGACGGCCGCATCACGGGTCAGAGAACATTCAATTACGGCTCGCGCGCTTATCGAGTACTCGCCGTCGACGGCAACTTTTACGATACCGAACAATACGAACTAAGTTTTCTGGACGACGGCTCGGTCGCAAATATTTATGTGCCGTCCAAAACAGATTTTGAAATGAAAATTGGCAAGCGCAAGTTATTGGTCACAGGAAAGATTCTATTTGATCCTGAGACACGAACGGTTTCCAGTGCTCAACTAGCTAACCCCCTCACTCCTCGCGATCGCAAGTACAAAGGGACTCTCAGCATTAGGATCGGGGGGAAATCTTATGAAATCGGTCCGCTTGGAATTTTCGGAGATCCCTCAACCTTTCATCCGAATGGCGAATTTAAGTCGACAACAATCAAGGTCAAGAACAACTTTGTCCGAGTGAATTTCGATGAACAGGGACGCCGCCTCTAGAGGATTAGTTTCTACCGATTAACTAACTTTTAAGGCGGAGTCGAAGTTCAGCCCTCTTTGTGAGCGAATCTGAATTCCTGTGTGTTGACCGTCATGATTAAAGCTTTGTCACACTAGCAGATCTCCATTGACGTAATTTTCCCGCTTTCGCTAAATTTGAATTGTTTAATGAGCGGCGGAGGATTACGCGGGGACCATTTTCTGGAAGGACAGGGTGATTTTTTATGTGGCGAAAATCCTATTTAATGCTCCGATTTCTGTTTCCGTGCCTAACACCGGCCGTTGGCCAGTATGCAGTAGCCCAAGTCGAGGTGGGACAAAGCAGTTCTGCAGAAAAGCCCTCAACACAGGAAACGGCCCTAAATGCGGCAGTGGAAAGCTCGCGTTCTGATCAAGCGCGAGGCCAGCGAGAATACTTAAGACAACATCAAAGCCAAGTCGCAGCCGACTTGGAAGCCCAAATGCGGGTCGTGCCGGCCAAATCCGGCGAACGCGGGTCTGAGCGCATGCTTTTTTTAATGGACCAAGATCGTAAGGTCGGACGGAAAAAACGCGAACTCCGAGAAATCGAGCGACTATTGGCGGTGGCGGCCGCGCACGTGGCACAGCTTGAGAGCGAGGAATTCAAAAACTACGCCGAAGTCTTAAAAATTGTGGCTGACCTCCAGACCCAGGAAGTCGCCATGTACCGTTACAAAGACCAAGTCTTTACGGATTATTTAGAGAACCGTATCGACGATGAGGAGGCAAGAAGAAAGCTGGCCGTTGTGAGCATTCGCCTGCGGGAAATTCAAAGCCAGGCTCAAGTGGAACTTGAAAAAAAGCATGAAGGGACCGCCGCCGAAGCTCAACAGTATCTTAAAGAGCTCGAAGGTCAGATCTCCGCTCTGGAGACCTACAAAAACCATCTCCAGAGTCTTTCATCACTCAAGGAAAGCGTAGCCGCCAAAGAAAACATGATCCTCACCCTGAACCAGAGCGTTTTAGCTCTGAAGAAGGAGCTCGAAGCCACCCGTGAACAGTTGGTTCTTATGCAAGAGGACGCTCGCAAGAAAGAGGAGCACATCGTTTTTCTAAGCCAAGAAATTGAAAATGCAAAAACAAGTGCCTCCGCCCAAGAACAAAACATTGCTCGCTTGCAAGCCCAACTGGCAGCTGCGAGCAAGGAATTAGCGGTTTCAACGTATATCGTCAAAGAGGCCAGTAATCGATTTGCTAACCTTCACAAAAAGAGCAGCGCCAAATATGGATTTTTGCGCGACTTCAAAGACGAAGAACTTAGCTGGAATCCCGAGGAAGCTGCTGAAAGGGCCCGTCTCATTCTAAAAGATCGGGGAGAGCCCACAAACCACGAAGTTTCTGTGCCTTGATCGCAAGACGTCCTCGGTGATTTTGTGAGAGGCAGACTGGGCCTCCCAGAAAAAAAGCGCTATTCCCTAAGGAATGGATTGTTTTGTCATTGAAGGCCCTTCGAAGCTTAAGGGCCAAATCGAAGCCGGTGGTTCGAAAAACTGCGCGCTTCCCGTTTTATTTGCAACGCTTCTCTCTGATGGTCCTCATTCTGTGCGTCGCGTTCCGCGCCTGGCGGATATGGAATCAACACTTCGCATGTTGGTTCATTTCGGACTCAAGGTGGATCAGCGATTTGAATCTACTTTTGGTTCGGATTGGCGCATTGATGCTTCGAAAATTGTCTCCAGCGAGGCTCCCTACGATTACGTTCGTAAAATGCGCGCTAGTATTTTGTGTCTCGGCCCGATGCTAGCGCGTTTTGGAGAAGCAAAAGTTTCTCTTCCGGGCGGCTGTTCCATCGGCGCTCGCCCGATCGACCTTCATTTAATGGCTCTGGAAAAACTTGGGGCCGAGATCATCCAGGAAAAAGGTTATGTTTTAGCCAAGGCACCACGTGGCGGACGACTTCTAGGTGGAAAGATTATTTTTAAAACCGTGTCCGTGGGAGCAACGGAAAATGCTGTGATGGCGGCAAGCCTTGCAAACGGCACCACAGAAATTACGAACGCTGCCCGCGAGCCCGAGATTCAAGGCCTCTGCAAAGCCCTTCAGAGTATGGGGGCAATGATCGAGGGCATCGGCACTTCGACTCTTAAAATCACTGGCGTCGAAAAACTCGGCCCCATGGATTACACGATCCCCCCGGACCGCATTGAAGTAGGCACCTATTTGATCGGCGCACAAATGACAGAAGGTGACGTGACCGTAAGCCACACCATCAATGAGGACCTTCGCCTCTTGTTGGATCTATTGCGTGAAAGTGGCGCATCGATTGAAGAGACCGAAAACTCAATCCGATGTGTGGGCAGCGCCTTGATCAAACCCGTTGATGTTGAAACTGCTCCCTATCCGGGATTTGCGACCGACCTTCAAGCACAATGGATCACGCTCATGACGCAGGCCGACGGTGACTCGACCGCAACGGAAACCATTTTTGAGAATCGCTTCATGCATGTGCCCGAACTTATTCGTATGGGTGCCGATCTGAAGGTCTCGGGATCAGTAGTCCGAGTGCGAGGTCAGGGCAGAAGATCCCTCGAGGGGGCCCCGGTTATGGCTACTGACCTTCGCGCCAGCGCAAGCCTTGTTCTAGCCGGCATTGCAGCGCGGGGAAGTTCCCGAATTAAAAGGATTTACCATCTGGACCGCGGCTACGAAAACATGGAAACCAAGCTGCGTATGCTGGGCGCCCAAGTTGAGCGGGCGATTGATCAATAGGAGACTCTCGCGAGCATTCATAAGCGGTTGACTTCCTAGGCGCTTTTCAGGATGATCGCCCCCGGTTAAAAAATTCAGGCAAGAAATGAGGTGATGTCCGAGTGCCAATCGTTAAAATTCGAGAAGGTGAAGCTTTCGAATCCGCTGTTCGCCGCTTTAAAAAGCAATGCGAAAAAGCTGGAATTCTTACGGAAGTTCGCAAGCGCGAGCACTACGAAAAACCATCCGTACGCAAAAAGCGTAAAGCAATGGCGGCCGTAAAGCGCCTCGAAAAGAAAAATCGTTCTTCACCCCGTCGCGGTTAAATTATTATACTTTAGTCGGGGCGCACACCATTTGAGGTCTGCGCCCCATTTTTTTTGGAGACCGACCTCATGTCAGAACTCAAAGCAAAACTACAAACAGCCCAAGTCACCGCCATGAAGGCGCGTGAAGCACAAAAGGTGCAGGCGCTTCGGAACATCATGTCCGCAATCAAAAAACGTGAAGTCGACGAACGAAAAGACATGAGCGATGCGGAGATCGAAAAGCTTCTCCTAACTATGTCTAAACAAATTCAGGAAACACTTGATCAGGCCAAGACCGTGGGGCGCCCCGAAGCGGTCGCCGAAGCGGAATTCGAGATGGCGATCGTTAAGTCCTTTTTGCCCGAGCAAATGTCGGAATCACAGGTGAACGATATGGTTGCAAAGATTTTCGTAGAATTGAAAGCTGCGGGGCCCTTGCCGGAAGGAAACGCCGCTATGGGAGCCCTGATGAAAGCCGCGCGCGAAAAGATCGGATCCCGCGCCGATGGCCGCCTGATCCAGGCCGCCGTTAAAAGCCAACTTGGAATGAGTTAGTCTCGCATGAGGGGGGAAGGACTGACGCTCTCGCAAGCGAAGGATCTTGTTAAAGATCGCATCGAGCTTGCTGATGTCATCGCCAAACACACGCGTCTGGTGAAAACCGGAAACGGATTCAAGGCTTGCTGCCCACTTCCAGGTCATCAGGAAAAAACACCTTCCTTTCACATCGATCGTCAGAAAAATCTTTTTTACTGTTATGGCTGCCAACGTGGCGGTGATCTTTTTACTTTCCTCGAACTCGTCGAAGGCCTCAATTTCATGGAGGCCCTTAAGGAGTATTCCGAGCTTCTTCAAATTCAACTTCCCACGCTCTCCAAAGGCGAGATGAAAAACTTACAAACCCAGAAGTCTACGATGGACGAGGGTTTTGAAGTTTTGAAACGCGCGTCGACTTTTTACCACCGTGTTTTGATGGACCAAAAGAACGCAGGAGCAAAAAGCGCCTGGGATTATTTGGTAAAAAAGCGTGGACTTACGGAAGAGGAAATCATTGAACTCGAGATTGGTTTTGCTCCGCCGGGTGGCACATCACTTACGGCAAAGCTGAAAGACACTCCGTTATCAAAAGTTGCCCAGAGTTTGGGCATCATACGCGAAACACGCGTCGGCCTACGTGATTTTTTCCAAGAACGAATTGTTATCCCTATCAAGGACCATCGCGGGAAGGTGCGCGGATTCTCGGGTCGTGTTTTGGATCCTGCCCCACCGGATCAGCCGAAATATAAAAATTCATCTGATTCAGATTGGTTCAAAAAGAAAGAGCTTCTCTATGGTTTAGAGCGCGCCCACAAGTGGATTCGAGAGTCCGGATTTGTTTGTGTCGTCGAGGGCTATTTCGATCAGTGGGCCTTTGACCGTCACCAGATTCCTTCGGTCGCCGCGATGGGCATTGCCCTGACCGAAGAACACTTGCGCACGCTCGGCCGTTTCACAAAAAGAATTTATCTCGTCATGGACATCGACCGGGCGGGCATCGAGTCTACGAAAAAATCTTTGCCTCTTCTTCTTCGAGAGGGGTGGGAAGTCCGCGTTTTTTCAGAACTACAAGGGAAGGATCCCGACGAATGGCTGGCGCAATTTTCGGGTGATGTTAAACGCACATTGCAACAAGCGCCCGAGGCCTCGGAATGGTGGGTGAAGCAACTTCTTCGCGAAGCCCGCGATGCAAATGAAAATCGCCTGCAAACTCTTCGCAGGATGAAGGAAATCTGGACCTATGCGGCCGATTCCGCACACAAAAGCATTTTGGCTGATCTAATTTCCCGCGGCGTCGGCATTGGAAAAGACGAAGTCCGCGAAGCATTGAATGACACCGAAGAGAAATCTGATCGCGGGCCTGATCATGCACAAGATGCGGGCCGCCAACATCGATCGAATCGATCGGCGGTCGAATTTTTCCGCCCGAAAACAGACAAAGTTCAGTCCAAGAATTCCTGGGACAAGTCGGCTGAAGAAAGCTTGGTCTACTGGATTCGTAACTGGACTCTTCTAACTCCACCAGACGAGGCGGCCTGGCAAGAACGTCTGGAGCTCTTTCGTGGCTCGCTGGCGGACCAGCTCATACAGGCCCTTCATGAAGAATGGCAACGCCAGGGACAGGTCGAAGTGAGCTATGTGGCCAAGAAGCTAGAGGACTCCAGCCTGGAGCCCCTTTTACGGCAGTGGATTTTCCGCGGAATGGTCGCGCCGGACGAAGGCCCCGAGAAAAGCTCGGCTGAGGCAGATAAAGCATTGAATTCATTTAGAGAACTCGGTCTTGGCCTGCGGCGCGAGCGCGTGCGGGTGGAGATTTCGCGTCTAGAAAGCGAAATTCGCTCGCTGAGGGAAGATGATCCCCGCACGATGGAAGTCCTCTCTGAGATTCAAAAACTCAGATTCTGTTTGGAAGACCGTCGATAAACCGCTATATTCTCGAGCTTTTGATAGGACCCCTAAATCGAATGCCCCAAAAGAAAACAACTCAAAAGAAATCCTCTGTAAAAGCAACAGCTAAGGCGGACAGCGTGAAGACCAAGAAGCCCTCATTGAAAGTCGCTGCATCCTCGACAACGACAGCAAAAGCAACGTCGAAAAAAGCTGCTCCAACAAAAGCTGCCAGCGCTCCGGCTCCCGCCGAAAAGAAAGCAAAGGCGACTGCAGTAGCCGCAGCTCCTGCCGGGAAAAAAACTACAGGGAAATCTGCCCCACAAAAGACACCGGGCAAAGGCGAGGTGATCACAACTCAAGTTGCGATCGAACGTCTTGCAGAAGTGGGCAAGAAAAAGGGCTTCCTTACCTTTGAAGAAATCAACAATGCGCTTCCAAAAAACGTCAGCAGCTCTGAACAGCTAGAAGAAGTTGTTCGCTTTCTGACGGAACAGGAAATCGAACTCGTCGACGCAGAAGAAGTCGAAGCCGACGGCAAGCCAGTGAAAAAAGATGCCGAAGCTGCAGCCGAGGCCGCCGCCTCTGCAGCAGGAGAAGAAGACGCTGAAGAACCTGCCGAAGCCGAAGTCGAAACTGTCACAGAAAGTGATTTCGATGGACTCACCAAAGCCAACGATCCCGTGCGCCTTTACCTTCGCAAAATGGGATCAATTCCCCTTCTCACAAAAGATGGCGAAGTTGAAATCGCAAAGAAAATCGAAGAGGGCGAAGCGGAAGTTATGGACGTGGTCCTTAACTCGCAAATCGGCATTCAAGAAGTATTGTCAGTTGGCGAGCGAATTCGTGCTGGAAAAATCCGCGTGCGTGACGTTGTTCGCGGACTGGACGAAGACGATCCTGAAATCAACGAAGACGAATACCGCGATAAAATTCTGACCGCCATTGATCGCGTGCGCGATTTCGAGGCGATCTTGGTCGGCGGCAAAGCGTCGCAGACGCAGCTACTCGGGGCGCGTGATGCCATGTTCACGGCATTTGGCGAAATTTCCTTTAACCGTAAAACGATCAACCGCATCGTCGGTCGCATGAAGAGCTACGTTCAAACAATCGAAGATTCTGAACTCACGCTTCAGCGTGAACTCGGTAAAGTGCGCTGTAAATCGGTCGAAGACTACGAAAAGCTTAAAGCAAAATTCAACGATTCTTCGAAAAAACTTGAGGCTTTTCGCCAAGCCGGAAACCGCACCTTCGAAGAAATCAGCGTCTTGGACCAGGTCGTTGTCGAACAAAAAACACGTTTAGAGGACGTCGAGGGCGCATCGGGACTACCGATCGACAAACTTAAAAAAATGTACGCGCAAATCGTCGATGGCGAGCGCAAGGCAGAACTCTCCAAAGCAAAATTGGTCGAAGCCAACCTTCGTCTGGTCGTATCAATTGCAAAAAAATACACCAACCGTGGACTTCAGTTTTTGGACCTTATTCAGGAAGGTAACATTGGCTTGATGAAGGCCGTCGACAAGTTCGAATACCGCCGTGGTTACAAGTTTTCGACTTATGCCACCTGGTGGATTCGGCAGGCCATCACCCGCGCCATCGCAGACCAGGCGCGCACAATCCGCATTCCAGTTCACATGATCGAAACGATCAACAAATTGGTGCGCACCAGCCGATACCTGATGCAGGAAATCGGCCGCGAACCTACGCCAGAAGAAATTGCCGCCAAGATGGAATTGCCGGTCGAAAAAGTCCGCAAGGTTTTGAAGATCGCAAAAGAACCCATTTCGCTTGAGACTCCGATCGGTGAAGAAGAAGATTCGCATCTAGGAGATTTCATCGAAGACAAAACGGCCATCAACCCGTCAGAGGCCGTGATCAACCTGAACCTCTCGGAACAGACACGAAAAGTTCTCGCCACCCTAACGCCGCGCGAAGAGAAAGTTCTTCGCATGCGTTTCGGCATTGGCGAAAAAGCCGACCACACTTTGGAAGAAGTGGGTCAAGACTTCTCGGTTACTCGCGAACGGATTCG
Organism: uncultured Bacteriovoracaceae bacterium; assembly: GCA_964636255.1. Lineage (GTDB taxonomy): Bacteria > Bdellovibrionota > UBA2428 > UBA2428 > UBA2428 > CAXNGS01. The sequence continues at coordinate 33,781 of CAZWNW010000011.1, read as the reverse complement.
GCAGATCGAAGCCAAAGCACTTCGAAAATTGCGTCACCCCAGTCGCGCAAAACACTTGAAGAGTTTTGTCGAAAACTGAGCCGTGTTTCGTTTTCGATTTTATCGAAAATTAGCCGCGACAATTTTTCTATTGGTCTTTCCTTGCGTAACTTCGCTTGCCACTTCCAGCACGTCGGAAGAAACCTGCAGATCCGAGCAAGCGCGCGTCGAAAAAATTATCTTCGATGCTGGGGTATGTGAAAAAGACAGTGAATGTATCCGTCACTTTGATGGCTGTGGTTTTGCGTGTGAATCCTATATCAATGCCGCAGCCCAAGTTCGCATTCAAAGTGAAGTGAGCGTATTCAAGAAGCTGGGATGCAGATTAGCCTGCAAAGACTGCTACACGCCCCCCGGCCCACTCCGATGTTTGCAGGGTCGATGTGAACGCGTAAAGCCCGTTGCCCTAGAGGCACTTGATAGATCGGACTGCGCCGGCGAAAAAACAAAGATTCGCAAAGAAATTCGTAAGGCCAAGGCCTGTAATACTTCGAGCGAATGTGTTCCGCTGGGATCAATCTGCCCCTTTGGCTGCACAGAACTGGTCAATGCAAATGAAAAACCCCGGATTCTTGCCCTCCACGAGCGCTACTTTAAAACCTGTGAGGCCTGCAAACACGAATGCAATTCCGCATCCGGCAGCCCCTATTGCTTTAGAAACAAATGCGTATGGAAAGAATAGGCCTAAGAGCGGTTGATTCTTCGGCCCTTCAATCCTAAAGTTTTTCTGTTTCCGATGATGCGGGCCTATAGCTCAGTCGGTTAGAGCAGGTGGCTCATAACCACTTGGTCGGGGGTTCAAGTCCCTCTGGGCCCACCAACTCCTCACTTCGATTTTCTTTGGTCGGGATATTGAGGTCCGGGTCCTACCCGGACATATTCTCCAGATTTTATAAATGAATAAATCTGTGATAAATTCATTTTAGTGAAATCACACGAAGCATTCCCCACGCCCTCAGGTGCCCATCCCCTAATGGGGCACCTGCCAGAATTTCGAAAGAACCACATCGAATTTTATGAAAGGTCGTGGCGCGAGTTGGGGGACTTCGTAGTTCTCAAGGCCCCCTTAGGAGTGAAATGGTATCTTTCGGTCCATCCTGAATCCGCCCATGAGATATTGGTGTCGGATCAGCAATCGTATTCCAAGCCTCCCTATTTTCAGGCTGCAGTGCGACTCATTATTGGCGACGCTCTTCTCGCCTCAGAGGGGCCTACCTGGAAGTTTCATCGCAGGACTCTCAACCCACTCTTCACCCGCCATGGAGTTCTTGAGTTTAGTGAACCCATTCGAGAACAGCTTGGACTCTGGATAGAGGATCTCAAACGCAAAGGGCTTCAGACGGTTGAAGCGGAAGACCTCTTCGTGCCGGTCACCTTGAATGCCGCGGGAAGCGCATTTTTGAGTCAGACATTGGGCGAAGAAGCGAATCGATTCGGCCACGCCTTTCGCAGTTGCATGTCGTACGTGAACTATCGCATGACGAGACCAGTGCATTTGCCAACCTGGTGGCCTCGAAAACGAGAAAGCGAATACCGCAAGTATTCGCAAGTTCTCTTTGGGCTCGTGGTTGACTGCGTAAAGAGACGGCGAGCCTCTACGGAACGTCCTCGAGACCTTCTGACTCTGATGATCGAGGCCAAGGACAAAGACACGGGACGCCAGTTTAGCGACCTTGAGATTCGCGATGAACTTCTTGGCATGCTTCAGGCGGGCCATGATACTCTGACGTCGGCCCTCACTTTCGCCTCATACTTACTCGCCAAACATTCCAAGATACAGGAAGACTGCGCAGACGAGCTCGACGCCCTGAGAGGAGTACCAGCAACCCCGGCAGATCTTGAAAAGCTCCCGCTTCTACAGGCCGTTTTCAAGGAGACACTTCGTCTGTATCCGCCGGCCTGGGCTATTGCCCGCATTACGAATCGTGACTGTGTACTCCAGGGCCGCCCCCTGAAGAAAGGATCGGTAGTCAACCAAGTCCAGTTCCTCACGCATCGCCATCCCGACTTCTGGGATAGCCCGGACGAGTTCCGTCCAGCGAGATTTTTGGGGGAAGCCTCGTCGAGGCACAAATATGCCTATTATCCCTTTGCTGCGGGTCCGAGAAGTTGCATTGGTGCCCAGTTCGCCACTATTGAGGGTTGTATGTTGCTCGCCGTCTTGCTGCAAAACTTTCGCATTTCGAATGTAAACGAAAAACTTCTTCGACTCGATTCAACTTTTGCATTGAAGCCCATGGACCCGATTCGTTTGCGGCTCGAGCCTCGTGTATGAGGGCGAAAGATCCTGCCAAACAAAGTGAGATCTTAGACGAAGCCTTGCGGCTCTTCCTCGCGCTTGGACCTAGCTCGGTTTCGATGGTCGACATCGCCCAGTCCTGTGGAATCGCAGTCGGAACGTTGTACCTCTATTTCAAAGACAAAGCTGACCTTGCTCTTGAGTGTCTTAACAAGCATCTTGATGTGCATTTCTCGCAGGCAGAAAAAGCATTCGCGAGCAAAAGTTCACCCCGTTTGCAGATGACCACTTATCTAAAGGAGAGATTCGATTCGCATCAGCGGCTTAGATCTAGCACCGGATCGGCTGATTTCTTCCGTTTTGTAATGCTTCGCTTTCCCGATGCGCGGCAGCGCGAGGCCGACCTCATGGCGCGAGTTGTGACGCAAAAGCTCCTCTTGGCTCACAACAACAAGCTGCTTCACCTTAAAGATGCAGAGAAAGACGTTCGTGTTTTCTTGTTGAGCCTCGCTTGGTTCTTCCCTTTTCCAACCGACGAATATCGGACCGAACCGAAATGGAGTCTGTGCAAAAACACCATTCACTGGTTTTTTGATTTATGGGATAGCCCGGATCCCTAAGGGCGGATCGCTATCTTCGACATCTGTTTGACGGGCCAGTATCCGGCAGGACGCTCGCCTCAATGTCTCTTCCGAATTACTGCTGCACCACTACCAACGGATACTCTTCTGCGTACACCTCGCCTGCGGATCCGCTGTAGCTCACTGTGCGATTCATGAAATCAACTTCGTATCGAATAACTCCGGCATTCCATGTGGCGAGCAAGAACTCGGGGAAAGTGCTTTCGCCGGCCTGATCCGTACGCAATGCGCGCACTAGCGCTTCTTGATTAAACTTTGGAACATCGACAGAACCTGTTACAAGCGGAGCGCCCTGCTGGACAATCGAAGCCCCTTTTAAAACAAAAAGACTTTGGCAGGCGGGAAGAGTCCAAATATTTCGAATGACACCTGCTCGCCGCAGACACTCGGCAAGATATGGAAAGCCTCCGACTCTAGGACGATTTGTCATCGCCTGCTTTTGCGCCTCGACCAACTTCTCAAGTACTTCGCTCATTCAAATTCTATAAACACGCAGATATTAGGTTGTCTATTCGGCCGTCATTATAGCCACGATGCCTACTGAAAAGCCCGGCATTAAGTTGAATAGACAGGGCACAAATACTATCTTTTAAAGATCACAATGATTTTTGGCGTCAATCATCTCACCTTGAGCGTGAAAAATTTAGAGGAATCTTTTCTCTTCTACAAATCTGCGCTCGGCTTTCGTCCGTTGATGAAAGGTCCGAAAAGCGCCTATTTCCTGGCGGGGTCTTCGTGGTTTTGTATTGAAGAGGAAAAGTGCACGCGTGAGGGCCCTCTACCGGAATACACGCATATCGCTTTCTCTATTGAAGAAGATAAGTTTTTATCCGCTGTTGATTCACTGAAAAAATGGGGAGTATCCCAGTTTAAAGATAACAGCTCAGAGGGAGCTTCCTTCTACTTTCTTGATCCGAACGGTCATAAGCTTGAGCTACATGTGGGAGATTGGAAATCTCGCTTAGAAACCTATCGGCAACGTACAGATCTAAAGGATGTCGAGTTTTTTGACCTGTAGCGGTGGGTCGATAAATCAGGATCTAGCTAGGCAGATCAAACTTCGGTGCTAAACTAGTGACGAGAGATGACAGCAATCCAAAGGCCGCTGGCAAAAAAGAATGACTTCAAGCACCGGGATTCCGCGGGGCAGTTAGGCAAATATTTCTGTCGAGTTCCGTTCAACGAATTTCATATCTATCGCGGTGGTTTTGTTTCCAACTGTTGTTTCAATTGGCTTCCGACCGAAGTGGGAAATATTCACAAGCAATCTTTACTGGAGATGTCGGACAGCTTTATCTCGAAGCAAATCAAAGATTCGGTCAAAGACGGAAGCTTCAAATTTTGTAGCAGTTCCTACTGCCCTGCACTCAATTCAATTTTAGGTGGCGGAGAGAAACTTTGGCCCCTAGAGGCGAGCGAGGACTTCGATGCCATTTTTTCCGCAGACCTACAAAAGCGTGTGAAAATATATTTAAGCTTTGATTACAGCTGCAATTTAAGTTGCGCGAGCTGTCGCAATGAAAAAATCTTCTTTGATCGGAAAACCGCGCCACAGTCACTGCTTCGAGAATACGAGCTTGTCTCGGAACAAATTGTGGAGCTTTTAGATCATGGCTACCGGGTCGATGTAAACATCACGGGCTCTGGCGACGCATTTGCTTCGCCTCTTTACTATGAGCTGATGTGCAACCTGCCAGCAACGGAACGCCTGCGGCTTCACATCTCCACAAACGGCACGATGATGACGGAAAAAAAACTCAATATGCCTAGCAAAAATCAGATTCAAACGATTTTTGTGAGCGTCGACTCTTGCCACCCGGAAAACTATGCGAAGATTCGCCGCGGGGGCGTTTTAAAACATGTAGAGACAAACCTGGCCCATCTCGACCGAATGGTTTTGGGGGGACAACTGCCCGGCTTGGAATCGTGGCAGCTGAATGTGATCGTTCAGAAAGACAACTTTCGGGAACTTGGTGACTTCGTGGATTGGGCCAAGAAGTTTCAAAGTTTGAAGGCCATCTTCATGACAAAAATCTTGGACTGGAATCACCTACCAAAAGACGCGTTCAAAGAAATGGCTGTGTGGGAAATGGATCATCCTGATCATAAAGAATTTTGTCGCACCCTCAACGATCCGCGCCTAAGGGATCCTCGAGTGATACTGGGGAACCTGACCGAATACCTGGACAATTCTTCGGCGAATTCACTCAGCCCATCGCTTCCGCAAGAAGGCACCGCTCTTCTTCAAAGTTCATCGACTTCACCCGAATGATTTCACCGTACCGAATGACGATGCTTGAAAAAAAGGGAATAGGCACGTGCTTTCGATCCCATCCCGGCCAGCGCCAATAGGGATGGACCGTGATTTTTATTGGGAGAATTCCAACACCACTTTGCAATGCCAGGTGAAGTGCTCCTTTTTTGCACTCGTATTTCGGACCGTAGGGTCCGTCTGGGTTTAAGATTGTCGAATAGCCCTTCACGAGAAAACTCAAAACTCCGTCGGCCGCAGTCCGTCCATCGTGGCCACTGGACCCTAAAAGCAGTTTTTCAACACCGAGAAATGAAATCACCACGTGAATTGGTTTCATGTATGCCTTGGCGTGATTCAGCCAAGCATGGCCTCGATGAGATCTGAAAATCTCTGCGATCATGTAGGCCATCACTCGATCATGCCACAGACACTGGATGGAATTTCTTTCGGCAAGAAGGCGCTCACGATTTTCGTAGCGCACTCGGATCGTTAATCTTAAAAGAATGAAAAAGAGGATCGTCAGAAAACCAAGCCCGTAGCCATAGATCCAGTAAAGCAGCCTCCACCGCAGGGGGACCGAGTTAACATTGTAGCTTGAAAGAAAACTTTTCATTTGCAAACTGCCATTCTACGCATAGGCATTCAATAGACAAAGAGGTCCTTCCCACAAACTCATTTTGCGGCCAGCCAACGACCTAAAACTTCGACCAGCTCGTCGATGCCCGTTGCCGTTCGTGAACGATAGCCGCTTATGCGAAATGCAAGCCCCAAGCGGAGCGCCGTCAACACTTCGCACACCGCCTTCACTCGGGCTCCCTCTTTTTTTCCAAGAATCGGAAGAAGCTCGGCTTCGAGTTTTTGCAAATAGGCGCTTTCAATCCGATCCAATCTCCGACCAAATGTCGAATCTGTTCCCTTGAAACGATAGTAAAGCGGAACAATCCAGCGGTTTTTCTGAGTGCGCGATAAAAAATCATGGGTGCGCTGAAGCAAAACTTCCCTCCAGTTATTTCGGTTCATCTTCTCAAACGGGGTTTCAAGTCCTGAATAGAGCTTTCCGAAGTAATCGACGGCAAATTCGATGATGTCCGTGCGATCTCGTCCAATGTATTTATAAACCCATGCACGAGAGACACCGGCCGCACGCGCCACCTGGGAATGACTAAGCGCCTCTTCCCCCGAATGAAAGATGAGCTTCAGGGTAGCCTCAGCAAATTTTAGATATTTTTCTTCTTTGGGGGTCATGAACTTCAGCGGCGCATTCGAGCCGATCTATGCCTTCTTCACAAATTCAGATTTTAAGTTCATTTCACCGATGCCTTCAATGCGGCAGCTGATGTTATGCCCATCATTACTTTCTACCAAATGTATGTTTCTCACCTTGGTGCCGACTTTGACGACTAGCGAGGAGCCCTTCACCTTTAAATCTTTTATAACGGAAACTGAGTCTCCCTCCTGCAATAAATTTCCGTATGCATCGCGAACAACAAAAGCCTCTTCCTCTCCTGCCATCACGGGGATCGAGTCCGTTGGCCACTCGAAGGCGCATTCGGGGCAGATGAAAAGACTTCCATCGCGGTATGTGAATTCCGAGGCGCACTTCGGACACTTGGGTTCGTCACTCATTCGCTATTCCAATCTTCGGGAGCAAAATTCTAAACCACTCAGTAATGATCGTAGCGTCGTCCATACTCTTCAACCCCCATCTCTCTAAATAGGGCGTCCATAGTTCCGAATGAACTCTTCGCCAGTAGGCGAGCGAGAGATCTCCCTCGCCTTCGTCACGCGCGATGGATTCGGGAACATCTCGAAATTTGCGTAACTCGATTCGCGTCGTCAACAGCAAAGCACTGGGTTCGTTTTTGCTATTAAGATAGATCCAATAGTCACCCACGGCCGGCATAAAAACCTCGGGGGAAGCATTGATTCCCTCGACTACGCTGCTCCCAGCGGTTTTTTTACCCATCAAATAAAGGGCCAAGAGTTCATCGGTAATTTCAGGGGTACCCGCGACGGACGCTGAAATGCGCGGGTCCCGGGGTCGCGCATCATGAGGCAGCGTATTCAAATAATCATCAAAAAATTTTTTTTCCGCGCTATTTAGAGTCGGCATCTTATTTAATCCTCAAAACCATTTGAATATCGGTTATTCGTTTTCCGTGCACACGAAACATGTCTTCGACACGTCCCACTTCTTTGAAGTGAAATTTTTCATAAAGTCGTCGAGCGGGATAATTTTCTTCGAAAACATAGAGCTGAACCCACTCAAGATGTGAGTCTTCGCGCGCCCACTGAAGCGCTGCTTTCATAAGCGCACTGCCACCACCCCGACCGCGGCTTCCATCTTCGATCCCCATCATCAACAGACTTCGATGTAACGCCGTTTTTAGTCCTCCGAATGGAATCAGCTTTAAATTTCCAACAATCTTCGGCCCCTCGAAAAGCCCCCAAACACGGGCCCAATCAATTTCTTGAGTGCCCTTCGTCCAACGAGTATTTGCGGCTGCCTCCAATTCTGCGCGATCAATTTCCCAGGGCTCGCCATGCGGAGAATAAACCAAATCACCGGCCTGTCCGCCCTCTGCTGCTTCGCGCCGCAAATGTTCATAGTAGGCCACGAGATCCTCAGGGCCCAGCAAGCGAACCGTCTGCGTCGACACGAATCCCCCCGTCAATACGCTTTAGCGAATATCACGCGCCTTAAAGAGGGCTGCCCAGTAAAAAGACATTTTCCACTTTCCTCGGGCCCCTCAAGCGGAATGCAGCGAGGCGTGACCTTGAGGCGTGAAAAGATTTCATTTCCAATCGCTGCAGGATTCCAATGAACCATCGCGAATCCATTTTTATTGGAACTGTTTTCATCTCCGGAAAATAGGCTTTCAAAATCCGAAAGTGAATCGACCTTGTGCATATTGGCGTCACGGAAGGCTTTGGCGCGGTTAAATATATTTTGTTGAATATCAGTCAAAAGGCTCGGTAGCGTTTTTACAAACTGATCTTTAGGAATGCTCGTTTTATCCTTGGGACTCTTGTCACGTCGTCCAACGAAAACCTCCCCTTTGGCCATGTCACGAGGACCTACTTCGACTCGAAGTGGGACTCCTTGTTTAACGGCTTGCCAGATTTTTTCACCACCCCGCAAATCGCGATCATCGATTTTCACGCGAATAGGTCGCCCATCATAGAGCTGTGCTTCGATTTCTTTGGCGAGAGCCTGCACGTATTCTAAAACTGGCCCGCGCTCAGCATCACGTGCGATCGGGAATAAAGTCACGTGCTGAGGCGCAAGCCGCGGCGGAAGCACAAGACCATCGTCGTCCGAATGAGTCATGATGAGTCCACCTATAAGGCGCGTAGAAACACCCCAAGAAGTTGTCCATGCCACCTGCTGTTTTCCCTCACGATCGAGGAACATGATCTCGGAAGCCTTAGCAAAATTTTGCCCTAAGAAGTGTGAGGTCCCTGCCTGCAGGGCTTTCCGATCCTGCATCATGGCTTCGATGGTGTATGTATCCACTGCACCTGGAAAACGTTCGTCAGGGGTTTTCATTCCCTTGATGACCGGCATCGCCATATAATCCTCGGCAAAACTTGCATAGACCTCAAGCATTCGAAGAGTTTCCTCTACGGCCTCTTCAGCGGTTGCGTGTACCGTATGACCCTCTTGCCAGAGAAATTCAGAGGTACGCAAAAACATACGCGTCCGCATTTCCCAGCGCATGACATTGCACCATTGGTTCATCAGGATGGGAAGGTCGCGATAGGACTGCACCCATTTGGCGTACATATGCCCAATGATGGTCTCACTCGTAGGTCGGATGATGTGCGGTTCTTCCAAAGCACTGCTGGGGTCTGGATGTAACTTTCCATCACTTCCCGCTTTCAATCGATGGTGGGTAACAACGGCACATTCTTTTGCGAAACCTTCAACGTGAGCCGCCTCTTTTTCCAAGAAACTAAGAGGGATCAAGAGAGGAAAGTAAGCGTTCACATGGCCGGTCGCTTTAAACTTAGCGTCCAAAACAGACTGCATATTTTCCCACAGGGCATAGCCCCACGGCTTGATGACCATGCAACCTCGAACCGGCGCATTTTCGGCTAGGTCGCCGGCTTTGATTACAGCTTGGTACCATTCGGGATAGTTTTGGGAACGGGTGGGGGAAATCGCGCTCTCAGCCATAGAAATATCTTTAGCACAGAGATCCAAGGACGAGAACGGCGAGTGGCTTTGAAGCCTTCTTCTTTACTTGTAAAACGCAACGGCCACCGCTGCTAGAATCAGAAGCATTGAAATTCCATAACGAAGATTTAATCCCTCGCCCAAATAGGAGGCGGCAAAAAGTATGAAGACCAAAAGAGTGATGCATTCTTGTAGCAGCTTCAACTGGTAGGCACTCAAGACTTGGTATCCGATACGATTCGCAGGCACCTGCAAGAGATACTCAAAAAATGCGATCCCCCAGCTGGCCAAAATCACGAGCCACAATGCCGTCGATTTGAATTTCAGATGGCCATACCAAGCAAGGGTCATAAAGCAGTTAGAGAGGGTGAGAAGAAGAAGAGTCTGTAGAATCTTCACATGAGACCTGCTTGAGCAGATTCTATTTAATGCCGATCATGAAGAGAATGGGGAAGAAAAAATAAAAAAGCCTGGTGAGGAAACTTCCCTCACCAGGCTTTTTTTTAATACTAAGCTAGATCTTAGTAGCGTCGACGGTTTCCGCCGCCGCCACCACCGCCGCCGTAGCCGCCGCGATCACGATCGCCGCCACCACCGCCGCCAGTGCGGCTGCGCTCTTGAGCGCGGTCAACGCGAACTTGACGGCCGTTAAGGTCCTTGCCGTTCAATGCGTCGATGGCTTTGCCAGCTTCGTCGTCCGAAGACATTTCAACAAAGCCGAAGCCTTTTGAGCGACCAGTTTCACGGTCTGTTACAATCTTTGCAGATTGCACAGTGCCGAAATCCGAAAACGCCTTAGCGAGATCTTGGTCACTCATTTGGAAAGAAAGATTACCGACATACAGTTTCGTCATTACAATTTACCCCTTTAACTTTAATTTGCTCTAAAGAACCGGTGGGGTATTCGAGAAACGAAACCTTACACACATGAACCTAGAGAACGTCATTAATTGTAGCGAATCACAGATCTGAAGTCACCGACATTTTAGTTAGCTTGCCCCCAAGAGCCTTCTCACGCTACTTTTTCCTTTTAAAATCAGGCAGATGTCGCCAGGGGCTCCTCTCTAAACCTTAACGAAAAGCGTTGAATTCAAGCCAAAGCTTTGTCATTCTAATGGGCTCAAGTGCCCTTGTATCCGTAGCTCAGTTGGATAGAGCGTCAGCCTCCGAAGCTGAAGGCCGTGGGTTCGACCCCCGCCGGATACGCCATAATCACTGCTTATTGGATCGCGCCGCGTGCATCGAAGTTAACCCAACGACCTTCGAAAAAGACTTTTCGCGTTATCAGTGCACCAAACCACAGACATGGACTCAGAAGATCATAAATCGGCAGCGCTAGCATTTGAAAAATTCCTTCGTTTCGACTCGGATTGAGGTAGCGCAGATAGATGGAAAATCTGGCGATTCGGAGCACCAGCAAAATCCCCGCAATTTTCAGTATGGGGAGAGAAAAAGTCAGGAGCGCATAAATAAAAAATATTTGCCATCCCCAGCGCAGCGGCATCAGGAAATAGGGCAGGGGTGAAAAACTTCGCATCAAAATTGCTGAGCTTAGTGATTCCCGATAAAAGTCCTGGAATGACCACAATCCCACGGCTACATGAAGCGGCTCGGTCAACAAGCGACCCCGCGCTCCGGCTCGCTGAAAGTAAAAAGGCATCGCCCACTTTTCCGTCATCAAATCCAAACACTTCTGGAAAACCTCGCTTCGCTGAGCCAGGCCACGATGAAAGAATACGGAGCCGGGAAATACAATCGGACGATTCTTTAAGCCACTTTCTGCGAAATTCTGAATACCCTCTAAGTTCTTCTCAACACCCAAGAGAAGAGCCGGCAAGCCCCAGAGTTTGGTCAATAAAGGCATTGTCGTAACGAATGTATCTGCATCATTCTGCGACATTTTCAAAAGCTCTTCGACATGACCCCCCGCAACTGAGGCGGAGGATTCCGAAACATAAATCCAGGGATGCTTGGCAGCCTCGAAACCGTACTGAAGGAGCGAGTTCTTGGCATTTCTTCCTCGAGCAGGGAGCCCCGCCAGGATAACAATTGTATGTTCGGTTTTTTCCGATCTCAAAACTTTTTCTAAAAAGGCGAAAACTTCACTTTCCGCGTCCTGGATGAGAAAAATAATTTCAATTTTTCCGCGGCTTTTTAGTCTAAGAAAACTTTGTAGATTTTCGCGAAGATTAGGAGACATCTCATGAAGCGGCTTTAAAATACTGACGCCCGCCCATTCGATGCTGCGGTCCGCCTGGTCCGAGCGGCTTTTCTCGAAATAAGAACTTCCTAAAACAAAGAGCCACACCTCGAAAAGCAGGAATGCCGCGGCCACGATAAAAATCGTCATATCTCCATTATGATGCGCATCGAAAAAAGCGAAAGGGCCCCCGAGCCAAAGCTCGAAGAGCCCCTTTCGCTTTTCTATGTTGAGTGAGAATTAAAAGTAAGCGCGAATACCGATAGGTAGACGGATTGTCTTCAAAAAGACGGCTCCCTCGACAAGCGATTTACTCATTATAAAATCAAGTGCGGCCGTAACGGCAACTTGGTCGTTGAGAAAATATTTGATGCCGCCACCCAGACCAAAGCTCATGGTTTTAGTATTGGTCTCTCCTTGTTTTTCCATTCCGAAAGAAAAAACACCGTGAGCATAAGGAACAAACATCACTCCCGGCTCGTTTTTTACGAAATTAAAATCAAAATCGATGCCGCCGGACGCATTGATCCTTGAACCTGCGCCTTCAGTAGCCTCTCCCGTGAAGGTCATACTCAATGGAACTCCCACCTCAAACATGCCCATATTCCAGCCAGGGGTTCCCGCTACGTTAAATGACAATGGATTTCCCTCGGCCAGAGTTTTACTAATCAGCGTGGTGTTCAGGCCGATATACATTGCTCGGCTTCCCGAACCCGGAGCAGCCTCACCGCCGCCAACATCTCCGCCTCCCAAATCGTAACTTTCGCCCACAACTGGCTTCGTGCCTTTAAACTTCACGATAGCCTTTGTTCCAGATACTTTTTCCACTGTGACGGTCCCTTGTGCCCCAGCGCTTTGTGCAAAAACAAAAAGGCCGGCCAAACCTAGAGTTGAAATCGATTTCAGAATATTTGTCGTCTTCATGGAACCCTCCAAAAAAGCTTCCATTCGCAAATGGGAAGCTCATTCTTGATTCTCCGGCGCCTTTGCTCCTGCGACAAGGCGGGGCGAAAACTATAATTTGACGGGCCTGGGTGGCTCCTAGATTCGCCTGTTCGCATATTAAGATCTCCTAAGTTGTCATTTGAGATTTTGCTGGCTATCGGGATTTCATGTCTAAAACCTATGGCAAATTTGCGCTCATTTTACTCCTCCTGGGGGCCTGTTCAAAAACTCCCAAAGAAACCCCTAAAGCTGAAGCTCCAGGCGCGAACGAGCGCAGCGAACTAAGCCCAAATCTTCCGACTGATGAGCTCGCCGGCGAAGGCCTCCTTATGGAGATCCATGGAGCCGTCCATGAGTTTCGTCAATATGTGGGAACAATCCGAAAGAAAGATAACTTCTTTGTAGCTGAACAGTTTCCCCTGCTGCCCGCCAACGCCAGCATCGCCCGAGAATTTGCGAAGCTTAAAAGACATGACAAAGTCCGCGTGAAAGGCGAGCTCGTAAATCCTGACAATCCCCAACGACACATTCGCGTAAGCAGTCTTGAAATCGTTGCGTCTCACGAGTCTGAACTTCCGCCCCACGACTACGACATCAAAGTCCCCGATGAGCTGGGAAGTCAGGGAAAAATTCAGGCTTTGGTTCACGCAATTGCCGGCGAGGGCAGGGTGCTCTTGATCGACTACCGGGGCGTTGTTCTACCCGTTATGGTTTCGAAGCCGGAGTTAACAAAAGATCTCTACCGTAGTGATTCGATTGAACTTTCGTATCGCTACACGAAGAATCCGAATCGACCTCCACACTTGCGTCTAGATCACTCTGAAAAGGTCCCGGTAAAGGTTTTGTATTCCATTGTCGCGGAACATGAGAAAGATGGGGAACGGGTCGGCGAGCTCGTTTTGTTCCCCAAGAGTCCGCAAGTCATGTTCAACATCTTTGCTCTTGAATTCGAAAACGCCTTGGGCCTTAAACACAACTACACCCTAGTAAATTTTTCTGACTCATCTGAATTCAAACGTATTCGCGAGAAGCTTCAAAAGGCCTGGGATGAAGCCCCCCAAGACCAGGTCTTCAACGCTCGCAACCGGCTTCAGAATCCACGCATCATTGTTAAAGCGCGTGGGAAATTCAATGTTCAAGACCAGGGGCAAGCAAATCCACAAATCCTATTGGAGAGTGCTGATGATCTTGAGATTGAGGTCCGCTAAAATTTTAAGCTGATTTTTTCTTAGTTTCCGAAAGATGGTCGAGCCAATCCTTTAGGATCATGCGAGACTGCGTTTTCACATCTTCGAATTCGAAACGATTCGGCTGGATTTCTTTGACCTTAGCTTTGATATGTTTGTCACCCTGAGTGATAACGATACTCGCATCCGTAACGTCTTTTGGCAGACCCTCCTTGAGACGAATTCCACTCTCAGAAATATTTTCTGCCTTCGTTCGGTAGACTTTTCCCTTGGCCAAAATCACCGCGCCCATATCCGCTTCATAACGTTCATGGCCACGCCGTTCTTTGCCCGACTTTTCTTCCCGGTTGGGAATAGAAGGTTTTTTTGGAGGCCCGGGAGGCAGTTTTAATTTTAGCTCTTTCATTTCGGCAGCGACATCTTCCAATGGTCGCCAATCTTCCCATCCCGTCATCCAAGCAAAGGAACTTTTAACTTCAGAACCCGAGAGCTGTGATACAGCCGCTCGAAATTCATCAAAAGCCATAGGACCCAATTGCTCGTTGCTTGCACCTTTGAAGAGAAACCAGGATTGAGCCATTTGATAGATACTCCTCGCCTTATAGGAAGTATAACGGCTTTTAGCGCTGCATCTCTAATGAAGTTTCTGTTAAGAATCCCGCCGGTATCACTCTTGCAAATTCATCAGCTTGGTCGTCAATGGCGTCGGGGGGCCTCCTGGAAAACTGCATTAAAAATTGCATGCGCTCCTACTTCCGCACCCAGCTCGGAAGGGTGCATCCCATCCCCGATTGTGTAAAGCCGGCGCAAATTGAGACATCCATGGGGTCTTTGATCAGCAGAAGGACCGCATCTCTTAGCATGGTCGCTTCGGAAATATTCAGACAATCGGAATGTCGGAATTCCAAGATCTTCGGCTACTTCTTCGACGACTAACTTTTTGCTATCTGGATTCGTCGGAAAAGAATTTTCGTTCACTTCGGATTCGTCAAATCTGGGCCAAATTACGATTGATGTTTTGAATCCATGTTTAGTGGCTAGCCGTTGAAGTTCAGGGAGTCCCGCTCGAACGTTATCTTGGCCAATAGCTTTTCGATTTAACTCTTCAAAATTCGTATCGAAACCGCGAAATTGGAAGAGGTTGGCACGATAAGCCAGCGCTCGGAAAGTGGCATAGTGAATAAAAAGCCACTCTGCCCACTTGGGTCGGCTAAAATGATAGTTTTTGGTTTGGTAATTCCGATCGTCTACGTCATTCTCGACAAAAACCAATATCACTTCATCGGGACTATACCTGAGCCCCTTGACCCGAAGCAGCTCAACTTCGCCTCGCGTACAATAACCACCGATGCCAAAGTTTAGCACCTCAGTATTCTGCTCGGGGAAAAGCCCTTCAAGTTGCCGAGAGAGGGTATGATTCAGATCGAAGATGCCATGACCTGCCACAACTGAGTCACCAAGAAGCAAAACTCGTCGTTTGTGTGGAATTCTCTTGTAGCTTCTCTCAATGTCGCGCTGACCGTGGGCGTTGGTATAGGGAAAGCTTTCGTGAAGGTCGGGATTTGTGTCTCTGTAATTGGCTTTCATGACGTAGCCCAAAAGAGGGTTTTCAGAAAGCTCATAGGCACTTTTTTCAATGCCGCTTCTTAGTCTATAAACCTCAGGAGCAAGCTTTGAAAGTCTAACCACGCCTTCGAGAGGCACTAAGAGGAGCAGGAAAATCACAAACTGAATTGAGACAGTCTTCACTGGAGTTCACCCCTACTCAGGAGCAAGGTTCGTGCGCCATTATCATAAAAACTCAGGTCGGTGACATAGCCGAAGGTACGTGGATCAGCCTCCAATTCTCTATACTCCTTTGAAAAAGCAGAAGTAGAGCTCCAGAACCTAAAATCGTGATCGATCACTATTGCGTCGATCGATTCAGCCCTGAGACAGTCGCGAAGCGAGGTCCTTACTTCAGGACAAATTCTATTGGGCGATGTCCAGTAAATTTCATCTTCCACCCAAGGCCAGAGACCTCCTTGGCCCATCAAAACATAAATCTTTCGGTCCGATTCAGATAACGCGATTAACCGGCGAACAATTTCTCTCCCACCACTAGGAAATTCCTTTAACTGCATTTTTTTAGAGTTGAATGCGAAAAGCGAAAAAACCACTGCCAATCCAACAATCTGTTGGATACGCAGGGAAACAAGCCTCCATTGAGGAATTAGCAGCGGCGCCAGCAGAAAAACGGCCAGAACTGACAACCAAGCAAGTTCAAATGAGTATTTAAGCATTGGACTGGCCAGGACAACCACGAAGCATACTTTGAAAACTACAGCCGTCGCATAAATACCTAAATTCCAGAGATCTTGTTTTTGAAAGGAAGCTTGGGAAGAAAAGCAGGCACCGAAAAATGCGAGGGCGAGCACAAAGAGCAGGCTGAGCACAGGCGGCCAGCGTTGGAAATGGGAGTGAAGGTGCTTCAGGGATAGAGCATTGAGCACAACTTCTGGTATCTGAAAGGCTTGGGGGAGCTTAGAGCTAAAAAAGAACTCGGTATTAAATCGAATCGCTTCGAAAATATTTTGTGCATTCCCAAAAGCTTCTGCACGCCAATCTTCGAGCCCGCGATCAACAAGATGACTAAATGCCGGATTCTCCGAAAACACTCTATGGGCATGATCAACGTACACGTGATAAAGTCGGTTTTCCGCAGGAATGATATCTCCTCGGGTCAGCAACATTCCGAGGGCAAGTGCCAATAAAATCGGCAGTCCGATTGATTTTATTGGGAGAAAAAACTTTCTGCCTTTCCACATATCCCATAAAACGAAGCTCCCCAGAAATATTAAATTTTCATAGCGCACCCAAATCGCCAGTCCGAAAAGAAGATAAGAAAGGAAGAGTCGAGGCCGATCTCCTAAACGAAAAAAGAGGGCCAGCAGTAGCAAAGTGTGATTCATGAGAAAAACCTTAGGTTCCAGAGGAAAATTCCAGGCACTCACCGACACAAAAAGTGAAAAAAGAAATGCAGAAAATGCCCCCAGGCCGAGTCGTCGAGTCAGCAAAAAAGACACCGCTGGATATGCAGTAAAGCAGAGCCCAAACGTCATGATATCGAAACTAAGAATCCGGTCTCTCGTGATTGAGTTCAACAGGAAGTAAAGGAAACGATAAAGCGGCGACCAATCCGGAGACTGTAGAAAATTCCCATTGGAGTAAAGAGGCTCGTCCCAAATAGGAAGGGGAAGACGAGAGGGAAAATTGATTGCGAAAATCCAACAGCCAGCAAGAAGCAAGAATAAAAAGCTGGGACCCGGCTGTCTGAAGACAGCCTTTAAATTTGATCTTAAATTCAATCTACAAATAATGTACCACAGAGAGTCCATTGCAGCTTTTCAGCGTCTATGTGTTGACGTGCCCACTTTAAATCTACCGTGTAAACTGCCAAGGATTAAATACCGTGGTCGGCATGCCATTGGGTGCTTCCGGAAATTTCATCGTTCGTACCACTTCCAGAATACAGGACTCGAGAGGCGCAGATCCGCTGGTATTGTCTACCGACTTTGCCGTCTGTACCCGACCCGAAGGCGCGATCACCCAGTTGGCTCGAACTCGACCCTGCAAATTCGGTTGCAGCATAAGCTGTTTGTCGTAACATGCCTTGATCTGGCGGCGATGAGCAAGAATAACTCGACGAACAGTTTCCTTATCCAGGCCCCCGGACACGGAAAGATCTTGCGATCCGATCTCTCCGAGACTGCGATTGCTGCCGCTTCCGGCGCTTTCAACTCCTCCGCCTAGGCTAAAAGCCTTGGCCTTGGAATTCGCGCGCGCGATGGGTCCCGCACTTGCAACATTTCCTGAAACTTTGGTAGCTGCGCTTGTAAAACCATCTTTACCGCTGGCTCCAACTTTTGAAGCCTTTGTGTTGAGTCCCAGGGCTCCCGAAGGCGGAGTTTTCACTGCGATGCGGCCGGATCTGGAATTTGCCATTTCGACCGATGTGGTTTCAGTTTTCAATTGGTCCGCGGAGATGCGACCCTCGCCAGGTGCTTTTTTCAATGCACCCAAGAGCCCGACCTGGTTCGCATTAACAACCGGAGCGGGAGAGTTGAGACCCACCTCGGCCTTGCTTTTCTGAGGCTTCTTTTGCGCCTGAGCAGCTGCGGCCTCCTTAGGTGATTTTTCTTTAATTGGCACAGCGGACTTTGGATCCGGTTTCTTGATTGGATCCGCTTTGTCCTTTGGTTCCTCTTTGGCCGTCTCGATCACGGGCTCCGGCTCTGGTGGAGGAGGAACATAATCTTGAACTTCAATGCGTGCGATTCGTGGTGGAGGCGGCGGAACATCAGCACCCGCATAAATTACATAGTAGACCAGCATGACTAGTCCCAGCCCACCTAAAACAATGAGCCAGTACCGAAACCAAAAAGCCGGATCGACTTTCTTTTCCTCTTTCACTCTTGCGATGCGAATGCGCGGAACAAAGCGAAGATAAACGGAATAGCTCGGCGTGCGAACTGTCCAAAAATCTTCTTCGCGCAGGGGTACCATTTCTGCCTCCCCGCCCGAGGCTGAAACAGGCTCGGCCCCTCTCAGAAGTTGGCAGTTGTCTGGCAGGCCCGCATCGATCTTAAGTAATCGATCATTCCATTTGAACTTCAGATCAGCATAATCGGATTCAATATGCTCTTTGATTTTTCCGCGCTTCTTTCGATCCAAATAACTAATGCGCTCGATCACGTGAGAATCGCGACGCATAAAAACCATCTCAAGTAAATTCTTCTCGCCTTGAGCTTCTTTACGAACTTCTTCCAAGCTTCGAGAAATTCCACCCTTAAAATCGTGAGCCGAATCCAATCCAGCATCTACAATTTTGATTTTTAGACCACCATAAGCATAATCATCGTCTTCCGACAAAACGATCCCCTCTAGAAGGGCATTCCCATCAACCGTGCCTGTTTTTGTGAGATCGTAAATTGTCCAGATTCCCGACTTGGGATTGAATGAGCCTTCTCCAATCCATTCAACCAGGAAATGAACCGGGCTAATCCCAGGCGCTCTTGCGACAACCTCACAGTGAGGAGATCTCCCCACAAGAAAGCGTTCCTGAACAAGAGGCATGCGAGCGATTTCTAAGTTTTGTCGATGAACAAGTAGAACCTTCACTTAGCACCTCCCAAAACTCTTGGGGCCGGAAAAAACGATGGACGTCTTGATGCGTCGCCTTGGTGGAGATCATTAAAATCGCGACGAAGATATAGAATCGAATCAATCTCCATAGGACGATCCCCGAACTGTGTCATCAGATCTGGTCGTTGAGATTCCCCTTGAATGAGGTCTGCTTCAAAATCGATGACGGCATCTGGAGCCTTGCTCTTTTTCTGAGCCCAGGCTGCGGAGCCTAAAGTGGTGAGAGTGATTACGATAACCATTTGAAAACGAAAGCTCATGAAGCATCCTCCCACACATCTTTGAGAGCGCGCAATGATCGGGTCTCTACATAATCGAGAAGGACGCGGCGCAAACCTTCATTGGTGCCATAGCGCTCGAGCAAGAATCCCAACCGAATATTTTCATAATCTTTGCTCGGAATCTGCTTTTCAACCAACATCAAGTCTAAATACAGCAACGCCGCAGTCGTCGAAGACTCGCTTGCCATCAAGTTCTTTAATGCACGCATTTTCGGATTTTCCGTCGAAGAGAGTAATTCAGGGTATGGCCATCGACGAACTCGACCCGGAATTTCAATTCCCTTTGTCTTTGAAGCTCTTCGTTCTTTTTTTATCTTCTCTCTAAGTTTAGCAAATTCATTGGCCTGATCGGAATAGCTTTTTGCGAGCGTTTTCAGCCCACTTTCATACTCTTTCAGCTGTTCCGGCACTAAACCGGCAGGACGCGGGGACTTCAATATTAAGTTTTCAATAAATTCTTCCAGCTCTTCTGCGTCTTCGGCCAAACTCTCTTTGTCGCTCGGAGGCAAAATTGGATTAATCAGATCCTGCTGCAACAGCTTTTTACACTCTTGATGTCGTGTCACTCCAAGCTGAAGTTTTTGAGTGAAGCTTGCTTCGGGCTCTTTTAATTTGGGCCAATTAAGCTCTTTGAAACAAGCTCGCGACACAATCTTGGCCACTTGCTTTTCTTTCCATTCAGGCGGAAATACGGCGCCGACTTTCTTTTCGAGAGATAGCGCTTCATCCGGCTTTCGATTCTCATTCGTGATTCGATGACTAAGAACCAGAATCACTTTCTCGTCGTCGCTCAACTTTCGGGCCTGTTCCAAAATTTTTTGAACTTCTTTTGTCCTTTGATAGAGCGCGACTGAATAAAAGTATTCGCGCTCCGCCTGGGAAAGTTTCGGAAGAAAGGCTGGCCAGTCGGAATGACCCAGGGCCAGCTTGGACAAGGTAATTCGATAAAGTACTTTGGAATCCTTCTTTGGATTAAGATTGTCGAGCTTTAGCAATCGTGCAAAGTCACCCTTGTTGAGCAGCTTGTTTTCCATGTCGGCAATGTGTCCACGATAGGCCGGCTGAAGATAGGCCGCTGGACCTTCGCGGGCCAACCATTCGGTCATGAAATCTGCCTCTTCCAAAGCTGCCAAAAACTGCAACAGCTCTTCCTTCACCGCCACCACCCTCTCAGGCGGAGCTTTGGTTGCAGCAAAGAGATCCACAAGCTCGGCAACACGGCGATAGCGATTTGCTGCTTTTGATTCCTTTGCCAAAGCTAAAATCGCATTTCTCTTCAACTCTACGACCTCTTCGGTCGCTAGTTTGGGATTTTCTCTTTCGGAAACAATGTCGTCGAAACGATTGTATTTGAAGCGTAGGCTTTGAAGGCGCGCGAGTGAAACTTTAGATGGAAAATCGCGGTAGGCACTTTGCATCGCGCGCAGGGCCCGCTCTGGGTCATTGATCATAACGTAGAGATCTACTTGCCGATTTCGAAGAACCTCGATTTCTTTAGCCTTCGGATGGTGAGTTTCATAATCTTGAATGGCCAGCAAAAGCTCTTCGGGCTTTCCTGCCTTTTTTGCCAGAAGCCGCTCGAAGGCTGCAATAACCTCGAAGCGGACCTTTTGATGGATCGGCCTCAGTTGCGATCGCTTCACAATGCGTCCCGCAACACCAACAGCGCAACGGTCATCCCCGATCTCAATACAGGTATCCATCCAAATTTCCATGACCGTACTGAGCTTGGCAGAATCGGGGAAGTATTTTTCGTAGATCGGATAAATTTTTGTAAGCACATTTCCAATTTCGAGGCGGGTAAATTTCTCGGGAGTTTTGATGCGGGCCGAGAAAGTATCGACATAGGCGGCCATCAGAGCCATCGTTTCAAAGTGCAAGTCTTCCTTGTAATGGTCGAAGACTTTTTTATTCTTCATCACGCCGACCTTTTCCATCGTGACGACCAAATCGACGTAAAGGTCTGCATGTCGACGAGAAGCGTAACCTCGAGAGTTCGCACGAAGGCGGAGAAGCTTTAATTTCAAAACTTCTTGCGGGATCTTCTCGGTCGCCAATAAGTGATCGGTCACGATCATGGCGTCGACAATTTGTCCGCGGTCGTAAAGCAAGGTATTCACGAGCTTTAGGAATTCTCGTCCCTGTGGTCTTTGCCCAAATACTGACTTCGTAATCGCAAAAATCTCCTTGGGTTTTCGTTTGCCCGAAATCAGCACAGCCAAATCACGCGAACTATCCCGGCCCCATGAATCGGTGGGATCTTGTCGAATGAGTGCTATGAAAAGCTTTTCGGCCTCATCAGATCTCTTTAAATTGATCTCGGTCCAAGCAAGTTTATAAATGGCGAGCTTCTTCTCATTTCCGCTGGTTTGATTGACCACGCGCACATACCAAGTTTTGGCTTCAGCAAATCGCGTATTTTCAAAATTGTGTTCGGCAATGTAGAGGCCGGTCCAACCCGCCCAACGTGAATTTGGATCCAATTGGTAGGCTGCTTCAAAAAGCTTAACGCCCGCAGCATCTCGTCCATAATAACTTTCAACAAGTCCCAGAATAATGGTGGCTTCGATTCGCTGGAGTACCGTGAGGTTTCGAAGCTGGTTTACAGCCAGCGCGTCCTGTCGGCCGAGATCGAAATAGCGCCTCGATTTCGGACCCAAGGAACTGGTCGATTTCTGATCCAAATAGGCGTTCTGCCCTAGCATGTAGAAAATTTTTGCACGGTTCAGTAGAAGCACAGTACGTCGAGCTGGTTCTTTTTCTTTGCGGATCAAAGTGCTAATGGCCTTGAATGTGTAGACAAGGTCCGTGGAGTCCAGACCAAATTCCTGCGCAGTAAATGTTCTTCTCGTAGCGTTCCGCTTCTTTTTTTCTTCATCGATCCGCGTTTTTTTCCGATCTTCATCGGATATTTTTGGGGCGGCCGTGTAATCACCCAAACTTGTGAATTTTTCTCTTCCGGTAGGATTAGTCTTCGGTGCGGCCGAGGCAAGCAGCGAGAGAATGAGGGCGCCGCAGAAAAAGCCGGACCGGATTAATTTTGAACCGGACACTGGCTCTCTCCGATGAATCGATGGTGCCCGACCTCGTCCAACCACACCTCGGTGGAATCCGCGGGCCATACCTCTAAGTTTCGCGCAAGAAGCGCGCTTCGGTCTGGAAGTTTCTCGATTTTCGCCAAACCCTTGCCGACTGCAGCCAGCTGCGCGTAGGCGATAATTTTATCAAGCTCTTTGGAGAATCTCCGAGCGCGAATTGATACAACTCGGTCAAGAGTTTTTTGAATTCGTGCCTGCTCGTCAACGCGCATTTTTTTAGTGATGATTTTCGAGGGTCGATTCACGTAGGACTTGTCCAGCAAGGCTTGGAGTGACACGAGTTCCAGGTCGCCGAGGGAAAGCAGGTCAAAGCTGGGCTTGGTGTCGATCCAGCGCTTAAAATCTCTCATTTCTGCAAGAGTCCGATCCAGATCTGCCGAACGACACAGCTTTTTGTAGGCGTATACTTGGATCATGTAGACCTCAGGATCAATGTATGAGGAAAAATAGGCGGATCTGAGCGATGCGACCATGCCGAGAGCTAGATCGATTTTTCCCGCCATAAAAGCAGTCCACATTTTTTCAAAAATCACTCGCTTGTAATTGAAAAAGCCAGCATCGATTGTGTCATATAGCTTCAAGGCATCTTCGTAGCGCCCAGCACCATAGAGTGCTCGCGCTGCGGATTCTTTCACAAAGTTATAGAAATCGAGATTGTGCTTTAACCAGATGGGACTTTTCTTGGATTCTTCCAAAAAGGCAACCGCAACGGTCTGATAATCTTTGAATGCGGCCTCAAAACGCCGCGCCATACTGTGATCGTAAGCGCGTTTCATAAGTGCTTCGAAAAGAATTCGGCTTTTGATTCTCTCTGGGCCCACACGGTCCCAAGCGGCAATCATGTCGTGCCCGACCTGTGGACTTTGCTGATAAATCCTTCGGAGTAGGTACCATTGGGTGTAATTTTTCGGCGGATTACGTAACGAGAGTCGACCCATGATTCGCAGACCAAGGTAATCTTTCTCTTTGTACATTCGAATATATTCCGAAGCGAAGCGACCTGGATCAAAGCCCCGAGGCTGTGCAAGAGCATCAGGAATCAATGCAGGACTGCGGCCCAGCAGGACACCTAGCGCGACTAACAACAACAATCGCGGCCGCACCCCCATGGCCTAGCGCTCTCCCTCAGCAACAAAAATTACAGTGTCGAAGCCCGCTCTCTTCACCTTCGCGACGATGGGGAAAATCGTTCCGTATTTCGTGCGGGAATCGGCAATTAGACTTAGGAGCAACGGTCGATCACCAATCGTCTTTTTGTGCTTTCTAGCTTCTGATCTTAAATGATTGATGTAAGCTTCGGACTGAGCGCCCTCACCAACAAAGGAAAGAACATCAATCTGCCTCTTTGATTCAGAGAATGTGATCTGTCCCCCGTGCACCAGAAGTTGCGGGGTAGCATCCATCTGCTCCTTGCTTAAACTTTCGGGCAGTTTCAGTTCAGTCGGCAAAACCAGATTGGAAATTCCGAAGACCGTCGACACAACCAAGTAAAGAATAAGAATGGAAACTACATCGACCAAGGTCGTCAGTTGAAGCTCGACAGGTTGCTGTTTTTTTCTCTGCGCCGTGAGTATATCCATCATAGAACACTCTCCTGCAGAGTCTTGCCTTTGCTTTGATCCTGAGGCGCAACCAAGACAATGTCTTCCGTTATTGAACGGATGCCATCCATGGCCTTCACAAGAATCTCATAGGAAAGTTGAGATTCGAGAGTCAGCTGCATGGTCTTTTCAGAGGGGTTTTTTGACATGTATTCTTGAACCATTTTTGTAATGGTGCTTCGCAGATTCCGAAGTCCAGAGCGTCGATCCATTGATACCGGCGCTTTTCCACCGGCTTTCAGTTCGATCCTAAACTCAGTGCCCGCATCATGAACAATCACACCGGGGATCGCCGGGGGCTCGGTTGCAGTCTGCGGTGACGGGCTGACATGACTTGGGGGAACAGTCAGCTTGGTGTAAGCCTCAAAGCTGGTCGCAACCAACAGAAAGAAAATGATGGTGAACATCACGTCGAGTACCGGCGTAACTGTGATAGCCCGCCAAGCTTTTTTCTTGCGCGGACTATAGATGTCGAGATCAGCCATTCGCCGCCGCTCGCTCGGATTGCTCAACCCAAGTGATGAGCTTCAATCCGTTATCTTGCGCGCCGCCGATGATCTGTTCGCTTTTAGAGGTCAGGATCGAATGAATCACCATGCCGGAAATACCGACGATGAGACCAAATGCTGTCGAGTTCAAAGCCTCAGAAATACCTCGGCCCAAAAGTTCTGATTTTTCTGCGGCATTAATTTTCGCAACGCCTGCGAATGTTTTGATGAGACCGGTGATCGTTCCCATCAGTCCCAAAAGAGTGCCCAAGTTCGCAATCAAGGCGACATATCCCAGACGGGCCTCCGTGCGATGAGTGACCTCAAGCAGCGCACCACCAAGAGCCGATCGCATAGCTTCGCGTCCGTTTTCTGCGGCTAAAAGGCCGGCCTTGACCACTTTCATGGCAGGAAGTCCCGACCGACTGTCGCAAACTTGCAGCGCTGAAGTGTATTCGCGCTTTAAAATGAAATTTCGAATGGCTTCCATCTCCGAGCGCACATTGCCCGAGTAGAGTAGAAAGAATTTCATAAATCGCTCAACGCCTATGACAAATAGTGCAATTGCCGCGATGATGAGCATGTAGCCGGCGATACCGCTTCCCGAGATAAGATTAATATCTAATCCACCAATGGTTTCGCCTGCCTGTGCTGCTGCCTGTGTTTCGTTCTCCATATGTCCCCCCAATTAAGCTCTAACGCTCTATTTACCAGTAAATCATCGTTCCAATTTCGCCGACTCCGAACATGAAATTATTCACCTTGCCCTCAAGATTCGGAACACCCGCATAAACACCGGATGCCACCGCACGAATTCCAACATACTTCCCAAGAAAAAAGGTTTTCCCAATTCCAAGCTGGAAAAGATTCGAAGATTTCGCCGATTGCGAAGATCCAGTCCCCAGATTCAGGCCTTTGAATGATAGACGCGCATAACTGAACTTAAAGAAGGTGTCGCTTCGTAGAATCGTCCGCGTGCCAATAGAATCTTTTCCGTAGCTGGGGGCCCAAATGATGGTGCCTCCGTAGGCGCTTTTCATGCGTGCCAGGTTCGCTAGAGGCGTATCTCCCGCTTCGCAGATTCCTGAATCGACAGACTCCTGCGAACACTCATAACGATTCAAATTTGTAGCATATCGTCGCCGTTGGTTGAAAAAGAGTGGGTTCGCGTGAACATATATTTCAAAAAAATCAGAGAGCGCGTAACCAATATCAAAATTTAGTCCCAGATTTGAATAGGGCATGTCGGAGAAATCCATTGATCCGTAAATTGAAAAGAGAAAGCGTCCGCCCTTATCCATGGCTTTTCGCTGCACAACTCCCATCTCTCGATAGACACCACCGAATTCACGGTCCGTATCTTTCAATATGCGCTGGTCAAGCTCGACCGCTTCGCTTTGCCCAAAGGACAAATGAGTCGCCTGGACGCCGGCCACGACAAGTAGAAATCGAAGGACATGATTAGACAGTCGGATAGTCCGCATCCCCTTTAGGATAAGTCAGACCACCTAAGAATAGATAACTGCGCAGCAAGGAAAGTGCATAAAATATTTGACGTTTTTCATTAGTTCAAATCAAGCGTCCCCGTCTTTTTGTCGCCAAAGACCAAAGTGGCAACACGGGCGAACCATGCGAACGCTCCCGCAGCGAAAACATGACCCCGAACTCAAAGAACTGTAGAAGAGCGTCGATAGAGGTAGAGATGTTTGATTCGTATTTTTTTGTGGCACTCTCGACGATCCTAACAGTCGTGAATCCCATCGGGGCGCTGCCGCCTTTTTTGGTGATGACGGCCGAAGATCGCATTTCGGCTCGACGTCGCTGCGCCTTCCGCGCTTCGCTTGTCGCCGGTGGAACACTTGCGACATGCGCCCTCTTAGGAACGGCAGTTTTTTCATTTTATGGAATAACGATGCCCGCTCTAAAAATTAGCGGAGGCATTCTCATTCTACTGCTCTCGATCGACATGTTGAACGCTCGCCAGTCTCGAGCCAAAGCCACTCAAGAAGAACAAGATGAAGGCGTACAGCGCGAAGACATCGCAATTTTCCCCCTTGGCATCCCTCTCCTAGCGGGACCGGGATCCATTGTCAGCGTTTTCATGTTGATGGACAAAGCCAATACATTGCCGAGGCAATCCGCAGTATTTGCCGCTATCGGAATGACCATGTTGGTGACATTTCTTTTGCTAAGCCAGGCCCATCATGTTTCGCGCATCGTGGGAAAAATCGGACTCAATGTTTTTTCTCGATTAATGGGCCTGGTATTGGCCTCTATAGCTGTGGAATTTATTTTGGACGGCGTTAAACAGGCGCTTCCGGGGCTTAGTGGAAAGTAGCGATGGCCTCTACTCCGCTCCATAATAATTATTTAGGCCTTTCTCCTGAACTGACTCGCATTGAATCCGCAAAGGTTGCCGTGATTCAGGCGCCATTGGAAAACACAACGAGCTTTCAACATGGTACGCGCAATGGACCACAAGCCATTATTAGAGCCAGTGAGCAAGTCGAACTCCATGACATTGAAAGCGGTTTGGATTTTTCTGGTGTTGGAATTTCCACCTATCCTGCGCCTAAGTTGGAGGGGCTAGATAATGAATCCGCCCTGCAATTAATAGAAAATGATGTCCGCCGAGCCCTAAAAAATAATCATTGGCCCATCGTTTTTGGAGGGGAACATACGGTTTCCTATGCGCCAATCCGCGTTCTGAAAGAGAAGTATCCGAATTTGTGCGTGCTACAGATAGATGCGCATGCCGATCTAAGAGACAGCTTTGAGGGTTCGCAGTTATCTCATGCATGTGTCATGAAACGCGTTTCTGATTTGGGCACAAAGATAGTTGGTGTTGGGATTCGTAATTACAGCGAGGAAGAGGCTCTCTTCATTAGAAGCACCGGCCGCTATGTTGCTTTTCATGGTCACGAAATTGACGCCCGCGGCCTGGAGATCGACAAAGTATGCCGAGAACTCGTCCGCGATGTTTACATCACCATAGATATCGATGGCTTTGACCCTTCAGAATGTCCCGGAACCGGGACTCCAGAGCCTGGGGGTCTACGCTGGTACCAAGTCGTCAATTTATTAAAGGCAGTTTTCCGCGATCAAAACGTTGTGGGAGTCGACATAAACGAGGTCATGCCGATGAACGGCGACGCCCGAACGGAATTCCTTGCGGCAAAACTCGCCTACAAAATGATCGGCTATAAGTTTTTTGCGCCACAAACGACACTTGACTAGGGTGTCTTTGGCTCACCGCTGCTGCCAAAAATTTTTAGCATCCCGCTCATCTCGAAATTTTGAAATTGGCCCGAAGATAGACTCATGGAGGCTCCATGACACTTCGATTGCATAGGTTTCTATTTATAATGACTTCTATACTCTTATTTTCGCAGATCACTTATGGACAGGATGGGGTGGACACGGAAATCGATGTGACCTCGTCAATCGATGAAGTCGTGAATGAGGAAGAAAAATTGAACCCTCCTCCTGCCAGGAAAAAATCCGCCGCGAACAAAAAAAGCATTTCAAAAAAGAGCCCCTCGCAAAAGCAAGCACTCAAACAAAAGCCCTCCAACAAACGAGCAGGGAAAGCCTCAACTACAGCAAAAGCAAAGAAGAAAGAGAAGGGATCCCGGAGCCAAGCCAAAGCGTCTAACAGAAGTGGGGCCGACAGGAAGAAGTTAAAAAAGCCAGTCGGAAAAAAGACTGTTTCGCGTCCATCTTCCCCGAAGAAAAATGAGAAGGCTAAATTGAAGGCAAAGAAAGCTCCCGCCCCAGCATCTCGCCCAATTCCACCGGCCCCGGCCGATGATGCTCTTCCAATCCAGCCTGACACCGAGCCCGCGGGAGATCCAGTTCAAGAGAGCCCGATGGAATCCAATTATGAGGAAATTTATTCTATGCCGGCTGGCGAAACACCCTCTGATGACGATGCCCCAGCGATAGATCTAGGAGATGGCATGGAGGAAGAGCCTGGGCTCTAAACCTTAAATAGATTTAGGCTCAAACGGGAATCACGCCGTGGCGTCGCGGATAGTATTGCAGATCCTTTGAAGAATAGTGTTCAAAACGCAAAGCCAATGTCTTTCGCAGGTTTTTTCCGTCGACCACGTCGTCAATGATCAGCTCCGAGGCGAGCCGGGTGATGTCGATGTCTTTCTGATATTCTGCCTTTTTGTTATCAATAAAGGCTTGGCGATCTGACTCAGGCAGCTCCTGTATTTTATTAAAGTAAACCGCATTAACTGCGGGGTCTGGACCCATAACTGCAATTTGTGCCGTTGGAAGTGCAATGGTGCAATCAGGATCAAAACCCGGTCCGCACATTGCATAGAGTCCGGCTCCGAATGCCTTTCGAATCACGACGCAGATTTTCGGAACCGTCGCCTGCGAAATAGCAAAAACCATTTTAGCGCCGTGACGAATGATTCCCTGTCTCTCAACCTGAGTGCCGATCATAAAGCCCGGAACATCCGAAAGGAAAAGAAGAGGAATATTGAAGGCGTTGCACAAGAAAACAAAACGCGCTGCCTTGTCGGCACTATCAACAAAAATCACGCCGCCCTTCATCTTCGGCTGATTAGCAATGATTCCCACAGCCCGGCCTGCAATCCGAGCAAAGCCCGTAATGAGCTCGCGCGCGAAAAGTTTTTTCATTTCGAAAAAACTTCCGGCATCGATCAATCCGTCGATCACTGCCATCATGTCATAGGGACGCGCATCGGACTCTGGTAGAATTTTTTCAATCTCAAGCTCCCGGATCGGAGGAGTCATGGCTACAACTTCTGTTTTATTTCCGGAATTAATAGGAAAAAATTTCAAGTATTGCTTAGCACAGGCAATCGCCTCTTCTTCGGTTTTCACCAGAACATCGCCAACTCCAGAGGTGCTGCAATGCATACGAGCGCCGCCCATTTCTTCCAAAGTCACTTTTTCACCGATGACGGATTCCGCCATACGCGGAGAGCCGAGATACATCGACGCGTTGCCTTCGACCATGATCACGACATCACAAAAAGCTGGGATATAAGCGCCGCCCGCAGCCGACGGACCAAAGAGTAAACAAATTTGAGGCACAAAGCCTGAAAGGCGGCATTGCATGTTGAAGATTTTTCCCGCCCCCCTTCGACCCGGAAACATTTCCAATTGATCGGTAATTCGTGCCCCCGCAGAATCAATTAAGTAAAAAACTGGAATCCCTAATTTTCCTGCTTCTTCCTGAAGTCGAATCATTTTCTCTACGGTGCGCCAGCCCCAAGAGCCGGCCTTCACGGTCGAGTCATTGGCAAGAATCCCAACACTTCGACCTCCGACTTTCCCAAATCCGGTCACGACACCATCCGAGGGAAGATCTCCAGCCAAGCAATTTGCAAGCAATCCGTCTTCTATGAAACTTTCCGGATCGACGAGTTTCGCAATACGATCGCGCGCGAAGAGTTTTCCCGCTTCGGCGTTTTTGTCATGATACTTTTTCGCTCCACCGGACTCTGCGACTTCGCGTAGTTTTTCAATATCCATTTATTCTCCACAATAACTGGGGCTGCGTTTTTCTTTGAACGCGGTGAGGCCCTCTTTACGATCTTTGGAATAAAGTGTTTCTAAATAAGCCTCACGCTCCAATGCGAGGCCCTCTGAAAGACTCGACACATCAAGCGCGCCTCGAATGGCGCGTTTTGCCGCACGCAGTGCTAGCGGACCCCGGGAACACAATTCATGGGCCCAAGACTCTGCCGTTTCCAGTGGATTGTCGGCGACCAGATTTAAAAGCCCTAAGTCCCTGGCCTCAGGCGCCGGCAGTCGTCGCGCCAAAAAAATAATTTCTTTCGCAGCCGCCTGACCAATCAAACGAGTTAAGCGCTGGGTTCCGCCCGCGCCAGGAATAATTCCCAAGCTGGTTTCCGTAAGTCCCACCGCTGCTTTGGGGTGCGCAATACGAAGATCACAACAAAGCGCAAGTTCCAATCCGCCTCCAAAAGCTGCGCCTTCGATCACACAAATCGTCGGCATCGGAATCGCCTCTAGACTCAGGGTCAGTGCTTTCAACGCATCAAGAGCCTCCAGCACCTCTTCCTCAGTCATGGTCATGCGCTCGGAAAGATCCGCGCCCACACAAAAGGCCTTGGGGTTTGTGCTGTTTAAAATAACGACGCGAGGATTCTGTGTCGGGGAGACCTTTGCAAGTTCCCTGAATTCCGCAGTGAGTTCGTCAATGATGGCGCGCGAGAGTGCGTTCAACTTCTCCGGACGGTTGAGTGAAATTCTCAAGATGCCATTTGAACTTAATTTTTTCTCAACGAGCATCGCGGCCGCCCTTCAGGGTTTTAAGTGTTTTCGATGGCAGCTGCCACCCAACGCGCTTTTCCAGCATCTGCGAAACAGCGGCAACACCCTCAATTCGTGGCTCGGCATTTAAAAGTCCTTCACCACTCAGAAAATAAATCAGATCTTCTGTCGCCAGATTTCCGGCTGCACCGGGCGCATACGGGCATCCACCAAGACCGCCGAATGAAGAATCAAATCTAGAAACTCCAAAATCCAGAGCCGTCAGCACATTAGAGAGCGCAAGTGCGCGCGTGTCATGGAAATGCATCGCAAAGCGCTCGGGAGCAGCGCGTTTCAGAAAGGATTCCAAGCTCGCGGAAACTTGATGCGGGAGGCTGTGCCCTGTCGTATCGGAAAGCGCAATTTCATCGCAACCCATATCAAGCAGTCGGCAAACGACGGACTCCAAATCCGCATGTGCCACAAGCCCCTCGAAGGGACAATAATGAATTGTCGAAACATAAACACGGTGGCGCAGTCCCCTCGCACGAATTTTTGGGAGAAGCTCTGCACACTGATCAAGAAGCTGATCGCGGCCACGACTTACATTCTTTTGCGCAAATGTTTCTGACACGGCTGTAAAGAGGGAAACACCGTCCACTCCGGCAGCTGTGGCATCGTCTAAACCTTTTTCATTGGGAACGAATGCCCAAAACTGCGGACCCGTGGTTGACTTCGGAAATCGCTTTCGGAGACTTGTCATTAGGTCTCCGCTCCCGGCCAACTGTGGAATACGATCGCTGCGAACGAAGGAACCCATTTCGATGTCGCGCAGACCAGCGGCGACTAAGCCGGCAACTATGTCCTCGCGATCATTCAAATCGAGAGTGAGATTCTCGCTTTGTAGCCCATCCCGAGGTCCTACTTCAAATATGGATGCAGCCCTCTTCCTTTTCACGGATCAACTCAAGACCAAAAGTGTTTGGCCTTCCTGCACAAAGTCCTCGGCTTTGACTTTGATTTCTTGGACAGTCCCTGAAAATTCCGAGGGGACAAACATTTCCATCTTCATACTTTCCACTGAAACAACATCTTGGTCTTCTGCGACTGCGTCTCCAACGGCAACCATGATGTTGATCACGACACCTGAAACATTGGACTTAACTTCTTTCATTACCAACCGTCTCCCACTCCAAAGATAAAACCCACGGTTGCAAATATCATGTAGCCATTCTCGCCTTTGATGGGAAAAATTCCGCGAAGATCAAGACCAGCTTCTATTGCTGGGCCCAAACGCACAGTTCCCAGAACACCCGCGTTCAATGAAAATCGCAGGTCGCTCCCATCGACCTTAATGACTCCGGGTCCGCCGATAATTCCGAAACTCATTTCTTCGTAAGCCATAGGATAAAAAATAAAGCCGGGATGACTTGAGATGTAGCCGTCTCCAAAAGTGAGATCGACGCGCAGTCCATACATGTCGTAGGGGTGCGCGGTAAAGTTTGCACCGTAAATGAGATCGGAATATTCCGAGGCCCCTATATGGGCACCCATAACAAGATTTGCAGCAAGGGCTCGCGGTCCCTGACTAAGACCCAGAGACAGGAGAGCTATCAGTAACAAGGTCCTGAATTGTTTCATCATTTGAGGGTTCCTTTCGTTGCCCTTCACTTCTAATATGGCCCGCCAAAAATGACAAAGAAGTCGAGAATTCTCGACCTATGCGATAAGACTGCGGAGTGCTGAGATTCTTTGAATCCTTCCTTGCTCGTTGGCTCAGTCGAAGTTTCCCTCTGGGGCCGGAATTTGCACGGCAAGTGCGCGAAATTGCAGAGCGGAACCCCGGGCGCCCCGCGGCCCTCGCGCTTTATGGAAGTGGATTTCTGGAGTTTCTTGCCATTCGGCACTTCCTAACTAAGGAGTTTGGCGAGTCCTGGACTCCCAGAATTGGCACCCGGATCTACGATGTTTTTTTTGCAGGTCCAATCGGGCTTCTCAAATATCCATTGAGCTGGATCAAAATTGTTGAGCGACCTGCGCCCCGCATTCGCCGTTGTGTCGAGGAACTGCTGGCGAAACGGCCTGTCGTTTTGAATTTTGAAACTCGCGATCGTAGCCGCGCCTTTGAAACTCCTCTGGGCGAACGTGAGCTTGCGTATTTGTATGCCGAGGTTCCCGACCTCTATCTGATTCCAGTCACCCTCGTGTGGCAGCGCTCCAGCCGGCGCGGCGCCTTCGATCCACAACGCGATTTTCCTCTGGGCATCCCGCGCTGGATTCTTTTCCCTTTTGTTTACACGTGGAATATTTTTTTGGGCGACCCCTACACCCCGAACGCGCTCCGAAAACTTGTGCTGCTGGCTCTGGGCTACGGCCGTAGCTTTATTCGCGCAGGCCAGGAGATCAATCCTGATCCGACCGCCAGCACACCCGAAATAATGGTAAAGAACTTGCGCCGCCGCTCCTTGATGGAAATTCAGCAGGAAAAGCGCGTCGTCTTAGGACCTACCTTTCGATCCACACGCTTTATCGCAGAAAGCCTTTTCCAAAATTCCGAATTCCGCACTTTCATTCGCAAGCTTTCAGCAGAGGATAATCAGTCCGAGACGACCCTACTGAAACGCGCAGATAAAATTTTTAAAGAGATGGCAGTGAAGTATTCCTACTCTGTTGTCGAAATGACCGCCAAGGTTCTCAATTGGGTTTTTTCGTCGATCTATGACGGCATCCGCACCAAGAATGACGACTTCGAAAACCTCCGCGCTGCCTCGAAGACAGGCGCGCTGGTATTTGTTCCCTGCCACAAAAGTTACATCGACTTCTTGGTTCTTTCCTATGTCCTAAACAAAAACGATATCTCTCCGCCACACGTGATCGCCGGAATCAACATGAACTTCTGGCCCTTTGGCCTCGTTTTCCGGCGAACCGGGGCGATCTTTATTCGCCGCTCTTTCCGTGGAAACCGCCTCTACCAAGAGATCCTGCGTCGCTACATTGCAACTTTGCTTAATAGCCACATCAATTTTGAGTTTTTCATCGAAGGCATGCGATCCCGCAATGGAAAACTAGCTCCTCCGAAATTCGGCATCCTAAAAAACATTGTCGAAAGTTATCTCCGGGGAGAAATCCGAGACCGAGTTCAAATCGTGCCCGTTTCGATCTCTTATGACCGTGTCACCGAAG
>CAZWNW010000010.1:41169-103037 GCA_964636255.1 uncultured Bacteriovoracaceae bacterium | reverse complement strand
GTTCGCTCAGAGTCCAAATGCAACCAAGTAGAGTCAGAAAGAAAATTTTTTTTGATTTTATATATGACATACAAGTCTAGTCGTGTGGATTTCAACGCCCTGTCTCCCCAGCAGATTATCAAAATCTTTAGAAAACTCCAGACCAGCAAATTGCGTCTTAGGGATCCAAGAATTGCCAGGTGCGGAATTTTAGTTAGTCTACGATTAGTTAGATGAAATCTTGGGTTTTTCAGATCAGCTGCACCTTAGAACAAAAAATGGAAAATATTCATCCGATTATAAGAAGATTTTCGAAGAAATCCTTGCCGCCATCGATGGATTTCCAAAAATAAAAACCCATAATAAAAGTGTTGTGTCTAAACAAAGGGGCGCAGTCTAAAACCAATAGTCACAGTTTGCCGTGCGTCGACAAATCCGAGAGCTAGCGATGCAGCCTGTCGCGATCGGAAAACTTTCAGCAAACCATGGTCCAGCAATTCTTAGACGGACCAGTTTCCACCCTGCTGAGAATCCGAGAACCACTGCCCAGCATCCGCCTTGGTCACCACCGCGATTTCTTTGCTTTCAACTGGATTGAGTTAAACTGAATTGACATGAATTCACGTAAGGCACCGGAAATGGCAATGCCCAAAAATAAAACTGCTTTGATTATTGGACTAGTTTTTGTTGCGGCGGCGTTGTTCAGCAAAACTCTAATTCTCGAAGGCCGCATCGTGTTCGGTTTGGTCGGGTTCATTTTCGCCGTAGCTTTTTGGATTGATAGTCGCTTAAAACAAAAACGTTTCGAACAAATAGTAGCCGAACTTTCAAGGAAGGGTTTTGTCGAAAGTGACCG
Organism: uncultured Bacteriovoracaceae bacterium; assembly: GCA_964636255.1. Lineage (GTDB taxonomy): Bacteria > Bdellovibrionota > UBA2428 > UBA2428 > UBA2428 > CAXNGS01. The sequence goes on along the minus strand of CAZWNW010000010.1, from coordinate 102,202 downwards.
GCGGGAATTAGTCCTTAATCTTCTGGTAAATTTTCGGCCCGACTTAGAGAGCCTGACCGGGATACGTTACTGGCCCTTATGGACCGCCAAAAGAGATAAAGTATTCGCCCATGTTTATATGAACCTCTCAAATAACCGTCGAAACTTTCTGTTTAAAATTATAATCATCGCACCGTTTAGAGGTCCGAATTTTTCTGCAAAGTCGTATGCTGAAGTGTCTCGACAATTTGCCCGCCTCTATGGGCTTGAACACAAAAACGATTTCGACACGACATTCAGCGCCAAGGAAATTGGCCCAGAAAAGTTTGTTGCAACCCTTTCCAAATTGGAAGTGAACTCGCATGTTCTGGTGCAGCAAGGGCACATATTCTGGGACACGGGCTGGCAAGAATCTTTAAAAAGTCTTCACCTATTCGAGAAATTTTTACAGGGGGAAAACTTGGATGATTATTACAACCAGCTATCCCCCGAATTTCGACCGGTGCCGGACCGTCAGATCCATAGAATGCGTACGGGACTGACTTTTGCAGCAGCCCACAGAAAGAAAATGTTTGCTCTGCTCATAATTTTTTATGTATTTCTATTTTTTGGCCGCGATATTTTTGAGCTTGTTTCAAAACAGCTGCGCTGATTCTTTTGAGTGCCTCACCCTCTGCCCTCCTTTGAACAAAAACTGAAAATCGGCGCTGTAACAATCGTGATATTTTTGATAATCGCCATCGTTTTGCGCGTTTCGCCAGCCATGCTCCGTGCTTTTCTTGGGCTTTGATTCTGCAAATGAGCAAAGCGGAGCCATGATGACTAAAACTAATAGTAGAATATGGAGGCTCGCGAGAGTGTATTTAAGGTTCCGTTTCATTTAGTCAATGCATCTAAGAACGATGACATACTATAGCGATGACGGGGGCGCCAAAAACTTCCGTCTAAGAGTTTTTATTCCGGACGATCCATTGTTTTCCTTACGGCGAGGAAGTCTGTTGAGTGTGGAGATCATCACTCGAATTTCCAGATTGAATTTGAGTCCTTCGTTCAGTTGATACAAACAGCAGGGCTTCCGATGACCCAGAGCATGGCCCTGGCGACGCATCTGATCTTCGGTTGGAGTCAGGAATTTGGCTTCACTTGGGGCTATTTTTTTGGTCAAAGTTCGCAAGAATAGTCCCATGAATTTCAAGCCGTTAAAAGCATCACTTTTATCCATGACTTTTCTGTTATCGGCCTGCGGCGGCTCTGGAAGCGATGGCGGTAATTATTCTTTTACGGCAGAGGTCGAAGCCGTCTTGACGGATACCGCTCGCGTTTTATCCAGGACCAGCGACACCGTTCACGATTTGCTTCAGGGCGAAGGCTTGTTTGAAACGTTCATGTCGAGCCTAAATCTTAAATCGAAAATTGAGGCTTCTGCTATTAGCTGCAACAGCACGGTTTGTATGGATGCCACGGCTATCAGCGGAAAGTACTACGGAGCGGGACTCTTGATCCAATCCGAAAACAACGGATTATCGGCGAACTTCGGTGGTGAAGCGTGGTCCGATATCGTGGGCACTTCGACAAAATATGACTTTGACACGGCAACACCCGTGACCAACGCCGGCACACTTTACTGCTGCAATGGTAATGGCGGCAATCTGGCTGGTACGGATTCCTACATCAGTGATGTTAGTTTCATGTTGGCTTATGCCGATGTGACGTTCACGTACTCAGGTTCGGGTAACGGCGCGATGAATACGGCCCACACCGTTCGCTTTATTTTCGCAGAAGATGCCGACGACTCGATCGCTGGCGAGCAGCGTGGTGATTTGCTTTATCATGTTGGCGGCGGAATTTTTGCATGGATTGACTCGGCCGATGGTTCCCAAGATTTGACCCGCCCGGCGGCGCCCGTGCAGATGAACTCGAGTGTTACCGATTGGACGAACCCCGGCGAAAAGGGCAATCAGTTGATTCCCGTCATTTATGCATCGGCCATTCCTGCGTCTGGTACGGGTATGATTTTCACCTCCGAAGACGAACTGGCTGCTCCTGCGACTTATTCATTCGTATTCCCCACTGAAAAACTGGTGATCTTTCCCACTTTGCAGGACAACGGTGTGGATGCAGGGCAAGTCAGTGACGTGAAGTCGCTCTTGGAGAAAATCCATTTGCAAGGCTTGCCTCACTCGACCGCTACTTTGGGCGGCGCTGGCGATACGATTCTGACAATCACTCCGCTCTGATCGAGCGGGCCCACCCGGTGATTCTCAGCTGGTGGACTTGTTCAACTTCGAAGGGTTCCCGTTAGTTAATTTGCATTTTTGGCTGCCTTAGCCCAATTGTGAGCGCAGTTTAGATGAACTACTCGGGGTGCCTTACTCCTCTTCGAGCACAACCTGATATTGCATTTTCCCGGTTGACCGTCTGACTTCTCGCTTGTCGACAACGCGAAACAAACAGATGGCGGAAACAAAACTTCCTGCTCTTCCGGTTTTGCCGATACTGGATTTCGCTCAAACTCTTGGGAATCCATCCGACGCTCGGATTCTCCCTTCCGCAGTGTGAAGGATCGAACTGATGGAATGGCTGGCGGTTTCGCTCATTCGGCGAGCACCGGGGCCACACTGATTTGGTATGGTTACAGCGGTTTAGAGTTACTCCACCGCGATTTCTAGGTGGATCGGTCCGCTGTTTATTTATCCAATTATTCCAGGATTCCGATTAAAACTTCAACAAATTAGATCTGACCGTCCCAGAGTGACGCCTTGCGCATTTGTCTAAATGATCAGGGATTAGGTGCCTTGAGACCCCCGAGGTAAATTATTCCTATATGTTTCGAATTATGCTACTCGCCGTAGCTGCCCAGCACCTCACTTCAGCATGGGCCGAAAAGACTCCCAGTCCAGCAAGTCTGGAAAAGGCGTGTGCAGAAATTCCCAGTCGTCTCACTGAGGCTAATAATTCAAAGTTGAGCGCGGAACAGCGAATGAGTCGCCTCAGGGAGTTACGCGATCACATCCAGGCCGTAAAGACTCAGGACCTGGCGAAGACAAAACTTCCTGTTTCTTTTTGGCAGAGCTGCCTGAATAAATCAGTTGAACTTTTGCGCGCTCATACGGGAAGCGCTCCGCCAGCGATGCGTCTTCATAAAGACTATCTTTTGATAATCTCGGAACTTTATGAGCTGCAGGACAATCGTCCCCAGGCGCTAAGCTTCATCGAGGATGCCCTAAAACAGGATGCAAACGATGCCTATTTGCGCATGCGTGCCGCCAGGATTTGGCTTGAGATCGAAGAAGAGAAAGCGCGGAATTTGCCCAAGGGCAGCCGTGGCATTCCGGGTTCTCATAACGCGATGAAGAGTCGTCTGGATGATTATCTTCGCCCCCTCATCAACGCCCGCCGCGGACGCAGTCCAGAACGTATTGCCGCCCTTCACCTTCGAGCCGCGTTTTTGGAAAGTCTTGGGGATCTTCAGGGCGCACAGTCTGATTGGAACGCACTGATTGAATTAGAACCAAAAAACATAAAAATACTGCGTAAACTTGCCGCATTTGAACTGAGCCAGGGTCGAAACTCATCAACTCTTCGTTTTCTTAATCGCATCATTGCGATTGATCCGCGGGATCTCCCGGCGCAAAAACAACTGCTTAAGATCTACGTGGAACAAAAGGACTATAGGTCCGCAAAATCACATGCGCGCAAAGCCAGCCAACATTTTCCTGATGATCAGGAATTTCTCGGTATTTTGAATCTCAAGGAGTGAAAATCATGAAAAGCTGCCTCAGAATCTCAACCTTGCTCTTCTCTTTAGTTCTTTCGATCCAAAGCCTGTCATCAGAAAACATGACTGGAAAGATCTATCCGCTTGAAGGTGGAAACAAAGAAAAACTTCTCTACACCGTCGAGCGAAATTATACGGAAAAAGACGGAAAGACCGAGGCCATTACGATTTTTAAGGATCCCCAGGGGACTGTCGTAATCGAAGAACGAACGGTTCTTGCGGGAACTGCGGTTCTCTCCCATGCCGTGACTCAGCATCAACTGAAGGAATCCGGTCAGGTGACTGTGGCCGATAAAAAAATTGTCTTCAAATACACCCGTGATGGGAAAGAAAAGGAAGCGACTGAAGATGCCGCAGATAATTTTGTCATTTCAGTAACGATCGTCCCCTTCATGCAGGCTCACTGGGATGATCTTGAAAAAGGAAAAAAATTGAAGATTCGGTATGCAGCCTTGGATCGACGTGAAACGGTGGGCTTTGATCTCTTCAAAACCGAAACTCTGACAATTGACGGCAAGAAGCATATGGTCGTCAAAATGAAACCGTCGAGCTTCATCATTGCCGCTATTGTGAACCCGCTCCATTTCTATTTCGACACTGAAACCAAAAGATTATCCGAGTTGAAAGGCCGCACGGCCCCCATGGTTAAAGATGGCGATCGCTGGAAAGATTTGGATGCTCACATCTATTACGGTTATCCCAAATAATGTCTGACAAGGAACTAGCCCAGACACTCCGCACACTGATTCACGACCTGAAACCCTGTGTGGTTGCGGTACAGATGATTCATCAGAATCTCTCGGGTGCAAAGCCCGATTTTGTGAGCATTCGAGAACTGAGCGAAGAGACCGAAAACCGACTGCGCTCAGCACTCGCGGAACTCCAGGCACTTCTTGTGAAATCCGAACTGTGAATTAAACCTGACTCCGTTTTACGGATCAGCCTTGTGCTTGCATGATTTTCAAACAATCGACTGGAGTTATTTCTTTGGGAAGCAATCCGGTGATCAAACCTGATTCAATGTGGTCGTTGGAAATCCCTTCGGTAAATCCGGTATAGAGATAGAGCCGTGAGGTCAGACCCCTTGCCCGTAGCGCTTGTGCCAACTCAATGCCATTCATCGAATCTTGAGCGCCGTAATCGAAGTCCAGAACGAAAATTTCTTGAGCGTTGATCGAAAGATCTTTCAGACTTTCTAATAATTCGGACGGTGACCGAAAAACGAGAAGATCGACCTGATCGGCTAACTGCAACTTCCAGGAGAGCGCCACCAAGCGCGAATCATCCACCAGAATAATCCGCGTCTTCTGCGCATCTGTCATATCAGGAAGCTCGCTCTTCGCCGCTCGAACCACCCACTTTTGTGGCGACTAGAGGGAGTGCTAGCAGAAATTCGACTCCGCGTTCAGCATCGCTTTCACACCAGACTTCGCCGCCGTGACGCACGACCAAGTCGCGAACAATGCAGAGCCCGAGCCCCGTTCCACCCTGCCCTCGCTTTGTAAAGCCGGCCTGAAAGATGCGCTCGCGATCTATGGCCGAAATCACAACGCCCGTGTTTCGAACGGAAACTAAAAGTTTTCCATCTCCACTTAGTCGCGTGTGAATGAAAAGCTGAGAATCCGCATTCATTGCTTGAAATGCGTTCTCGAACAAATTCCAGAAAACTCGAAGCATCCGACTTCGATCCCATTCGATTTCAGGATCGAATTCCAAATTCCAGTGTATGCTTTGACCAAAGCGCGGATGGCGGTCAAGACTGCTATCCAAAGCCTCTCCGATCAATTCTCGTAGTTTCACCCGGCTTAATTCGAGCGAGCGGCCCGAGGCGAGTTCCAAAGTATCATCAATCATTCCCTGCACAGAAAGCAGACTACTATCGATCTCTTCTCGAAAAGTATCTAGTAGTTCACGCAAGTCATCCGCCGTTTTGGCATGAGGCAGTGTTTCCTGAAGACTTCGAAATAAATAAAAAGGTTTTCTAACGTCATGAGCGAAGGCCTCGGTGAGCTGCTTGTTTGCCTGCAGAGATTCGTGCACCAAGCGAAGGTTCATATTGTCTTCAAAGGATCGAGTCATTCGGTAAACTGTGAAGATTAGCAAAAGCGCTAGTCCCATCAACGAGCCGACGAAGCGACGTTGATCACCTGCAATACTTGCGAAAAGTGATTTCAGGTCGAATTTCAAATGCAGCGTTCCTAAGAGATCACGCTGGTTGTTCACTTTGGGACCCAGAAGAGGAACCACAACAGAAAGCAGTCGTTTATCTTCTGATTCCTGTGTTTCAAAGAGTTCCCATTCATCAATTTCACCGAAGAAAATCTGGTCCAAAAAAGAGGACTTTTCTCCCGTCAGTCCATAAGCACTTTCTTCGCCTGCAATGATCGGGACCAAGAGCGCATGATCTTCGTTTCGCGAGAGGAGTCGAAAACCACCCACGATCATTTGGTCTGGTGTAGCGACGACCGCATAAGTGAGCGCGTGATCACGAAAGAGCGGACGAAGGTTTTCTTCGCGCAACAGCCAGTTAGAGGCAAGTATCGAGGTGCTTAGACCTTTGAGGCTGTTGTAGATCAGTGCCTTGCGTGTTTCCCAGGTGGCTCTGAGTTTTTCACTACGAAGATCACTAAGCTCGAACCAGGAGAAGAGCGAAAGGCCTAGAAGAAGTAAAACGGAAAAAATTCCACTGATTTTGACTGATCGACTCTTGGCCTGAATTCCCATAAGGGGAGTGAATGCAAGCCTTGTGCCGCAAAAGGATGGGGTAAAGCTATGTATTTATTAAACAAAATACCCAAAATTGCCTAAGTCCCCAGGCAGATGTCGATAACTTCGGCACTACCTTTGTTTAAAAACCCGGCGGGGCCAATAGCTTTCCTGGATCGCATAAGAGAAGTGGCCACGCAAAACCCATGGCTCCACCGAGAGTAAATCGTGCGGATTTAAATAGCCCGCTTCGCGCAGGGTATCTTCAGCATGAAGAAATGCGCGGTCATAGAGAAACTTTTGCTGCGTCGCCATGGTTGCAATCGCTTCGCGATTGAGACCTTGCGGAACCAAGTTCAAATCTGGTCCGAAGAGTTCTCGAATAACATCAATGGCGCCATCAAGAGTGAAACCAAGAAACGTTGCAAGTGAAACCCAGTGACGCGGTCGCAGCTTGAAACCGGCCTCGAGTCTTTCGACAACAACGTCACCCATGACCATCAGCCACCACAATTTCGAAAGATCATCGGGGTTCCGATATTCAGCGACCTGTTCCAAATAACGCGAGGGCGCCAAATCTCCAGGAGACGGCATGATTTCATTGGCGACGCCAATTTTTCGGATGTAATCGAAAACCGGTTTCGAGCGGATGCGAGAAAGTTCCGGAACAAATCCATCAATAGGAAGTCCGGAAGATTTCGCATAAGCGGCCGCAACGACCTCCGAGCAAAAGAGCTCAGAATCGTCTTTCATATCCATTTTGATGTCATAGGGGCGCTCTTCTTCGACCCATTTCCAAGTGATGTCGGATGCTCTTTGGCTAAAGGCCAAGCGTTGCGTTTTATCGGCCCAACGATGGACTTCGACGACTTGAAGATTGTCCTTATTGTATTGATCGACATCGTTTGTGATCATTCCCGATTCGATCAAGGCTTCGGCGGTTGCCAAAACTCCATCGCGAATTCGAACCACAAATGCATGCGAGAATTTTCGCTGGGGATAAGTGACCTGAGAGATCAGAGAAGAAATTGATGATTTACCTGTAACCAAGGCGACATCGCCATCCTCATAATCAAAATCCCCCTTTTTATCGATCGAAAGAAAGCCCTCTGACGGAACGTACCAAACAGCACGTTCTCCTTCGCTCAAAAGTTTTGCGCGAATCAAATCTTGGATCCAGTACAGAAGCGCCACGGTCTGTTGAATTTCAGGCGTGGTGGGGACTTGTTTAATCCGCTGACTGCGTGCCGAAAAAATACGGTGAAAGAGGCGAGTATCCAAACCCGAACGTCCGAAATTGGCCAAACATTCGACCAGTTGACTTCGTCCGTGATCGCTATCGCTCAACTCTTCGACGCAGTCGCGCGATTCATTGACTTTATAAATACGAATGGATCGAAGACCCCGAGGACCCAATTGAATAGATTTCGCAAAGGCCGAAAGTGCAGAAGCTGAGACTCCCATGCGTCGATAGGTTCGTTGGAACGAATGAAGCAAATGATCCTGCAAACTACTTTTTTTTGTCAGTTCGTAGGGAGGTAGATTTTCGGAAGCCTGAATATTCTGTACGGGAATTATTGCCAAGAGCAGATAAAAAAATCCAACACGCATTGCAAGACCACTTCGAATCATTTTGCCTCCACCTCTCAAGATGGAAGGCAAACTAGAAAAGGCTGTAGGGCGAGGCAAGGTCCCATCGACATTACCTCGCCCATATTAAGAGCTTTTAAGATTCGATCGAGATCTTCTTGTCGTAGTAGACGCGGATCCTAACGACTCCGTTCATTCCAGTGTGGTCTAAGCCGAAATCATCAATGATGACCCGGTTCTTTCGCGCATCATAGCGGTACTGCCCCTCACCGAGCAGCGCTCCGTTCACTTCGACCTGGATTGTCGAGGCTTGCACTCGATCTGATTTAAGGACGAAGATTCGCTCGACCGAATTTGCAAGCGTATTCCCAATTGCGCCGATGGATTCAGAAAAATCCCCAACGCAGAGGTCATGAACTTTGCCGCCCTTTTGATCTTCACTGTAAGTCTCTGCAATCTCAGCTAGGAGTTCACCGTGCGCTTTGATGACTTGACCGAAGACACTTCCAGTTCCGCCACATTCGCCCCGAGCAACAACAGCGTCCACACTCAACAAACTGGGACGGTCCACGCGCTGCGCGAGGAATGCGTTGTTGAAAAGTTCCAGTCTTGAACTTTTGGCATCGGGGATGCGGTTCACGAAGGAAGCTGAATTAATGCCGGCCTCCAAGCATGCCGAGCTGCGATTGAAATGATCGAGGGAAGTCGCGCTACAGCTCGTTAGAGATTCATCTTCATCTGTAACGAAGACCACAGAAAAAAGCGAATCGGCGCGAAGGAAATCTCTGTTCCATCCATCTAATCTTTCTGGCATCAAAAAATGTGCGAGTGCCAAAAGAGGAGCCTCTGCACCTGAGCCATTTGTCCCCGGCTGAGCCGAAAGCGAAAATTTCTCCTCGATCAGATTCACCGACATGCCTTTAGATAGAAAATGTGCCGGTTTAGTTCCCTCCCCTGCCCCCAGCGTGCTGCCTCTTCGACTGCTCAATAAAGAGCCCGCTCCGTCCCAGAGAAAAACATCTCCAAAGGGCTGACGATCGACGCTACTAGATGAGGGGAAATACTGATTTTGATTTATATCCACATCGGTCGTAATGACTCCAATGTGGTAATCAATCGTCTTACCCGCAAAATTGGCGATGAATTTCGGCATTGAACTTGCCAGTGTGGCTTGCTGATCTTCCATCGAGCCCGAACTATCAACGACAAAGAGTACGTCAACTTTGCGATTGCCAAAGTCGACTGTGTATTCATCGTAGTCCGCTCTAATGGATTTGAATTCGGCCAGTTCGTATTTTCCACAGGCCGACAAGATCAGCGTAGCCCCGAGCCCAAATTGGGCAATAGGATTTCGCTCTTTCACAACTAACGCTCCGTAAGCCACCCCAGCAGAACGAGAATACAGGTGTCTGCGGTTTTCGGGGTTTTTTTTAGCTTAAGTTCACAGTATCAAAGTCTTAGCGCTAGCCAAAATAAAGATTACATTAAGTCCTGACACTTTAGACTATTAAATTAAATACATTTACTTGATAGACTGCGTGGGATCTGGGCTGGAAAACAAACGAGCCAGGGGTTCGAGCACACGAAAGTACTCGGTGCCGCGATTTCCACTGGTATGCACCAAACCCGCCCCACTCAAGCTTGCCCGGAAGTTTGCGTTCACTGAGGGTGCCGCGATTCCCAAACTTTGATCGTAATGTTCAAAATTGAACTGTCCCGGAGGCGAATCCAAATCAAGAACAAACTCGCCCTTCTGCTCTTTGTCGACAACCACCAGTCGTGGCAGAGGCACTCGGCCAATCGGTCGAAGCTCCAAGCGCACTTGGTAGGCGTTGTGATCCAGAAGAATCACTTCAGACTCGGCCTTCAGAGCCTCTTTCCACGCAGAAGCGCGGAGCACAATGCCCGGCATGATGTATTGCCTCATGAAATCAAAACTGGCGGCCATATAACTTTTTCGTGCACGCTCGGAAGACTCACGAAGTTCGGGTATTTTTTTCGATTCGTAAACTCCCGACTCTCTCAGAGCTTCCGATAGAAATTCAAACTGCGAAATACGCCAGGCCCCTGAAAAACGTCCCGGAAGTCCCCATGTCAAACGACGAGTCCGCATTTCCCGGCCCGCAACCGGCATAGAGGGATTGGGATTTCGATAACTTTCCGGAAATCGAAATTCAGATTCAAAGATCGTAGATGAATTTGCAGGAGTGTAAGTAAAATTCAATCGAATAACTTCCAAAGTAAAAAAACGGCGAGTCAGTTGGACACGCAATTTCTCGTTACCGCGCTCGAAAGTTATTCCTTTATCATCGGCGTGGTAAGTGATTCCGGCGCGCTTTAAGATGGGACCTCGCCCCATCTTGATTTGAGTGTGTAGGGCCTCGAAGCTCCGATCAATTGCATATTCGTGCAGCAGATTTTCTTCGATCAAGGCAAGTAGGCGCATCCGCGACCATGAATTGGGGCCCGCAAACATGGCATTAAAATCTTCAAGCACGCGTCCGGTGTAGGGGAAATAGGCTCCCCAACGAGAGTCCGAAATTTCAAGTATTTCGGGCCAAAGAGGGAGATCACAATTTCGCACTCGCGGAAGCGCCGGTGCAACCGTTCCCAGAAGAAGGCTAAGCGCCTGAATTCTTATCAATATTGATCTTTTAGTCATAACTAGATGTGCGCCCTTAATGCCCGACTTAATGCATTGTGTCAATAGGCGTGCAAAGAAGCTCATAGGCGCCCTTTTACAGGCTATGGCGGGTAAAAAAGGGCACTGGGGGCGGCTCAAAAGAAGTCTCGATTGAGTAACAACAAGCTCAGAAATCCATTAGGGCACTGAGGCTTATTCTATGGGAGCGGCAGGCGGGTCGACCAGCCAACTTTCATGAAACAAACTGACGGAATTGATGCCCCAATGAAGAATTTTTTGGGAAAGGGAGCAACAACTTTTTCGAATGATGATTCTCTCAATTTTCCCTGACTGACCGCATATAAAAGTTAAAATCCAATTTGCTGATTCTTTTTCGGTAAGTTTGTAGGTCAAGTTGCTATCGGAATGAAAATAGTCGCCAGTTTCCGGTCCCAAGAAATTTGGCAGAGTGGAACACTCTTCACCAATAAATTTCCTACTTTCAATGAGATCGACGGCCATTCCAGCTCGCGACTCCGCTGATCCACTTCGAAACGCCACAGACTCAAATGGAGACGATCCCCACAAGATCTCTGCCTCGAGCAAAAAAAGTCTGTTGTTGTACAGATAGAAAACTACAAAAACAAAAGGGGAAAATAAGAACATCAGAAGAATTGTGATGACTATTTTTCTCACCCTTCCTTTCTTAAGTTTCATTGATGGCCGCCTTATTTTGCTAATACCCGCAAACTACCAGAAGCTAGTGCTTCTTTGGATTTTTCGATAATGGTAGAGTTCGAAAAATATCCATCTTTTTGAATCAATTCATTCGCTGCGAGAATCCCTTGGTCGTTGTTGAATAGGTCCATCTCTTTTTCCTCGTTGGATTGCCCGGGACTCTTTTCATGTGCATCTAAAAAAGCACGGGCACTTTCCTCCCCAAGATCACGGGTTAATAAGCCAGACCAGATATAATGTCGAACAGCATCTGACTCTCCATTCGGCTTTGAAGTCGGGAATAGGTTTTCCGCAGCCCTCTCCGCAATTATGGAATTGTAAAAGACAATTGCAGCCTCCATTGGGCGCTCCCTGACTAACCATTTTTCATCTTTGTTCAAAGTAGGATACTGTGACCCCAGGTATCCAACCAACTTTAAAGCCGACTGTTCTAGATGTTTTTGAACCTCCTCGGAGTATGGAAAAATCGAAGCCAAGGCAATATTTTGAACGTCAGATCTGTAGGGCCTTAGATAGTAATTTAAAATATTTATTTTCTGGGGAGACGACGAGGAATTGTAAAGAGAAACAACCTGTGACCGATACCCATTACTTGTGGTTGTTGCCAAAAGATTGCTGTCTGGCAGAGTCGCAACATTTCGATGATTTGGCAAAGTTAACTTTGATTCCAAATTTTTCAATACACCTTCTATTTCTTCGTAAGAATAATATTGTCCTCTGACGAAAGAAATCGCATCTTTGATCCTATCCGGCGTCAGGTGTTCTGTTATCTGTGTTTTCAGCCCTGACGGCAATAAAAGAGGTGCCGCGCCAGATGCCTCATTAAGAATTTTTTTGAAATTTTCAGGATAATTCTCGTAAAGAGTTTTATTTTCAAGATTCCATATAATAGCTTGAATGGAGTGGTGACTTAGATCGCCCCTTCTTTTGTACAAATTCAGAACCTCATTTAACAACTGAATTTTAGGAGTACCCTTAACCCAAAGAAAGGCTTCCTCCTCTACCGGAATTGCCTTACCAGTCGACGCGCAGAAAGACGATATTTTCAGTTGAGTTTTAGAAAAAGGAGCAAGTATCAACTCAGACTGAAAAAGTCCTTGTTTGAACCAACGGAAGGCAAGCAGGGTCTTTACCAGCTCTTGTTGATTTGCTTCTTCATTTAAATCGCTGATCGTTCGCAATTGAACAGTTATGCTCTCGGGACTGTAGAAGTTGTATTTAGATTTGAGATCGGGGGCCGCCTCAATTACATCGCCATTGACTTCCTTTGAAGCACAACCCTGGATCAAAAATCCTAATAAAACTACTTTGAGAGAAGCAAGAGAACCCACGGAAAGTCTCATAGGGTCATTTTGACGGATTTGGATCAATTTGCAAAATCTCGACTAAATTCCAGATTTTACGAAGAATAATTTTAAGCATGACCTTTATCCGTTAGGTCTGGGGGAGGCTAAGGGAGAATTCCGTCTTGGAATTCCCCCCCATACTCATCAAGATCAAAAAATCGAGGCGCTCAAGAATGCGCCCACACTTGTGGTTTCTGACTGGGGCTTCATGGCAAAGAGTTCTACGTAAGGGGAAAGCGATACATGCTTTCCGAGTGACACCGTAAAGCCGGGATAGGCTGCGAGGTTATTGAAGGTCGTAGATTTTCCGCGCAGGAAGCTGAACTCTGGATAGAGGCCTAAATCCATAGTCCAACTTTTGGCTAACTCGTAACTTAGGTTCAAGTAGCTTCCCAAGGCTGCGAATTTTTGGCCGACCTGCCTGGCTCCGTGAACATAGAATTTCGAGATCAGATCATTGCTCACCGAAAGTTTCTTGATAGATGCAGAGAAGGATATGCGTGGTTGGATGACTCCCACGATATCTGCAGCCTTGGCCGCATCGCTAATTCCAAAGGTATACCAGAGCTGCCCTTTGGCATTTACGGAAGACAGCTTCACTGCCGGCGTTACTAGAACCATATAAGGGTCGGATAGCGACACGAGATCCGTCTCTTCTCCAAAGGTGCTATCAAAACGTAAATTTGCACTGAGCGCATACTTATTCTCGAAATCATACTTCACGGTCGCGATGTGGTTTATGGAAGTGCCACTCGATTCTTTGAAGGCCGGCCCATTCATATAATTGCTATACTTTGCGTGAACGCCGCTTTGATTTTTTTTTGCATGACTGATTGATGCTCCGGCGGCTGCGCCGACTGCTGCTGTGGAAGCCGATGCTGCGTCCCTCGTAGCTAGGGCCGAATCTGTGCTGGACGCAGAGGCTTCGACTATTGACTCCGCGTTCACAGCCGTAGTGCTTTCACTCGATTGGGAAAAGCCTCCCAATGAAAGCATTGTAGCCACCAGGGCCATCACTTTTCTTGTCGAAGTTGCTAAAATTTGACTCACATTTTTCATATTCCCTCCTTTTTTGGCATCGCCAAGCCCCAGAACGATTCCCCTCGCTTGCGATGAACGCTCATTGATTGAATGGATCCACGAACGCAGTAGTGCGCTGGCTTTTCCCTAACTTGAGTATTCTTTTTTAGTATTGATGACGGGTCGAACGGACCCCGTTTGGATTAACGTCTCGGCGGCACGGCCGGCACGCCGCGCGGAGTGGCCGCGGTCGGCGCAGAGGACCAGGTCGCCTTATCTACTGACATCGAAACAGCTACAATGTTTATTGCGAGTTTCATGAGCATGATGATCAATTTTTTCCAACAAGCAGTCAAGAAAACGTAGAGATCGTACTAAACAATTAAGGTTGTTTATGACTCGGCGCTGTGGGGAGCAAAAAGAAGTAGATTATTCAAAACTAGAGCGCCAGTGGTATTTCGATATGGATTTGGCTTCCATTTTCGAAATTTCATTTCTTCGGATGCGCCGTAAATGCCGGACGGTACTATGACAGGGCAGCACACCTGCTCCGAGTTTTAAATCTACGAACGACGCGCGATAAGACTATTGGCCGCCGCGACTTCCAACGTTGGAAGTAGCTGAAAGGGATGCATAACTAGCGCCACTTTAGCGCATCGGCTATGCGCTTGATTTCGGGTGACTCAAACTCAGAGCTGCATTTTTGAATAAATTCGGACCAAAAACGAGATTTATCTTGGGTCGCAACTCAATTTTAGATATTTTTGCTGACCTGTGAACACCACTAGAAAGTCCTTTGATGAGCTTATCAGTGACTATGATTTTTTCGTAAGTCATTCAAGTGAAGCCGCTGCCAATTGTCAGGGCATCATTGAATCCCTCTCCTGCCTCTCGCCACCAAAGATCAGAGACTTTTTTGATTTTGGCTGCGGCGATGGAGCTTTTACACATAGCCTATTAACTAAACTCCGCCTGCCTAACCTTCAAACAATTACCCTGATTGAGCCACAAGAATCTTATTTATCGACGGCGATCAAAAAACTTTCACCGATCGCTATAACTCATGGCTATCGTAATTTTCCCGAGAGCGGAATCTCCTTCGATCTCGGGATCTCAAATCATGTACTGTACTATGTTCCGGATTTGATCGATACGATAAGCAGCATTTCGAATTGCCTCCAGAACGCATTCGCCATGATACTTGTTCACGCCAACGAAGAAAATGATCTCATCAAATTCTGGAAAATTGCATTCGATCAGATAGGAAGCAAAGTCCCCTATAATTTAGCATCCGATCTGAAAGAGGCTTTGGAGGCTTCTGGCCTACGCTATTCTCTAAAAACCGTCGAATCGCATTTGAAGTTTGCAGACCTACCAGGCAATCGACTCAAAATCCTAAGATTTCTTCTGGGACATCACTACAGTAGTCAAAATGACACGAAGCTCCTGCGGATTTTCGATGAGTTCCGCGTCGCCAACGAGGATCAAATCTGTATGAGTCTAAGTGACGACATTTACCTACTTGAAGGCGCTAATCTAGATGCTTCTTCGAAATAAGTTCTTTTTTTCGATTGCCGGATTGGCAATATCGACCGGTGCCATTGTTTCAGTCTATGCCTTTAACCATCTACGTGAAACTCTCGTCGACGAGCACAAACGTGAATACTTAGGAAAGCTACAATTATTTGCGGACACCTTTCAACAAATTGAAAAGTCGGTGGATGCAATTGGAGCCAGTTCTGCTCAAGCTTTCGTTGAGATTGACCGGCGTCGAGGCCTGGTCTCGGAACGTGAGCTACCTGAATTAGTACGTCGACTAAACGTCTCCCACATTTTTATCACTGATCGGACAGGTAAATTCATTCGTTCAACAAATGGAGACCCTGCAACTTTTCACAATACTCTCTTTGATTACTGTGAGGACTACAAAACCCTCATAACCGGAAATTCAGAAATTTTTAAAACTCCAATCATTCCAAGCAGTGATGAGCTAACGGCCGGTCCCTTCAAGTATTTCATGGTACCAAATTTCAACAGAAGCCGCGTTCTTGAAATTAGCATACACCTCGACTTCATTAAGGAATTATTACAACACACCATCAGCGCGGACGAAAACATTCTCTCTGTTGGATTTTTTACCCCGACCGGTCAGTCGCTAGGAAACCTTGAACGGCCCGATGAAAATGAGACCAGCAATGCCTTCACTAGTATTTTTGAAAAGCGCATAACTACTGAAACTAAATCTTGCTGTGAATGTCGCAACAAGGGAATCGCAGCTGGACCAAATAGTGATGAATATTACTACGTAGCAAAAGCAACCGTTTCCGAAAATGCCCTGATCCGAGGGATCAAAGTCCTCCGGAATCGAATAATTCTTTTATTTGTGATCATCGTCGCCCTGAGTGCCTTATTCGCATATTGGCTAACCAGACGCCTCCTCTCTAATCTGGAAACAGTTCGCTCCACTATGAATTCCATTCATCAAACCCAGAACCTTTCCGGACGAATTCATCTGTCGGGCGATGACGAAGTATGCCAGGTTGCAAAAACGTTTGACGCAATGGTCGAGCAACTGGAAATTAGTCGCACTAGCTCCATTGCAACGGAGAAAACGATTGCATTAGCGGAACTTTCCCAACAATTGGCTCACGATATCCGATCACCTCTTTCTGCACTCAATGTCGCGCTTTCCGAGAACGGGGTTTACTCTGCTGAACGCAGGTCACTTGCCAAACAAGCCGTTGCGCGCATTTCAGAAATTGCAAATAACCTTCTTCGCCCCAACGATCACAATGCCTCGGAAGCTTCTCCCACTCTTATTTATCCGATACTAAGCGACCTTATTTTGGAAAAGGAACTACAACACGGGAGCCGAGCCAATCTAATCTTTCGATTGGAATGTGATCAAATATCAGCCTTCACTCCCGCAGAGCTCAACAACGGCGAATTTAAGCGGGTTGTATCGAATCTATTGAATAATGCTGTTGAATCAATCGAGGATGATGGCGAAATCAGAATCTCATTCGCAGTTCAAGAGAAGTACCTGGAACTAATAGTTTGCGACACAGGATGTGGAATTGCCTCTGATGTTATCCCTTCTTTGGGGATTCGTGGCGCTACTTTTGGAAAAAAAGGGGGCTCGGGACTTGGGCTTTATCATGCCCGCGAAATGCTCAGTAAAATTGGGGGTGATTTACTTATTGAATCTACCTTACGAGTCGGAACCACGGTGAAACTTAAATTGCCAGTTTCAAATTTCACGGCGCCGTTTGTTAGAAGTATCGATCTGTCCTCAATTGAAGCGGTCGTTATTGTGGATGATGATCCGACCATTGCGGGTCTTTGGCGCCCTCGGCTTGGTAAGAAGAAAACTGTAACTTTAACTTCTCCTAATAATGTTAGAGAGAATTTTTCGAGCCTACAGAATTATTTCTTTCTAGTTGACCTTTACTACCAAGATGTCGTGGAAGACGGGATCCAACTCATCACAAGTTTAGGAATTCAAGACAGAGCGGTTCTAGTATCGAGCGCCAATCAAGAACCAAGCTTACTAAAGCGGCTCCGGAAGGAATCGATTAGCTTTCTACCAAAGTCGCTAATCGAAAAGATTGAACTGAATCTTTGAAAATATTCATTACCGAAAACCGATTCCACCAGCACCGTGTTTTAAATCTACGAACGAAGCACGACAACCAACGTCCACGGTTGGGCTCTTTTGTTCACACGCACTTGTTCGGAGGATCTTCACCGGTAAAGGGTCAGTCTTCGACCTGCACGCCGGCAAGAAGTTTTTTCTTGAGTCCAAAACCAACGACATTGTCAAAGGGAACATAGTGGAAAAGGATTTCAGTATCTTCTTTTTTCATACAGTCATAAACTGACAACAGTCATTCAAGATCGTCTGCAAAACAGTTAGCAGTTTTTGGTAGCTTGATCTTGTTCACAAAGATAGCGATGAAAGTGAGGCGTAAGCTGGACCGAATCACCCTGGAGGTCCGGATTCTTCTTACGAAATTCGAAATAAGCGCGATGGAACCAACTCCGGTCACTGGGTACAAACTGGAAAAGAATCCAGCATTCGAGACTGCGCAAATACAATCCCGGCTAGCGGGTGCGGAGATGTTTAACCTGAGCGTCAGCCATTTGCCGTATGTCTTTGTTTTCAAGAAATTGCTTGGAGCATCTGTCGACCAGGGCGGACCAGGAACTAAGTACAAAGAAATTTCCTCCGGTTTCCTGAGAAAAATTTCTCTGGTACCTACAAGCAGCAATGGTGTTCTTTGGGTTTTCCTGCCAATTCCGTAGGACAACTCCCACCACTTTGGGTTCATACTTAAAATCTTTTGTCTCTACCGGAACCGGCATAATGCGAATTTCGACCAAGCCCTTTTTCTTAATTAAGTCATGGGAGCTAATTAGCTGCTCAAGATCTTCTGCAAAGCAGCTCTCACCGCTTTCTAGCTTAATACCGGATTTGAGAACATAATCGTCGAACGCATCTTTAATTTCCCAAATTCGCCCATGTAGCCGAGGATTTCGATCCAAGAACTTATCCATCTCCTTATGCTCGCAATCCCCGGAAAAGCCAAATTGCGAACTTAACAATTGCTTAGCCTTTGATTGTACCAAGCTTCCTTCGTCTATATTCAGAGTTTTCGAACCGGATTCACCCACCACGAGTGGCTCGGTATTGATGTCGTAAGTACCAAGCAGTACACGGTCTTTGTTATATTCTGTGACACGAACTGTAGCACCCCGCCCCTCTAGGAGCGGAAAGAAAAACGAAGCCAATGCGCAGATCTGAAAACAGATTTTAAAGTAGTTCATACTTCTTCTTTCCATTCTAATTCCCATGATCGCTCGATCTTTTTTCACTGTAGCCCGCACAAAGCGCGGTGTGTTTCTTGTCACTGTTTTTAGCAGATTTCAGGTTCTGTTCATATATCTTTGTAAGTAGTCGCAAGACATTCAAGTACTTAGTGTTGATTTCCAAACATTTTGGTGTGCCCTTTAAAGGAGCTTTTTCAACCCCCAAGTAGGACTGAACGAATTCAGACTTAATTTGTTTACTTCCCAAGACAAAACCTGCCGGCTCTCTCACATTTCTTGTGTCAAATTCATCGCTAACTATATCTGAATCCAAAACCGACTTTTCAGGCGTCATTTTGACCAGTTTTTCATCACGTTCAGCTTCGCAAAAAGTGTCCCTATAGGGTGATGGGTAAGTTGGAGGTGCTTTCTCGGCTATCGACAAGGTTTTGGGCGCGCCACAGGCCACGGCGACCTCCCGCATTTCAATCTCAGCGGATTCCAGAACCGCGAGCCATCCATTCCTCCCACATCGTGGATCCAAAGCCGTTGCCAACGCATTTGAAGCTCGAGGCCTCTCCGACTGAGTTTTACTGTTCCATCCAGAGGCGAGCACTCGACTCTCAAAGGAACCTTTCCTCCTCTCTTCTGAAATCCAGCTGACGGTATCTTCCTCTTCCATAGCGTGAAGACCTCGCATTTGATCAAGAACATGAAAGAACGCCAGTATCTGCAAACGATCACTTTGGCGATGTCCCCAAGCTCCGCTAAGATCAGAGCTATCCAGAACGGCACAAGCTCGTCGGCTCTCGCTGTATCCGCCCTTTTGAATAGCCTCTTGGGCACCTTCGAAAAATTCAAACGGCGCCTTGGTATGTTTATTACTTCCCCATGGGAGCTCCTTCGATCCATTCGTAAGCAAACACAATCCGCGATCGGTTCCAGCTAGAACGTTCATAATCAGAGATAATCGGTCAGAAGGAGTATAAACTCGTCCATCAGGCAAAACCTTAGCTTCGGACTCGATCCATTTATTCAGGTCGCCAAGGACTCCGTTGGCTGAAACAGTTTTAGCGTTTGTAGATTTAATTCGCTCAAACTTGAAGGTGCCAAGGCGAGTTTCCAACACGTCGTTCAAGACGCTATTTTCAATGACGTTTACGTCGCCCATGCAGAATCTTGCGTCAGAATCACTACAGGATCTCGCTAAAAATCCCCTGTAGACCGCAGGTGACATTTCCTTCCTAGCAGCAGATCGCTCAGGCAACTCCTCAGCGAAGCTGCGGAAGCATTCGCACTCCTGCGTTTTCGCGCAAGCGGCGGTTTTGCATCGCTCGGCTAGCGGCACGTTTTTCCCCTGCTTCTCGCTCTCTGCACGACAAGCCAGAAAATCTTTTGCAAGACGCGGTTCAAAACCCGCTTTGCCGCCCACTACACCCGCACCCGCCGCTCCCGCTCCGCCGCCGCCTGAATTTCGATAACGATCAGAACGCGCGAAATCGCCGCCTAGGATAGAGAGCATGGGGTCTAGTGCTTCGACCTTTGCGGCGCTTGTGGGGCCACGAATGGCGCTGCCCGATGCGGCAGCTGTGCCACCACCACCGATGGGTCGGTAGGTGTTCGTTCCTGGTGATACGTCACCTGTATGCTTCGGGATCTTCAGATCAACGGCGCTTTGGGGATTTATTCCACGGCTATTCGTTGAAGGGGCCGAGAGTGCGGGACTTCCAACGCTGGAAGTAAATGAAGGTGATGCATAATTTCCGCCACCGACGGATGAAGAATAATAACCATTCGAACCCGTGATGCTTGGCGAACCGTAATATCCGGGCGGATAGGTCTCTGTGGGCTTTAGGTAACCGCCTCCCTTGGCTCCGCTGGATGCCAGCGAGCGTTCACTCACTGCTTCTACGGGGGCGCTTTTGAATGCACCCATGGATAACTTATTTGCGGGGCTCTTTTGATAATACGCAATTTCACCGGCGGAAAGATTTTCATTGAGGGCTGATGAATCAACGGCGCCCAACTTTTCGCCATTAGTATCAACTAAACCTTGCAAAGACTGAATCACCGCAAGTTGATCGCGGCCAGTAATTTGGGAGATTTCAGCCAAGGCGATTTGCACGGCTTCGCGACTTGCAGACGGGCTCATCAAAACAGCAACTGCGCGACGGAAGGGGGCCGATCCGCGTAAGAACTTTGCTTTTTCCGGATCGCCTTTGGAAAAGATGGCAACAAGTAGTTCGAAAAATCCCTCATTTAATCTCGGGCTCGCAAGGGATCGTTGATGGTCGAAAAAACTTCCCGTCTTTTTTTGATACTCGGCCGGGGTCATTCCGAAATGATAAGGATACGAGCGAAGCGCCTCTGCGGCCCGGGTTGCCGGTACGAGTTCAGGGTAAGACTCTAATGCCCCCCGGCTTTGAGCGCTTAGATCCGGCGGTGTTGTGGGCGATGGCTTACGGGCTTCGGACGAAATCGCCCATACGGCAATAACTGCCATGCAAAAAGTTTTTGCATGCAAGCAAATTGAAAATGCTTTTATTCCACTGCTAAACATGAGCGGTAGAACCCCTCAGTCTTCCGTGCCCGTGGCACCTTCGGCGCGTAGAATTTTTCGTTTATCCAAGCCGTATTTCTCGACCTTCATGATAAGACCCGCGCGGCTGATGCCGAGCTCTTTGGCCAATCGACTTTTGTTCCAACCCGTGCGACGCAGACCCTCGCGGATCATGTCGCGCTCGAGTTCTTCGAGAGCGTCTTTCAATTTCCCGTGCAGACGGGCTCCCTGGTTTTTCGGTCGCTCGGAAGATTCCCGAATTCGTGGGGAAAGCATTTCGGGCGTTATTTTTTCTTCGGCGCCGGCCAATACGGTCACGCGTTCCATTTCGTTTTCAAGTTCGCGAATGTTTCCGGGCCAATTGTAGTCGAATAGTTTTTCCAGTGCGCGTTTCGTGAGCGTCTTCACGCCAATGGACTTTTCTTTGGCCGACTTCGTTAGAAAGTGCTCGCCCAAAAGAATAATGTCTTCGCGACGATCCCGAAGCGGTGGCACGGTGATGTTGATGACGTTCAATCGATAGTAAAGATCTTGTCGGAAGGTTCCGGCTTCGACCATGGATTTCAAATCACGGTTAGTTGCGGCGACTACGCGGACTTGGACTTTTTTACCTTCAGTGGATCCCACGGATGTAAAAGTTCCATCTTGCAATACACGCAGCAATTTTACTTGCATGGCCTGCGAGATATCACCAATTTCGTCCATAAAGAGCGTTCCGCCATTGGCGATTTCGAAATAACCTTTGCGGTCTTTGACGGCGCCCGTAAAGGAGCCTTTCACGTGACCAAAAAGTTCGGATTCTAAAAGATTGTCATTGAATGCGGCACAGTTGATCGGAATGAAGGCTTTCTCTTTTCGGGGAGAATTAAAGTGAATTGCTTTTGCGATCAATTCCTTACCTGTTCCGTTTTCGCCTTGAATAAGCACCGTGCTTTCCGAGGCGCGGATTTTATCGAGTAGGCTATAAAGATCCTGCATCGGTTTGGATTTACCGATCATAGAATCATAGCGGTAACGACCCCCCAGCTGATTATTGAGTTCTTCGATGCGGGTTTCGCGTGCGGAAATCTCGGTATGAAGAGTGACGATTTCCTGAGCGACAAGGCCTGTCAGTTCCTGGAAGTAGTGGAACTCGGCGCTTTGCACATGTTTTACGGCACCAAAGGCTTTTTCGCCGTCGGAATTTGAAAGACCAAAAGTTTCCAAAAGTTTTGTGAATCCATCCGTCACACGTTTTTCATCTTTGCGATAGGCAAGCCCGACGACACAACCGTGGTATTCGTTTTCTGCGATGATGGGAAAGGCTACTCCCCAAACACCGGGCATGTATTCGAATTCCAGATGCGTTTTATCACTCTTAAAGAGACTTCCGTTCACTTTTTCCAGCGATTGCACCAGGTACTCATACCCCGTGTCTTTATCGACCGTGTTGGCCAGCAAGGTGTTCGACCAAAGCTTTCGTTGTCCTTTTTCAAAGTTTTTGAGGCGTCCCTGCTCGTCGATCATCAAGACATCGACGTGAAACCAATTGCCCAAAACTTCGCGCAATCTTTTGACAACGTGAATGTGTTCGAATTCTTCCCACTTAAGCATATCTGTCTAGCCTCCTAACAGTGCTGTACATATTTTCGGCAGAAGACTGATTAAAGTTTAGTGGGTGGCAAAAAGAGATTTGCTTTGTGAAGTTCCCGTTAAGAGAAGGCAAAGGCGCGACTTCAAGGCGTTTTTACTGAGCTAAAAGCTAGGACTCCTCGGCCGCGCGAAAGACTTGGCCTTCTTCAAGGCGCGAGGAATCGCGATCACTATCAGTTGAGGGCAAACACGAAGAGTCTTCGCAAGCTGGCAAAACTTTAGCCGGTGCACTTGCGGGATTTCGGGGGGCAACACTTCGGTGGCTCATGCGCTCGACAAAATAAACAAATAAGCCCACAGCAAGAATTGCTGTGACCATTAGTCGCCATTTCAGTCCCGCATCTTTTTCCATAACTAGGCCACCTTTCGATCAATCACCTGGACCGGTGCGTTTTCAATTTGCGAATCCTTTACTTTGAAGACCAATTCAAAACGAGTCCCTAAAACTCGGCTCGATGAATCTCGTACGTTATCAAAACGCAGCACAGCTTTGTGTCGTTTGGCGATGATCTGCGAAATATAGAGTCCCATTCCCGTTCCCTTATCCACCTCTTTAGTTGTGAAAAAGGGTTTGAAAATTTGCTCAGCAATTTCCTCGCGAATTCCACTGCCGGTATCTTCGACCCACAGGACAATATCATCATTCATCACTCCAAAACCAACAGAAATCTTTTTTCGATCGCTACGGCGACATGCGTCTTTTGCGTTGGTCAGCAAATTCACAAGTACTTGGCCAAGCTCCACAAAGTTGCCACGGACGACCACGTCCTCGGAAGGCAAATCGATTTTGAGTTCAACACCCTGTGACTTGATGTGATGTTTCGTTAGAGTCATCGAGTCTTCGAGAAGTTTCATCAGAGAAACGCCACTGGTTTCTAAGCGGCTTGCATCATAAACCATATTTTTTACAGCCCGCGTAATGTCTTTGATCCGATCGACATTGAAGGCAATGCGATCATTGGAAGCGCGCGCGATTTCCACAAGATTTGGGTCCTCGGTGTCCAGAGCTTCCTTGATCTGATGAGAGAAGCCCCCGATGTTAGTCAGAGGATTGTTGATTTCGTGCAGAATGCTGACGGTCAGCTCGCCAACTGTTTGCAATTTAGATGCCTGAATCCGTTGTTCATCGTAATTTTGATTGCCCCCCAACAAGCGACTCTTCTCGATCAAGCTACGCGCGAAAAACTGACTGCCTTTGAAAAAGGCGGTGATGAAAAGTCCATTGGCAACGATCGCCAAGAGAATGGGAAAGGCGAAGACCCATGCGGAACTTTCCGCAACGGATGCCGGATCACGCTGCAAAAGTTGTGGAACAACAATCCAATAGTAAGTGGAAAGCCAGGAGGCCGCGCCGATGATCACTGAGGGCCACATTTTTCCAGATGAGTAAGCGCCCAAAACAAGTGCCGAAATCAGAAAGAAGACGGGGGCCAAGGGAAGTATCGCAATGCCAACTTCGTTAAGAGCAACATGGAAGTAGAGCTGGAGAGCCACAAAGCCCGACGCCAACATCAGACCCAAATGTTCTCGGAAGCGAACGGAGAGAAAGGAGAGGATGTGCACCACAAGCCAGGGAATAAAAAGAGAAGGCTCTAGGTAGACCGCTCCCATCGCAAAATGCGCCCAAAAAGAACCTGCAAAAGTGAAGAGTAGAGCTGACCACAAAGTCATCGAATAAGCTTCGAGACGAATATTCTCAGCTAAATCTTCGCGTGTTAAGACCTTCACAGTCTCGTTTTCGGCCAAATTTCACAGAAACTTCAGAACTTTCACCAAAGAACGCGCAGCGCTGCCGTGCCAAAAATCCGACCGTCAGCTGAATAGGGAAACTGAATATGGGCTGCCACGCGGAGCGCCATACTGGAGGTGAGCGCAAACAGGTAGCCACCGCCAAAATTTATGGTCCCCGAACGCTTTGAGCTCCCATCCTTAAAGGTGCTGGTGAGGTAGCCGGTATCAATCCAAAATTCCCAGGGCTCCAGAAACCACCGAAATTCGATGGCTCCACGAAGTGATGAATCCAGATCATCATTAGAGTTACGGCCAAGTATTTGCTCGAAAGTAAAACCGATGCCGATTTCATCCCAAGGGCAGTAGCCAACAGTAGTCCCCATCAAAAGGCGGCGGGCAGGATCCATGTCCAACCCTGTAAAGGCTTCGAGATAGATGTCATTGCGATCAGCGGGAAAAGCTGGGACCGCAAAAACAAAGAATAGGAGAGTCAGCAGAAAGGATTTCAATGTGATTTTCATCTTTTCATCAACATAATCGCATCAAATCGATTTTCGATCAAAGCGGTGACGAGCCCGAATTTCGCGAACTGTACCCGTCTCGGAGCGCATGACCATCGAATGCGTCGTGCAACCACCACCGACAAAGGCCACACCTTTGAGCCATGAGCCGTCCGTCACTCCGGTGAGTGATACCATCACGGGCCCCTTGGCTAATTCGTCCATCGAATAAATGCGGTTTGGATTCTTCACGCCCATTTTTTCCGCACGCAGTCGCTCTTCCTCACTTCGAAACTGCAGTTTTCCAAAAAAATCGCCGCCCAAACATTTCATTGCGGCCGCACTAATAACTCCTTCCGGAGCGCCGCCACTACCCAGCAAAATATCAACACCTGTTTCTGGATTGCACGCAAGTAGCGATCCCGAGATATCCCCATCGTTAATCAGACGAATGCGACATCCCATCGCTCTGAGTTCCGCGATCAAATCAGCATGTCGGGGACGATCCAAAACAACGGCTGTAATTTCCCTCATCTCTTTGTTGCGAACCTTTGAGATGGTTTGAATTTTATCGCGAAGGCTCATTTCATAAGTAATTTTGCCTTTTAATTCTGGTCCGACGGCGACCTTGTCCATATAGGTGTCGGGCGCATGAAGAAAACCGCCTTCATTAGCAATCGCAATGACTGACATCGCGTCGTTGTGGCCCAAAGCACAGAGATTTGTGCCTTCCAGTGGGTCAAGTGCGACATCAATTTTAGGTGAATGGGGACCCCGACGTCCAAACTTCTCGCCAATGTAAAGCATGGGGGCTTCATCACGCTCGCCCTCGCCGATCACGACTGTACCATCGACGTCGATCGTATCCAGTGAACGCCTCATGGCGTCGACTGCGGCTTGGTCGGCCGCATCGCGTTCGCCCAGACCCATAAATCGGGCACAAGAAATCGCCGCTGCTTCCGTGGCACGTACAAACTCCATTGCTAAGTTTCTATCCATAAATCTTCCCTCTATTCATCGCTCTATTCGTCTCTCTCAATGAGCGTCACTCCATCGTCGCCTTCGCCGGGCCAGGTTCCTGCGCGAAATTTCAAATCCGCTCGATCTTTTTGCAAATATTTGCGAATGCCATCGCGTAGGCGACCCGTTCCGATTCCGTGAATCACCGTAACAACCCCACCCTCTTTTGTGAGAGCGTTGATCGCGCCTTCAATGCGACGGAGGGCCTCTTCCAGTTGCGTGCCCCGCACATCGCACACACGCGAACCTTGAAGACTGGTCGCTCCCTTTGATGCCGGCTGCAGGCGCGTGGCTTTTTTCTCGCGCTGCGACTCAAGACTTGCGAGATTCGACTTATAAAGTCGCGCCTGATCCGGATCCGGCACGACGAGGCGTGAACGTGCCACGCGGGTTTTGAGGCCTCCGACGCTGATCACAAAGAGCGCATTGGCGTCTTGGGCGGGAAGTCCCTTGGGTAGCTCGGCAATTTCGCCGATACCAAGTCCATCAACCTCAACAAGAGATCCCAAGTTTAAAACTTCTTCGACAGAAGTTCTTGATAAAGACTTCTGAGCTTTTTTCGACAACTGCGCACGCAATTCGATTTGCGCGTGCTCTAGTTCAGCCTGCATTTCCGCTTCTTTTTGCGGGCTGATTTCTTCGGCTTTTGTTTCCACAGCCTTTACTTGGCTTGCCAGTTTTTCGCGAAGTTCCTGGAAATCTTTCAGAAACTTTTGGCTCTCTTCTTGAATGCGCTTTTGGCTTTGTAAACCGTATTCTTCCAGAGTGCGTTGGGCCTTTTGTTCCCGCTCGGCGGCTCGTTGAATTTTTTCTTCAAGCTGAATTTCTTTATCTCGATAACTCTTACGAATTTTTTCCAATTCACGCAGCGCAAGGCTGAGATCTTTGGAATCTTCGCCGCGCAAGAGGCGGGCGCGTTCCAGCACCTCCAATGGCAGACCCAATTGTTCCGCCGTATCAAAGGCCGAGGATTCGCCCGGGATGTCCATGATGATCTCGTAAGATGGACGTTTGTTTTCAGAATCAAAATTCATGGCCGCAATTCTGAGTCGCGCATCCGCGAGTGCGAATTTCTTGAGGGCGCCGAAATGTGTGGTGACAAAAACACGCACACCCCGATCTAAAAGTTTTTCAATAAAGGCCTGGGCCAGTGGTTGCGCCTCTTCGGGCGAAGTGCCCGAGGCGATTTCGTCGATCAAAACCAAATCGCCCTTCTGCACAAATTCCAGGATACTTTTCAACGCCAAAAGATGTGCGCTGAAGGTCGATAGGTTTTGACGAATGTTTTGATCATCACCGATCAATGCAAAGAGAGCGCCTAAATCACGATGCACTCGCGCAGACTGCGCGTAAACTGGGAAACCGGCCTGTCCCATCAGATAAGAAATGCCCAAACTTTTCAGTAGGACCGTCTTTCCACCCGTATTCGGGCCGGTGAGAATAAGTCCGTTTTTGAAATCGAAACTATTCGGAACGACCGCACGCTGAATCGCAAGAATGGGATGACGAAGTCCCCGAAATTCGACATCCTCGCCGAATTCCATCACACAAGCCGCGCCCCCTTCAGCGTCCAAGACTTCGACCATCGCACTCATCACATCGGATTTGGCGATGATGTTTTGGTTTTTTTCAAAGGCGCCGACAAAGGGCTCGGTCTCTAGAACAACGTGGGCCAAAATGCGTTCGATCTCAGTGCGGATTTCTTTTTCTGTAACAACCAACTGGTTGTTCCATTCAACAATGTCTTGGGGTTCGATGAAAAGAGTTTGCTCGGTATTAGAAACATCGTGAATGATTCCGGGAAAACGTCCTTTGAAATTACTCTTTACCGGCAACACATAGCGACCATCACGTAGAGTGACGTAAAAATCTTGCAGAAATTCTGAATGCCGCGGACTTTGCAGATACTCCTGCAAACGATTCTTGATTTTTTCATGAAGTTCGCGGGCCAAAGATCGCAGTGCCCCTAAATCGGGCGAGGCGAAATCTGCGATTTCCCCATTGCGATCCAAAAGATTGCGATGTTTGGCCGCCCATTTTTCAAGAAGGTTGATACCCAGCAGAGAATTCAAAAGGGAAGTTTTTCCCAAGGCATTTTTTCGTAAATAGTGGTGAAGCGCTTGGGCAATCTCCTGCGCCATCAAAAGATCACGAAATTCCGCGACCGTGATCGCACCAGATCGGCGCACGCGTTGTAAGACGTCGCTTAAATCGCGGTAGTCATTGATGGGTGGAAGTTCTTTGATCTCTTCCTTCAAAACGCGCAATTCCAAGATCCCGCGCGCCATCTCATCGGCCTCTTGGCGCGCGAGTTTTCCGGGATGCCACTGATCCAGTATTGCGCGCCCGACCGGGGTCTTGGATTTTTCTTTCAGAATTTCGAGAAAGGCGCCCCATTCGAGAGCTTCGAGCTTCTTACGATTGAGAAGTTCCTGAACGCTTTCCATAGCTTGACGGCCCCTCGGCCTTCGAAACCGACCCTAGAGCCTTGATGTCACTGCGACAAGCTTTACTTATGAAAGATTCTTTTCTCGAAGGCTTCGTCTTTTCGCACAAATATTGTTTCACTTCTTTCAATGCGTAAAAGTCCATCGCTGCCAGGAGTTGCCTTTAAGTAACGACGCTCGGTGTAATCTACCGTGGCCGCACCCGATTTATCTGCGCGGGAATTCAAAAGAGCCAACTGGGCACCGTATTGTAAAACGCGTTCATGTGGATCACCCCGGGCCGGAAGTCCTTTTTGCCCGCGCGGGATCCAAACGTGCGCGCCTTTTTCAGCACGTACATGAAACCACAAGTCGCGATCACGCATGCGGCGAAAGAGTTCGGCGTTTTCGCTTGCTGAGCGTCCCACATAGGCCAGAAGCCCGTCTTCCAAGGGAACTTTTATTCCAGGAAAACGCGATTCCTTTTTCTTCTTTTCGATCCGCGCGCTTAGCTTTTTCTGATCCCTAAGGGGCCGCGCATTTAGATAGGGGTTCTCTGCCTGGATTTCCCGCAGCCGTTCCTCGGCCTTGGCAAGTTTTCGAGTCATGCGGCGTTTGAGCTTGAAGAAAATATCCTGTGCCTCGCCAAGAGTTGAGCGAGCATAACGACTGAGCTTCCCTTTCTTGAGCCAGGTGTTCAGCACTTCAAGGCTCCGCGGCCCCAAAGCCCCCTCGGCGCCCCAGTTTTGCGGCGCCTTCTCTAGGAGCAAAAGAATCTCTTGGTGCTCGTCTAGAAAGGCCTGTGCCTCCGAGCGGTCTGCCTCGACCCGCTTTAGCAATTGTTGGTACTTCTTTTCTTCGCGCGCAGGGAGAGCAGAATCTTCGTCAGAAGGCTTTTCAGCTATTTCTTCAACACTAGGCCAATCCGCCAGCCACAGGCTGTGACGGAAGACTTTTCGATCGGGAACGCGAATCTCTACCTCGCCTTTCCCCTCTTTCCAGTGAAATTCCAGACTGATATCGCCTCGAAAAGTTAGGGTCCAGCGCCCCAAATCTGGCTGCCATCGACTCTCTTCCAGCCTTAGATTCTGAACGTGGGCCCGCAAATAGAGGAGCAAGGGATTCTCTCCAGGCTTCAGATTTTTGGCCAGATCGGCCTTTTTTAATTCCTCGTCCCGGGGAAAAGTGGCCGCCAAAAAGAAGCGACGGGGGCTAGGAAAGGCTTCAAAGGCATAGATCCAGCCGCTCGTAGCCCGAAAGGCCTGAACCTTCTGCAACTGTGTTCCGGCCACAAAGTCCTTGACAAATAGCGCCAAGTACTCGAAAAGAATTACTTTTGAGGTTCCTATATTCATCATAGACTTTCAGCGAAATTCAAAGTTCTTTGGGACGGGTATATAACGCATGGCTAAGAAAAAACAAATCGCTTCAAAGAAGCCTTCAAAAGCAAAAGCTTCGAAGCTCGCTAAAGCAACAGCTAAAAAGACCGCCAAGAAGGCCGTGAAGGCCCTAAAGGCCGTCGCCAAAAAGAAAAAAACCGACGCAAAAGCCGCTGCGACCAAGGAAAAACTCGCAAAAAGTGGGCTGAAAAAAGAAGTTTCGAAAAAAGCCAAAGTTGAAAAGCCCCTTACAGCCCGCGAGAAAAAACGCGCGGCCGCTGCTGTGGCTATTGAAGCCGCTTTGGAAGAAGAAGTCGATGAGGCCTCTTCAGACGAAGACGAAGAATTTGATCCGGAAGCTTTCCTGGCCGCCAGTGGGGGCAAGGGACTTATCCGTGCACATGTTATGCGCAAAGAGCGCGTCGAACTCTCCGTTCCCGTGCGCTTTCGATTTCTGGACTCGCCTCTTGTTCACAATGCGATGTTGATCAACCTTTCGAAATCCGGACTTTGCCTTGAAGCAAAAGAAAAGGCAAAAGACGAAACTGTTTTGCGGATTGAAATTCCGCTGCCTCACACATCGGAACTTTTCGCTGTACAAGCAAAAGTGATTTGGTGTGATCATCCGCAGAACTCGGCGGGTCGAAATCGCCCCTTCCACATTGGTATGAATTTCATGCCGATGTCTCTCGCGA
Organism: uncultured Bacteriovoracaceae bacterium; assembly: GCA_964636255.1. Classification (GTDB taxonomy): domain Bacteria; phylum Bdellovibrionota; class UBA2428; order UBA2428; family UBA2428; genus CAXNGS01. The sequence goes on along the minus strand of CAZWNW010000010.1, from coordinate 71,670 downwards.
AACAAACGGTGATCAATAACTTCATCCAACAACGTCGCGATGAATTGATCATGGCTAAAATCGGTCTAGATCGCTTCTCGGAATCTGTTCCGGTTGCGGGACTCGATTGATTTAAACATTCGCAGCACGGCATTGAGCAAAAAGGTCGGCTCGACTGCCACACTTGGCAAGTATGCAACCGTGCCTTAAATAAAGAAAATGCGCATTCTTGCCAGCCAACCCTCATTTCGACTGCGGTTGGCGGAGGCATTGCTACTGGTGGCGTCCCTGCTCAGCTTGCTGGCCTGGAGCTGGAAGAAATGGCTACACCCCACCATCGACTTCGGCAAAGAGCTTTACTTGGCTTGGAGGGTATCTGAGGGTGCGCTTCTCTATCAGGACATCGCACATTTTCTGGGTCCTTTCTCCGTTTATTGGAACGGACTGATCTTTCGTTTTTGGGGCCCAACTCTGGATGTGCTGGTCGTCTCAAATGTTCTTTGGTTTATGCTTGCGTGCTGGGCTGTGCACAGAATCTTTTCATCCCTTGGGGGACGAATGCCTGCGCTACTTCTCGTCTTCTTTTTTTTGGGGACTTTTGCCTTCTCGCACCTGACCCCCATCGGCAACTACAATTTCATAACCCCTTACACTCATGAAGCAATGCATGGCTTGGTATTGGCTCTTTGCGCGCTTGCCACGCTTGTGAGTCTTTTCAAAACTGCAGAGCTTAACCGCGGATTTTGGGTCGGTTTTTTCTGCGGGCTGACGGCGCTGACGCGACCTGAACCCGCGGTCGCCGCCTTGGCTGCGACTTTCTTGGGTCTTTGTCTGCATATAGCAGATCCCCTTCGCCGCTCTGATGCCTTTAAGTTGACGGCACTTTATCTGGCGGGAATCCTACTCCCTCTGCTGCTGGCTTTCGTGTTCTTCGCCAGCACTGGGATGTTTGCCTCTGACGCCTTGCTTGCCAGTCTCGGGGCCTGGCACGTTTTGCTAACCACGTCTGTGGCCAACAGTCCGTTTTTTCTTGAGAGCATGGGCTTAGACAATTGGGCAGGAAGTGTGGGGATACTACTGCAAAATTTGGGATGGTTTTTTTCAGGTCTAGCATTGCTTGGAGGTTGCGCCTGGCTGCTGGAGCGCTTCAGTCGCAGAAGCTCGCCTAGGGTGATTTACTTCCTAGCGGCGACGCTTTTCACAATTGTTTTCCTGAGCGCTATGCAATCCTGGCGCGTTGAAATCGTGGAGTACGCCGGGCGCGTGCTACCTTTTTTTAGTTTGCTGGGCTGCTTGTATTTTCTACGAGCCCACATCGGCCAGCGCTTTGCGATTGCTGATGGCAAAACTGCGATCCTTTTGGTGTGGTCTCTTTTTTCGCTACTCCTACTGGGCAAAATGATTTTGAATTCGCGCCTCTATCACATAGGCTTTACCTTGGCGGTGCCAGCCACTTTGCTTCTCGTTTGGCTGCTGCACGCGCAGATTCCTAACTGGATTTTTTCCGCCAAGCACACAGGGCAAAAGCTGAAAGTTTTTTATTTCAAGGCGGGTGTTGTGGCGCTGACCGGAGCCTTGGCAGCGTCAACACTCTACGAGTCGCACGGATATTACGCTATCAAAACGGCCGCTGTGGGGACGAAGCAAAATTCTTTTTATTCCTACGCTCCTCGTTTCGTAGATTCGCAGCCGGGTTTTCTCTTGAGTGGGCTTCTTGAAAAGCTGCAACCTCTTTTGCAGCCGCAAGACAGCCTCGTGGTCCTGCCTGAGGGCGCTATGTTGAATTTCTTGCTGAAGCGTAAAAACCCGACGCCGTACCTGAACTTCATGCACACTGAATTTACAACTTTCGGAGAGGAAGCGATGCTGAGAGCCTTCCAAGCCTCACCGCCTAATTACGTTGTGATCTTTCCGCGCGACGTTTCGGAATATCACGTAGGAGCCTTCGGCGAGGACCCGCGAAATGGCAAGCAACTGATGGACTGGGTAAAGACTCACTTCGACTACCAATTTGGACTTCAAGTCCGAGGAGGCCTTCAGGCCCAGATATACAAGTGGAGAACTCAGACCCTCCGCACCGAAGAGCCCAACGTCTTTGGTCGCTAGACGAGCGAGAATCTCTCTCGGCGTTCACAGAACTGGTCATGCGTCTTGAAAATTAACTGAGATCACGAGAACATGGGTTCCCGTGCCATTCAAACGCGTATCCTTGCTTTTCTTTTCTCTTCTTTTCATGAGCTATGCCTATTTTCACCAGGGACATGGATGGAACCAGGCAACCCGAATCGCTCTGGTGCGGACGATAATCGAAGAGGGTTCGCTTTCTATCGACACTTATCACGAAGACACCGGAGATAAGGCTTTGGTGCATGGCCGTTACTACTCGGACAAGGCTCCGGGGGCTAGCCTGGCGGCTTTATTGCCGGGGCTCGTCGTGAAGTTTCTAATTCAAATCCTCGATCTGGACATGAAATCACACGGGGTTTGGGTGCTCTACACCTATCTTGTCACGCTTTTCGTCGCGGGACTCCCCACCGCGCTTCTCGGGCTCGCACTGTTTAACTTTCTTCAAAAGCGCCGCATCGGCCTCATTCCCTCCTTTGTTTTTGCGATGGGCTTCGGCCTGGCGACACCGGCCTGGGCCTTTGCGACGGTCTTCTTTGGTCACGCTTTGGCCAGCTGCTGCCTTTTTTTGGGCTTCCTGCTGGTTCTGAAGTCGGCGACTTCACCGAGCGCGATCGGGCGGCGAAATCTGATGCTCGTGGCGGGGGCTCTTTTGGGCTGGGCCGTGATTACAGAGTTGCCGCTTGCCCCCGCCTCTTTGGCTGTGCTGGCACTTGCGGCTTATCAAAGTTTTTCGCGAGAGACGCTCGTGCCTTTGCTGCTTTCGTTCACCTCCGTTCTGGTCCTGCTTCTGACTTACAACCATCTCACTTTCGGCTCACCGTTTACGCTGGGTTACTCGCACGTGGTGGGTTTTGACGGAATGAAAGAAGGCCTGTGGGGTGTCACGCTTCCAAGACTTTCAGTTTTGTTCGAAATCACCTTTGGACGTTTTCGCGGCCTCTTCGTTTTGGCCCCGTTTCTTCTTTTTTCTGTATGGGGATTCGCAGTCTTGCTGCGTCGAAAGGAAGAAAGGTTTGCAGCTGCAACCGCTCTCTTCATCTGCCTTTATTTTTTTCTCTTCAACGCGGCCTATTCTTATTGGAACGGCGGTTGGAGCGTCGGTCCAAGACATGTGCTGCCGGCCCTGCCCTTTTTGGTTTGGGCGGCGGCCGTCGGCGCAAAGAGCCTTCCGGCAATCCTTTCGGTCCTTCTCGTCATCTTCGGAGCGGGTCTGCATCTGATGATCGTGGCCGTCTGGCCGCTGGCCCCCGATGAGTATTCCAATCCAATTTTTGAACTCTGGCTCCCGAACTTCTTGGCAGGCGAGATTCCCACCGGAGCCGAGTCTCCGGAAAAGCTTCCGTTTTGGTGGGGTCCTTGGAACCTGGGCAATGCCTTAGGTCTACGCGGCTTTTGGAGTTTGCTCCCCCTCTTCATGGGCTGGGTGGTCCTCCTGAGTGCGATCGCTTTTATGCTGAGACGTCGGGCACAGAGCCTTCCGGCGCAATCACTCTCAAGCGGCCTCGACCAATGACGAATTTTCCGGCTAGCCCACAACGGCGCTGCTAACTTTAGTTTAAATCAGCCAATAAATTGATTTTTTATCCATCGATTAATAAGAGCGGATTGGAGACGAAAGCCATAAACGACCACACATGCAACATAGTACCAACTCACCGGACGCAGCTTCTCTTTTTTTCCCGCGAAACCCACGATCAGCAGCAGCGTCAAGATCGGCAACGCGTATCTAGCCAAGCCCATATATTCCGTCGAGGCCCTGCCGACGACATTCTCGAGCCAAAGACCAATCGAAAAGACAAAAAGACAGAGGAGAAGTGCACTGTTTGGGCTGCCTTCACGGAATTCCTTAAAACATCGCCATCCCAGGGGAACGGCCAAAACCAGTAAAACGATAAACATGCTGATACCGAAATCAACCACAGCGTATGGATGAATATAAAGACGGCTAAAAAAAGGAGTGTTGAGCAGATGTGGCAGCGACACAAACACGTTCCAAGCATCTCTAAGGGCTAGAAAATGCAGATTCCAGTAGCCGTAGCGGACATGAAAATACAAGAAGACGCTGGCTATCCCACAAGAGGCGCTGCTGTGGCGACTGCATTCTTGAAGGTGAAAACCTTGGACCAGGTAAAGCGGTTCTGCAGCAAAGAATAAATGAAAGGATAAAAAATAAAAATCACGCCCACGAGTCGTGAAGTCGACAATAAAAGTCCGTGAATCACCACCATCAGAAGTGTAAGGCGCGACTGTTTTTCATGGTGATACCAAAAGAGAAAGCCCAGAGTTGCAAAAAGAGAAGTGGATTCCGCATAGGGAAACATCAAGAAAAAAGACCCAGGAAAGCTAAGCAGGAGAAACAGAGAAAGGACGATCTGTGGTCGGGAAGTCTTCAGTCGCACGAGGAAGAGCGTAAAATAAGCAAGAAAGCCTAGACAAAGCAGCAAGGACGTCAAAAGCATTGCTGTGTTTGACGAGTGCAACTGAAAAATCCATCCAAGCCCACGGGCAAGGAGTGGGAAGGCGGGCAGGAAAGCTGCACTGATTTCGGGCAAGGGAAAAGTTAGCGGCTCTGTGAAAGTGTAGCCGTTCTCATAGATTCGCTGAAACCATACAAAATCCCAGCGAAACCACTGATGGAAATCCCCACCTGAAAAAAGGAGCAAAAGCAGCAAATACAAAGAAAAAAAAAGAGCCGCAATCAATAAGGGAAAGAAAGAGGTTCTTTCGTATTTCGAAGATTGCTCGGCTGCGTTGTTAGGTTCGTCCATGCTATCGCCTCAGCTGAAGGAATCAGCGCTCATGACTTCTTTGTGCGGCCGGTAACTTCGCTGCGAGGCAGTAGGTATCGCGGCTTTTTCTTGCTCCAGTCCCATCGTTTCTGCGACGACCCAGCCATGACGGCCCTTAACTTCATCAAAAACCCTAGCTTGATATTCGCCCAGAATTCCAATCATCAACAACTGTATGCCTGACAAAATAAGCATAAAGATCATAAGACTCGTCCAGCCCAAAGCTTGCCGGGGCTGCATCCCAAAGATCAAGACTGGAAAGGTCCACCATAAGAAAAAAAATCCGACAGCACAAAAAGCTAGGCAGCAAAGCCCCATTCCCAACCAACTAGAAAGTCTCAGCGGCGTGGCGCTAAAGGAAGTGATGCCATCAAATGCCAAACGGACCAGCTTGGACCATGTGTATTTGGGCTTGCCCGCGTAGCGAGATTGCCTTGCGTAAACCAAGCCAATTTGTCTAAACCCCGCCCAAGCGCACACACCGCGTCCACGACCTTGCGATCCATAATGCAAAAATCACCAGAATCCAGCGGCACATCAATCACCGAAAGCTTTTTGAAGATCCGATAAAAGAGATAGTAAGCCATTCTCTTTGCGAGTCCTTCTTTTCGAGCAGTCCGAATTGCATAAACAACTTGATAGCCCTCCTCCCACTTAGAAAGAAAGCGGTGGAGTTCTTCAGGAGGATCTTGCAAATCAGAATCCATGACGATCACCGCATCTCCACGGCTGAACTCCAGCCCTGCAGAAACTGCATTTTGGTGACCAAAATTTCTTGAAAACAAAACTAGCTTCCAACGAGGGTCTTGACGGTGAATTTCGGCCAGCAATGTGGGCGTAGAATCAGTGGACCCGTCATCGACTGCGATCACTTCGTAGTCATAGTTTAGAGCTTCCATCTCTTTAGTGATTCGCAAATAGAGTTCCGAGACAGAGAGCTCTTCATTCAGAATAGGTAGAACAATCGAAATGACTTTCACAGTGTTCTTAGCAAATTATCCTTAGATCTTTATTCTGCAAGAAAACAGTGATGCGCAGGGCGGCAAGGTGCCGCGTAATCGTAAGAAGCCATAGGCCAACACCCAGCACCAGAGAAAGGCATGGAACTCTTTCCTGACGTTATCGCAGGGCCGCGGTGATTTTGCATGAATTTTCAGCCGTTTGAGGGCCTTGACTGATTTTATCCGAACCCGACCTAATAAATTTGAGCTGAATAAAAGTCGTTTGGTTTAGCGCAGACACTTTGTGTTATGAGAGCACTATGTTTCTGAGCCTTATACTGAGCTCGATTGCTTGCCTCCTCACCCTTAACGCTCAGGCCATGGGGCCAAAGCGAAGCTTTGCAATCCACGCTGATTCAATCGCCCCCCCCTCGGCAAGCTTCATTCAATACAGTCAGGCAGAACCTCTTTGGGAAACACTTTCCTTTTCTCCAAAGTTTTATAAGGAATCTTGGTCAAGTAGCCCGAAGAACTTAGAGATTTTCAAATTCGCCGATGAACCGATGATTTATGCCCTGCAAATGAAAGGCGCCGAGCTGTGGGAAGAGATTCGAAGTTGTGCTGGCTTTGATCCCGCTCTCGCTCGCGAACGCTATCGGCAAGGGGACTATTGCCCCTCACAGCCCGAGCTAGCTAGCAAGATGCAGGAATACCACTCCAGCGTTGGTAGCGCTTTGGCGACCATGGTCGTCAATCCGAACGAACTAGAGCTTTTTCACAAAACCTATTGGGGAGATAAAGCACTCCGGGTTTCTGCACTTTTCACCCAAATTTTGTACGAGCATTTTGCTTCGGCCAGTCTTTTTATTGAAACGGTTGATTATGATCTGCTCCGCAATTTGCAGCGAAAGGGTTGGAACAATAAAAATCTGAAAGATGTGCGATGGCGTATGAGAATTGCGGATTCGGCTACGCGTCTCTTATCTCTCTTCACTCTTAAATGCGCGGACCACGGATTTTGGCCCTCCTTTACGTCCGCCCTTCATGGAAGTGAGAACGCTTGGTTTGCGATGGTGGCTATTGTGAATCCATCAGTAAAGATTGAGTGGACATCTTACAGCTCTAAAGCAAGCGTTCTCCAGATGATGGCTTGTGGCGAAACGGTCATCAGAGATGATCTAGATTTTTGGCAAGAACACAAAAGTCGCCTTGACCAGTATCGCTACGGCGGAAAACCCGCAAAGGAAGTGGTGGAATTCTATCGCCATCTTTCGATCCGGCATTATCAAAATCGCCGCTAAAATTCGCTCTCCAGAAACATCTTTCCTTGATCCATATAGTAGCGAATACCAGTAACGATTTCTAAATCGGGGCTAACTTTGATTTCTATCGTCTGCCGACCGACGGGTCTTAGTATTTTAAGAACTCCATCTTTGTAACTCATCGCACGATCGTCGAAACGCCAACTATGATTGTTTTTGAGAGGGAGATCACTGGGACTGAGATTGGCTAAATGCATGCTCTCGCTAGGCGGATTGAATGCAGCCAAAAGTCGAATGATGTCTCGATGGAAATCGATGCTCAATTGCACAACGCCTTTTTGACCTTTGTATTTTCCACTGGCTATACTGATTTTCGGCCCCAATCTTGAAAGCGCCAGCGCAGATTTAAAAACAGCCGAAACGGCTGTGATTGCCTACTACCAGAAAGAGAAAGGCGGGAACTACAGCACTATGCCTATTCCGGAAACTAAGCCCGGCGGCAACTATGGCACTCGACCTCCAAGGACTCCGAAGCCGGGCGGCGGATATCGAGCACTTTAGGGGTTAATTCAAGTTTTTTTCTTTTGTTTCCGATAGCTCCCACATGAAACGCATGGATCCCGAGGCATTAGATGCCCTTCGCGTCTTGGACGCAGGAGAAGCAGGAACTCTCTTACGAGAGCGCCTTGAGGATTTTTTGCAGAATGCTCCCATTCAGTTGCAGGACATGGATTCCTTTCTGCAGGAAGGGAAGACACACGAATTAGCCGAAGCTGCCGAAAGTCTACGGAATTCCGCGGCTGAACTAGGCGCGAATGAATTGGGGGAACTCTGCGCGCGCCTTGCAATGATGGCGCGGTCGGAAGCCGTATTGCAGGCCGCCACCATAGTGGAACGCATTTATGCAGAAGTTCGCGAAGTTGAGGCAGAAATCCATCGCCTGCCCGAAATGAAAAAACGCAGAAGTACTGGATAATTTGAATCTCTATCCAAATTACAAACTGAATAAAGAGTTTACTTAGCTCTTTGGAATTTATAGCTTCCACATGCCATGATTCGAGCCGGCTTCTCTGCAGTTCACTACTTTTGTTTAATTCTTCTACTGGGTGGCAGCCGATGTCCTAGTTATGCCGGAGCAGTGCGAAGCCCTCTCAACCCCTCGATTTCAACGCAAGAATATCAACAACTCAGTTCCTTTGTTTTAAACCTAATGCATGAGCTGGAAATTGATCCGGCTAAGCAGGATTCTTTGATCATCACGCTTGGCCGTAGCGGCACACCTTTGTTGGCATTCCTGCAAAACTGGCCCGCCTGCCCTGCCGCCGCAATTCCCTTTTCGAATTTAAGTGGTCTCGCTGATCTGGCCTTTTCGGCCAGCGATGATTCCCAATCCAACCAAGATTCACTCTGGAATAAAATAAGCCGTCATTTGGAACGCTATCTACCCTCTGCAGCTGAGTTTTCAGGTCGTCGCGTATTCATCGTTGATTCTGCGGACGTGGGCAGCAGCATCAGTGTGGGGAAGAAACTGATCGAACGCTACCTTGGTGAAAAAAACATCCTCGTCCGAAGTTTAAAAAGCGTGGCTCTGCCGGTAAGTTCGCGGCGTCAACGGGTGTATCGTGAAGTTGATCATGTTTTCGATATGAGCCTCTATCCACTTGTCCGTTATAAGATCGATTTGGGTGATGACACCGACCGAGGTGATTTGGGTTACCGAGCCTATTCTCTCGTTCCAAAATTCGACGTCTTGACGGAAGAATTCACAAAAGGGACCAGACGTGAAGTTTCAGAAACAGGTAAAACCTTTTCGTTGTTGGTGAACGAGATCTATCGTCATCAATTATTCGACCAAAACCTTCGCGGTCTATTGATTCTAAAACCTGATGGAGCACCATATTCTGATAGTTTTGCTCCACCCCGGATGACTCAACTGGAAAACCCTGAAATTAATTGGGATTGCGAAGGCAGACTCTCGATAGAAGAAAGCATCACAGCGTACTAGAGCAATCAGCAGCCTTTTTCTTCCAATAGCGAAGGACATCTTCTAAATCATTAAAGCGTTCGAATCCGTCATCGCTCCAGCGGAAATAAACATCCGGCTCGATAAAGGGGATCCCGTATTTTTCCGCGAATAAACGATCCGAGTTGCTGAAATCGAAACCACGACGGCCATCGGGACGCAAATCTCCGGGGCGATTTCCGTGGGGCTTTTTATAGGCTGAATCACCGACCATAAAAGAAAGCTCTTTGTCGATTTCTGCACTGGGGCCGAAGCGCTCCTTTAATAAAGTTTCTAGCCGGAGAGCCATACCGATTTCTGGTTTTCGGTCTTCATCATCGAATTCTGCAAAATCGTGGTAGTGAATTTGCGCCAGAGCCTTTTCCTTCTGGATCAGCTCACGGACTTTCACAAGAGCGGCGTCCGCATTTTCCAAACTGATAAAACGCGGGATCCCTCCCTGATTGGAAACGATCACGACCAAATATCCGGACTGCGCCAAACGAGCAATGGCCTTGGCCACTCCTGGTAAAGTAACAACATCATTTGCGTTGTTAGCAGAAGGGGCTCCACTTCGAGAAACACGCAAAGTACTATCCGCATCAAAAAATGCGACTTTTATTCGCGCTACATCACTGGGTTGAAATGAAGGGTCCAATTTACGGCGGCCTAGCTCCTGGGCACCCGCGCTCAGGGAAAAAAAGACCAATGAAAGAAATAGGGTTCTGATTTTAGGAAATAACAACACTTGCTGAGGGATAGCGCGCGGGAGACTTCAAAAACAGAAAATTCGGCCTCATCAGATCAGTGTTAAGAATTATTCAGGACGGATGCGGAGTCTTTTTCAGATTCTCGGTCATGCACGCATTTCAGAGGTTTTTTGCAAACAGCTGAGAAGGGCATCAGGATTTTCCACGATCCCATCTGGATTTGCGGCCTCCAATACTCGAGGACTATTGTAGCCCCAGGTGACCGCCACGACCTTAACGCCCACTTTCTTTGCGGCCTCAATGTCGCGTGTTTCGTCACCAATATAGATTGCATCTTTGGGCTGAATCCGTAGTTTTCCCAGCAATTTTTTAATGAGAGCAGCCTTTCCGAAGACACTGCCTTCACACTGGAGATAATCAAAGTCTGGGAATCCGCTGGCCTTAAGAAATGTGGTCACATTCTCTTTTGAATTAGAGGAAATCAAAGCCAATCGGTGTCCGCTGCTTTTTAATGTCTTCAAGGCTTCTACAAGCCCGTCAAAGGCCTTTAGTTTGGCCACTTCACGATTGAGCTCACTACGCACCTTGCGAACAACAAAAGGAAGCTTGATCACAGAAAGACCCAAGTTGTTGAGAATCTCAAGCGAACTCTGATCCCGAAGGGCTGCAAGTTGATCTTGGCGGACCGGTTTAAAACCATAACGATCCGCTTGCAGATTCAATGCTCGAAGAAAAGCTTCTAGGGAGTCGCACAAGGTTCCGTCGAAATCAAAAATGACGGTTTTCATGGTTCAAAGCTAGCACGGACAGTGGGCTGTGACACTCGCAAAGATTTTAATGCATGATGCCCTAAGAACCGGGAACATGCCGGGAGCCTTCACCGAAGCTCTACTACGAGCTCAAGTGCCTAACTCGGGAGCTGTAAGGCCACGATCCAAAAGGCGCTTCGGAATTCCCTTGGGGATCGCGCTCAACAGATTGCGCGTGTATTCTTCTTTTGGATTGCGATAAATCTCATCTGCCGAAGCCTGTTCCACAATCTTTCCAGCGTACATAACCGCAACTTCGTCGGCGATGAATTTCACTACCGCTAAATCGTGGCTGATGAAGATGTAGGTCAGATTCATTTGATCCTGCAGATCCAATAGAAGATTGAGAATCTGTGCTTGCACAGAGACATCCAGCGCCGAGACAGACTCGTCGCAGACAATAAAATCGGGTTTCACCGCCAAGGCGCGAGCAATACAAACACGCTGACGCTGGCCACCAGAGAATTCATGAGGGTAACGATTCAGAAATTTTCCAGGCAGTCCGCACTGCTCTAAGAGGCTAGCCGCCATATCACGACGTTCGGCCTGACTTGTGCCGATGCCGTGAATTTCCAAGGGCTCCATAATCGCCGATCCTACAGTTAAACGCGGATTTAGCGATGCATAGGGGTCCTGGAAGATGATCTGCATATTGCGTCGTAGACGACGCATTTCATCCGCCTCAATGTGCGTGATGTCTTTTCCTTTGAAGAGAATCTCGCCAGAGGTGGGTTCAATTAAACGCAAAATACTACGGCCCAAAGTTGTTTTTCCGCAGCCCGACTCTCCGACAAGTCCTAGTGTGCGCCCGCGTCGCACTTGGAGCGAAACACCATCAACTGCTTTGAATTGGCTTTGAACGCGGCCCAATACTCCGCCGCGAATCGGGAAATATTTTTTTAGATCGCGTGTTTCAAGAATAATCGGATTTTCGTTTTCACTAAAAGCGCGCGCCGCCTTTTCATGATACTTCACTTCAAGTTTTGGCTTTTCTTTTCCGTCTTCGGTCATGAAATCGGAAACGGTCAGCAAGCGTTTTGGGTGTTTGTCGAAACTCGGACGGCAAGCCAATAGGCCTCGCGTGTAAGGATGCTTGGGCTTTGTAAAAATTTCGTCCGTCGTGTTCTTCTCGACGATATCCCCACGATACATCACCACCACGTCATCAGCGATATCTGCGATCACGCCTAGATCGTGCGTGATGAAGAGCATGCTCATTTTGTATTTTTCTTGAAGTCCCAACATCAGTTCCAAAACTTGCTTTTGAATCGTCACGTCCAGGGCCGTAGTCGGTTCATCGGCAATCAAAAGATCGGGCTCGCATCCGATGGCCATCGCAATCATCACCCGCTGCTTTTGCCCACCGCTCATTTCATGAGGATAGGAATCGATTTTTTGGTTGGGATTTGGAATGCCCACTTGGTTTAGTAGATCCAGTGCACGTTCCCGAGCCTGTCGTTTCGTCAGTCCCTGATGCAATTGCAGTACTTCCATGATCTGCGAGCCGACGGTAAAAACCGGGTTCAAGCTGGTCATGGGTTCTTGGAAGATCATGGAAATTTTATTTCCCCTGATTTTTCGCATTTCGGCTTCGGGAAGTTTCAAAAGATCTTTGCCATGAAAAAAGACTTCACCGGCGCTGATAATTCCGGGAGGGTTGGGAATCAAGCGCATCACAGCAAGAGAGGTGACACTTTTTCCCGATCCCGACTCGCCCACCAGGCCTACGGTTTTTCCCTTCGGAATATCGAAAGAGATGCCTTTAATGGCATCGACCGGCCCCTCTTTAGTGGAAAAACTTACTCTGAGATCTTTGATGCTGAGGAGTGTGTCTTGGCTCATATTCATCTCTCCTGCCATTATGTCCTAAGTTTGGGATCCACCGCATCGCGCAAAGCATCGGCGAAGAGAGAAAAAGCCAAAACGATCAAAAACATCGCAAGCGTTGATGCATTGAGATTCCACCAAAATCCGCGAATCAGCTCGCCCTTGGCGTCGTCAATCATGATCCCCCAGCTGGCGGTTCCCGTTGGGGCCCCAAGCCCCAAATAGGTCAATACAACCTCGGACTTGATCGCGATCACGAAACTTAAACTGAATCGAATAATGATGATGTGAAGTACGTTGGGGAAAATATGTTTAAAGATGCGTCGCAGATGACCGCCACCCAGTGCCGCTGCCGCCGTCACGTATTCGCGACCCTTGTGTTTCATGAATTCCGCGCGAATCAAACGTGCAAGACTTACCCAAGAGGTTACACCCAGGGCAATGCAGACGCTCATTAGACCCTTCTCAAGAGTGGTCGCCACCGCTACGAGAAGTAGAATTTCCGGAATGCTGGCCATCGTGGACAAAACCCAACTAAGGATGTCATCGACCCAACCACCAAAATATCCTGCAATTGCGCCCACCAAAAAACCGATGGGGATGGCGATCAAGGCGCTTACAAGTCCGACGTACATCGCAGTCCAGGTTGCCTGGAGAGTTTTCGCAGTGATGGAACGACCGAAGAGATCGAGGCCCATCCAATAACGCCATCCTTGGCTGAAGTCTGCACCCGCGCGCGAGGATCCAATTTCTGTATTCCAATCACCCGCCAAAAGATTCATTTTGCATAAAAAAGCCACGACGATAAATAGTGCGATGATCAGAAAGCTCCACACTGCAATTTGATCACCCAAAAGGCGGCGAAGAGCATCACTCCAGAGAGAGTGACCGGAAACACGAGCCTTTCCCCAGCGCGAAGCGATGCGGAGACCAAATATCATCCCACCAATCGCCACGAGACCGAAAATCAAAAAGCTCAGTGCATTCATTTCAACTGCACCCGTGGGTCAACCAGTCCATAGAGAACATCCGAGATTAGGTTAAAGACAATATAGGCCATTGTGCCCAAGATCGTGATCGCAATGATCACCGGACGATCTTCGTTGGCGATGGCGCGCACAATCAGATCACCCAGGCCTGGGATGCCGAAAAAACTTTCTAAAAAGAGCGAACCCAAGATCAAAAAAGGAAGCGAGATCACAAGGTCCGTGATGATCGGAATCATCGCATTTTTTAAAACGTGACGGATCATCACAGCGCTCCCAGCAAGTCCTTTCGCCCGCGCTGTTCTTACATAATCTTGGAAGATTTCATCCAAAAAAACTGTGCGGTAGAAACGGATCATGGGAGCAACAGCGATCGCCATAAAGATGATTCCAGGAAGAACTAAATATTCCCAACGTTCAAGAAAAGAGCTTTCATAGCCCGTGATGGGAAACCATCCTTTCACATAGGCAAAGTAATACTGACCCGCCAAAACCCAAACCAGGATAGAAATGCTTTGGCCTGCAACGGAAAACGCAACGACAGTTTTGTCCAACAAGGTGCCTCGATAAACGGCCAGCAAGAGCCCGATGAAGACCGATACGAATGCCGACAAAAGAAAAGGAGGCAACATCAGCGAAATGCTGGGGCCGGCACCTTCCCGAATCATTTGAGAAATCGGCATTTTTGTTTGCCAACTACGGCCGAAGTCAAAAGTCACTACACTCTGTAGGAGGTCGGCGTATTGCAGATACCACGGTTTATCGAGTCCCATCTGTGCGCGAATGCTGGCGATGGTTTCGGGAGTTGCGTGTTTTCCTGCGTGCATCAAGGCCGGGTCACTGGGGATCACATTGAAGATCAGAAATAGGACAAACGCAGTCCCCAGAATCATCGGGACCATGTACAGAATGCGCCGCAGAATATAGGAGAACACTTCTCTTAGTTTCCTTGTTTCTTGCGCTCAAGATCAACGCGGTAGTACTTGGCGTAGTTGCCGCCGATGTCGTTGAACTTGATATTCTTCATCCAGGGGTGAACCACGGTCCAGCTGATGCGGTGGTCACGAGGAATCCAAGGCATTTCGCTTTCAAAAACTTTGATCATCTTTTTGATGATTTCCCGGCGCTCGGGACTATCGCGCATGACTTTCATCTGCGCAAAGAGACGATTGTATTCCGGATTATTGAAATTCGAACTGTTGGGTCCGGGGGCTTTGTTGGGACCATAGAGAAGCTGCAAAAAGTTCTCGGCATCCGGATAATCCGCACCCCAAGCAATACCCCACATCTGCGCCTTGCGATTATCAATCTTTTGCAAAAGCTCGGAGAACTGGTTCATGTTGATTTTGAGTGTGATCTTCAAGGGCGCCAAGGCACGCTGCAAACTTTCAGCCATTTGACGGCTCTCGGACGAGTTGGTCGTCTCGAAGTTCAGCTCGAGACCGTCTGGGAAGCCGGATTTTTTCATGTATTCTTTGGCTTTTTCTAAGCTGTGTTGCTTGTAGGGGTTTTTGTAATCGGGATCATAACCTGCAAGACCGGGAGGCACCGGAGACTGAGCATTGATGGCCCGTCCATTGCGGAAAAGTTCGATCTGCTCTTCTTCGTTGATCGCCAATGCGATGGCCTTACGAAGATTCGCGCCGCCCTTCACAATTACGGCGTCCGTTACGTTGAAAGAGTTGTAAGTCACGTCCTGTTGAGGCGTGATCAGAAGATCAATCGCTCGCAGTTTCAGCTCCTCTTTAAGCTGCTTGGTGGCGGGATCAATCGCAGACTCATAGTTGTCTTTTGGAATAACGGCCCAATCAACATTACCCTTCATGAAATTTAACCATAAGGGCTGACTTTCGATGAAAACGTACATTTCCACGCAATCCGCAAATGGCAATTTTTTTCCAGCATCGACAAGCAATCCGCGCTCTGAATCCCCCTCTTCGCCTTCAGTTGGGTAGAATTCTTCGCGGAAATTCGGATTTTTACGAAAAGTGATCTTAGCGTTCCGCATCCATTTTTCGAAAATATAGGGACCGGTTCCTACGGGATTGTTCGTAAAGTCCTTGCCCAACTTCTCTACGATTTCGCGGGGGACTGCGGATGCATAGGTCATTGCCAAAACGTAAATCAGCTGTGGGTATTTTTGCGTAAGCTTAATCTGGAAGGTGTAGTCATCAAGCGCTTTGAAACCTTCGGGAGGATTGTCGTAATCCGTTTTTTCCGCGCCTTCTTGTTTTTGGCGCCACTCATTGAGTCCAAGAATCTTTCCGTCGAAAATCCAAAAACCTTGCGCCGTGTTTTTAGGATCGGCGACTCGTAAAAGGCTGTAAACGAAATCCTGAGCTTTGAGTTCACGACCCTTGCCTTCGGGAAAGTGCGGAGAGTCCTGGAACTTCACGCCCTTTTTTATCTTAAAAGTATAAGTCAGCTCGTCTTTGGAAATTTCTGGCAGGGATTCCGCTAGAGCGGGAACTATTTCAAGAGGCCGCTTGAGGAAATGGTATTGAACAAGCCCCTCGTAAATCAAACCCGCTGAGAGGTTTGAATAGCGATCGTCTGTAAAGACGGGGTCGAGACTCTTCGCATCGGCGATCATCGGGTAACGAATAACGTTGCCTTCGCAGGCTCCCAATTTGCCGGAACCGCTTTTGCCGGAGCAAGAGCTTAGAAGAACTGCCAATGTCAAAATGCTTGTGAACGTTAAAGATTTCCTCAACATAACCCCATTAAAAAGCCCGAATCTGGGGGGTAGTCAATGCCTTGGCGGCCCTTTAAGCCCATTTAAAGCTGCGGATAACTTGGAGAGAAGCAGCCTGCTCGCTTGCGTTAGTACTCTTCGATTCGGATTTCACCAGGAGCTTTCCACTCAAAGACTTTCAGCTCTAAATTGCGGGCAATTTCGGCCTCTTTCCAGTGGAGTTCAAAGGCTCTTTTAGAGGCAAAGTTAGCCACCATCTTAAACGGAAGCGTTGAGGGACCTGATCCCCGGAAGTCACTGTATTCAACCACCCAGCTTGGCCGCCGACCGGGAAGTGGTGAGCCCGGAAATCGGCCCTCGAAAAACTCGACTCGAAGCGGCACGAAGGATTGCGGGTGAACCCAAACCAATCGTTTTTCCGCTTCCCAAGAAAACCAGTAAGCACGCCTTTCGGAATCCCAACTGCACTGACCGGGAATGGAACGCCCGCGCCAAAGACCCACACGGGACAAGGCGGATTCGACGAAAACTTCGGGCAAAATGGGCATTTGAATCGCGCGCAGAAAGCGATCTCGACGCGCGCTGTTCTTTTCCAATTCATCCGTGGGGATTCGCTTCAGCAAGCGTTCGCGCGGAAGATAAAGCGAAGCCCACTGGTCATTGACTTGAACAAGCGCCACGCGCACTCCCATTGGTCCGGCCACCTCGGCACGCAAGAGTCGCGGTTCATAGAGAAGCAGGTCTAGATCTGCGCTATTTTGGTCGAATTCGATGCGTGCTCGACCCCGAAGGCCCGCAAAAAAGCGATCGCGGGTACGTATTTTATCGTAGAGAACTTCACAGGATTTAATTTCAGGGTTTTCTGTCCGACCGCGCTCTTCAAGGGCCAGTCGAGTCGCGCAGCTCGATAAAACAAGTGCGAGAGTGGGCCAAAGTCGGATCGCGCGGCTCAAGACAATCTTGTTTCGGCGCATTTTCTGCAGCCGCCGAAGCACCGGGCTTACGCTCGGCCACTTGGGGATGCAAGGGTTGGTCTTGGAGGCGGGCCAATTTATTTTCAAGATCTAATTTCTCCGAATCTTTTTCTGGGCCCAATTCTAGAGCTTTTTCGTAGAGACGTCTCGCTTCAGTCACTTGGCCAAGACGCATATAGACATCACCTAAGTGGGAAGCAATGATGGATTCCTTCGGGAGAGCCTCAAAGGCCTTTTGCAATTGCTCCAAAGCTTCGTGATAAGCCCCCCGCTTGTAGAGGACCCAACCTAGAGAATCCGTAATATAAGGATCGCCCGGCTTTTCCGCTAGCGCGAGTCGAATGTAGTTTTCGGCCTTTGCGAGTTTCACACCGCGATCCGCCCAGCTATAACCGACGAAATTAAGCGCCGAGGCGTTTCGAGGTTCAAGCTCGATAATTTTCTCCATGGTTTTAACGGCTTCATCCATGCGCTCTTGTTTTTCCAACACAATGCCCTTCATGTAGAGGAGCTGGATGCTGGATGGCGAACTTCGAAGTCCCTTGTCTAGCCAACGATGAGCAACCGCGAAATCCTTGATTTTGGAATAGTAGTACGCCATTTCAGAAAAAACTTTTGTCTTTTTCTCTGCTTTTTCACTCTGCAAAAATTGGTCGGGGTCATGCGAGTCCAAAACAGTCTTCAACTCTGCAGCTTTCGAAGCTCCGTCTAAGATCTTAAGGCGAACAGAAAGTGCTTCAAGATAATTGCGCTCGCCGATTTTAATTTTCTCTAATAACGAGAGTGCTTCGTCTAATTTGTTGTCCATTTGATAAACTTCAGCGAGCACCATGCGTATGCTGTCGTTGTCGGGATTGCGCTCGCTCAGTTTCGCAAGTTCTTTGGACACTGTTTTCAAGTCACGCTGTTGATGCGCTTTTACCGAGAGCATCATAAGTTTGGTTTGATCATCGAGAACCTTGGTGCGCTCCAGGTTTTCAAAGGCTTCAATTGCTTGATCAAAACGCCGCATCTCTGTGTAAAGCAGCGCGAGCATCCAATGATAGGTTGAACTATTGGTAGCTTTTGCGAGCCATTCATAAAGACCCAAAGCCTTTTTGCGTTCGCCCATTTCTTCATAAACGCGCGCCAATTGTCCTGCGGCTTGATAGGAGTCTGGCGCAACTTCGATGAGTTTTTCTAGGGTCTGACGCGCGGTCTCGAGATTGCCGGAGCTGCGGTAGAGAAGTCCCAGACGATAGAGCGCGTATTCAGAATCAGGATTGTTAGCTAAGTGCTTTTGCAGAATGCGTTCTGCAAGCATAAAGTCTTCACGCCCAACGTGAATTTGAACCAAAGCATCGACCAGTTCCTCGTCGTCAGGATTAGCTTTCAGCAGTTTTTGAAAAAGCATCACGGACTGAGAGAGATCGCCTTTTTCGGTGAGTATCCGAGCCTTCGCTAATAGAGCGCGGGTATCCTCCGGATTCTGAAGCAAAGCTTCATCGAGAAGATGAAGGGCTTCATCCAATCGGGACAGAGAGGCTTCTTCCATTGCGGCGGCAGTCAAAAGCTCTGGGTCTTTTAGTCCGGTCTCGATCATTTTTCGAAACACTTGTGCGCCCTTTTCGCCATCGCCCTCTTGGGAATGTTTATGGGCGAGCAGATAACGGTAAATCGCCGTGACCTCGGCATCCGCCTCAGGCTGTGAATTTTTTCCCAGATAGAGAGCGCGTAGCTTGCGATCTTCGGGAGCAACTTTTGATCCAAAGATTGCCCCCAAATCGACACAAGAATTTAGCAAGGCTAATGCCCCGACAAGTAGCGCGCCTGACCTCAGGAAAAAAATAGACTTCATCCTTAATCTTTCTCGGAAAAAACCCCGACAAACCTTACGTTTTTCATTATGACGCAACGCCAAATTCGAGCCGAGAAATATCTGGTTAAGTTTCTGTGCGATGAAGGTTAAGCCTGTGTAAAGATCACTTGGGATAAGAGAGAAATAGAGCGCATCCCGATGCTTCGTAAAGTTTCTGCTAGGCTAGCAAGATGTTTATCTTTTGGATGACTTTGATGGCTGCTCTGGGTGCGTGGTTACGCTTTGGCTTGGATCGAGCCCTTCCTACGGCTCCGAACTCATTCCCCTGGGGAATTCTAACTTGCAATGTGCTGGGGAGTTTCGCCATTGGTGCCCTTCATCCCTTGGGGGCGCGTTTCTTGGACCCGCAATTGAAGGTCGCGATCATCACCGGACTCCTTGGCTCTTTCACAACTTTTTCTGCGTTTAGCCTACAGAGTCTGCAACTCCTGCAGGCAGGGCGTTGGCCACTCATGTTGATCTATGCTTTTTCCTCGGTAGGTCTGGGACTTGCGGCAGCCTATGGCGGGCACTCGTTGCTGCGTCTATTGATGGGTGGGAGCAATCTCTGAGAGGCGCTGAAGCTCGTTGATGATTTCTGCGGTCGACGCGGTGGCTGTTCCCACTTTTGCGACCACAACACTTGCGGCGGCGGTTGAAAGCCAGCAAGCTTCCTCGATCGAAAAACCAGCTGCTAAGGCCGCACCAATTACCCCGACCACGGTATCTCCCGCTCCTGTCACATCAAAAACGCTGCGGGCAACCGCGGGGAAATGACTGATGCGATCATCCGCATCCAAAAGAGTCATTCCGTGAGAAGAACGGGTGATTAAACACATTTCTAAATGAAGCTTAGATTTGAGCTCGCCACAGGCCGCTTCGATCACCTTATCTTCAGCTCCCTTTGCGAGATTCATGCGTCCATCCAATAAACGTTCGGCCTCGGCGATGTTGGGCGTAATCAAGGAAACTCCCTGATAAAACTCAGGAGGGGTAACGCGATTGGGATCCAAAATTGTCCTTACGCCAAGCCCCTTTGCCAGGGCCTTGGCTTTCGAAAGAAATTCTTCTGTAAAAAATCCCTTGGCATAATCCTGCAAAATAAGAAGTTTTGCGTCTTTGAGATCTTCAGCAAAAAACTCCAAGCACTGCTTTTGAAGTTCCGCCGATAGGGCATGACATTCTTCGCGATCAACGCGAAGCATTTGATGGTGGCTTCCCGCAATGAAACGCGTCTTTTGGGTCGTGGGTCGAGTGGAATCCTTCAATAGCCTCAAGCTCGTCCACTCAGAACCTAATTTTGCAAGTGCTTCACTGAGACGTTCGCCCTCTTTATCGATGCCAATGGTGCCATAAATTCTTTGGTGAATCGGCATCGCTTCCCGAAGAGCGGCAATGTTCACGGCGACGTTGGCCATACAGCCTAAACGCTCTTCGCTCCGTTCCTGGCACAGTACCGGCACGGGCGCTTCGGGAGATATCCGGTCAACACTTCCAAAGACATAACGGTCCAAACAGAGGTCCCCGGCAACTAGTATCGAAACCCGCTTAGACGGCGACTTCAGACGTTCAATCAAGCTTTGGAAACGCTCCGAAGTCATAAGGATCTTTTAGTTCTCCCTGAGATCTCTGGCAACCGCATAGGGTCGTGGCTTCTTTAAAATTCTAGAAACTCTAGAGGTGCGGAATGCCAATAACCGTGGGGCCGCCAACGCTTGAAGGACTGCACCTTGGGTTCCCGCGGATAGATCCCCAACACTGGAATTCCCAGTGCGTGAGCCAAGTGGAGGGGGCCCGTGCTGGACGCAATAACTTTTTTTCGTTTTGAGAGGTAAACGATTAGATCCTGAAGACGAGGAAAGGGATCTTGGATTCTGAGCGTAGCACTTAAGGGAAAGCTTTTTTCCACCTCGCGCTTTAAGGAATCGGCCCCGACACCACCGTAGTGAAGGTCAACTCTCTTACCCTCGGCCGTGAGTCGAAGGCAGACTTCGCGATAATGCTCGAGCGGCCAATTCCGTGCCGAAGCTCCGTTGTTGAGAAACACTGCGACCTCGGCAGAATCTTCCGCAACAGCTGTCCAATCATCCGGCAGACTGAGTGCGGGCAAACCCTCGAATTCGGGGGGCAAGAATTGGCGACGCTCTAAAAAGCGGTTAACCAGATCAAGGTTGTATTCCATTTCCGAGAACTTCACCTGGCTTCGTCGCTGACGAAAAGTTTTTCCGAAGGTCCAAAGGGAAGAGATTTTGGTTCGCGGGCCGTAACTTTCCACATTTTTCAAATTCCGAATCAACGCGACGACTTCGGCTCCGTGAAAGAGTGCGAGCAGACTGAGTGGCCCGGAGGAGTGCAGATCCTCGGAACCTTGAAATATCCGGCTCTTTGCGTCGCTTATCAATATCGAATCACAAAGCTGATTATGGAGTGCGAGACGGGCTAAATCTCCCGCGTAAGCCGAGACATGCAGAACGATTTTTTCATCTGGCAGCGCACGTTTTAACTGCCACACAGCGGGAAGACTCAGGACAAGATCACCCAATCGATCGGCACGGGAAACTATGGTGACGCCTGACATGCCCGCCTATTCTCCTTCCTGGGAGAGCTTTTCTCAAGCCCCTTGCAGGCTTGGCTCGAGAGTTCTAACCTTTAGCCATGGAAATTCGTCCTGGTGTGCCGGCCTTCCTTTACCGCTCACTGAAAAAATACAAAGGATATCTCCTGCTTTCCCTTTTGTGTGCTCTTTTAATGGTAGGCGCCAGCATCGCCAGCTTCGATCTCGTCAGAAGCCTTTTTGATCAAGCACTACGCGACCGCAACATGGCAAAGGCCTTTCAATTTTGCGGAATTCTTGTCGGCCTATTTTTTGTTTCGGGACTTGTGACTTACGGCAATCGATTCTTTTTACGTTCGGCGACGGAACGAGTTGTTTTCGACCTGCGAAAGTCGATTTTTGATCGCCTGCTGATTTTTTCGCAACTTCAATTGAACCATTATTCCTCGGGACGTGCCGTTGGCCACATCATCAGTGATGTGGGTGTCGTCGCTAACGGTTTACATGTAGTCGCCGATCTCATCCTCAGCCCCCTAATGGCGATCGGCATTCTCAGTTATCTTTTTTATCTCAATTGGAAACTGACTCTATTTTGTTTTGTGATGCTCCCGATTGTTGCTTGGATCGGTAAGGTTCTGGGTCGCGGGGCCCGCAAAAATCAAACGCAAATTCAGACCGCTTTGGAACGCATATCGTCTCACATAGTCGACAGCATTCGCGGACTGCGCACGGCCCATGCATTCGGGCAAACACGGCGCCTCAGAAATGAATTCAATGATTACAATGAACGTAACCGTCACCATGCCTTGCGACTTGCGGGGATCGAAGAAACCGTTGCGCCTCTGACAAAATGGGTCACCACCGTTGCGGGTGCCGGGATCATTTCCTTTGGAGCTTATTTGGTGATCGTGGATCAATCGCTCACCGAAGGAGCCTTGATAGCGTTTCTCACAGCTGCGGGTGGTCTTTTGCAGCCGCTGCGGCAACTCAATCAAGTTCACGTTCGTCTTCAAACAGTCTTTGCGGCGACAACTCGAATCGTCGAGGTCTTAGAGGAATCTCTTGATACCTTGGCAAGCGACCAAGCGAAGCTGCTTGAAGTCAGTGGTCCTATGCCGCAGTTTGCCGAGGAATTTCGAACGCTCGAATTTCGCTCACTCAGTTTTCGATTCCCTCTGCGCAACAGCCTTTCACAGACGGCGACCTCGACCGACACAGAAGCGTGGGCCCTGAAAAACATCAACTTCACTCTGTCAAAAGGGGAGAGTGTCGCTCTGGTAGGCGAAAGTGGCAGTGGCAAATCGACGCTTTCGCATTTGGCCCTCCGCTTTTTGGATCCCCAGGAAGGTTCGCTATTGGTCAATGATCGCTTCGTGCGTGATATCCCGCTAGCGGAGTATCGCTCACTCTTTAGCTATGTTTCACAGGACGTACATATTTTTCAAAAATCACTCCGCCTAAATTTACTTTTTGCCAAACCGGATGCAAATGATGAAGAGATTTGGAATGCCCTGGAGCGCGCTGCGATTGCGGATTTCGTACGCGCCCTCCCCTACGGCTTGGACACGGAACTGGGCGAACAAGCATCAAAAATTTCCGGAGGCGAACGCCAGAGGATTGGAATCGCACGCGCGTTTTTAAGAAACAGTCCGATACTTATTCTGGATGAAATCACTTCACAGTTAGATTCCAAAAGCGAAGCCAAGATTCAGTTGGCCATGAAGGAACTTTTCAAGGGCCGCAGTGTTTTGATGATCGCGCACCGATTATCAACAATCCGCCAAGCCGATCGTGTTGTCGTATTGGCCAGCGGAAGCATTGTAGAAAGTGGCCGGCCTGAGGAACTCTTGGGCCAGTCCGGCAGCCTGTTTCAAAGTTTTTGGAAAACACAAAACGAGGGCGGCCGCGAGGCGAGCTCTCAATGAAAATTGCGATCTTCTCGGACCTTCACCTCAGTCGCGACCGGCCGGAAGCCACGGGCCTCTTTGCGGATTTGTTGCTTCGCCTGGGAGAAGATCATCCGGAGCCAGCTAATGAATTATGGCTTCTGGGGGATGTTTTTGATCTCATGATCGGACCATTCGACGGATGGCTGGCACTTTACCCAGATGTTTTTGCCGCGCTTTCGAAGCTGAAAAAGATCGGATGGAGAATTCTTTGGATTCAAGGCAATCACGATTTTTATCTGGATGACCTTTT
Source organism: uncultured Bacteriovoracaceae bacterium (assembly GCA_964636255.1). Taxonomy (GTDB): domain Bacteria; phylum Bdellovibrionota; class UBA2428; order UBA2428; family UBA2428; genus CAXNGS01. The sequence continues at coordinate 47,979 of CAZWNW010000010.1, read as the reverse complement.
TATAAAATTAGGATTCGAGACTTCAGACTCCGAAGCTTTTCGCCATGTGAATGGAAAAAAAGTTTACCTTGCTCATGGTGATTTAGTGAATCAAAACGACGAGAAATATTTGAAGTGGCGGGCATGGACACGATCGAGCCGCTTTCAACGTGCGATCAGATGGTTGCATAATTCTGTCGGCGTTCAGGGCATCGAAAAATTAGGGCTTCAATTCAGTCGCCGTAGCCGAAAAAAATCACAATCTTTTCAGGCTGCCCCGGTCGTCAAAGCCCTTTATCGCTCCTTCGCGGAAACAAAATTCCACGAGGGGTATAGGGTTGTCGTTCTAGGTCACACGCACATCGAAGAGGATTGGCAGAAAAACGAAGCGCAATACCTGAACTTGGGCAGTTGGATCAATTACTCGCCGCGCTATGCTTTGTGGGATACCGAAATCGATAACTTTCCAAAGCTTCGATTGTCCTGAAGAATAAAGCTAGTGACGCAGTCCGGATTACGACGAAAACCTCTTTGGATTTATGTCACTAGTGCCCTTTTTCTGATTTCACCCATTCTCAATTTTCTCTTTTCCCTGAGGGGTCGAGGAGAACCAGGGTGGCTGTCTCCTCGCGTTTGGCTCGACTGGCTTCCTCACACTCCACCGCGCAGCTTCCTTCTTTCGCTACTCCTCTTTGTCACAGGCCTGATGATTGCCCGCGTGAATCGCTGGTCGTGGTGGATGGCGATGACTTCTCTCGTAGTTCTTTGCGGTTACAATTTAATGTTGCTTCGAGGCCTGGTGAACAACAACTTTTTTGTGTTGGCACTGGTGAGCGTTCTGATGGGAACTTTCTTATGGGTTCTTTATCATTCCGAATACAAACAAGTCTTTCTTGACCGCAGACTCCGATGGTGGGAATCGAAACCCCGTTTTGCGGTCAACCTACCCGTTACGATTCGGGCTTCGAAGGCCAGTTATAACATTGTCGACATTTCCAAAAGTGGTTTCTTCTTGAAGAGCCAAGAGGATGCGGAGTCTCCCAGTCTTGGAAAGACGATAGAGATCGTAATAGCTGATGATGTTGTCATTCCCGCAACAGTTGTTCGAAGCAACGCGGAGGGCTTCGGAGTGCGCATTGAGAAGATTGGACGCTTCGAGAGTCGCTTTCTCTACAATTGGATCCGTGTTCTACGAAAAGAAGCTAAAAAACTGCGCTGATCGATTTAGGGCCAAAGTCTCAAACTTTTCTTGTTAGCACCTCTTCCACGTTGCGAAGCTAGACTCGCCCCATCAATCACAACCTCTTCCGCCTTTCTATTTCCTCTTCACCTATCCATCTCGCGCATTGAGATCCCGAAATTGGGCCTGCCTCTGTTTCAATCAAGTCTGATTGACATCGCTACTGGTTGGTGTTTAACTGTATTTCAGATGGCCGAGGGGTTGCGGCACTTTCCACTTTTTGATTTTCAGAAGGTGGCAGCTGCGCGAGCCTTTGGGGGAGCCCATCTCAAAAAAAGTCACGCCAAAGGCGCCCGTCCTTTGAGCACCAAGACAGCACTTCACCTTGTGATGAAATCTTCCCTAGCCCATGGCAAATATTCGTTGTTGAAGAAAGATCTAGAGATCCAGCGTCTCATCAATCGGCAGGCGCGCAGATTTGGTGTACGGATCTATCGGCGCGCTAATGGTGGAGATCATTTACACTTTTTAATAAAAGTTCCCTCGCGTAAATCCTTTCAGAATTTTTTACGAGCGATTACCGGACTGATAGCTCGAAAAATTTTAGGTGCAGAAAAGGGCAAGTCTCGGGGTTTTTCTTTTTGGGATCAGCGGCCCTTTACCGCTCTATTGAAGTGGGGCAGTGACTTTGCGGAAAGAGCCAAATACTTGGAGCAATCAAGCCTTCAAGCGATCGGCTTTCACCCTTTTCGAAGCAAGCGGCTGCCGTGCTTTCAGTCCTCAGCCTAATCAAACAAGAGTGGATGTGAGCAATAGCTATATTTTGCGGAGGCCGCAAATTTCTTTCGGGCGTCTCGTCGAACAGCATCTATCGCCCACTTTAGATATGGGTTTTTACTGCGAAGATAGCGTCGAACGCTCGCTGCCGCAGATTGCGGTAGCTCACCCTGCAGTAAAAGATAGGTGCTCTCTCGAACCAATACGACAAGGACAAGGGTCCTCATTTTGGGCGGCAAAAGCAGAGTATCATCGATACTAAAAATCTTTGAGTTCCTAGCGATGGACTTAAGGACTTCGCCACCCGACATGGGGTTACGGTTATTGTGTTCACTTAGAAAAAGCGCCAGTAGCCAATAATATGCGCTTTCCGCACGCTGTACTTCGGTTTTGTTTTCAACACTTGTTAACGAAGTTGCGGAATTCCAAGCTTGAAGCTCCAGATTCAGGGTTTGAACGATCGCTTGAAGTATATGAGCCTCCACCTCGGGCATTCCACCCGCCAAGACGCTCATGTAGGCCAGTCGTCGCAGGAAACTGATTTTGGACCATTCACCGGAATGAAAGGCCGCAATCGACGTGTAATAAGACGAAAGACCGGCGTTTTCCCAATGCTCGGGGCGACTGGTCCCAATCCAGGCGCCATAACCACCTGGAAAGTGGAAAGCTGCCGAAACAAGAATTTTTCGTGCCGCAGTTACCTCGGACTTCGGATAGTTTTCCCCGGAGCAAGTCGCAGAAAGGAAAATGGAGAGCGCCAAAAGTCCCGAGTAAGTCTTTTGCGAAAAAATCATCCACACATCTTCAGTAGAAGCAATGTCGAGTCAACAAGACAATATGAAGATAAACAAAAATAGCTGGGTTCTGAATAGCTTGCTCCAGCTCTTGATTAACTTTCATTAGCCAAATTTGCTTGCTGATCCAAAGTTAATTCTGTTATTCGACTAAGTTGTGCGCAGCTCCAGATCTCGAATTTCAGTGATTGGTGCCCAGGTTCTGCGACTCTTTTTCATTCTGGCAGCTTCTTCAATCATCGGCCTCCCATCGCCAACTGCAGCTTTGGCCCGCTCACCGGATTTTTCCCAATTTGATAGCGTGGCTCCAGGATCGTTACATTTTCACGCAGATTACCTAGATCGACTTGAAAGCAATTTTCAAAAGATCATGAACCGAGTCCAAGAACGTTCGGAACATGATCTACTCTTTGCTGAAATGCTGAAATCAGGTTTCTTAAAGAAAAGCGATTTGGATCGCCTGGGAACTCAACGAGGCGACAATGGGCACTTTGTGATCGAGTTTGAGTCAATTTTTGAACTCAATCGCAAGGCATGGGAACTTTGGGGAAAAATCTTGGCATGCAGTGATCATTCCTACGCGAAAGCTCGACGGAATTATAGTCAGGGGACCTATTGTCTAGATCCTTCGTCACAAGAGGCGTTGAAAGCCGACTTTAGTAACTTTCAGATTTCAGTTTACGCGTTTTTACTTTCGACTCGCCTGGAGGCGAAGTCATTGTCGGAGATTTATTCGAGGAAGCTAGGCGGCGATGAAAACGATTTGGTCGTTTTTATGCACCCTTTCTTTGTACAAAAAATTCTAGAGAATCTTTCCTCACTCAGGATCTATTTCTGGCTAGATACTGATACTTCTTCCGGATCCCGCTTTCTGTCATTCTTAAAAAATCCCCGCTATCCAAAATCTGCGTTGGCTAATGCTAATGAAGCGATCATCAACAAAGAGTTGTCAGATCCGCAAAAGCGCCTCGTGCTTGATAATGGGATGAAGCTCCTCTCCTTCATCGAAAAAGCGGACTGCGCCCACTGGGGCTTGTGGCCACATGCCTCGATCGGAATTCTGACAGGCATCGAACGCAATCTCTGGACGGTCGGCATCTACGGCAGCGACAAGCTTTTTCAAGGTCTATCTGAGGAAAAACCCCAGGATTATCTAAATGGATTGCGATGGGGGGCCATGGAAAAATGCAGTTCGGTGCTGCCAAAATCTTTGGGAATTTCTCCGAAATATCCAGGAGCTTATACGAAGATGGAAAATCGCGCCTGGTGGAATGATGCTCTTCGTTTGTTCAGGAAACTGTACGAGCAAACGTCGGATCCGAGTCAGAAGCAGCATTGAGACTTCTAGTTGACTCGCTTGTAGAAACCCTCCGACAGCCATAACCATTGTTTGTTAGTCGAAATTCGGCGCACAGACTCTTTACGCAAGGTGTCCTCGCGAAAGACCATGGAATGCATAAAGCAACTCAGGCCCCTGCCCGTCGTGTTGATGTAGAGCTCACGGGCCGGCTCGGGGAGCATGGAGCCGCGACTTAGATTTACACTTGCCGTCCATGTTTCACGGAGATCAGGCTCATCGCAACCTTGAGCCGGAACTTCGATCGACCAACGGCTATTCGCCATAGAGAGATCGCCGCTTTGTAAATCGACGAATTTCAAATAGCTTTCATTGCGGAAAAGAAGGCGCCTGCCCCCTTCTTGCAGAGCTAGCTCCCTTGATCCGACGTCAAAGACAGATTCGTCGACAGCGTTTCCTCCTATTTCTATCTGACTGACTCTTAGCTTTTCTTCACCTTCCGCAGCGATAAAGAGTTGCTTTCGCCAACCAAAGGTAAAAGTATTGCACTCCATCGCACCCCATCTACAATCAAGAGCGACTGCGCTTTCGTCGACCAAAACATAATGACCGAGCACACTTCGATCTTTATCATCGACGATATTCTGTGCTGATCCACTGCCCATATCAACGCAGGCCATGAGAGTGATACTCAAAGTAGAAAGAAGGCCGATCTTTGAAAGATAAGTCGGTTTGAATACGCGGTTGCGCATGTCTCATGATATTCCACCTGAAATGCCAGCCTCGAATGAAGTTTCTGTTAAGTCCGCAACTAGTGAAGTCGCCTAGGCAAGTTTGGTGGCCTGCAGATCCTCTTCCTTGAACTGATCGCCTTCCAAGTGAATACGAACTGGTTTTTCTTCAACAACAGTCTCCAGAGAAACAGGTCGACCCCAAAGTTTTGCAAGATTACGTAGAACCTTTTGAGCATAGTCCGCACGCAGCTCGGCTCCGTCAAATTGGTGCTTCATCAGAAGTTCGCCACGGTTTCTGAAGTTGGCATCAACGACCTCGATCACGGGTTGGCCGAAATTTGTGAGCTGAGAGAGAAGCTGTTGTTTCACTTTCTTAAACTCTCGGCTTTCAATCTCGTAATCACCCGAACGTTTATTGAAGCCGAAACTAAAGAGTTTGTTCCGTCTGCAAAAGTCTTCGGTGAGAAAAGTATCGATGAAGGTCAAATCGTTGTAGAGACGACGGACTTCGAAGATCTTTTCGCGTCCCTGACCCAATTTTTTATCCCAAGTCCGCCGTTGCTGGTAATCGGCGCATTCTTCCCACTCTTTTCCGAATTGACCTCTATTCCAACGCTCTTCGATGTCGCGAAAGATTTCAATTCCCAACTTGTAGGGGTTCAGCCCGCCCGGAGGCGTCGCCATCGTTCCGCTGTGAGTGCAGGCAAAATCAATCACTTCTGAATCGTTCATGATCTTTTCGGTCATGAGCTTTGCATGCCAATAGCTTGCCCAACCTTCGTTCATGATCTTTGTCTGACCTTGGGGCAAATAATAAAGTGCTTCTTCACGAACGATGCTGAGACAATCCTGCTGCCAAGACTTGAGTGGAGCATGTTCTAGAAAAAACCCCAAGACATCGCGCTGGGGCCTCTCGGGAAACTTTTCGCTCTGAACTTTGCCTTCTTCGATCTTTTTCTTCTGATCATCCAAATAGGATTTGGGATTTACGTATTTATCCAAGTAAGATTTTGTAGGAATTTTTTTAATGGAGGCTTCTTCTGCGATTTGCTCGGCCTCCTGCGGCTTTCGATCGCGCCGAATGGCCGTCCCGTGCGGATCCAAGAGATTGTCAATCGACATACAAGCATCCATAAACTCTTCGACCACATCAACACCGATCCGCTCCTGATGGCGGCGTACTCGCACAGCATGATTGGCCATTTCATCAAGCATTTTCCGATTGGTATGCGCAAAATAGACGTTGTTCTTGAAAAAATCCGAGTGGCCATAGACATGGGCCATTACGAGTTTTTGATCCAAAAGGGAATTGGAGGTCAAAAGATACGCGTAACAGGGATCAGTATTGATCACCATTTCGTAAATTTTCGAGAGCCCATAAGTATAACTTTTCGAAAGGCGATCGTAGTCCATTCCAAAGCGCCAATGCGGGTAACGCACCGGAAAGCCACCCAATGCGGCCAACTCGTTCATTTCGCGATAATCGACCATTTCAAAAATAACTTCGAAAAAATCTAGACCGGCATCGACTGCATTTTTTCGAATGCTGTCACGCCACTTTAAAATTTCTTTTGGCGGCTCTCTCATTGTTGCCATCGATGCACCTATCTTCCTGCCTTGAAGAATCTTTTGATGGATTCATAGATGTCGTCTTTTCCTGCGATTCGCGTCGCAACCAATCGCTCATCTTCGGGAAATCGCTCTAGGAGATCCTTAAAAAACTGACCCGATCCATAACGACTTTCGACCTGGCCGTAGGCGAACTGGTTCGAGGCCGGCATGATTTCATTGGTCAATAAATCCATGCAGAGTTTCGTGTCTTCATTGGACCAGTTATCGCCATCGCTAAAATGAAAGAGGTAAATATTCCATTCGCTGATGGGATAATCTTTGCGGATCATATCCAAGGCGAGCTTGTAGGCCGTGCTGATCAATGTTCCGCCGTTTTCACGAGTTCGGAAAAAAGTATTTTCGTCCACTTCTTTCGCTGAAGCATCATGAATGATGAAACGACGTTGAACTCCTTTGTATTGATGCTTAAGCCAAGTA
>CAZWNW010000010.1:5150-41159 GCA_964636255.1 uncultured Bacteriovoracaceae bacterium | reverse complement strand
GTATCGATCCAGAATGCCGTCGTCCGCACAATTTCCTTTTGCTCGTCGCCCATCGATCCGGAAACGTCCATCATATAAAAAATAACGGCATTCGTTTGCGGAATAGGCGCCTCGGCCCAGGAGCGGTAGCGCATATCGGATTTGATCGGAATGATGCGAGGATTTTTGGGATCATATAATCCCGAGGCAATCTGTCTTTTCAAAGCTTCGCGGTAGGTTCTTTTGAAGTGTCGCAGACTTGCTGGACCCACTTGTCGAACATCTGTGTATTTATAGCTCTTGGTTGTAATGTCGCGAGCACCCTTGGGCTGAATGTTCGGCAGCTGCAACTCTTCGCCCAGCATCTGCGCCAATTCGGCCAGTGAAATATCAACTTCTAGTCCGTGCTTGCCTTCGATGTTACCAGCTTCGCCTTCACCGGGACCCTCTTGCGGATCACCTTGACCAACCTTATCTCCGACTTGGCCGTCCCCTTGGGAAACCCCGCCACGCTGGCGAGTGCCGAAAATGAAGTGCGGTAGATCAATTTGAGGGACCGGAATGCTGACTCGATCACTGCCCTTTCGCCCAATCATTTCCCCGTGTGAAACGAAGTCTTTCAGGTTTTGGCGAATTTTTCCTTTTACGATGTCCAGAAAGCGTCCGTGGTTTTGTTTGATTCCGGACATCGAAAAAAGTCGTTTTTCACCACTCATAAATATTATTATAGCGTCTCGGACTCTTATTTTGCGAAGAATTCTCGGCTTTTCTCGTTGAGCGCGCCGCAAAATTGCACGCATCTAAGGGAGATCTTTGCTCAGCGGGAGAAGAGCCAATTTTATGACTCCCCCACCCCCAAGATGAGGAATCTGATGATTTTTAGGAAATAACGCGTAACAAGCGCAGCTTTTCCGCGCGCTCGAGCTGGGAACCGAGACGACCTTCACCGGCCCAAAGGACTTTTCTCTGAGGATCCGCAGTCAGTGCGGAAACTGTTTTCAAATCCAGAAGCTTTCCTAAATCATCAAAGGCGGGAACCGGCGGAATCATTTCTTCATCCTCGGCTTTTTCTGCTTTCAGTCGCCACAACTTCGCCCCATTCTCGGATTCCGTAGTCCAGTAGACATAAGACTCATCGCCTTCCGCCACATCCAAGGCGGCTAGACCTGTGATGCGCTCTTCGAAGCGATGCAACTCTTGAAGTTCCTCTTCTTGAGACACGGGATTTCTGCGCACGCGAAAGAGAATTTTTGATCCACCACTCGTGCCATAAAGCCAACCGTCTGTTTCCGAATAAGACGAAAGTAGGAAACCAGAATCAGGAAGATCCGCCTGAGCGCCCGGAACCTTGATGGGCGTCGGCTTGGCCTTGCTTTCCGTATAGACAAAGCGCACCAAGCGCATATTTTGCGCCAAGGCCCAGATGATTCCATCTCCGCTACGGTGGACTCCAAAATTCGAAAAAAGTTCCTTCCGAAGCGTTTCGCGTTTTTCAACATTCAAGTGCAGTAAAGGTTCTCGGAGCAAGGACGATCCTGTGATCCCGAAAACGTAGTCCCCGGTCCACACTGCGTCCCACAAAACGCCTGCTTCGCGTAGGTGGCGAGCTGTAAATTCCCCATTCCGAACTTGAATCAAAGAATGACGGATCCAAAAACCCATTCCCTGATCGTCGCCTTGAAGAAATTCCACCAGCTCGGGCCCCGACTTTTTTGCCAAATTGCGACCGAAGAGATTCTTGATGAAGGTGGAAATCGATCCCGGATGCAAAACAGAAAATGCAGTATCGCCCGTCGATGAGGGTTTAAGACCATTCAGCACGGCCAGTGCGTCATCCCCCAACTCTTCGCGAAGCTTCAAATCTTCGGTATGCGTGATCTTTTCGAAGTTCTCTGAAAAACCAACATCCATGAGAAGCGGATTCGAAAAGGCCATGCCCAACATCAACTGCCCGTTGCCTTTGGGCTGAATGGCGCTGACGGATGGTTTTTCTTCATAGCCTTCTAGGGCTTTTGTTGGAATCTCAAAGGTCTTGATGTGCATTCTTAAGCTCCTTTAATAACTGCTGAGTTCTGCTGAGACGGTCCTGGTATTCTGCAAGCTTTTGACGCTCTTTTTCAATCACCTCGGCAGGGGCGCGCGCTACAAAACTTTCATTGGATAATTTCTTCTTTTGAACTTCGAAAAGTTTTTCGGCTTCGAGCGCTTCTTTCTCTACCCGACGATATTCTTCTTTTAAATCCTTCAACTCGGAAAGCGGAACCTCGATCGAGATGTTTTGGGCCACTTCGACTGCGGGAACAACAACCTGAGTCACAGGTCCTGTGGGCGCTGCACCTTCGAACTGAAGATCTTCCAACTTTGCGAGACTTGTAATGACGGCCATCGATTTTCGAAGCACAGAGACTGTCTTTTCATCCGCATCACGTATCCAGACACGAATTTTTTTGGTCGGCGGCACCTTGGATTCTGCCTTTAAATTTCTGATACCCGTTACGAAGTTCTTCAGAAAAGTAAATTCGGCATCTACACGCGGGTCGGGAAAGGCGGAACCTTCTGGAAACTTCTGACACATCAGAAATTCCGATTCCTGAACTCCGGGAAGCTCATGATAGAGTTCTTCGGTTACGTGTGGACAGAGTGGATGAAGAAGTTTCAACGATTCCGCCAGCACATGTTTCAAAACCAGATCCGAATCGGCGCGGGTGGATTTAGAGGCTTCCAAATACCAATCGCAAAAATCGCTCCAAAAAAAGTGGTAGAGAAGTTCGGCCGCTTCCTGCATCCGATATTCGGACCACGAGACGGCAACGGATCGTGCAGTTGCATCCAATCGTCCCAAAATCCATTGGTCATGCAAGTGTTTCGGAGTCGGGCGCTTTCGCCAATCACCCGCATTGGCGGCACTCTCATTCATCAAAACAAAGCGGGTGGCATTCCACACCTTATTGATAAAATTACGGTAGCTCTCTAGACGTTCCCGACTGAGGCGCAAATCACGCCCCTGCACACACAATGCGTTCAATGTCAGGCGCAGCGTATCCGCACCCAACTCACGCGAAATATCGAGTGGGTCGATGACGTTGCCCTTCGTCTTTGACATCTTTTGACCGTCTTCGTCACGCACCATCGGATGGAGATAAACTTTTTGAAAGGGCAGCTGATCTTCGAGCTCAAGGCTCATCATCACCATGCGCGCGACCCAAAAGAAGATGATGTCAAAACCTGTTTCTAAAACCTGGGTGGGGAAGAATTTTTTATAGTCAGACGCCTCTTTATTGGGCCAACCCAAGGTCGACATCGGCCAGAGTCCGGATGAAAACCAGGTGTCCAACACATCTTTGTCCTGCGCAATTTTTTCCGAAGAACATTTCGCACATTTTTTGGGGGCGACGACTTTGACCTCGATATTGCCGCAGCCTTGGCAATGATAGGCGGGAATCTGATGACCCCACCAAAGTTGGCGCGATATGCACCAATCATGAAGGTCTTCCATCCAGCGCAAAAACTGATTATGGAATTCCCGTGGAACTATTTCCAGTTCGCCCGAGACGGCATGATCGGCCGCACGCTGGGCGGCGCCCTGCAATTTCAAAAACCACTGATAGCTTAAATAGGGCTCGACCACTTCGCCCCAACGCTCAGAGGTGCCGACGCGATTATTGTGCTTTTCGATTTTCTCTAAAAGACCTTTTGATTTGAAAGCTTCGACTACTTTTTCGCGCGCCTGGAATCGATCGAGTCCTCCCAAAGCTGCAGCCTCGGCCGGCAGCCCATCAACGATATGAGCGGTCGGCGTGAAAACGTTGATCCGCGGCAATTGATGACGATTGCCAACTTCAAAGTCATTGAAGTCATGCGCCGGTGTGATTTTCACCACACCGCTACCAAAATCCTTTTCGACATAGGTATCAGCAATGACTGGAATCTCGCGATTCACGATCGGCAGGCGCACCTTGCGGCCGATGTATTTTTTGTAGCGTTCGTCATCAGGGTGTACGGCCACAGCCGTATCCCCAAGCATGGTTTCAGGGCGCGTCGTTGCCACCACCAAAAATTCTTTGCCATTGTCGGCCATGGGATAACGAAAATGCCAAAGAGAACCTTCTTGCTCTTTGTAGATGACTTCCAAATCGCTCAAAACCGTCTGCCCCTTGGGCGACCAGTTCACAAGTTTTTCAGCGCGGTAAATCAGGCCCTTTTCATAAAGACGCACAAAGGCGGTCGAGACTCCGACGTTCAATTCGGGATCCATTGTGAAGCGTACACGATCCCAATCGCAACTGAGGCCCATAGATTTCAATTGTTGGTAGATCCGTGGTTGATAATCCCGGATCCAATCCCAGCAAGCTTCTAGAAATTTCTCGCGGCCCAAATCGCGATAGTTGATACCTTTTGATTCCAGATGCTTCACGACCTGCATTTGTACGGCGATCGAGGCATGGTCAGTCCCAGGTAAAAAGAGGGCATCATTTCCCTGCATACGATGCCAGCGAATAAGGGCGTCCTGAAGAGCACCCCCCAGCGCATGTCCCTGATGCAAGACTCCCGTCACATTGGGCGGAGGCATCATGATTGTGAAAGTTTTTGAAGTAGGGGCAGGATGCCGGGCACGCGCCTTTTCAGGTGAAGCTAATTTTTCTCGGTCCCAACGCTCTTGCCACTTGATGTCATGCTTGGGCTCGTAAGCCTTATCCATAGCCTATCGGTTCTAGAGCCCACCCCTTTTTGAAGCAAGAGGACGGAGAGCTAAATACGCGCAATTCATGGAAAAGCCCGCGACTTTAGAGATTGCTCACGATTTAAAGGTGATCGAGCGTAAAGCGTTGTTTCTTTTTACTGCCTCTGCGGAGATCGAGGCCCATGCGGAGCCCCACCATATAGTAGCGGTCTTCGCGTAGACCCGCAGCGGAATCGAGTTCACGTCCATAACTTGTAAGATCCACAAGCAAAAATGGAAGTATCGCAACGGTCGTTCCCAAGGTCCAATAACCTTGGTAGAGACCTGCTCGAAAATCGACGATGCGGGTGCTGAGATCAAAGCCCATGTACATTTTTTTAGTCCAAGCCACTTCATTCCGATTCAAGTCTTTCATGTCGAAATAAACCGTGGCTCGGCTGGCCGGTAGATCCAAATTCCAGGCTAAACCTGCATTCATCCGCATGGGTTGCGTTTCCGGCAGCGCAATATCGCGGTTAGCACTTCGAAACTCAGTGCCGGAAATATCTTCAACGGCAAAGCCAAATGAAAGCTTTGAAGTTTTCGCTACAGGATAGTTTGCTTGAAGTCCCATATTCACGCCAAATCCGTTTCCCTGCCGCATGACTTCATTAAGATAGTCCGCTGTGGCTGATAGCAAAGTCGCCGTGTCGATGTCTTCGCGAATTTGACTGCGATTGATCCACCTCAGAGAAAAACCCACCGCGACGTAATTCTTCCACGAAAAACCCGCACCACCGACGAGACCCCAATCATTGCGATAATCCACCTCGAGACGTGGATAAACCGGGTCGCGGTAGAGAAGATTCGCATCAAAGATGTCGTAAAAACCAAACATCAAATTCGGAACAAGAATATGAGGAAAAATATTTGCTTGAAGATTGAGAGGCTTTCCTAAGTAGGGCGAAAATTGTTCGCTCAAGGTCTCCCCGCTACTAGACGACGTGAGACCGATGAGATTCTTTGCGCTCGCGACCATGTTTTTATTCGTTCCAGCGGTGGGATTAATGAGCGTCAGCGAATAAAGATCGGAATGAGCCAAACCCGCAGGGTTATAAAAAGCAGATGCACCACCTGCGATCGTTGCAATGCCTGCGTCTCCGCGACCCAATTGACGAATGTCGGTCCATGCCGCACGATCGAAATCAGCCGCCGAACTTACAGCCCCAAAAAGAGAGAGCGCGCAGTAGAATATATTTTTAAAATTTAGGGGCATACGACAGTGTTCCCTGGCCCCACGCCAATTGTTGTTGAACGACTTCCGATCACCGAACGGAGAGTCGCACAAGTTGCAACTCCACCGCCGGAGCTGCAATCAAGAGTTTTGCTAACGCCCATTGCATCAAATGCCGAGGAAAAACTGTCGAAGGCTGTTGATACAGCGGAGTTACTGGGCATGTTTTCTGCGGAATCAGTTACGTTCGCCAGTGCGCGGCCGATTAACTGAACTTCTGCGGTAGGAAGATTCAGATCGTCATCAGCACAGGAATCCCAGCCCGGCGCAACGGTTGCTGCGCCGTCGTAGGCATAGTCACTGAGGATCACACCGATTTGGCCATAATAAAGAAAGAAGGCCAATACGTTCATCGACGCCGTCCGTTCACTTGCTTCACTCTCAAAGGTTTCGAGAATCTCCACAGCTCTTGCAACATCGGAGCGTTCTGCCGCGTCTGCCTGCGGAAAGTGCTCTGCGAGAATATCGAAGAGATTGGAAGTAGAGAGACCGGATGAAATTTCTTGCATTAAATCTAATATCCTTAGATCTCCACGGCCCGCGTAAGCTGCAATCCCTACGGCCACAACCTCAGGATTGTCCGGTTGCGACTCAAGTACGGGATCAATGGATTCTACGGCACAATCGAAATCAAATTGATCTAAACAGATTTTCGCTTGGTCAATTTTATAGGAGTCGGATCCAGCGTCCGGAAAATATCGAAGCACATTTCCACAAGCGCCGAGAAATAGCACCAGAAGAAGGGCGCTAGAACGTGACGATATAGCGACCCACCCACTTGCGGTCATCTACTCTACCCCCACCTCGGGCCACGTTCTCTCCGTAGGTCGCGAACTCTAGCCCGACCTTTTCGATCTCCAGCCCAATTCCAGCCGTCCAGTATCGGCCTTGGTTGAGGCCGGCACGAATTTTTAGGAAGCGATCGAAATCGATTTCCCAGCCGGCATGACCACGGTTACGAAAATCATCGAAATCGCTGATCTCCAAGACATCTTTGGCTTCAACACTCAAAACGCTTCGAATTCCGCGTGCATGTTTTACGATAGCCGATAGTCCGACATTCACGCGCTGCCGAATAGCCGGGGGCTGTCCGGTGGCACCGCCGGATTCCGTAAAGAGCAGTCGTTTCTCGGTAAAATTCGTGTGACCAATATCAAGTATGCTCACACCCAAGGTCGGAAGTCCGGCAATGGGAATTGTAAAAAGAAAGCCAGCATCAAATCCATATCCCACGCCCTCTTGCCATTGGTTAGAAAACTCCACAGAGCCAGACGAAAGTTCCGCAGAGGTGTAAGAATCTTGCAGTTCAGCTCGATCCAAGATCTTAAAACCGACACCGATCTTCACCAGCCCCCCCGCCAGACTGGCCGCGTACTGAAGGTAGGCACCCATATCGGCATAGGAATGAAAGTCTGCCAAATCTGTGTCTTCGTCGTAGACGGCCTGAGTGAAGGCGCGAAAAACTCCGCCAATTGAAAAGTTCTTTATCAGAAATTGCGGCTGCATGGTGAAGCCCAGAGAATAAGGATCACCTTCATTTTCGAGCAAAGCATCGTAAACTTTTTGCATTTCCGTCAGCTGCAGCAAATTGCCGTTGAACAATGAAGCGAATCCCGTAGAAACACTTGTCTCGACGTCGAATACTTTGAAGCTGCCTCGATTGCGGTAGGTGATACCTGCAGGATTGTAATAGACAGCCTCAAATCCCGTTCCGACTGCGGTGAAAGCATCTCCCATTGCCAAGGCCCGGGTCGACTGAAAAAATGGTCGATCCTGAGCCCAAAGGCTGGAAGTAAAAAGAATAAGCAACGAAAGGAGCCTTCGGAGACCCGAGTGATTTTGCGGCATTAGATTTCTAATTTTAATCGATCGCTGGCTCTCTGGAGGATCAGAAATTTGTCTAAAAGGGATTTCTCGTCGGGTTGGCGTCTTCATGAGACCGCCTTATTCTGCCCATCCGCAGCCACGTCAGAAACTTGGCGAGGACCCCTCTTGGGGAGGTCGATATGGAAATTCGTGCCGTGCATCGGCTCTGGGTAGCAGACGCTGCGAACGGCAATCTCGCCCTCATGTTTTTCCACGATTCCGTAGACGATCGAAAGTCCCAGTCCCGTGCCATCGCCCACGCTTTTGGTCGTGAAAAACGGATCAAAAATACGGTCAAGATATTCATCACGAATGCCCTTGCCATTGTCACGGATACTAATGCGCAAATACTCTTCGCCACGCTTTTCTATCCACTGCGTTTTGATAAATATCTCACCAGACTCTTCAATCGCCTGAGCAGCATTAGCGATGATGTTCATAAAAACTTGGTTGATCTGCGAGAGATTGCAACGAACCTGACTCGATTCGCAGAGTTCCCAATCAACACGGACTTTGTTCTTTAACTGGCCTGATAGTAATTTGGTCGTATTCGTCAATGCATCATTGATATCGTTTTCTTGAAACTCGCCTTTATCCAGTCGTGAAAAATTTCGAAGACCTAGAACAATATCTTTAACGCGAATGGAACCCTCTAAGCACGATTGCACAATGTCAGGCATATCACTCTTTATGAAGGTCCATTCCATCTCATCCAAGACCTTTTGAAGCTCTTCTCGGATTTCATCCTTCATGTAAAAGCGTTTCTCGTTGAAAAAGGAGTCGAGTTTTTCAAAACCTTTCAGATAGCCTTTCATTTGAACCATGTTGGAATAGATGTAAGCAATTGGGTTGTTCAACTCGTGGGCCACACCCGCGACCAACTGACCCAAGGACGACATTTTCGCAGATTGCACCAACTGTCCCTGCATTTGTTTCAACGCTTCGTGAGATTCCGCAAGCTCTTCGAGTTTCACTTCCAAGGTGCGTTTTGCGGCGTGAACGCTCATGGCCATTTCATTGAAACGTTCGGTGAGAATGGCCATTTCTTCGCTGGAGTTTTCCACGGTGATGGGCTTCACGTTTTCTCCGGTCCGCAAACCCTCAGCGGCTTCGACAAGTCGATGCAGCGGACGCGTGATACGATCCGAAAGTACGACCGTAAGGTAAATGACAAAGAGCGACAGCAGAATCGCGATGCCCGTCACCCAATAAAGAATTTTTTTCTGTAATCCCAGGAGAGCAGATTTGGAAAGTCCCACTCCCATCCATGCAACCGCGTCGGTGAAATCGTTCCCCAGTGGCGAGAAATAGAATTCCAAAAGTTCCTCACCCACCTCGATCTCTTTAGAAACAGATTCAGTCAAGTTTGATCCGGGTCGAAGATCCTTTAATGCGTCTTTGAGACTTTCTTCAAAATGTTCTCCGCTTGAGCCGAGAGAATTTCCTTGGGGAGTGTGCAGAGAAAGTTCGATGCCTTGGAAGCTAGCCATTTGTGCAATCTTGACTGGATTTAACTTAATCACACCTTCCAAAAAACCCGCCGGACGATAATCCGAATCAAAGATGGCGCGGTAGGCGCTGATCACAAGCAGAGGATTGCCTTTTTCAGAAAAATCCTCGGAAACTTCGCGAATGCTCCAGGAATTTTCACTGCGCAAAAAATTCCTGAAATTCTTTTTTAAATTTCCATAACGACGGGATTTATCAAAACGTGCCGGAAGATTCACAAAGAGTACGGATTGGGCTTGAGCCGAGGGGCGCGCACTGCCCTCGCTGGAGGGATTTCGCCCCGTCTTGGAATTTGCCAGCGAAAAGACTTGTTCCCAAACACCTAGGGATTCGGTGTCTTTTCGCTGAAGCTCTGAAACAAAAACTCCGCGAAAGTCATAGACACGGAGGTAATCAAAACCGGAACCTTCGAGCCAGGGACGTAGGACCTCTTCGGTTTGCTCTCGATTACGAGTCAATGCGGCAAGTTTCACCTGATCATTGCGGGAGGCCAGAAGTGTTTGCCTTTGTAGGCGCCGTTCGATCGTTTCAACGCCGCGAATGAAGGTAGCCAGTTCAGGCCGGGCCCTTCGGGTCAATTCATCGCGCAGCGATCGCTGGACAAAGAGCTGAGTCAGCGCTGCCATGATGAGAAGGGGTAAAACGGTGAGCGGAATCAACGTTGCAGTCCAAAGACTGCGCAAGCGAAACCGCGGACGACGAAAGGCCATGTAAACTGTTTCGGCATGTGGCTTGGAAAACTAAGATTTTGGGCCGTCAAAAAGGCGACGGAAAAGTGCCTAATTCGGAGAGTCTAGGCTTATAAGACGGTTTTTCCCGGAAACTCCCTCACGGCAATCTGTTTAAGTTCCTCCAAAATGGCATCGGTCTCTTCCAGACTTCGTAAGCTCATATCCAGGGATTTAAGAAAATGAACCCGTACACTTCCTCTTCGGAGCAAGAAATCTCCACGCTTCAGACACTCTTTAGCTCCGTGAACAGCTACCGGAACAATCTTTGCTTTTGATTTAACAGCCGTGATGATGCCGCCCTTTTTAAATGGACCCAAGGTATCGTTCGATTTCATGTAGCCATCAAGATGAACACAGAGAGATCGGTCCCGCCCTCCCTTTAAATAGCGTACAACTTTTTCGTCGAGTGTTCTCTTCGCATGACTTTTCCACTGGCGCAGAATAATGAAGTTCCGCATTGACCAAAAACTCCAACCCACAAAGGGAAGCAGTGCAAATTCCAAGTTTAGTATGTAGCGCGCATAGACAGGAACCGCGGCGGGCCAAAGCAGGGTTTCAAGAGGGCTCTCTTGATTGAGGCCCAAGAAAACATACGGCCCTTCATTGTTGATAGCTTCTGAGGAATCTACAATAAGTTCAATTCCCAGAACGCTAAGCACGAGGCGACAGCAACGCGAGTATGTTCGGTAGGCCCACTCAGCTCTAAAGAGTCCTAAAATAATTGCAAAACTTGAAAAGGCGATCAGCAATAAAATTGAAACAAAATACCGAATGAGCAGAAATATCACTTAGATTCCAGCATCAAAAAAATCGAAGGAATCGGCGGAAAATTCATCGCCAGGATCAGAGTCTGAGGCACCGTGAAGGAATCTCAGACAATTTGCTTCATAGGTCTGGCTTTGACCGTTCCGTTTCATCACATAAAGCAGTCCCGGCAATTGGGTCATATGCGGAACAGGCTTATTGTAATGAAACTGAACGGCTAAGCTAATGTAGTCAATGAATTGGAGTCGCGTTCCCAGAAGATAAGCCCCCGGAGCTCCGGTCTCGTCTAATTTCAAATTTACGCGTGCGTGATAACTCGTGCTCTGGTTTTTCAAAGTTTTGAGCTTGTCCGAGAAATAGGCGACTAGGTCTTTTTCAGACTTACCGCTCTCTTCATCGATCCAGCTCCGGTAAACATAGAGAGCCTTGGCGCGTCGCGTTCCGTGATTCGGCTTTCGAAAATGCTCAACAAAGAAATTTAGGTCGGCCTCTGCTTTTAGGGTGCAGAGAAATCCCTCGGCAAAGGCGGGAGTCCCCGTCATGGCGAAGATGAAGCATCCTGCTAGGAAGGATCTGTAGATTTTTGCCAGGGAAGTCATCACTTTTTTCACCAAAACACTCACTGTCTCTCCCGCCTTAACCTCGAGATATCTCTCTCTCGTTGCGTCAAGGTAGCGATTTGCTTTTTATTTGTAAAATACATAGGAATATTTCTATTATTCATTTTATGAATAATGAAATTGCCCAGCTAAGTTGGGAACTGAGCGTTCTGCAGCGCGCCGTAGCCTATCCAAATCTTTCGGCAGCTTCCCGACACATCGGCATCAGCCAACCGCAGATTTCTAGAATATTGCAAAAGTTGGAAGAGACTTTAGAGCTGAATCTTTTAGATCGACGGGTGAAACGTCAGCCCCTTTGGACTCCCGAAGCTCATTCGCTGGCCGAAGCCTACAATTTCGCGATCGCGAATCTCGACAAACAGATCCGCGGATTGGGAGGTTCAAAAACAACAGAAGTACTGCGCCTAGCAACTCTTGAAGGATTGGCCCGTGTCGGCCTGGAAATCGCAGAGCATTTGCTATCAGAGCAGCTAGTTCACCATGTGCATTTGGATGTTTTGGATTTACGGGATCTTAGCCAATCCTTCGAAGCCGGGGACTATTCACTGATCATCAGCTCGCATCGTAGCAGTCGGCGAAAAAATACCTTGGACCGACGACTGGGCTATCAGACCCTTCAGGAACGAAGTGGAGAACGACCCTCTTCTTTGATTTTGAAGAGCACCACGGAATCGCTCGAGATCACAGCCCAAGAGATGAAACGTGCCCCCGCGATGTTGATCTCAAATTCACTTCACGTCCGCGAGCTGGCTTTTCAAAAAATGGGTGGCCGCGGGGTCTTCCCCTCCCCGCTCTATAAAAAATCTCGTGCCTCCAAGGCGGGAGAAAGCGAGGTCCTCTTACTGGTCCGGGAACTGCTGGCGCCAGGAATTATGGATTTTCTTGAGAGCTTTGAGCCTCAAGGGCGTTGATAAAGCGCCTTGCGCCCGATAGTTTGCACGGCTATGCCCCAAGCGGCCTATATCCTGGCAACCATCACTGGACGCGATAAACCTGGCATCACATCCGCGATGACTAAAATCTTGGCCGATTCCCAGGTCACGATCATCGACATCGGCCAGGCTGTGATTCACGAGCTTTTGTCGTTATCGATTCTTTTTTGTCTTCAAGAACACGGGAAAAAAGAAAAGGCTGTCTTGAAGGATCTTCTTTTCGAAGCCAACGAGCTCGGCATGAAACTTGATTTTCAAGTTTTGTCGGAAAGCGAAATTCCACAGCGACATCTCGGAGAGAAATTCACGCGCTATGTGGTTACTATTCTGGCCGAACGCATCGGTGCCGACGCCCTACATGCCGTAACCGAAATCGTTTCCCAACACGGCTTCAACATCGACACAATTCAGCGGCTTTCCGAGGGTGAATTTGCTTGCGTGGAAATGATCATTTCCTCGAATCAAGATCTTTCAAAAGGAAACCTGAAGAAAGACTTGTTGGAAATATCCTTTCGCTCGCAGGTTGATGTCGCTCTCCAAGAAGATGGTCCGTTTCGCCGCATGAAGCGTCTCATAGCCTTCGACATGGATTCAACGCTGATTCAAAACGAGATCATAGATGAGTTGGCCCGAGAACGCGGCGTTTTTGAACAAGTGAGCGAAATTACGGAATCCGCGATGCAGGGGAAACTTGATTTTCAAGAGAGCCTCCGCCAACGCGTGGCACTTTTAAAAGGACTCACTCCCGAAGATTTGAAAAATGTCGCCGCTCGAATACAAATCACGCCCGGTGCAAAAGAACTCACGTTGATGTTGAAAAAATTAGGCTACAAGATCGCCTTGATCAGCGGCGGATTCACCCATTTTGCCGAACGGCTGCGCAGTGAACTGCATTTGGATTATGTCTATGCCAACGAATTGGAGATGGATAAAGGTGTCGCAACAGGCGTCGTGAAGGCTCCTATTGTTGATGCGCAACGAAAGGCTGATCTTTTGGAGGTCATCGCGCAAAATGAACGCATCAGCCTGGACCAGGTCATCGCGGTCGGCGACGGCGCCAATGATTTGAAAATGCTTGAAAAGGCAGGGCTTGGAATTGCCTTCAACGCCAAAGCAATGGTACGCGAGCGCGCAGATCTATCCTACAATCAGAAGAATCTACGCTCGATTATGCACCTACTGGGTTTTCGAACTGCCGAGATCAATCGCTTTATTTGAGGGAAAATTCTTTCGAAAATTCTTGGTCTTAAAACTAAGAATTTTTTAATAGGCGAAGACTGCTTCGAGATGCTACCCCCTTATCCATGCTTCAACACTCGACTCGAAGGACTCTGATCTTCCTCGCCTTTTTATCTGCTAACACTCATGCAGAGGGATGGACTCCGCTGGACAGTGATTGTCATCGAAGAAGTGAAGGGATCCGGCAGTTTGCCTCGCAGTTTAGTCAAATGCACTCACGTTGGGGATCTGAAATTCGGCAAGACGAATTTGAAATGGAACGCTTCCGGGGAAACCCATTGCTCAAAAAAGAAGGACTCAGAGATCATGAAATCTATTTACGCTTCAGTTTCAGACCGCGCCTCTTTGAATGTCGAAAATTAAAGAGCGATGCGGGAAAAATTTGGGCGTGGGTAGAAAATCCTAATCCTAGCTATCAGTTCGCATTCGGGCGACGCGAGCCTTGGGAATACAACGTCCGCGTCCAAAAAATGAGACACATCGATGAGCATAGTCGACGACTTGGCGGCAGTGACATCGTGTCGCTCTTTCATGGAGTCGATCAAGGTCTCTTCAGACATTACGAATACATCAAGGGCAGTGTGTTGAGTCGTAGCGATCCCTCGGAAAATTCCGAAGAAGTCCTCTACATGAGCCCTGCGCGTTTTCTATCGACGGCTGAGCGTGAGTCTTTACGGCAGCATCCGGGGATTCGCTTCAATAAACTGATGATACTACGCCTTCGTGACCCCTTCCGCACAAGGGGTCGAAACCCCTATGTCTCTCTTCGAGACGAGATGAGTGATCAAGGCAGCGTGACTCTGGAACAGGTCATGGTGCTGGAGTTGAGCGTGAGCTCAACAATTAATTCCGACGGCGAACTCGAGTACCTCTTCTTTGCGCCTATAGGTTCTAGAGATAAGGGATTTCCGCAAATTTGAATGAGATTTCTTTCACCTTACAAGCAAGTGGCGATTAAGAACTTTTAATTTGGCCTTTGATACTTAATCTATAGTCTCCGGCCCCTGAGGGTTGGAAGTTATGGGAGAGAATTGTGCGCGGACTTTTGCCCGTGCTTTATTCATTTTGGCCGCGGTTTCCGCACACGTTGCGCGCGGAAACGATGTGGCCAAGGTCGAAGTTCAAGTGCGTTCAGCAATGCTGAAAAAGCTTCAGGGCCTGCAGCGCGGCAAGGCTGCGCGCACTTTGAAAGAAAGTGATGTGCCGACTTGGGGTTGTCGCGTCGACCCAAAACAACTTGAAGCTTGTCTCAAGGAAACTGGGGAAAATGTCGCACGAAATGTTTGCAGAGATTCCGGCCAGGCCGGCATCGAACTTACAGAGCGTCGAAAAGATCCCTGCATGCGCTTTGCTTGTGAGAATCCCGCCAAGGGACTTATGTTGGGCGGACTTTGCTGGTGGCATTCACGCTTTCAACAGGCAGCCTGGCAACGCGCAATTTTTCGGCCGGATCAGAAAGAGTTGAGTGTTTTCGAAGTCGAGCGCCGTTTGATAAAACTCTATAAGGGCAAGGTCGTTGAGCTTCCAGCTTTTCCTAACTGGTACAGCTTTAGCTATGCCTACCGCGACTTGATTCTTCAGATCATGGTTCGCGAGCAGGCCAAAGACGCTCTCAAACCTTCGATCTGGTCCCAGTGGGCCAAAACTAAACCTAGTCCTCACGAGATCTTTAGGTGGGGCCGAAAAATTGAGCGGGATCTTGAAGAAGGCGGAACCCAATTCATTTATACAAAAGAAGGACTTTTTCGGCAGCATTCCATTGTTGCCTTCGAGACCATTCGAAAAGATAACATGCTCACAATTTCCTTGGTCGACAGTAACCTTCCCCACAGAAACCAAGTCCTTCGCATTCGAGAGAACGAAGATCAGAGCACAGCAACCGCACTTACGGAGTGGAACTGGGAGCCTCAGTGGGCCTGGGAACCAGAAAGCGCGCGAGACGACTTAGCGATCACGCAAAGGGCTTGGAAAAGCTACTGCTCGCGCAACTAGTGCGATTTAAACTCCGGCGTGGCGGATGCGTCGGCGTTTTGCAGCCACTTGTAAAATCAGATTTGCGGCCGTGATCAGACTACCGCCCCAAAAAAGTTCGCGCGTAATTTCTTCGTTGGGATAAGCGACCAAAAGCAAGAGTGACAATAGACCCGGCAAAAATGCGGCAAAGAGGCTCGCGAAAATTGGCTCCATGCTATAGATGATGCCAGCTTCGTGAGCCGCGACATAACGTTGCCAGCGATTCATTAGGAGGAAAGGCGCGAAAGTACAAATCAGCATGAGTGCCGTCATTAGCCCAAGAATTTCTGGGCTTCCGAATATTTTCCCATGGGAGCTGAAGGCCTGACCTCCGAAAAAGAGGAAAGGAAGACCCAAAACCGCCATCACAAAAAACATGACGACTGTCGCCAGACTTGTGCGATTGGTGGCGTATTTGGGCCGCTCGACCCAGAGAATTTGGCCCGCAAAAAAAACACTGGCGATGATGGTCTCAACTTCTCCCCGACCCAAACGAAAGGTCGCAAAATCCATGTTGGAGAGAATCGCGACACCTACGCCGACTAAAATCGTGGAAAGCAAAATGTCCCAGGTAAAACGGTGTTGTCGGCGGGCAACTGCTAGCAGAGGAAGCCATACGCAATAGCATTGAGTGAGAAAGGCCGAAGTGGAGGCTGTCGTGTAGGAAAGTCCATCCATTTGGAACAAGAGCCCGACGCCGCCAAAAAGTCCCAAGCCGATGCCTTGTTCAATTTCGAGCCATCGGGTCTGGCGCAATTTTTTTCCACACCACAGCGCAAGAAATATTCCTGCGACTCCAAAACGAAAAAGAATCACATCTCCGGTTGTCGCCCAGCTGCCTAACTCGGGAGCCAATTCCTCTTGCAACATGAAAAGTGCACGCAGCAGAGGAAAACTAAAGGCCCAAAAAACTGTGGCCATAAAGAGCAAAAAAACGGCCCGCGAGCGAAGCTCGGGACTGGGGCTTGCGGTCATGACAAAGCTTTAAGCTCAGCCCGTAAGAGATGTCGATCGGTCACTACGCTCGAAGAAGGCAATGATGCGTTCGGCACCAACACTTCCCACACGGGCCTGGGCCTCCACGGTAGATGCACCCAAATGTGGAACGGCCAAAATCTTTGCGTGGGTAAATAAAGGATTGGGGAATTGGGGCGGTTCTTTTTCAAAAACATCCAAGGCCGCCGCCGATAAATGTCCCTCATTCAAAACCTTGATGAGATCGCTTTCTACGATCACACCACCACGAGCCGCATTCACCAGACGGGCGCCTTTTTTCATACGCTTCAGACGTGTTTCGTTAAAAAGCCCTGCAGTATCCTTATTCTTTGGCAAATGAAGGCTGACCCAATCACAAAGGGGCAAAAGATCATCGAGGTTTTTGCTGATCACAACATTGCTGAGTTCAGTTTCTTTAAGATTCTCGATAAAGGGATCGTATCCCAAAACTTTCATCCCCAAGGCTAGCGCTTTCTTTGCGACAATCTTTCCGATCTGGCCCAAACCTAAGATCCCGAGTGTTTTGCCTTCCAATTCCACGCCTACAAAATCAGCGCGCCGCCATTCCCCTTTGGCGAGTGATGCCGAGGCAGGAGCGACATGGCGTGAAAGGGAAAACATCAATGCAATCGCTTGCTCTGCTGCGGATAGAGCATTGGCGGAAGCGGTGTTCATCACCGCGACTCCCTTTGCCCGCGCAGAATTTAAATCTATGTTATCAACACCCGCCCCCAAACGCACAACGAGTTTCAAATCCGGGGCTGCGTCCAAAACTTCCTTCGTGACCGTAGTCGCTGAACGAATGGCAAGAGCTTCAACACCGGGAAGGGCTGCTAACAAATCAGGAAGCGGGGTGCTTTTACGAAAGTCGACCGAGAGGGATTTTGAGGCTCTAAGAATTTCAACGGCGTCAGCATCCATGCCATCACAGATCAAGACCTTGTGGCTCACGCGCGAAATCCTTCTTCTGCAAAGACCTTCAAGGCAGCACCAACAGCTGAACCGAACTGAACCTTGTAACCCAAATCGTTTAGCGTCATTTCCAAACAAGACATTCCCGTAGTGATGTCGAATTCACCGATGTATCCGAAATGGGAAAAGCGAATAATTTTGCCCTTCAGCTCGTCCTGGCCGCCCGCAATGGAAACACCGTACTTTTCCCGCATGATCGTCGGAATTTTCGAAGCATTCGCTAGGCTTTCGGGAATGCGAACGGATGTGACCGAGGGAGAAGGTTCCTCTGCAAACAATTCAAGACCAAGGGCCTGAATTCCCGCCCGTGTTGCCTTCGCTAAAATCTCGTGACGGCGAAAACGGTGTTGCAGACCCTCTTCACGAATCAATCGAATGGCTTCTTGTAATCCCTGAATCAAGGAGACTGCTGGGGTCCACGCTGTTTGGCGTTTTTGTTGTGCCTTTCGCTCCTTGGCGAGATCAAAATAAAAGCGCGGAAGTTTAGATTCCGCTGATTTCTTCCAAGCTTTTTCACTCAGAGAAATGAAAGCCAGGCCGGGTGGAATCATCATGGCTTTCTGTGAACCCACGACCATGACATCAATTCCCCATGCATCCATCGGAATATTGAAAGCACCGCAAGCCGTGATCGCATCGACCAGACTCAACATGCCGCTTTTTTGAGCCAGTGCGCAGATTTCCTGTGTCGGAAGCACCACACCAGTCGAAGTTTCGTGAGCTTGAAAAAGAATGGCGACGGCGTCTTTATTGGCTGCGATCACCTTTTCCAGTTCCGCAATTTTCAGGCTTTTCCCTCGCTCGACGAATATTTCGACGGGCTTCAATCCAAAAGCTGTCGCGAGTTTTGTCCAACGTTCTCCGAATTTGCCGGCATTGACCGTGATCACTTTTTCGCCGGGAGAAAAAAGATTGGTGACCGAGGCTTCCATCGCACCAGTGCCCGTGGCGGTGAGCAATAAAACATCCTGAGACGTTTGAAAAATTTCTTTCATTCCCTCAACAGTTTCGAAAAAAAGATCTTCGAAATCTTTAGTCCTGTGATGAAGGATCGGCTGAGCAAATGCCTTAACGACGGACTCGGGGAGAGTCGTCGGACCGGGTGTTAAAAGATATGATTTTTTCAGAGGAGATTTTGAGGCCTGCATCCTCGGCTTTATAGTCTTGGCCTCTGGCCGCGCCAAGACAGTTTTTAGATCCTCAAACAATGTTCGGCGGTCGGCAGAAACTCTCAGGTCCCTAGAGACTAAGGAATGAGTCCCAAAACGGGCCCGTTTTCATCGAACTCCAAGCTAAGGCGCCCTGCTCGTGACTCCTGAGGTCTAGCGCCACTGGGGCTCCGCGCAAGATCACGCACGGGCTGATCCAAATAGATTTCCACAAGATCATCCAAAAAGCGCAAAAAGTCTGGATCCGATTGGTATTCGAGTCCCGGCACTCGGGCAACGTAGAGCTGTTTTCTGAGATAGGCGTCCCACAGGCCTTTAAAACCTCGATCCAAGTCCTCGCCGACCAATCGCTCACTTTCGAAGAGAGTGCGATCCAACCATTCAATCGACTCCAGTCGCCCAGCTGCTTCGCCTGCCAAGTGGACTTCGAGTCCTTGGAGCCTCTGTGGATCCAATTCCGGCGTCGCTTGAAGCTCTTGAAGCCATTTCTCGGCGGCTCGACGAACACGTTCACGATTTAAAAAGCGATGACTGGAATCAACTTCAAAGGAAGGCACATCATTGATCAATAAATTGATCCGATGTCGCACTCGCAAATGATCAGCCAGGGTGGCCTCTAAATAGACTCCGCTCTCATCGATGCTGAGAGCCTTCGTAAGTATTCCTTCCTCGGGAAAAAAAGCGCGGCCGGGATGGGTCACCACGACCCCAATCTCTGCAAGTTCAGCCTGAACGGACAAGGGAAAACGTCCTTCGAAGTCAGCTTTAGGTAGGATCCAGAGGGCCAAACCATCTAGACCCGTTCCAAAGGCACGCCGATAACCATGGATTCTTTGGCGAAAGCGTATCATCCAGTCCTCAGAAAATGACCATTGGTAGTCGCTCACGGGAGAGGCCGCGGAGGGATCGACTTCGGTCGCCGCCCGATCGATCGACCATGAAACGCGAATGCTTCGATCTTGAAGGTGGGGTTGCCATCCTTCCGATCGGTTTTTCAAAATAAGCCTCTGCATTTCCGGCAAACCCAAAACATTGCGCGCCTTATAGGCGCGGGGATTGCCATAGTAATCCAACAGAAAGGCGTGAAGCGCTTCGGCCCTCTGGACCCAAGTCATTTCCGCACGCAAAAGAATTTCCGCCTGAGTTTCACTGCTGATGTCGACGGCTTCTTCCTTTGCTGGACGTGTCGATTGGCAGGCCGTTAAGCCGCCCAAAAGCACTGCAGTCAAAAGTAGGAGAGCCATAGGAATCTCTTCGGAAAAAATGGCTGGGAAGCTGAGTGGAGCCAAAGACCGTCAAAAGGCTGACATTCAGGGGCTCATTGCCCCAGAAATGAAAGCTTGGCCCCGGGACCTATTCGTTCGCGTGTAAGACTTTTCGCGTTGACGCCATGGATTGCAAGTTACTAGCCCCTTCGAAAGAGGTGGAATATGGGTAGGTTCATGATATTGTTTTCATTCACTTTATTGGCTCTGATTGGCAATAATGCTAGTGCCGGAGCAAAGGATGCCAAGAAAAATCTTGGGATTCGCCCCAGCTGTCCAGTCCCTCATCCCACCTATGAATCACTGATCGACAATCTGCGTTCCTTTCGCAGCAGCGCCTTTCCAAAAGAGGGGTGTATGGAAGTGAAAGCAAAACTCCAAAATTTGGAGCTTTTATCGTCTTCGAATGAACGCCTCGTAATTCAAAATCTGGTGCAAACTTCGACGGTTTCCGCCACTTCACCTTCTCAGGCTCAAACCATCATGAACTACAATCGTAGCCTCTCAGACCAAGTCCTGGGCCTGATGCGCGCTTTAAAAAAAGAGCGTGACTGCGTAAATTCAAGCGACACACCGGCACTCCTGAACTCAGTGGCGAGCCTTGTTCAAGAATCGACCTCTGCAGCCGCGACCTTCACAGGTCCCTACAGCATTCCGATTGCCATCGGTGGCAGCGCTTTTGCCTCCATACTAAAACTCGTTAATGAAGTGATCGATGACATTCGAGGGGGCTATGACTTCGATAATCTTGATCATCGACAGCTCTACATTCGATCGCTTTGTGTTTTTCAAGATATCCGCCGCGAAATCGATGGCAGCCTGGAGCCTGAAGCGCAAATGAAACTTTACGAACGCTACAATAGCGAGCTTGAAATCAAACTTCTGAAGATTTCCGCTGCCACTCCGATCTATCCACCTCTAGATTTAACTTATGTCGAGGTCGGAAATCAGCTCTATGCCGCCACGTCTCAGCTGAAAACCTTGATTGAAAAAACTTCCGATCACATCCAATCAACCGAGAGTTTAAAGGGCTTTGCAGCTTGCAGCTCGCTCAGCGATTTACTGCGGCGTAAATCCAGCCCGCTTCAAGCTCAGAGGCAGCGCATCCGTAGCGATGAGGAAGTGCTCCGTGATTTGGCTCCAAATGATTTTCTTCAAGTCACCTCACTTGATTCGGCTTTGAGTGAATTGATCCCGGATCTTGAAAACTGCTTGGCCGACAGGCTCAGCGAGCGCCTTGAGGCAGTCAACGCATCTAGCCGGCAAATTCTCCGCGACTTAAATCGCAGAAGCTTGGCCCTCTACGAGCGGGCCCATGAAAGTTTAGTGGAGAAGGCGAAAGACAAAGTCATTGACCTAGAAGGCCGACCAATAAATCCCGTCGAATGGTTGGACGGAACTCTGGAACGTAAAATGTGGGGCGAAAGACAAATCGCTCGCCTCAAACAATTGGTCGGCTCTCGTTCAGATTCGCTGCGAATGGCGATCATGCGTGACCAAGAAGATTTGTCTCATCGTTTCTACGAAAATCTTTCTCCGCGCTTTCTGAACTGGCATATCCGGGCCGGCGAAAAAACGCTGAAGAATTTAGAAGGCGGCGGAATGCGAGGATCCAGCATTCACTCTACGACACGTGTGATCGTACGGGCCATCGCAAAGAGTCATTCAGGCATCTCACCGGCTAGCAGAAAATTAGATCTTCCGCAGGCCCTTAGTGCGATCACCGTCAGCGCAGATGTTTTGCCAGATTCGGACTATCAAAATATTTATTCAAACGTCTCAAAGCTAGTTCCCCAGCTGAACACGGTCGGTCGTGCCCAGGGAACACTTGAAAGTTACTGCCGGTATTTTCGGGATAACGGCAGCTACGGCCATGCCATTCGATCTGTGTGCGAGGGAAAAAACTATACGGA
Source organism: uncultured Bacteriovoracaceae bacterium (assembly GCA_964636255.1). GTDB lineage: Bacteria > Bdellovibrionota > UBA2428 > UBA2428 > UBA2428 > CAXNGS01. The sequence goes on along the minus strand of CAZWNW010000010.1, from coordinate 19,236 downwards.
GATGCAAAGGGCCTACCAAAAGCATCTTCCCTTAGTGGGCTCGCTCCATAATTATCTCCAATGGTGCCGTCGTGCGGAATCTCGCAAAGTAAAACTGGATGGCATTGATGCGATCATCGAAGACCTGCAAGCCTGCCACAGCACTTTGCCAATGCCATCTCAAGCGAGCGACAGCTAAGAAAGGATTTTTAGCTAAAAGTCTTATGAGGCAAACTTTCCAGGCGGCCGGCCTGGGTGATCACAATGTAGCTGAGTTTTCGCTGCATTTCGCGAATTGTAGACGATCCGCCGTAGGTCAAACCACTACGAAGTCCACCAATAATGTCGGCCATGATCGCTTCTTCGTCTTCACGGTAGGGGACCTGAGTAGAAACACCTTCCGCAGTTTTCCAATCGGACATGACGCCCACAAAATCTTCTTGGGCTTCGCGCGAGGCCATGCCGCGGTAGTTTTTTACCTTTTTCCCATTCACAACAACCACATCGCCCGGAGTGGGTCGGGTGCCGGCAAAAAGCCCACCCAACATGACGAAGTCTGCGCCGAATGCGAGCGCCTTAACAATATCACCAGGCGTTCGAAGTCCCCCATCGGCTACCAACGATCGATCCACACGCGAACATTCCTTGATTGAATAGAGGGTTGGGATTCCGAAGCCCGTTTTAATCCGTGTCGTACAGACCGATCCACCGCCGATACCAACTTTGATCATGTCTGCGCCACACGAGGCAAGATAGTCTGCGCCCGCATAGGTGGCGACATTTCCCGCCAAAAGACAGGCGTTGTCTTTGACGATGTCGCGAACTTTTTTCAACATGCGGCCGACATAACGAGCATGCGCATGCGCAACATCCAAGCAAAAATACTGCGCGCCAGCGGCCATCAAAGCCTCGACACGCTCGAGCTCTTTATCCGTGGTTCCGATCGATACAAAAACTGGGCCCTTGCAGGCGCGAAACATTTTTACATTTTCATCGACACTGCAAAAACGGTGAAGAGCACCCATGCCCCCTTTGGAGCTCATAAAATTTGCCATTTCAGATTCCGTAATGGTGTCCATGTTGGAGCTGATGACCGGGAGATCAAGACGCAATTTCGAGGTGCGATCCGTCGAAGAGATATCGACCAAACGGCGGGACTCGTAATGGTTGTAGGAAGGGACCAACAGGATATCGTCAAAAGTAAAAGCTTCGCTCATAAGCCTTCACTTCTATAGTCGTCCCCGCATGAAGAAAAGTAAGAAATAAAAAAACCCGGCACCCTCAATCAAAGGATGCCGGGCCTAGGAATTGAGCTCAAATTAAAGTGAACACCAGGGGAGATCCGGCATAATGCCGCAAAGCGCCTGACACATCATAGGGTCGTCCAATGGGCAGCCATCACTTCCGCCACCACCACCGGCTTCTTTAATGCGGATTGTGCTGGAGACAGCAGTTCCACCCTCAGCATCGATCACTTTTACGGTAGTTTCGCCAACAGCGGCCGCTTTCAACAATCCGCTAGCGTCGATCGTCGCAACACTGGGGTTGCTGCTCTCGAAATTCAGGCTTCCCTTTGCATTCCAGGCACTGAATTGGCGTGTCGTGCCCAAATCCAGCGACCATGTTGCAGGTGTCACCACCATCACGGCTTTATCTTGAACAGCAGTCACCGCACCCAAAGCGTCAATGCGGCAGTTACAGGCAGTTTCGATTCCGACTTTCGCGCCCGTAGTCTGCAAGATACTTCGGATTTGCTCGCCCGTGAGGCTCGCATCTTGCGCCTTCAAAAGAGCGACGAGTCCAGAAACTAGGGGCGTCGCCATCGAAGTGCCCGATAGATTTTGGTACTTGTTTCCGGGAAGAGTACTCATGATATCAAGACCGGGTGCTGACAACGAAACGTTATGCACTCCGAAGTTTGACCACTGAGGCTTCTCGTCATTCGGACCAGATGCAGCGACCGTGATCGTGTTTTCGAAAACGGCATTGGCCGGGAATACGCCGGTCGAATCGTTGGAACGACCGTCGTTTGCCGCAGCTGCAACGAAAATCACACCCGCATCGCTAGCGCGTTTTACGGCTTCGATCAAAGGCTGGGCTTGTGAAGCAGAGACAGTCGCGCCCCAGCTTGCGCTGATCACGTCGGCCTTGTTGGTGATCGCATGATCGACCGCTTTGATGCCGGCCATTAAGTCACCAGATCCATCAGCGCCCAAGAAACGAAGAGGCATAATGGAAACTTCCGCCGCAAGGCCAGAAATTCCATTTTCTACGGCACCCGTAGCACCTGCGATGCCCGCACAATGCGTGCCATGGCCCGGGTTACGTTGTCCGACATCATCCATCGGATCTGAATCATTATCCTTGAAATCATATCCGCGCACCATGTTGGGAGCGAGGGACTCATGATTGTAATCCACGCCCGTGTCGATCACGGCGATCGTCACTTTACGCGAACCTTTGTTACCAGCCTTTGCCCATGCATCTGCGGCGCGTACTTTTTCCAAAGCCCACTGTTGGCGCAACCCTTCGAGATCGATGGGGGTATTCGAAAAGCTTTTGAGTTTGAAATCTTCAACAACGTATTCGACGTTTGGATTTTTCATCAGACGCGCAAGAGTTTTTGCGGTCGATTTTTCATTAAGGATCTCGACCTTAACAAGGCGACCCGCATCATGCGTGTCGAGAACTTTTAGATTTGCGAAACTATGTACGAAGGCACCTTTGTTTTTATTGTCCTTGTACTTCACGATGTAATCGGCAGCGTTAGCACTCCAGGAAAATAAAAGACCCAAGATGGGCAGTCCACGAAATATTTCTTTCATTACGAATCCCCCTTAAAGCTTCACTGTATAAGAGGCGGGTCAAAAAAAAACTGGGTGTCATAACGATGACGAGGTCGGGAAAAATCTTTTCATTTCAAAGCATATGAAAGAAAAGTAAAGACGGCAGACAATTTGCTGACGTCAGAAAGCGTGCAATGACAGTTAAACTATTCTTCTATGACAAGTTTTCGACGTGGGATCGTTGTTGCTAGCGCTATTTCTGCATTGCTGATTTCCTCTGAAAGTCTCCGCGCTGCGCCTCTCGGCGAAGGCTGGGTGGTCACCATCAAAGATGAGGGCGACGAATCTTCCCTTAGTCCGTTGGGCTTCACTGTGGAAAAGAGTCTCGACAGTCAACGACGCGTCTTCAAGATCCGAGCAAAAAGTAAAAGTGCCATGAATCGTTTTCGGAGCCTCGGTTTAAACAGTGCCTTTTCTTCGGTGGAAACTGCACTAGCCACTCAAGACTTTATTCTTCACGCCGAACCAAATTATATTTACTCAAGTTCCTCCGGTGCACGCCGCCCCACAGATGCCAGCGAGGAGCAAGCCGTGACGCCCGCACCTCGTGCACCTTTAAATTTTGCGGAACTGCTGCCGGCTGATCCCTACTTCTCGTCGCTCTGGGGTATGCGCAATCGGGGACAAAGTGTGGAATATGGGAAACGCGGAATTGCCGGCGCCGACGTCAAGGCCACAGGCGCCTGGGTTTTCGAACGTGGCTCCCATGAAGTCGTTGTCGCGATTTTGGATTCTGGCATTGATCTGGAACACGAGGATCTTAAAGATAATCTGTGGAGATCATCGGCTTCCGCTGATTTCACTCACGGCTACAATAGCTTTAATCCAAGCCTCCCCCCGCAAGATGACAATGGTCACGGCACCCATGTCGCCGGAACAATCGGAGCCGTGGGAGACAATGGACTCGGCCTCGTGGGAGTTAGCTGGAAGGTTTCATTAATGGCCATCAAAATACTGGATCGGAATGGTGATGGAGATCTGGCTGGAATCGTAGCGGGAATTGATTGGGCAATCGCAAACGGCGCACAGGTACTTAATGCAAGTTGGGGCGGTCCTGGACGCTCCAGCATTCTTGAAGCCGCATTGAAACGCGCCTCTGAGCAGGGAATACTTGTAGTTGCCGCCGCCGGAAACGATGGACTCAACAACGATACTCACCCCTCCTATCCGGCAAATTACAATCTTCCCAACATTCTATCGGTTGCGGCTAGCGACTACCGCGACGAACTCGCCCCATTTTCAAACTATGGAAAAAATCGCGTCCATTTAGCGGCACCCGGAGTCGCGATTTATTCAACACTTCCCGGAAATCAGTACGGCACATCCTCGGGAACCTCCATGGCGGCACCTCACGTGTCCGGGACAGCTGCGCTGCTCTTTGCACGTCATCCATCGATTTCAATTTCGGAGTTAAAGACTCGCATCATCGGTGGGGCGGATCGCATTGCGACCCTCAAAGACCGCGTCGGAAATGCGGGCGCACGATTGAATACGATGAACGCAGTTCAAAATTAAAGCCGCGTTTCCCAAGTGCTTAACAATCAACCTAGGACAGCAATTCCATGATATCCTCGCGACTCAGCGAAGAAGCTCCCTCTGCGCCATCCAATACAGAGCGCGCAAGATCCTGCTTCTTTTTTTGAAGTATGAGTATCTTCTCTTCCACAGTCTCGCTGCAAATGAGTCGATGAATTAAAACTGGATTTTCTTGGCCAATGCGATGTGCTCGGTCCGCGGCTTGATCCTCAACGGACGGATTCCACCAGGGATCCATAATGAAAACGTGATCAGCGGCAGTAAGAGTAAGTCCCACGCCGCCCGCCTTGAGTGACAGAAGCATTAACGGCGGCCCGTCACTGGCCTGAAATTCTTGAACAATGCGGCTGCGATCCTGAGTGGAGCCATCGATGCGGGAATATCTTATATTTCGCGCAGCAAGCTCAGCCGCGATGAGATCCAAATACGAGGTCCACTGCGAGAAAATTAGGCTTCGATGCCCTTCTTCTAAGCTCTCCTGGAGTGTTTCCAAAAGAAGGTCCACTTTTGAACTACCTTTGGCCAATTGACCGGGCAAAAGGGCCCGATGACAACACGCCTGTCTTAATCTCAACAAGGCCTCCAGAGCCTGCATCATGCTGCCCGCCTTGCCCTCACTCAATTTCGCCACGACCTCTTTCCTTGTTGCGGCCAGTACGGATTCATAAACATCTCGTTCTTCACGACTGAGCTCTGCACGGAGAACGCTTTCAGTGCGAGGAGGCAGCTCAGGAGCAACCTCGCGCTTTAGGCGGCGCAAAATGAAGGGTTTTACGCGTGTGCGCAGCCTCTCGGCAGCTTTAAGATCGGCACGCGCAATTGGGCGCACGTAGCTTTCTTGAAAATTTTCATAGCTTCCCAAGAATCCCGGATTCACGAATTGGAATTGACTCCACAGGTCGTCAAGTCGGTTTTCGATCGGCGTCCCCGATAGGGTGATCCGAAAATCTGCTTGAATTCGATGAATTGCTCGGGAAACTTGGCTGTGGGGGTTCTTAATATTTTGTGCTTCATCTAGCACAACGGTTTCCCAAATCTCTGCCGCTATGAGATCTTGATCGATCCGAGCCAAGGCATAAGTCGTCAGGATCACATCAGCACTTTTGCTCAACTCTCGCTGTCCGCCATGATAAACCGAGACCCTTAGTGAAGGCCTAAAGCGCTCTAGTTCGGACGCCCAATTGTGCAAAACACTAGTAGGTGCCACAACAAGGCTTCGGCCTTTTAGGGCACAAATTGCTTGGAGAGTTTTTCCAAGTCCCATATCATCTGCAAGCAATCCCCCCAGATTCGACTCGCGCAAAAAGCAGAGCCAATTAACACCTGCGCGTTGATAACTGCGGAGAGTCGCCTGCAGGTCCGCCGGTAAAGGATATTCTGGGATGCCGGAAAAATTCTCTAGTTTCTCTCGTAACTTCTGCAATGAAATGGGAGCGACCTGACCCACCTCTTCGAAAACGCGTGCAAGCTCCGGCATTTGGTGCGGTGCCAATTCACGGTTTTCGTCTCGCGCTTCCAACAAATTCTGCAAAGTTTTTCCGAAGCGTCGCAACCAATCACGCGGCAGTTGTGCCCAGCCGCCCTCGATCAGCGGAACCGAATCATGCCCGTCACGCCAGGCTTGAAATACTCGTGCAGGATCCGCGCTAAAACTCTTTCCTTCAAATTGAATTCCGAAATGCGCCTCGAAGCGGCGACCCTCTACAATAAGCTGTGGCTCAAGAGTGGGCTTTCGACAAAAAACCCGAAGTCCCTCCCCCTCAATTTCCCAACCTTTAGCTCGCTCCATGAATTCCAGAGCGGCGTGTGCGCCAAATTCGACGGGACGGCCACTTTGTAGTTGCAGTTCGCGCTGCAATTTTTGTAGCAGCTGTCGCTCTTCTGACTCATTCCGCTGAATAACAATCGGCGGACTATCCCGCAGATTCTTCCCACTTTCTGCCAAGGGGATCAGGCGCTGATCCTGGACATAGGCCAGGGGCGAGGATCCCTTTTCTCCGTAAACTAAACGTGCGACCACGCTGAGTTCAAAATTGGACAGGACCTCGGTACTTAGAACTATCCGTGGTTCCAAGCTGAGTCGGCGCGGCAAACGTTTACTGAGTACTTCCACCGGAATTTTTAATTCCAGTGCGGGCAATATTTCAGAGGCCAATCGATAAGCCGCCTCGGGCGGATAATAACGACCGCTTGTGGTCAAAGCCTCATCTTCTTGTGGCGTCAGCTTGGAATGCTCCACCGGATGAAGGCGATTTCCTGCGAGTACGAAGCCGCCGGAAAATTTCTTCTCAATCTCAAGCTTTTGAAATCGAAGTAGACGCCAGCCAACACCATCGTCAATCAAGCGTGCCTGAGTGCCGATCAGCTGAGTTGAACATCGAAGAGGCTTCGCATCCAAAGTCAGTCCGTCAAAAGACTCCAGGGTCCGAACGAGCTTTAGCAAAGTCTGGCGGTCCAAAGGATGTTCACTGGGATTACCTAAAACGAGGTCAACGGCAAAATCCGATTTACTAGCCGCCACCTTAAGACCATCGACCCGTCCTGCATTTTGACCGGCTACATAGGAGCGAAGATTCTGCGTTAATTTCTGTTCTCGACCGGCGGCCACTATATAGCGATCCAATGCGAGACCCAGAAGGGGCTCTGGCACGCCCGCAGAAGAATTCGAGCTGCGCGAGGACCATCGCGAAACGGCCGGCATTGGGACTGTCCGAAAGCGATAGACAAGGTGTCCTACATCACTAAGTTCGCTCGCCTGCCCTGAAATTGCAGAAGTAACATCTGTCGTGCGCCCTTGTTTGATGGCGATCATACTAGCGGCTACATGTGCGCAAGGATCGTCGTCACTTTCACAATCACAATCCCACTGCTGCTCCTGAGGAAAGAGCTTCACCCGCGGGCTCACAGCCTGGTTCTTAACTAGCAAACGGAGCAGGACTTCTTCTTCGTCTTGGCTATCGCAAACGATCGAGGCTTCGGCACGCACCAGAGTCACACCCTTGGACCAAACCGCAGGGAGCGCCGCCTTTTGAACCTCTTGAAAAAATTGCTCAAAACCTGCGAACATGGGGCCCGGTTTTTATCACAAATGTCTTCAAGGACCTAGGTCGAAGACTGCACGCGCGTATCATTCTCGTCATAGAGACAAACACGGTCTCGTCCCGAATGTTTAGCGCGGTAGAGCGCTTTATCGGCACGGTCAATAACATCCAGCTCCCGCAGCTGCCGAGCTGCTGGCTGGTTCTTCGGATCAAATATGTAGGCACCGATACTGACTGTGACTTTTAAAGACTGATGAAAATCTTGCTCAGAAATACGGCGACGCAGTCGTTCCGCCACTTCCATGACGGAAGTGGGCGAGGGTTCAATCAACAAGATTGCGAACTCTTCACCACCATACCGAGCCAATACATCCTCGCCCCGAAAAGTGGATTTCAGAACTCCGGCGATGCCTTGCAAAACATGATCACCTACGACGTGACCAAAATTATCGTTGATGGCCTTGAAGTGGTCAGCGTCCAGAATCAAGAGCCCCAAAGAGTTGCCATGGCGGCGCGCGCGTACGATTTCACTCTGCAAACGAATCTTGAAATACTTTTGGTGATAAAGGCCCGTAAGCCCGTCACCCACGGCTTGCTCGAAGAGCCGCGCGTTTTCAATCGCTAGTCCAATTTGGCTTCCTGCAGCCTCAAGAACGGAAAGGTCTTCGCGAGAATAAACTCCGGCATCCGCCTTCAATCCCATCGCCATGATTCCCACTACTGAACCGCGAGCTGCAAGCGGAACCAAAAGCTCATCGTTAGCGAAATCATCAAGTTCGGAAAGAATCCCGCGCGTATTTTGACGAACGCCATAGAGATCTGTCTGCACGTATTCGTCTTTGACAAATATTTGCTTCTCCCCCAAGAGAATTTTGCTCAAAACCCCATCGCCTGCGATCTTTAGGTTATTTTCGATAAATTTTGCGCTTTCACCAGAGCAATGCTTCAGCGCATAGTCGTTTTCTTCAGCAGTGTAGAAACAGATGGATTCGATGCCCAGCCCCGTACGCAAACGATCGCCAAAACGTCGAAAAAGATCATCGGTATTGGTCGAGGTGATCATGATACCACTTAGATCTTTCAACAAGTGAGTGCCCGTAGATCGCTTAGAGAGTTGTCGAAAACTAAATGCCCGAGCCCAATCCAGCGCCGGAGTGAAAAAAAGAAGAAGCCCCGTCAAGGCAGACGAGAGGACTACAGAAATCCCGAATCCCGCTGCCTTCATAAAGAATGAAAGCATCGCATAGTGAAGAATCCCCAGCATGACGGTCAGGATCACCGTAGAGACTACGCGCGAAACAACCACCCGAATGTCAAAAAGACGCAGTTGAGTCATCGAATAAAAGAGCGGGGCGGAAAGTAAAATCCCAAAGAAACTCGTCAGCGCTGGATCAAACACACTGTCAAATGCCAGTTGCATCAAAGAAGAGGTGACGATCGCCGCAAAAGCATTTGTCGCAAATCCAAAGAGCAGATACTGAATTCGCTGTTTCCGAGCTCCAGAGACAGTTCGGTAGGCAACCGCAACCAAGTAAACGCAGTAGAGCGTCTGAACCATTGCTATCGCCCTGAGAATTTTTTCGAAGGGAGCCTCCACCTCCTGGTAGGGAATTAGCTGGGCTGGAGGCAAATCTACATAGGTCGTCGATATCGCTAAAATCCAGACAACAATCCAAAAGACATAACTAATCGGTACAAGCAGTTTACGATGGATGCCGCCCTGGTTGGAGATATGAACAATCAGATGCTGAACCGCAGGAACTGTTACCCAACCAATCCAGCAATTGCGATAAGCAAATGAATAATCGATACCGGCTCCCGCCTGCAGGTAAGCCAAGCCCGCAGAAAGTGAATAGACCGACGCTGTAAAAACAGTGACTCCTGTTATCAACGCAAATTTGTTGCCACGAGATCGAGAAAAACAAATGATTGTGAGGGTCGCCTGAAACAAACTCAAAAGGATCAGCGGATATCCGATAAGTTCGTAAGCGCTCATGAGTACCTAAATTCTAAAGACATTTGTGAAAGTATTGTACATAGCGGCGCGAAAAATCCTCCACGGATGCTGCCAGAGCATTGGCAGCTTGGCATTGGCAAAGTTGGCCGGGTGGCTGACGGCCCCCCCTTTAAATGGATGGACCCATGAATTCAGGCACTTTTTCTTTCATTAGGAGCCAAAAATCATTAAAGAAGCTTCGACATGTCACGATTGAATTTTCGCGTTTTGAGGGAGGCCACGGGAAGCAAAGCCCGCGTTACAGAGTTTCAGACACTACATGGAAATATCCAAACTCCCATATTCATGCCGGTCGGCACCTTCGCCAGTGTTCGGCACCTGAATCGTGAAACCCTCGAGGGTTCCCAAATACTCCTGGCAAATACCTATCATTTAATGCTGCGTCCTGGAGTGGAAGTCTTTAAAACCTTTGGAGATATTCACCGATTCATGCATTGGAACGGCTCTGTTCTAACGGACTCGGGAGGCTTTCAAGTTTTTTCCTTATCCAAAAAAGTCGAGATTCTTAAAAACGGCGCCGCTTTTCAGAGTTACCTGGACGGCGCCACCCACCTTTTGACTCCTTCGAAGAGCATTGAAGTTCAACGGGCGATTGGCGCAGACATTATGATGGCGCTTGATGTCTGCATTGCATCAACCTCAAATCGCGACCAGGCCATCGATGCCATGAACACCACCCACAGATGGGCCAAAGAAAGCCTGGAAGCCCGGGGCGACTCTAAACAAGCCCTCTTTGGCATTGTGCAAGGTGCGCTTTTTGAAGACCTCCGCAAGGAAAGCGCGGAATGTCTTCGGGAACTTCCTTTTGACGGACTTGCGATCGGCGGTCTCGCGGTCGGTGAAAGCAAAGATGAAAGAGAACACTTCACCGACATTACGACGAACTTCTTGCCCCGTGATCGTCCGCGCTATTTGATGGGAGTCGGCACACCGATCGACCTCTTAGAAGCCGTTCACCGAGGCGTCGATATGTTTGATTGCATCATACCGACCGCCCAAGGAGAGCAAGGAGTCGCCTTCACTTCACATGGTCGCATTCGATTAGCTCGCGGAGCCTACACTCATTCCGAAGAAGCTCTTGATAAGAACTGCGCATGCTCTACGTGCCAAAGGTATTCACGCGGATATCTACGCCACCTCATCAAAGTAGGCGAGACTCTCGGAAAACATCTCGTGGGTGCACATAATGTTTTTTTCTATCATCAACTGATGAAGGGAATTCGTCAGGCGATACTTGATGATCGCTTTACGGATTTTTACAGGAAGTGGCAGCCAATCTTGTCGCAAAATGATGAGGAAAACCCCATCACTCAGCCGGTAATGAAAAAACGGCGTAAATTGAAAGCCAATGAACTGGGAGATTTTCGTATACATGAAGCTGATGCCGGATTCGCGAGCATTCAGCAAATCAGTTCGGGCGAGATCATGCACTCGGTGACTGCACCCGATATTGAAGCAGAAGAACTTTACGCATCAGTTTTGGATCCCCTGGAACGCCAGGCCTTAACTGAGACAAACGATGACTTTGTGTTATGGGATGTTGGTATGGGGGCAGCCCACAATGTGATGGCGGCAATTCGTAAATTAGAAGGGATCTATCTAGAGAATCCGAATTTAGCGCCCACGATCATTGAAAGTTTTGAGATTGATCTCGACCCCCTTCGACTTGCCCTACTTCATCCTCGACGATTTCCCCATCTGCGCCACGCCGCTCCTCACGAAATTTTGAGTAAGTCCTCGTGGAGATCGAAGGATGGAAAGATTCAGTGGCGATTGCATTCCGGCGACTTCCATCAAAGATATCGCGAAGCGATGGCACCGGACTGGATTTTCTTTGATCCGTTTTCGCTGAAATCAGATCCCTCGTTTTGGACTCTCGAAATTTTTCAGCGGCTAAGTCGAGCCCTAAGAAAACCACAGACCGTGCTTTCCACTTATTCGACCTCAACTGCGGTCAGGGCACATTTACTGGCTTCAGGTTTTTGGGTTCAAAAAGGTCCTCCTACGGGGCCTAAATCGGAAAGTACGCGCGCCTTTTTTCATCCCCATCCTGCGTTCGCGAAGACAGAATTGCTTGATGCTCGCTGGCTTGAACGTTGGGAACGCAGCGACTGCCGCATTCCAAAGAATGTCGAAGCCGCGGCTTTCGAGCTTGCCATCCGGCAACATCCTCAGTTCAGTGAAAACAAAATTAATTACTGAGCCGAATAACAATTTTCTAGTTCTTCAACTAGCTGTGGAAGAATTTTTTCGCGATCAACAATAGTCTTCCATTTTGAGGCCTCGGGCAAGGGCTCTATCCAACCCTCTTGGGCACGGGCAATGCGATTGGACTCGCGATGGGCAACGTCGGTGGAATAATCAGCCGCCAGATAAAGGCGTTCGAGATTTTCCTGAACTTCTCCCCAATCCTTGGCATCACCGATCTTGAATACGGCCAAGGTCACCATTTGAAAAAGTGGCTTCGAAATTAGACAAGGATTCGACTCTGCATAGAGATTGGGAATCTGCGCAAAGGAAGACTCAGGGACTCCGCTATCTTTCAAATATTCTTCATATTTACGCGCGCGCACGGGATCATCTCGCAACTGAAAAAATCCACCTGATGCTTGCAGCATCAACAGTATCCATCGAATGTCGCGTCGATATTCGTGAACGCCCTCTTGGAGCTTCGTAAAATCATAGGGCGTTTCGATCACATTTTCTGTGTAAGAAATTAAAGATCGAATGAGGAATTTTCGCTCTTTGCTTCCGTTCACTTGATCAAAGCGCTTGCGGTATTTTTTCTTCCAATCGGCCTCGGTCCCCAAGGGCCACTCATCTTCAAGAAAATGAAAAAGTGCGTCTTCATGCGTGTTTAATTCATCACCCGCAGCTGACAAAATAGGCGCAGGCAAATTCAAATCACTCACGCGCCGATAGAGACTACGACTATCCGTTAGGCGACCCAAATGATCTTCAAACGCTTTGATTTTTTTGAAGGCTTTTTTAAAATCTCCGCCTACATCTTCGTGTTCCCGGAAAATTTTCAACAGAGCCTGGATGCGAAACGCACTTCGTCGGGTGTCTTGTTTGATGAAATTCTCAACGCGCGCGGCAATTCCGGGAAAGGGTGCTGCATCCTTTTCAATAACATCAAGAACCTGACGAAAGCGCTGGTAACTTGATGATTTCATCCTCTTTGATGGGTCATTGCTTAAATCCTGGTGACACTGAGACCCACTCTCGTCCTCACCGTCTATTTTTGCATAGCCCAGAGAGCAGATCAAAAGGCCCAAGAAAAAAATGACTGATCCGAAAATTCGACTCTTCATGGAATGCGGGAAGATAGAAAAAGACGCGTCCGGGAGCAAGCCGAAAGCGCTAAGTCTTTGAAGCTATAGGAAGTGTGAGCACCGATCACTCCGATTCAGATCGTAATGTCAGCCATCCATAAAAAGCTGAGAAAGAGAAAAACTGCGCCATGTTGTTTCAAAAACTTTAATTTTTCACGCACATGCCGCCGGGCCAGACTTTGCAGTAGATCCATCCCGCTGAACTCAAATCCGTACTGGGAACCGGCGGTGAACCCGTGCCTTCCGCGCAATAGGTCGCCGACACGTTCGAACAAGTCGGATGATCAAAGGTGTGCACGGTTGGCATCAACTGATAGCCCGCCGGACAGGAGCCCCCCGGAGGCGTGCTGGCTCCCGTCGATCCGAATGCAAAGCAAACTTGTCCAACTCCGCGTCCCGTCCCCCCGGAAATATGCGTATTGCAATTGGTCGGTGGAACATCACCAATGGCGATTCCGCCCGAACACAGCCCTCCGATTCCTCCCGGCACTCCTGCACCGCCACCGCCGACGCCATCTTGAGCGATCGCCATCCAGGAAATTCCGTCGGCTCCACAATCGGTGTTACTGGGTGGATAACACTCGAATGTGAAATTCGTATTGGTCACATCGGTAACTCGGCAAGAGATCGGTCCGTTGCCATTGGGCTCGTAGACTGTCAAAAATACCGCCGGAGGATTGGAAAAAGCATGCGTAAAGTTGATGGTGTTGACCGCGCTTCCCGATCCCGTGTGGCCGAAGCCATTCGCGTTACAGCCAGCTACGGGAGTCGTGACTTTTAAAAATCCCGATTGAACGTTCTCACCGGCCCCCAATTTTTTTGATCCGCATCTTTGAACTTCGTGTGAGGTGGGATGGGCCAGCAGAGGCACGTAAAAATTTTGTTTTCGATGATCTCCGCCCATCGAATTTTCGGCTTTTTGTACAAGAAGTCGGAGAGTGGCTAGGTAACGTTTGTAAACGACGCCAGTAATCGTTTCGGTGCCGTCATCGATAGCATCGATGACATTCAGTTCAGCGAATTTCATTCCGCCGCCCAAATCTGGTTTGCTTAAATCAAGAATAGCGTTGGCACCTAAGATCACTCTGTGAATCGGTACCGCGCTATCTGGATCCGTGGCTACGGGCAACGAAGCAGGAATCAGCTTGATCGGCGTATTGTCCGCATTTCGAAGCGATCCGGCGCAGTGTTTGGAGCTTTTTAGTAACAAATCGACTGATGTGTTCACGACTTCAAACTCGACATTATTGGCGACGTTGGTCGTTGCTTTGAGGCTTGTGTTGATGAGCTTCATCAGCACCACTCCCGAAATTCCTATGATCACGAGTGCAA
>CAZWNW010000010.1:0-5050 GCA_964636255.1 uncultured Bacteriovoracaceae bacterium | reverse complement strand
ATTGAGAATGCTAGTCACGCTGGCTTGAGCGTCTGACAAGTAGCAAAAGTTGAGAGCGTTCGTCGGGGCTGATTTCTCTCCAGGCACCAACTGCCAGATCATGAAGTCGGAGAGTTAGAAAACGCACGCGCTTCAAGGCGCTGACCCGCAAGCCGATGGCTTCGACCATCCGGCGAATTTGGCGATTGCGGCCCTCGGTCAAAATCATGCGGAAATGGTTCTCGCCCTTACGATCCACACGACAAGGAAGCGTTTTTCCCAATCCATCATCCAGATCCATTCCTTGCGCCAATTGCTTCAACGCACTGTCCAAGACGGGTCCGTTTGTTGTCACCAAATATTCTTTTTCGTGACCGTAGCGCGACCGCAACATCAGATTCACAAAATCAGTTTGGTTTGTAAGCAAAAGTAAACCGGAAGAATTTTTATCCAATCGGCCGACGTAAACCACACGATCCGGGAAGGTGACATGATTGAAGATACTCTCGGGAACACTGAGATTACCGGTGCATTCCACGCCGACGGGCTTGTGGTAAGCGATCCAAAGCTCCTTCGGTTTCTGAGTGAGATCCAGCGGTTTACCGTCCACGAGAACAAGATCATCGGCGCCGACTTGATCGCCGAGCTTTGCCTTCCGGCCTGCGATTTCAACGCGGCCGGATTCAATCCACCGATCAGCTTCGCGGCGCGAGCAAAGCCCCAAATCCACCAGGAGCTTGTTGATTCGCTTGGTCTCGCTCATTTGCCATTTCTCTAGCATTCTTGAGCACTGCGATCACTGAATTAAACTTCGTCACTGCACTGCAAGCGTCGAATTTTTGGTGACGAAAGACTGCATGAGTGGGTGCAGGCCTGCTATTGCCTGATAAATTGGGCCAGACGAGGAGCAAAGAAAAATGAGCGAAGACTCCGAAAAACGATCACCGGATCCCCAAAGGCGAGCCATGGAGGCTGCCACGCTAACTGAACACGGTTTCGATGCCTTAGAACGGAAAGATTTTCCAAAAGCCATCGAACACTTCACGAACGCATTGCGATCAAAAGGTGATTACTACGATGCCATTTTTAACCGCGGCGTCGCCCACCTGATGTTGGAAGATTTTTCAAAGGCTGAATCTGATTTCATCCAATGCACCAAAATTGATCCTGAATATGGAATGGCCTGGGCACGTTTGGCCGAAATCCAGGAGCAAATGGGAAAAATCGACGAATGCCTAGAAACTGCGGCTGCGGCACTGCAAAAGAATCAAAATAGCCGAGACTATTTCACCTGTGCTTGGATGCGGTCTCAAATCCTGCAATCGCGTGATGACAAAATCGGCGCGATCGAGGCCCTGGCACAAGCGATTGAAAAGGGACCCTTCTTCTTTGAGGCCTACGATCAACTCATCCCACTGCTGGAAGCCACCGGCCAAAGCGACAAAGCCGATGACTATAAGAAGCGTTTAGCCTTCACCAAGGAATTGGGAAAAAAGTTGGAAGAGGCGGCAATACTTTTTGATGCTCAAAAGCTCCCAGAGGCCGAAGCTAAATATTCGGAAATTTTGGCGCTGGATCCAAAAAACCTAGAGGGGCTTTTCAACAGGGGACAAATTCGATTCAGCTCTAATCGATTTTCGGAAGCCATCCCCGATTTCGAACAGCTCACACTACTTGCTCCCTCGGGTGCACACGCCTTTTCATTTTTAGGACACTGTCATGCAGCGCTTAAAAACAAAGACGAGGCTCGAAAGGCATTCTTGAAGGTTATCGAACTCGAGCCCTCGGCAGAATCCGAGATCCAAGAATACATTGATGCTTTGGATAAAACGTAAAAGCCTAGATATCCGTCGGCTTTTCATCAGGACATAAGTTTATCGAATTGCGGCCCCTGCAAGGTGATCACGGCCGGGGCCGGTGCTTGAGCCGGTCCATACGGCCACTGGCTAGTAGCTTTGCCAGGATCAGTGGTTAACTCTCCGGGATGTTGCACGCACAAAAATAGACTCGAGCGGTCAGGAGCTAACATCGGCCCAGTAAACTCAGCATCGCGTGGCGCCGATGCCACCAAGTGGGCTCTTCCCGCATGGGGCCCCTGAAGCGGAATATAAAAGAGCCCGTTGTTGCCGAATTCACGATAACGTGGGCTTCCCACATTGCGGCCAGAAATATCGCTGGTCATCCACAGATTTCCCTTATGGTCGAAAAGCAAATTGTCAGGGCAAGAAAAGCCATTCAGACTTCCGCCTGCCAAAAACTCGCTTGCCTGAAATCGCAATGCCAGCGGGTCCTTTTCATCTTCTTTGATCTTCAAAAGCGAACCATGAAAATTGCCTCTTTTTGCGTTGTTTGTAAGTGCCACAAAAACATCTCCGGTCAGCGGGTGAATTTTGATATCTTCCGGTCGGTCTTGTGGAGTCGCGCCCAAGGCCTTAGCGGCCTCATGTGTGTAAGTCTGCACCTCGGTTTGATCTCGAAAGATTTTTTTCAAAAGCGGGCTGTCCTCAAGATCCAAAGAGAGCCACCGGCCATTGCGAGTATCAGCAGCGTACAACTTGCCGCGATCCAAGGAGTTTTTATTTTCGGCTATGAATTTGTAGATAAAGTGACCCTGAGCATCGTCCCCCATGTAGACCACACAACGACCATCAGAGGCCTGCACAACAGTCGCGCCTTCGTGCGAAAAGCGACCTAGTGCACTTAGCTTTCGCGCAGATCCGGAAACGGGATCCACCTCAACTACCCAGCCGTAGTGCTCGGGCGGACGGCTAAAATGTTTTTGCCAGTTGTATGCCTTGGGGTCGGCGGAGACCAAGGTCTCGCCCATCTTTCGTTCGCCATAAAAATCTGCGTAGTTTTCTTCACAACTTAAAAAACTTCCCCAAGGTGTTTGGCCCCCAGCGCAATTGGCCAATGTGCCGATGGCCGTTGTACTGCCGGCGATCGCTCGAGGCGAAACGATGGGGATCGGAGTGGTGGCATCAAGCCTGCGGTTGTGCGCATCATTCGGGACAAAGGTCCATTCACCCATTTGTTTGCGGACCCGAATGATTGAAGCTCCCACCGCCTTCTGCTCGACTTGTACATGTTTCAAACTTCGCTCGTGGTCCCAATCCCCGGAAACAAATCCTGGATGAACACTTTCATGATTGACCCATAAGAGCCCGTCGCCAGGCTTTTCCTTTTGTAAGGGGATAAAACTCAAAAAGTCGTTGTTGTAACCAAAGGTCTCACCGCGCGTATTAATCACCTGATTCCAAGCGATCAACAATTTATAGGAGAAGCCGGGTGCCACCAAAAGTTCATCACCCAACTTGGGCCCTAAGGTCGGAAAGCTGCGCAGAGATTGCACTTTTAAAAGACTTGAACAAGCTGCGAACTGAGCAGCCGCCAAGCTAGCTCCAGTGAGGCCGATAAAGGAAATGAAGTCACGACGAGAAACTTTGTTTGTGGATCCGTTGTCTTCGGCTTTAATTTTCATAAGGCTTGCTTCGCTCGCTCCGACTTATTCCCGCCCAGCGGTCGAGAGTCAATGCGAAAGCTGCCTTTGAAATCTGAATGTGGCTGGCTTCGAGTTGTAGCCAGACTGGCACCTAGCCCAATTCTCAGACATAGCGCGCAACGACTGGAGCAAAAGATTTGATTGTTGACTGCTTCGCGGCCTCCTCGAGAATACGCCTAACGATTCGAAACTTGGAAAGTTTAAATAGTATATATTTATGAGCACATCATCAATAAGCACAACAAAACGACTTCCGGCTGCCGACAATTTCGCAAACATTGTCGCGCTAATCCGACATTGCTACCCTCGGGACTTCCGCAGCCTCTGGTTTGTGCTGTTTTTGATCTTCATTTGCAGTCCTGCGTCGGGTGGCTGTTTGGACCCAATCCGGATCGGCCACCAATGCCAAATAGCTATAGATTTATTGCATCCCACTCAGGGTGCTATTGGAAATGAGGAAGTCTTACGCAAACTTCGCCAGTTGCAGCTGATGTCGCCTGCTGAGCTGGGTGCCTATCGTCAACGAAAACGCGTACCAGTCGTTCTGGGCCCCGATCGGGAGCTTTACATCATTGACTATCACCACGCCCTCTTGGCTCTGGACTATCACGGTGAGCACACTGCTTTGATTGAAGTACGAGAAGATTTTTCAAGGTTTTCGGATCACGAGCACTTTTGGTCGCTTATGCAGGAACGAAGATGGGTCTATGCCTTCGACGAGCATGGCCGCCCAATGAACCCACAGTTGATCCCTTCGAGGCTGCGCCAATTACCCGACGATATTTATCGAAGTCTTTCGGGGATCCTACGCGACTCCGGTGGCTACGCAAAAAAAAATGTCCCCTACTATGAATTCGAATGGGCTCAGCGTCTGCGGAAACTG
Organism: uncultured Bacteriovoracaceae bacterium; assembly: GCA_964636255.1. Lineage (GTDB taxonomy): Bacteria > Bdellovibrionota > UBA2428 > UBA2428 > UBA2428 > CAXNGS01. The sequence goes on along the minus strand of CAZWNW010000010.1, from coordinate 686 downwards.
AAAGTCCTGGGACTTTCGAAGCCAAGCAAAGAAGATTACCAACAGGCTTTGGACGACAGCCTCGCGCTCATCCGATGGGGATACTGGTCGGATCCAGAGTCATGCGCAGACCGATTGAAATTCTATCTACACAACCTAGATTGAGTGAATGCTTTGGAAACGTAAAAGTCACTTTCCTCGTGTATAAAGAGTTCCATGAAAATTGGTTTTTTGGGTTGTGGAAAATTGGCCAAGTCCATTTTACGAGGGCTGCAGAAAGAGTCATTAGTAGATGCGCAACTGGAGGCATCGGTCACCCGCGAATCATCTGCTGAGGAAATTAGACGGGAATTTGCGATTGCCTGTGGCCTCAGTAACCAAGCTTTGATCGAAAACAACGAAGTGATTATTCTGGCGGCCAAACCTCACCAGATGGATGCGATCTTCAAAGATCTTCGACTGGATTCGGCAAAGAAAAAACTCTGGATATCGCTCTGCGCAGGTTTGTCCTATGAAAAAATCAAGACCTACATTCCTCGCGAGCACATTTTGATTCGAGCCATGCCTAGCACCTCCAGCTCTTTCAATGCTTCTATGACTCTCCTATATTCCGAAGTTCGCGACGACCGAGCGGAAGCAGTTTTTGAAAAGCTTGGAAAATTTCTTTGGTTGGAAACCGATGAACAGCTGGATCGACTCACGCCTTT
>CAZWNW010000009.1:0-111527 GCA_964636255.1 uncultured Bacteriovoracaceae bacterium | reverse complement strand
GAACGATCGTCGAGATCGAGGATTTTGTTGATAAAGAATCAGACGATGATGATTTTACAGGCGAGGTTCTGTGTAATCCCTTTGATTCGTCAAACCAAATAAACAGTGCTTCTGGCATCCGGGCTGAATTGCATCACTTGGCTGATCACAGTTTGAAAGATCAAGTAACGGGTGTGGCAAAGATTCGTGAGTTGGGCGTATTGCTAAGCCAGAATCTCTTCTTATCAAAACTCAATGTGCCGACGCAGTCCTTTGAAAAGGGTTTCTCGGGTCCTGGGGTGACAGCTCTTTTGGATTCTTCCGGGAACAAGCTCATTGAATGGTTCTCTCTCTCAATGGACACCAAGATTATACTGCGGGCCGAGGATGCTGTTGGAAAATACCAAGTAGCGACGCTGTCTGATGATGGCACCAATGTCTACGTTCAGAACGCCGATCAACAGTGGGAACACTTGATTAGTAATGATGGAAATCACGCGACGAAGATGGGTTGCTCTGTGGGCGTCCTAGATATGAAGCGTGATTCAGAAATTCCAACTCGTATCGACTATTATCAAGGACCTCGGTATGCGATTGCGATGATCTTGATGTGGCGCAAGGTGGCCGATGCCGACGTTAACAACCGAGATGCGTTGTGCGGCACCAGTGGAACCTCTAAATTCTTTACTTCACCCGACAACGATCAGCCTCCGGTTCCGACCTCCAGTTACCAAGCGCTTTTGAGTAGAGGTTGGGCGCCTCTGACGGAAGGCAACTTTCTATTGCGCGCAGGCACGAACAAGTGTGTTCAACCTTGATTATTTCTTAGAGGCTGGCACTCGACCCGCAGCCAATTTTTCAATCGAGTCTTTGTAGAACTGCTCTTGAAAAGCCCAGAACTTTTTGAAATTGTCCGGTCCACCCAAAATTGCCTCGAGCTCAATAATAAAACTCTGCTCGGTATTTTTCATTTGAGCTACGCCCTCTTGAACGAAGTTCGGGCTAATTTTTGGAATCTGCGTGGCAAGTTCCGACAATAGACGACTTTCTATCGGATAGAAGCGGGCCACCACGTCTTCGTCGACTTCGAATTCTTTGATTAGAAATTTATTGAGCTTCAACACCCAGTCTTTGGTGACCTTTTCATCAGTCTTCAATAGAAGAAATCCCTCACTGTAGAGCACGTTTTCTGTGTAGCTTGCTTTGAATTGGCGATTCTGTTCGGGGAGAAATTTTGGACGATTTGCTTCCATTTCTCGGAGTCTGCGCAAAAAATAATCCGAACTTGATTCCGCAGCATCAAAATAGGCCAATGTGTCCCGCCACAAATCGCCTGGCCAGGAAGGATTGATGGATAGGCTCACGATGATCGAGAGGCCCGCCGTGAGTCCGACTCCCGCTCGTATCCAAAATCTGCGTTCGCGTTCAGGCAAATCATGGGCACGTGTGAGTACTGGATTTGAGTCCTTCGATGACTTCGTAGGCGTCACGGTGTTCCTGAGGGCGGTGTAGACCTCTTCTTCAAGTTCGGGGGAAGTCAAAAGCGTAGCCGCATTGGGCGTAGTGCTTTTTATATAGAGCGCTGCTGTGGTGAGAGCGCTGGAGGCGAGAGCTTTGAGGCTTCTTTCGATGAGTTTCTCCTGGCGAGTGAGACTCTCTTGTTCCAGATCGGCAAGCTTGTGTTCAAATTTCAGACGTTCTTCCTGCAGAGAAAGTTCTAGATCACGATTTCTTCTACGCTCTTCTTCCGACAGTCGGGCCTCGAGTTCGTGGCTGCGAGATCGTGCCTCTTCCTCAATGGACTGACTTTTTTCTGCAATCATCAGATCAACAGCCGAGATTTTCTCGGTGATCTCTTTTTCCGACTTAATTTCGCGCTCACGAATCTCTTCTTCGCGTTCGCGCATTTCACGCTCAAAACTTGACTTGCGGGTCAGAAGTTCCTGGCTGAGTAGCTCTCGGGCGGAATTTGCTGTGTCCTCCAGCTGCTGATCCAGAGAGGCTTTCGATTCAACTTCCATTTGGCTGCATCGTTCTTCTGTTTCCGCGAGACGATTCACGATAAAATTTTCAAGTTCTTGTAGTTCCTCGCGCTTGACTTCAACCTTGGTGTTCAACGTGGACTCTTCATCGGTCAGCGCAGAAATCTTCTCAGACAGGCTTTCTCGACTAGCTTCCATTTCCTCGAGAGATGCGCTCAATTCCGACTTTCGAGCTTCAATATCTTCGGTTTCTGTAATTTCATTGGCAAGATAGTCGCGCACATCGCCCAATTGTTTAGTTGCTTGGTTGAGTTCAATTTTTAATTGATTCAGGTCGCTGGTGACTGACGTTTTCTTCGCTTCAACTTCTTCGATTTCCTTTTGAAGGCGTGCACGAGTGAGTTTGAGTTCTGCTTCTTCGGTTTCCCGGCGGACTTCGAGCAGTCGTAAATGGCTTTCGACGTCTGTTTTTGTTTTTGCTTCGATTGTTCTGAGGTCCTGGATCGAGTCCTCAAGAATCCGAATTTCATTTTTGAGTCGGTCTCGTTTCTGTGAGAGCTCGTGATTTTCAATGTTCAGCTTAAGCCGAGTTGCTTCCTCGCTAAGTTGTTGGACCTCTGAGCTGCGAATCTGAAAGAGCGAAATTTGCTTTTTGCGAATCCGCCAGAATTTTTTCAGCTTTGGTTCTTGAAGATGCAAAAGTTTTTCAACTTGGAGTAGTCGGGGTTCCAGCTTTTCAAGCTGCACTTCCAATTCGTCTTTGCGAAGGGTTTGGGTGTCAATGCGGTCCACGAGACCTACAAGTTTGTCTTGCTTTAGACGAATGGACTGCTCGAGTTTTTCCTCTTGGGCCTGAAGATCGCGCGCCTTGTCGAGTCCAAGTTTAGCAAGATCTTCGAAGGCGGTGGTGAGGCTTTCTAGTTCTGCATCCACCTCGTCAAGATTGCGTGTTTCGACCAGCGTGACTATGAGCTTGATTTTTGCGGTCCCCGGTCGGATGACGGCTCCTTCGGGGATGGGCGTAGCCTTGTTGGGGGGCAGTCGTGTTTTATTAAGTAGCGATCCGTTTGAAGAGCCTAAATCGATTGCGTAGAGAACTCCGTCTCGATTTTCAATTTTCAAATGTTCACGGCTTATAGCTGGATCGTCAATTTGAAGATCTGCGCTCGTGCCTCGTCCGAGTATCACAACTGGTTTAGCTAGAATTTTGGATGAGCGAGTTCCGTCTCTCCAGAGTTCCAACTTAATATGGACGAGACTTGAGGATGTCATTTAGTCTATGAGGCTTCTTTTTTAGCCTCCTCGCTTTCTCCCTTTCCAGGAGGGGGCGGTAGCGTCGTCCTTTGCGATCCTTTGCTATCGGAATCATAGCCTTTCAGGCCTTTGTCCACAGCAAGTTCCGCAAGAGCTTCAATCGGATCCTTATGTTCATCGAACTTGGGCGTGTTGGGCGGGACTTCGTTGGTTTGGCTGCGACCCCACAGGAACGTTAGTGTCGCATCTAAGTTGGCGACAACTTGGAAAAAAGTTTTCTCTGGATTAGCAAGCGCATTCACGACAGAGAGGGCAACTGAATAAATCATGCCGACGATCGAAGTCGCCATCGAGAAAGAAATGCTGACCAGAAATTCGTCCATTGTCTTTTTCGTTTCTTCAACGTTGCCAAGGTCCATTCCTCCCAGGGTAGGGAGGGCTTTCATGATACCGACGAAGGTTCCGAAAATACCGCCGATGATGAAGAGGCCCACGAGCAAGTTCAATATGTCGTTGAGAGGCCCCACGGGAATGACTCCAAAAACGCGGTTCCAGGGCGCATTGCCTTTGAAGATGTTTTTCGAGATATCAATGAACTTGGGGTCATCATCAGACTTTCGAAGGAATCGAAAGTGGCGCAAGCAGTCGCGCACAAACCACGCCGAACCGGTTTGAATCAGGAAAAGTCGGTCACTAGGTGTCGTGATGTAGTCCATGCGACGGCGTTTCATGGCAGCACGCATTTCGAAAAGTTCGTAGTAGGTTCGTTCCAGTAGGCGTTTTGCGAGAACGTAGAAGCTGTGGTTCCGTCCTCCCGATTCGCCTTCTGTTTCAATAAAGCGCACAACACGTTTTTGAAACTCAGAGACAAACCATTCCTGTCGTTTCACCGTGTAGTAGACCAGGAGTCGAGCTGCGACACCCAGAATGAAGGCGATGGCCATGATCGGCATCAGGAACTGATTCGCGATGATGACGACGGCGTCGACGAGTGCGTTAATAATTGCGTTCATAAGGGCTCCTTTTTAGTTCTCCATATTGAAGCGAATGATGACTCGCTGGGCTTTTTGACAGTTGAATTGCTTGCAGAACTCATTTTCACTCATGCCTTTGGGAATTTCCTGCCATTTTTTACCTTCTGGAAGGTAACCACGGCCGACCACTTTGACTTTCGGTAATAAGTCTTTCTGCTTTTGGTATTTCATTTTTTTAGTGTCGAAGATGTAGTTGAAAATCGATTGCGCTCGTTGAGAGCTGAGTTTTACGTTGTATCGAATCGCCTCTTGGTCCTTCGGATCCAGACTTTCAGGGTTTACGTATTTGCCGTTGTAGGTAGGCGAGGCGAAGCCGATGATTTCGACGTTCGTGATTTTTTCGGCTGTTTTGGGGTCATTAAATAGCGCATCGGAATATGCTGGCATGAACTTGTGAAGAATGCCTCGCATGTTACCCTTTAGCTGCGCACTGCCAGTATCAAAATATTCTTCTCCAAAGGAAATGATCACATCGCCATTTTTGCCATCAATGTCGGCTTTCAATCCGGCTTTCCCCAGGTTCTTTCGAATTTGAGAAATTAGGTTCTTCTTGGCGTTAGCAATTTCTTGAGCGCGCTTCAGCTCGCCCGAGAGATTTTCCTTTTCCTGTTCGAGATTTTTTACAGAAGCCATCGCACGGTCTTTGGCTGCTTCTGCTTGAGCCTTTTCAGCGGAAGTTTGTTGTAGGGCTCCGGCCAGTCTTGCTTTTTCGGCAGCTAGGCGAGCTTGTTCTGCTTCGGCGGCGGCTCGCTGTGCTTCAGCTGCTGTTTTTTGTGCCTCTGTTTGTGCGAGCTTGCCCTCGGTTTGTTCCACTTGATTCTTCAAGCCTTCCAGCTGGGCTTGGTTTTGGGCAAGAACTTGGTTTGACTGCGAGATCTTCCCTTTTAGGTCCTGCATCGCATTTTTGTATTCACGCTCGCGTTCAGCGGCTTCAGCCCGAAGTTTCTTTTCTTGGGCGGCTCGCTGTTTTGCTGACATTTTCTTCAGCTTTTCACGCGCTTCGCGTTCTGCGGCAATTTTCTCTTGGTGCTGAGCTTGAAGGGCTTGAATCTGTCCCTCGTAGAGTCCCTTGGTTTGCTCCATTTCAGCCATCAGAGCCTCGCGCTGTTCTGCGCTCATGCGCTGCTGCTCGACAATTTCCTCTTGGACTTGCTCGAGACTTTTCCGGGTTTGTTCCAGTGCAGCCTGTGTTTGTTGTTTTTTCGCTTCAAGCTGGGCGATTGTGGACTGCGAGGCATTCGTTAGTTTTTGAATCTCAGTTTGGAGCTGAGACTTTGTGATGCGAGCCTTTTTCTGCTGTTCTCTGAGTTGGGCAATTTTGGCTTCTAGAACCTGGTTTACCTGATCAATTTTTTCCTGGTTTTCAGAAATCGTCTGAACTTTTTCGGCAACCGAAGATTCTAGGTTTTGAATTTCTTCCTGGTTTTCTTTTATTTCAGATTCTTGCTCTTGAATGATCTTTTGTTTTTCTTTTAGCGAAATATTCTTAGCCGTTATGAGTACATCTTTTCTTTTGATCTGACCTTTCGCCAACACGTTTGCATTGATGATGTTGCGGATGATCTGCTGATACTGATTAAGGGCGAATTCTTTTTCTTCGTTCTCTTTGGCCTGTCGTCGTAAGTCATTTTTTTCCTTGCGCGCTTCGTCCTGGAGAAGATTGAGCTTGGACATCAATCGTTCATAAACTTGTTGCTCGTCTTCGTTGCCTTGATTGAGTTGTTCTTCTTTTAAGGTGTCGTAAACGCGAATCTGTTCACGCAAATCCTGGTTTTGTTTTTGCAGTTCCTGATATTCAATTGCGTTTTGTACGCTGCCGATTCCGGTCCGTAGTGATGCAGTGACGTACATCATCAGAAAGACAACAGAAAGCATCGAGAAAAGGTCGGAATACGATGTCCACCAATTCTCTTCCTGCTTTCCGTGAATGCGATCAAAGTCAAAGCTCACAAATCAGTTCCTCCATGGAATTCGGCTCTTCCATTGAGTTTTCGGCAAAAGTTGCATTCACATTAACAACGCATCGCAACACGCCGCATCGATCCAATGTTGGAGATATTAAGTTGACCCCGTGCGGCGCAAATCCCTAGTCATGACGCTTAGCAAAATTATTTTGAGGGAAGGCAGGATAAATTTATGACTTCGAGGCTTTGGAAACTTTGGCAAGGAACTACGCTTGGCGCATTAATGCTTTTTGGAGGGCTGACGCAGGGCGGCGTCGCTCATTCGCTCGATCAGGAAACTGCGCAACGACGTGTGCTGGCAACTGAACCTAGTGCCGAGGAGCAGGCTATTCGCCTTCTATTGTTAGGCAGTGTTCTGGCCTCACGCAATCATTTGCCGGCAGTGATCGATGTTCCGGACCACATTCGTGAAAAGTATGAGTCGATACGCTCAACGATATTGGGGGGTGGGGTCATTGTAACGTTAACGGGGGGCGCCTTTGGTTATGCTTCCTATCAGTCAATAATGCGCACTGAGTTCACGCGCGAATCTATTAATCGAACATGGGCGCTGTTGAAGCCTTCGGCTCAGTGGTCGGCGAAAGCCTGGAATCTTCTTTGGCAATCCCGAATTGTTGAGTTTGTCGGCCGGCAATCGGCGCGTTCTTCCACCTATTCCTACAATAAAATTCAGCCCGTGTTGGCGATCATTTTCTCGAAAGGCATGAAGTATGCAACTGCTTCTTCTGTTTTGGGTTCATCGTTTTACACCTCCATTTATCTGGGAACTCATGATGCTCGTGAAGTGATGACAAGTGAAACAGCTCGCTCCTTACTCAATTACGACGAGGCTTTTGATCGGAAGTTGAATTTGTTGATTACGAAAACTGCGATGATTTATTCCTTAGAACCCTATCAACAGGCCTTGCTGAAGAATGGGATTCGCAACGAACTTATGAACCTTGCTATTGAAAAGAAGTTTCGTATTGAGGACTCCGAAGGTAATCCTGTTGTCTATCAGGTGGATTTGAAAAAAATCATGCTGAAACAAAACATGATTGATTTGGAAATATCGGATGCGGCCGAGCATCTATCGTCGATCACGCAACTGGCTTGGGATCATAAACCCGAGATATCGAGCCTCGAGCGACTCGGAGCCAGTTTGGAGACGATCGTGGACATCGCGGCCATTCTGGAAAGCATTCTGGAATCCCGCGAGCTTCCGGAGGCCATGGAAATGGAAGTGCGGCAAAAACTTGCGAATACCCATCGCTTCTTGGCTCGCGTTCGAAACAACCTCGCGAATTAAAACTATTGCTGAAAGCGATCAATTTTTTCGAGGAGCTCTTTGCGGAGCTCCTCCAATAACTTAATTTTCTGTTGATCCAAAATGCGATCTTCCAATGCGGTCATCTCGCGCCTTGTCTCCGCGCGGTCTCTGTAGAATTCTATCCATTCTTCGAAGTAGCTTTCGATGCTGGCACGTAAAAGTGGCAAGTCCTGAACCTTCTCCAATTCCTGTACTTGTTCGCGGTAAATTTCTATTTGGAGATCTTCATTGATTTCTCGCTCCGCACGTTCCGTGATTGTTTTCGAGAAAAACTCTTCCAGAGTCGCATCCCACGACTGAATCTCGCCGCTTTCGGCTAGGTCTAGCCATAGACGACGGAACTGGTTCAAAAGAAAGAAATTGATGAAAAGCTTACTTTCCATCGCGTTGATCCAAAGATTCCGAAAGAGGTGGGTCTTTTGTTCGGAGTGGGCCGCCAAAGTGACTTGGAAAACGCCGAGGACGCGATCATCCCCCGCGGTTTTTCGACTGGAAAATGCCATGGCGATTTGGCTTGGACTCGCATCGATCAGTCGCATTTGGCTAAAACTAGTGTGCTCCTCCAAAGCGCGCATGACCATAGTCGCACAGTCATTGATCATCGTGAGATTCTTGTAGCCCTTTGCAGCTTGGAGCTCGAGATGATCGGTGAGGCGGAGTCGTTCTTGGGCCGTAACTTTAAGTGCAATGACTTGCATCGAAGGAGGGAGTTCCGCTAGGCCCGTGAAGTTAATGAATTCTTCCAGCCCAAGTTTCATGGATTCGGAACTTCTATTCCGTGGCTCATCCTTGATTTTCTCTTCGATTAGCCCGCGAGCTTGAAGATAGGTGTGGATCTCACGGCTCTTCAAATAACTAGCGGGTTCTTTGATTGTCACATGTGTCTGGCCATAACTATAAATTTTACCATTCATCATGAGTGCCAGATGGGGAAGAGGCACGGAATCCACAAGCAGAAAAACTGTGTCGCGATTCTCGGGTCCGGTAGCCTTTTCAACAAATGTATCGACATCCATCGAACCGCCTTGGAGAATTTCACGAGCGTGAACCGTTAGTGCAATGAAGCTTAGAAATTTCGCAAAATCTGCCGTATGGCCGATCCAACGGCGCACGCTAGACCATTGCGGATTCCGAAGTTGAAATGCCTTTTGGTCATGAAAAAGTTTCCAGGCGTCAAAACGCAGAAGTAGTTCTCGCTCCTCTGCACTGGGTTCATAGTTGGCGTTGCGCCAAAGCTTTTGAAAAATCGGAGCGGTGGGGGCTCGGTTAGCGGGAATGGGGAAAGGAGAAATCGTGCCCAAGACCGGGTGACCTAAATCCCAGTAAAGGTAATTGAAAAATTCTCGAAAATTTCGGCTGCGCGTGAAGTGAAAAGAGGCGCTTGCTTCTCCTTTCAAGGAGCGAAGCGTGGCGCCTAGAGTTCTGTGAAGTGAATCGCGCAACTGTCGGGTCTTTAAGGCTAGCGTCAGCGCATTCAAATAGTTCGCATCGGCCGAGAGGGCGGCGATTTCTTGGGGCAAGAGATCTGCCTCTAAAAAGAGCACCTTGTGAAGGGCGCGCAAAAATACGGGATCATTGCTTGATTCAGCCGGGAAATTTTCGAGCTCCGCCATGGCTCGATTCAATTCGCCCAGCGTTTTATTAAGACTGGAATTGCTGATTCCACTTCGGAGTTTTGCGATTTCAAGATTGAGGTCTTTCATTGCGCGGCTTTGGCTTTGAATGCGCAAAAAAATGCTCGCGGAGAGCGCGCCGCAGTCCTTTGCAAGACCAAGGTGTGCTGAGCCAAGTCCCGCTGCCGAGCAAATAAAGAGAATTAGGGGGCGAAGCATGCGCATGATAACGCGATGCAGTATACAGATTTGTCCATTCAATGGAAAGACTTAAAGTCTTGAAATCTGAAGAGGTTTTGGACTAATTCCAGCTATTTAGCAGGGAAAAGGCGTTTCCAAACTCCGCGAGCATCCATAAATTTGAATATCGCATCGGCCAAGGCTTTGTGGCCCTTTTGATTGGGATGGATCAGATCATCAAGCGTAAATTCCGGGTTGAAGGCCACCTTCTCGAGAAGAAAAGGTAAATACAGCGCACCTTCTTTTTTTGCGATGGCCGGGAATGCGGCCTCGAATTCGCGGCGGTAATTCTCGCTCAAGTTTTTAGTGGTCTGCATGCCAAAAACTACGATCTCTGGCTTTCCGTTTTCGCGGAACTTTTGAATCATGACGCTGAGATTTTTTTTCATTTCTGAAACCGGAAGACCTCGAAGTCCATCATTTGCTCCGAGTTCCAGGAGAACCAAATCGAGTTTCGGATGATGTTTTAGAATCCAAGGGAGTCTTTGAACACCTTGAGCAGATGTGTCGCCGCTGATTCCGGCATTGATCACCGTGACGTTGTGCCCCATCGCTTTCAGTCGTTCTTCTAGCAAAAAGGGAAATGCGAAATTACGGTCCATTCGATATCCGGCCGTAATGGAATCCCCGTACGCGAGGATCTTGACGGGGCCAGCCGGATTTTCTGCGGCAAAAGAACGCAGATTCAGGATGAAAATTGCAGAGCTTGCCAGCAGAATAGATCGAGTGATTGAGCTCAAAAACATTGAAAAAACTTTTCGCATGCCACACTCCGTCCAAGTTCTAAAAAGTATCTCGTTGGAAATTCCCAAAGGACAATGGGCAACACTAATGGGACCTTCCGGCAGCGGCAAGAGCACTCTTTTGTCGATCCTCGCGGGGCTCGAGGTCCCGACGGGAGGCGAGCTTCATGTTGATGGACGACGCATTGATCAACTCAGTGAAGATGAACGCGCAGATTTTCGAGCGGAGAGACTTGGATTCGTTTTTCAGGCATTTCGTCTACTCGCTCATCTAAGTGTTCGCGAAAATATTGAACTGCCTTTTTTGATTCAGAAAAAGGCTGTGGATGCTTCGGCCATCGATTCCATTTTAGATGCGGTGGGACTTCGCCACAGAATGGGCCATTTTCCTGCACAGATCTCGGGTGGCGAGCAGCAACGAGTCGCATTGGCGCGTGCATTAGTCACCCGACCCCCGATTCTTCTGGCAGACGAACCGACCGGGAATCTTGATTCTAAAACCGGCCGCGAAATTCTGGAGCTGATGAAAAAGCTTCAAAAGGATTTTTCATGCACGCTGTTGGTGGTGACCCATGACCCGATGGTTGCAGAGTTTTCTGATCGTGTGATTCGCATGAAAGACGGTCAGCTGCAGTTGGGAGTTTGATCAGAGTGAGATCCTTCATCCGTTACTGGATCCAAAGAGAAATTCGTTCTGACCGTATTATTTTGTACGGATTCTTTCTGACTTTGGGAATGGCAGCATTGACGTTGGTGGATTTGTTTTCCGCGCGCATTTTGGAAACCACCGCCCGAGACACGCGAAAATTCATGGGGGCTGATTTCATGATTCGCTCCTGGCGCGAGCCGCCAGAGAGCATGCGCGCGCAACTTGAAAGTTTGCTCGGCGAAGACGCTGACTCTCAGGTAATCGCCCAGAAAAGTTTATTTGTTTCAGCGACCCGCGCCTCGGACGAGGTTTTCAATTTGAATCTTTCGGGTGTGGAATCCGGCTTTCCTCTTTATGGAGACCTGATCGTTCAGACCGAAAAGGGCGAGCAGGAGCGACCCGAAATCCCGTCCGGTGCCGTTTTTGTCGACCAATCGTTGAAAGCTCGCGGCGTAGCCTTGGGTGAAAGCCTGCGGATTGGTGGAAAAAACTTCCAAATCGCGGGCTTCATCAAGGACGAACCCCAATCAACGGGCTTTTTGGGTTCTCTCGGCTATCGTGCGTTGATCCGATTGAGCGATTTGATGAATGCGGGCCTCGTGATTCCCGGTGCACGTGTCAATCATCGCTTTCTAATCAAAACCCAGCTGTCAGAGGAAATTTTTCGAAGTGGCTTCCGGCGTGAGTTTCCCGACAAACATTGGCGTTTGATTTCGGTCCGAGAGGGAACCGAGCAGGTGGCGCGGGTTACGGGAATTTTAACAACAATTTTGGTTTATTTTGCCGTGCTGGCAAGTCTCATGGGATCATTGACCGCCTATTTTTTATTTCGTATTCGCATTCGAAAAAAATTGCCAGAATTACTTACTTTGAAATGTTTAGGTGTGCGGGAGCGAAGTATTATTGCAGTGAATTTATCGCTTTTCTCTCTTCTCGCATTTATTGGCGTGCTTACGGGCTTCCTTCTTGGTTTGGCTGTGGAAAACTACTTGGTTGATTTGGCCCGCGGCCTGTTGGGGACAGAGCTATCCGAAACACGCCCCTGGTTCCCGACTCTTTTGAGGGTCAGCTGTGTGGCCTTGCTTGCAGTATTTTGGTCTACTTATTTTCCGCTGCGCGAAGTCCTGAGAGTTCCCGTGAACTCCGTTTTTTCTGGGAACGGCGAAGTGGCCCGGGACAGTAAGCAAAATCGACTCTTTCAGGGAATCATTCTGGCACTCCTGAGTTTTGCCTTTGTTTTCTTTTTCTCGGCTGGACTTAGGCAAAGTCTAATAACCTATGGCTCCTTGCTGGGATCCGTACTTTTGGCTTTTGTTTTAGTGGAAGCGGTGATGCGTCTTTTGCAAAAGTTTTGGAATCCCGAATCCTCACTGTTGCCATTTTTACTCTCACGCGGACTGCTGCGGCATGGGCTGCGCAGTCGCATTATTTTAGTTAGTCTTGTAATCGGCCTTGTGGTCGGGGGCACGGCTTTCCTTCTCTCCAATTCCTTGCGATCTCAGATTACGGTGGCGCGTGAAAATCGCACGGCAGATTTGGTGATGATTGTTCCCGATGAAGAACAGCGCGATATTTTAAATATTATGGAGAAAGAGGAGGCCATGAGTATTCAATGGATTCCCTACACTCAGGCGCGGGTCTATCGTCCGACAGGCGAGGCCCTAAGAGAGCGGCGCGAAGAAGATTCTCGGGATGGGGCCCGTGATGAGCCAGAAGAAGATGGCCGCGTGCGCGAGTATTTTGTGAACTATCGCAGCGAAACGGCCGCGTTGGTTCCCGGTGAGGAATTGGTCTTGGGTGAGAGCCTATTCGGGAAAAAAACTGAGTCTGTGGTTCGGCTTTCCATGGACCAAAGATTTGCTGATCGGATCGGCATGAAAGTTAACGACCGTTTGCGAGTCGAAATCGGGGGGGTCTCCGTTGATGCTCGTATAGATAGTTTACGAAAGATCAATTGGTTCAATTTCAATCCCAATTTTTTTATTGTGGTGGCCGAGGAAGATCTGGAAGGGGCGCCGCGGGCTTGGTTCGGTTTGTCCCGGATTCAGCAAGGCAGCGTGGAAGAATGGCAAAACCGCGTTGTGGCTCTTTCGCCCCAGTCGATCGCATTTGATTCAAGAGCCATTGCCGACAAGGTTCTTGATGTTCTTAACAAAGTAGATGCCGCAGTATTTTGGGTTGGAGTTTTTTTGATGCTAACTCTGCTAGTGCTTTTGTGGGGAATCAGTTCCGGACGCCTGCTGGATTGGCCCGGAGAAAAAATGCTTTTTGACTCTCTCGGCATTCGATCCGTCATCCAAAGGAGACTGCTGGTCGCAGAGCTTTTAGTTCTCTGGGGTTTTGCATTGGCGATCTCAATCGGATTGTCCGCTGCGGGAGCGCAGTTTCTTTCGATTCAATATTTCAAATTTCCCCTATGGTGGCCCTCGGTCTCGGGATTGATTGGGGCAGCACTGGTTGTGCTGGGGCTTGTGGGGCTATCTCTCCTCTCTCTGCGATCTGGCTTAGCTAAATCTGAAATCCGCTGAAGTCGTGAAAATCACTGGTGGTGATCGGCTCTCGCAGTTTCTTCATTGGTTCTTAACAGAAATGAAACAGAATCTTAACGGTCTGCCGAATCTTAATGGCTTAAAATGAGACTATGCGGCAACCCTTGCCACAATTTCTGTTTATGATTTTGGCTGTCGGTCTAGGCAGTTGTACGCCCTTTGGCGAAGAGTCCAGTTCAGGGGTCTGCTCCACGGACGGGACTAATACCCACCAGTTTGCAGGCGCTTGGAAAAAAATTGATGGTTATCCTACGAATCGAACTGCGGCCGAGCTGGAAAACAGCTTTGATTTATTAATGATCGAACGAGGGGATCGCCTCTGTGAGGCCGAGATATTGAACCTTGTACCACAGGGGGCTAATTACCGGGCTCTCTTCACTGTTGATGTCAATAAACGCGTGGCCTCCGTTCAATACGACGAAGACAATAGGCTTGCGCCCGACGCGGTTCCCACGGAAATTCGCTACAGCTTTTCCGGCAGTTGTGATCAGACTAACCTCCTCCTCCGTTATCCCAACGGAAGTTTCGAAAAGTATCGGATCTATGGCACTAACGTAGCGGTCGGTTCCTGTGATCCCGAGCAATAAGCTTTGACACCTTTTGAAAGTTCCAAATGACGAATAAAATGAAAGTGTGACCCAAGACGTCGATCTGGCTGATCTCGAGCGCTACCTGCGCATTTACCAAGAAAATCCGGACTCCCGCGTCTTTGCGCCGTTGGCGGATATGTACCGAAGATTGGCGCGTTTCCGTGAAGCCGAACAAGTCTCCCGCGAGGGTTTGTTGCGTCATCCCTACTATGCCGGGGGCAAGGTGGCTCTGGCACACGTTCTGTTGGACACCGAGCGATTACAGGAAGCTGCTGAAATTATAGAGGAAGTTGTCACTTTTTATCCGGACAACCTTTTGGCCCGGCGCATTCTAATTAAGACACTTGCGGGATTGGGGCATTGGGAGCGGGCTCATCGCGAGTGGTCGGCGCTAAAAATTCTGGCCCCCGGCTTGGCCGATGACCCAGAACTGAAGAAAATCCTCTCGGCTGGAATGGCTGCCACACTACGGACGTCTGGGGCGACCCAAAAGTCTAGCCCCCGGGACCTGCGCCGCAGGCAACTGCTTCGAAAAAAAGCCATTCTAGAATCATGGATTCAGGCTCTAGATAGCGGCTCTTTAACTTCGCCCCCCTTTTCTTCATAGGACTCGACTAAATTCCCTGCTCGCCCTAGAAGCTTCAATCATGATTGAGACTAGTGAATTTCGTAAGGGCGCAAAGCTCGAGATTGACCAGCAACCCTATGCAATTATTGATTTTGAGCACGTGAAGCCAGGCAAGGGGCAAGCGTTCACACGCTGCCGTTTGCGCAATCTTCAAAGCGGCCAAATGTTGGAGCGGACCTTCAAATCCGGAGACAAATTTCCAAGCCCCAATATCGAAGCCAAAGAGATGCAGTATCTCTTTCGCGAAGCCACGATCCTGACTTTCATGGACACGGCAACCTACGAGCAGATCACTCTGAATGCGGAAACTTTGAAGGACTCCATCAAATTTCTAAAAGATGGAATCTTGGTAACGGTACTTTTCTATAACGAACGGCCCATCAACGTAGAGCTTCCGACTTTTGTGCAGCTTCCAATCGAATATTGTGAGCCAGGTTTTAAAGGTGATACGGCCACAGGTGCTAGTAAGCCGGCGACATTGGAGGGCGGACATGTGGTAACCGTTCCTCTGCACCTCAAGGTGGGTGATATTTTGAAAGTAGATACCCGAACAGGTGACTACGTCGAAAAGGTCAACAAGTAGTGATGAGCAAATCTCCGAAGAAAAGTAGAAGCGTTTCGCGTGCGCCTTCGAACGGAAGCGCCATCGATTTAGAAAGTGTTAAAGACCTCAGCGAATTTATGCGCGAGCAGGGGCTTGTGGAAATTAATTACAAACGCGGCGATTTGGAACTTCATTTGCGTCGAGCTGAAGCTCAGTCTCCGGGGATGGGATACGTTTTATCGCCGTCGATGTCTGCACCGACGAATCCATCCGCAAACTCTACGGGTTCCGCGCCCGCAGCAGTAAAATCCGCGCCGACCGAGCGTGCTAAAAATATCCACGTCGTGAAATCACCCTTCGTAGGAACTTTCTATCGGACCCCTGGTCCGAACCAGGATTCCTTTGTTGAAGAAGGCAAATCTGTCGAGGCCGGCGACACGCTTTGTATTGTTGAGGCAATGAAACTCATGAACGAGATCGAGTCCGATGTGAAAGGGCGCGTTGCTAAAGTTTTGGTGCGCAATGAGACTCCCGTTGAATTTGGGGAAGCGCTTTTTGAAATTGAGGTGATTTGAGTCATGAAAAAACTCTTGATCGCAAATCGAGGTGAAATCGCTGTTCGCATCATTCGGACCTGCCGTGAGCTCGGCATCAAAACCGTGGCCGTTCACTCCGAAGCTGACGCTAATAGTCTCCATGTAAAAATGGCTGACGAAAGCGTATGCATAGGGCCGAGTCGCGCGACGCAGTCTTATTTGAATATGGTAAATTTGTTGTCGGCTTGTGAAGTTTCCGGAGCTGATGCTGTCCATCCGGGATTTGGTTTTTTAAGTGAACGTGCAGAGTTTGCTGAAATCGTTGATAAGTGCGGACTGATCTTTGTGGGACCAACTGCCGATAGCATGAGGAAAATGGGATCCAAAGTTTCGGCTCGTGCTACTGCAGAGGGTTGCGGAGTGCCCATGTTGCGCGGAACGGGTGTGATGTCAGACGTTGCTGAGGCAAAAAAGGCTGCTCGAGAAATTGGTTATCCGGTCCTTATTAAGGCAAGTAACGGTGGTGGCGGCCGCGGAATGCGGGTCGTTCAGAATCCCGACGAATTAGAGCAAACATTTTTTTCGGCTCGGAGCGAATCTCAAACAGCCTTCGGGTCGCCTGATGTTTTTATTGAAAAATACGTGGCGCGTCCGCGGCATATTGAGATTCAAATTTTGGCCGATGCTCATGGAAACGTTATTCATCTTGGTGAGCGGGAATGCAGTCTGCAACGACGACACCAAAAAATTATTGAAGAAGCTTTGTCACCGGTGATGACTCCTTCTCTACG
Organism: uncultured Bacteriovoracaceae bacterium; assembly: GCA_964636255.1. Classification (GTDB taxonomy): domain Bacteria; phylum Bdellovibrionota; class UBA2428; order UBA2428; family UBA2428; genus CAXNGS01. The sequence goes on along the minus strand of CAZWNW010000009.1, from coordinate 95,122 downwards.
CGCGGAAATGGGGAAAGCGGCTTGTGATTTGGCCCGTGAAACGAGTTATCGCGGTTTGGGTACCGTAGAATTTCTGGTTGATGGCGACATGAAGTTTTACTTCATGGAAATGAACACCCGCATTCAGGTTGAGCATCCGGTCACTGAAGAAGTCACGGGTTTGGATCTTGTCCGCGAACAAATCAATGTCGCGCGTGGCGAGAAATTGAGTCTGCGCCAAGAAGACGTGAAATTTCGAGGTCACTCGATTGAGTGTCGTATCAACGCGGAAGATCCGACGACCTTTGTTCCCTGTCCGGGGACGATTGAGACTCTTTTTGCTCCTGGTGGACGTCGTGTCCGTTGGGATAGTTTCATTTATCAGGGCTACAAAGTTCCTCCGTTTTATGATTCCATGATCGGAAAATTAATCACCTGGGGAGACTCTCGTGAGGAAGCAATGATCACCATGCGTCGGGCACTCAGGGAATTCCATATTGAAGGGATCAAAACAAATATTCCACTTTTGATGCGAATTTTGGAACACCGGGACTTTGAAACGGCCAGTTTTTATACAAAGTGGATTGAGCAAGACCTTCTGTCGCCCGGAAACAAGGCGTAAATTTCCTGCTGATGGCTGAGAAGGATTTATCTCCGCAAGATCGCGTGGATCTGAAGAGGGCCCGTGATCTTATAAAAAAGCACAAATACGATCGTGCATTGCCCATTTTGGAGCGATTGAAAGAAGCCTATCCCAAAGAGTCGATCGTTGATCAGTACTTTAAAATGGCTACGGAAGCCGCCGAAGGCGAGCAGCGGGGAGCCGCACTTCGTTCTTCGCCTCAGAAGAGTCAAAGTCATGACGAGTTTGCCGAAATTTATCGGGAACTGGGCCTGAGTGCTTCACAGGAAAACTCTGATCCACGTTTGACCCATATGTTTGCTTCTCTTCTGGCCTCAGAGACCGCACCTCGCATTTCTGTCGATCTTTCAGTTTTCTTAGCCGCGCAACATAACTGGAACACCGCATTGGCAGTGATGGATCGCTTGGTCACCGATGATGCGGCTCTCAGACCCGAGATTCGTCTATGGAAAATGCGCTGCTTGTTGGAAACTGAGCGCTATTCCGAAGTGATCGCTGCGGCTGCTGGTCAATGGAGTCAAAATTACCACCTGCCCCTCAACTATCTGGTTGGATGTGCTTACCAATCTCTCGGTGTCAAAGATCAGGCGCGAGCCCGTTTCGAAGCAGTGAAACGTTTGAATCCCGACTATCGAGATGTCGCATTACGCCTGAGCAGCGTTTAAAATAGTGCTGTGAAATTTGCGAAGCAAAAGTTCTCGATCTTTTTGCTTTTTTTCACCTTGCCCGTCGTGTTTTCATTCGCACTCATTGAAAATGATGTTGTTTCGTCTTCTCTCTTGAGAGGTGCGCTGAGCTTTGTGCGCATTCGAACAGGCTTGCAGCTTGAAGCGAAATCCTGGAGCGTCAGTCCATTGTTGTTTTCGGCCTCACTACACGAATTTCAGCTCCGAACACCACAGGCCAAATTGCGCGCAAAAACAATCACAACACAGATTTCTCCACTGTCGCTTCTTGCCGGAAATATTTCTCTTACCTATGGCGAAATCAATTCTGCAGAATTGCAGATTGAAGGAAATTTGTTCGGAGAGAGCCAGGCCATTGAAAAACCCTCAGAGAAAAACTGGATCAAAGACTTGCCCTCGATCTTGGGAAAAGAATACGACCAATTTTTGAATCGCCTCAGGGCGCGCAATCTAGGCTTCGAAGAAATTGAGCTTAATGAAATTTCGGTAAGTTCTAATGATCTAAAGATTCAGTCGATGTCGTTGAGTTGGATAAACTTGGGATCCAGTCAGGCCCGAGGGCGCTGGGCTCTTTCTGGTGTTGAGCTCATGGGAAGAACTCAGTTCATTGAGTCTTTTCATGGTGCAATCGTCCTGCTTCACAGAGGGACGGGTCAGTACAGTTTGTCGATTGGCAATCTTGATCTAAACCTTGATAAAGAAGATTCATTTAATCTAAAAGCGCTTGGTGGTTTTCCTGGTGTCGTGAGTATTAACGGGTCTATGAATCTGAATCGCTTTCGCAAATGGGCAGCAGCTTCTCCGATTCTTAAGGATGAAGTCCCCGATGACCTATCCGGAAAACTTGAGATCGGGGCATCTCTGGAGTTGGGTTCCGGGGCGACTCTCCCTACAAGCGTGAAATTGTCGGCCAATCAGCTGGCGGCATCGGGAATGCGCTTCCAGTCTCTTCGTGTCGCGCTGGAATTGCCGGACCTGGTGACGATTTCTTCAGTTCCCGTTGTAGAAGTACGCGAAGGACGCATAGTGCTCGTGGATGATTTTGGATCTGAATCTAAATGGAAACGAGAGATTGATTTTTCTGCGTTCCGGGTAGATCGCGGTGTCGCTGCTGGAAATCTTCGACTCACCGAGGTGGGTCTTTGCTCTCTACTTGAATCACTTGGCGAAGAAGAATGTTATGCCGGAGTCGGATTGACCGGGTCGATCCAGTTGCAGGGATCTTTGAATCCGCTGGCACTTCAGTCGAATCTGGACTTGGAAGTGCTTTCGGGTCCCGTCACTTCAAGCCCCATGGTTCCCAATGACGATTCGCTAATCTTGAATGTAAAGAATTCTCGGATTACGGGAACGGCTCAAGTGCGTGATGACCGAGTCCATTTAGATGCTCTGCAAATGATCTTCAGCGAATCCTCTACCGTAGACTTATCAGGCGACGTAATTTATACGCCAACCCAAGTTCGCCTAAAGGCGCGCGCCGCATCTCTCGACATCACGTCGGTGGCTGATGAGGTTGTGGGTCTAAAGTTCACAGGGAAGGGCGAAATTGATTCAGAAATTTTTTACGATCACCGGCAGCCAAAGCTCAGTCGCACGCGTGTTTTGAATCGCGTTAAGATAAGTGACTTCGGCTTGGAGTCCGAAACCTTTGGATCTCTTTCGGGCAATATAGATTACACGGATCGGAGCCTGCGCCTTGGACCTTTTCAAATTCGCAATGGGGGCGGCTTGGGTCGCTTGTCGGGATCAATGGTCAGCCGTCCGGATGGTAATTTCCTGGACCTGGAGCTGAACGTGGACCGACTAGAATTTCGATCCAGTTCCGACTCCGAAGGTAAACCCTACTTCCGAGGTTTTCTCACCGGAGGCGGTCGTCTCTCTGGTTATCCTGCGCCGACCTCTGGCCAGCGTGGTTTGGGTGCCGACATTGAATTTGTGGCCCGCAATTTTGATGCTTTTGGAATTCCCTTCCAAAAAGCAAATCTTTCGGGCACCTATCTAAATCGCATTCTAACGATCGATACATTTCGTGCGACCAAAGATGGTGCATGGTTAGAACTAGCCGGAAATTTAAACCCGGATGGCGGTTCTGAGATTAAATTTTGGTCGGACAAGATTCCGCTGAAAAATATTGGCCTTGATCCAGGTCTCGCAGTTTTCGATGCAGGTCGAGTCGAGGTCCGGGGATTGTGGCAACCGTCTCGGGGTTGGTCGATGGACGGACGACTTTCAGAGCTTCAGGTGGCTGGCCAAGCCCTTCCGTCAGGTGATTTAAAAATTCAGAGTGAAAATAACCGTTTCAAGCTGGCCGTCGAAATTTCAACTCTCCTGCGCTTTTCGATGTCGAATCTGGAGTTTCCAAATGCGCCGTCCAAATTGGAGGAGATGGAAGTATCGCTTAAGGATCGCGGACTCTATGCTGGATTTGCTTATCTAGGCGGCTGGCTTGCGCCGCGTCCCTTTGTGACTACGGGGTCGATGGCCTTTCGGTGGACTCCGTTGGATGGATACTTTCGAAGCTCGGGACTTGCGATTCAAGGTCCTGTTGGTGAAACGGGGCGCATCCTGGATCTCGTCACGGTGAGCGGTCAACAGGAACTGCTTTGGAAAGATCGGAAAATTGTAACCAACACACTTTCTTGGAAGGGGCCTAGTGAGCTGGCTGTACAGGGGAATCCGGGAGAATCTCAAATCAGCATTCGCGGACGTGTCTTGACGCCATTTTTGAGTCTCTTCATTCCCGGGATCGCATTTGTGGATGGGCATTTGGAAGGCCAAGCAGTTATTCCTCTTTCGCCTCACTTCGATTCGATGAGATTACGCGGAGAGATTGTCAATGGTGGAGTAGTCATTCCGGGGCTTGCAGAGCCTTTCACAAATGTTCGGGGCCGTATCAATATGCAAGAAGGCCAAGTTCTCTTACAGGAAATCATAGGAGCGGCCGGAGCTGGTCGAATGAATTTGTCGGGTGTTTATAAATTGGATGCTCGTAAGTCAGGAGCCGCGATTCAGATGGATCTGCAGCAGGCACGAACTGTCGTATTAGACGATGTCCCTGTTGAACTTACTGGGACCCTCTCTCTGACTGGGGAGAATCCGCCATATGTATTGGCGGGCCGTCTGCGAGTAGCCAACGCGGTTTACTCTAAAGAGTTTAAAGTTGACTCTGTTTCTCCAGCTACGCCTCTGAAAGCAAAGTCTTTGATCAGCTTCGATATCGATCTCAACATCGAAGCTTCGTCGCGCATCGTGAATTCATTGATCAGTTCCAGTGTGGTTGGAGATTTGCGTTTAACGGGATCCGAACTAGAGCCTATAGTTCTGGGGGAAATTGACCTTAAAGATGGCTCGATTTACGCCAATCAAAACGAGTTTCGAATTTCGCATGGGCGTGTTTATATTCCTGCGGATCCCAACGCAAGAATCAGCTTGAATCTTCGGGCTCAGACCGAGTTGAAAAATAGTAGTCAAGTCTATCGTATCGAAATGAACGCACGGGGTTCCGTTGATAACCTGGAGCTAGATTTGACAAGTGACCCACCACTCGGGCAAGCGGACATCGTAAGTCTTTTGGCCTTTGGAGTGATTCGGGACGATGATTCGACTTCGCTCACCTCGGACCAACAACTATTTTCAGCCGCTCAGGCCGAAGCTTTTCAAAGTGTATTTGGAAAGGCTCTGGGATCCAGCATCAACAAATCCACCGGATTCCAGGTGAGATTGAAGCCTGGATTGGCGCAACAGGCTGGTAATGAAACTTTGCCAAATGTCAGCGTCGTTAGAAAGCTAAGCGAGAAAGTTACCGCTAGATTTGGTCGATCTTTGAATCTCCGCAACCCAGAAAAAGATCTTCAAGTTGATTATGAATTAATGAACAACGTTAACGTGACCGGCGTTTGGGAAAACCTAGAGGAAAACAAAAATTCCCTGGGCGTTGATTTAAGATTCAGGATTGATATCAAATGAGGGGATTTTGCTTCACCTTAGTTTTGAGCCTGCCATTTTTAGGGGGAACGAAGGCCGAGGCCGTGTTGCTCAATCAGGTCGAAGTAATCGCGGATGATTCGGTCAATCGTGCTCGAGTCGACGATCTTCTCGATTTACCTAAAGGCAGAGAGTTTTCGCAGAGTGAGGTGGTCAAGGGGCTGTCGCGCGTGGCGGCCACGGGTGTTTACAAAAGAGTTGAAGCGACCTTTGATACGAAGGATGGAAAGCTTGTCATTTCCATCGAGCCTTTGGATCAAGTGACAGGAATTGAAATTCTGATTTCCGATGATATTAAGCGAGATTATCAGAAACAGATTGAAGATGATCTCCGAGAAGCACTACCTGTGCGGATCGGCGCGAATATTCAAGTGGATTCAATCCCGACAATACGTGCACGCTTGTTGGCACGCATGAAGGAACGCGGCTACCCCGATCCATCACTGGTTGTAGCTCTTCAGGACGGAAAGGGAAATTTTCAGAAAACTTTGTTGATTTCCGTTAACCCTGGAAATCGAGAATATTTGGATGGCTTTGAGCTGGGAAATTTTACCGCGCGAGACTTGCGAGTGCTTAAAGACGAGCTTTCTGAATTTAGCGGCTTCGAATCAATATTTCCGGAGCTTCGAGTAAAAGACAGCATTGCTGATTATCCAGAAGAGTATTTGCTAAAGAATTTTCGCTTCAATCAGAAAGTTAAAAAGACGCCTGAGATCCGTTCCATGGCTCGTTTTCCGTTGGACTGGGTTTCCCTGAACCAGGCGCTCGCCAACTGGTCGGCCCAAGCACGATCAGCAGGTTATTACGAGCTTCGCTATGCGGTGGATGTCGTTCAGCGTGATGATAAACGTTTGTTGAAGATCGAGCTGAATAGCGGCCCTCGCTACCGAGTGCAAATACAGGGCAACGTATTTTTTTGGGAACGTGATCTGCGCGGACAGATTTTAGATAAAACTTTACGTTTAGGTGTTCCTTTGAATTTGCAAGAGGCTCAGAATCAGCTTCTCCTGCGCTATCGCCAGGCGGGATTTGCTGATGTGAAAGTAGATTATGAAGCCGTCCAAAGCGGAGACGGCGTTCTAACGATCAACCTAGTTGTCGACGAAGGACGACGGTATTTTTTATCAGAAGTTCTTTGGGATGGTCTGTCGACCGACGAAATATTATTGGTACGTCCTTTGGTCGATCGATGGCGGAGCGAGTTGGCTCCGGCAAGTCGACTCTATTATAGCGAGGATGCCGTTACCCAATGGATCGAGCAGCTGAGTGGAATTCTCAAAGAAAATGGATTCCTATCCCTGCGAGTTTTGGGCCACCGTGCGATTCGACGAAAAGATTCCCCGGCCATCGATCTGGAACTTTCCGCACAAATCGGTGCGCGCTATAAAATTCGGGATGTCATTGTCAGTGGGCGCCCACTTCTTCCTTCGACTGAAATTCGTAAAGCAATTTTATTGAAAAGGGGCGATTGGGCAAATCTAGAAAAAATTCTTCGCTCTGGGGAACGCATAAAATCTTTTCACGAAGAACGTGGCTTTGTGAATTGTGAAGTCTCACGCCGACCTGAAGAAATCATACGCTTCTCAGATATGAGCGACGAGGTTGATCTCAATTATACGGTCGATCCCGGTCCCGAAGTCAGGCTTGGAAAGGTCATTGTCGAAGGTCTAGAGCGGACCCAGGAAGTTGTTGTTCTCAGAGAGTTTGAAACTCACGGGATGAAAAAGGCCTCCGTTTGGAATCCAAAAGCGGCGCAGGAAACGGAAGGCTCCCTTTTAGGTCTGGGAATTTTCTCCTCGATCAAGCGCGAGCCTGTTGGTGGTCGTTTGCTGAATCGTGCTGAAGATAGCGGCAGTCCCGTTGATTCAATCGAACGTGATTTGAAGGTTACTGTCTACGAGCGCCCCGCGGGAGCTCTTGAGTTTGGGCCAGGTTTTCGAACTGATTTGGGCATCGCAGCCTTTTCGGAGTTCAATTATCGAAATTTATGGGGGATGAACCGAAGCTTATTTATTCGCGCGCAGATTTCGCGAAAAATAAACGAGGCCCAGTATCTCTTTCCCGAGCAAAAGTATTCTATTTCCTATTTAGAGCCTTACTTTTGGCAGCAGCCGCTCCGTTTTCGGATTACTTCAAAATACTCAAAAGAAGATAAGCGAACCTTTGATTCTTCTGGGCCCGAGGGAGGATTTGCTCAAAGAGAGTTTTCAATCAAGTTTCTACTGGAAAAAGACTTCGGTATTTTTCGATTATCACAGGGGCTCTACTCGTTGGATTTTCCGGAAGTCTTCAATATCGTTAAATCAAAAGGTGTTGCGCGACGATATCGAATCGCCTCCATCGATACTTTCTTGAGCTCGGATACGCGCGACAATCTATTCAATCCGACACGAGGCCACTACTGGTCGGGGAACATTGAGTATGCAGCGCCTGCGATCGGAAGTGGTGATGACGTTCATTACTATTTGGCCTCCACACAAATCAGCGGATATTTCACGCCCATTCGACAAGTTACTTTTGCAGGTTGGTTGAGCGCTTCTCATATTCAAAGTGTCGGTTCCGTGGACTCCATTCCAGAAAGCAAGCGACTTTTCGTCGGTGGGCGAGGTTCGGTTCGTTCCTTGCCTGAGAAAGGTCTTCGCTATGACCAGGCAGTGGTGGGTCGGCAAAATGTTGTAGAAGGTAAAATCGAATACCGCCAAGCTTTCTTGGCAGACCTAGGTGTTGCCTTCTTTTTGGATGGTGGACAGATTTGGGCCAAGGATTACCGGAGTCTCGGATTTCGACGCGGAATCGGTTCAGGACTGCGCTATCAGACGCCTGTCGGCCCTCTTTCACTGGATCTTGCGATCAATCTGGATCGAAAGGCAGGCGAAGACGGATCTCGAATTCTATTTTCCGTTGGAAATCTTTAGGACAGGCCTAGGCTTCGGCGAAGTAGTATTCGACGAGCGGCGCAATTTCCTCTTCGACTCGTTTGCGAAGCGCTAAAAGCACATCAACACTTAGACCGAGATCTTTTCGATAGGCATCTTCGGCAGAATTTTCAGGAGTCGATGCGCCATATTTTTCAATCGAGTTAGCCAATGAAACAATGCGGATGACATCTTTCTCTTGATCAGAAAGCAGTGTCAGCTGGCGAATGTCTTTGTGGTGGTAACGAATCGCCTTGGAGACGATCTGCGGAAGGCGCCAATTTTTAGCAAGTTGTTCCCCGTAAACGGGATGACCCAGGAGCCCGACCTCCAACTCTGCTTGAAGCGGGGTGAGCATTTTCTCCCGGGAAACTTTTTCAAGATTTTCGATCAAATTCGGAATGCATTCGGCAGCGGCGATTTTACCAATGTCGTGAATCAAACCCGCGGCCAAACATTCATGAGTCAACTTGGGACGACAAAGAACGGCGATTTCCTCGGACAACTTTGAAACTGCCAGTGAATGTCGCCAGATTTTCTTGAGTTCAATGCACTGCAGATCTTTTGGGTCAAAACGTACAGATTCTGACGAGGCCAGCAGCGCAAGAATATTTGTCTCTCCTACAAACTGGGCGGCGCGCTGCAAGCTTGTGACAGGATTTGCGAGCCCATAAAATGATGAATTCGCTAGGCGCAAGACGCGGGCCGAAATCACTTGATCGCGTGAAAGCAGTTCCGCAATTTTCTGAGTCGACATTCCGTCGGCGCTGATGATGCGAGACTGAAGATCTAAGACAATCGGAGATAATACGGGGAGACTTCTCATGGAGCCGAGTCGTTGCAATACTTCGGTGCCACTGATTCCGCGAGGTTTTTGCATTCTCCTCTATTTTGAAGCGACTTCAGCTGCCAGGCGACAAAATTTTATGCATCGGATTAGACCAGGTCCTTGTAGATGAGATCTGAATGTGAAGATATCGTAAAGGAGTGGAATTGCGAGATTTACTGAAGCGTAGCCAAAAGGGGCTGCTGATCACTGCTTTTTTGACGGCAGTTCCGTCCGTTGCCTCCAGTGTCTCGGCAACTCTGAATGTGAGTTCTTGCCCCACTAAAGAGCGGATAAAAAAAGGTCCTTGGAAAAATACGAAGGCTCTTCCCAGAGGAACTAAGGTGCGTGGTCGCCTGATTGGAAAAAGAAAAGACACTTTCGTCTATGCTGCACCCGGATCAAAAAACCTACTTTCTTCTCCCGCCAAATGTTTCAAATTCGATCCGCTAACCGCGAAGAAACCTGCGCCGCCGAAGAAGACTTCACCGACAGACTCAGATCAGGCTAAAAAAACAGTTTTCACAGTCATGTTTTCGCCGCAGTATTTGGGAGTGAAATTTAAACTGGAACCTGAATCAGCAAGTGTCGATTCTCACGATGTGAGTGGAAAAATTATCGGCGCAGGCGTCGGAGTAGGCATAATTTATCGGCTAAGCAGTTTTCAGGTGGGTGGGTCGATCAATTTCGGTGCCGGTTCCGGTTTTGCGACTTTGGATAGTTCCGACTACGAATATTCGGTAAAATTTGCGCGCGGCTTTTACATTTTGGCTCCCGTGGAAATTTATTACGGCGGTCGTTCTTCTTTTGGGGTGGGTGTTGGGCTGCAGTATCTAAAGATTGATTGGCCGGTCGTGGCAGGAGAAGGTTTCGAATCTACCCCTGATACTCGGACTTCCTATATGATGGATATCGGTTACCGCTATTTATCTCCCGGCTTTGTTTTGAACCCGCGAATTGGACTTTTAGGTGGTGGATCTCTCTTTGCAAGCGTCTCGGTGGGCTTTGCATTTTAAATTTTTTATGGAGTTGGAATAAAAAACCCGCAGGAGTTTTAAACTCCTGCGGGTTTTGTTTTTTTTAAAGCATTGAGAAGAACTTCTTAAAGAGCTCCTTGAACGGCTGCGTGGTTCTGTAACCAAAGCTGAAAGGCTCGATTACCGGAATAGGTGGAAGCTTCGAGTTTCCAAAGGTCTTCTACGTTCAAAGCTTGGCTCAGCGAGTTTGTCAGGAAAGTTTTAAGTGCCTTGCGCGGCGCCTCGTTCCACTCGGGAAGAGGAGCTTGCTTTGCACTCAACGCTCGTGCTGCTGCCAAGCGCTCTTCCTGGGTGTATTTGAACTTGGGCACAACGAAGTTAGCTGTTTTGTATTTAATGGTTTCTCCACCGCCGACAGCTTTGATCACGCTTGCGGAGATTGCCGCAATCTTTTTCTCTAATGCTTCGGTCAGGTTCTCGGTCGGCAACTTGTATTTAAGGGCTTCGACTTCAAGATCCAGCTTAGCAGCCGCGATAGCTTTCAAAGAGCTCTGCAAGGCAACTTCCGAAAACTTCTTGGCGTATTTTGCGGCGTATTCCTTGATGTGGTCAGCCTCTGCGGTTGTGAGCTCGTATTTTTGACCATCCATGCCGACAAAGTTCTTCACGTCAGGACGTTCAAGATAATCGGATACCTTTTTCACGAAATCTACCGTGAAATCTGCAGGCAATGTGTAGGCGTTCGCTTTTAGTTCAGCTTCGTCCGCGCCGAAGGCTTCAAGATTGAAAGCTGCAAGCATGGCTGGACCAGCTTTGCCTCCGACGTTCTTGATCAATTCCTGAAGGTCTTTCAAACGTGCTATCAATAGGTCTTCCTGATTCAAGGCATCCAGGCGGGTGAAGGAGCGTTCTACGCGGATCGAGCGCTTTGCAGCGCCCAGCCAACTTAATGAAGAAGCCGTGCTGACTCCAATCGCTGCTGCAGTCGCAGGGTTTACCGAGACCTTTTGAACGGGCAGGCGGTTCACTGCAACGACATGCGATTTTGCTGTCAAAAATGCTTCGGTAAAGCGATAAGCTTCACGAGCTAGCTTGTCTTGTATTGATGCTGCAGCAAACTCAAGCGAATTCGCTCCTGAATCAAAGCGCGTGCAGTCGAGAAATTTATCTGCGTGGCTGTCGGTGCAAAACAAAACACCGTCTTCGAGATTCAGCTTTTCATCTTCGTAAGCATATTTGATGGCTTTGATGTCATAGGGAAGGCCAGCTTTACGGGCCTTCATCAGAGCACCACTCAAAACCGCATCCACAAAATCCGTGTATTCCATAACCGAAGAAGTGGTCATGGAGGCGTCCACGTTTTCCAATTGCGATCGTTGAATGTAGGTCTTCATGGCATCGGCACGTTCTTTCTGCGAGTAAGTCGAAGCCAGGTTGCCTGCGAAGTTATGGCGAAGTCCCAAGGTGTGTCCAATTTCATGCGCAGTGACTTCACGAATGTAGTCTTGCGAAATGCGTAAGACTGCGGCATCGGTGACTTCAATTCCTTCGGCCTCGACTGCCTCAAGGGACTGGATCAAATTCAGGATGCTTTCCGATTTGTCGTAGTCACAGAGGGCTTCCGGGCGAAGGCCTTTGATTGAAAATGGAGCGTACATTTTGTGGCGGTGAACGTGCTTCTTGTCGTCTTTCACAGTTTCTTCGGCTTTGACCTGCTCGGCTCCGAGGAGACGAAGAAGTTGGCGAGCGCGAATTTTACTGCCGAAAGCAAAGGCACTGGTTAGGTAAACTTGGGCATGTTTGATTTCGCCGTTGCGTGGGTCCATCAAGGCATCCGCATAGGCGAATCCCGCATTGTCGAACTCGACCCACTGAACCAAATTCCGAGTGGGATCGGGCGCGGTCACTCCTTCCGGAGCGATCTGGGCGCGCACAACTTCTTTACCGAAAGCTTTGTTCCAGTAGAGAATGCCCTCTTTAACAGCGTCTTGATACTCGGGCGGGGTGTTGCCGCTGACGTAAAATGTGACAGGCTTCGTTGTGTCGAAAAGAGTGTTGTAGATCTTAGAGCGACCTGAAGTTCGCTCCAGGCTTGGCGGTGTCTGAAAGTAGCCTACGTGATCGAAGTTTGAATTGCTTTCACGTGCTTTGTAATTTGGATTTGTTTGATAGGCCTGGAGGTAATAGCGGACCTCGATGGTGGGGCGCATGATGCCAAAGGGCATAACGGCTTGCGCGATTTGGCGAATCTCGAGGATTTCGTTTTCAGCGCCGTGATTTTTGATCGAGTCTAGGTAGCTGACCTCAACGGGCAGGCTGAATCCCTGATTGGAGGCATCGTAGACTGTGCCATCAAAATCACTGGCCCACCAGTTTCCAGCCATGAAGATTTTATTCATGCCCGCGTTGAAATCGATCACAACTTCATCGTTGCGATCTTCAATGATCGGAATCTCAGCGAGAATCAGTGCCGCCGGTAGGGTAGGACTGATCACATGTCCTTCGGTCGATTCGACAAGAAATAAGCGTCGGCCGATTTTTTTGAAGGCGACCACTCGACCTTGGAGGCCGGAACTTGTGGGTGATTCGTTTTGAGGAATCAATGATGCCGACATCAGAAAATCTTTGCCGATGGCGTCCTTTTTAATCACAAGATATTCGGCAGCTTCTGGACGGAGACTTGAAGTGGATGCCAAACCGTCAAGCCGTTCGCCGGTGACTTCCGCTCGACTTAGAGAGCTGAAGGACTGTTTCATATCGCGAGGCGCGGAATTCTCTGCAGTCTGATGATTTGCTGATTCCTGATTTGGCTGTTCCGATTTCTGGGGTGCACAAGCACTTAGACTTGCGGCCACTGCGGCCAGTGAAAAATATATTGATGAACGTTTGGAATACTGCGACATGATTCTCTCTCCTCCTGAGCAAAAAGCTGAAGCTTGAGATTTCGCTTTTTGTCGGGAGCGGGTCAACGGCGCAGTGAGTCTCGAAAGTATTATTAAGTGCGTCAGACACAAAGTCGCGAAGATCTAAGTAGATAACGCGCCGCTTAACAGAGTCTTAACTCGGACGATCCTCGGCCCCGCGATATCCTGAAATGGGTGTTAAGCACGAGGCCATTTTTTCCGAAAGGTCAGATCATGGGGCCCTTTCGCGGAGTTTTTTTGGTGCGACGCGGCAATGTGGCGCGAGCGCTGCATATTCTTAGTTTTTTGCTACCCTTCCTAGGGAGCCATTCTTCAACATCGTCATGGGCACAAAATCGGCACAGCGGAAATGCCGGCATCGGATCGGGCGAAAGCGAACTAAGAAGTTGCCGGGATCAGCTGAACAGCAAAGACCGGGCGATCAGGCTTTTGTCTATGACTGCGGGAAAGTCCGGTCCCAATCAGAAGGCCCTCTCAGATATTGGCGTTCTGGATTCGGATTGTTTTGATTCAAAGGTCCCCTTTTTTGCAGCCTGCGCACGGGCTCATCATCCAGAAAGTTCCTTTCTCAGTCCTCAGGGTGCCTTGCGAGGAGGAGCTCGACCGCGTTTTCCAGGCGACGAAGTTTTGAAAGCAAAGGTGAAGGGACAAGTTTATTTCTTTGTCCCTACGCGATCAAAAGACGGACTTAATACCAGCATTCGTGTTTGTAGCAAGTTGCCTTGTGATAGCGCATCGATTGTTGCGTGGATGAACGATTACGGAGCCGTTGATCCGAATGGCAAAAAACTTCGCGAGGCCGACGGCATCATCGATCAGGTGCATCTCGTGGGTCAGATTCAAATGAAGGGTTCCACAGCCAATACGAGTGGAGTTGTGAAACTTCCACTCAACCAAGATCGGCTAACGACCGTTTTGACCGACAATGAACGTAGCGAAGTGGCGAAAAATTTTCGTGAAACACAACGCATTGGAACTTTGAAAACGATGGGTTTCGACGCTCTTGTTTCTGAAAGCACTCCGGGCACGATGTGCCGAGGAAAGCAGGGGGATCCCGCAAAGCTTTTCGCATACATCATGGACACGACCGGATGGAATCCGAAAAAGACACAGTTCACATGGTGGCACTCAACACGTGCCTTTGGCGCCTCCTTTGCAGAGCTCGACACTTATGCAAATTCGGGTGAGGGGTTAGTGGGATTGGGGCAGGGACTCGTGAGCGGAACGGCGGGGGTCACAAAAGCAATTTTTTATCACATCCCCAAGGCGGGTTGGAAGCTCGCGTCTGATCGTGAAACGCAAAAGGCGTTTGGTGCGGCTGTCGCAAAACTGGGTCCGCTCTGGACTCAGATGCAAAATGAATGTCGTGAACTTGCGCAGCGTAAATTAGGGCTTCGAGCCTCGCCTGCTTTGGAATTTGCGACCTATCAATGTGCCAACACCAAATTACTTCTTAAGGGCGGAGCTGCACTTTTGGGCCCCTTGAAAAAATGTTTTGAATTGAATCCCACAAAAGAGGGCGCACGCGAAGCCGGTAAGTGTGTTGGTGAAGCTACAGTCGTGGCAGTAACGGCAGCCCTGACGGGCGGAGCAATTGCGGCTGCCCGAACAGGTGCGACCCGCGCAGCCACTATCACAACGCGTGCGATGCAGGCGGGCCGCTTAACTCCGGCACGACAAGCTGTTTTAACGAAAGCGCGTCTCAAGGCCCGTGCTTCTTTAGTGGGTCTCACAGCCGCGAATGAAATTTATGGTCTCGGTGGTACGGGCCGTAATCCCATGAAGAATGCCGACCAGGCGATCGAGAGAATTACCAATAACCTCGATGCCTTGGTGGAAAAGGGCGTCATCAAGGAATCCCTGAGTGAAGCACAGGTCGAGGATCTTTCTAAATATCTCTACCAGGTCGCCCAACACAGCGCGGCCGCTTCGCGTGGCCCTCCACCGATACCGCCTGCGTCATTAAAGGGAGTCTTTGATCCTGGCCGACTGGAGTCTTACGTTTCCGAAGTCGCAACACTAACTGCGCCGCCGAAGACCGTAGCGGATCGAAGGGCTTCAGAAGGAAACGCATTTAAATACGAAGGAAGTGCTTCGTTGCTTGCGAAAGAAATCGCAGATGGCAAAGGAACTGAGGGCGCGCACCGGCTAGGTGCAGAAGCTCGTAAAATGCCAGCCAATCGGCGAGAGCAGTTCGTAAAAGAGATGAAAGCCGCACAGGCACACGAAAAGTCGGTTCTAGACTCCGTGGCAGCAAAAAGTGCAGCCACAACTAACCCACAATTAAAGCGAGAGCTGACCAGTCAGCGGCTGCAGCTTGTGCTTAGGCAGCAACATTTTCGCGAAGCTTGGCAAATCGCAGACGGTACATTGAAAACCGACGCAGAAATGTTGGCGGATAGCGCATCGTTAGTGACCGCGGGCAGCCGCAATACAGAGACTCCGATTAGAGCTTCAGCTAGAGCAGAGACCAACAATCGAGTGGAGTCTACCGGTGGCGGAAATGGAAGATCAAATGGTCATGCCGTCGCTACACTTAGCGAACCATCTATTGGTTTAGAGCAAGCGGGGCGGGCGGAATTTGAACCGCAGGGACCAACGGATTTTTTCCGGCGCAGGCAATCGGATCCTTCGAACACCCCTGATATTCGGGAATCTTTGAATCATCAGTCCGATCTTAATTCGGGGATTAAAACTTTAAGCCCAGAAAGCCGTCGTTCTCTTGGGTTGGATGATCAGCAGTTTGAGAATCTGCGGCAAGCCGAAAAAATTTCAGACTTTGGGAAATTGCCCGAGGGCAAAGCGCTCTTGAAGCCCAGCGGCGATGCCGCAATTACGGCGGATTCCGATATGTTAATCAACGCGCTCTCGGGGCGCGCGGATCCACGCGTGGCGCGCAGTCAGGCCGCTATTCGCGAAGTTCTGGATGAGGCAGGTCACAAGGGGAAATGGTTATTGCCATCAAACCTGAGTCCCGCTCAAACAAGATCAGTTGTTGGTGATGCACCCGTCTTGTTGGGATACCTTCACGAATTTCCGGGAAACTTGGAGATCATCAAACAGTTTGAAAGAGGCGTGATCACAAAGGCCCAGTTTAAGGCCCGGCTCCAAGGAAACATGTTCCACAATGGACCGGATGAAGGCTTCTGGCATTTGATGTCGTCAACATTTGTGCCTGGGGGATTGAAAAAGGCATCAAGCACTAATCCTCATGCGGAGAAATTTTTTGAAGGTACGGTTTTTGATGCGGGCCGAGGAAAAATCAAAACGCCGCCTCCGCAGAATTTAGGACTCATTCACACGGTTTATGATCGCCTCAGTCAGGGCACGGGTGGGGGTATGGTTAAGATCATGCGGGAACTAGAGCCCTCACCTATGAAAGGCAGCGAAATTCTAAAATCATTAGCCGGAAACAATGGAGCAAATACGCTTCGTCAGTTTCGAGAATTGGAACGGATCCTCTCGGTTGATAAAACCTTAAGTGCCGAAGCCAAGCGGACATTGCGTGGCATGATCGAAAGCGCAAAAGGTCGGACGGCTGTTTTCAATGCCGATATGGCTCGAAGAATAAAGTTAGGAGCAGACGAGGTCACCATCGATGGTGTGCGCTACACAAATGATCAGCGTTCCGAGATGTTGACCGCTTTTGAGCGCGTATCGCGTGACATCGAAGGTCGAATAAATCCCGTGGCACGTTTGGACCAACCTCAGAACACTCCGGTTCCCCATCTTGATCGTCAGGGGAATCCCCTCACCGAAGAACAATACAACAATGGACTGCTAATTCCATCAGAGAGGCGAACTGCGATTCGCGATTCTTATGCGAAGGCTGGTATCAATCTAAATCCAGTGGATCTGGATGTTTTGATGGGAGTCCATAACAAGGGCAACCCGACTGGTTGGCAGGATCTAGGAAGTTTGAAAGATAAGCTGGGAAGTTTAGGTCCGGATGATCCGGGTTATCGGAATCATTTCATGAGGAAATTTTCGTCTCCCCAAAAATACCGAGAATTTCGTCGAGTGACGAAGGATGCCATGGATCGGGGACTTTTGGGAAGTCTTGCGGAACCGCCGGCTGCTGCGGTCGCACCGAAATCGGCGGCTCTGAATCTTCCCGCGGCTCCAAAAATCGACGCCAGCTTGAAGCCTGATAAAAAGTCGATCGAGATCGCAAAGCAAGCCACCCAAAGTGACAAGGCAACGCGTGTCTCATTTCCAAATTCAACACCCACGGATCATCGCTTTCATTTGACTAAGGGGGGCGGTGATCTGACTGATTGGACGCTAAGCGAAGCCGCTGACGGTTATCTAATTGTTAAGCGTCAAGGGCGTGATGTTTTTATGGGGAAAGAACCCCGTGCGGCCATCTACAACCCCGATCTTGCGGCTGAACTGAAGAGACTTCGCGAATTAGAGGCAGCCATCAAAAAGCCTGGGGACCTCACGGCGACAGAGCGCATGAAAGCTGCACACGCAGCTCTTCAAGAGCGAGTGGGTCGCAAAGTTCAGGAGGCATTTAGGGATCAGGTTCCAGAAGCCTTTGAGGGACGTGTTCTGCCGCGCGGGGAACTGAGTCCAGATTTTATCGTTCGCGATGCCAAAGGTAATGTGGACTACTCACGAATGCCTAGTCGGGAGATGGTCGCCATGGTTGAGGAAGCTGCAGCGACTTCAAAGAGATTTAGTTTCAAAGATGCGTCGCGAATTTCGAAGACGGATTTTCGAGTTCAAGATCATACGAATAATGCCACTGATTGGACCTTCCGTGATTTAGGAGATGGCAAGGTTTCAGTTCAGATGCATGGCAAAAATATTTCAATGGGTAAAGAGCCGCAAATGATGATTGAAAATGCTGCGCTTGCGGCAGATCTAAAATCCTTTCTCACCTTGCAAAATAAAATGGGTCGCTCGGCCGCAGAGACTGTCGAGATGAATCTCATGCGCGACAAAATCGTAGGCCAAATGCCGGAAGTTTTTAACCAGCAAGTTTCACCCTCACTGCGAGGTGAGATCAAAATTTCTGCTAGCGTACAGTCGGCGCCGCCCTCAGCAAGTGCGGGGCCGATGGCGACACGAAGCATTGCCGGAGAGGCGGATTTTCCGACCGAGCTCAAAGAATGGTCGGCTCTGGGCCCAGAAGATTCCACCGAATGGGCCAAGGAATCCGTGCGAAGCCGCTTCAATCGTAAACCTCACGAGTTATTTGATGTCTTAGAACATCGGGCCCCGGAAAAGCCGGGTCTTCCGCTGAAACCTAGAGCAGGTGTTCCTGGAAAATATGCGCGTCCAGGTTCCGCTGCTTCGCGTGCCTTGAGCGCGCGCTTGCAGCAGCTCGACGGCTTTGTGGAAGATTTCGCCATTCAATCACAGGGAGGCAAACTTCCGGTGGTGAACCCTAAACTTGAATACAAGCTGGATGCACGTACGGATTTTTTAAGCTTTGGCAAGGTGAACGCAAACAAGATAAGTGAGGGAATCACGATCTTTGTTGGGAATGAAAGTTCAATTCCTTTCGCACGCATCGAATTTTCTCTTCCGGATGGAAGGGGCGGTAGCAAGTCCTTGCAGATGATTTCGACTGACGAGGAACTTAAGATTGTGAAGGACATCTTGCTCAAAGCAAAATCAACGAATGCGATTGAGCGTGATTCGGCTCTCGTTCGGCTTTTCCGTCTAGGACAGGAAAAGGCCCGCGCTGCTCGTGCCAGCCTGGGAAATTGAAGCCGGTCAACGCCAGGCGTCATTGAAGTAAAGAGGTTTTGTCTTTCGACTCACTGCTTAATTCCCTAGCTAACAAGAATCATGAGAGTGGGATTAGGAAAAATTTTTTGTCTTTTTATCAGTTTGAATGCGGTTGCGCATGAAAGCGATCATTCGCCGATGCTGAGAATGTGTCGTGAAACAATTGGAAATTTGGAGCGCGTGAATCGCGTAGCGCCCTTACTTGATTGCTGGGATTTCTATTGGCATGGCGGTGATCCGGAAGACACAGTTCATGGTTACGATCGCATTTTGCAATTGGGTGAGCGATTGGTCACCATCGCGCCGGCACAAAGTAGCGCCTATGGCGATTTGGCCTGGCTCTATTGGTCACGTTGGCGCGAGACAAGAGAAGACGCCGATTCCCTGCCTCAGCTAGCCCAATATTTGAAACGCGCCGAAGATTTGCTTCGTCGAGGAGCCAGCAATCGCAGTAACCGGCGAGACTTCAGATTTTTGGCGGATGCTGGATTTACTATATTCTTCATAAAAAAAGATATTCCGACTTTAATTCCGCTCATGCGGCAACTTTGGACTGATGCATTGAGCGCGGCCAATTACCGAGATCCAGAGGAAAAGCAGATTTCTGTTAATGTGGCTAAACAGCTGGGCTATCACTATTTAAAAGATCTCCTGAATAAAGAGCGTGCCCTCTATTACTTCCGTTATGCCGTTCGCCTGCAGCCCGATAATCCCGGGGCAGTCAGAATGGTCGAGGAATTAGAGCGCGAGCTGGGTCTTCGCCCCTAAAATAAATTCAAACTGCCTCAGTTCTTTTGACTGGCCAACTTGACGATTTAAAGTGCTCACGTGGATTCGGGAAAAGATTTGCTCATGGAATTTTTTCAAAGAGAAGCTAGTGTGGCTAACTTTGAGCGCGGCAGCTTTATCTATCATCAGGGCGAGCATCCCAATAATTTATATTTTTTAGAGAGTGGTTTGGTCGGACTGGTGATCCTTAGTTCTAAGGGGAAGGAGCGCCTCGTTCGAATCATCAAGGTGGGTAATTTTCTAAGCCATCGCGCGCTTTTGGCCGAAGAGCCCTATCACGCTTCGGCGAAGGTTATCGAAAAGTCCTTGGTTAAGAAATTGGCAGCCGAGCACTTATATAAATTTCTGGACGAGCATCCGGCGGCGCTTCGATATCTAACGCGAATCTTGGCGCGTGACCTGCGACGTGCAGAATCTTCGATTTCACATCTATCAGAGGCGACAGTGACCCAGCGAGTGGCCGAGTCGCTAGTTTTTTTGTTGGAACAGTATTCCGATCATCAGTGGACTCGTCAGGAGATCGCGGAATTCGTGGGGTCGACAACCCCGACTGTGTTTCGTGTGATGGCTTATTTTGAATCACGTGGATGGATCAAAACTCTTCGACGAAAAATTCAAATCTTGGATCGCAAGGCCCTCTTGTCTCTGCAAGACACTGATTTTTAAGCTATTTTTTTATACCATCCAATAGTGCGGCGGTGATATTCGGAAAGTCCCTCATCGGTGATACTCATAGACATGAAAGACATAGAACTTCCCCGACTACTGGACGCAGAACAACTGCTTCGATGGAAAGAGGCTTCGGAAATGGAAATTCGTGTGCTCTATGTTTGTCCAAGTGGCGTATCGGGTGACAAGAATTGTGTGGGTAGCATTGAAGAGCTTCTCAGTTGCGTGCACGAAGAAAATCCAAACACGATGTTTGTTCTTTGCTCCGAGGATCCCCAGTTGGCGCGAGATTGGATCGGCAGTTCAGTTTTGGCGGACCTTCCCAATATCATGGCTCTTTCGTGTTCCCATAGTGATTGGCTAAACCGTGCGAGGGAAGAGATTCCGCAATGGTCACTCAAGGAAATGCTGGCAAGTATGAAGGATTGTGAACTTGTGGATGTCCGGGGTCCGGATGAATTTTATGGGCCACTTTCTCACATCGAAGGGGCCAAGATGCATACCCTGGGAGTGGACTTTGATCGTTATCTCCACGGTTTAAATAAAGAAGATTTAAAAAAGACAATCGTTTTTATTTGTCGGAGTGGAATCCGGTCCATGAAGGCGGCGCAGTTGGCTCAAGCGGCGGGCGTTGAAAAGGTAGTTAATTTCCAAGGAGGCATGGTGGCCTGGAACGAGGCCGGGCTTCCAACAGGGAAGAAGGGAAAAGTTTAGTATGAATTATTCTGGAGAAATTTTTGGCGGACTTCTTATTGGATTCGCCTCCGCGTTGCCTCTTTTATTTGAGGGTCGAATTGCTGGCGTTAGTGGGTATGCTTCGTCTCTGCTCCGTCCGAATACAGTGGATGGCAAAAGTGGGTTCTTCTTTGTTCTGGGATTAATTTTTGCGGGATTTTTGTGGCGTAATTATTCTACCGTGCCACTGCCGTACCTTAGTGCAGAGAAGAGTGATCTCATTCTTTGGGGAATCGGTGGTCTGTTGGTGGGCTTCGGATCTCGGCTGGGGGGAGGTTGCACCAGCGGGCATGGAGTTTGTGGATTGGGGCGCGCCTCGCCGCGCTCCTTTGCTTCAGTGATAATTTTTATGTCGGTTGCGGTCGCAACCACGGTGTTGACGAGGTACTTTTCATGACAAATTTCATCTATTTGATTTCCGGCTTGCTCTTTGGTTTAGGCTTGGCGCTCTCTGGAATGATTGATCCCAAAATTATTCAAGGCTTTCTCGGTGTGGGATTTGCCGATTGGAATCCTGCTCTTCTTTTTGTTTTGGGTTCCGCAGTTCCGATCTACGGCGTGGCTTTCATGTATTTGCGGCGGCGTCGCCGCAGCCTGAACAATCGCGACTTTCCAGTCCCAGCTACGCGCCCAATTGATCTGCGACTTGTGGTAGGAGCTGCAATCTTCGGTCTGGGATGGGGATTAACTGGAATATGCCCTGGACCGGCACTCGTCCATTTGGCCTTTCCTGACCTAGGAATTCTAAGTTTTCTAATGATGATGTTTGTGGGCTTTTATTTGGAAAGGAGACTTGCGTGACCTCCCTCCTATCTATGGCTGGATACCCGGCTGCAATTGGAATGGGATTGGCTATGGGACTAACCGGTAGCGGTGGCGCGATTCTCATCTTACCGATTCTTGTTTATCTTTTTGGATTGGGGGCCCTTGAGGCAACTACTTATTCTCTGGGCTTGGTCGGCTTGGTGGCACTTCTGGGTGCTTGGAACTCATACCGAGCCGGCGATCTTCGATTTTCAACGGCAGCAATTTTTGGATTTCCTAGTGTCGTCGGCGTTTTGTTTTCGCGGAAGGTTTTGCTCCCCGCTCTTCCTGAAAGTTTGTTGTTATTTGGCCAGAATTATTCTCGAGACTCCTTTCTGCTGCTCGTATTTGCGATATTGATGATATTAGCTGCCTTTTCCATGTTTCGTAATGCGTCTCCTTTTGCCAGTATTTCTAAGGTCGAAAAGAATACTTCGGGCTACGGAATCCTTGGATTGGGATTCGGGGGCCTTCTGATCGGAAGTGTGGCAGGTTTTGTTGGTTCGGGTGGTGGTTTTTTAATGGTTCCTGCTCTAATTCATTTCGGAAAATTTGAGTTCAAGATGGCAGTTGGGACTTCGTTAACAGTAATAGCTCTGCAGTCACTTATTGGCTTTCTAAGCCATCAGGAAATTTACTCGACCATAAATTATGGCTTGTTTTTCTCTGTATTGATTTTGGCTTTCGTGGGATTGATGCTGGGAATTCGACTGAGAAGATCCGTCCCCATTCGACAATTGAGGGTGGGATTCGGAATCTTTATTTTAATCATGGCGGTAGTGATTTTAGCTATGGAGATTCCCCGTCCGACACAGGAAAGTTTCGAGAGGAGCAATCATGAAACCCTACAAAATTAAAAGTTTTTACGACGAGGTTACAGCAACGATTACCTATGTGGTGTCGGATGCTGAGACTCGCGATGCCATAGTAATTGATTCGGTTCT
This sequence comes from uncultured Bacteriovoracaceae bacterium, assembly GCA_964636255.1. Taxonomy (GTDB): domain Bacteria; phylum Bdellovibrionota; class UBA2428; order UBA2428; family UBA2428; genus CAXNGS01. Next base: position 72,505 of record CAZWNW010000009.1, on the reverse strand, counting down.
TGATTACGATCCAGCATCGTCCCAGTTTTCCTATGAAAGTCTTGATTCGGTCACTCGTTACATCAAAGAGCAAGATCTGAATCTGCACGCGAGTTTAGAGACTCATGCGCACGCCGACCATTTGTCCGGAGCTCAGGAACTAAAAAAACGTTTTCCGGGAATCCAGATCGCTATCGGTGAAAGAATTACCGAAGTGCAGGACACCTTTAAAAAGATCTATAACCTTCCCTCGGAATTTATCCCAAATGGTTCTCAGTTTGATCGATTGCTAAAAGAAGGCGAATCGATTCATTTTGGAAGCATTGCTGTTCAGGTACTTTTTACTCCCGGTCACACTCCTGCCTGCGCTTCCTATTTAATTGGCGATGCTGTGTTTACAGGAGATGCGTTGTGTATGCCTGATACGGGAACGGGTCGCTGCGATTTTCCTAAAGGCAGTTCTGAAGATTTGTACAATTCAATCGCTTTGAAACTTTATCGGCTGCCGGATTCCACCCGCGTTTTTGTTGGCCATGATTATAAAGGCGGCGGGAGGCGCGAGGCTCGGTGGGAAAGCACGATTGGAGAAGAAAAGACGACGAATCTTCAATTGCGTGCCGAGACTCCAAAATCGGATTTCACTAAAATGAGGGATGCCCGCGATGCTACACTTTCAGCGCCACGTCTTCTTCTTCCAAGTATTCAGGTGAATATCGATGCAGGTAAAATGCCTCCGGCCGAAGACAACGGAATCAGCTATTTGAAACTTCCCATCCAGGCGAAATTTAAAAAACAGGAGAAATGAATTGTAGGGGGAATATTCTATCCCTTGTCTTCGCAGACAGCCTCGCATAGATTTCCGATGTGTTTAAAGAGTTTAGAGACTTTGCTCTTCGTGGAAATGTAGTTGATCTGGCCGTAGGTTTTTTGATCGGTGGTGGAATTGCGCCCATTGCGAGGTCTCTGGTCGACGACATACTTATGCCGCCAATCGGCCTGCTCTTGGGCAATGTGAATTTCGAAGACTTGTTTTTGGTTTTAAGAAATGGCAGTGGCGAGGGTTCCTATGCGACCCGACAGGCAGCTCTGGATGCAGGAGCCGTCATCGTTGCCTATGGAAAGTTCATCAACACCTGCATCACCTTCATGATTGTTGCGTGGGCCGCATTCCTCTTTGTAAAACTGATCAATCGCTTACACCGCAAAGAAGACAAGTCCATTGCAGCCCAGGTGATTGAGCAGCGGAGCTGTCCTTTTTGTTTTTCGAAAATTGCAGACCGGGCAACCCGTTGCCCTCAGTGCACTTCGGCGCTTGAACTTCCGTGAGGCTTCGCTTTACGCCTAGTTAACATAAGAGCATTAAGATTCGATGAAGACCTCCATTCCCAATTCCTTAATTTGACCCTCTTCTGGGGATTTTGCACAATAGAAGTAGGAAAGAAGTTGGTTTCTTATTGTGCGTTGGTAGCCTTTTGCGTCTTCTTTTTTGAGTCAGAGGGCCTATTTTGATCTTCGCACGCATCTCTTGCTGGATAGCGATTGTTTGCGCTCTTTCGGGCCTAAAGGTGCTTGCTGTAAACCCGCATTATGAGCAGGCCGGACTTCGTGGCGAGGCTCCTGAGCATAACGCCGCACAAGTAAAGCGGTTGCGCTGTCGACCCGACTCTCCGGAAATTGCAAAGGTTCACGACTTAGCTCAGGCCTTTTTGAATGATGCTCGACTTCTGAGTCAAAAGGCCTTCTCCAATTCCATAAAATCTTCCAAAACCATAATGATTGAGAGGCGACTGCGGGAGCGTCGTCTGGAACTTCAAAAAAGCGCCGAGATTTATGACTTGGCCTCGTGTCTAAAATCCGGGGCTGATGACCTTCAAGAAATCTGCGCTCTCAGCAATTACCATAATATTCACCGGCGTTCAGATGGCGCACTTGTGCTTTCTGATCCGCTTCTTCCGGGAATTGAATTTGTAAAAAGACGCCTCTCGCGAAAAGGAAGCTTTGGACCCGCATATAGTAGCAGCTGGGTTGCCGTAGACAAAAAATCGAAGCAAGTAGTGGCGCTACTGGCTGACAGTAAGAAAGAAAGTCTGCCCGATGGCAAATTGAGTCAGGCAGTTCTCTACCGTGCAGAGTCAGAGTTCACCGAGAATAAAAAAGATTATTTTCAGGATCATGTGATTTACGAAGAACATCAAAACGTTAAAACCGATACTTTTAACATTGATGATCGTATCGGCGCATTTTCTTCGGGTTCGACCTGTTTCGAAGGGCAGGGAAATCCTGCGCTGGCACTGAATGCGATCATCGCCAGCGGAGATTGGCGTCCTCGGGATGGTTTAACTAAGGGGTACTGGGGTTCTTATTATACGGGCTTTGTCGAAGGACTCGAAAGCGGCCGAAGAGGACTTAGAAAAGGAATCGCAGATGTAGGCGTAGCCATCAAAGACAGCGCGGTCTTTTTAGGTCGCGCCGCAGTTTTTTTGGCGCGGGTTCAATATGATCCAAGAGCTAAGGCACAAGTCGTGCAGGCACTACAAAAGGGATATGCGAAAGTGGCTCCGCACTTTCAGCAGTGTTGGGAGAAAAACCCAGCCATGATTCAGCAGTGTATGAGCGTTAAAGTTGGGAAAGTAGTTTGGAATCGAATTGTCCAGGTTCTGGGACAGTGTTTTTCCGAAGGCTGGGGCGGCGAGGAGCTCTCGCGCTGTTTGGGTGCCACTTCCGCGATCGCCGCTACGTGGGCAGCGAGTGGCGCTGGTAGCACACTTAGTATTCCGGCGATTGGACTGCGTGCTCAGTCATTCGGCATGCAAGGCGCTGCCATTGAGTTTGCAAAAGGCTTGGGGGGAGCAGCTCCGGGTCTAGCGCGTGCTGGAACAGTTGCTGCAGTTTCCACCGATCTTCTTGTGAACCAAGTTCCCGTTGATCCGGATATGCTTCTTGCGGGATTGGCGAAAAAAGGTGGAAGCAATTTTGCTAACGGACGGCAACGGATTCAGGCTGGGTCCCGACAGATCGCATCAATCGAAGTAGCTGCTCGACGGTCTGCCTTGAATTCTGCCGAACGTGCGGACGAAATTTCAAGGCTCCTGGGGAGAAACTTCGATGCAAAGGCGTTGAATGATATTCACGAAATTGGCCGATCAAGCGGCGGATACAGCTTTGATCCCGAACGCGGCCGCCTGCGCAGTCATTATAGCCCCACGGAGATCGCTGAAAAGCGCAGACGGGCGCGCTCCCTGGGGATGAGTGAAGCCGAAATCGATTTATTGCTGGACCAGGGTTATTTCGGAACTTTGGTGAGCAGAACGGCAAGTCCTAATCCCGTTTTTCCAGTTCATTTAAATAAAGATGATTTGCCTCCACTTTTGCCGCAGGCGCGAAGGAGAGAAGTAACAGTAGCGACGACAAGGCCCGCAGTTATTCAGCGCAACTCAAGAAAAAATTTTCGAGCCGAATCAGTTTATGATTACGAACGCCTAAAGCAATCGACCAAAGTTATCGATTCAGTTGTGCCTGATCGTGGCTTGCTTGAAAATTTACCCGACGGAACCTACGTATGGGCCATTGCATCAGATGGTCGAATTGCAGTCGCAAATCGCGCCCTGAGTCCGGATGCGCGACATGTCAAAAAACCAAGAGACCCCGGAGAGAAAATTCAGTACTCTCGACCGACTGAAACATTAGTTGAATCCGTAGGGCGAGATGCCTTTGGAAATAGGGTGAATGTTGAACGGACGCTCTATGGCGACGCAGATCTGCCGATTTCTTCCATGGCTAAATATCTAGTAAGTCATGATGGATTGGCGCTGGTGCTTTCTGGAGGACGGAATACGGGTACTCCTCTAATTTCAAGCGGGGAGTTCGTCGTTCGTGGTGGTAGGGGCGAAGTGCGATTGATCACTAATGCTTCGGGAACTTATCCCGCGGGCCAAGAACACTTGAGTTATGGAATCGAAGAATTGAAACGGGTAGGACTGCCCGTAAGTGACACGACGCAGACTCTGGATATCGCGACTAAGCCGAAGTTCGAAAACCGCGCTCATGCGACCGCTGCAAAACAGGCATTCTTTGAGAATGTTGTTCAAGCCGATCCACAATTGAAAAAACTTTTCAGTGAAACTCAAGAAGTTCTTCAGGATGCCGAGCGCGCGGGAATCATGCGCGGTGATGGATATCATTATTTGTGGGACGCTGACGGTAATGTGGGGCCTTATTCCAATCATGGAGTGATGCTAATTACTGATTGGTCGAGACCCTGGGAAAGTGTTCCAGAGCGCATGATGAATCAAATTTATAACAGCAGCGGGATCGACGAGTTCCGGAAAGTTCTCGCGCTGGTACGAAAAGCAACTCGGTTGAAGCGCTCAGGCGCTCTGCCTCCTCCGACTGAAATTGTTAGAGTATCACCAGCTCCGAAAAGTGCTCCGTTGGTATTCGCCGATGGCGACACTCTGGAAACACTGCGAAAGAGACCAAGAGCGGAAATTGAGTCCCAGTTAGGAGCACTCAAGCAAGAGGTCGCGGACTTAAGAGTCAAGGTCGATCAAGCCAAAGAAGCAATCTGGACGGATGCTGATTCGGTTTCACAAGATGTTTTGAATGCACGCATTGCCAGGGCCGAAGAGCTATCAGCGCGTTTGGCTTTTGTGAGCCAAAAGAGAAGTCTGAGAGAGCAGGCTCTCGAGTCAATGCGCTAGGCAGAGGCAGACTCCGCTCCCGACGCTCATTTCAGGGATCTAAGTTGCGGGCTTTTTAAAAATGGTCGGCGTGAGAGGATTCGAACCTCTGACCCTCTGCTCCCAAAGCAGATGCGCTACCAGGCTGCGCTACACGCCGTTTTTGATCTTCTAACTGACTACCCTGATTCCTGCACCTTGAAAACAGCTTTCTCCGACTTGCCGCCGGGAGTTGGATAAAGTTCCTCGTAGTTTTTGATCTCCGTCGGGCTGACGCGTCGATAGATATGCGAGCGTTTCAATTCCTGGGTGGATTCCAGGCCCGCGGCAGCAAGAATCTCGCCTACCGCTTCGATGGTGTGGCGGTGGTAGTTCGCAATGCGCTTATACTTATCTTCAACGACCAAACCCCCAAAAAGTTCGGGGTTTTGGGTCGCAATTCCTGTCGGGCAATGATTGGAATTACAGGTCAAAGCTTGAATGCAGCCCAGCGCTAGTAGCATGCCGCGGGCTGTATTGCAGGCATCCGCGCCCAGGGCGATCATCTTCACAATGTCGAATCCTGTGATGATTTTTCCGGACGCGATCAGCCGCACCTGAGAGCGCAGCGAGTATTTGCGAAGCAAATTGTCGGCGCGCATGAGCCCTTCGCGAAGGGGCATCCCAACTGAGTTCGAAAATTCAAGTGGTGCGGCACCGGTGCCGCCCTCTCCGCCATCGATCGTGATGAAATCAGGCAATAGTCCACTTTCCGCCATGGCAAGACAGAGATTCTCGAATTCATCCTCGCGTCCGTAACATAGTTTGATGCCAATGGGTTTTCCGTCCGAGAGTTCCCTAAGTCGATTGATAAAAATACAGAGATCCTGAGCACTTCTGAAAGCTGAGTGAGCAGAAGGAGATTCCACAGTTGTGCCAGCCTCGACGAGACGGATGCGGGCAATTTCGGGAGTGTTTTTTGCAGCCGGAAGAATCCCGCCGTGACCTGGTTTTGCTCCTTGGGAGAGCTTGATTTCAATCATTTTGATATTTGCTAACTGTGCGCGTTTTCGAAAAGCTTCAGGGTCAAAATTTCCACTCGCATCCCGGCAGCCAAAATAGCCTGTACCAATCTGCCAAACGAGATCACCCTCGTGTTTGAGGTGATAATCTGAAATTCCGCCTTCGCCCGTGTTGTGGGAAAAATTGCCCAGCCGGGCACCCCGATTGAGTGATTCGATCGCGGTGGGGCTCAGGGAGCCGAAGCTCATCGCCGAGATGTTTAAGACGCTTGAAAGATAGGGCTTCCGACACGCAGGTCCGCCGATCAAAACTTTAAGAGATTCGGCCTTATGGCTCTTGATCGGTAGTGGGTGCATGGAATGCGCAATCCACTCGTAGCCGGATTCGTAAACATCTAACTGAGTTCCAAAGGGGGTCGAACTGAGTTGTTCTTTCGCGCGCTGATACACGACCGAGCGGGTGATTCGATTGATGGGTGTCCCGTCCGTGTCGGACTCAATGAAATACTGATAAATTTTTGGTCTAAGCACTTCCATGATGTAGCGCCCATGTCCAAATATTGGAAAATTCCGCAGAAGTGTTCGGCGTTTTTGAATCACATCATGAATGCCCAGCGCAGTGATGGGTAAAGTGAGCATGAATAGCCAGGGACTGAGGAAGCCATAGTAAGTCAGACCTCCTTGAATGCTAATGACGGTCGTGGCTATGAGGTAAAATAATTTTCTCATGTGATGCTCCCTCGGACTATGCCGCGATGTTCCTTTCGCGAATGATGCGGACCTTCAGTCGATTCGCTTCCTGAAATACTTGCTTCAGATTACTGTTAAAAACTTCGAAATGTTCTTTGGATACGGAAAATTTTCCATAAAAACAATCGCTGAAAATGTGGGTCAGGCTGCTGAAGGGAGTCGACATTCGGACCTTAAGTTTTAAGGGGAAGCGACCGGGGAAATCTTCGACAGGAAGCCCATCGGGCTTTGGAAAATTTAATTTCTTCATTAGTTCCAAGGCTAGGTGGAATCTCTTTATGACCAGTTCATCTGGGCTAAGGTCTTCACGCTGAGTTTTTCGAAGAGCCTCTTGAAGTTGATGTAGATCATCTTCGGAAATCTCAAGCCGCTCCTCATCGCTATCGTCATCAACCACAGGCTTCTGCAGTCGTTGATAGATATGGATCAGGAGGGCTAGACCCAAAAAAAGGAAAAGTCCTGGAATAAGGCGTTTTAGGCGGTCCAAGAATTTTGGAAGGAATTCCCTCTTAGTCTGTGTTTTCTGGGGTCGATTCTGCCCCGTGCGCTGCCCACGCGCCGTGCGAATCGATTCAGTTTTAACTCTGGTCTCATTTGGTTCATTCCCAACCATTGCTTTGGAAGCAGAGTCTTTATCTTTCCCGCCCGCAACTGAAGAGGCGCGATCACCGTTTTGCGGTGCCTGACCAATCCCCGCTATCTTTTTAGCTTCTTGAGCATAATTATGGATAAAGTCATTGAGCTCCGGATCGTCGGCGTCATAGGTAATTTTTTGGTCGGAGCCCGCCTGATCGGTTTCTTTTGCTGTTAATTCCGTGTGCGCAGTTTCTTCAATATCTTTCGAAAGCCGATCAATCTGCTGCATATACTTCTGAATCGACTCGCTAGCTTTGGCGTTTTGCTGAAAGTTTTTTAATTCCTTGAGAGTTTCCTGATAGGATTTTTTGCCAAGGTCTTTCATGATTTCTCGAAGATTCATGGCGCTGGCAAGTTCATCACCCTCCTGATCTTGTGGCCTCTTGCTCAATCCTTCGCTAATTTTTTGCATTCGATCAAGGATCTCCTCGTCTGAGGCTCCGCGAATGCCCTTTCTCTTTGGCCCGGCCAGCTTCGCGGCGGCGGCTTTCTGCAAATCGTCTTCGAGGGCCACGATTTCTGTGGTGAGTTCGTCGGTCACAACCTGATTTACTCCTGAGCTTTTCAGAGACTTCAGTTCCTTCATGGCTGCAGAATAGTTTTGCTCTTTGACAGACTTGATTGCTTCGTCAATGGATCGCTTTTCTGGCCCGATCTTTTTCTCAGTGATTCCTGAATTCAGAGCTCCCGTTGAATTTTGCTTTTGCTCGGTCTCAATTTGCTCGGCCAATTTAGAGAACTGCGCCATCAAAGCCTGCTGCTTGTTTTTAGATCCTTGAGGGCCTGGGGACTCGCCGTCAATGGCCTCAGTGCCGGAATTCATGCTCTCGTGGTTCATTTCTTCAGACCAGGCCTGCAGACTATTTTTTACATTCTCCGAGACAGGTGAAAGACTGGGATTTTCCTTTAGAGCCTCTCGAATATTTTCGGGCACATTTTTCACGTGTTCAGAAAAGTTCTGAAAGCTTTCGCCAACAAAATTTTCGGCAAACTGTTTTTTCGATTCAATGGACTGGCGGAACATTTCACGATTCGCCTTCCAAAATGAAGTGCCGACGAGGGCTACGATTCCAAAAGTGAAAACGACAGTTTTGCTTTTGCTAAAAATTCGTTGCACATCGTCCTGCCAGCGCGTCTGCTTGCCGTGCAGAACCCGTCGCAGATCAAAGTCGTGAAGTTCCACCAGCACGTGCAAAAGAAGGACGGCATAGGGAATGCCGGCCCAATAGGCCCAGGGTGGGGCGCTGCTAGAGCTTCGCAGGCTTAACAATACTGTGATCAGATTGACGACGATTGCTAGAAAAAAATGCCCCTTGTGAGTGGTTACCATAAGATAAATTGCGGCGGCTAAATGGAGCAGGCTCGGAAAAAGGAATTCGATCGTCTGAGCTTTGAGAGTTAAATATAGGTAGGAGCCTACAAAAACTACTTGAGCAATAATTAGAAGCCGCTGGTAGGAAATTTTCGAGAGCTCGATAAGTTTCATGTTTTCTGTAAGCGACTCGCTCTCAAGATCCAACCAGGAGCCAAAGGCAAAAATTCCATTGCGTCGATTTTCGCGTAGGTCTTTCGCTCCAAAGCGCTGCTGATCAAAGTGCTTTTGTCCAAAGATTCGATTCTGAAAAAGTATCGCGAATAAATAGATACAGGCGACAAAGAGAAAGTTCGGAATCGAGGCCCATGCAAGGCTCAACATTGACCCAAAGATCATGAGGTAGAAGATGCACCAGCTCAAACGCTCAAAGCATTTTTCCTCTAGGTGTGACGGCCTGCGGACTTGTTGTTTCATGAGAGAAAGTCCTCGCGTCGTAGTACGGTGTAGGGAATCTCTGCCGCACTCATTAACTGGATCATTTCTCGCAGGGATTGCTCGGCTTTGCGCTGCCAGCCAACCAAATAACTTTCATAAGCAGGATTTGCCGGATTATTCATAAAACTTGCGGAATCAATAATCACGACTGTTGTTTCGACTCCTTGATGTCGGAGGAGTCGAAAACTATCAATAAGCTCACGGGAATCCTCCAAGTATGTCGGGCCGATGTAAAGAAGTGATGATCCGAATGGCACCAGATCTTGGAGTCGCTGCATTCGCTGATGATGGTTTTCCCCAGGCGTGGGGAGAAGATGTCGGATGCGATCAGCGGCTAAAACTGACTGGTGACTTCCATTACCAAAGGGAATCTCCAGGTTCTGGCTCAAAATTTGATAACGGCGACTTTGGTCGCCGTTCAGGATAATTGAGATGCTGGCTTCCTTCGTGGCCTCCCAGGTGTCGCTTGAGCCTAATCCAAAGTGGCGATTTTGGCCGAGATCCAGGTAAACCGTGAAGTCTTCTGAAATCAGATCCTCGAATTCCTTCACTAAAAGTTTTTGAAACTTAGAGCTCAGTTTCCAGCTGATTTTTTTCAGAGCATCTCCGGGCACATAGTTGCGGAGTTCAAAAAATGAGACTGAATCCCCAGGGCGCGGACTTTCCTGAATTCCAAGACTGTCACTGAAAAGTGTTTTCGGAGCTAAATGTGCCAGTTTGGCTGTGGGGGCAGGAAGAACTTCTATATCCTGGTTTTCATGATCAATGCGGCGGACTTCAAAAAGCCCCAAGGGATCCGAGATGATTGCCTGTAAAGGTCCAAACTGCTGTTTTCCCATGCCGGAGTCCGCGTTGATTTCATATTCGATGCGTAATTTCTCGCGGGGCTTGATTTCGTAGCCGAGCCAAATTTCCTTTTCGCCCAGAGACGAGACGCTAAAGCAATCCTTGATCAACAAATCATTGATGTGGAAATGACTTTTATTTTTGATGTTCAAAACGACCTTCAGTCGATCTCTATGAAAAACTGTTTTCGGGATCGTGCGCGTGATTTCGATCCATTGAGCCGACCGTTTGGTCTGCTTGTAGGTCAAAATTAGAAAGCCGACGATCGAAAGTGAAATAAAAAAATACAGTGATTGTGTAAGAGAGAGAATCAAGAAAAGCACGGCACAGACCACAGAAAAAAGTAGTGGATGAAGCCAGTGTCGATATTTCACTCTCCAGGGAATATCGTGAGCCCCAAAGCGTAGAGCCTCAGAGACTTTAAAATATTCTCTGAGTGCTTTGGGACGAATTTCTAGCATTGTAGCCTTCCTAGCGGGTGGGTACTTTTACGGATTTCAGAACATCGTTAAGTAAATCCAGAGACGTCTTGCCCTGAAGTCGTGCTTCACCTTTGATCGATAGTCGGTGGTGCAGTACCGAAGGGGCCAGCCTGTGAATCTGCTGCGGGCTGACATAAGCCTTATCATCGATGATGGCCATCGCCTGAGAGGCTCGCAATAAAGCAAGAAACGCACGAGGGCTAGCTCCCACCTTCACGTCGGGGTGTTTCCGGGTGCCTTCAACGACCTTCATGGCGTAGTCGTAGACTTCGTCACTGATTTTTACCTGCGGAAGTAAGTCGCGAATTTTGAGGATCACTTTTCCGTCTTGAATGGGCTCCAGTGATTCGATCGGATGTTTTTCGTTGTGACCTTTGGCCATCAATATTTCTTGATGTCGATCGAGATAGCCCAAAGATAGTTTCATTAGAAAGCGATCGAGTTGTGCCTCGGGCAGAGGGAATGTCCCCTGGTGCTCAATTGGGTTTTGGGTGGCGACCACAAAAAAGAGTGGATCCAATTTATGTGTTTTGCCTTCGATGCTGACCTGTCCCTCGGCCATAGCTTCCAGCAAGGCAGACTGAGTGCGTGGAGTGGCACGGTTGATTTCATCGCCCAACAGAATGGATGTGAAAATCGGACCTTCCATGAAACGAAACTGGTTGGATTTTTGTTCAAATATGGAAAAGCCGAGAATGTCATTTGGTAAAAGATCAGGAGTAAACTGAACACGTTTAAAATCGACATTAAAGCTTTTGGCTACAGCGCGGGCCATGATTGTCTTTCCTGTTCCCGGAACGTCTTCAATCAGCGCGTGACCACCGGCAATCCAACAGCAGAGAATTTGTCGTAGCACCTCAGTTTTTCCGACAACTACTGTTTCGACATTACGGACAATTGCATCCAAAATTTCCCTGGGAGACTTCATACCTAAGTTATCGGAATTGTTTGGAGCGAATATGATGGGTCTGTCGAGAAAACGAAGAGTCTCGGACGCAAGGCGTTAGCGCTTAGTGAAGGTCTTCGGCTTCATCGCAAGGGACGGCCTTTTTCTCGGCGCCGCTCAAAGTGGCCACTATGATCGTGCACAACTTTTTTGAGGAAGTCCGAGCTTCAGGATTGATAGGGGGCATATTCTTTTTAGACGATTCTGAAGTCTCCATAGGAGTCTCTGTCGGAATATCTACCAGTATGGGGGTGGGGTCAGCATCAATGAAGGCCTTCGTGTCGCCATCTTGTTGAGCATTTGCAGAAGAAAATACGAAAAGCAGGCCCACGATCAGTAGCCCTGTCATCGATTTGATCAGAGGATGACGGCCCATAGCCTTTGCCTTTCAAGTATTTGCGGGGTGACGCAGGAAAATACAAACAGAAACGAAACCCCGCTTATTCTTTATTCTATAACGCGGAACTTTTGGAATCGAGTTAAGAAAAGGTTAAGAAAGTGGCATGAACTTGAGCTTAGCTAAGTGCTATCTAAGAAATTTCCTGATTTTCGTCGCCGTAGGGACTTTAACGATTCCGGGCCGCGGACAATCAAAGGCTCAGGTAGAACTCAAGGAGATTGCCGCCGGATTCAGTCAGATCACCGATGTCCAGCCGAATCCCGTGAATCCGAAAGTTTTAGTTGTTTGTGAAAAAGAGGGGCTTGTAAAAAATTTCGATCTCGAAAAGAAGCAGTGCACTGTTCTTTTGAAACTACCGGTTCGTGATCAAAGCGAAATGGGAGTACTTGGACTGGCATTCCATCCGCAATTTTCCAAAAATCGGCGTCTCTTCGTTCACTACAATCCAGCTGAAGGTGAGGCCAGAAGTCGGATCGCTTCCTTCGAGTGGAAAGAAGGTAGTAGTCCTCAAGAGCTGTTAAAGACCGAACGGATTATTTTGGAAATTCCTCAACCCTATTCCAACCACAACGGAGGACAGATTGTTTTTGGTCCCGATGGCTTACTCTACATCGGACTTGGTGATGGGGGTTCTGCCGGGGATCCCAGAAATGCTGGTCAAAATCTCGGAACGCTTTTAGGAAAGATACTGCGCATTGATGTCAGCGGCGATACTGAAAAATCTTATGAAATTCCTAGCGACAATCCTTTTCGTAAACAGGCAGGAGCACGTGATGAGATTTTCGCCTTTGGATTAAGAAATCCTTGGAAGTTTAGTTTCACGCCTGATGGACGAATCATCGTAGGAGATGTCGGACAAAATCTGTTGGAAGAAGTTTCCATAGTAAAAAAGGGAGATAACTTGGGATGGAAAATTCGTGAGGGGAACCTCTGTTTCGAGCCGAAAAGAAATTGCACCACTAAGGGTTTGGTGGAGCCTATCCATGTTTATAAACGTTCCGAGGGTATCTCGATTACCGGTGGTTATGTTTACACGGGTAAAAAAGTTCCTCAGTTGAAGAATTCCTACGTCTTCGGAGACTTTGGCAGCGGCAAGATTTGGGCGTTGAACTGGGCAGAAAGGAAGTCGGTCGCAAGAGAGTTGCTCGATACTTCGATGTCTATTTCGACCTTTGCCCAAACGTCAGACGGCGAGATCTTGGTTGCAGATTTTTACGAGGGAAAAATCTATCAGCTTAAAGCAGTGCCGAATCTTTAGGCTCCCCTTATTTGGAGCGTTCAAAAATTTCTTTTGCAATGATCAGTCGCTGGATTTGGCTTGTTCCTTCGTAAATCTGAAATATTTTCGAGTCACGGTAGAGCTTTTCAACCGGATATTCCATGTTGTAACCGTATCCGCCAAATACCTGAACCGCGTCCGTGCAAACTTTGTTGCACATGTCTGCCGCGAAGGCCTTGGCTTTGGCTGCGTAAAGCGTATTGCGTCTTCCTTGATCGATCTCGAAAGCCGACTTCCAAACTAAGAGGCGAGCCGCTTCGATATTCATCGCCATATCGGCGATCATGAAGCTTACCGCTTGATGGCTGGCGATTGGCACACCAAAAGTTTTTCTTTCTTGTGCATAGCGAATTGCATGGGCCATTGCCGCTTTGGCGACTCCAACGGCCCCGGCCGCGACCGGCGGGCGGGTGTGATCAAATGCTCCCATTGCAATTTTAAATCCTTGTCCCTCTGCGCCCAGTCGGTATTTTTCAGGAATTTTAACATCAGTAAATGTTATTCCCCGTGTGTCCGAGCAGCGCTGGCCCATGTTTTTTTCTTTTTTTCCAACTTCGATGCCCGAAGTTTCTCGCGGAACAATGAATCCCGTCATTCCGCGGTATCCCGCTGCCGGGTCTGTGTAGGCCAAAACAAAATACCAACTGGCAACGCTTGCGTTTGTAATCCACATCTTTGATCCATTGATCACATAGTCATTGCCGTGCTTCACGGCGCGGGTCTTTATTCCTTGAACATCAGAGCCGGCACCCGGTTCTGTGACGCCATAGGCTGCCATCAAGGGGCTCTCGGTCATGGGTGCGAGAAACTGCTTTTTCTGATCGTCGTTTCCGGCAAGAATCACGGGGGCCTGCGCGAGGCCATTGGCTTCCATGGCGGTATACATTCCGCTGCAGAAACTCGACAATTCTTCGGCGATCAAACAGCCGTCCAAGGTTCCCAGTCCCAGTCCGCCATACTCCTGGGGAATATGGGTATTCATCAGTCCCACCGCATGTGCGGCCTTTACGATTTCCCATGGGTAGTCCATGGTGGTGTCATAGTGTTCAATCTTGGGGGTCATTTCCTTTTCGCCAAATTGGCGGGCAAGTTCGATGAGGGCTTTTTGTTCGTCGCTAAGATCTAGTGAAAGCATGCGAAACATTAGATCATGAATTTTCTAAGCGACCAACGGGGGGGCGGAATTTTTAAGGCACCCACTCGCAAATTTCGGCGCTGCCGTCAGCATTCTGTCCTCGCTGAAAAAGTACGGCGACGTCGATGACGCCAGCCCCGCTGGCCGCACTTCCGTCAGAAGCAGCAGGAAGACCAAACGGAGCTGCTGATCCCTCAAGAATGCTACTGCGACCGGCTGCCCCAAAGCTGGGCGCATTCCAATGAGCAATTTCGTTGTTACCCGGCGCTCCATAGGGCTCGGAGCACATTCTCAAATCTGCTGCTGGGTCGACACTCCCGATGCTGCCATAGGTGCCAGAAAATGATTTAAAGACAATAGCATTCGAGGAATCTGTTCCATTCGCTACTTCGGGTGTTGCGCGCATACGTCGAATGAAATCAATACGGCTTAGGGAATCGATGCTCGCATTTCCGTAAAGATATATGCCATGTGCGCGATTGGCCGAGGAAGTGATGCGACTATCGGTGAAAGATTCCAAGAGGGGATAGGCCCCCAGATATTCGTCCAGTCTCAGACCTATGCCGTCATTCCCTTCACTGGATAGAACCACGGAGTTAATGTCCGTAACAGCTGCTCCGGAGCGAAGATAAATGGCGTTTCCGCTGTGAATGTTGATTTGGCAATCCGTAATTCCGTTGATGATTCCGTCATCCACCCAGATTCCATAGGAGAAGCCCATTGCGGACAATTTACATCCTACAATCAGGTCAACCGAAGCCCCTCCATCGATTCGAATGGCCGTGGCCTGTTCCGAATTAGACGAGTGTCCCGATGAATGTATGGAAGTATTCTGAAGACTGCTCAGTGTAGCACTTGCGCTGACTCGAATGCCATTCATCCAAACGGCTGCATGGCCTATCTGGATCGCGAAATTTGAATTACCAATATTTCCTAACAAAGCGTTGGCGCCGCTGACCTGAATCAGTTGCGTCGGACTTCCACCGCAGGCAGAACAAGAGAAGCTTGTATTCGCAAACACGTTTTCAATAAACTCTGCTCCGGTAGGATTGGTGCTCGCTACAGCTCTGTAGATTCCAACGGCATTGTCTGATGTGTTTGAGTTCTCTAGGTAAAAGTCTAGATTCGCTAGAGAAAGGTGGGCCCCTTCCGGTAGATTGAAAATGTATTCTGCTACACCGGTAGAGTTCTTTACGTGTTGGATGTGGGGCAAGTTTCGAATTCCGGCAATATCAGATCCGCTACTGGGTTCAAATCGATGACGTAGTTCGCTGCCACCGGAGAATTCTGGAACACCATAGAGGTGTTTTTGGGCCGTGGCGTTGATTGTGAATATATTTGGTGTTGATACCGACATCGTTGGCGGAAGGCAGATGACATGATCGTCTGAGTCCGACAACCAAGAATTGATGTCTGCGGCGGTAGCTTCGTAGATTCCACAATCATTGAGCATCTGAAAGGTCAAAACGGCCCCTTCGCTGAAGTCTTGGCCTGAAGAATCGCCATACCCTGCACAGACCCGTAATTCATAATGATCACCTGGAACAAAGTTTATAGGGGTGGATTCTACCGTTTGGGTTAATCTAATTTCATTTATTATGGGAGTTGTGCCACTACGTCCCGCGACGCTGAGATATTCGCTGGGACTTCCCGCGCAGAAGGGTGCGGTGCCATCAGCACTTGTTCTAACCATGACGCGATAAT
Organism: uncultured Bacteriovoracaceae bacterium; assembly: GCA_964636255.1. Lineage (GTDB taxonomy): Bacteria > Bdellovibrionota > UBA2428 > UBA2428 > UBA2428 > CAXNGS01. The sequence goes on along the minus strand of CAZWNW010000009.1, from coordinate 56,858 downwards.
TATAAAAGTAGTGGTATGGATCGCTGGGGACCGAGCCCTCGGCGGCACCCGGAGTTTCCATTTCTCGCCATCTCGGCGGTGCTAGGTCAACTCGAATTTCAGCTGGACCTGATGTCAGACCAATCCCATTACCGACATCCACATAGGGCCTCATATTCAAATGCATCTTTGGGTCTTCTAGGGGGCCAGAACCGGAATTGTTTTCGTTTTCATCGTTACCTGAACAGCCGCCGTATTCGACTCCTAGATTTCCCTGATCATCCAAAACCGGCTTCAACGATAAGCTGACCGTAGTTCCCGCTGAGATCGCCGTTTCGGCAAATCCAACGACATCCATTTTTATTGAAGCAATCGAAAAAAAACTAGTGGACCCGTTGGGTCGGTACAAAACATCGCTATGGTGAGTTTCCGTAGGGCCTCCGAATTTCAACTCGCCAAAACATGTGCTTGATCCGGTTGCGGCAAAAATTTCTGACTTCGGCATGCGAAGCAGGTGAAAAATTCTTCCACTGCCTGCGGGAACGGTGATCGAGATTAGTGGGTCAGTATTGGCGGCAGTTTTTCTTCCGACCATAGTCGAAAGAATCCCTTTACCTTGCGGACTTCTTTCCTTGGTACAAGAGGCTTCATCGTTGTTTTCGAAGACACCGAAGCCTGGACCTTGCACATGCACTCCGTAACAGTAATCATCGGAAAGCGAATATGAAAGAGCAGATCGACTTGGGTTGCCGTCTGAAAACTCGAGGGCTATTTCTGCGGTGACTTCTTCGGATTGAACGGGAGCGCAGCCCCATAGACTGTAGATCAGAGGAAAAAGAAGCAGTGTTCGATTGATCAAGGAAACGTACCACATCTATGTATATTATCGGCCTGCAAGAGGTCCCAGATTGTGAAGAATTTATTTCTTATCCGTTAAATATGCGTGAAGGTCGGCTCGAATTAAGGTGCGTGGGTGTAGACTTCTTTGTGCATCTTAGCAATCACTGACCAATCGAAAGAGCGAGCAGCATTCAATGCCAGTTCTCCCCGCTCGGAAAATTTAGCGCGTTCATCCAATGCATTCGCCATCGCACAATACAAATCGGGAGATTTCTGTCCCTTTCCATAGAGTATTGCGAACGGATCTCTGTGAAAATCGATTAAGGATCCTGTGGCTGGCGCAATAAAGGCCCGAGCAAAAGACATCGCAAGAAAAACACTCCCGGAATTTAAAATTTTTCGGTAAGGAAAGACAAAGACGTCAGCAGCGTTGGCAAAGAGCTGTACCTCGTCGTTCGGAATAAAGCGCGGTTCAAAGAAGATTCTTCCGGAAGATTTTTGGGCCGCCGCTTCAATTGCGTGGACCAGCTCTGCATCAGTAGGCTTGCCGGCAAGGAGAAGAGCAGTGTCGGCTCTATTTAAGCTCTGAAAGGCCGTCATTAAATCTTCGAGACCCTTGTAGGCCCGGATCTGTCCCAGAAATGTAAATAAAAATACATTATCTGGAATTCCCAGTAGCCGACGGGATTCACTTTTCGTAGTCTGGTTCGGATAGGATTCAATGTAGTGACCGTGGGGAATGACTTTAGCCTTTTTATGTGAAAGCCCTAAAACTTTTTGAATCGAGGGAAGCCCAGAATGGCTAAGAGAAATTACCTGAGAACAAAGTTTGCTCAGGATCCAGCGCGTGAGGATTGTTAGTCTCGGGTGGATTGGCTGGTGGGGCTCAAGATTGTGCACGGTCCAAATAATACGAGCTCCAAGCAGTTTGTGCGCAGAAAGCAAAAGGCAAAAAGTCGCTGCCCGAATGTAAGATTCTCGAACTGAGTCGCTGAAAAGAAACTCGAACCAATGCAAGTGAATCGCTTGTGGTCGCTCCCAGAAAAGAGAACGGAAAATCTCGCTCAATTCTTCGCTGGTACGAGAGCTGCAGCCTTCTTGGCGAAGTGCGCTTTGGAGCTCTTCCACAAAGGGATTCTCAATCGTCCAAGCAGGGATCTGCAATACCTTCATGGCGCAATGTCTCCGTTCGTGGCGCAGAAATTGAAATGGTGCCCAGGAGAGGACTTGAACCTCCACGCCTTACGGCACCGGCTTCTAAGACCGGCGTGTCTGCCATTTCACCACCTGGGCAAGGTCGGGAATGCCTTTTAGATGTACACGGGCCGTGGACCCATGTCTAGTCGTGCTCGATTGGCTTCTTTTGAGAGCTGCGGTTTTATGAAGAGGGGATCAGGATATAACCCCGGTGCTTGACGGTTAAGCCCAGACCTCTTCGATCGGACATGCGTTGATAGTCTTTTTGAATTTGTGAAAGTAAAGTCTGGGTTGTGTCTTCGACATAAGTTTTCCATTGCCCGGGAATCAGTTCGGGATTGAGAATCTCAGCTCGCCAAAACCCTCGCCGGAGCACGAAATCGACGCTGATTTTAAGAGAAGTTACTCTGCTGGGAGAAATTTTTGGCTCACCCGTCCAAATGACAACGTGATCACCAGGTAGCCCTATCAGGAACTGGTGGACTTCTTCTAGGTGAGCTCGAAGTTCGGCACTTTCCTCGGTAGAGAGCAGATTCTCATGAGGGTGCAAAAACTGAACGACAATTCCGTTTTGTTCTGATTTCAAAATTCGAGCCTGCAGCGGCCGAAGTGTTTTCAAGGGTTTTGCACAAGAGTGGGCCTTTATGAAGCCAATTGCCTGAGACCGGCTCGCATGGATACTCGAGAAAATCATTAGACTTGTTAGAAAGGACGAAAAATTTCGAAGACACAAAAGGCGAAAATCTGGGCCTCTCATAGAAGCCAATGGTCGGTCGCCCGCACTTACGAGTCAACGAATTAGAAGGAAAAGATTAATAATTTCATTGGCTTCAAACTTTAGCTTCTTTGGCACAAAACAAGGCCGCGACGCCCATTCCCCCGCTGACACAGAGAGTGGCTATGCCTAATTTGCCGCCACGGCTTTTAAGCGTATGAAGCAAGGTGCAAATTATTCGGCTTCCTGTACATCCGATCGGGTGACCCAGAGCTATGGCACCACCTCGGACATTGAGACGATCATCAGGAATCGCCAATGCTCGCTGACAAGCCAGAGCTTGCGCCGCAAATGCTTCGTTCAATTCGAAGTAATCGATGTCCGAAACTTTCAAAGCATTCCGTTCCAACAAATTCTTTGTCGCCTGGATGGGGCCAAGTCCCATATGTTTCGGATCAAGCGCCGTAATTTCCCAATCCAAAAGTTCTGCCAGGTCACTATGAGCAGCTTCGGTTGTTAGGTGAAGAAATGCTGCTCCATCGGTGATCCCACTAGAATTGCCTGCCGTAATAGTTCCATTTTTTGGATTAAAAACAGGGCTAAGTTTCTGCAGCTGATCAATCGTAGCATCGGCGCGCCGATGTTCATCATGATTTAAGCCAGCTTCGCCTTTGGGCTTGTTGGGCATGGGAAGCACTTCTTCCAAAAATTCCCCACTTTTCCACGCTTCTTCGGCCTTTTGCTGCGAAGTGAGAGCAAATTGATCCTGCTCGGCTCTGCTGATTTTGAATTCTGGAACGATAAAATCCTCGACCGTAGCTCCCATGAGGCGTTCCGACATCGGACAAAAAAATCCGTCCTGGTGCATTCCGTCAACGATCTTTTCGGCCCCCATACGATAGCCCCAGCGTGCTTTCATCAGCAAATAGGGGGTGTTGGACATGCTTTCCACTCCGCCGGCGATGATGTTTTGAGCTCGACCCAAACAAAGAGTTTTTGCAGCCTCGATCACTGCGGTGATCCCGGAAGCACAAGCCTGATTTACAGTTATTGCGGGAACTTTTTCAGAGAGTCCCGAATAGATAGTCGCCTGTCGCGCTGGATTTGGTCCGGCGCCAGCTTGTCGTGCATGACCCAAATAAAGAAGATCGATTTTGTCCTTTGGACTTTGCGCCCGTTCCAAAAACGCTCCTAAAGTTATTCCGGCAAGCTGAGGGGCAGACAGGTGACTCAAGTTCCCTCCGAACTTTCCGATTGGACTTCGATGAGCGGCCTTTACATAGACGCGTCTAGGCAGAGCAGTTTTCATTAAAGTCGGTTTCCCAGAAAATTCTGTGCGTGTCCAGATTCCTGCCGACTCCCTTGTCAGATCTCGCTTCAAAAGGTGAAATGGGAGGGCGATGTCGATGAAAAAGGAAATGAAACATCCCGATACCAGTGTCCTCTTACGGAAATGGGACCGAGCACTCCCCATCGCGGAACGGGCCCAGGGTGTTTATATTTATGATCGAGCGGGGCGCAAGTATTTAGATGCTTCTGGCGGCGCCTTTGTGGTGAACGTGGGGCACGGAGTACGTGAAGTTCATGAGGCATTGAAAAAGCAACTTGATGCGCTTTCCTATGTGAATGGAACTCAGTTCTCTTGCCAGGTCGCGGATCAGCTTGCGGAACGACTTTTAAATTACGCCCCCGCAGGATTTTCGAAAGTGAGTTTTCTCAGTTCGGGATCCGAGGCGGTGGAAGCTGCTCTAAAATTCGCACGGCAGTATTATTTCGATCGTGGCGAGGAAAAGCGCGGACATATCATTGCAAGAAAACCGGGCTATCACGGCAACACCATGCTGGCGTTGAGCATTTCCGGGCGGCCACGATATCAGAAATTTTTTGCTCCACTTATGCAGGCCGCAATCCAAGTGCCGGCCCCGCAGCGCTATCGCTGTCCGGTGGATTGGGAAAGTGAAGCTGCAGATTATTATTTGGGCTTCATTGAAAAGGCCATTGCAAAAAAAGGTGGAGATCGCATACTTGCGATCATCGTGGAACCTGTGGGCGGTTCGTCGACGGGGGGACAGGTATCGCCTCCAACTTATCATAGGAAACTACGCGCTCTTTGTAGGCAACATGGCATTTTTCTCATTGCTGATGAAGTCCTCTGTGGCTGTGGCCGGACCGGCGAATTCTATGCTTCAAGTCTTGATGAGCTGGAGCCGGATGCGATCGTTCTGGGGAAGGGGCTAAATGGCGGTTACATTCCGCTTAGCGCGGTTCTATTTCGTCAGGAACACCTTGAAGTATTGGAGAAAAATTCCGGTCCTTTCATGCACGCACAAACCTACATGATGCACCCGCTGGCCTGTGCCGCGAGCCTAGGAGTCTTGGACTACATCGAATCCAAGAATCTTCTGGAAAGTGCACAATCAAACGGATCTTATTTAAGATCGGAACTTGATAAAAAAATTCTGCCTCATCCGAACGTAGGTAATGTCGAAGGGATCGGCATGCTTTATGGAATTGAACTCGTAAAAAACAAAAAAACGAAGCGACCTTTTGAAGCAAAGGAAAAGATTTGGGACAAGTTTTCCTGGCACGCTCAAACAAGTGAGGGGCTTGTCACTTGGCCTAATTCGGGGCAGGTCGATGATGAACGGGGAGACCTGATCTGCATCGCGCCCCCGTTGGGGATCAATCGAACGGAAATCGACGACCTCATTTTACGATTCGAGCGGGCACTGGCTTCGTTTTTTGTGCAAGAGAATTAGGTTAATTTCTAGGCTTCGTAAAAACCAAGGATCTAAATACTTAAATTCACAGGAATATTTTGTCGGTGCTAGCTTATTTTCCTAGGGAAAGATTAGATTCTCTATACTTCTATGCGGATGACTATCGAAAAGCCGATGCCCTTAAATTCTGAAGATGAGAGTAATCTTGTTCAAGGGCGTCTCGTTCTTTTGATGGCAGGTCTCTTGTACCCCATGTGGGGTGTCATATTACAAAGTCTGCATTTCGAAGGCACTCAGGATTCGCTCGTACAGAGAATCTTGATTGGTAGTTTCGGACTCATTTGGATAGCGCTCAGCTATCGTTTTCACTGGGTGAAATTGAACTTCTCGATCATCACGGCGGTAACTCTACACGTCGGCTCTCTCCACTTTTTCTATCTTCTCTATGTCAACCAACTACATCCTGTTTATCTCATATCCACGGTGGTAGTGGCCGTCATTGTAGGAACGATGCTTCAGACACGCTGGCAGCTGATCCATTACGGTGTTTTTGTGATGAGTTGTGCGGTGCTGGCAACGGTCCAAGTGGCTACAATGAATTTCGAGATTTTTTACCTCCTGGTTTTGGCGACGGCCGTTTTCATGGTCTCCTTTGCAACAGATCGACGCATTCAAATGTTGAGTCGCGAAAAAAATATTCGCCATGAACTGGAAGATACGATGAAGAAGATGATTGAGGCCGAGAAACTTTTGGCCAAACAACAGGCCGAAATTTCAAACGCCTCAAGATTTTCGGCTTTGGGTGAAATGGCAGGCGGAGTAGCCCATGAAATCAATAATCCTTTGACAACCATTTCTCTGTTGGCCAGCGAGATCGACGAGATTTCTGCGGCGGATGGTCAGAAGAGTGAAGTGAATGGACTTGCCCAGAAAATTGTAAGCACTGTGGATCGGATTTCACGGATCGTTCGCAGTCTACGGCATTTTTCCCGAGACGGGCGCGACGAAGCCTTTCAGTTGATTAGTCTCGAAAGCTTGCTGGATGGCGTACTGACGCTTTGTCGAGCGAGATTTAAAAATTCGGGAGTAGAACTTACTCTAGACTTAAAAACTGCTCACAAAGAAATCGAATGTCGCCCGGTTCAAATCTCGCAGGTGCTTCTAAATCTACTGAACAACGCCTATGATGCAGTTCTAGCCTCTGAAACGCCGCGAAAAGTTCACATTGAAGGCGTCGAAACTCAAAATGGATTCTCGGTGCGTATCTCGAACAACGGCCTCCCGATTCCACCCAGTGTACGTCCTCGAATCTTCGATCCCTTTTTCACAACTAAGGAAATTGGTAAGGGAACCGGTCTCGGGCTCAGTCTCTCCAGAGGTGTAGTTGAGAGCCACGGGGGAGTACTTTACTTGGATGAATCCACTGCCCGTACGCTTTTTGTCATGGAAATTCCTCGACGCCAAGGGTCGGGTCTCGCAAATAAAGCTTCTTGAAGAATTCTCTGTCGGTTTGAAATTTAAAAATTCGATTGAATGATATCACCGTCCGTATAAAGGCCGGCAAAAGATTCCATTGTGCGCGTCCCGTAATTGATGATCAGCCCCCCGCAAGTCATTGCTTTATGCGGATCCACGGGATCAGCGGGGATACAAATTTCACGAGCCACCTGACCACTTTTGAAAATCTCTTCTTTGATTTTGGCCTCAGTAAGCGAGATCAGAGAATTGTCGCGGAAAAATTTTTCGAGCGCTTTCATCCTTCGTTGAGTGGTGGCGCTTTGCCGTTCGCGAATTTCGAAGCGTTCTAGTGAGCCCAAGTAGTGATTGGTGTGGAGTAGAAAACCATTACTATCTTTGACTCTTCCTGTGATCTCGGATCGAATTCCAGTAGTTTCAACATTGATCGAGCTATGCTCGTCACAGATCAGATAATTATGGCCCGAGCATGGCAGGTTTTCTTGGAGCGTGCGGACCGCAGTTTCTGTATTCTTCTCAAGCAGCAATTTTCGAACCAGCGCTGGCCAGGGAATGTGTCGGTCACTAAATTCTCGGCAGTGCATATTATTGATCAGTACGGCCAGCCCATGAGCATTCATGCCAGCCAAGGCCAGGCAACCCGTAATGGTAAGAACTTTTGTTCCATCCGCCAGGTGAAGTAACAAGGTGTAGGGGGTTGCACTGGCGTGCATGTCCCAAGTCTGACCGGCCCAACGAAGTCGCGGAGCGTGAACGGAAAGCGCAGAACAGCCGTCTTCATTATCCCCTTCGCCGTCGTTGGCCGAAAAATCTCTGAGGTCCGTATAGTTATTCAGAATCATAAGTTCGGTGGCATCCAGGCCCGAGGCCTCGCGAATACCTTCAAATTCTTCGAACAGATCACCGTGATCTCTCAGCGCGGCATAACTCGACAAGCAAAGAGCTGAAATTTCATCAGAGGTCCACCCTCGTAGAAACTTTCGCAAAAGATCGTGGCGAATCTCAAATAAGGAGCGAATTTCATTTTTGAAGCTTTCACCGTGAACGCGACCGATTTTTCGAGGATTTGTTTCTGTAATCCGAAGTTCAAGCATGCTCTAAGCTCTCTTTCGTTTCGAAGATCTTTTCTTTAACAAGATTCAGGCTGTAATCATCGCCGTCCCAGGTTGAAATCATCATAAGAGCTTTGTCCAAAAAGTAGGTTTTCTGAGCCGCAACCACGCCCAACTGCCCGCCGGCAAAAAAGACACTAATATCAGGTAAAACTTCACCGCAGCCCGCGAGAAAAGTCTCGCTGTTGTAGCGCCAGCCCCATGAATTACTTTCATTGAAGACCAGAGGTATGCTGAACCTATTGCATACCGTCTTATATGATTTTAATTCCGCAAGGCTCTTTCGACTTTGGTCCAGGCGCATGGGCTCGAGGTAAAAAGCAAAAACTTTTTTTGGATCAAGGCTATGAGACAAAAGTTGGTCGAGCTCTTCGGGACTTTTGACCAGAGGCCAGTCAAAGTAGCGATTCCGCTTGGGATCCCCGCCTAAGCTTCCGCCACAGGCCGTCGTGTATGCGAAGCTATCGCCTTCGACACTCAAAAAAGTTTTCGCCTCTGGCCGAAAATGGCGAACTAAGCGCATGGACTTTTCGATGGCCTCCGAACGGCCTGAAGCATAATAGATATGCCGAAGTTCCTTGGGTAAAAACTCTGCGAGTATTTTGGTATTAAAAATAAAAGAACGACTCACAAAATTGGACAGAGTCATTTTGTTGAGAAGAGAGCCCAGCGCTGTTTCTTTCACGGAAAAAAGAGAGGCGTCAGGCGGAGGCAAGTTCAGGCTCTGATAGAGTGCGGTTGCCTTTCCACCATAGTCATTTAAATTTTTCTGAAGCGTTACAGCTCCCAATTTATGATTGAGGGCATCCATCGCAAAAGCTTCGGGATAGCGGTTACGGCTTTTGATTTTTCTTACTCCCATCTGATGGGCCGCAATGTATTGTTCAATTTTAAGCCGGAGCCCTAACCCCAGTCCCTGATGACCCGGATGGATCGTCAAATCGTAGGAATAAAGTACTCCGGAATCAGGCGTAGCGTCTTTATCGGTAGCCACCAGGGGAACATCTTTGCAAAGGTGAAGCGGGACGGCCACGCAGAGACCGCGGACTTCGCCGCCGGATCCTTCGGAAATCAAAACAATCGATTCCGGGTTTTTGGCCTGCGCACAGATAAAATCAGCCGGAGAAACACGTTCTGCTTCATAGACAAGTTCTTCAAGTGCGCGGACTTCTGCTTCTCGTGAATCGGCTTCGGAACTTTGCATGCGGCGGATATGAGTTCCGAAAAATCGAGCCGAGATCCAGAAAAAATCCAGAAGACTAAACTGAGGATCGCGGCGATGAAGTGCCCACAATTCATCAAGAGATTGAGGCGGTTGATCAATTGTGAAGCGGCTGTTCCAATTTGAATGAAGAAGCTGGGGAATTTCTAGAATCAGTTTTTTGAAGACTTTATCCCACTGATTTTTGTTCAGCCGGTGGATTTCTTCCAGACGCCGAGGAAAGTTTTCAAATTTCCCGCGGATTAAAGCGGGATTTTCCGAAATTTCATCGGCCCAATCTTCGGGCAAATCTTCAATCCATTCGGCTGCATTCATGTTGGGATGAAGATTGTGCTCGACCGCCACCGAATGCGCACAATGAAAGAGATTAATAAAAATCTGGAGAAGTTGTTCATCTCGGATGTCGCGCGTAACTCGAAAACGCGCTGTTTGAGTTCCGGCCGGGTAAAACAATAGACCATGGTCGAAACGAATTTTAATCATGGCATTGAGAATTTCCGCACTCGGAAGATCAAAGGCAAAGGAGAGTCCCTTGTTGCGCGGGGCGAGAATGATGTCGTCGCCAAGTCCGGATTGAAAAATTTTTAAGAGCGATCGGATTTTTCCCTCTAAAACGCTTGGATCCCAATCATAAATTTCATTTGCTTGAATGTAGCCGCGGTAAAGTGAGGCCGGCGAGTATTCATCACAACCCGGCAATGCGAAATTTGAGAGGGCAAATCCCACCTGAGCTTTTTTCGCCATGTAGAGTGCGTCTGGATAGTCCGAACTACCATCCAGCTTTCGAAGGTTGAACTGATGAAACCAAAAAAAGTTTCCACCTAGGCCCAAGCCGGTTTGAACTTCATCAAAGACTAAAGCAACATCCAAGGCCCTTGTGAGGTAGCGTAGGCCGCGAAAGAATCGACTTGTGGCATAACGATCTCCCCCCTCGCACTGCATGGGTTCGACCACAACGGCCAACGGTTTTTCGAGCTTTAGCGACTGCCTCAATTCCAGGAGGCAACGAAGGTCTTCCTTCAGTTGTGAATCGGCACTATTGCTAAGGGCGGAGACCATTTTATGGAATTTCTGATCGTCGGACTCCGAGAACAATTCGGCCCATTGCCTGGGGTCGGCTGGATCGATCGTTGGATTTTTATTCTCAGGAAAATCCAAAAACTGGATGCGTTCAGGGAAAAATTCAAACGGAGCACGTTTGGCGGGACTGTGTGTTGCATGAAGTGCCAAGAGGCATCGACCATGAAAAGAACCATTAAAGGCAATAACTTTTCGTCGCTCGGGATACTGATTCAGTAAACTCAACACCGCTGTTTCCATGGCCTCGGCACCCGAATTCACAAAGCGCACGAAGGGTAGGCCACTTTGTTCTATCAGTAGGCGCGAAAAAGCATCTTTAACATCCGAAGCCTCGGTACCTGATGTGAGTCGGCGCAGTTCTGGGCGCAGCAACATTGATCGACGTTGCGGATGATTATTTCCAAGGGCCAGAGAGGCGATTTGCGAGGCCGCATCCAGAATGCCAGGTTGTCCGGGATCGATCCCGATAAGATTTGGTCCTTGGCAAAGATCGAGATCAAGCACGAGGCCCTTCTTCTCAGGAACCATCAGAGCATCTTCATAAAGTTCTTTCAGTAAATTTTGAGATTCATTCAACTTTGATTCCGAGAATCCGGAAGGTAGATAGCGCGAGGTGTCCGGCCAAAGTTTTTTAGAATGAATGTTTTCACGAAAGAGCAGATCTTTGAAACTTGCCAGTATCTTTCGGATCTTTTGAAAGTTGGTGAAATCCGGTATGTGAGAAATCAGAAGTTCATCGGAGTCTGCGCGAAAAAATTTTGCCTGGCTCCAAAGGAAATTAAAATCTTGGAAGCGAAATTTTTCACCTTTCCATTCAAGTTCTATGTCGGCGTCACAGGTGATGCGAATGTCGGATTTGTGATCTTCAACAAGCAGAGGCAGGCCCTGAAGTAGGTCACGCAGTTCCGTAAAAATTAGGCTTTTTGGTATCATGGTGAAATCCCGACCAAGTCTAACATTAAACCGTTCGGCCGCTTAGAAAATACCAGCGACCTTTTTCGCGTCTAAAATTCGAAATTTCGTGGTGCACATGGACATCACCATCCATTGCATAATGGGCCTTAAATTCGACAAAAGCTGTGTCAGCCATCTGCGAGGCCTTGAGAATCTCAAGCTTCTGAAACTGAGCCTTTTCCGCCCAAGTGCGTTGGCCTTCTTCGTCCATGTTGCGCCGAGACTTCGGGTGCGTTGTGTCTCGAACATAGTTCATCTCCTGATGGCAAAAAGCTGTGTAGCGCGAACGCATCAGTGCTTCGGCTGTTCGCGGAGCAACTTCGCCCGAAATTAGCGGACGGCAACATTTTACAAAGACTTCACCACTACCGCAGGAGCATGGATGATTTTGGATCCCTTCCATGGATTCTTTGTAGCACAGCGCCGTCAGCTTCTACCATCCACGCCAATTTTATTGCGAGGGAGGGCAAGGGGTTTTAGAGTCCCTTTCTTATGGCGTCTAAACTAGTTTCCATGAACGAGGCCATCGCCGACAGTGTTCGTGATGGGCAGTCGATCCTGATCGAGGGTTTCACTCACCTTATTTGTTTTGCTGCAGGTCACGAAATTATTCGACAGGGTCGCAAGAACCTTGTTGGGATTCGGCTCACGCCGGATCTGATTTATGACCAAATGATTCAGGCGGGTTGCTTGAAAAAAATGATTTTCGGATGGGCAGGCAATCCGGGAGTTGGATCGCTTCACGCCTTTCGACGCGTGTATGAAAAAGAGAAAGCTTTAGAAATCGAAGAGTATTCACATTTCGGTATGGTGGCGCGGATTTTGGCTGGAGCTTCGGGCCTGCCGTTTTGGCCGCTGAACAATTATCAGGGAACCGACATCCCGGCCCAAAATGCCAACATCAAAGAAGTGCAGTGCCCTTTTACGGGACGCATGCTGGCCGCGGTGCCTCCGCTGAATCCAGACCTCTGCATTCTGCATTGCCAACGTGCCGATGCCGAAGGCAATGCCCAGGCTTGGGGTCTTTTCGGAACACAAAAAGAGTCGGCTATGGCTTCGAAGACCGTAATAGTTGTGGCCGAAGAAATCGTGGATTCCTCGATCATTCGCGCCGACCCCAATCGGACCATTGTCCCGGGATTTGTTGTTAAGCATGTTGTTCACGAACCCTTTGGCTGCCACCCGAGTTTTGTGCAGGGTCATCACGATCGCGATAATGATTTTTATGTACAATGGGACGAAATATCACGGGATCCCGCGAACTATCAGAAGTGGCTAGAGGAATTCGTGTACGGGGTAAAGGATCGAAGGGCTTACATCGATAAATTGGGCAGCGATTTGTGGAAAAAACTAAGGGCGCGTCCTCGAAAGTGTGAAGGAGTTGATTATGGCTTCTGAAGTGAGCCCCGATTACAGCGCGTCAGAAATTATGTGTGTTCGCGCCGCAAAGGAGCTGCGGGATGGCGAGGTTGTTTTTGTTGGAATTGGCTTGCCGAACGTGGCGTGTAATTTGGCACGCGAAACCCACGCACCTCGTCTGGAATTGATTTATGAATCAGGCGCCGTGGGCGCATGCCCCGAGCGTTTGCCGATTTCGATCGGGGATCCTGCGTTGGTGACGGGTTCGCTTCAAATCGTAAGCCAGGCCGAGATTTTTCAAAACTATCTGCAAGGCGGAAAAATCCAGGTGGGTTTTCTGGGAGGCGCACAAATCGATCCTTTCGGAAATCTCAACACGACGGTCATTGGAGATTATAAAAATCCCAAGGTCCGATTGCCGGGCAGCGGAGGCGCTTGCGAGATCGCGGTTCACGCAAAACGTGTTTTGATTGTGATGCGCCTCAGTCCCAAGACCTTTGTGAAAAAATGCGACTTCATCACCAGCCCAGGACAAATTTCTCTGGGAAAAAGCCGCACCGAATGGGGTATGCCGGGACGCGGGCCGGTCGAAGTGATCACCGACAAAGGTGTCTTTGAGTTTCGTGATGGTCAGATGTTTCTGACCGAAATTTATCCCGGCGTGACCTTAGATGATGTTCAAAAACAGTGTGGATTCGAAGTGAAAAGCGCCAAGGAACTTCGCATCTCAGAAACGCCCACTCCGAATGAAGTGGACCTGCTTAGAAATAAACTTGACCCCAAGAGACTCTATCTTTGAAGTCAGATAACATAAGGGTGTGAGTGATCTGGGGTCGAATGCAAATGCGCATTTTCAATTGCCGAGTAATCGAAGTTTTGGCCTAACAATGGCCGTGGCCCTTGGCCTCTTCAGTTTTTTTAGATTCGTCGGCGAGAACGCGGCTCTGGGGTTTCGATGGGCGGCTCTTCTTATGTTTTTTTTGGCCCTGGTGCTTCCAGGGTGGCTTTATTGGCCCAATCGGATCTGGGCACGATTTGGATTCTTTCTTGCCAAAATACTTAACCCCATTTTTCTTGGGAGTTTTTATTTTTTGATCATAAGCCCTGTCGCCTTATTGGCGCGGATTGTGGGTAAAGACTTTCTACGGTTAAAGTGGGAGAGGAGCCGAAAGACCTATTGGATCAAGCGTCAAAGAGATGCTGAGACTTCAATGCGGCATCAATTTTAGGGAGAATGCTAGATGGAATTTCTGCGCGAGTTTTTCTTATTCTTGAAACAACGAAAAAAATATTGGCTGATACCCATTTTTTTACTGCTCTGTCTTTTGGGAACCATTTTGTTTTTGGGACACGGGACGGCGGCGGCGCCCTTTATCTACACTATTTTTTAAAATGAAAATTCTGGGGATCTCTGCATTTTATCATGACAGCGCCGCGGCGCTTTTGGTCGACGGAGAGATTGTCGCTGCGGCTCAGGAGGAACGATTCAGTCGGATAAAACACGATGCCCGTTTTCCGCAAAATGCATTGGAGTTTTGTTTGCGGGCTAGTGGCTTAAAAGCAGAGGAAATCGACCACGTAGTTTTTTTCGAGAAACCCTTCCTAAAATTTGAACGACTTTTGGAGACTTACTTGGCTTTCGCACCCAGAGGACTTTTATCTTTTTCACGCTCCATGCCTGTGTGGCTCCGCGAAAAACTTTTTCAAAAGGCCATACTTCTAAAAGAGTTAAGAAAACTGGGATTTCCTAAATCCATAAGGGAACGTTTACTTTTTTCCGAGCATCATCTCAGTCATGCGGCCAGCGCGTTCTTCCCTTCGCCCTTTGCCGAGGCCGCAGTTCTTACGGCGGATGGCGTGGGGGAATGGGCAGCCTCGTCACTCGGCTTCGGGACTGGCAATAAACTGGTCCTAGATGAGGAACAACATTTTCCCCACTCTCTTGGACTTTTGTATTCGGCCTTTACCCATCACATGGGATTCAAAGTGAATTCTGGGGAGTATAAACTCATGGGCTTGGCCCCCTATGGTCGCCCGCTCTATTCCGATAAAATTTTTGCTAAACTTATGGATCTGAAGAGTGACGGATCCTTTCGTCTGGATCTGCGCTATTTCAACTACTGCACAGGTCTTCGCATGACTAACTCGGCTTTTGAAAATTTGTTTGAGGGACCAGCGCGGCGACCCGAGGATGAGTTGACTCAAAAGCACATGGATCTTGCGGCTTCGATCCAGCTGGTGACAGAAGAGGTGATGTTGCGGACAGCTCGCTATTTGAAAGAAAAATATGCGACAGAAAATTTGTGCATGGCAGGAGGCGTCGCTCTAAACTGCGTTGCAAACGCAAAAATTTTAAACGCAAAGATTTTTAAAAACATTTGGATACAACCTGCGGCCGGTGATGCCGGGGGAGCTTTGGGAGCGGCCCTGGCTGCACACCATCTGCACTTGGCTAAGCCGCGGAAAGTGGCAGGCGACCAGATGAAGGGTGCTTATCTGGGTTCGGTTTATACCCAGGAAGAGATTGAAAGCGAGCTGCTCAAAGCCGGAGCTGTTTTTCGAACGGTCTCTGATTCAGATTTGCTGGGTGAAACAGTCGAGGCGCTTTGTCGGGGTGATGCGATTGGATGGTTTCAGGGGCGGATGGAGTTTGGTCCGCGTGCTTTAGGCGCCCGCTCGATCCTCGCCGACCCTCGCTCAGCAAAAATGCAAAGTCAGTTGAATCTGAAAGTAAAGTTTCGCGAATCCTTCCGCCCCTTTGCCCCTTCGGTTTTGGCAGAGGACGTGCAGGACTGGTTTGATTTTAGTGGCGAATCCCCCTACATGCTTCAGGTGGCCGAAGTAAAAGATGCGCATCGTCTGCCAAAATCTAGCGAAGACGAAAAACTTTTTGGAATTGATCGACTCAATCGCGCGCGCTCTACGATTCCTGCTGTCACGCATATCGACTATTCCGCGCGTTTACAAACCGTGCATAAGACGACGAATGCTCGTTATCATGAATTGCTGAGTCGTTTCAAAGCCAAGACTGCTTGTTCCCTGCTTGTGAATACCAGTTTTAACGTTCGTGGGGAACCGATAGTGGAAAGCCCTCAAGACGCCTTCCGTTGTTTTATGGGTACGGATATCGAGACCCTTGTGATAGGAAACTGTCTTCTCAAAAAAGATGAACAGAAGGCAGAGCTTCGCCAAAGCTATCACGGAAAATTCGAACTCGATTGAGGTGCAGAAGATGCCGTATTCGACGAAGCTAGGCCATCGATTCAGTCTTTACCAAAACTTCATGTGAACGCGATCTTCCGATTTCGAGACCTTTCAACCATTTGGCTCTTCTGTCCAATGTAGCGATTTTATTCTCAACTGCGGTGCGGTGTGCTCCGATAAAATAACTACAGGGTGGCACGTATGCGTCGAATATACATAAATTCTTTAGGATTCCTTTTGGCTGCCTTTTGGGGCTGCGCTCCCGCACCTCATAGCGGGGTACAGTTTCAAATCATCGACCCTGCGCGCGCCGTTGCTCAACAGATTGTCCCCCAAAGTACTCCGACATTTGGTTTGTCGGCACTCGACTCTTCCGTTTGTTATGCTTTGCACGTAACGGCTCCGGATTTATTGGTGCACGAGGATGAAAATGACGACGAAAGTTGCACGGGCGACAATGGCCCGTCGGGATTGGGTCAGCTTCACGGAATGTTTCCCTACGCGGCTGCCAATGGATTCAGCTTCAGCGTAGAAATTGGCAAAGCCCGCCGTTTTGATCTTCTGGCCTTTCGGAAAACACTCCGCAACGATATCTATGACTCTGATGTCCCGAACCCCGACGCAGCTCCGGCCGATTGTCCCGCACACTTAACCGCGGCTGTGGATGCTGATGGTCACGTTCAACTTTATGCCAACGGTCAACTTTTTGAACCGCAGGAATTGTTCCTTGCGACGGCAACAAAAGACATTGTCGCCGGCGACAATTTAGTGACCCTTGAATTAGTCCGAAATAGCGACGGCAGTATCGGAGTTCCCTATGGAAATTGTGACGATTCACCTCCGGCAGGACTCAGTTATTCAGATAATTTTCCAACCTACTACGAGACTGTTCCCATTGTAGGTAATGTGCCCAATTCGACGGGCGGAGACATCGAGTACTATACAGTTTCGCCCACTCTCCCTGCAGGACTATCCTTGAACTCCACGACTGGCGTGATCTCAGGCACGCCCACTGCTTTGTCTTCGTCGGCCACTTACACGATCACGGCTATGAACAAGGCCGGCAGTACCACCGCAACAATCGATATCGAAGTTCTACCGGCGGGGCCGTCCATCCTTACGATCTTCACCGGTGCCTCGACCGCCGGGAATACTCAGCAATTCGCTGTCGATTCTGCGGGCAACATTTATTACGGGGCGGTGAATTCTTATGAAATCCGTAAAATCACAAATGGCGTTGAGTCTGTATTCGCCGGAGATGGATCGAACGGAAGCCTGGATGGAACTGGAACCGCAGCCAAATTCTTGCAGCCCTCACATATTTTCATCGATGCCTCGGATAACCTCTACGTCGCCGATGCCTTTAATGTGAGAAAGATCACTCCGGGCGCCGTGGTCACCACTGTGGGTCCGATGAGCGGAGGCGGTCTGCAACGAAGCTTGGTCGCGGATGCATCTGGCAATGTCTACTTCACTTTTCAGGATGCCAACGTCAACGTGATCCGGAAAATGGATCCGGGGGGTAGCGTGACGACCTTTGCTGGCCAAACAACAGCTGGATTCGCGGATGGAGTCGGTGCGGCTGCGCAGTTCAATAACCCTCATGGACTTGCGATTGACAGCGCGGACAATGTTTATGTTGCGGATGTGGGAAACTATGCCATTCGTAAAATAGCTCCTAACGGCACAGTGACGACCTTGGCCGGTAATGGAGTTCAAGGTATCGTCGATGGTGTCGGCGCAGCTGCGCGATTTTACTTTTATGCAGACCCTCAAAGCGGAGGTTATTCCCACATGGGCGTGGACGCGTCTAATAATATCTTCCTAGGTGACATGAACTTCAGCACCGTCAACGGCGTCAGAAAAATTCAGCCAGATGGTACGGTGACAACGGTTTGCGGACCTGGAAGTGGTGTACAGGGCGATTGCGGCTCGAGCCAGATTTTTTCCCGCTTCGGCCTAGCGGTAGGAGCCGACGGTTCGATTTACTTTATGGATACTTCGGATATAAAAAAGATCGAATATTAGGGCGCATCCTGAGCCCTAATATAGGGCTTGATCGCTTCGAAAAAAATGGGGGCCCAAGTTTCGTTGAAAAGAGCCGTTGGGTGCCCATCTTTAGGGTAGAAATAAGCTTCTTGTCGCGAAAGTCTAGGCTGCAATATAGGAATACTCCGGCTACGCAAACATTCATTCAGGTCCTCTGATCCTGATGTTGGATGTTCGACAACGACAAAACTACTGGCAGGATACTTCTCTTTGGAGACTTTTGCCGCCTCTTCAATCAAATCGCAGGTGTGTATGGCCGCCTTTTTACCCAGAGTTGGGAAGAAGGAGCCAGGATAAAACCATTCGCCAATTTTTTTGAAAAAAGTACTTCGCCATGGGTGGGTTTTTTCGAAGGATCCATTCGCGATCATGCGTCCATTTACTTTCTTGTAGGAAATCGTCCTTCCAGTCCAATTCACATCCGGATGATGTCCATTGGAACGTGCGAGGTGTGATAAAAAATAAGTGTAAACAAAAAGACCTGCATGTTGGGGATAGAGCTTTCCGAAGTTTTCACTCTGAATCAGGCTCAACGTGTGATTTGTGCCTGCGCCGGAGACCCCGGCATTGTAGACACGGGTCTCCGGGACTAGCCGAGCGACCTGTGACGGCAACGTTTCATCCGTGTCCACTCCGAAGCCAAAAGTTAGAGAGCATCCAAGAAAGACCAAAAAACTTCGAGGATCAGTTTGGTTTACGGGTTGGGGCTTTGACCACCCAATCCGGTGCCCGCGGCTGTCGATCAGGTATTCGACGTCCCACAGAAGCTTTCCATCCATTACGGCAAGCATGCGCGTTTTTGAATTGCTTTGATTCTCAAAGCCCAGATTTTCAGAGGGACCCCATTCACCGTTTCCGATCCGTTTGGTCCAAAGGCCAATGTCAGCTCTCTCCAGATGAAAACCGGCGGAGGCCAAATTTTCCGGCACGATGAAGGGCTCTTTGCCAGAGGCCACCGCATTCAAAAGGAGCAGAATCGAAAAGAGCTGTGGCGTACGAAGTTGTATCCCCCACAAAGCCATCGACTAGCTCTCAAAGCTTCCAGAGTTCGGCGGAAGTATAGGCTTCGCGGCGCGCAGGAAGTTTTGAAAGGCGCTCCGCCAGACGAAGTGCTCCGATAGCGAAAAGTTTTCGATCTTGAGCTTGGTGTTCGAGCGAGAGGCGTTCATAGGGTCCATGAATGTCGATCCGATGATGCCCTGCCTCGGTGCCACCGCGAACGGAATGAACTGCAATGTCTCCGGATTTGCGGGAATCTCGAAGCTGAAGCAACAATTGCTTTGCCGTTCCACTAGGCGCATCTTTCTTTTTCGAATGGTGGGATTCCCACATGCTGATCGTGTAATCCTCGGGCAAGAGAGAGGCGATGAGTTTGGCAGCCTCACCAAGAGCGTAAACCCCGAGACTTGAATTCGGAACAAGCGCCCAACAATTCTTACCGAGTATTTTTGAGAGGGATGTCATTTCTTCTGCTGTAAAACCCGTAGAGCATTCTAGTAGTGCCGCCTTTGAAGTTTGCATTTTTTCGGCAACTTTGAGGGCGACGCTGGGAGAGGAAAAATCGATCACGACCGTGCCTGGGGAAAACCCAGAAATTTTATCAAGCTCACGATCCTCTCGACCGCTGGCAAGGCCCAGCAGCGCAAAGCTTCGCGCAAGAGCTTCGCTTTTCAACTCTTCCTGCAGAGCCCGTCCCATGCGTCCGGTGGCGCCAACAATAAAAACTGGGGTCGACATTATTCTAAACCCTCTTTGCGGAGAGCAGAATAAAGTTCGTGCGAGCGCTCGAGTAGCTTTTCATCCATGGGCACGAGCGGTGAGCAAAAATTAGCCTCCGCAATATGGCCAAGTTTAAAGGCTAAGCATTTTGTTGGGATCGGATTGCTTTCGGAAAAAAGAGAGGCCGTAAATTCCTGAATCCGCTGTTGAAGTGCCAGCGACTCGGAAACTTTCCCTTGCTTAATTAAATCCATCATGCGGGCCAGAGTTTTTGGAAAAAAGTGCGAGACGACGCTGATCACGCCGCTGCCGCCATGACATAAAAAGCCGTGGAAGCTGAGATCGTCTCCAGAGAGATAGCAGATTCGACTGCCCAACATCTTTTTCGTATCCTGCATTCGAAGTAAATCACCAGTGGCATCCTTGGTAGCCATAAAAAATGGCGCGAGCGTGGAGTCATCCTTCATTTTTTGAAGCGTGGTGATCTGAATTGAGGACGCCGCCCGACCGGGAATTTCATAAACACAAAGCGGCATGCCTAAAGTGGCCAGCGCTTGGTAGTGAAGCACAAGGCCCCTTTGAGGAGCCTTGATGTAGGCGGGAGGGCTGGCAAGAAGTGCATCGTATTTCGCTTCTTGCGCGAGGTGGGCATTTTGCAGCGCCGATTCGGTGCCACCAATTCCAAGGCCCGCCACCAAAGGAATTCGAGGGCCGGCCATTTTTCGCGCTGTCAGAAGAAGGTCGCGGAAAGTCTTTTCAGGAAGCAATGATCCCTCGCCCGTAGATCCCGCGATGATAAGACCATGGATCCCCGCGCGGATCTGCATTTCAATTAATTTTTCAAGAGATGCATGATCTAGGCTTAAATCTTTTTTGAGGGGAGTGATGAGGGCGGTCCAAACACCGCTCCAATCACTTTCACTTTTAAGCGTGGGCGTGGACATGGCTTGGCTCCTTCAGCGCATCCAGGCGCTCTAGTTCATGCACAATGGCCTGTCTTGTCTTCTGCGCAAGATCGGCTCGAGAATCCGTCGTGAGGCCAGTCGCATCGATTCTTTTGCAAAAGGAGAAATCGATCGTGTTATAGGCCTGTGGCAAAAAGTGTTTTTTGTTGAGCACGTTAATTGCGCCGGAAATGGCCACGGGCTGAATCGGAACTTGCGCCTCGATCGCAACCGCAAAGGAGCCTTTCTTAAAATCGCCGACTCGACCATCCGGAGAACGTGTTCCTTCTGGAGCCACCCAAATCTGCATGCCGCTTTTAATCTGCTGAGCGATTGCTTGGGAAACTTCTTTTCCCGAGCGAGAATTCCCCCGGTCGATCGAAATACAGCCGACGGCTTTCATAGACCAACCAAAGAAGGGGATGCTAAAGAGTTCCTTTTTTGCGACCATGCGCAAATCACCCGTGATCGTGCCCATCAATGCAGGGATATCCATCAAGCTCTGGTGATTGCTCACAATTAAACAGGAAGCGTTTTTATCGTAATTTTCGATGCCGTGAATGCGCACTTCAATTGCCAAAACCCACAAAACAAATCGGTTCCACGAATGAACACTCCATGTGGTGAGCTTTCGAAAGCCCAGAAAACCAAGGCACATTACGACCGGAGACCATAGAAGAATGGAAATGCCGATAGCAATGAGTCCAATGAAAGAGCGGAGGGGTCTAAGTATCATCATCAGGAAAATCTCCCGTAAATACGGCGCGTGCGCGACCGGTTAAAGCTAAGGTTTTGGGGTTAAGGCGTTTGACCGATAGGCGTCCGCCTGGGAATTGAAGTTCGACCGAGGTGGCAGCGCTTTCAGATTCGAGACCGAGGAACGCCGCCAGGGCTCCGCTTCCGCAGGCCAAGGTTTCACCCTCTACGCCCCGTTCAAAGGTGACCGCTTCAAGGCTTTTCGATGCAAGCCAGCTAATATTCCAGCGGGCCGGAGGTGTCGCCGGATGGAAGTAAAGTTCGCGAGCTATTTTTTCTCGAACTTCACGTTCGGGAAGTTGTGGCAGATGGAGAAGAAGATGCGGCACCCCGCTGTTCCAATGACTGATCGAAATGAGCTCAGCTAACTCTTTGCGAGCGAAAGCCTCGATCTCAGTCAGAAGAGAGAGTTTTTCGCTGCTTACAGGTACTTCGACGCAATAATGATCCCCCTTGGGGTCTGAACGTCGTCCGATGATCGGACCAATGCGCGTCTGAAATTTTACTTCATCGATAGATTTTGATTCTCGCAGCAGATAGGCCGTCAGTGCCCGCGCGGCGTTTCCGCAGAATTCTGCTTCTGAGGCATCAGCATTGAGAAAGTGCCAATGAATTCCGGTCTCACTTCGACCGATAACAACAATGCCATCAGCTCCGACCCCGAAATTTCGTTCGCAAAGGGCGCGAATGAATTTGGGTGAGCGCGCCCTGCTCGAATATTCGGCGCCTTCGACCAACAAAAAGTCGTTGCCGGCAGCTTCAAATTTCTCAAAACGCATCAAGGCCCTCGATTTTCACTTTCATCACGGTTCTTGTCTGATGGAGGGGCTACTTTTTTATTGGGGCGGTATTGATCGAGGGGGCCTTGGTCTATCCGCTCGGTTCTTGGGGGCCCCTTTACGCCGCACTGCGTTAGGCAAAGACTCGCCACAGCTAGAAAAATGAGCACACAGCACTTTGTTCCTTTGGGCTCCATGTTAAACTCTAAAATAGCGATTCATGTTGAGGTAAAGAAGATGGCCGATCAAGAAAAAACGTTGGTTTCGTTGATTGATTTTATTGTACGGGCGCTGGTCGATAAACCAGAAGACGTGAGAGTTTCGGCCGTTCGCGGCGAGCAGACGACTGTAATCGAGCTCCATGTCGCAAAAGATGACTTGGGTAAGGTGATCGGGAAACAAGGCCGAACGGCTCAGTCCCTTCGCACCATCCTGAATGCCGCATCAACTAAGTTGAAACTGCGCTCTGTACTCGAAATTATCGAGTAAGCGCCTTTAAAAGCATCCAGTCGAAAACGCTTTCCAGTATTTTAGGTCCGATTTGCGTCTGAAAAGCTTCGGGCTTTTCTAATTTCCATTTTTCTTCACCAGGAATCTGCTGAATTTCAGCAGTGATTTCAGGATGACATTGGACACTGAGTATCGGCCATTGATCGTGGGCCATGGCTTGGCAATCGCAATAATCACTGGTCGCCAATAAATGCATTCCTTTGGGGATGCGTACGACATGGTCTCCGTGGGTTACACCGACTTTAAGAGGGGGCTCGTTCCCGTCCAAAACTTTCGCCAAAACAGAATTGTTCAGTGCCTGGCGGCGCGCCGTAATTTCAACAAAACCACTTCGATGAGCAAAGCGGCAAGTTTCTCCCCCCAGAGCTACGGCCAGTGCTTGATGGCCAAAACAAATACCAAAAATTGGAATTGTGGGCCCCATCCAATCGCTGTCGATGGATGTGGTGAGATTCAAGAGAGCTCGTAGACCGGTGATGTAGTCGCGAACCCATGGATCAAAGGCTTCACTAGTGTTTTTTTCTGAGCCGGAAAGAATTACGCCGGAGGCATTGTGCTCATGAACGAGTCGACTCATGTCTCGCGGTGAGGCTTTTTCATTGTAGTGAAAGTCCACGGATACAATTCGAAACTCGCGTGAACGAAGGTGCTTTTTGTGTGCGTTGAGTATGCCCGATTTGAAAGCTTCGCCAGCGGCGGATTTCAGCATTCCGTTGAAATAAAGGATCGTTTGCACCGAGGCTTTATAAGTCCAGAGCGGAACTTCGATCAAGCTCGATCCAGCCGTTGTAGCTCAAAACTCGAATCAGCTGACTTGAAGCTGACTGCGGGTCAAGATCGGCGACTTTATCGCGAAATTCATCACGTCGGCTTTTGCATTCTGATTCCGGACGCGAGCGTTGCATGCGTGGAATGATCAAAGTTGTTCCGGATTGTCGTAGGATTTCGTATTCGCGTTTATCGTAACAACCGATGTCGCCATAGGCCGTAATGAAGAGTTCCCAGAAAGGATCTCCCTTTTTAAGATCAACCTGCGTAATCACAGGTGCAATCTCCATGAGAGACGAGTTTTCGCCCCGCACAAGTCGATCCGGCTGGACGGTAGGGCCCCCGGGGAGCTCTTCCGAAAGAGAATCAGCACTTAGAGCAATTGCGCAAATGGTCAGAAAAAAGAGCGTCCACTCCTTTCCCCACGCCAACCAGTTCCAGTCTGACATAACTTTGACGATTTTCAAGCAATACTCCAAATGTCTGATTTTTGAGCTCTCGATCCATTAAGAGAATAGCCTAAAAACTCGATAGAGATAAGTATGTTTCATAGAGGACGTGCCCGCTGGGCATTGATTTTGCTGCTGATCTTTTTACAGACACCCAGCACGTCCTATTCCAGTGCAATTTTAGAGGCGCTCGCCGATGACTTCGAGCAGAGCTTTGACGAAAAAAATTCTTTCGATCCCTCCGAAGCCTTGGCCTGGGGCTTTCAAGCTCACCGTTTTGTCGATATGGAATTTGCGCTTGAGGCACGGCGAATCCGTTTGGAGATCAAGGGAGAAGCCGGACGTCCCGCCCTTTTGGGGCAGATTCGAGAATTACAAAAAGCTCAACGCACATTTCCCGACCGAGTCGTGCGTCGACTCAGAAAAATCCGATCTCGCGTAGAAAAACTGCGAAATCATTACGACCAACACTACGCAAATGCGAAGGCTGATCAGTTGGCCGAGCGAGGTGCCTATCTGATTCTACAGGAAAGTGTGATGCGTCCAATCTCGGAACTGGCGGCGCTGCTCTCTGAGAGCGACGCTTTGGAGGCGTACAGATTGCACGTTTCCCTCTTCCCCGAAAAATTTTTAAGCGAAACACTGCGGGCGCCTGCAGAAAATGACAAGACCGAGGGAGAAGTATCCTTCAGCGCGGGAGTGCTGGTTAGGCCCGGGCTGGAGATTTATAGCGACCGCATTTCAAAAGCCACGACAGAAATTGAAAAATACGAGGCTATCGTAGACGAGTTGGAAAAGAATCCAGCTTATCTGGGGAAAAGTTGGTACGGCTCACTCTTTGGCTGGCTCGCCAATCGCTTTAACCCCGCTCGAGCCCACAGGATTTATTGGGATGTGGGAATGAGTGAAGAGGAAAAGAAAGCGACACTCGCTCGTCGAGATGAGCTCATTGAAATGCTCAAGGGCTATGATGAAACGGAAATGGAAAAGTTGCGCCAGCAAGAAATGCGGCGCCGTGAAGCTGCCACGCTCGCTCGAGAAGCTTCCTATCACACACGGCGAAACAATGTTGGAACGGTGACGTCGCCATTTAAGGCACTTCCTGAAACCATCGCACTTCTTGACAGTACGGATCCTAAGACTCGTAAAGAAAAGATGGAAGCCGCGAGTGAAGTTCGAAAAAATAACTATATCGAAGCGCTGAGGCTTATGACCATCGCGAACATGCTCAATCAAATAGATTTGAATAAAAAAGTAGCTCGGGATGCTGGCGCGATTCCAGTTCCCGCCAGTTGTAGCAAGCGATTCAGCCAATACTTAGATCCAAAAGTTTTTGTCAACATGATCAGCGATAGCCAGCGGCAAGAGAATTTAACCTCAATGATGTTGGGAAATGGCCTGGTGGTGGGGCAGCCAGAGTTCAAAGATTTTTTCATCAGCCATTTGAATCCAAATCCTGTTTCGGGAAGTTTTACGGGGACGCTGCCCTTTTATTTTCTCCGAATTGCCCAACAAGGGCTTGCACACTCCAGAGGAGATGACCCAATACTTGATCCGAGAAACTTTCTGCCGTCTTCTCCCCAGATCACTTTTCATTCATTGGGGGAGCCGGGATTTGATGATCTCATTTCGTTTGAAGCCGTTTACAAACAACTTGCCGGGAAAGCTCTCTCGGACCGTTTTAGAGACCCAAACAATCAGTACAAGGAAAAATACGCCGACGCGATCTTCAATAAGGAAGACTACACTTGGACCGAAAATGTCTTGGATCCAGATACTGGTGAAATGCGCACAGATACGAACACGATTCGAGTAACACCTTTTCTTGCCGCACGCATGCGCACGGCGGGTTCTCATGATTGGGAAGCCGCGGTACCTGCCGCAGTCAAAAGCCGATTGGAGCGCGAGAGAATTCAAATTGCCTTTCCGCCGTTCTATGGACCCGAGGCCTATAAACAATGGGCTCTTCGCTTAATTTATTCAGCCCTTTCGGAATTAGATGAATCACGTTTACGTGCGGCCGGTGCGGATGCATTTGTGATCGGTGCATGCCGGAGTCTATTGACCTTGCAAGCAAACCGCGGTCAGTCCGAGCTCTGTGCCAATCTCGAAACAAAA
Source organism: uncultured Bacteriovoracaceae bacterium (assembly GCA_964636255.1). Classification (GTDB taxonomy): domain Bacteria; phylum Bdellovibrionota; class UBA2428; order UBA2428; family UBA2428; genus CAXNGS01. The sequence goes on along the minus strand of CAZWNW010000009.1, from coordinate 30,908 downwards.
TCCTATGGTGGTCAAAGCCCGATCGCTCCCTCGAGACCAAATTATGTTATGCCGACGGCTCCGGTAGTGAGGGTTACGGATCTTTCACGCTTTATTGATGCCTGGAAAACACGACTCGAAAAATTTTCAGTGCGCGAAGCGATCACGCCGCCTTCCTATATATATGACGACGATATGGCTTTGGTTTGGGGGAATTTCAGAACCTTCTTTCACGGCCTCACGACTACAGGGGCATTTAATCATATCGACTCCGTAAAATTGGGGATAGAGGCCGGACCTTGGACAAACGAGTGGGAGTTTTTAAAACATCAGGTGGGCCTGAACCCCTGGGCAGCTATGCGTCTCTCCTTTGTGATCGCGATGGAAGAACAAAAGGTTTTCTTCGATGATCCTGATTTGCGCCCGATCGAGCGTTTCAAGAAAAAGCATGGCCTTGCAAATCTGACCAGTCTCACTCCAGAGCAGGAGGCAGAATACAAATCCATCAAGATCAATACGATTCGAAGAGTCTTTCCTTTTACCTCAGAGACTAGAACTTCTTCAGGAATATCAGGAATTGCACCATCGATGCCCTATATGCAAACTCCCACCACGGTTGTGTCCGTTATTGATCACGAATTCAAATCGCAACTTAGAAAAGCTGCTGAAATTTTTGGAGTCGATAATCCCTTACTCCCCATGCACGGCAATCGTGTCCTAAATAAAAAGCAGAAGAAGATGGCTTGGGAAGATTTGTTGCACGAAGAAAATCTGAAAAGTGATTGGCTTTTGCTGACAAAAAACGACAGTATGCGCGACTACAGCATCGTCCTTGATACCGTTGAAAAACAGGCGATCCTAACTCGCAGACAAGTTGAGAATTTACGGGGACAGCTTGCTTCTGCAGGCGTACGCATGGATGGTCTACAACAATGGCTATCAGAGGCTGAAAAGAAATTTCCAAAATATGCTAATGGCACTGATGGAGTGCAACGCTCGCCGAATTCAATAGAGGAATGGCAAGAAAGTATAGACACTGCAAAGGAAAGACTCAGTGGGGCTACTGATCAAAGACTCCACGAAGAAATCTTGCAGAATTTACGTTTTGAAATATGGCTCGATATCTGGAGAAATCCATTAAAACAGCAGGATCTATTGCAGCTTTACTATGACAATTTTCCAGATAGCGAAGATCCGTTGATTGAAATGAAGGCCGCCTTCTTTGAGCGAGACAAGGCTTTCAAAATGGCCTTTTTTGAGCAGGTTCTAACCTCGGCCGCGCGTGCTCGAAATCGCGAACTCCTTCTGGCTATGGACGAACTCTGTGAACTGGATGCGAATACTTTGGATGGTTTTAAGAATATCTTTTATTCTTCGACGCGATTCCACGATGCCTTCAATGATCATTTGGGGCTTGGGGCTGCAACGCCGCCCGAGGTGATCAAGGCCGTCAACCGTATGTCCGACCGCGATAAAAAGGATCTTTGGACGGCTGCTGCGGCGGTCGGTTTTCTTCTGGCATTTGAAGTTTCGAAAGTGACTTGTGTGTCGATAGCGGCACCGGTTGCTTGTCCGCTGGCTGCGGGATTAGCGACCGGTGCCGGATTTGCTTTCACGACGGGTATGCTGGTCTTAAGTCGATTCAATGAATGGCAAGATCGTGAATTGCGCATGCGTGTCGCTCAGCAGTTTCGCGAATTGGAATTCAATCGAGACAGTGATGTTCGTGAATTCAGAGGCGGTGGGGCCGGTGGCTTCGCTGTAGAATTACTTTTTGCGGCTCCCGCTTTAGGGCCGATTTTAACGACGGGTCGTCTGGTGATCAAAAGTGGTTCGGCCGCCGCGAAAGTTGCCGCTGCCCGTATCGCCGGTAGAAAACTCACCGGCCAGCAGATCAGAAACATTTTCGAGGAAATCGAAGTTGATGAGGCGCTGAGACTGGCGGGTCTAAGTCGAGGAAAGTCTGTTCAGGAGGTAGTGAAGGAAACTTTGCGGGGTGCTTCGGGAATCAAAGATCTGATGAGTCGATCACGAGAAGGTTTAGGCGCTTGGCTTAGAAACTTTGGAACGGCCACCGAAGTACTTGAGAGCGCTAAAACCGTTGACCTTGCCATCGCAAAAAAAATCTATGTGAATTTCAACGGACGTGGGACGGAATTGTCGCGCTTCATTCGCGGAGAATTTCGTTTGGATGCCAAAAAATACATCGAAGCAGAACTGGCGGAGTACTTGGCCAAACCTAACCCCGCAAAGCTCAAGCGTTTGGCTGAGCTTGATCCGAAACTTTACTCCGAAATTATCAAGCCCGGCAGCCCTCTGGCCCAGCTTAGTGCCAAGGAGCTTAATGATCGCTTTTTGGGCAATTTCGAAAATCTTTTGCGGGGTTTGGAAAACATGCGTGGCGACGAATTGGTTAAACTCTTGGCGAATGAAATGGACACGCTCGCCCCGTTTTTGAGTAAATTTTCCTTTCGTCATTCAGGATTCTTTCAAAAAGGTGCGAAATTTGGTGGGGGTTTTCTTTTCATTTTCACTATGCAGGGAACGCCGTGGATGTTCACCAAATGGCCAGGTTTGAAACAAGTTGCTCGGCGAGCCTACATGAAACAGTTGATGGCCGCCCGTAACAAATTGCAATACCACATTGAAATGCGCCCGCACCTACTGACCATGGGCTACGGGGATGAGGTGGTGGATGCTGTTTCCGGCGAAGCCCGACGCCGGGTGCCGGTCGTGAAGATTGATGTTTTGGATCTTTTCGGACGCGTTCGGAAGGTCACCCGAGAAAGTGTCATGAGAGCAGGTTTGAGCAATTCATCGAAAGAGGTTCGAGAAGCCGCGATGAAGGGGATCAACCAAGCCATCGATAATTTTGAGATGAATTTTGCACAACTCTTTCTGGCCCACCAAAAAAAGGTGCCCGTTGGTCAGTTGAATCCAGCAGAAATTCTGCAGGTTAGAAATCAAATCTTTGCTGCGAAAACCTTAGAGCAACGCAACGCTGCTCGCGCCCTTTTGAAGGGCGTGGAGCTTGATGAGCTCTTTCACCCTGAAAAAACAAAGGAAGGTTCCTTGGCCCTGGTGCGTCTCCTGAATCGGGAATTCGGTGATCTATTGCGGGAATACAATGAAATGGTCTTGAAGCCGTTAATTGCTGCGCATTCCGCCCGTGACGTCAGAAAGCTTGATATTGCAGGGAGGCTGAGTCAGTTGGTTAAAAAACAGGCCGAGCTTCTAACAATCCATAGTCGTATGGATGATGTGATCTTGTATTAGATCACTATCTGCAAAGGCTAAGAATAGAAGCGTAACATTTACTGTCTACTAGACCTGCTAAATCTTTGCGTCCTTCAGGCGTGGCTCGCGCATTGGCTTTAAAGCGTGTGCAGAAAAACTTGCGTCGTTCTAATCCGTCGGTCGCTTTTGGATAGGCTGTATTTGCTTGATCCATCAATGTTTGCAAACCCTCCGTTCCGCGGGCGCCAGTTGCGGTGTTTTCGCGGTACCAACGTAAAATTGAGGGATCCAAAAGATCGACTGATTGATCTCCGTCACGAGAAAAAACAAGGGCAGCTTTAGCCAGCGCCTTATGTTCTTTATTAAAAGATCGAGCAGCATCGTTGGCAATTTTTGCGATCGTCCCTTGGTCCAAACGATCCAGATCATTGAGAGCTCGTTCTGTTGTTGCAGATAGTTTGAGAGCCGTGCGCTTGCCGCTTTCATCGGTAAACTGAGCTAAACTTTGGCCAAGACTGGCGAGTAGTTTGTTTTTACTCAGGGCCGCATTTCGTGAAATGGCTTTCTCGGCCTCGCTCATTTCTTTCAAATAAACCCGGACTCCAAGTCGATCCAGAGTGCGTGTGATACCACAGCGGTGGCAAGGAATGATATCGCCGCCATAGCTAAGGCCGGCTTTTTTAAACTTTGCTTCTTTAGCAGCCGCAGTTTCGCTGACTAGAACGGCGAGTTTTTTGCTTGTTAATTTTGCACCCGTATCAACGTCACTCAGAGTGCGATTGACGATCTCATTTAATTCTTTGTCGGCTTCCAGAGCTTTAACGAAGTCATCAACCGATTCGATTTCGCGACCCAAGCTGTCGCGGGCGGCTAAACGTAAGCTATTGAAGAGGAGCCCGATGTCCGCGTCTTCCAGTCCAGAAAGGTTCTTTAAACCGACTTCTGATTTCAGCATTTTTCCCAATCCGCGGAGCTCTTGGTCAGCGGCGGTTCTTTGGAAGCGGGCAAAGGCTTCAACACCAGTCGAAAGAATACGGACGGCTGCAGAGTTGGCGAATACAGAAGTCGACGCAGTAATGAGCCCTAAGAAAATGAGAGTTTGCAAATTTTTAGAGAATGCCTTCACCGTATGATCTCCTTGTGACCGAGCTGAACATCTTGAGTCCCAGTTTAGTCCAGGGCCCGTAGGTCCTGGGAATCTTTGCTTGCCAAAGATTTAGCACCACGAATTTATACCATAAGGATAGACGCGTTGCATTATAAAAGAAGTCACGACATATCTCATTGAATTTTAACAAAAAAATCTATTCTAGGCGTTTTCATAAACGAACGAATTTCTCGACGAATCAATGACTTAGCATCATGCAGGTCGCCGGCGCTGTTAACCAGACGATGAGCCTTTGTTTTCCAATCTGTGTCATTTAAATTGGCTTTGCTCGCTTCTCTGGGCATCAAGGGGAGAAGTTCAAAGATGATTTGGCTTGGACTGAAGTCACCCTGGTGGATTTTTTCCAGCCGATGATCGTCTGATGAGACAAGCGTGAGCCTCAAATTTTCAATCGGCTCTGCTCCAGAATCCTCGATGGGCACCTCGCGAATTCGCTCGATCGTCCAGTTTTTCCAGTCATGAGAGCGGCTTGCTAGTAAGGATATGAGTCCCTCTAGCTTGGTATCCAAGCCGAAATGACTTTCTAAATCCTTTAATGCGGGCTTTTCCGACACGCTGCTTGATTTAGCAGCCTCTTCTAAAAGTCTCACGATCATTTTTTTGCTCTGAAGAAGCGAGTCTTTTCCGCACTGCAAGGTGTTCAATCCCAGGCGAAGTGAAGGTAAACTGATTCAATGTCACAAGCTGAGTTGGATTTTGCTGCCTTTCTTAAAATCATTGAAAAATACCCCTCTGTGGGACTTACGGCTCCGGCATGGGGCGATGGAGACAGCGTAGGGACGCAGGCGGCACTCAAGGAAATTATTGAAGAGCGCTTGCCTCAGGTACGTGTTCGCATCATCAACGAGACCGCTTGTCCCAAGAGATATGCATTTTTAAAGGAGGCCGCGAACTTCGAAGTTTCGGCTGATGTGCTGAAAGAGAATCCGGAGAACTGGCCGCAGGTGATGATTTGTGTTGATGGCAATCTAGAGCGGATTGGCGACGAGACGACGCGGCTGTGGAAGGCAGCCAAGACCCGAGGGCAGGTCGATCATCACGCGGTGAGCGGTAAAAGTGCCTATGATTTTCGCCTTTATGATCCCAAGGCGGCCGCGACAACAGAGATTGTTTTTAAAATGCTCGATGCAACAGGAAGTCGATTGACGGCCTCTATCGCTCAGGCCATTTATCTGGGGCTAATTTTCGACACCGGTCTTTTTAAACACAGCAACACCAAGCCAGAGACGCTTCGCATCGCCTCTAGACTTCTCGAAACCGACTTTGATTACACGGATACTGCGGAAAAGGGCATGTTGATCCGCACGCCGGGCGCCTTCAATATGCTACGAGTTGTTTTAGGTGATGCGCATTTTGATTGTAGTGGTCGCTATGTCTGGGGAGTCTTGGCTTATGGACCCTTTATGGAGGCCGGCGGAGATTCTGAAGATCGCGAAGGATTGATTGATCAGCTTTTCCTAACGGAACTTTGTGAAATTGCCGCATTTTATTTTGAACCTAGTCCCGGCAATTGGAAAATCTCATTTCGTTCCCGAAAGAACTGGGACGTTGCTGCTTTGGCACGCAGTTTGAATCCAGAGGGTGGTGGTCACATTCGTGCAGCCGGCTGCACCTTAAAAGGGAGTCAAGATTCTGTCCTCCCACAGTGCCACAATGCCGTAAAAAAATTACTCGGCACATAGCCTTCTTGTTAGAATGACCGCATAGACCTTAGTTTGGGGGAGTTGTGCAACGTTCTGTAATTTCGGGGCTCGGATTAGGACTCGGACTCATGTCACTTTTTGTGATTTGGATTCGTGCGCAAATGGAGCAGCCCTTTTTGGAAGTCGACGAGAGCAAAAGTCTGGGAATGACTTTCGAGCTGGCTCCACCAGTTGCTTTAAAGCCGCTGTCTATACATCGGGTAGCTTCGGCTTTGAAATACGACAGTCCCGAACAAGCACTTCGCGAGGCAGAAGTTTTTGCCGCGCGCATCGCCGCAGGTTACGTAGGTCCGCAGTGGGATCAAGCTTGCGACAAACAATACAGTGCAGTTCTTTGTTCCTCGGTTCGCGAATATTTTGATAACGAGGGGCGAACAACGGCATCGAAACAGGGCGAAAAACCTCGTCGACACACCACAAAACTTCCCATGCAAAGTCGCTACATTTCCGCGATTCAGAAAGAGGACTTAGGCCTTCTACTGAATCGGATGCCCAACCTGAAATTCGAGCAGATCGCTTCACTTGCTAAAGAGGCTTTGAAAACCCCATCTTGTCCGCGCTCATTTAATCTGGCGTTGGCGCGTGCTCTGGAAGATCACCTCATGAATCCAGAGGCCTGGGAATTGATGGAATCACTGGATGATTCAGGATTGATCTGTCTTTTTGAAAGTGATCAGTCAGCGGAATACGTTTTTTTGCGAGTCGCGCTTTTACGTATTGCTCGGGATAAATTGGATCAAGCCGTGGCTTTGTTAAAACGCGCATTGGCGGCCACGGAACGACGAGAATCGCACCGAGTTCTTTACTGGCTTTCCCGCATTCAAGGTCTTCGAGGCGAAGAAGAAGACTCTAAACGTTTCCGATTGATGCTATTTGGCGAGCATCCGATGTCCTGGCAGGCCATCAAGTCTTATGTTGACCAAGGCTATGATCCCCTTGATGCCTTTCGATCGGTGCCCAGCTATCCTGATAAGTATTATTCCGGAAACGTTGCCATCGATCGGCGAATGAATTGGCTGCGTTTGTTTGCGCGCTTGGATGATTCTACTTACGCTTTTTCTCGTTACGGAAGCTACACAATTGCACGCCTGGATAAATCCACGGATCCGGGAGTTTACCAACATCTCGCACGTATTTTTGATCACGAAGGACAGTATCGACTGCAGATCATGATCATGAGTCGATTGCTGATGTTACGTCCAGATCAAGTCTCTAGCGAATCACTCCGCTTGCTTTTCCCCAAACCCTTTTACGAAGAAATTGATTTGCATAGTCCGAATACAGACACGGCCATCTTGTTGGGGCTAGCGCGGCAGGAAAGTGGTTTTGATCCCAAAGCAAAATCAGGTGCCAATGCTCGCGGTTTATTGCAAGTCCTGCCGGGAACGGCACGAGAGATTCGAAAAAATACGGACCTCTACAATCACAAAGAAAATATCGCAGTGGGCGCTTTGTATTTTGAAAAGCTCGTAAGAATGTTCGACGGTTCTGTCGAGAGGGCCTTGGCTGCCTACAATGCAGGGCAGGGCAGGGTACGAGTCTGGGACCGACGCTATGCCTTCATCAACGACATGCAGCTCTATATGGATCTGATCCCCTATAGAGAAACCCGCGAATATGTTTCCAGCATTTTACGAAATGCTTACTGGTACCATCGCCTCTTCCCTGAAATTGGCGAAGGGCTGCGTCGCACGGGGGAAAAATCCGGAGCCCAGACCAGTGAATTGCTAAGGCAGCAGTTAGGAATCTAGCGCGGTCTTAACGGAGGCTCTGCGGATCCAACTCAACCGCGTCGCAGAATTCTTTTAGAGCCTGCTTGGTGTAGAGGTTGTCGCCAACAAAATGGACGCAGGCCACAGGCAGATTCAATACTTTGGAGACTCGCAAAACATCGGCTGCAATTCGATCGTAACTGACGACGTGGTCCTTTTCGAAAAGCCAATTCAACTCGCTTTCGGAAATCGAGAGTAACTGCGTTGAAAAAAGAGCGTTGCGATCAGAGTAGAGAGCCTCGGACGCAACCTTTGTTTTCATCTGATCCACTAAACGCGGGTTGAAAAAATGATCTTCGCAAAGAAGGAATCGTTTCGACAGTTCAGGGCGGCCGACAGATCGAATACAGTGATTGGGTATGAGAATTCCTTCGCGTTCAACGGCTCCGGCTTTTGGTCCTCGGCTAACGCTGATGATGTAGGCCGGTCGCAAGACCTCGTCCTCACTGACCAGGAGATTGTGAATGTAGGCGGGATCCAGATTAATCAAATAGAGACAGGCCGGGATGTTCCCACTTGTGTCGCCATCGCTAATAAGTGCCTCCGCCCCGTCATGCATCAGTTTTTCGCGGTGTGGGCGTTGATCGAGGCGCTTTTTGAAGCTTTGGGCCGCAATTTGATAGAGCTCTTTCTCGTGAAAGAGGAGTAGAACTTGGCGACTTTTGTTTTCTGTTGAAGCCATGAGACTGAAATTTCATTATAATCATGTCATGACAACTTCACAAAAAAAGCAGGCAGAAGTTCTCATGTATTCCAAGGATCCTTGTCCTTATTGTGTGGCGGCAAAAAATTTGTTCGTGCAAAAGGGAGTCGAGTTTCGAGAAATCGACATCACAAATGATCCGGAGCAACGACAGATCATGCTGGAAAAGGCCGCCCCGCGGAGAACTGTGCCTCAAATCTTCATCGATGGTCAAAGTGTTGGGGGATTCGACGACATCCGCGCGCTTGATGAAGCCGGAAAGCTCGATCCCTTGATTTGGAAGGACTAAATTATCCAGTCCCGGGAATGGCACTCATTGACTCCCTAAGGAATAGAGAGCTTCGAGAGATCCGCTCCGAAAAGCACGGGCTTGCCGTCCTTCATTCTGATCAAAAATTGATAGAAGAACATGTCTGTAAAATAATAGGGAGATGGTCTCATCGCCGTCAGCGAAAGGATCTCTTCACCATTCTCTGCTGTGGGCCAGACTTTTTGGACTGTGAGTGGCAAGGTGACATCATCGTCCTCGTGATGCTTTTTGCCACGGATACGCACAGTATTAGATGCAAGATTGAGATCAAAATCAAAGGAAAGCCAGTCACTGACTGTGAGTGTGCCAGAGATATGTTTGGGGCTTTGCGGCTGTTCGCGTTTAATGCTTAGTTTTTGGCTTCCGAGGCTCGGCAACGACGTAGTGGTAATTTGTAGGTTATGAAACACATAGCCGTTTCCGCGGGGCCTAAGGCTGATTGTATAGGCTAAAAGCTCTGTAGCGTAGTAGGGGCTTTGTCTGTAGGCAGTGTAGCTTAGAATCTTGAGGCCGTTTTCAGCCACGGGAACTAAGCTCTGTTGTTGGGTTTGGAGTGTCGCCTCGAACTTTTCATTAAATCCATTCTGATCCTTCGCGACACGCAAGACTCCGCTTCGGAGATTCAATTCGAGGATCTCATCTTCGCCTTCGTAGCTCGAGCGCAGTCGCAGGCGGTTGCTGTTGATCCATTCCCGCGAACGTACACGGGCACTGGAATTAGAATCTACAAGAGAAATGCTGCTCATGTCGGAGTGAAACAACTCCAAGGTTCCAGTATTAGTTTCCTTGAAAAGAAGATTTATCGCGGTCATATCAAGAGCGTAATAGGGATCTATATCCAAAACGGCGGAGTAAGTCGTGATGGCATTTTTATTTTCTGCTGTGGGTCGACTTACTTGGCGAATCGTATTGCTGACAAGATCAGGCTGACCCGGTTTTTCAAGTCTCAAGACCCCGGTCCCATCATTCAAAGAGAAAGTGTAGCCATTTTTTAGCTCGCCCCGGTGAATTTTTCCACGAATCGGCTTCACGATTTCAGAAATGTACGAAGTGGTTTCACTCTTTCCGCCGAGTCGTTCGAGTTTGACTTCCTTTTCAAAAACGAAACGATCGCGATCGTCGCGATAGAAGTTAAGTGTGATAAGGCGATGATCTCCGACGCGAGAATCATCTCGATAACTGATGCGCACTCGATCTTGTTTCACAATGACCGACGTTATTTCGGGGACAAAACCAGCTAACTTTTTCTCGCTACCCTCTTTGTACGAAAAAAGCGCAGGTTTATCGCCTCCGCGGAAATAAAGCACGTCGTCGTCAACCCAGCTATCTGAATTGCCAATTCGATAACTGCCACGGATGAAAAGTTCACGGTCATCAACAGAAAAATCAGTGTAGAAATCTCGTAAAGCGTCCCGAGAGCCGTCGATGTAGCTAATGGAGCCAAAACTAAATTCGCTGATTCCAACAGAGAGTCGCTGGATGGTGGCTAGTGCCAGGGCAATATCACCTTTGCCTCGCTTCACTCTCGACTGTAGTTTTTTCGCCTCTTCTTTTGTCCATTCTGTTTGCAACGGAGCCGCGCAGTTTTTCTGAGTCGCCGGTGCAGAAAGGCTAAAGGTAGCAACGATAAGCGCAATCAATTTAAGCGAATTGTTCATATTGAATGGGTTAGTGAATTTTAACGCTATGCGCAACGACTTTTGCTTGCGGCCTCTTTGACAAAAACTGCGATTTTGAGGCCCAATTTAGCCTAAACTAAAGAAATTATTACATTCTTGCTCGCGGACTCTTCCACAATTTGCTTCGGTAGACTCTGGACTAACGACTAGATGCTTGGCGAGAGTCTGCGGGATGCTGAGAGATAAAATAGGCGACTTCAACGAAAGCCGCGTTGTAGCGCACAGATCGTACGATCTTTTCCCAGACTCCCCGAAGTGAAGATTCGGACGGACGCTTTTGGCTACGAGAGAATTCGCCCCAATCTTTTACGCGGCCGCGACGACCAATGCGCACAGAAAAATCTCCGGTATCGCGGTCGATGAATTGCTTTAAATAGCCGCCTTGATTCAGAGGATTGATTAAATTTTCCGGTAGCTTTTCAACGCGGACATCTTTGATTTTTGCTTGTGTGTCGTAAAACAAAAAGACGTCAAAGGGGGCCGATTGGAAGTCGTTGCTGGAGCCATGGGCAATCCCCAAGACTTCGTTGTCTTTAAACGCGCGATAGAGATAGCGCTTCGTGTCGATACTTTCGTATTCACTATGGGCTCGGTCACCAAGAAGGCGTCCGATGAGGCCCATGAGGCTAATTCCACCCCATTGTTTGGGCACATAAGTGTATTCTTCAACGCGTGTTGAAGTGGGGAAAACTTCCCGTAATTGATCTTTGGATTGAAGGCGGGCGCCTTCCTTGAAAACCTCTTCCGAGTGAGCGGAAGAAAATGAAACGATACCTCCAAGAACTAGAACCCATGCTGCAAATCCACTAAGTCGACTCATCAAATATCCTTTCCTAAGACTGGAAGGCGGCAGTACCACGTGCTACCCCAATACTTATGATAGCTCCACTTTTCCAAACTTCTGTCTATGAGCGTCGAAGAAAGAAACTTCTCTCTACGCTCCGCCCCAGTACTGATCTTATCGTCATGTTCACGCATACTCTTAAGACCCGAAGCTACGATGCGGACTACGCCTATCGTGGGCATTCGAGCTTCCTTTATTATACCGGATTTCCCGAGCCAGAATGCGCAATGATTTTAAAAAAGACTGGAAAATCAGGCTCTTACAAGGAGGACTTTCGCCTATTTGTGCGGCCCCGGGACCCTCATTTTGAACATTGGAATGGTCGGCGATTTGGCCCCGAAGGCGCTAAAAAACTCTTCAAAGCTTCACAAAGCGAGGCTTGGGAAAATTTTGAAGAGGGTCTTTTGAAGGCTCTGAAAGAGATTCCGCCAGGCCAAGCCGCTCGCATTTACACAAACGCATTCCACGATCACGAAACTGAGTTGCAGTTGATGGGCATTTTGAGAAAACATCGTGAGCGACTTGGGCGCCAGCAGCGTTCCGTCGAAGCAATTTATGATGTTGAACACTTGGCGCGCGCCCAACGTCAAATCAAGGGACCTGAAGAAATTCGCATCATGCGCAAAGCCTCAAAGATCAACGTCGAGGCACATCTTGAAGTGATGAAACGGCTGAAGCCCGGTCTTTACGAATACGAAGTTCAAAGCATTGTGGAAAACGCCTTTATGGCACGTGGCTGTGCCTCGCCTGCTTATGGATCGATCGTCGCATCGGGCGCGGGGGCAACCGTACTTCACTATCACGAAAACAATCAGAAGTTGGAGGCGGGAAAGCTTCTCTTGATCGATGCGGGCTGTGAGTACGAGGGATATGCCTCTGACATTACGCGCACCCTTCCGATCTCGGGCAAATACAGCCGCGCCCAACGCTCGATCATGAAACTTGTTGCCGAGGCTCATCAGGAAGCCATCGTTCAATCCGTCGTAGGAAATTCGCTTGCGAAGATTCACGAAAATACACAGCGCTGTTTGGCCGAGGGGCTAAAAACACTTGGAATCTTAAAAGGCTCGATGGCAAAGATTTTGGAGAAAAAACTTCATACTAAATATTTTACCCATGGGACGGGTCATTGGTTGGGCTTGGATGTCCATGATCCGAATCCCTACTATGACGAAAAAGGTGATCCGGTGAAGCTCAAGCCCGGAATGATTTTTACGGTCGAGCCCGGACTCTATTTCCAGCCGGCCGATAAGAGTGCCCCTAAGACCTATTCGGGGATCGGTGTTCGCATCGAGGACGATATTTTGGTGACCGACGGAGAACCGGAGATTTTAACGGAAGGATTGCCGCGCTACGCTGACGAGATCGAAGCCTTCCTGGCGGATCGCTAGATTGCTCGTAGTTTCTCGAAGCCTAAGGTTCGGTGAAGCGACTCATCGTTCAACGCGCTAGACCTTGCCGTATTTTAGGGCAGCCCTATTAAATGGATTGAATTGAGAGCGTGGTGGACAAGATTTTTTCTATGTTGCTTGGGGATTCTCGCGCAGCCGACCTGGTCAATGCGAGTGGGTGCCGCTCGCTCTGACATTACTGGGCCACTGCAGGGCCCTCTTTTGATGGGTTACGCAAAATCTTCGCAAAGGGCTCGTGGTCTGCACACGCGTTTGTGGAGTAGGGCCATCGCTCTGGAGTCCGATACAGGAACGCGCGCTGTAGTTGTGAGTCTGGACTTATCCCAGGTTAATGAATCCGTACGACGAGCGGTAATCGATCGTCTCCAAGCTCGATTGGGAAATCTCTACGCCGATCACAATGTTTTGCTGGCGGCGACCCACACCCACGCCAGCCTGGGCGGCCTGGCCCATGATTATCTTTATACGATAGCAACTTTGGGTTTCGAAAAGGACAATTTCGAAAACGTCGTTAGTGGAATTGTTGATTCAATCGTCGCTGCCCATTCCTCACTGCAGTTCGCCTCCATAGGTTTTGCGGAAAATATTCTTCCTCAAATCACTCGCAATCGATCCATGGAAGCTTTTCTAAAGAACTCTCATGCTTCTGATTTACCTATCGGGGTCGACCAACGAGTTCGGCAGCTAAATTTTTTTGATGTGGATCAATCGGTCATTGCATTATGGAACTTGTTTCCAATTCATGGCACATCGCTGTCCAATGAGAACAGGCTAATTTCCGGTGACAACAAAGGCTGGGCCGCAGCACTGGTCGAAAGGAAATTTCCAATTGTTGCAGCTTTTTCAAATGGCGCCGCTGGAGATGTCTCTCCGGATCCTTTGGGACGACGTAACGAGGCCAGTGAATGGTCGGCACTTGAAGCCCTGGGTGTCGCGCAAGCAACGGCGGCCACTGAATTGTTAGTTCAGGGAGATGAACTTTCGGGGCCCTTGGCTTCCGCACTTTTGTGGGTCGATTTCCCTTCCGTCCAAGTCAACTTTGGAAAGTATGAGGGGCAATTGTGTCAACCGGCGATCGGTTATTCCATGCTAGCAGGATCTGAAGATGGCCCCGGAGATTTGCCGGGTCTTCGCGAGGGCATTCGCTCGGGCCAGGAGCAAAAACTCCCCTTGTCGACGCGATTGGCAGTCTCGATTCTTAAGAAAATTTTTGGCCTCAAATTGCGTGCAGATGCGGATTGCCATGGAGATAAGGCAGTTGCTTTTCACACACACAAATCTGGAAAGCTGGGAAGCTCCACGCGACTTCCGCTGCAGTTCCTGCGCTTGGGGAAGCTGCTTCTAGCCGCGCTTCCCTTTGAGCCGACTACGATGTCCGGAATTGAAATCGAAAAGTTGCTCAAGGAGCGTTTTGAATCACATGGCATCGAGTCGGTGCTCGTGGTCGGTTATGCGAACGGTTATGCAGGGTACCTCAGCACTCCGGATGAATATTCACTACAGCATTATGAGGGAGCCTCCACTCATTTTGGGCCGCTAAGTCTACCTGCGGTCCTGCAGAATTTTTTGTTCTTGGCGGACCTGTGGCAGGAATCGGGGGACGCCGTTTATGGGCTTCCCCCCCAAGCATCAACTGCTCCGCGTTGGCAAAATTCCCGAAGAAAGAAACGCGATCTACCCTATGATTATTTAAAGATCGGACAGGTCCTTCGGCAACCACGAAAAACCTATCCATTAGGCGAGGTTATTGAGGTTCGCTTTCGTGGGCATAGACCAACTCTGATTCCTTTTCCGGCCCCGCTTATTCTCTCAATTGAGCGGTGGATGGATGGGCGGTGGCAGCCTTATCTTACTGATGTCGATCCCGAGACTCGAATTGAGTGGCGCCCCCTGGCTACCTCCTCTGCACGGGACCATTGCTTGCAGTGTATAGAGGCTCGAATCAGCTGGAAGTCTTCTCTTCAGGATTCCCCTGGTCGTTACCGAATTCAACATTTTGGGAAGCTGAAGCAGGCTGACGGACGCATCCATGCCTTCAAAGGAGTCACCCGTGATTTTTATCTTCAAGCGACTCGCTGAATTTGTATTGGTGCTTAGTTGCCTTTCTGCTCAAGCGGGCGAATTGACACTTCTGAGTTACAACGCCGCGTTTCTTCCGTGGGTTTCAAAGGCTTTGGTGGAACGAAGATCCTCCTTTGCCGAGGAAACAAGTAGGGTAGGCGCAGACATCATCGCACTTCAGGAAGTTTGGTCGGCAAAGAGTCGAAGGATCCTGATCAGAGATTATAAGAAAAGCGGATATCCTTATAGTGCATACATAAACACCAAATTCACTCCCAAGGGAATCATCGGAAATGGTTTGTTGGTAGTTTCGAAGTTCCCCATTCAAAGCGTGGAGTTTTACCGATTTAGAGCGTTTACACGGCCAGAAGAATTTTTCGCAGGCAAGGGTGCTTTGATTGCAACTATAGAACACCCCGACTTCGGACCCCTGCAGATTGTTAACACCCACCTGGGAGCTATCGGTTTTCAGCGGCCGGCTCTTGGTTTTAACGCACGGGACTTAATTCGACACCGCCGACAGATGGATGAACTCATCGCAGTTCTTCAATCACATTTACGATCAGAGCTGCCCGTATTTTTGATGGGAGATTTTAATCTTGATCCGCGGCGATGGGATCTTCAAGAAAGAAGATACTCAGAGACTGAAAATGAGATCTATTTGAAATTGAAACGTCACCTCGATTTGCGGGATTCGCTGGCCGATCAGATATTTAGTTTTTCCCATCGGGCGATCACCTATGATCCTGTTAATAATCCCTTCATCCGGCGCGGCGGAGATCCAAATTCAGGGGCGCAACCTTTGTCGCGTTTTGATTTCATCTTTTATCGACCCGCTCTAGGCTTTGAACTCACGGATGCAAAAATTGTGATGGATGGCGTCGAGGGTTTCATTCTCTCGGATCACTATGGTGTACGGGCAACTTTCTATGCGAACCAGTGACTCCATTGGAGAGATTTGCGGTAGCGCAATTCGTTAATGCGCTTGAGCTTCGCCGCCTGGCTTCCCCAAACAAAGGGACTCAGTGCGCGAGATAAAGATGACTGAGGGAGTGGGCCTATTCGGGCGATGCCAAAGTCAGGGCCTACACTTAGAAAAAAAGCGCGTTCCTCGGGGCTAAAGGGGCGCGGGCTAATCTTGTTATTGAGGCGCAAGCTGCGCGCCAAATGATCGGCCAGATGCGAAGCACTATTAACCGCAAATTGTGCGCACTTGTTGCGGGGTCTTGTGTTGGCAAGGGGTGATCGACTTTCCGTCATGGGATTTGCCGCATCTCCAATGGCATAGTGGTTGCGATAATTCGGAATGCTGAAATCCTGATGCGTATGAATTCCGAGTTGGTCTAATTCTGCTTTGGGAAAAGCTTTCGAAAGAAGTCCTTGTCGTCCCTGATTCCCAGAGCATAAAACAAGAAGATCCCAAGGCAGGACCTGCCCATTGGCCAGTTGAATTTCACTACGATCCATTTTTTCGGCGAACGACCCTAGGATGAATTCAATTTTTTTTCGTCGCAGTTCTTGAATGAGCATGCGTCTTGCGATCGGTGACTCGCCTGGAAGGAATTCACTCTGACCGTCGACCAAAAGTACGCGTGCCTGTGGATTTCGGCCTCGAAGCGCCGCAAGTTCTCCGGCCACTTCCAGGCCGGTTGCACCCGCTCCGAGCACGACGACAAATCGATCACGCTCCATTTGCGAACTTGAATCCCATTGCAGGCGGCGCAAGGCTAGACGTAATCCCTGAACTTGCGATTGAGTTCGAAAAATAAAAACTCGGTCATCAAAATCGCCGTTCGGATCCAAACCTTCGATCGTGGGCAGTCGAGGTGGTGTGCCGCAGGCTACGACAAGTTGATCATAAGACAGATTCTTTTCTCGAGAGCCTGTAAGTTCCAGACGATGCTCTTCTGGAAAAATTCCCGTGACTCTTGCCTCCACAAAATCAACATGAGCTTTGCGGAGAAGTTCCGTAAAAGGAAAGCTGGCGCGTCGGCCGTCGCGAAGACATCGATAAAACTCGCAGGTTAAATCTTGAAAGGGTTCCGGATTGACAAGACTCAAGTGCAATTTTCCGGCACCGCTACCTTGGATATGTTTGGCCATGCGCAAGACAAAGGGTAGGCCCGCATAACCGGCGCCGATGACGACCAGGTGCTGAGTTTTCGGAAAGAGGCTCACGCCTTAGGAATAAAGGCGCGAAGTCGATGATTGACAACATAATTGCGGATGCGGTCATGAACCGCCGGGCTAAGATTCGAGAACTGTAGCCCAATCCCTTCAGGTAAATCATCTTTTGCAGTGGAACGAATCCAAACAACGCGTCCCGTTCCTTCGATCGATTTAAGCTCCGCATCTATGCCGATTGATGTCGTTTCCTCCATCTTTGCGACTAAAGGATTTGCTAATGCCGGATCGATGCCTCGTGCACCCACCGTGCTGGAAAATTCTAGGTGAAAGTCGACCTCGTCACCGGGACGAATATCGCGTGGGCTGATGCGCAAAAACATGCCGCCGAATCCGAGATTCAAAGTTTCAGCAGCCATAGCCTGTTCTAGGCTTGCGACTTGCAGGCGCACGCTGTGTTTGGCTGCTGCACGTGGTTCACGTGCAAGATGTGTAGAAACGCGTTGCTCAAGAGCTTCAATCAGCGCTGCATCGGTTTCTGGATTTTGGATCGTTGGATTCAAAAGACCAGTAGCGCCTTGGTCGAGCCAGGTCATTAAATCAACAGCAGAAGGACGATCGGGCCATAACACGACGATGCACACTGCAGGATCCAGTCGGCGAAGGCCGCTGAAAAAGGCGTGGAGTTTTTTCTCCTCAACTTTATCTTTGAAATCTTGTGGATCCACCAGCAAAAGGTGGGGAACTGCTTGAGTGGCGAAGGTTTCAACCGAGGTTGAGAGTGAACTGAGACTTTCAACGCTGAAGTCGAGAGCGACTTTCGGTTGCATCAAATTCTTTAATCGCTCCAAAACGGCGGGGAAATCTTTTGAGGGACCCAAGGTGGCGACAAAGCAGTTTTTCATATCTGAGAAGTAGGAAGCTAACGGGGTGCCGGATCAGGATCAATAGCTATCAAGTCAATGCGACGAATTTTCTGCGGCGTTCATTGCGACGCGATGTCCTGAAATAACGCTTTGCTGTGAAGCTTTTTTGGGGTCGAATTTTACAGTCATCAATGGCCCTCACATAATCGGAGCATGAAAATTCTTTTTTCCGCTGTGCTTTCCTTAGGTGTATTGAATGCCGTCGCCGCAGACCCACAAATCTTTGTTGTTTCGGACGAAGTATTCGTCCGTTGGAGAACTGTGGAGCCGACCGAACGTTCTAGAATCTATGCTGATATCGGGGCCCAAGCTGTTTGGGAATCCAACTTAGTCAGTGGTCTTGAGCTCGTCCGATTGAACGGAAGTGTTGACCTGCATACGGCATGGGAGGACCTGCGCCGTCACGGCCAGGTGATCTATGCCGAACCTAATTTTGTTCAACGGCGCGAGGAAATACCGGCACCAAGTATGAACAATCTGGAGCCCTCTTGGCTCGGGAGTTTTTTTTCAAACGATCCTCGTCTGCGTGAACAATGGGCGCTGCTTGGCGAATTTGGGATGAAGGTCCAAGAGGCTTGGGAGAAAATTGATGGCCAAATTGAATCCGTAACGGTCGGCATTATTGATACCGGCATCGATGCGGATCATCCGGAATTCGCAGGTCGTATTGGTCCGGGCTACGATTTTATAGATGAAAGCGAACGCGTTGTTGATGTGGGAGGTCACGGTACACATGTTGCTGGGATCGTGGGAGCCATCGCCAACAACGGAATCGGAGTTGCGGGCATTGCTCAAAATGTAAAATTCTTACCAATTCGCGCCGTTCCCAATCGAGGTGATGAAACCGATCTCCATATTATTCGCTCCTTGGAATTTGCAGTCGAGCATGGGGCCCGCATTGTGAATTGCAGTTTCGGAAAGGATGCTTCATCGCAAGCCGTTGCAGAAGCCTTTCTGGCCGCAGGAGAACGTGGAGTCTTGGCGGTCGTGGCGGCGGGAAACAGTAGCGCAAATCTAGACAATCAGCCGATGTATCCAGCATCTTTTCACACACCGAATATGTTGGTCGTGGGGGCTTTGAATCGCGATGGCAACCGCGCTTTTTTCTCGAATGTCAGTAAAACGGGCGTGGATCTTTTTGCGCCAGGTGCCCGCATACTTTCCACGATTCCATCGAACTCCTATGCAACCTATGACGGAACATCGATGGCCAGCCCGGCCGCCGCGGGAGCCGCGGCTTTGGTGATGGGACTGCGTCCAGAACTCAGTCCTGGCGAAATTCGTGATCTCCTGAAGGGATCCGTGCGTCCAATTGAATCACTGAAGACTCTATCGGACAGCGGCGGCACGGTTGATGCTTCGGCAGCTGTTTCAGCCGCCTTGGGTTTTTGAATCGGCCAGACTAATGACTATAATCTTCGGATGAATTCGCTCGACGATAATTGTCGACGGCAGTTTTGTAGGCCGGAATGAATACCAAAATTCTTGGATCGATTGTACTCTTGGAGTCGAGGGTTGTGGTCCATTTATCCGTCAGAAGATTTAGCCAAGGTCTCTTTGTTTGGAAGAGCTGTTTCCCTGCGAGATCGTAAACAACGATGTCCGTTGAAAGGAGATCGAGTTTTTTCGAAATTCCAATTTCTTTATCTTGGGCATCCAAGACTCGGTAGCTCGTCGTGACTTTGAAGAGAGATTTCAAGACATTCTCTTTAATCGTGCCGATCTTCTTCCCCTCGGCGTCTGTCACCTCAATGGTCGAGCCCAGTGCCCAGAACTTCGAGCGAGCCTTCGCGACCAATTCCCCTTTTTCATCTAGAAGCTCGAAAGTCGTCGTCAGGTTTAAGATCCGTTGAACTATTTTTCCGCGGTAGTCTTTTTCGCCTTCCGCGTAGATTTCGAAATCGTTACCGATAGAGAAAAACTTCTCTTTAATCACGGACTTTGCCGGAAAATTAAAAGCCTCTCCGCTTTGGAAGAAGAGGATACCGCAGAGTACTAGGAGAGCAAAAACAGCGCTTCGTTTGGGGGAATTTTGAGTCATCCGGAGTCTCTATCGTGGCCCCTAAGGCTTCGGAACTTAATTGACTTTTACAGCGCCGCGTCATTACTCGCTTAGCCTTTCACTACAACTTGCCCTGAATTCAGCTAAGCCATTGACCTAATAAAGCTTTCTTGACCCATAGAACTAAGGGACTAGAAAGTCTTTGATGCCCGTAAATCCAAAAGCCAAGAAGCCGGATTGGCTTCGAGTTCGTGCGCCGGGCGGCGAAAATTTCAAATGGCTCAAAGAAGTTTCTAAGGCTCATGGTCTGCACACGGTTTGCGAAGAAGCCCGCTGTCCCAACATCGGTGAATGTTGGGCCGGAGGCACCGCGACCTTTATGATTTTAGGCGGCGTCTGCACGCGTGGCTGTAAGTTTTGTGAAGTTACAACCGGCAATCCAAAAATGCAGATTGATCCCCATGAACCCGAGAAGATCGCAAAAGTCGTGCGCGACATGAAACTAAACTACATCGTGATCACTTCTGTGGACCGCGATGATCTTCCGGATCAGGGCGCCGCCCACTTTCGCGACACCGTGATTAAAACCAAGTCGCTCAGCCCTAAACTTTTAGTGGAAACCCTAACCCCTGATTGGCGCGGTGATGATCAGTGCATCGACACGATGGTGAGCGCAGGAGTTGATGTCTTGGCCCACAACATCGAAACGGTCGAGCGCCTGCAGCGAAGCGTTCGCGATCCGCGCTGTGGCTATGCGCAGTCGTTGAAAGTTTTGAAACAGTATCGCCTTCGATCAGAGGCCCTGGGTCGCCGCGTTCTCACTAAGTCTTCGATCATGGTTGGACTAGGCGAAAAAGAGGAAGAAATTCTTCAGACGATGCGAGACCTACTGAACGAAGGTGTGTCCGTATTGACGATCGGACAATACCTTCAGCCATCCTCCCGACGACTTCCGGTTGAAAATTTTGTTAATCCAGAAAAATTTTCTGAATGGGCCAAGCTAGGGGAAGAGATGGGTTTTGCCTATGTTGCTTCAGGTCCCTTGGTGCGCTCGAGTTACAAGGCGGGCGAATATTTTATTGAAAAAATTCTCCGCGGTGAACAAAGCGGGGGCGAAGTTATGCGACCGATGAATCAATCGGACGCTTTATCGGATAGAGAGGCTGGGGCAAGAAGATGAGTTTAGCTGCTCAAGATCGAAGTCGGGGATTGGAGATTCCGGCACAACCTTTTAAAGATAAAAAATTCTGTCGGGCCTATTTTGGTCATATGGTTCGGGCGCGCGCCTTGGAAGAGCGATTGATTAAGATGATGCGCTCGGGTGATGGTTATTTTTGGATCGGTGGTCCGGGCGAAGAAGCCTTTGCTGTAGCGCTGGGCCTTCAGATCAATAAGGGCCACGGAACGAATCATGATTTTATGCACCTTCACTACCGCAGCAACGGAGTGATTCTCACGATGGGTGCGCCGATGATCGATTTTCTTCGTCAAATGAAAAGCACGGCGACAGACCCTTTTTCAGGAGGCAGAAATTTCGTATCCCATTTAGTGAAAAAGGAATGGAATTTAGTCCCCATCACTTCGACCATTGAAACGCAATTTGCTGTGGCACCCGGAACCGCAATGGCCCAGGCTCGCGAACGGAAAAAGGGTGCATCCTCTGGAGTGACCGTCGTTGTCGGTGGCGACGCGGGCACGGCCGAAGGAGATTTTGCCAGCGCACTGGTTTGGTCCAGTCGGCCCGGAAACGAGCTGCCGATGCTGATGATCGTAACGAACAATGGTTATGGTATTTCGACTCGAGCAGAAACTCAGCATGGCGAGAAATCAATTGCTGATCGCGGCAAGGCGTTTGGAATTCAAACTGCGACTGCGGACGGAAATAATCCTGAAAAGATTTGGGCTTCACTCGAAAGCGCCTTTGAATATGTGCGCAGTACCGGAAAACCCTATCTCTTGGAAGTTTTCGTTTCCCGTCTTCATGGTCACAGCTCCTCGTCCGGAGCGCTTCGCAACCAAGAAGAAGTTTGCTGCATTGAAAGTTTTGAACGTCGTTTGATTAAAAATCTCTGGCTCACGGAGGAAGAAGCTAAAGAACTTCACGAGGCCGCGAGAGAAGAAGCTTCGGCTGCCTATCGTCAGGTGAAAACGGAATCCTATCCGGAAGCCTCCACGATTCACGATCACACCTTTGCTGGCGAGAATTTCGGTGGATTGCCTGGGAGGGATTTCTGATGGCGAATATGGCGCAGGCGATTCGAATGGCTCTTCACTACGGAGAAACCTATCTTGGCGTAACGGATATTTTTGGCGAAGATGTTGGACCACCGATGGGTGGAGTTTTTACCTGCACGCAGGGACTTAAGACCAGTTGGAATTCTCCGCTGGATGAGCGGGGAATCATCGGCGCGGCGATGGGCTTGGCGATGGCCGGACAAAAACCTGTCGCGGAGATTCAATTTTGTGATTACATTTTCAATACAATTGATTTACTGAAGCTAGCGGGAAATACCTATTGGACTTCGAATGGGCAATACAATCTTAGTATGACCGTGATGACTCCCGTCGGAGCCGGTATTCACGGTAGCATTTATCACTCGCACTCATTTGATTCATTGGCGTCGCGCCTTCCAGGATGGAAAGTCGTGCTGCCCTCCACTCCGCGTGACGCTTATGGGCTCTTACTAGCTGCAATCGAGGATCCGAATCCCGTATTGTTCATGGCTCCGAAGGCGCTTCTCCGCATCAAGGGAGAGGAGTTGATCCCAGGGGAACCCGAAGATGAGCGTGACCTCAAGGAACGCATTGATGCTCCGGTCGGAGATCGCTCGCAGTGGGAACCACAATGGCCAGTTCTAGATTACGCTCCCACGCCGATTGGACAGGCGAAAATTGTTCGCTCGGGTGATCGTGCATTGGTTGTGACCTACTCTCGACACGTGGCCATCGCGAAAACGGTGGCTGATCGGCTGGCTCAAGAAGGTTTGGGCGAGGTCGAAGTCATTGATTTACGCTCGATCTATCCTTACGATTGGAAATTGCTCAGTCAGGAGATTCGTCGCATTGGGCGCGTTCTTTTTGTGAACGAAGACACTGAGATCACAAATTTTGCGGAGCACCTTCTCCGCCGAACAATTGAAGAGCATTATTATGAATTACGCGCACGTCCGCGGATTTTGGCCGGAGCGCATGTTCCGGGAGTTGGATTGGCGCCCCCGCTCGAAGAGGCCAGTGTGCCTCAAGAGCGCGACCTGGAACGCGAGCTTCGTCATTTGTTGACCGAGGCCACCTAAAGCTGAAGGAGAAAATTATGGAATTCAAATTACCCGATATTGGCGAAGGAGTTATTGAAGGCGAACTCATTCAGTGGCTTGTGAAAGAGGGCGATGCGGTGAGCGAAGATCAGCCGATTCTCGAAGTTATGACCGACAAAGCAACTGTGGAAATTCCGGCACCTGTGTCTGGGAAAATCTCAGGTATTCAGGCAAAAGATGGCGCAATGATCAAAGTTGGTCAAACTTTGGCGACCATTGAAGAAGGAGCTTCGGCAACGCCACCTCCTCCGAGCAAGGCGACCGCTCCAGCGGCAAAAGCGCCTCCTCCTCCAACAGCCCCAGCTCCTGCGGCTCGTACACAGGCCCCGATGGAACAAAGTATGGCTTCCTATGATGGTGGTCCTGCCACCTTAAGCCCCACGGATGTTCCGGCGGCTCCGATTGTTCGGCTGATGGCGCAAAAAGCCGGCGTGAACCTTGCGAGCGTACCTGCGACAGGTCCCGAGGTGGGAAAGCAGAAACGTGTGTTGGAAGAAGATCTATTGAAGTTCCTTAACGAGCCCGCTCCTGCGCAGACCAACGGCAATGGCAACGGTCATGGTCGACAGTCGGTCGGTTATGCTCCGCCGGCACCTACGAAGAGCCAAAAAGTAGAAGCCGTCCCAACCTATTTTGAACGTGGAGCTGGGACGGGCGCGACTGAAGAGGTGGAGCGAAGCCCACTTCGAGGGTTGCGTCGTGTGATCGCGCAAAGCATGGTGAAGAGTAAATTCACGGCACCTCACTACAGCTATGTCGATGAATTCGAGTGTTCTTCGCTTGTGAAAATTCGCGAAGAAGCCAAGATCATCGGTGAAAAGTATGGAGTAAAGATTTCCTATTTACCCTTTGTCGTCAAAGCCCTGGTCGGCGCATTAAAAGAGTTTCCGATTTGTAACTCAAGTCTTGAGGAAAAAGAGTCGGGATTCGAATTGGTGAAAAAGAAATTTTATCACATTGGGATAGCCGTCGCATCGCCGGATGGCTTGGTAGTTCCCGTCATTAAAAATGCTGACCAGAAAAGCCTCTTAGAAATCGCGCGCGAGATCAACGAACTCTCGGCGAAAGTGCGCGCCGGTAAGGCGACTTCCGAGGAATTGAAAGGCTCGACCTTTACAATCACTTCGATGGGCAACGTGGGCGGACTTTTTGCGACTCCCATTATCAATTACCCCGAAACGGGCATCTTGGGTGTTTATAAAGTTCAAGAAAAACCCATCGTTCAGGACGGCGCTATTGTCATCGGAAAGACTATGCATCTTTCGCTCTCGCTGGATCACCGCGTGATCGATGGAGCCGTTGGCGGTTATTTCTGCAATGCGATCATTGAACGCCTGCAGAACCCGGCTCGATTGCTTTTAGAACTGGCCTGATCCTGAATGGATCAAAGGAGAAGATATGTCATCGCAAAATTTTGATGTCGTCGTGATTGGTGCTGGACCAGGCGGCTATGTCGCCGCCATCCGCGCAGCCCAAGAAGGTTTCAAGACCGCCATTGTCGAAGGACACCGAATGGGCGGCGAGTGTCTCAATTACGGATGCATTCCATCCAAAGCCCTCATCACCAGCGGTCATCTGATCGACAAAATTCGCGACGCGGGAAAGCAGGGTATTCATGTCCCCTCGCTCGAAGTTGATCTTGGCAAGATGATTGATTGGAAGGGTGGGATTGTAAAAGCCCTCACGGGCGGCATCGCCCAACTGCTGAAGGCAAATGGCGTCACGGCCATTCAAGGCACGGCCAAGTTTGATGGATTGGCTGCAGATCAAAAGAAGAAAATCAAAGTACTTCCCTTCGAAGATTCCTGGGACGGGGCCGCCGTAAAAGCGACACAAGACGAGATCGCTCTCACTGCGGATCGAGTGATCATTGCTACAGGATCGGAAATCATGCAGCCCGGATCACTCAAAATTGATGGCAAGCATTTGCTGGGTTCTCGCGATGCGCTCGACGTGCGCGAAATACCTGGAAAAGTTGTTGTGATCGGGGGCGGTTTCATTGGTATGGAAATCGGCACCTTCTTTTCGAAGTTGGATACTCAAGTTACTGTGATCGAAGCGACTCCTCAGGTATTGGCGGGGACGGACCGCGAATGTGTCGACATCGTGGTTAAAAAATTAACCAAAGCAGGCGTTGAGATTAAGACGGAAACTAAAGTTCTCTCGGTCAAAGCGGACGGAGAGGCAACACTCGTGGAGATTGAAACCAAAGACGGCAAGAAATCTAAGATCACTTGCGATTGGGCACTTTTGTCCGTAGGTCGGCGACCACGCACAAAAAATCTCAATCTGGATTCCATTGGCCTCAAGCTCAATGAGCGTGGTTTTATTCCCGTAAATGCACGCTTGGAGACGGCTATCCCCGGTGTTTTTGCTATTGGTGATGTCATCGGCGGTGCGATGCTTGCCCATAAAGCCAGCAAGGAAGGTCTAGTTTGTGTGGAAGGCTTTAAAAATCCGAACGTACAAATGGACGCAAAGGCACTCCCCTGGGCAATTTTCGTAGATCCCGAAATTGCAACTGTAGGCCACACAGAAGAAAGCGCACGCAATGCGGGATGGGATCCGGTTGTTGGAAAGTGTCCCTTTGTGGCCAACGGCCGAGCCCTGACAACAGGTGAGTCGTTGGGTTTTGTGAAATTGATTGCGGATCGCAAAACGGATCGATTGCTCGGAGCTCACATGGTGGGTCCTGAGGTTTCAAATCTCATTGCCGAGGTCGCAGGCTTTATTGAAATGGGGGGAACGGCTGCGGATCTTGCTCGCACGATTCACGCTCACCCAACACTTCCGGAAACAGTGATGGAGGCAGCGGAAAATCTGCACGGAATGGCAATTCACTTTTTCGATAAGAAAAAAGCTCCACGACCTGCAGAAGCCCGCTCGTAGTTTATATGGAGATCGACTTTCGTTGGCTCGGAAGAGTCGATTATCGCCAAACGCGCGATCTCCAAATCGCTTTAAACCTTGATCGGCAGGCTGACCGTATTCCAGATACGGTGTTATTTTGCGAACATCCTCCCGTCATCACGTTGGGGCGCGGCTTTTTGCGGAATCCCAGTCCAATTACAGCTCCGTCCACGATTCCTGTTGTTGAAATCGAACGCGGTGGCTTGGCGACCTATCATGGCCCCGGGCAACTCGTCGTTTATCCAATTTTTAAATTCAATCGGAAATCAGAACTTCCCGCACTCCGGGGCGTTGTGGATTTGATTCGTTTTCTAGAGGCCTGGGTCATTTGGGCTTTAGAAAAATACGAAGTAAAGGCTCAAACAGTATCTGGAAAAACTGGAGTTTGGGTTAACGGAGAACGCAAAATCGCATCCATTGGAATTGGAGTTCGACACTGGGTCAGTTTGCACGGCATGGCAATCAACCTGCAGACTCCACCGGAAGTCTGGGAGTGGATACAGCCGTGTGGCTTTAGTTCACGGGAAATGACCAATCTCAGTACTGAATGTGGAAAAGAAATCGATCCTGAGTTTTTTGCAAAAGAGCTTGAAGAGATTGTGACCCGTCTTTTAAATCACTGCCGCTAGCGGCAGTGATTTCGTCGCTTCCGCTGGGGCAGTGGAATCCGTTTTGATCTCCTCGTAGCAATTTTCATGCGGCGGCATAACTTTCAGCCATTGACCCCGAGGCTCGTCGTCTCTCCTTGCGCCGAGAATGCGCTTGCTTAATTTCACAGTCCACCGCCGATTCTTTAGTTGTTGAGTTTGACTCTCACAATTCCTAAGCTCCGCCTGCTGTGTGATTTCTGAAAATATTTTTCGGCATAGGCCGAGTTGAATTTTATTTCCCAGATTTCACTACGAGGAGGCTGAAGAAAAAGGCAATATTCGAACTACCGAATCGGACTTACTGCGCCTTCAACCCAAAGGCCTAGGTCCCTAATGTTTCGAATAAGTTTCTGATTAGAAAGAATTTTTTCGTCAATAGTCAAACTGTATCCCTGCTCACGGCACTGTCTGCGCAAGCTCTCGATAATCTTTTGTCGACCGATAGCACTTTGAAGGGCAAGGAATTGGCTGATTTGAATTCTCTCAGCACCATCGCATAAGACTGTTGCTAAACCCTCACGGCACAATAGATTGCTTTGAGTATAAAACGGGTCAAGCGCTCTAGCGGCCATCAAATTAGCGTCTTCAACCGTGATGGGAGTAACGCGGATTTCTCGGGCTGCGAAAGTGGCACTTGAAGATAAAACAGCGAAAAAAAATAGAGGGATGAGAAAATATTTTGTCATTTTTTGAGAGCTCCTTAATCTTCTGTGATTTATAGTGCACTGCGTTAACCCGGTCAATCAGCATTTGATTCAATTGAACCCGGATGTATTCAAGCGAGACATTGAACGCGAATAAACTTGCGGGCTTTTTTTAGCCCCGGTCAAACAAAAAACCGGGGCGCGTTTACTTTTCAAGCATCAGGGAAACGGGACCCCAGTATGATTTCCCTGTCAATTCACCTATTCATCGGGCCGTAAGTGCCTGCATTCTTTCAGCACCTATTCGTCAACCTGCGCTTACTGGAAAAGCATGAAGGTCTCGTTAAGAAGATCTCGGTAACTCTTTGATATTTAAAGTCTTTCCAAAAAACCGCGTCTCAAATTAACTTGTATTCGAAACGAAAAAATACCAAAATATTGTGAATGGTTGGGGCTGTGCGTTTTTACAGAGTTGCTTTTGATAGGAGATTTAACGATGGGTATTTTTTTAGCCGCCTTGACAGTTCTTTCGCTATTCGCGACGCCGCAAATGACTTGGGCGAACGGGGCATCATCACCCGACTCCAGCTCGCAGATTGAACAGGAAATTCCGGCCTACACCACCATAATCCCGCAGCCGGAGTCCTCGCCAGCGAGTGACGCAGTCATTACCGCAGCCTTGGTCAACGTTGCAATCTCACCGCGAGCTTGCAGGGCCGAAACCCTGAGCGATGGTGGAAACTATGTTGGCTGCCGAGTGACTTTTAACGATGGTACTGTGAAGGTTTTTAAGTCATCTGAGGTCACAGCATTGGGGTGCGGAAGTTTCTGCGATCCGCGTTCCCTTTCTGACTTCATTACCTTTGAGATCCCAGGGAGTGCATTTTTCATCGGTATCCAAACCGATGGCGGTCTTGAATCAGGAAGTGCCGATTAGATTAAAAGAGGGGTTCGCATCTTAACAGAAGCAATATCCAAACTTATCGTGATCGGGACGAATTCTGAGTGTTAAAATAATCGCTGCTCATGGGTGTGGGCTTCGTGTTTTTTTAAGGGGGGGGCTGAATGCGTAGATTGGGACTTTGCCTAGGTTTAACTGCGTTCTTTCTATGTCCTCCCGAATTCAGCACTGCGGCCACGGCTCCCAGCCCTAGCGCGAGTCCAAGTCCCACTCCCACTCCCGGATCTAAGTCCCAGCCTGCAAATTAGCGGCCCAATGGGTTTTCCAATGGGACCGTTGGATAATTATTCCGGCTGGCTGATGACAAATTTACAATTGTATCGGAAAGCAATCCGCTGTGGGTTCAGGCGCAGTTCTCCCGAAGCTTTTCGTTGGTCGCCAAATCGAGAATTCCTGGAGTGGTGCGAGATACGAACATCTCGGCTGGTGATTGCCAAACTAAGAGTCTTTCGAAGTTCTACTTGGCTGAAATTCGAAAAGTTATGGTTCCCGATGGTCAAGAAAAGGACGCAAGTATCTATGGGCTTAGAGATACCTATGCCGAATCCGGATATTTCAATCTCTTTTTGGTTAAATCCATTTCCGGCTAGTTTATTTAACGGAAAATACTACGAGGCCTTCGGAGATATTTTGGAATGTTGGAATGCTAAGTATTCGGAAACGATTTCGGAGACTTCGCAAGTCCGCTGATTGCTCCAAAACTAACGGATCTATAATTGGTCGTCATTAACGCCGAAAGTATCAATTCCGACTCAAGACCATCAGAATACTGGACTTTGAAATCCCTATCCTTAGTTGTTCAACGGGCACAGCTGAATTCGATGCTTTCGTTTTCATTTTTGCAGTGAACATACTTCGCCTTTCGTACTGTACAGCTGGCCTTGCTCCCTTCCGCGAAGCATTCGATAGGCGTGCCGCTTTTGCAAGAGGTAAATGCCCAACACTCTTTCCACTTTTTTCCAATGAGCGCATCGTCGAATTTGATCTCCTCGTAGCAATTTTTGGAAAGAAAATCCATTTCGGCCTCGAGCCTAAAAAAGATTGGAATGATTGCACAGGCGTTAACTTCTAAGGATTGCTCATAGACTGCGCCCCAGCGTTTAGACACCGAGCACAGCAAAATCGGAGAGTGGATTGCTACGAGTAAATTCTCATTTGGAAGGTCGAGTTCCCAACGATTGAGCATGTCGTTTCCTGGATATTTCGCGGGATGTCATGTGTTTGCGGTTGAAAACAATATTAATTTATAGCCCCGAAAGCTCTTTGCTCAATGGTGCTAATATTTTTATTAATATTAACACCAACAAGGAGTAAAAATTTATGAAAATCTTTCGTGCAATCGTTCTTTGCCTGGCCACCCACACTGCAATCGCGTCTGATGGCTTTGAATTCCTTCCAATCGATTCAAAGCCTGATGATTCAGCCTGTGCTTTGTTTGCTGGCAATTATGATACGGTGTCATACGATTCGTATCCGGACCATCGCCACTTAAGTGCAACGGTCGTTCAGGCTCGCAAGTACGGGTCCAAAAAAGACATTTGGGGATTTCATCTATTAGGCTTAAGTCGAGATAGAAACCAATACTTCAGCTCCTGGTATTTCGTCGCGGATGAACGAATGCACGGAACGTCGATCCAATCGACCAAGACAGTTTGCAACAAAAACTCACTCAGCATCTTTTCGTATACGCACGGTGAAAATCTTAACAGCGAAACGCGTTATGAATTGCAAATCAACGGTGACTGGAAAATCTATGTTTACCGAAAAAATCAGCAACCATTTCTTGCCGCTGAATGGACCCGCCTCCCTCCAGAATTTTCACATAACTAGAAAGGAATTTTTATGACTAGAAACAACGTATTTACAATTATAACTGGAACCTTTATTTTTTATTCGTCGGGAGTATTCGCCACCAACGATAATAATATTCCGGAGCCCAAATGCTTTCTCGAATCAAAATGCCTCTCCAAAGCCACAACATGCCGGGAAGACCATCAAGCAGCTAATTCGAGGGTGCGAGAGATTTTTACAGCCATTTTGCGGCACAATTTTGTCTGTGTTGCGTATAATGGAACAATCAGCCGAGTTAGCTCTGTGAACGAGCAATTGGGTGGCTCCGACCTGTTTGGATACAATGGCGAAGGGCATTTAAACCGAAGCCTGCAACAGGCCAGAGCTCTAGCAACCGCCGGCTGCGCCAGTAGTCTTGCTTACTATCATGAACTCTATGACGACTGCAGACAAAATATTCCCTCGGCGGATCTCTTGGAAAACTTCCAGTGAGTTTTGATCTCCTCGTAGCAATTTTTGGAAAGAAAATCCATTTCGGCCTCGAGCCTAAAAAAGATTGGAATGATTGCACAGGCGTTAACTTCTAAGGATTGCTCAAGCTAATTTCAACAAGTAAAGCGCCGAGGGTGGACCTTGAAATAAAGCAAGCGCTATCTCAGCGCAAGGAGAGGAGACCGCGTCTATGAAGTGACTAAACGTCACTTCATAATGCGTGTCG
>CAZWNW010000008.1:105183-149969 GCA_964636255.1 uncultured Bacteriovoracaceae bacterium | reverse complement strand
AACAGCGGGGGATCGCATTTGCAGACTTTCAAATTCCCGCCGACCCGAGGAAGGAAGGATTTCATCTTGATCGCGGCCTAGGGTTTACCGAGGCAAGCTGGATCCGCCTGTCCGCTCCTATCACACAGACATCGAGCGATCTCGGTTGGGAGAATGCTCCGAATCAGGCGATAAATGCGATTAAGTTTCGCTATAAAACACTCATCTGGAATATTACTTACAAAACGGACAGGCTGGGCCGCCGCAAGACCTGGCATGATCCCAAGATGACTCATGACTCGTTCATGATTTTTTCTGGTTGTTCATTTACTTTTGGAGAAGGGCCCGATCAAGACCAAACACTTCCAGATCAAGTCGCAAAATTGCTTCCAAAAACACGTGTGCATAATCATGGGATCATCGGCTCGTCAATGGTACAAACACTAGCCCTGGTGGATCGCCCTCAATTCGCTGATTCTTATCCGAAGGAACTGCCCGGACTTTTAGTTTATGTATTCATCCCAGATCATATCGATCGAGCCAATGGACTCTATCCCCGTTTGAACTGGCTGAAATCATCGCCAACATATGTAATGAAAAATGGGGAAATGCAAAGAACTGGTACTATTGAAAGTGAATTTCCCGTTCGAAATTTTTTAGTAAACTTGATTGGACGCACAATCTATCCAGGGAAGACATTCCCGGCATTGCGCCAACGACATATTGATTATGCCTGCGATCTGGTGGAAACAGCCCGTACACGATTTCGGCGGAAATTTCCTCGGGGCGAATTCGTCTCCGTAGAACATCCATCAAAAGGAGTCCCCGAATTCTCGGAATGTCTACGAAGCCGTAGCATTCCGTTAATTCAAAGCGATTATCAATTGAGCCCTCAAGACAAGATTCCGGGTGATGGGCACCCTTCCGCTCTCTTCAATCGCAATTGGGCGCCTTTCCTCGACAAAAAGCTGGGCGAATATCTAGAGTCTTTGAGATGAAATTCAAAAATCCTGATGACAATAAATGAGCCTCCAGTTTCGAAATAGCTGATAAGACGGTTAAAAAAAGTCTGGGTCGTGAATTGAAAAAAATGGCCGGTTGCTAAGTTTAAGGTTAGGAATAATTTACCTCGGGGGTCTCAAGGCACCTAATCCCTGATCATTTAGGCAAATGCGCAAGGCGTCAGGTCGCCAAGGGCTCATGCAATTTGTTGAAGTTTTAATCGGAATCCTGAGAAGTGAAAAAGAATTTTACAGCGCTTACAAAAATCGCTCTGAAATTTCAGGCCTTTAGTCGCGAACCACGTTGGCAGGGATCTTGCTTTACAGTCTTTGCCTCTTTCATGGGATGAAAGTGGGCAGTGGTTCAGGAGTCACGGAGGACAAGATGGAGCATCAGGAAGAGGCACGTTTAACTGGGCAGTTCCTTAAAAAGGTCATTGACCTGGCCCGAGAGGGAAATCTCGGCAAATCTCTACGGACGAGGTGTTCAGAACTTCGTCAATCCTACATACATTGGGTCTCTTTATTGGATCGCTCGGACGTTCCGGTGCTTCTTTATGGCGAAAAAGGTGCAGGAAAACGCCGGCATATTGAAGAGTATTCCTATCTGCACCATCTCTATTACAGTCTCTCGACCGGTAAGAGCGGTAAATTGCGTGTCTTTCGCGGCGATTTTGTAAAAATGGGATTCACCCAACTTCTGTTGGCTCCCAATTCTAGAAAAGAAGACATTCTATATTTCGAAGCCGTCGACGCACTGGATGCTGAGGGACAAAAAGAACTCTGTGATTTTCTGCTTTTGCGTCGTCAATGGGCGGAAAAGGGGATTCCACAACCCCGACTTATTTTTGGAACCGAGCGAGCCTTGTCGATTCTGGTGCTGAAAAAGGAATTCGATCAACGGCTTTTCAAGGAGCTGACCTCCTTTGCAGTATTTCTACCTCACCTCAAGGAGCGTCAGGCCGACATTCCCCATCTTATTGTGAGCATCGTGCAGGAACTTACGGGAGCCGTGCAAACGCCGCCCGTTTGGTTAGTGGACTACTGCGCCGACAAAGATTGGGGCGATAACATCGATGGCCTGCGGCGCATGCTTCAAGCCCAAATTACAAAGGCACCGATCATGAGTCAGTGGAAAAAAGAAGAGATGATCACAGGGGTGGATGCTCTAAGAAAAACGCTGGAAAAACATCTTGTTGGTGCGGATCCTAATTTCAGTCGATCGGTTCCGAAAGATGCGACTCAAGCTTATGTGGAACGTCGAAAGATTCGCCAAGCATTGAAAGATCACTCGGGAAATTTGATCAAGGTCGCCGGCCATGTTGGTATGAGCAAGGCAGAGTTACTTAGGAAAATGCTCGCCTATGGCGTTCGCTGAGTGTCGGTGTCTTAGTCTGGATCTTTGAGAATACAGCGATTGCGACCACCTTGTTTGGCGGCATAAAGCGCTTCGTCTGACCGCTTGACGATCTGCTCACCGGAGTAGAGATTCGCGCCCGTTGCCAGGGTGCCTCCGACGGAGACCGTAAAACGCACTTCTTTTTCTTCGAATCGCACAGGTGTGCGTTCTAGGACGACGCGTATGCGCTCCATCATCGTTTTCATCGTGTTGATTTCACAGCGAACAAGTATGGCGAATTCTTCGCCCCCTAAACGAGCAAAGATGTCCTCGGAGCGGATGCAGGTGGGGATCGTTTTCCCGATCGCGCGCAAAACTGCATCGCCAGTAGGGTGGCCATAAGTATCATTGACCTTTTTGAAATGATCCACGTCGAACATGATCACGCCTAGTTCAAGTCCTGAGCGATTTCTGGACTCGGCTTCTCGCGTGAGATTCTCCTCAAAGAATCGGCGATTGTATGCGTTCGTAAGACTGTCACGTGTTGCACGGTTATAGATTTCTTGGAGATTCTGGGACTCCTGATCCGTCATGAGTGAGAATTTGAGCTGGCTGTTATCGCCCAAAGTGATGTTGTCACCGCTTTTAATTGTCTTTGAGCTAGAAATGGTGGCTCCGTTGACCTTAGTACCGTTTGTCGACGAAAGATCTTGCACCACGGCTTCCTGGGTCGAGGGATTCACGATGATTTCGGCGTGTTTTCGTGAACAGCTGGCATCCGGAACTGTGATGTCGCAGTCTCGTGAACGCCCCATAACTATCCGTGTTTGCGAGGGAAGAGGATAAACTTTACCTTTTTCAACGCCCTCTAGGACCAAGAGAACGGGAACGATGCGGAGGCTACCGGACTGAGATTTTTGTATTTTATCGAGTGTGATTAGGGTGGTTTTGTCACCCCCTAAAGTATTCGTATTTGTGCCGTCGTCGTTTCCAAATGGATTATCTTGGCCCATAGCTCAATTATCGGCATAGGTTCGCGGAAATTGTAGGGCTCTGCTCTATAATCGCCGGGGTATTTTCAAATTGACGCAGATGCTAAAAGTCGGCATTTAATGTAGGTATCCATGCCTACCCAGAAACTGAACATTCTGACCCTCGGACCGAGGGGAATTGAGAGCCTATTGGAGGCCTGGGGCGAGCCGCGTTTTCGCGCGCGCCAACTACTCAGATGGTTGTGGAAACAGGGTGCCAAGTCTTTTGACGAAATGACGAATGTCTCCAAAGATTTACGCGAACGTCTAGAGGCTAATTGCGTGATTCGCTATCCGCAGATTGTTAGCGAACAAAAGTCTACAGATGGAACCATAAAGTTTCTGCTTGCGCTTGATGACGGAAAAACCGTCGAGACCGTTTGGATTCCGCGGGAAGACCAAGATCGCGTAACTCTTTGTGTGTCGTCACAAGTTGGCTGCAAAATGGCCTGCGCATTTTGTATGACCGGCCAACAAAAGGTGGAACGTAACTTAACATCCGGGGAAATAGCCTTGCAGCTACTCATGATGCCCGAGCGTGATCGCATTACCAATGTTGTCTTGATGGGAATGGGCGAACCTTTTGATAATTATGATGCTGTCATGGAGTCCCTGGAACTACTGACGGATGACCATGCATTTAATTTGGGCCCCCGAAAAATCACTGTGTCGACCAGCGGACTGGTCCCGAAAATGGAAAGTTTTTTCCGCGCAACACGCTGTCGTCTGGCAGTTTCCTTGAATGCACCGAACGATGAAATTCGAAGTCGCATCATGCCGGTAAACAAAGCCTATCCCTTGGAAAAACTTTTGGGTTCAATTCGTGACTTTGCTCGGGAAACTGAAACACGCGATTTCTATGTGACCTTCGAATACATTTTAATGAAGGGCGTTAATGATTCCGTAGAAAACGCACGCGAACTTTGTAAGATCCTGCGGGGAATTCCCTGCAAGGTGAACCTTCTTTTGTATAACGAAAATCCCTCTCTTCCCTTCATTCGTCCCACGATGGAAGACATTGAAAATTTTCGTAGGGTCCTTTGGAAGCAAGGCGTCCTTAATTTCATGCGCACATCAAGAGGTCGCGACATCGCCGCTGCCTGCGGACAATTAGCCTCTGAACATGTTCGTCAACGGGTCACCAGCAAGATGACCACCGGAGACTCTGCAGCGCGTGCCCAACTTTGAAGGCCGCAGTGATCTCGGCAAGGAATTCGACGGCGAAGTTCGCGGCATCTCGGGTGACGGCTTAGGCGTCATCGAATCTCCCTGGAAAAAAGTATATTTTGTCGCAGGAACTTGGCCCGGCGACCGGATTCGAGTGAAGGTGCGCGAATCGAAAAATCGCTATGGTTTTGGTGATCTGCTTGAAATCCTGTCCCCTTCGGTGGAACGCGTAGTTTCGCCCTGTCCCCATCAGGGACATGATCGGAAATCTTGTGGGGGTTGCCCGTGGATGATCGGATCTTATCCGTCGCAAATTCATTTTAAGGAACATCGACTTCGCCATCTGCTAGAGCGTTTTGAAGTCTTGGATCCCGAAACCAAATTTCTCGGGGTTCTGCCATCCGAGTCTCCCTTTGGATATCGGAATCGCGCCCAGATTAAAAGCGACGGCGAGCGATTAGGATTCATTGCGGCGGGTACCCAAGAACTTGTGGACGTAAAGGACTGTGCGATTTTGAGCCCAAAGGCGCGGGAAGTATTCCAGGCACTTCGCTCGCAGCTGCCGAACCGGGACTGGAAGCCACGTCCCGCACATCAGTGGATAAAATTAGAAATCGACGAAGACACGATTCCCTCGGCGATTAAGCCGAATCAAAAATCCATTTTTCGTCAGGCCAACGATGGTCAGAATCAAAATATGAAAAAATGGGTTCAGGAGAAATTGCAGTCCTGGAAAGTGGAAGGTCGCACAAAGGGATCGGTTCTCGAGCTGTTTTGCGGTTCCGGAAATTTTACGGAAACTTTGCTGGAGAATTCTCCGCATGTTTTTGCAGTTGAATGGCAGGGGCCGGCACTCGAGCGGCTGCGGGCGCGCAATTTTCAGAATCTGAGTGTAAAAGACATGGATCTCTTTCGTTCCGGCGTTTGGCGGGAGCTTCGTTCATGGATCGAGTCCGTGGGGCAGGCGGCGGCAGATGTCGACACCCTCTTTCTGGACCCTCCGCGCGATGGTCTGAAATTTCGTCAGGGATTGGATGCGGACTTCCCTCAACTCCAAGGCATACTCTATATTTCTTGTGACATCGCGACGCTGGCCCGCGATCTTCAATATTTTGTTAAGAAAGGGTTTTGGCTTCGTGAAGTCCAAGGCCTGGACCAGTTTCCGCATACCGCGCACTTAGAAATTCTCTGTGCTCTGGAGCGGCGTTAACCAAATCTTAACTCAGCATTTACCCAAAAGTTCCACATCAATTCTGCCGATATAGCTACAATGAAGAATATGCTTGCGGTACGTTTAATGAAACCAATAACCCTTCTTATTGTTGTCGCTTTTTACTTTGCATTGCCATCGCCGGCCTTTGCGAAGAACCCCGCGGGGGTAATCGTAAAGCTCAAAGGTGAGGTGAAGATCGAGCAAGGCAAAGCGGGGGGGAAGGTCGCTGTCGAAGGCGATAAGTTTTTCGTGGGCGACACTTTTGTGACCGGTTCAGATGGTCGCGCGAAATTACGTTTTGCTGAAGGCGGACCAAACGGAAAAAACGAAGTTGTTATCGCCGGTTCTTCGCGACTCTTTATTGAAAAAGCTGGATCGCAAGGTTCGGGAAAATCTGGAACTTCTCTTGCTCTGGAAGACGGTGCCATTCGCACAAACGTTAAGAAAAAATATTCAGGTAATGGTGATGATGTCTTCAAAGTCCGCACTCCAAACGCCGTTGCCGGTGTTCGTGGAACGGTCTTTATGATGAGTTTCGATCGTAAAACTCAAGCTAGCACACTTCTCACGACCCAAGGTCGTGTTGCCTTTGCCTTCGGTAAAAACGAAAGCATGGTAGGCGCAGGTCAGGTCATTCGTTCCGCGCCAAACAGCCCCGGTCGAGTCGAGCCTGCGGCAAGCAGCAAGTCGATCCCGCAAGAGTTTAAAGATCTCGAAGGTGAAGAATCCGCGCGTAATGATGGTACGGGTGCAGATAGCAGTGGCTCAACAGCTTCAGGTGGTGGCGCAGGTGGTAGCGGTGGTGAAGGATCTGGAAGCGTTGTGGGCGAAGCACCTCCGGCTGCTTTGGACCGAGAAACTGTTGTAAGCGAAACTCCGGCGTCAAGCGGCGACACAGCTGCAGCGGCTCCTGGAACAAATATGGATCGCGCCCCTGCAGGTGATGCTCCTGCTCCAAAAACCGGTATCATCGACAGCGTAGTGAGTGCTCCGCCACCTCCGCAGTCATCAGTTTTCACGCCTCCAAAGGTTTTTGTCCCACCTGTGAGCGCCATTACGGTCGAACAAGTGCGACAGCTGGATCCAAATGGCAAGGTCATTATTAAAATCGGCGATCTTTAGTTCTGAATTTCTTCGGTGATCTTGGAACCGATTTTCTGGACGCGTTTTATAGTCTCGCCTTCATCCAACTTTTCCATTTTTGCATAGGCCTCGATTTTGGGCAGCATTAAATAGTAGGTCGATGAGCTGATAAGAAAAGCATTGTTGAGCTCAGGATATTGCGGCCATTTCGCCTTTGGGTTGTACTCAATGAGTGCAAGGTGCAATTTTTCGAAAAAGTCTTTTCGTTCCGCTTCGCTTCGTTTGCTTTGATAGAATTCTTTTGCCTTGAGTGTCCAATTTGCAATGAGTTCAGAGAAGCGCTGCTGTCGCAGTTGGCTTCTCTCCAGCAATTCCATACTTTTTTGGGCTTCGGGGAACAAATCGCTTCTTCGTTGAATAAAGACCTGTGTGGCGCGCTCAGCGAACCAAGTGGCAAAGGCTTCGTTAAAGTCGGCTTTGCCTTTAAAATAAAATTGCAGGTGGACTAATTCGTGGAAGAGTAATTCCACAAAATCAATTTCAGATTTTCCAAACATAGTTGAAATCACAGGATCCGCAAACCATCCCGTAGACGAATAAGCGGGCACTGAGCGGATCATGATGTCGAGGTCTTCGGACTTTGAAAGATGATTGGCAAAGTCCGAAGCCTTGGCTTCATTAAAGTAGCCGCGATAGGGAAGGGCACCGAAAAGGGGAAACTTAAAAAGATAGGGTTCCAGGCGATCTTGATAAGCGGCGACGACAATTTTTGTGACCCAAGGACGTTCGAGTTTCAAGTATTTTTTATATGAGTCCTTTGTTCGAAAACCATATTCGGAACGTGCGAATTCGAGAACCTCGCCGACCAATTTAAGGTGCCGCTTTTCATCTTCGCTGATCTTGGGATCCTTTAGAACTTCAGGAATCGGTCGCGCTTTCGCAAAAAGCTTCGACTGCTCTAGTCCCTGACTTATGAGATAACGCGGCACCGAGTGCTGGCAAGCCGACAAAAGAGTTCCAGCTAAAATACCACCAATCCAAATGCGCATGGGTTTTGATTCTACTCCGACCAGCTAGAAAAGGTAACGAAGGCCACCGGCCGCCGCGTAGTGGAGATAAACTTGTTCAGCATCCAGGTCAGTCGCAAAGAGGCTAAAGCTGAGCTCAAGCGCAATGGCCTGAGCGACATACATTTTCAGCCCAAAACCACCGTTTGCAGAAATCGATTTTTCCGGGTCACTTTCGCGAAAATTCAAGGTTGTTTCGTCTAATAAATCCGTATCGTAAAGTGTTCCTTTGAGGGAAGTTTTACGAATCATATATCCGGCACCGCCCATCACATACGGTCGAAAGGCGTTGCCTTTAGCGGTGAGGTGCAAAACTAGATTGAGTGCGATGTTATGAAATTCTTCGGTGCGACGCAGACGATAACGGCGCGGATCACCCTCTTCTTGTTGCGTATACTTCGATAGATTTAAACTATTAGTGTATTGCAGTTCAACAGAAGTGTTCGAGAGGAAGTTGTAACCCAGTCCAGCTCCCAAGCGCCGCACAGTTGTCGTTGAAAGCTCGCCATCAAAGGATCCGTTGTTGTACCGATAATAGGAACCATTGGCCGATAGTTCGAAATAACCAGCAAATGCGGTGCCAGAAAGTAGCAAAATCAATGTGAAAATTCCCCGCGGAAGCAAGATGGCCAAGCATTTGAATTTTCCCATTTCTTTCATTCTAAAGGTTTTCCTCGGAATCGAGAAAAGGGTTAATTGACTTCCCATGGGAGATTTCGAGAGCTTATCTAGACTGACTGACGTTTCTTTGACGAAATTGAGAAAATGATTATTTGGCTTTCCGTAGCTCATTTCAGCAAGTTAAACTCTACTGACGGATATTTGGCAGATGAAGTGGGGCTTTAAAAGTTTTGATCGCTACCTTTTAGGGGAACTCGTTAAGCGATCCATTTTGAGCGCCTTGGTCGTTGAAATTATTTTGGTGGCGATGCAGGCCATACGCCTCTCCAACATCATCGTTGGACGTGATCTCACCTTTATGGAGATTTTTGATATCTTCTGGGGGCTTGGAATTGGATTTTTGCCCATCACACTCCCGATATCATTTCTCTTCAGTGCGCTGACCGTTTTTTCCCAACTCTCGGCCCAGCGTGAATTTCTCGCATTGCAAGTGATGGGGCATTCGCCGCTGCGATTGGCGCGCTCGTCAATCGCCTTTGGATTGATCCTTACAGGACTTTGTTATTGGGTTTCCTATCAAGTCGGTCCTCTGGGTTGTCGGAATTTTGAAAAATCACTTCGTGAAGCCAAAAGACAATCTGTAGTCTCCGTTTTGCTTTCGGGAACATTCAACGAAGATTTTTTGGACATGATCTTTTTCGCGGAGCACGTGAATCAGACTACAGGCGAAATGAGTCGAGTTTTCCTGCAGGACGAAAGCGGCTTTGCAAAAAAAGTATCGATTTCGGCTAGCAAAGGGTATTGGAGTTCCGAGCGAGGTTCGCCTGCGGTTTTGAGGTTGGTTGATGGCGTTATGACAGCCTCGGTCGCCAATGATCCCATCATTCAGCGAATCCGATTTGATGAATACAATTACTTCGTGGACTTCAATAAGACTGAAGATTCCAATCGCATCACGCTGACATCGGCGACTTTGTCGGAACTGTTGGAACGACGGCGTGAATACAAAGAGATCAAAAAAAATCCGCGAAAAATCATATTGGAATTAGGCCGCCGTTTTTATGTCAGCCTCCTTTGCTTCTTGTTTGCTCCTTTGGCCTTCGGCGTGAGTCTCGATCACCGGCGAACTGCCAAATCGCGTGCCTTGGCTTACGGGATCGGCATAACCGTCGCCTATTACCTGCTTCATTTTTGGCTATTTACCTATTTGGGAAAACGACACATGGATTGGTTGGGCTCACGCGAAGTTTTGATGTGGCTACTGATGGCAATTCCTTCGGTAATCACTCTCTTCTTTGGAGTTTGGAGTTTTCGCCGCACGCTGCGCGTGCCCTCTGGTAACTAGCCTTTGCCGAGCGCCATTTAATTGGAAGGAAGAAATCGTCAACGGCGTTTAAACTACCCTCATGCGATGTCTACTCCTTCTACTATTCGCCTTGTTTTTAAATTCGTGCGCTAGCTCTGGTGGTGAGGGGCGAATGAATCAACTGCGTGGCCAGGGCAATCCCCTACAAGACTCACGTGACCGAACGCGCATCGCTCCGGCCAAGGTCCTCCATCGTTATCAATGATCTAATTGTTGCAGTGGAGGAGCCAGTAGGGCTCTCCGGGAATTCGTTCAAGACTTTGGGAGGCAATGCAGTTTTTGAGGTCGGGCGGACGTGATTGCGACAGATACCAGAAGCGATCCTTGGTGTTCAAATCGAATGAGTATTCACTTTGGCGTTGGAAAAAATTTCTGGCCTGCGAAACCTGTGGTGTCTTTAAACGATTTCCAAGGCGGTCCCCGACTTCTGCAGACTCTTCCGCAAAAATTAGACTCGCCAATGTTTGACGGTCCGGAATAACAATTGGAGCGGAATCGGATCCGATCGTTGTGTAAATCAGTAAGTGCAAATTTCTCCAATTTCGAAATTCGTCAATGCGTGAGCGACCACTCAGTCGCTTGGAAATTTCAGGTGCAAATCCCTCAATGCGTGGCGCAAGCTCTTTCCCTTCGATCGCCACCACCAAAGCCCCCGCGACCAAAACTACGTTGCAAAGGAGCAGGAGGGTTCTCCAGAGTGGGCGAAATTTAAAACGCGCCAATACCAAAACACTGGCCGGTACCGCGCCAATCAAGGGCCAATTTGCCTCTGTCGGCCGATCTAAGGTCAGGGCGCTGATGAAAAGAAGGGGTACGAAAGCCCAGAGAAAAAGCGTACCGGTAAAACGGGAATTCTGATCGTAAAGAAAGAATCGGCGTTGATCGAGCAATAGATATATAAAGCAGGCGATGAATACAACGGGTG
Organism: uncultured Bacteriovoracaceae bacterium; assembly: GCA_964636255.1. Classification (GTDB taxonomy): domain Bacteria; phylum Bdellovibrionota; class UBA2428; order UBA2428; family UBA2428; genus CAXNGS01. The sequence goes on along the minus strand of CAZWNW010000008.1, from coordinate 139,177 downwards.
TCCAGAGAATGGCCTGCGATGTCCACAATCGCTTCAATAAAATCCACCGGTCTTCGGTCAATGTTGCGGCCAAAGTCTCGGTGAGCGAGGCCTCGGGTAGAAAAAAGAATAGATCACTTACTGGTCCAGGATAACTGGCAAGCCATAGAAGATAGGGTGTCGACAGAACAATGCCAACCGCTACTGAGAGAAGCCAGTTTCGCAATCCGATTCCTGAAACAATCAGAAGTATGGGAATTAAGAAGGCCAGTTGACCTGAGTAGACGCCAATCGCGATTGCAGCCCCGGTCAGAATGGAAAGCGAAATGTTTAGTGGAGTAGGGTCTCCGGCAATACTTTTTATTTTTCGAGTTTTCTGAAAGGCAATTCCGAAACCAAGAGATAGTGTCCAGGCAAAGAAAAAAACTGAATCTGGAGTAACCACCAATGGTCCCAAAAAAGCCAGGGGTAGGGTCACCAGGCAGAACATCTGGCTCAAGAGCAAAGGGCTGCGTTGAACGGATTCAATAATAAGGCCCATCACGAGAGGGATTCCTACCGACGATAGAAAATAAGGAATGGCTCGGAGTTTAAGCTGTGCAAAGAAAACCGGAAAATTTTCCATGAAGCTTGTGGGGAAAAGCGATTCGACCAAAATTCGATTGAAGTTGATCAACCAGGCAATCAGCGGCGGATGATCAACATAACCAAGTGCCGGTTTTAAGGACCATGCCCAATAATACGCTTCGTCCGGATGGACTCCTGAAAATCCTGCGACCCAAAGGCGCAGGCCGTAGGCCAACAAAAGCACGACGGAAAAGAAAATCACCCAAGGTCCTTCCAGCTTAAATGAAGCTGTTTGGCTGCCAGACTTTCACTGACGCGGGCGGTTTCAGTTTTTCGTGGGGTATTAGCAAAATATTTTTCAAAGGCGCCGGGCTCAGCGGCCTCTTTAGCAATTTGAATCATAAGCTCACAAAAGGCATCGACGCTTTCCAGTGATTCTGTCTCGGTGGGTTCGATCATCATTGCGCCAGGAACAATCAGTGGGAAGTAAACCGTGGGAGGATGGTAGCCCCCGTCAATGATGCGCTTTGCGATGTCGAGAGTTTTCACGCCGTTTTGATTTTGTCGTTTGTCGCTGAAGACGACTTCATGCATGCAGGGCTTGTTGTAGGGTAACTCATAAAACGGCTCGAGCCGTTTTCGAACATAATTTGCCAAGAGAACTGCGTCCTCGCCGACTTTACGAATACCATCAGCGCCTAACTCACAAATGTAGGTGTAGGCTCGAACCATCATTAAAAAATGACCATAATGATTTTTGATCTTGCCGATTGAATCAGGGTGATCACTGGCAAAGCGAAAGGCTGATTGGTCTTCGTCACGCTCTACGGTGGGCACGGGTAAAAAAGGAACCAGAGTCTTGGACACGCCCACTGCTCCACAGCCTGGTCCGCCTCCGCCATGGGGAGTGGTGAAGGTTTTATGAAGGTTAAAGTGCATGACATCGATGCCCGAATCACCTGGACGTGTCGTTCCTAAAAGTGCGTTCATGTTGGCGCCATCGCAATAAATCAGTGCGCCACGATCGTGCAGCATCTGGCAAATTTTTTCGATTTGCGTTTCAAATAATCCGAGAGTGCTGGGATTTGTAATCATCAGGGCTGCGACCTGGCCCTCGCGCGATAGAGCGTCAATCTGCTCGATATCGCAGAGTCCATCCGCAGTAGTCTTTACTGGAACAACCGAGTAACCGCACATCGCCGCCGAGGCTCCATTGGTTCCATGGGCACTCTCGGGAATGAGAATTTTAGTTTTTCCATCAAAGCCCTGTTTTTTATGCCACGCCTTGATCATTTTGATGCCTAGATACTCTCCGTGTGCGCCCGCCGCCGGCTGCAGCGTGACGCGCGAAAATCCCGAAATTTCCGCTAAGGCATTTTCCAGGTGGTACATCAAGGCCAATGCTCCTTGCGCATAGGGACTTGGAGTTCGCGGGTGTAATCGAGTGAATCCCGGATGCGAAGCGGTTAATTCATTGATGCGAGGATTGTACTTCATAGTGCAGGAACCCAGCGGGTACATGCCTGCATCGATGGAGTAGTTCATCTGCGAAAGTCGCGTGAAATGGCGAACAGCTTCCAGTTCAGATAACTCTGGAAAGTTGAGCGGGCTTTTGCGGGCAAGAGTCGAAGTGGGGGCCGCGGGAAGGCCGGAATTCTTTGGCAGGCTGTAACCGATGTGCCCCGGACGGGAATCTTCAATAGAAAGTGGCACGCGAATATTCTTTTTCATAGAGAGGCTCCCAGAAGATCCACTAACCTATCGATGTCTTTTTTCGTGTGCCGCTCTGTCAATGCAATGTTAAGTCCTCGCACGCAGCCCGTAGCCCGTGGAGGCGTGACCGCTATTCCTGCTAGCATATTTGCAGCCTCTCCCCGTGCCAGAGCTTCGTCGATCCAAAGTGCGTCTTTCTGAGGAGCCATTAAAGTAACTTCATTTAAAATCTCACCTTCAAGAATTTGAATCCCTGGGTGTTTGTCTTTCAAACGCGTTTTAAGAGTTTCCCTCAGATAACAGGCCCTGGAGCGAAGCAGTTCCGTCAGGGCCTTCATGCCGCCTGGGCCCATCAGTGTCATGAACATGGTGGCTCTCATGGCCATGAGTCCCTGATTGGAACAAATGTTTGAGGTCGCCTTTTCGCGCCGAATATGTTGCTCGCGCGTGGCAAGTGTTACGCAGAAGGCACGCTGACCTTTGGCGTCCTCGGTCACTCCGACTAGGCGTCCTGGAAGTTGTCGTACATCTTTTTTCTTACAGGCCAGAAAACCCAGATAAGGGCCGCCGAAGCCGACGGGAATGCCCATGGCTTGAGCTTCACCAGAGACAAGGTCGATTCCCTCAGATCCCGGACTCTGAAAAGAAGCAGGAGCCCAAGCATGACTTATGTGTGCGATGCTTTGAACTTGATGCTTATTTGCAATGGATTTAACTGCTGCCCAATCTTCTATTATTCCCCAACGATTGGGTGATTGTGCAACAAAAGCAATGGGGGCACCGTCGGCGTCGCTTACGCTTTCCATTTTCTCACCACCGGAATGGCGACCATCGGCATCCGCCCACCAGGTTTTAAGTACAATTTTCTGGTCCTTGAGAAAGGTTTCTAGAATCTGACGCGTTTCTGGATAGACCCCTTCCGACAGATACACGATGCCGCCGTCTGCCTTGGCAATTCGGGCGGCCATGAAAATCGCTTCGACGAGCGCCGTGGCCCCATCATAAAGTGAAGCATTGCAGACTTCGGTTTCCAATAGTTCCGTCATCAATGATTGAAACTCAAAAACTCCTTGAAGAGTTCCTTGCGAGATTTCAGGTTGATAGGGAGTGTAGGCCGTTAAAAATTCACCGCGTGAAATCAAGGCGTCGATGACACTGGGCCAACTATGATCATAGGCCCCCTGTCCCAAAAAGGACAAATTTTTTGGATCAAAATTCTTCTCTGCCAGGGAAGCAAAATAATTTTGGAGTTCCAGTTCCGAGAGAGCTTCGGGAAGATTAAGTTTTCCCTTCAGACGTAATTTCTCGGGAATCGCCGACGTCAGAGCTTCGAAGCTCTCGACGTTGCAGAGATCCAGTATTTTGTTCTTTTCGGTCTTTGTGAGGGGCAAATATCGCATAAATCTCGCTGTGGTTACTGTGCGTGCTGAGCATAAGCTTCAGCACTCAGTAATCCTGAAACTTCGGTTTCCGAAGTGACCTCGACCTCGATCATCCAAGCTTCTCCATAAGGATCTTGGTTGATCAGTTCAGGCCGATCACTCAATTCATTGTTCACTTTTGTGACGGTTCCAGAAACGGGCGCATAAAGTTCCGAAACTGATTTTACGCTTTCGACCGTCCCAAAAATTTCATGTTTTTGAAGGGTTTTGCCAACCGCAGGAAGGTCAACGTAGGTCACATCTCCCAGTGAAGATTGGGCAAAATCTGTGATGCCTATCTGGATAACTTTCGCACTGGATGTTTTTTTCACCCACTCATGATCTTTTGTATAGTGAAGCTCTTTGGGAATTTTCGACATTTAAACCTCCGCTCTTTTATAAAAAGGACGATCTGTTAGATGGAAAGGAACAATTTTGTCTTCGCGCATTTTCACCGAATAGGGAGCCGAAGACCTAGAGTCTACAAGGGCAAGTCCGATCGCGTGTTCTAGCGAAGGGGCAAAAGTTCCGGATGTGATCACGCCTACATCGCGTCCCTCAGCATCGCAGACTTTCATGCCCGCGCGTGGCGCCTGACGTCCTGAATTTTTGAGAGCGATCAAAATACGAGGAGGCATCTCCGCATGTTTTAGCAGGGCATCACGTCCGACAAAGTTTTGCGACTTCTTAAACGAAACAGCCCACGAAAGACCGGCCTCAATAGGAGAAATTGTCTCGTCCAATTCATGGCCGTAGAGGCTGTAGCCCATTTCCGTGCGTAGGGTGTCGCGTGCCGCTAGCCCAACGGGACGAATGCCAAGTGAGGCGCCCACATCCATGAGGCTCGTCCATGTTTCCAGGGCAGTATCGGCAGGAACGAATATCTCACATCCGGCTTCGCCGGTGTAACCTGTAAAGGCAATTTTCATAGGGCGCCCGAAAATTTCTGCCTCAATAAAACGGAAGGCCTTCATTTCATTTTCAGGAACACCAATTTTTTTGAGTAGCTCGTAAGACTTGGGCCCTTGCAAAGCAACAAGCGCGATCTCGTCGAAACAAGACGTTAAACGAACATTGTTTGAATCAGGTTGCGAACCCAGATAGGCCAAATCTTTCTCTTTGTTAGAGGCGTTCAAGACAAGAAAGTATTCGCGAGAAGAAACTTTATAAACAATGAGGTCATCAACGCATCCGCCGTTGGGACAGCAGAAGAATCCATAGGCGGCCTTCCCGTCGGCAAGTTTTGATAGATCACGCGTGAAACAACTGTCTAGAAAAGTGGTGGCCTGCTCGCCCTGGATGTGGGCGACGCCCATGTGCGCGACATCAAATATTCCACAATGGGAACGCACAGTTTTGTGCTCGGGTATCACGCCCTCGTATTGGATGGGCATCTCGTAGCCCGCAAAAGGCAGAAGGCGCGCACAGGCCGTCTGGTGCCAGGAATGAAAGGGCGTTTTCTTTAGAGAATTTCCAGACTTGTCCATGCTTTTAGCCGCCCGCGAGTTCAGCAAAGCTAGACACTATTGTCGAGACTCCGTCAAAAGTTATGCGTCGCAATATCTGGCGTCGAACTGCGATTTTTACTAGGCTTTTCGCTATGAGTTCCTTTAGCCCTTGGTCGCAACAAATGCTGCGTGATTATGCCCTGGGGCATAGAGACTCGCGTAACAAGCTGACCCATATTGTGGGCATTCCGGCCATTGTGCTGGCAGTCTTTGGCCTGCTGGCAAAACTGCCACTAGCGGGTGGCCTAGATATGGCACTCTTGCTTTGGGCAGGAACTTCGATTTTTTATCTACTGCATTTTCGATGGTTCGCAGTTCCATTCATCCTTTTGACTTATCTTGTGTGCAGTTTTGCACATTTTTTGGACCTCAAAGTCCTTACGGCTCTCTTTGCCACAGGCTGGGCCCTTCAGTTGGTGGGTCACCATGCTTTTGAGCGCAAGGCGCCCAGTTTTTTAGAAAATCTTCTTCACCTTTTGGTGGGGCCCTTTTGGTTGTACCTTTATGCCTTGAAGATCTTGCCGGGTTTTGGTCGGCAAGTTGATGAAGAGCTCAGCGAATACAGCCTTCACTAAGGCCGTGGTCCCCGAAGCCCTCGCAATACGTCGGAAAATGGTGCCTGGCCTGGAACGATCGAAGTGAGCGTGGCCAATAAACCGCCCGGCATGCGGCGATTGTCTTCAAGAATTTTTCGCATCAGATCGGGAGAAATTTCAAGCTCGAGGTTTTGGTCCATTCCGTTCCACACCAGCGAGGCCCGAGCCAGGAAATGCTTCATTCCCAAAATATATCGAAGCACCGGCATCAGGATATCCTGTTGGTCGGCAAGCAGGCGGCGGTGGACATGATCATTCGATTTCAGACCCCAGATCCAAGCGAAATGACTTAAAATACGTTCGGGGTGATCATTGATAAAATCTATGAGTACGTGCAAATCCTGACCGTTTGAATAATGCGTCTGCAAATGATTCAAGAAATTGGGAATTTCGCGACGAAGATAAATTTGAAGGTGCTCCCCGCCGGCCAGCAGAAAATATTCACTGCGCGCGGCAGGATTGTCCGCACCGACTTTCAGCAGGGGGAGATCAGGGCGGCGAACACCCAGCAGGCTCTCCCAAAACTCATTCACGGACTCAGTAAAGGAATCGAGGTTCCAAATTCTTTCCGTTGAAAAAAAGTCATAGAGTCCACCGCTCATGATGTTTTCCGCCTGAAGATCCATTTCCGAAATGACGTCTTCGATGGTCATCGCCGATCGAAAGTAGCCACTCGCACCGGGCTCCGAGGCTGCGACTTCGCTTCGAAGCCGCTCATTGCGGGATTCATAGAAACGAAAGTACCAAGCTTCGGCTTCTGGAGTGCTCGGACGGTCGAGATCGATCTCTGTCCAACGTCGACTGATCCCAAGTTTTACGAGAAAAATTTCCAAACCTTGGAGAGCGCCGGCACTGGGACTATCTGCGTTGTGATGGGCGGGATCAGTTGAAAAGCGGGTGAGCTGTTCATGGGTGTCGAGAAGCTTTTTCAGCTGAGGAAAATTAATTTGCTGCAAAAGTAACTCTTCGACCACGGGATCGAGGTAAAGTTGGACCCGCGGAAAAAATTCGGCGTATAGATCCAAAATCTCGCCTTCGATGACTTCTCGTTCCTGATCTTTTTCAGGTAGCTTGGACTGGACTTCGAGAAGAAGTGTGTCCAGCTGCTGGATGATCTCGCGCCTTTCCCGGGCCTTTGACTGAAATTTAGAAAGAATTTCCCGACCCAATTGAAGGATTTGAAATGAATTCGGTCTCAATGATTTTGAACAATCTTCGACGGCGATTGTGCGAGTGGGGAAAAAAAGAATCAATGCTAAAAAAGCGGTGCATATCTTCTTGGCCGGCATGCATCGCATGTTTTAGGTGCATATATGCTCCGCGTCAAGATAAAAAGTTATATAAAATCAAGGCCTTAATCGAAGAATGGCCAGTTCCAGCAGGTTCTCCAAAAGACTTCCTACGGTCATAGGTCCGACACCGCCAGGAACAGGTGAATATGCCGAGGCCAGCGCATGGCAATCCGGATGAATGTCTCCGCCGAGTTTCCCGTCCGCTAAACGATGAATGCCAACATCGATCAAGATGACGCCTTTTTTGATGTGCTCGGGTCGAATGAGATTTGAAACACCTGCGCATGCGACAACAATGTCCGCGGATTTTAGATGCTCACTGAGGTTTTTTGTTTTCGAGTGGCAAATTGTTACCGTTGCACCTGCATGTGAAAGCAGAGTGGAAGCCGGCATTCCTACGGAACGTGATTTGCCAACGACGGTCACCTTGCTTCCCAGCAGCGGAATTTTGTATTCTTCCAATAGTCGATAAATCCCCAGAGCCGTGGCGGGAATTGGAGCGACCCAGTCCATGGGAATTTTCTTTTTGATCGGCGAGCTTTCACCCGTAAAAAGACGTCCTTGATTAGTCGTCGTTAAACCATCCGCATCTTTTTCCGGACCAATCACCTCGATCAATGCCTGGGATTCCTCGAGGGAAATTTTTCGATCTGTATCCAGCGGAAGCTGAAGCAAAATGCCGTCGATTTTGGAGTCATCTCGAAGCGCGCGGAGTTTGCTTTCAATTTCATCGAATGTAGAGGACTTGGGAAGTGAGATGTGTACTGCGGCGATACCAAACTCAGCTGAACGCCGCATTTTTTGCGCGATATACACAGCCGAAGCGGGATCCGCGCCGACCTGAACGATACAGAGTTTGGGGGGTCTGTGACCGGGAGGAATTTGACTCTCTAAGCGTTGGCGAATCCGACTCAGGATTTGGGTCGAAGCTTTCTTACCGTCGAGAATCAGTGCTGCCATTTTTTTGAACCTATCTTTATTGGCATGCAGGTTGCAACCACTTGGGTAGGGGAGACTATGGACGCAGGACTTGTCAGCTCTTTGTCGGGTGCATTGGCTCAATCCAAGCGGATTGAGAACATCGCAAACAATCTAGCGAATGCCGATAGCCCTGGCTTTAAATCCAAGGAACTCGTCTTCGAGGAAGCGCTCATTGCGGCGCATCAGGAAGACGACCGCACCGATATTCCGCTGCGACCTTTCAAAGAATCCGAACTCTTATCTCGGCGCGGTGACGAAAATAAAATTGTTCTTTATGGCAATGAATTTGTCCGGCTTCGTCAGGGTGATTTGAAACAAACGCAAAATCCCTTGGACCTTGCAATCGAGGGGAACGGATTTTTCGAAGTCCAAAGTCCTGATGGCATCCGATTGACACGTGCCGGGAACCTGTCGATTGACGCTCAAGGACGTTTGATTACTGGCGACGGTTTTTTGGTGCTCTCGGCTCGTCCGCAAGGTCAAAATGGGCCTGGACCGAAGCCTGAAATCCGGGCCATTCAACTACCGCCCGGAAAAATCCACGTGGATTATGAGGGCAACATTTATTCCAACAATGAATTGGGCTCGCAGCAAATTGGCAAACTCAGTTTGATTCAGATTGATGATGTGAGCACTTTGAAACCGGACGGCCGCAATCTCCTGTCATTTGACGAGGCATCCGTTGCAAAACCCATTGATCCGAACCGCGCCCCCGCTGCCGTGGGCGCTGCGCCGGCTGCTCCGACTCGGTCAAATCCTTTGGGGACTTCGCTCATAGCTCCAAAAGTCCATCAAGGCATGTTGGAACTCTCTAACGTCAACCCGGTGCGCGAGATGAGCGAGATGATCCAAGCTCACCGCGTTTACGATCAGAATCTAAAACTTATGCAAAGCTTCGGAGACTTGAATCAACGTCTCTCGGAAGTTGGAAAGTTCTAAAGGGGAGATCGCCATGTTGAAAGCATTGGGTACGGCCGCCACGGGAATGGACGCTCAAGCAAAACAGATTGAGACGATCTCTAACAATTTGGCCAACGCAGATACGACGGCATTTAAAAAGAGTCGAACCGATTTTCAAGATCTTCTTTATCAAAACATCAAAGAGCCGGGAGCTGCAACTTCTGCGCAGACTCAAAACCCGACAGGCATCACGATTGGGGTTGGAACCAAAGTCTCTGGTACGGCCCGGGATCACTCTGATGGGACACTTAAGCACACGGAGCGCCCACTGGATCTTGCAATCGAAGGTGATGGCTTCTTGGCCTTTCAAAAACCCAATGGAGAAATCGCCTATTCACGAGACGGCTCCCTGCGTATCGGTGCCGAAGGTCAGGTCATCAATCCCGATGGTTATCCGTTGATCCCTGAAATTCAGGTTCCACCAGCAACGAGGGCTATAAACGTTTCGGCTGATGGAAGGGTGACGGCTACGAATCCTCAAAACCAAATGGAAGAGATCGGACAGATTCAATTGACGAGTTTTCCGAATCCCTCCGGCCTACAGGCCGAGGGTGGTAATTTATACCGCGTCAGTCCCGCTAGCGGCGCGCCTGTCCCCGGAAATCCATCTGAGGGTGGATTGGGGCGCATTTTTCAGGGCTATTTGGAAGCCTCCAACGTGAATCCTGCAAGAGAAATGACGGACATGATTCGCGCCCAACGCATCTATGAATTGAACTCTAAAATAATTTCAACCAGCGATCAGATGATGAACGCTTTAAATAATATTCGTTGATGATGAGGTGGTGATTAAATGAAGCTCAGACGGATGAAATCGATCGTTGTTGCAGGAGCCCTTGTTGTCGTTGCGTTTTCTGGGGCGCGAGCTTCTAACCAGATTACTGAAGCCATTAAGGTTCAAAGTTTGGAACAGCAAGTTGCGGCTCAGTTTCGCGCCCAGATTGCTCAACGCTTCGGTCGAGTGGAAGCCGATTTTGACGTGTCCGTCGAACAGTTATCTTTTGTCCCGCCACTTCAGGCCGGTGAAAAGGATCTGAGAGTGCTTTCCATCTTAGGGCTCGGAACTCAGGGCTCGCAGCGTCTTGATGGTCTATTCATCATAGATGCCATGGTTCAGGGGCAAGCCGGAATTCAAGACCGAAAAATCAGTGGCTACATGAAGGTTATCGGTCCGGTGATCGTTAGTCGTCGGATCATGAATTCAGGGGAAGTGATAGCTGAGGAATCCTTAGAAGAAGTCCGCATGCCATGGAGAAATTTTCCCTCGGGCGCAAGTTTTACGCATCTCAAAGATTTATTGGGTCGACGTCTGCGGACCTATGTCCCAGCCGGAGGCATTCTGCATGCAAGCATTGTGCAGGCCGAAGAAAATGTCCGCATCGGAGACTGGGTAAATCTTACGCTCCTCAGTTCGGGTGGTGTGATGATTCGTTCCAAAGCCGTTTCAAAGCAGGCCGGACATATCGGAGATGCGATACGCGTTGAAAATCCGGATACAAAGAAGATTCTAACAGGAACCATAGTGGGCCATCAGGAAGTCGAGGTCCAACTATGAAAATTTGGGGAGTCTTTGCTTTGGGGCTCCTCGGGGCCTGTGCTTCGTGGACCGAAATCCGAGATATGGCACGCGGCGGACCGGCCGCAACCGAGGGTGGGAGGGCTCCTGCTTCCACTACTCCGAACGGATCTATTGTTATCGAGAATCGCAGTTTTGATGCTCAGGCACAAAACCCTCCATCGGGACCTAATTTATCCAGCACAGAATTCGGAACTCAGGGAAATTGGCTCAGAGGCGGCACCGAGAATTCTCAACGCAGTGGTTTTGATCCATGGTTTGGTACGGGTCCTCAAAACGAGGGCTCGCTCTGGCGTCCGGACACTCAGGATAATTTTTTCTTCTCGCGAAACACCAAATACAAGGTGGGCGATGTGGTTCTGGTAAAAATTGAAAGCGCAGTGAACGATTCACTGAATTCGCGCATTGCCTCGATTCTAGGTCGTAGTGGCGTACGCCAAACGGTCGCTGATGAAGCCGGAAAAGCCGTCGGCAGTCGCGTCGAATCAGAGGTGAAAAAGGCAATCGGAAACGAAGCGATTGCAAAAGCGGTGGGGGGCGAGGCCGCTCAACGTGCCGTCGCTGCCGTCGATGCGCCCGAGAGATACGTTAGCCTTGAGGAAATTCCCGTCCGATTGACGGAGTATATGAATAGTGGACGTTTTAAAATCGAAGGATCCAGCCGTGTCTTGATCAAGGGGGCTCCCTATCAAGTTCAGTTGAAGGGTGTTTTGCGCGAGGAAGACGTGCAGGTGAATGGAACGATCGCCTCGAATCAAATTCTTGAATCAAAGATGGAGTTAACGAAATGAGAACAGTGCGTAGCGCAGTTTTTGCATTGGCCTTCGTAACTTCTGTAGGGTCTCCGCAGGCGGCGCGGTTAAAAGATGTCGTCAAAATCAAAGGCGTGCGCGAAAACCAAATCATTGGTTACGGTCTGGTGGTCGGCCTCAAAGGCACAGGTGACTCCAAAAAAGAATATACAGGAAAATCGATGACACAAATGCTTCGGCAAATGGGCGTCGACATCAAGGCCGAAGAAACAGAATCAAAAAACGTCGCGGCGGTTGTTGTTACCGCAACTTTGCCACCCTTCTCGCGCGTGGGTTCTCAGGTAGATGTAACCGTCTCTAGCATTGGTGATGCGAAATCCTTAACAGGGGGCACGCTTTTGATGACCCCACTTCGTGGTGGAGACAAAGCAGTTTACGCGGTCGCCCAGGGTCCTGTTATGGTGGGTGGATTTGCGGAAGGTGGGGGGGGTGCCAGCGCTACCAAGAACCACCCAACCGCGGGTTTGATTACAAACGGAGCAATTATCGAACGAGAAGTTGATATCGATTTTTCGAACCGCAATGCGATTCGCTTGGCTCTCAATAACCCAGATTTTACGACTTCGGCACGGATCGCAAAGACCATCAATGCCGAGTTGGGTGGAGTTTATGCTCGAGCCCGTGATAGTGCGACCATCGACGTTATGGTGCCCTATGATTTCGACGGTGGAGTTGTCGACATGGTCGCGCAACTCGAAAGGTTACCCGTGGAATCCGATAACCGCGCCCATGTCGTGATCAACGAAAAGACGGGAACGGTTGTTGTCGGCGATGCCGTCAGAATTTCGACTGTGGCGATTGCTCACGGAAATTTGACGCTTGAAATAAGTTCCACGGAGACGACGACCGAACGTGGACCAGCACAGTCCGCGGCAGGAACAATCACGACCCCCGAAAAGGTGGGGGAGATGGTTAAAGAGACCGTCAAACAAACCACGATTCAAATTGGTGAGTCGGGTGATAAACTAATTTCTGTACCGGAAGGCGTTACGCTCGGCGAGGTTGTTCGCGGGCTCAACGCGTTGGGGGTCAAGCCGCGAGACTTGATTTCCATTCTCCAAGCGCTCAAGGCACAGGGCGCGCTGCAAGCGGAGATCACGGTACTATGAGTGGGCTTATTCGCACAGGATGTGCGTTTGGCAAAAAGGGTCGAGGGGTTTCAGGGACACGAGATGGTTATTATTCCTCCCAGGGAAGACCGGAACGAACGAACCGTGAAAGCAGGATGCTTCACAACGCCGGGAACTCCTCGATCCAACTTTTTCAGTTTATCGCTTCATTCCTCATCTTCTGGGTAATCATCATGAGTCCGCATGTGCGGGCGGAGTCGCGGCCCAAAACAGTGGGCCAAGGCTTTGAAACAATTATGTTTGGGATGATGCACCAGCAAATGAAAAGCACAAATGAGCAACTCAGCTCTGCAAGCGGGGATTTTTTTGCCCCATCTCATGCGGAAAAGATTTACCGAGACATGTTGGATCAGCAATTCGTGACGCAAGCTGCGGCCCGGAGTCCGCTAGGTGTCGGAAAAATGGTGGACCGATACCTAGCAGGAAAAGGTGGTATCCCACCGCGCACTAAGGTAAAATCAGAATTAGGCACACCGGGAGGACAAGAAAATGGACGTAAATAAAATTGGTTCAGAGAGAGTCCAACAAGAGCGCGTGAGCGAACAGAATGCGACCCAAAAGTCGCAGGCCGGCGCAAACAACCAAACAGAAGCTGCGGGTTCTGGCGCAACGAAATCTGACAAATCATCCGGCGTGAATTGGAGCGCGGATGCTCAGATGATGACTGAAGGCTTAGCGGCAGCAAAGACTGCACCAGATGTGCGTGCAGATCGTGTGGCACAGATCAAAGATGCCATTCGTAGTGGCAGTTACAAAATGGACGCGAAAAAAATTGCGGATCGGATGATTAACGAATCACTGGCCGACGATCTCGCGACACGAAACGGTTAATTAACTTTCTGATTCCTTAGAGGGGGGGATTCAAAGTGATTGAACAACTCAGCGCCTTGGCCCACACCCTTGAGCGTATGCATTCACTCTACGTACGGGCGATGGAGCTTCTAAATTCTGAAAAGAATTCGCTCGTAAAACTCGATTTCGAAAAACTCTATTCGGAACTCAGGGAAAAAGATGAAGTTCTTGCAATACTCAGGCGCCTAGATAAAGAGCGCCTGCGTGTGCAAGATCATTTCGCCATGATCAATGGCATTAATCCTGCGGAAGTAACGCTGAAGATGATGGCCGAGGTACTTGTGAACGAAGGCGGCGATAATGCGCGCTTGGGCTATCGCATGTTAGGCCTCCGGACCCAGATCCAGATGGTCGTCGAGCAAATCAAAGACCGGATTCGTATCAACAATACTTTTGTTGAAAAGAGTGTGGAGCACTTGCGCGGAGTCGCAGAGACCATGACCATGGTCGCCAATCCCACTCAGGAAACTAAGTCACATAAAACCTACACGGGTAAAAAACAAGTTCAGCAATCGGCAAAAGCATCTGGGAAAATTTTGGAGAAAAGGCTCTAGGCGATGTCCATCAATAGAATCATGGACACCAGCAAAGGGGCACTGGCTGCAAACCAGCTGGGAATTGCGACGACATCGCATAACATTTCCAATACCAATACCGAGGGCTATTCACGCCAGCGGGTGGATTTTCAGACAAACACTCCCGTAACGGTTGGCCGACATCAGATTGGAGCGGGAGTTACGATCGGGGCAGTTTCACGGGCTGCTTCCAAGTTTCTGAATGTCCGAATGGCAGAAGAGAATTCCAAGTTGGGACGCGCCGAAGGAACTTCTGATGTTGTGAGCCAGATCGAGTCACTTGTTTCTGATGAATCGGAAACGGGATTGTCGGCGAAGATGAGCCAATTCTACAATGACCTGCGCTCTCTTTCGGCTCAGCCAGAATCCTCGCCACTGCGGACGGCCGTTCGCGAAAGTGCCAGTTCTCTCACCAATCGTTTTTCCACGCTTCGCAAATCCGTTGTAGATATCTCTAAGGACGTCGACAATCGCTTGGAGGGATCGATCAACGAAGTTAATTTGATGCTGAAACAAGTCGCTGACCTTAACAAGCGAGTGGTTTCCATCGAAGTAAATAAGGGTGTGAACGCCAACGACGAGCGAGATCGTCGTGATTTACTGATTAGAGAAATTGCAAAACATGTTCCCATACAGGTTTCGGAAACCGAAAATGGAGCCGTCACTGTTTCCGCGGGCCGAGCCGGCGTCATCGTGAGCCTGGGTGACTCCTATGATTTCAAAATCCTCAAAGGCCAGGATGCGGACGGCAATCCAAAGAATCTGATTTACACGACCAATCAGCACGGCAAGCCGCAAATGGAAGTCACTAATAATTTTGATTCAGGCAAGGTCGGTGGACTGGTCAGTGTACGTGACAAATTCATCAAGCACGTATTGAATCGCGTGGACACTCTGGCTTTCGGTTTTGCGAATTCAGTAAACGAAGCGCACGAAAAGTCTTTCAACCAAGCCGGGAAAAATGGTGTGAAATTTTTTGAAATTGATCCCAATCGACCTGCGGCCGATGGAATTGGGATTTCTGCGGCGCTCAATTTCGACGCCAGTAATATCGCCACCAGCCAGGTTCCTTTTGCTCCGGGTGATAACCGCGGTGTCCTAGATGTCATTTCAACCCAGGATATGCGCATCTTTGACGAGGGCACTTCAACTGTGGGTGATTTTATGGCTGGCACTGTGGGTGTGATTGGTGTCGAAACCAAGGCCACTCAGGACACGCTGGAAGTTCAAAATGCAATCGTAGGTCAGCTGCACGCTCTCCGAGAATCCGAAAGTGGCGTATCTCTGGATGAGGAAGCCATTGATATGTTGCGCTTTCAAAAAGCCTTTGATGCCAATGCAAAAATGATTCAAGTCGCCGACTCCATGATGGAGACGGTCTTATCCCTGAAGAGGTTCTAACCATGAGCTCGAACCGCGTTACCGATAACATGTTGGCCGCTAAATCGGAAAGAAGTATGCAGAACGTGCGCCGCAAAATGATCGATAATCAGGAGCAGGCTTTGACCGGAAAAAAAGTCAATCGGCCTTCTGACGATCCCCAGGGTACAATGCGTGCGATGGGACTGCGAGCGGCCGAGCAGCGCCAGGAACAATTGAAATCGAACATGGAGCTCGCAGAGTCCTTTCTGGGAATGGCGGATGCCTCTCTCGCTGAACTTTCCGAAGTCATCAACCGTGGTAAAGAGCTTTCAATTCAAATGAACTCGGTGACGAATACAACTCCTGATGCTCGCAATGCGGTGGCCTCGGAAGTTGGTCAGTTACTTCAGCAGGTTGTTCAATTGGGGAATGCCAAAGTCGGTGACCGCTACATTTTCGGTGGCTACATCACAAACCGACCGCCTTTTGATCTGGACGGAAACTATTTCGGGGATACCGGTTTGATCGAAGTTGAGGCGCAGGAAAGTCAGCGTATCCCCGTGAATCTTCCGGGGATGCTGCCTTTTATGGGCATCGAGGAAGTTTCGAATAGCTTTGAAGAATCACGCGCCACAGGCCAAAAGCCGGATGGGCCTTCGATTTCCTCTGCAATTCGCGAACCGGCCAGTCTAGCGATTGCTAACCGTGGTCTGGATCCTGAGAATGAAGAGCAGTTAGGAGCTATCGAAGCTCTGAAATCTAAGATAGGTGTCAATATTTTTACAGTCTTCAAAGATTTCCAGGACGGACTTCTCAAGAATGATAAAGCCTTACTCAATAAATCTTTAGAGGGTTTAGATGGTGCCTTTAAACAAGTTTTAGCGAGTCGAGCGATCGTAGGTTCCCGACAAAACTCGGTTATGGCGAACAAGGAGCTATTGGATTCTCTCCAGATCAATAATCTGAGTCTAAGGTCCTCGATTGAGGATGCAGATACGGTAAAAGTTTTTTCTGAACTGGCTCGAAATGAAACTCTTCTCAATTCGACTTTGGAAACCAACAAAAAGCTCTTAACCCCCTCTTTACTGGATTTTCTAAAATAGATGCCTTGATTGCCTGGGGTCTTGCGCTTCGGGCCAGGAAATGGGACAATTTTTTTGGGGGTGGGGATTGAATCGATTCTTTGGCGGTCGTACCGCGGGAAGCAATTTAGTCGAGTCTCGGCTGGAAGAACCCGAAAAGGAAATGGAAGTGCAGTCCGGTATACATTGGAAAAATGCATTTTCTTCCTCGGATACCTTCTCAGGAGATTCCAGTGCCTCGGGTTTTGATGAAGGCTTTCAAATGCGTCCTGTTAGCGGCGTAAAACAACCAAAGGTCTGGGCCATCGGCGGCGGAAAAGGTGGCGTTGGGAAAAGTCTTATCTCAGCCAATTTCTCCCTCATGCTGGCTCGCATGGGCCACAAGGTTCTCGCTGTTGATTTAGATTTAGGTGGTTCCAACCTGCACACCTGTTTAGGCGTCGAACCCTCAAACAAAGGAGTCGGTGATTGGATCGCTGGCCGCATAACCAATGTTGAAGAACTGCTGATTCCAACAAATGATCCCCGATTGCAACTGATCACAGGTTCCTCGGATCCTGTGAACGTTTTGCGCAAAGTGGAAAGTAAAAAAGTCAGTTTTGTCGATGAACTTCGAAAGCTACCCTTTGATGATATCGTGATCGATCTAGGGGCTGGAACGCAGGATTCGACGATTGATTTTTTTCTGTCCGCTGATGAGGGAATTCTTTCAATTCTTCCGGAACCGACTAGCGTCGAAAATGCCTATCGCTTCATTCGCGCGATATTTTTGAACAAATTGAAAAAGGCCCCTGTCGCCGAAGGCATCAGAGAAGTTATCGAAGCGTCAATGGATCAGAAAAATTTTTTGGGTATTCGCACTCCGGCCGATTTGTTTGCGGTGATTCAAAGATTGGATCCTTCGGCACTCGATGTTCTAAAAGACCACATCAAAGATTTCGAACCCAATATCGTCATCAACCAGGTGCGATCCCAGGCAGACATCGACGTTGGACGATCCATTTGCAGCGTCTGCCGACGCTATTTTGGAATTGTCATTCGCTACGTTGGATACTTGGAGTATGACAATACAGTATGGAAGTCGATTCGATCAAAAAAGGCGGTTGTTCAGGAATATCCGAATTCTATTTTGGCCAGCCGCTTCGACCGAATGACTCGTACACTGCTTAAGGAAATGAAGGGACTCTTTCCATGACGTCGAAAGCTTCGAAGCCGATGCCGAACTACTACCTTACGCTGGATATCATGCCCGGTTCCAGCCAGAACGAAATTCTGCACGCTTATAATCGCGCAAAGATGACTTACACTTCGGGCTCGCTGGCTTCCTATTCAATTTTGGAAGACACGAATAACGATTCAATTGTTCATGAAATCGAAAAGGCCTTCGAAATTTTAGGCAATCCCTCCAAGCGCCGCGAGTATGATCTTTTGATGGGTTTTGATACTTGGACCGAAGAAGAAAGTCGTCAAGGTTTCTCGAATCCCGTTTTGTCTCAGGCTCACCACGGAGAAGGCTCCAGTGCGCATCATCAGGCTGCACCACAGTCTTCTCAAGCATCGGGTCGTGGGGCAGGTGCTACGACGATGGTGAGCGAGGAATATAGCGACGAGCTTTCGAGCCCTCCGATCGAATTCCGCGAAAAAGTCGCGGAACTTCGAGGTACTCGCCACGGCGAAAAACAAGGATCTTTAAACGTAGCGAACAAAAATTTCGATCCCAATCCGGAATTCGAAACAAAGATCAAAGCGGTGACCGAACTGGAAGGTGCTTTTCTGCGCGCTGTTCGTGTCTATCGCAATCTGACGGTCGAACAACTGGCTACGATTTCAAAGATTAGCGCAGGCCGAATCACAGCCATTGAAGAAGAAGACACTACTGAACACAATCAGTCGGTTTACTTGCGGGGACATGTCGCCATTGTTGCGCGGGCCCTTGACCTTCCGAATCCAGAGGTGCTTTCAAAGACCTACATTGCCCGCCTTCGTAGCCAAGGTAAACTTTCCGCAGATCGCATTTAACGGCGACAGTCCGACTTTTCAGAGTTAGTGGAAGGTTTCATGGATTTAAAGACACTTTTTCCTCTGTCCACCGGCCAGGTCTCGGAGACTTGTCGACTCGATCAATTTCTGAGCGAGCGTTTTCCGGAAATTTCACGCAGTCGTTGGAAGTTTCTTATCGAAAATCAGGTTTTTCTTGTCGATGGCACTGTTGCCAAGGCCTCCCACAAAATCAGATCTTCTCAGTCAATATCCATCAACGAGGCGGCTTCAGAATACTTGGCGGCTCGGAAGTCCATTTGGGATGAAGACCTTAGATTCACGGGGCTGGCTCCGGAAGTTCTTTTTGAAGACGATCAAATTCTTGTGATTAATAAGCCAACGGGTTTGGCTGTGCATCCAGGCGCAGGCGTTCAGGCCGAGGAGACTCTAGTTGCCTGGATCATCATGAATCGCAAGTTGCAAAACTTAGCCGCCGATGAGCGTATAGCCTGGGGTCCTGATGTGCTGGAAGAAGAACGGCCGGGAATCGTTCACCGTCTTGACCGGGGAACCAGCGGAGCACTGGTCATCGCGAAAAATCCCAAAGCTCACCGCCAACTCTCGGAACAGTTTGCTAGTCGAAGCGCCGGAAGAATTTATTGGGCCGTTGTGCGTGGTGATTTAGCTGCGACCTTAGAAAATCGTGATTCGAACTTCCGAAAGCGTCTTCGAGATCATTCTCGTTACCAGGCGCTGAAATGGGAAGTTGAAAAAAAGGCCGGTACCTTTGTAAGTTACTTAGCGCGCGATCCCCAGAAGCGAACGCAGTTTCGCGTCGACCCGGACGGCGCTGGAAAAAAAGCAATCACGCACTTTCGTCACCTAGCCAATCTCGGAGACTATTCGTTGATAGCGCTTAAGCTTGCAACGGGTCGCACTCATCAAATTCGCGTTCACCTATCCTATATCGGTCTTCCGATCGTGGGTGATGAACTCTACGGTGGCGAGCGACGTGAAGGTGAAGAGAGCGGATTCCTCTTACATGCGCGCACGCTTCATTTGATTCATCCCAATACTGATGTTGAATTTGCAACTAACGCCGAGCCTCCCGCGTTTCTTTTAACCTTCCTTCAGAGAAACGGAATGGCTACGGACACTCTGAAATCTTTTTTGGGAAGAGATTGGAAAGCTTGGAAGGAAGCCTTCAGCTTTGAATCGCTATTGGAAGACGAGAATGGAACGACTTGAATTCGAGCTCTCGCAGGGCTGGACCCGCGGACTGAAGATGGTTTTTGGAGATTCTGAAACTTCGCAGTCGCTAAATCCTAAAGTGGCTTTTCATGTTTCGCAGGTTCATGGCGATCATATTGAAAGACTGGGGCCCAATGATCTCAGCCGCCAAAGCCCCTTAGGCGAGGCCGACGGCCTCTTGGTTCAGGGCGATTGGTTTCGGAATTCCAAACGGCCCTTGATGGTTAAAACTGCTGATTGTGTGCCGCTATTTTTAATCGACCGCGTGAATCAATCCGTCGCAGCTCTTCACGCCGGATGGCGCGGTATTCAGAAGGGCATCCATTTAAAACTTTTTCAGTCAGGAGATTTCGATCCCAAGACGACATGGATTTGGTGTGGGCCCTCACTCAATGGTTTTGAGGTCCGCGCTGATATGTGGAAACAATTTCCTTCGGAGCGGCTGCGGGCTCCTTGGTTTAAGGACACTTCGGAGCCGGAGATCAAACTTTTTTCCCCCTGGGAATATTTGGCAAGTGATTTTCAAAAACTCGGTGTCGATATTTTTTACAATACGGAGATGAACACGCGTGAAGAATTAAATTTCGCTTCCTATCGGCGCGAGATTTCCGAAAATCGGCTAAAGCCCGGAGAAAAACTCACAAAGCAAAATTTCAGTTGGATCGGTTTTAATCTGGCATAAATGAATGCTAGATTTTCAAATTCTCTGAGATCTTTTCAAGCATTTCCCTTGAGCCAATTTCGGTAGGAATTTCGATGAATAAAAACAAAACAGAGTCCCGCAAAGATGAATATCCATTGGAGCGGGTGGAGCCAACGATTGAGGATCGTCACTCCAGAAACTTTGATGCTTTGATCCGCTTTCAGGAGTTCCTGTGAAAAATAGAATTCTTGAGTCGAAGCGGGGATGCTGATCGGCGCAGGGAGGCCCTGCCAATCCGATCCTATAGCCGCGGCGGCGTTGATTGAATCCGTCGACATCGTCTTGTCTTCGTCCATGCCAAAGTTGCTCGTCATAGCGCCGGCTCCACCGATGATCTGCGCTTCTGACTCTTCCATTGCGCCGAGGTCTTCGTGTTGACGCATATCCGATTTCTTCCCAAGCATGCTCGATACCTTCTCGTTTTTACTTTTTCTGGCCGGTGCAGCAGGTAGCATAGAGGGCTCAGCGGGTGCGTCCGAGGCAAAGTTGCCTCGGGCACGGCGCGAATCGTCGAATGATCCGGCCAAATTCCCAAAGTGGCGTTGTGAGTTGGAAAGGAAGAAGAAAAAGAGCCAGGCGGCGAAGACCAGGCCGCCGAAGCGGGCCCACTGTTTCCAATTCCAAGTGTTGACGACCTCAAGCCGATCATAAATCCCGCGAAGAAAATCAATGATCATCGCGCGATTGCGGAAGGCCCACAAAAAGACCATCAGCCACAAAAATGTCGAAAAATTCCACGGACGAAAGAATAAGTAAAGGCTACTCATTGTTGCCAGAGTCCAGCGTGCGCTCGTAGGTAGGTTGCGGCCAAAAAAGAAAGCGACGAGCAGAAAGGCCACAGCCACGTAGCCCAAAGAATGCCAGTTAATCGTGCTGCTCCATTCGCCCAATCCCTTGGCCAGCAAGAGTCCGCGTGCCGATCCACTGCCCACGCTGACGCTTACGTTCGAGATCAGAAATGCCGGTTTGATCAATTCATCGCTGATGCTCGAGAATGTGCCGTTCACTTCGCTTGGCGCCTCGTACTGTACAAGAAAGCTCTGATTGCCGGTCGGCAACTGGATCAATAAGTTTCCGTCGGCGTCTTTTGTCAATACCTGCGGGCGACCGGCGACTTCCAAGTAAAGCGGCTTTCCCGGAACCTTTAAGGGCAGTTCGGGAACGCCTCGGTTTTCCACATTGAAGTGCGCCTGCACCATGGGATGCCCTTCCTGCGGCAAATGATAGCGGTAATTCGCCGAATTAATCGCTAGGCTCGGTGAGAAAAAGATTTCTAGTGTGCGCGCTGTCCAAGTGAAGGTTTCGGACGAATTGATCTGATAGGTGCGCGCTGAAGCGAAACTTTCTCTTAATCCGGCGTCGCTGGCCGACACCCGCCGCGCACTAGTCTTGAGGTCAAGCTGCAGATTAGGATGATTCTCGATCATCAAATATTGGCGACTGTCTTTGAAGGGCGAGGTGAAACCCTTCTTCGTCAGCGCGCCTTCGATGACAACTCGCTTGGTGCCGGGCTCAACTTGGAAAATAACTTGGTCTTTCTTCTCTTCCCAACGGCCTGCGAAATCGACTCGCCGGATGCTCTCGCCGTTGAGCAGCGGAATCGTAAAAGCCTTCGTCCCTCGATTCGGGTTGTTTAGTTCTAGGTTGTAATTGAAATTTTGCGCTTCCGGCAGCACGACGATACGAAAGCGTGCCACAACCGAGATATCCCCAATGACTGGCTGCAGTTCGGTGAGCGGCACCTCAAAGAAAACCGTTTTCTGCACGCCAGACCGGCCTTGGATCCGCGTTTTGATTCCTTTGACGCTGCTTTTTAAAGACAAGACATTGTAAACCGTCAGGTTCAAGTCCGTCCACTTGAGCACATCGACATTGCACTCGATGTTGAATTTGTCGGCACGGGGGATGAGCGAGAGATTCGAGCCTTCGGCTTTTAGGAATGCGCTGCCTGAGCAATCCGTAAGCGAATACTGATCATTGAGTTCCATCAGTCGTTCGGAAGCTTTTCGCTCGCCCATAGAGGAACCACTGAAGCGGATTTTGAGTGATTTTCCGAAGTCGCCGCTGATCTGTGCTGTTTCCACGACGGTGAGCGAGGGAAGAGTCGGCTTAGCGATCAAGTCCTTCGTGACAAGCTTCATGTACTCGTCAAGAGGAACGGTGACCGTCGAAGGCTCTGCGGAGTGTGCCTGAGTGGAAAACAAAATGGCTGATAAAAGCAAAAGTTTTTTCGGTGAACAATTCATTGATGATTCCTCAGTGAATACTCTAGGGACTTTTTGCAGGAAGCGTCAGTGAGCGCCCTGAAATTTAATTGACTCACGCGATACCGAAACACATTTAGCTCATCGATTCGTCACAATTTTGGCTCATTAGACAAGCAACAATTAAGCTGGGAGATTCGCTATTCTGAAGATTAACGAAAGCTTCCTAACGCGTTCGGCTTTGTTTCTGGCGTGCTTCGGTCATGATTTGGCTAAGCTTGATGATGTTATTTGGAAGAAGAATGCCTTCCATTTCGGGAAGCGCTTCGCTGCTTTCCAATGAAATCTGATTGAGTGCGGAAAAACAGTAAGCGCGACTTTCATCGCTACGATCAGCGTCTTTTGAACAACTGGCCAGATAATCGATGGCTTCAAGGCGTTCGTAGGAGCGCGCGGGGTGCCGCTCCCATTTCTCGAATGCAGAGTCGATGGTCGAGCGATCTTTGACCTTTTCAATTACGGCCAAATCTTTCTTAACACTACAGCTGCTGATTTGCAGGAAGCAGCTAAGCGGCAAGAAACTAAACAAAAACCAATGACTAGTTTTCATAGTACGTAGTTCCAATAATATTGCGGCTTCCGCTACGAATCCAGAGGGAAAACTTCCGCTTCTGTTGCTCCGTCAATTCCGTGTCGTATTGCTTCAATATGGCGTTGACGACAAATCGTTCCACTCCGATTGAAGCATCTAAAAACTTGTCACAAAGCAGCTGACCCGCAAAGCGATGGCCTTTTGGACAAGGATGATGTGGCAATCCCATATCACCGCCAATTCCATCCGAGTGCCGTGCATCATGAAATAGAAGCCCAAGTCGAAACAGGCGGTTCACCAAAGCGCTGGGACCTTGATCTGAATCCAAGCCTATGCTGCTCGGATCTTTCAAAAATTGGATTATACCTACGCTCGGATCTTTGATTTGGATGCGTCCCAAAGAGGAAGTGAAGAATACATTTTTTGTTCCTTGGGAACTCAAAAGCGCGCCAACGTTTCTCAAGACGGCGTTCTTTGAAGTGTCCGCGGTGCCTACTCGGGCCAGGCGCCCCACAACGATGCGTATGCGTTCTAAAAGCCATTTCTTCGGCTCATTCTGAATTTCATTGAAGGTGCTTGAGCTGCTGCTCTCAAAACTGTCGCGGCGCAGATCGCTCGCCAGCTCTAAGTCCTCGACGACCAGACGGCGCTCCATCGGCATCAGCGACGAATCAAAGCGGACAGGATAGGCGGATTCAGCACTACTCTTCTTCTGAGCATTGGCCGAAAGGGCGCCTATTATCAACAGCACTGCCACTAGACCGTTAACTGCGGGTCTAACTTGAAGCGCTGGGGCCAAATTCCGGAGCATCTAAATCATCCTTTCAGTGTCGGGTGGAGCTGAGGTCAAGGCTTCCTTGGCTAGCATAATTAATGCGATGCGTCAACAATTGTGAGCGTTGACCAATTTTGCGCAACGCATTATATATTTTAAATCTCCTGGGAAGGGGGGATGATATGCCAAAATGCCCTGTATTTCGACGCGCCGCAATTTTTACAGTTTTTCTTAGCCTCGGAGGCTGGGCATTTGCCGAAACTAGTCCGCGTGCCCAAAGCCTGCGGACAAAGATTCTAAAGCTTGCCGAAGAGTCCGGCTGGCAGGGCTATACCTTTCGCGGAGCAACGGGAGCGCTTCCGGTTTTGGCCTCCAGGAAGCGCGACGTTGAAAAGCTTGCCTCGATGTCGGACGACACGGTTTCCTTCATCACGAATCGCAAATACACCTGGGGACACTCCTACATTCGTGTTGGACAGGTGATCTTTGATATGTGGGGAATTGGCGAAGGGGCGCGCAAACCGGCAATCCACATTCGGCCCTATCGAGGTCTGATGAAGGGCAGTAAAAATACCCGCTGGTATGAGGCTCTTCAGGCCGTCGACCCCGCAGACATTCCTCTCCTCCAGCAATTCTATTTTTATCGATCGGCCATCATTCAGGAAGCCGAGTTGGCGCGAAAGCGCGGGGACACTTTTGAAAATCCCTGGCACCGGGGCTTCGTAGATCGGGGGCATCCTCCCTTCAACGGAAATGAAAACTGCACGGGCTTTGTGCTTGCGGCTTTTAATGAAGTCTTTTTCAAGAGCAATCCTTCAGCTGCCGATTTGGCGCAGATTCACAAGCGAGCGTTGAAACTTGCGGAACCCTACAAGGTGGCGGGTACATTCGTGAGTCCAGAAAAGCTTCTCCAACAAATCGTAAAAATTCCTGGCAAATACAAATTTGATTTAGTCGCGGCCCCTCCGGGACTGATGCGATTAGCGAACGTTTCGCCACTGACTGCGACCTACATCATTCATAATGCCGAGGACGAAGACTTCATCAATGAACATAAAATGGGCTTTGATGCTAAAAGCGGCGGTAGTTCGGCGATTGAACTGGGTATTGATAAATCAGTTCGCCAGCGCACTCCTATTGCAGCCTCGCGATTGGCGCGCTGTGAACGAGCCGTGAAATGATCCCACCGGGATTGTGGCCGACTCCCTACTACGTATGCATATTTAGTTCTGAATTGAGTGAATCGGATTCCGAGTCCTACAAACGCGCGGCGCTTGAGATGGAAAAGCGTGTTCAAGATCAAGAAGGCTTTCTGGGAATGGAAAGTTACCGTAGTGATGATGGTAGGGGGACAACGCTTTCTTACTGGAAATCCTTGGAGGATTTGAAAAAGTGGAGAGAAGATCGCCACCACCAAGAGGTCCAATCTAAGGGACGAGACATTTGGTATAAAAATTATACGATCCGTGTCGGAGAAGTTCAGCGCGACGACACATTCGCGCAGTCTAAATTAACTGAGCGTGCTTTTGCAGGTGAACGGTTGACCAGCAGACTTCGTTTACGCGAGTGGAGCCAAATTCCGGCAGCGGATTTGCTAGCCTACTACCAGCGCAATGAAGCTCATTTACAGCCTACCAGTCCCGCGCGGCCCAAGAATTACTACAGCCTGCAGTATTGGGAAGGCGCAGTTGAGAAAGCTCGTATCGATCGACTGCAAGATCGCGCTCTTCGTTGGGCTTTTTATTTAAAGGAGCAGCCAACAAAAATTGTGGGACTTGCGAGCTTCACACAAATATTTCGAGGAGCTTTTAAGGCAGCCTACCTTGGCTTTTCTGTAGATGCGGCTCATGAAAAGCAGGGTTTGATGAAAGAGGGGCTTGAAAGCCTCCTGACTTTTGCCTTCGAAGATTTGAAACTCAATCGAGTGATGGCTAATCACCTTCCCGAAAACAAACGAAGCGCAAAACTTTTAGAGAAATTGGGCTTCGAAGTGGAAGGTCATGCAAAAAAATATCTTTGCATCAATGGAGTCTGGCGAGACCACGTTTTGACCGCACTTGTGAATCCCGGAACACAGGAAGTTAAAAAGTGAATGCTCAAAAAATAAAGAAAATTTTAATGCCGATCCCTGACAATGACGTCGATCCGAGCGAGTGCGCGGTACCATGGCAGTTTTTGCGCGACGCCGGCCACCAAGTCGTCGTGGCCACCCCGCAGGGACAAGTGGCCAGTTGCGATGAGCGCATGCTCTCGGGGGCAGGGCTCGGACCCTGGTGTGGAATACTGCGGGCGGACCGGAACGCCCGTCAGGCCTATTCTGCTTTGGCGGATTCGACCGAATTCAAGAAGCCTATAAAGTGGAGCGAGATTCGCGTTTCCGACTACGATGCACTGTTGCTGCCCGGTGGCCATGCTCCGCGCATGAAGGAGTATCTCGAATCGACTTTACTGCAAAAGGTCGTCGCCGATTTTTATGAAGCGCAAAAAATCATCGCAATGGTTTGCCATGGTTTGGTACTGGCGGCCCGCTCCAAAAAAGCGGATGGTCGCAGCATTATCTATGGACATCAGTGCACTTCACTTTTGAAGTCGCAAGAAATGACGGCGTGGTTGATGACAGCGCTTTGGCTGGGAAATTATTACCGCACGTATCCCGAAAGTGTGGAAAGTGAAGTGAAACGTAATTTGCGCGACCCGTCGGATTTTCAGTCCGGGCCTACGCCGATCAGTCGAGATACGCCGACGAATTTATCGCGGGGCTTTGTGGTACGCGATGGCAGGCTGCTCAGTGCTCGCTGGCCAGGCGACATTCATCTTTTTTCTTCAACTTTGAGGCTGATGCTGGATGAAGAGACCTAACTACGCAAAAAAAAAAAGACGGCCCGGGAACCTTTACGGGTCCCGGGCCGCGCAAACAAGCGGTCCAACTAATCCATATTGCTACGGACTAGACGGTGATCACCTCCTCGCCGTGTTTAAGCTTTTTACTGCTACTGTTCACGACATCACCTCCTTCCGAATCCGCAGATTCTGGCCACGGATAGCTTTCGCCCTCCGTATAGCCTCATACCTAGTATAACAAATCGGATCTTTTCGGGGAGGGCTTTACGGAATTTTTAAGGCATCATCCCATCTTAAATTTCGTTGTGGCAGGTTTAGCCAAGTAGCGGATTTTGGGTAGTTTCTGGGTCGGTCTTCACATAAATTTAACGAACTCAGGTGTTGGGTAAGGGCCGCCAAAAAAGCATTAAAGCAATGAAGCTCCATAATGAGCTTTTCTAAATCCCAATCATAAACAAAGAGTTGAGGAAGATGCTGACAGAGGCTCTTCACAATCTGCTCGCGTGTTTGAACCCCACGGTCGAGATCGTTGTAATCATCACTTAGTTCCGGCTTAAGCTTCAGAGCGGGTAGGATTCTCTGCAAATTGCCCCGCGTGAAAGTCTCGGAAAGGGGCTTCGGCAGGTCCGCTTCCAAATACCGAAGGCGCGCAGTCAATGGAGCTAAGTTGGAACCGAGGGCATCCCCAATCTGAAATTTTTCGCGCGCCAAATGGCGTAACCAAAACTCCACCGGCCTTTGGAGATAAGGTATGAAACTTCGGGGCGAGCGCGGTAATTTTTCGCTGAACTCTTGAATCCAGCTTAATTGCTCTCTGTAGATTTCCTGATCTTGAAAAAAAGGCGGAAGGCTAACGGGTGCAGTTGTTGAAATGCCGGTGATTTCAAAACGTTCTTCAGAAAGCTCGCGTAAAACTTCAATTAATATCTGATCACCACTTCGGTCCACGCTTGGTCCCAAATCATTGCGAAGTTCACTTAGTATGATGCGATGACCTTTGGGATAAAAATCCAAAACGGCGACCGATGTCTTTTGATTGCGTGAACCCGAGAGCTCCAACCCAATAGATCGATAGGCTTTTGAGCTCTCCATGACTCCAGTTTACTGGCTAAACTGAAGCTTATGAATACGGCTTTCAAACTTAATAAACTATGCACAGCAATTCATAAATGATCCGTGGAAATCTCTGCTGGGCCTCCGCTAAATTTTAGGTCAAGTTTTTTGAAAGGAGATTTTTATGCCCCACAGACAACGTTACACCAGATTGCCTTCGCTTTTCTCTGAGACAGGAATTCCGCGGCGAAGTGGATTTTCTGAGCTCTTCCGCGGTCTAGACCGCATGTTCGACGAAGACACCATAAGCCGCTTGTTTGATCACAATTCTCCGACCACACCGTCTTATCAGCTGTCTGAAACCGAAGATCACTACGTTCTTAGTTTCGATATGCCGGGTGTCTCCAGAGACAAGATCGAGGTGGAAGTGGAAGACAATGTGCTTTACGTCCGAGGTGAGCGCCAGAACCAATGGAAGGATAAGAAACACGAGGGGGAAGGGAGCCAGCGATCGTCCTACGGTCTATTCGAGTCCACGCTGACGCTGCCCATTGGAATCGACGCCGAAAAAATCGAAGCTAACCACCAAGACGGAGTCCTTACCGTCGCCGTCCCCAAAAATGAAAAATCGCGATCCCGAAGAATCCCTTTATCGGAAGCGAAGGAATCATTCTGGTCTCGCATCCTTCCGGAAGGTTTCAAAAAATCTCTCGGTGACAATCGCCCCTCTGCAATTGAAGTTCAGTCGCCTGCGACTGAGAAAGAGAAGGCTGAAGGCATGGGTGCAAAAACCGAGGCGTCAAGAAACCGGCACTGATAGACCTTTGCAGTCGGAAGACTCGCCCTAGACTAGACCCATGAGCATTTCAAAGTGGGGAATCACCGGGCTCATGGGTTCCGGAAAAAGCGAAGTGAAGCGTTATCTGGAGACGAGTGGATTTCCCGTTTTGGACGCAGACGAGGTGGCACGTAAACTTTTGTCAGCAGATTATCCCGAACATCTACTAAAGCTGAAAGAATTTTTCGGCCCCGAGGTTCTTGATGTTCAGGGCGCCTTGAACCGAGGACACGTTCGAAGCTCCATCTCTCGTAGTCCCGAGCTGCGGCAAAAATTTGAAGGCTGGATTCATCCCTTAATACGAAGTGCTAACCGCTCAAAAATCGCGGAGTGGGAAAAGGCGGGACAGAAAATCGCTTTTATTGAGGGAACTCGCCTGGTGGAGTCGGGTGCCTTTCGAGAGTTGGATGGATTGATTCTGGTGACTGCGCCGGAAGCCCTGCGATTAGAGAGGTTGAAGGCGCGAGGTGAAATGAGCCCCGAGGAACAACTTGCCTTGATGAGAACGCAAGACGAAGCATTGATGAGAGAACACGCGACACAAATCTTGGCGAATGACGGGAGCCTCGAGGATCTCAGAAATCAAATCGATAAGTTTATCGGAAGTTTAGATTTGTGAATCGAGAAGCAATGATTGATTTAGAATCGAAGATTGTGGTTAATATTTCCGTAGTTATTCCGGCTCACAACGAAGCTCGAAATCTCGAAGTTCTAATTCCTGAACTTGAATCACACTTAGCGGCATTGAATGCATCATTTGAAATCTGCGTCGTGGATGATGGTAGTTTGGACGACACAAAGGCAGTTCTCCGAAACCTTCAAAAGTCCCGACCTTACTTGAGGACGATCAACGTGGGCTCGCGTAGAGGAAAAACTCATGCATGGCGCTTAGGATTTGAATTAACTTCGGCGCCCCTTATCTGTACTTTGGACGCAGATCTTCAAAATAATCCTGCAGACATTGGAAAACTTCTTCAGAAAATGCGAGAAGGATTTTCTTTTGTTTCCGGCCGTCGCCGAGAGCGCAATATTTCGTTGCTTTTCAGGCGACTGCCATCGTCCATGGTGAACGCGTTGTTGAAACTAGTAACGGGCCTTTCATTGAACGATCATGGCTGCGGACTAAAAATGATCCGTCGTGAATTCGTCGAGAAACTTCCCGAGCGCGAAGGGACACACCGATTCATTGGACTCTGGGTCCACGCTCTAGGCGGCACGATCTCTGAGGTTGAGATCGAAGATCGTCCCCGTTTTCGTGGTCAATCCCACTACGGATTCAGCCGAGCTAAAACAGTACCCTTCGATTTGTTGAGTTTCTTTCTCGCACATCCAAAATATCTCTTAGGTTTTTTATCTTTAGGATTGCGGTGGCAAGACATGCCACGCCTACTGAGGTCTTTGACCCGCCAGAAGTAGACCGAGTTCATTTTCCCCAAGAACGCGCACCCCCAGCTCTTGGGCCTTACGTAATTTAGAGCCGGCCGCTTCACCGGCCACCAAATAATCTGTCTTAGCTGAAACGGCGTCTGTTACTGCTGCGCCGAGTGCTTTCAGATCGGACTTAATCTCGGGTCGTGGTCTTGAAAGTGAGCCGGTGATGACGATTGTGAGTCCCTTGAGAGGTTGGCCTCCGACTTGATTCTGAGCTTTAGGGGCGCCCCGAGTGAATTGATCCAGGCCGAGCGATTGAAGCTCCTCGATTTCTTTTCGAAGATTCGGATCTTTCCCCGCGGCGGCAACTGTGCGGGCTGTTTCAGGCCCAACATCATGAAGCTGAAGCAATTCGTCTTCCGTCATTGAAAATAATTTTTCGATCGTTCCGGCCTCACTCAATAGATTTTCCGCAGTCGTCTCGCCGATCAGATCGATTCCGAGCCCATATAGAAAGCGCGCGGGGTTTTGAATCTTCGAATTCTCGATGGATTTGAGCATGTTGCTCAAAGACTTTTCGCCCATCTTTTCAAGTTCCAATACAGCAGTTTTCTTGTCTCTCAGTCGATAGATGTCCGGAAGATCTCTTAATAACTTCTTTTCAAAGAAAGTTTCAATCCATTGATCTCCAAGTCCTCGAATGTCCATCGCACCCCTCGAGGCAAAATGCTTTATGCGTTCAATGACTTTTGCGGGGCACTGAAGATTGGGACAGTAAATCGCACTTTTGTCACTCTTCACTTTGCTGCCGCATTCGGGACAATTTGTGGGCATCTGGTAGGGTTTGGAATTTGTCGCACGCAAATCAAGGTTCACGCGCACGACCTCTGGGATTACATCACCCGCACGACGTACCCATACATGATCACCTTCGCGGACGTCTTTAATACGAATTTGATCTTCGTTGTGTAGCGTGGCACGCGAAACGATCACGCCCGCGACTTTGACCGCTTTTAAGTGAGCCACGGGCGTCAGCACCCCCGTACGTCCCACTTGTATGTCGATTTTCTCTAGAAGCGTTTCGGCTTCCATGGGCGCTAATTTATACGCCACGGCCCAGCGCGGAGAATTCGCGATGGATCCAATCTTCTGACAAATCGCGCGTTCATTGATTTTCACAACCAATCCATCGATGTCGAATTTCCGAAATTTTCCTGCCTTTCGCTCGCTCTCATAGCGAGCGATAATGGGTTGAATCTCGTTCAAAGTTTTCACATGTTGGTTAAAGGGATTTGTGCGAAAGCCCCAGGATTTCAATTGCTCGAAGCATTCATCCTGATTCAGGTCCGTTCCTGTAATTTGATAAGCAAACAGACGCAGCGGACGTTTGGCGACCAATTTTGAATCGAGAAGGCGCATGCTTCCGGCCGCGGCGTTTCGGGGATTGGCAAAAAGTTTCTTTGATTCTTTCTCTAGTGCTGCATTCAATTTCTCAAAGGCTTCGAGTTCCATATAGATTTCTCCACGAATCTCGAAGCGATCTGGAAATTTCTCTTCGTCAAAATTTTGCAACTGTAAGGGTATGTCATGAAGCGTGCGCGCATTCTCTGTGACCACTTCGCCCATTTCCCCGTCGCCACGTGTCGCGGCAACTTCCAAAACGCCTTTGTGATAAGTGAGGCTCAAGGCCAGGCCGTCTAATTTTTCTTCGACCATGTAGGAAAAATGGGCGTCCTCATTCAACAGTCGGCGCGCTCGATTTTCAAATGCCGGAAGATCCTCCCACTGAAAAGCATTAGCCAAGCTGAGCATTGGCACGATGTGTCGATGCTTTTGAAATCCCTCACGAGGCGCTGCGCCCACCCGCAAGGTGGGCGAGTCGGCGACTCTAAACTCAGGGTGATTTGCTTCTAGGTTTTCTAATTCACGATAGAGGCGATCGTATTCCGCGTCGGGAACCTTAGGATCATCAAGCACATAATAAGAGTGGGCCCATTCGTTGAGAAGATTCGTGAGTTCCCGAATTCTCATTTGGGCCTTGTTCGGCATAGCGGCAAAAGCTACAATATCCCTGTGGTGAGGGCAAGTAAGGGACAAGCGTTTCTCGTTGAAATGAAAGACGTCGATCGGGATTTCATCCGAACTTCCGATGGATTATTGGCGGGGCGTGCGAACCCTGCAAATAAACTCCACGCACTCGTAAGAGTGAGTCTGCGGCTTCAATCTGGCGAATTTGTATTTCTCACCGGACCTTCAGGTGCCGGGAAGACTACATTGATTCGGCTGATTCTCGGTCTGGACAAGCCAACGGCTGGCGAAATCATGACGCTCGGTCATCCCATCCATAAGATGAGCGAAGCAGCGCTGAGAAAACTTCGGCGTCAAGTTGGCATCATTTTCCAAGATCATCGCCTTCTCAATACTTTGAATGTTTACGAAAACGTCGAATTGCCTCTTTTCTTTCAGGGTCTCTCGGAAAAAGACCGTCGACGTCGGGTTCAGGAAATTTTGGAAACTGTTCAAATGCGCGATCATGCCAATGAACCTGTCAAAATATTGTCAGCCGGAGAAAAGCAACGCATTGGAATCGCCCGTGCCTTGGTGACCTGCCCCAGTTTAATTGTGGCAGACGAACCGACAGGAAATTTGGATCCTGTGACTGCGCGTTCTCTCATTCGACTTTTGAAAGAGTTGAAAAGTCAGGGATCGACCGTACTGATTGCGACCCATGATATGGGTTTGGTGCGCGACTTCGGTGGCCGAGTCTTGGAGTTGATCGGCGGCTCGGTTCCCTCTCAACAAGAAGCTCTTAAGGGCCAATCAAGGGCCTATAAAATTCCACGATTCTGGACAGCGGGTGCACAAGAATGATTTGGAAGTTCACGATTAAGCATATTTTTACCCGACCTTTTTCGGCATTTTTAACTTTGGTCGCACTGGTTGTGGCTCTTTCGATGCTGGGGGGCTTTTGGACCTTGGTCGAAAACTTGGAACGCATGAGATTTTCAAAAGCCACCGCGGATTCCGAGACGGTTTCGGGGCTTACAGTTTTCATGGATCCGAAACTTTCTCGCTCCGACATCGGCAGTTTTCGCGCAAAAGTCTTAGAAGATCGTCGTTTCAGCCGCGCCGAAGTTGTTTCCTCGGACGAAGCAATGCGCGCTCTGGAGGCGCAGTTTGGTGAAGCGCTTTCAAAAGCCTTTGAGAAAGAAAGCCTGCCGATCACGATGAAATTGGAGTTTTCCGAAGGATCCATTTCACGCTCTGATTTTTTGGTTCTCTTGAATGAGATTCGGCAAATGCCGGGTGTGCAGGATGTCGATGATGGTCTGACTCTACTTTCCGCTCCGACGGTTAGTATGAGTAAAACCGTATTTTCCTGGGCCAACGTCTTGCTCTTGGTCGTATTCATCGTGGTTGCTCTTTTAGTGAGTCACTTGATTCGATTGGCTTTCGAGACCCATCGCCCTGAAATCGAGACGCTTAAAATCATTGGTGCTTCAAAAAGCTGGATTTTTGCTCCGTTATTTTTAGAGGGATTAATCTTCGGTGTCGTGGGTGTAAGCGTTTCGCTTCTGATCGTGAAGGTCCTCATCAGTTATGTCATTCCTCAAAACCCTTTCTTGGTTTTGCCCGATGGGATGTCTTTGGTCAGTCTTTCTGCCCGTTCGTCACTGAACTTGGCCTTACTGGGAATCTTTGCCTCTGTTTGCGGCGCTCTGCTGACTTGGCCTCTGATTGATCAGTCACCCCAGGAGTGATTTTGAAAAAGTTTTTCGTATTTGCGTCTCTATGTTTTTTGGCTCCCTGTCTAGCATCAGCTATGGAAAATCCCGCCCTTGTTGAGGTCGATGATTATTCTCAGGTTCTTGACCGTCTGGTTAAAGACATCGCCAAACAAAAAACCCGCGTCCAGGTGAAAGTGAAGTCCTATCATGCACTTTTAGAAAGTCCGGAAGACACACCGGATTTAGTCTTTA
>CAZWNW010000008.1:0-105159 GCA_964636255.1 uncultured Bacteriovoracaceae bacterium | reverse complement strand
GAAAAAGATAAAAAACTTCCGAAGAAGAAGGCTCAAGCGCTTCGGCTTATGGAACTCGCGATTCGTTATGATTTAGAAGAGCTGGACCGCATGGAAATTCAGCGTTCCGAACTCCTCTCTGAACTCGAGTGGCGTCGCATTCAAGAGAGTGCGTCACTTTCGAAAATTCCAACTGAGACGGAAATCGCGATGAATGAGGCGATTCCCGGCGAACTGCCCAATTATCGCTGCCAAATTTTGCCCTTGGATGTGGATCCTTTGGTGGGCACAAAAATTCTGCAAGATTTTGGTCCCAAGAGCGATAGTGCCAGTGGTCTGAAGTGGGAATCTCATGGATGGTGGATTGGACGTATTCAAAGTCCTGTTCGCGCATGTCGGCCGGGTCGCGTGTCTTATGTTGGCGAAGTTCCTGGGCGTGGTCGTGTGGTCATTTTGGATCATGGCCAGGGGAATATGACTCTCTACGCCAATATGCGAGATGATCGAAATCCACGGACAGCCGTTGGGCAGTTTCTCGGAACGGGTGCAATCCTCGGAGAGGTTAGCGAGCGGCTCTATTTTGAGGTAAGACGCCGTGGCCAAGCCGTCAGCCCGCGCGAAGTCTTCAACTCCGAGACGGTTGCGAAACTTCGCCAGTAACTTTTCCCCTGCCATTTTCGTGGCATCCTTTGGGGTGAATCCAAAACCCCTTATAATAAATTTCATGTCAGCAATTCGCATTCCGTTTATCTGCTCTTTGACTATTCTCTGGAGCGCATCGACTTGGGCAACCGTTCCCTACAAACAGCTGGAAAAGTTTTCGAAAATTCTCCAGTTCGTTGAAGGTTCGTATGTGGATCCGGTACCTTCTTCGACGCTTGTGGAAAGTGCGATTGGTGGGCTTCTTTCCGATCTTGATCCCCACTCGACCTATTTGCCCCCCGAGCTTTTTCGCGAAATGCAAAGCGAAACGAGCGGCCGTTTTGGTGGAGTGGGCATTGAAATCTCCGTACAGGGAAAACAGCTGGTCGTCGTATCACCAATTGACGATAGTCCGGCCTATAAGGCGGGCGTAAAAGCCGGTGATCGCTTGATCCGAATCGAAGGCAAGCCCACGAAAGACATGAGTGTCGACGAAGCAGCATCACGCCTTCGCGGCAAACCAGGAACGAAAGTAAAAGTTACCTTTCTACGGAATGGAAAAGACAGCATTGATTTTGCGTTAACGCGTGAGACGATCAAAATGCGATCGGTGCGTTCTTTTTCTTTGGACCCCAAAATTTTCTATGTTCGTGTTTCTTCATTCACAAAATCGACCGCAGAAGATCTTTCAAAGGCGATATCGCGCATGCCCAAGGAAACGACCGGAATTCTCCTTGATCTCCGAAATAATCCCGGGGGATTATTGAATCAGGCCGTGCGGGCCGCAAATCTTTTTGTAGAGGATGGTCCCATTGTTTATACGATCGGCCGTGATCGAAAACAAAAAGACATCGCACACGCGCAAAAAGGCATGAAAATCACAGATCTTCCCATGGTGGTCTTGGTCAGCTCCTCATCAGCATCGGCAAGTGAAATTCTGGCCGGTGCTCTGCAAGATTATGGTCGTGCCGTGATCGCAGGCCAGCGCACTTTTGGAAAAGGTTCCGTGCAAACCATTTTACCACTCGGAGATGGATCAGGAATCAAGGTTACGATCGCCCGTTACTACACGCCTACCGGTCGATCAATACAAGCCAAGGGAATCACGCCTGATGTGAATCTGCTTGCAGCAGATCCGAAAACAGTGAAGATTCTTCAGCAGAAATCCGAGGGGATTCGAGAAGCAGATCTGCGTGGCCACTTCGACAACGAAGAATTGGAAGTGATAGTTCCGGCCACGCCAACAAAAGCAATCAACGAAGAGGGAGCCGAAGTAGAGGCGCCGCGATCGCTCGAGGATAAGGTGAAGGAAGATTTCATGGTCACTCAGGCAGTAGGAATTCTACAGACCATGAAGGTCGTCAATCGCGGGCTCAACAAACCGGTCTTTAAACTTGATGAGTAGAAAAAAGAAAGTCAGTCTCACTAATCTTATTTTTCTTTCGATGATCCTTGCGGTTTTCGCGGGATTTATATTGAAGTTCCAGAGCTCATGGACCACGGTTTTCGGTGATCAAGTTGCCGTATTACTGGGTGCTGCGTTGAGTTCATTTCAATGGCTGCTGAAACTTGTGGCGGAAGTCTTTGTTTCCTCGTTGAAACTTATTGTAGTTCCACTTGTATTTATTTCGCTCGTCTCGGGCGTCGCATCGCTTAAAGATTTGTCTCGGCTCGGACCCATGGGTGCGAAGACCTTTGGACTTTATCTTGCCTCAACGGCAATTGCCGTTACTTTAGCTCTGGTTTTCGGGATCCTCGTGGGTCCCGGTAGAGAGTTTTCTCTCGGATCCATCGACCCCAGTCAGGTGCAGGTCGTTGCGGCTCCGACATTTATGGAAGTTTTGGTGGGACTGGTTCCGCAAAACCCCGTGAAGGCCCTGGCCGATGGCAACATGCTTCAGATTATCTTTTTTTCTTTTCTCCTTGGTTTTGCGATTCAGAAATCAGGGGAACATGGTCGCCGCATTGCAGCTATCTTCAGTGATCTGAACGAAGTTGTTTTGCGACTTGTAACGCTGATCATGTGGATCTCGCCCTTTGGAGTTTTTGCGATTCTCACCCGCGTGGTTTCTGAACAAGGGTTTGATGCGCTCTATTCACTCGGCAAATATTTCTTCCTTGTAGTCTTTGTTCTTTTGCTTCACGGCATCGGTGTTTATTCCCTCATGTTGAAGTATCTCGCCCGCTTGAAGCCCAGTACCTTTTTTAAAAAATTCCGTGATGTCGCTTTCTTTTCCTTTGGAACCGCCTCGAGCAACGCAACCATACCGGTGACGATGGAGACCGCAGAACACAAGATGGGCGTTTCTAATTCTGTCGCGAGTTTCACGATTCCCCTAGGGGCCACTGTCAACATGGATGGAACTGCCATCATGCAGGGCGTGGCAACGGCCTTTATCGCCCAGGTCTACGGCATCGAATTATCCGTCGGCACATTGCTAGGTGTTGTAATGTCGGCAACTTTGGCATCGGTCGGCACGGCCGGAGTGCCCGGTGTGGGACTCATAACTCTGGCGATGGTTTTAAAGCAGGCGAATGTCCCCGTCGATGGCATCGCGCTGGTGATGGGGGTGGATCGCCTCCTGGACATGCTACGAACCACTGTCAATATTGCAGGTGATATGACCGTTACCTGCATTGTTGCGAAATCTGAAGGTGAACTAGATGAAAAGATTTTTTACAAGAATTCGTAGGATCTAGATCGGGCAAGGAGAGGGAATGTCCATCCACAGCATCGGCGTTTTTGTTGTGCGCGCATGTGGGCTTGGCCTCGTGGCCTGGGCATCTTTTGCACAAGGATCTGAGGTGCTGGAGATCGGTGAGAGCACTCCCTTGGTGCTTCGAGTTTCCCAGGATCGCGATGAGACTTTTATTGAAGGCGATAAGGCCTGTCTCGATATTGGAAGCCGTTATGCCATTTGCGGAACCATTACAGAGGCGCATAGCGACTCGGCTCTTTTGAAAATAGAATCACCCAACGACTCTTCTCGAATTCGCATAGGACAACGCGTGAAATACTACGAGCCGGAAGGTGTGCAGCGTAAAGGGAGAGAATCTTCTTCCCATATGAGTCCGTTGATTGCGTTGTCGGCGGAAATGGGCGGCGCAGGACTTCACTATACCTTCTTGGCCTCTATTCGTTTTTCCCCTGAAGTTGCGATCAACGCCGGTTGGTCCATGTTCAACGTAGCGATCGGCGAAGTTGGCGAAGAAAAACTTAAGTCAAGGTGGCAATTCTATCCCTTCTCCTTTTCGCTTTTTACGGGCAAAGACCACATTTTAGAAATGATCGCGGGATTGGTGATGGCTAAAGGCAGCGGAGAAATTGTGCTGAGCAACGGAGATGAAGAGGAATCAAAGACCGCCTTTCTAATCCAAGCCGGAGCGGGATATCGTTATTGGCCGGTCGGCGGAGGACTACACTTCCGAGTCACCACCTATGTTTTTCAAATGCCAAGCAGCGTGAAGCTTGGTGATTACCCCAAACTGCTTTTTTGGGGAGGCCTAGGTATTGGTTATGCGTTTTAAGGCTTTTACTCAGTATCTTGCTTTTCTGATGATGATTTTTTTTACTAAAGGCGCGCGGGCTTATGAGTGGCCGCCCGTAAAAGGAAAAGCTTTTCCGAATCTTGAATTGCTCAATCAAGACGCTAAGAAAATGAAGTTGCTTGATCTGAAGGGCAAGGTGGTCTTGGTGGAGGTGATCGGAATGACCTGTCCGGCTTGCCATGCATGGTCGGGAAGTGGAAAAAGGGGGAAATTCGAGTCCGTGAATCCCCAGCCCGGTTTGGAATCCATCGAAAAATATTTAAAAGATTTTGGTGGGCTAGAGCTGAATGATCGACGCCTCGTTTTTGTGCAGTTGATACTTTATAACATGAAGATGGCTGCGCCTTCAGTCGAAGATGCCCAACGCTGGGCCGCCCACTTCGGATTCAAAACTGAAAATCAACATTACGTTTTTGCAGGCGATGAATCTTTGGTGCAACCCGCAAGCTACCAGATGATTCCCGGCTTTTATTTGCTCGACAAAAATTTCATCGTTCGATCAGACAGCACCGGACATAATCCGAAAGACAATCTCTACACACATCTTCTACCGATGATTACAAAGCTTCTGTAGAAAATCTAAATTTAACGAACTGTCGGAAGCTTTTTCTCGTTCCAACTGAGCATGCCGCCTGTCATGTTGTAGACATTCTTAAAGCCCAACTGAAGAGCCATCAATGTCGCACGGCCTGATCGAGCGCCGGATCGGCAAATGAAAACATAAGTTTGATCCTTATCCCATTTCCCAACTTCCGATTCGAAATCAGTTTCCAAGGTGACAAGTTTGGCCCCGTCAACGTGACCGAGTTCGCCGGTGAATTCGTCGGGCCGTCGTACGTCGATCAGCTGGCATTGCCTGGCCTTTTCTAAAGTTTCCTCACAGCAGACTTCAGGAACGCCGTCGCCAGAGGTGGTGATCTTTACGAAGGGGGGAACTTTTCTCTCAATCATGGATGAATTAACTAGAAAAAACGTGCCGCTCTGTCAAAGAAAGCAAGGGAGCGGTCTAGATATTGGCCTCTCGATCGGAGGCTCCGTTGGAAACTGCCTCACTTTCCTTGGCGATCAAATAGCGCCGTTTAACTTCCTCCCAATTTACGACATCCCAAAAGGCCTTAATGTATTCCTCGCGCCGATTTTGATATTTCAAGTAATAGGCATGTTCCCAAACATCAATTCCCAGCAGAGGGCTTCCTCTTTCCTCGACATCGTCCATTAAAGGATTGTCTTGGTTAGGGGTAGAAAAAATCTTCAGCTCTTTATTTTCTGTCCAAACAAGCCAGGCCCAGCCTGAGCCGAAACGTTCGGCAGCGCATTCCGCAAAAACTTCCTTAAAACGATCAAAGCTAGAAAACTTTTTCTCTAGAGCTGCGGCCAGTTCTCCGTCAGCGCCACCCCCTCCGTGAGGCGTCAGGATTGTCCAAAAAAAGCTGTGATTGTAATGCCCGCCGCCGTTATTACGCACAGCAGGCGGCAAGGTCGAAACTCTGGCCATTAAATTTTCCAGCGAGAGTTGTTCGAAGCTCTTGCCTTTAATGGCAGCGTTCAATTTGTTTACGTATCCCTGATGATGTTGGGTATGGTGAATCTCCATAGTTTGGGCATCGAAGCTCTGTTGAAGATCACTGTATCCATAAGGTAGTGGTGGAAGAGTAAATTTCATATTTTGTCCTTAAAGGATAAAACTAAGTTTCCAAAAGGGGGGGAACAAGCACTGCATTTGGAAATCTTTGAGAAAGTGTCGCGATCTGCTCTATTTCAAAAAAATAAATCCATAGATGAGTGCGAGAATTATGCGATACCAACCGAAGACTTCCAAAGAATGTTTCCCCAGGAAGCTGATAAACCAACGCACAACCAACCATGCGCTCACGAAAGCTGATAGAAAGCCGATGGCCCAAGCCGTGCCGCTGATGGGGGCTGCCAGAATTTCCGGAGCATGTTTCAAGAAATCGTAGACACCGGCGCCGATCAAAGTCGGAACGGCAAGAAGAAATGAAAACTCAGCCGATGCCGAAGCACTCAATCCCATGAGTCTGCCACCGAAAATAGTCGCCATTGCGCGCGAGGTTCCCGGCCAAAGGGCCAGACACTGAAAACAGCCAATGCCTAAGGCTTCACGCCAATGACTCACTTCGCTTCGACCTTCACCTACGTTTTTTCCCATGCGACGTTCAAAAGCGATCATCACGAGGCCCCCCAGAGCCAGAGCAGAAATCACGGGTAGGGGACCAAAGAGAAGCTCTTTAATCTGGCTTCCAAAAGCCACACCAATCAGCACCATAGGAAAAAAGGCGATCAGGAGGTTGCCGATATCTCGTAGAGATTTGGGATCTCGTTTAAAGACGCCGCTCAACAGGCCGAGTAATTTTTGACGGTAGAGGAGAATGACCGCAAAAATGGCACCTGACTGGATACCAATTTCAAAGCTTTCAATGCCTTTTTGCTCTCTAAGTCCCATCAGATCACTGGCAAGAATAAGGTGCCCCGTCGATGAAATCGGAAGGAATTCCGTCAGCCCTTCGACAATACCCAGGACCAGTGACTGCCAAAGCTCCATTAAAAAACATTCTCACAGAAGACGAGGGGGCGCAATTGACGGGCCGCGTAAGCTCTCTCTTCCTGATCATCAACTCTTGGTAGTCTTTTTGACACTCAGCTTGTGATGAAATCTCGTAAACTAGGGCTATGAGGAAATTCGCTCATCCAACTTTTTTCTTGGGCCTTAGTTTTTTGATCGCATCCTGTGCAACTCACAATGCAGGCGACTCATTTGATCGTGCACCAGCAGGAAAGGCCCACAAAAAGCCGGCTCCGAAAGCCGCTGCAAAAGCAAAACCCGCAGTTGAAACTCGCGTCGCGGGCGGTTGTGACCTTGAAGCCATCCGGGGCGTTCAGCTGGCACCAGGAATTGGCGTGCTGGATGTGATTCCGAATATCGCAACCCACGGAATGATGAGTGGACGCGGACAGCCTGCGATGACTCGCGATGCGATGGGAGGCTGGCGAGAAACTCTATTGATCAATCTGCAGAACGACCGAGCCATTCTCAGCAATTACTTCAACGGAAACTCTGAATTAGCAGAGGATTTGGAATCAGCATTTCGAGACTCGCTCTTTGCCCTTCCAGATTTGGAAAGCTCTTTCCAGCCGCAACACCTGACCACACCGCGATCGATTGAGGCTTTCCATTCTGCCCTGAGTTTCATCCACGGAAATTACACGACGAGCACCGCGACCCCACGTCGAACAGGCCATGTTATGGCTGCCGTTATGGCGGCCATTATGGTTACAATCGATTTCGAAGGCTGTGCGGGCTACTTCATCTCCGAAGCTTCGAAAATCATGCACCCCGCGCATGCGGCCTACTTGCGAGATTTTCCCATAGATAAAATCCGAAAAATGAGACGCGATGGTCAGGTCGCAGGTGAATTTAAAAACTTGGCCAAACGCCGCGATGATCTTCACGAACGCATTGAAAATGCCGATCGTTCCTTGGCACAAATTGAGCGCTCGCAAGAACGGCGCGCCGATCAAATTCAACGCATGCTAAAACTCGAGATGCAAGGCTTGCAGCTGGAGATCGAAAAAATACCAGCCTGTCGATCTGTTATGGTCGATGAACTAGCTTTCGCAAGTTCACTGCGTTCGCCCGAGAAGAAAGGCGAAACCCTACTTCAGCGTTGTCGCGAAGCCATCGAGGAATATGCTAGCGAGATGAGCGGAAAGCTTGCCTCGATTTCAGTCGAGAATCGAATCCTCGAGCGTGAAATCGAAATTGCGGAGCGTGAAAAAAGCACGAAGACAGACCCTGGAGCTCTTGAAATTATAGATAAACGTATCGCCGCCAAACAAGAGAGCATCAAAAAGAACGAAGAACGCGCTAAGCGCTACGAGGAAAAAAGCGATCTCGTGCAGGGTTACCGCGAACTGCTGCCTCTGGCGGGTGAAGAAAGTTCTGCACACGCGGCACTGTTGAAGATTCGTAAACTTTCAAAAGATCAGAAGGCGATTGAAACGGGCGAGGTCTACAAGGAAGATTTCTTGCATCTTCAAGAGCTTCACCGCGAGTTAACAAGCGTCAATCGCGACTATTTAGGTGTTGGTATTTTTGGTGGACTCGCGACCAGTCCGCGCGAGCGTTATTAAGCTTCAGAATCTTCAGAACTTGATTTTGATCGGCGGTAGGCGCCTCGGTGCGCATCTTGTTGCGAGCGGCTGACGACTTTGGCTCCCTCGCAAAATAGGGATCTTCCCGGGCGGGTGTCGCTAATTTGAATTTCGTACTTAGGCCGAAGATCAACGGAGGATTCTCCGCGATCATAGACCAGATAGGAAAAACCAAGGTCTTGGAGCCTTGTACCACTCAGTCGGCGCAGTTCCTTTTCCCAAAGATTGAGTCCCACATCAGCTAGCCACGATCTGGGAGGTTGCGCGTAACACCAGCCTAATTTTCGCATCAACATAGGACAACGGCCCCCAGACTTTGGGCAGGGAGCCAGCAAAGTGACTTTAGGCCCTGCTTCTGATTCTGATTCCGTAACGAGCTCATCGCGTAGAACCATCAAATCCATCGTGGGTTCTCGAAGCGGTGGCTCTACGATGAGTATGCGACCAGATAGCAGCGAAAGTAGGCGCATTTTTTCGCCACGTTTTCGGGGTCCGCTTCCAAGTTCATTCAGGAAATGGCTGAGGAGCGTGAGCCGTTTCTCTTTCACCTGACGTCGGAGGAGTTTCAGACCCTCGGGCGCCAATACGTTCACCCGATGTTTTTGGACTCGGATTTTTGGAGCCAGTTCCAGAAGAAGTTTTTCCGCAAGATCCAGCGCTTTTTGCGAGCTGTCGAGTAGATGCCAGCTTTTCGGGATGCTCAGTTTTTCTTTTTTTAACCACAGAAGATAGGACACGCTTGCTGTGCCCGGACCGGATCCTAAATCCCAAACTTCATCAAAATTTTCCGCGCGGAATACCTCGCGCTGTTGATCCAGGATCCAGAAGGTTTCGCCCAAATGGACCGGAAAATAATAGGCTAGGTATGCATAGAAGGCTTCGCCATGACTCATGTAGCCGCGCGGTCGGTCGACGCGACGCTCGCCCATCCAGTTGCGCAGTTTATAAACGCTCTCGAACAAACGAGGATCGTTAAGGCGCAGAGATTTCAGTAAGAGGCGTTTGAGTTTTTCGGTTTCAGGAAGGACTGGATTCAAGTCTGAGCCGATTTCAACAGATCAGCCGGAACGACAATAGTCGCCGGATCTACGGGCACGCCAAAGCGAAGTGCCGGAAGATCGCCTTCAAGAGGGAAAGACGCTGTCGTGCCCTTATTCTCGCGACGATGCTTAGCGCGAGCACCCATTTTCTTGGCTTTTGCTGCTCTTTTGATACGCGATCGTTTTAACTCTGTTGGCATCGTCAATCTCCTTTAGGCCTGGAAATCCTTAGGCTATTTCTATCGGGCTTTCAAGTGCTTCTTTCTCAGGCTGGGGTCCAAATCAAGGTAGCGACCCTGGCCATAGAGGAACTCTGTCTGTTTGAAGTTCAAGACCCAGGACCGATACATCGTATAAGTCATTGAATGGAAAAAGAAAATAACCGGTATGTCTTCCTGGAGAATTTGATTCATTCTCTGAAATGCCTGCATGCGGTCGGGGCCTGGTTTCTGGGTGCGAATGCGTTCATAAAGACGATCGTATTCAGCGTCTACAAATGCAGCTGTATTGGGACCCGGGGCCTGGTTTTTAGAATAGAAATTTTGAAAGAAATTCTCGGGGTCGGGATAATCCGCGGCCCAACCACCCAACATAATCTGAAATCGGCCCTCTTTTGCTTTTGTAAGCGCCTCAGGAAATGAATTCGCATTCACTTCCAGTTGAATGCCTATCTCTTTTAAGTTTTTTTGGAAAAATTCTGCAAGATGGCGTTGGAGTGTGTTTGGGCCGCGCATTTCGTAGCGCAGTGGTGGAAGTCCCTTACCTTCAGGATAACCGGCCTCGGCCAATAGTTTTCTAGCTTTCTCTAAATTGAAGTCATAGGGGTAGGGATTCACCTGGTCTCCGCCCTCAAGGGTGGGCGTCACTGGGCCCGACGCCAGGATCCCGCGATCATTGTGGAGGAGCCTTAAGGCAGTTCCGCGATCGAAGGCATGTGCGATGGCCATGCGCAGTTTTTTGTTTTTACCCAGCAGCGCATCTTTGTTGTTAAATTCAATCCACCAAGTGGTGAGTGAGAGGTCTTTTCTCAGGCGGAAGCCTTTTTCCTTGTAGTCATTTTTTAGTTCACCCGATGCATTGATGACGTCGCTGAAGTTATCTTTTGGAATGAGTGATACGTCTAATCCACCGGATAAAAACTTCAACCAACGGGGTTGTTCTTC
Organism: uncultured Bacteriovoracaceae bacterium; assembly: GCA_964636255.1. Classification (GTDB taxonomy): domain Bacteria; phylum Bdellovibrionota; class UBA2428; order UBA2428; family UBA2428; genus CAXNGS01. The sequence continues at coordinate 94,616 of CAZWNW010000008.1, read as the reverse complement.
TTTTAAAATATCCCACTGGATTTCTTGAACGAAAGGTAGGGGGCTTCCCGCTGCTTGAAGAAGGCCCTCTTTGCGTTCTTCATCATCACCCACCGAAGGATAAAAATCTTCGTGAAAAGTCGGATTCTTTTTTGCAATGATCTTCGAGCCGCGTTTCCAGTCTACGATTTGGAAGGGGCCCGTCCCGACAGGTCGGTAAGAAAATTCTTCCTTGTATTTTTCGACGCACTCTCGCGGGACAACCGAGGCGTGGGTCATCGAGAGGATTTGTAGAAATTGCGGATAGGGCTTGGTGAGTTTGAACTGGAGAATGTGACTTCCGGTTGCTTTCAGACCCTCAACTTCTTCGTTAAAAATCCGGTCACTGTCATCACCTTTTGCTGTGCTGAGTTTTTCACGCCACTCATTAAGTCCCTTGATCATTCCATCAAGCATCCACCAATTAGGAGAGGAAAGGCGAGGGTCACCCAGACGTTTCAAGGAATAAACGAAATCCTGGGCATTGACCTCGCGTCCGCGTGAATTCGGAAAGCAGCCGTCATTATGAAAAAGAATTCCGGTGCGTAGGTGAAAGACCAATGTTTGATCTTTATCGCGAATGACCGGCAGTGACTTCGCCAGTGCGGGTTCAATTTGTCCCGCCGGTCCCAGGTATGAAAATCGCAGAAGACCTTCATAAATATTGCCGATGAGTTCCGCGGAAAGTGTGTCGCTGGCCAATGCCGGGTCTGAGGTTTTGACATCTTCAGTAAATGAAAGACGAAGTGTTTTATTAGAAGCATCTTCGGCAGCGCGTCGATCGTCGGTGCAGCCGACTATGAAAAAAGCGACCAACAGAAAAGAAATGGTGTGGCGAAGTCGTCGTGCAGTCATTCTGGGCGAGATCCTAAAACACCTTCTTTAAAGCTTCCACCCTCTAGAGGAATTGCTTTGTGAAAAGGTCTTAAGTCACTTTCACGGTGTAGGCGTCGGAGAAGAAGTCCTTAGGGAAGGCCACGCCTTTTTCAACAAAGCGCGGCATGAAAGAAGGGACAAGAGATGTGCTGTGAAAACCGCGCTTTTGATCCCAGCGAAAAAGCGGCTGCGTGAGTATCGTATCACCTTCCATGCCGGCCACTTCGATGATTTCAACAACTCGACGAGCCCCATCGGGCATGCGGGCAATTTGAATAATGAGATTGAGCGAGGATGCAATGTTGTTGCGAATAACTTTGATGGGGACTTCGCTACCGGCCGTAAGAACCATTGATTCCAACCGCCGCAGACTGTCACGTGCGGAATTGGCGTGAATGGTCGTGAGGCTACCTTCGTGCCCCGTGTTCATGGCATTCAGCATATCTAGTGCCTCGGAACCGCGACACTCGCCAACAATAATGCGATCGGGACGCATGCGAAGTGCATTGATGATCAAATCACGAATGCTGATGCCGACTTGTTTGGGCGAACGGGGGCGACTCTCCATGCGCACCAAATTTTCGTGCTTTAGTCGCAGCTCGGCCGCGTCTTCGATTGTTACCAATCGCTCATGAGGATCAATGGAAAAACTTAGAGCATTCAACAAAGTTGTTTTTCCGCTTCCTGTGCCACCAGAGACAACCATATTTATTTTTGCCGTAACGCAAGAGTGGAGGAAAAATGCCATTCGGTCATCAAGCGCACCTCCTTGGACAAGTTCCTTAAGATCGCGACTATTTTGCGGAAACTTTCGGATCGTCATCGATGGACCGTCAATGGCGGTGGGTGGCAAGACCAAGTTGACGCGGGATCCGTCGGGGAGACGTGCATCGACATAGGGATTTTCTTCCGACAATTCTTTGCCCACGAATCGTGCGATTTGAATCATAAGTTGCACGAGCTCTTCGTTGCTTTGAAGTTGGACGGCAGTTTTTTTGAGAATGCCGTTCTGCTCGACAAATACCCGAAAGGCGCCGTTAATCATGATTTCCGAGTAACGAGGGTCATCAAGAAGGGCCGCAAGAGGGCCAAAGGCTGAGCGCCATCCTCCCTTGTTCTTCGGATTTGCGAGGTCCTTCATGCAGAATCTTATCGGTGCTTTAGCTCTGCTACTGGAGACTGTTGGGGGCAGGGGTCGATGCGTTGAGTCAATCGGCCCAGCTGCCAAGTATATGACAGCAGCTTTTTATCAATCTTTTTTGCGAAACGTTCGATAGGTAATCGTGGCCAAAAAAACCAAAACCTCAAAGCAGGCAGAAGCTTTGAAAAAAGTTACGGTCACACGCCTTCATGTGCGTGATTTTCAATATGCAGCTGACAACAAGGCGCCTGTGGATATTTACATCCGATTGCCAAAAAACAAGCGATTCGTCATGTGGGTCGAGCAAGGTGAAGATTTGCCGGCCTCGAAAATCGATAAAATTGCCAATCATCCTGATCCTTATGTTTACGTAGTAGAGACTTCACTGCACTGGGGAGAGCGACCCGGAAAAATTCTATTCGAAGAGATCCCTCATGTTGACCAAAATGCCTTTGAGGTGATTCCGGATGATCTCATCGAAGATCTTCCCTCTGAAAAGCGCGACCTGCTGGTTGAAGAGATGGTTGCCGATGCGAAGCCGAAAACACAGGTTACGGATGCAGATTTTTCTAAGAAAGCCGATGCAACATCACCTCCATCCACTGGTGCAGAAACATCTCACCAGGCAGCGGACTTGGTCAATCAAGTCGCAACACGCGTAAAGGCAGATCGGGAAGTTCGAGCCTTTCCTGTTATCGATGCGAAAGAAGTCGAGTCGCGAATCTGGGCTTTGTTCAATCCACTCCTTCGTAAGGAGCGCCCATACTATTTGTCGGATTTGTCCCGAGTAGGAATAGAAGTCACAGATTTTGTTTCGGAAGAATTGCAGAAATTTAGAAGGATGATTGCCCAGAATCCTAAGTACGCAGAGGTGAGCGAGGATTCGGCCGCAATTTATGCAGTGTCTGTTCTCTTTTTCCTTTCGAACGGTTATTCCTTGCGAGGCATCTTGGAGGAATTGGGATTTGCGGTTCTATTTATGGATTTACCAATGGCTGAACTAGGTGGTGAAATTTCCAAGAGTTACTATACCGATCGCGATGCAATGGATGTTCAGCAGAAAAAGAGTTTTCTGGAGCATCCAACGCTGGCGCATAAGGCCGCCCGGGAAAAACTGAAAAAGGTGAGTCAGAATTGTTTGCGTATGATCGAAGGCCATCATGAATGGGCTAACGGCGAAGGGTATCCTCGTGGGATCCGGAGCGAAAATCTGCCACCGCTTGTGCGCATATTAGCCCTGGCGGTGCTTGTGTTTGAAGAAATGCGTCGAGCCGCAGTCGCTGGCGCAAAGATCGATTTTTTTGAAGGAGTTCGTTTAGCGACCGAGATGGACAAAGCGCAATCATCGCGACGTGCCCACTCTACAACAGTCCAAGGCGTGCTTTCGTTCTTGGAAGAAAAGAGCCACGAGGCGACATCCAAAGATGGAAAGGACGCAGCGTAGTTTCCGCCTAGACTAAATTTTGACTCGCTCCGAATCGAAGACATCCATCGCCAATGTTAAGGTTGTTTTTATGAAGCGACTTCAGTTGATAGTTCTCACGAGCTTAATCTTTCTTCTTGCTACCTGTGCATCGATATCCAAACAGGAGTGTCTTGTCGGAGAGTGGGAGCAGTTGGGATATCGGGATGGATCACAAGGCAAAGCCTCAAGTCGGCTAGGGGCTCATATGGAAGAGTGTGGCAAACATGGCATGGCGGTAGACCGCACGCTTTATCAAAAGGGCTATCAAGAAGGTCTGAAAGTTTATTGTACCTACGAGCGCGGCGTTGAGATTGGCCGCGCCGGCCGATACTTTACAGAAGTCTGTCCAGTGGCACTGGCCGCTGAATTTCGTCGCGGTTATCAGTTCGGACAGCAAATTAAAAAACTCGAAGATCAAATTACTACTCTGGAAACGGAAGTTCAAAAATTGGAAGAGCAATTGATCGCCGAGGCCGTTGCTTACGAGCGTCGAAAAATCTCCGGAGAGATTTCGACAAAGCGTGCGTTGATTCAGACTTTACGCAGTCAGATTACAATTTTGGAGTCGCAGAATTTACGGGGCCGAAGCTAAGCCCAGCCCCTTTAAAGTGTAGTTATTCTTCGCAACTTTTGTAGATGCTGTCGTCGACTTCAATATTCGGTGCTTGTGAACCACAAGCTCCCAGATGGTCGCCATCATGATTCTGGCTGTGACCATTGAGCCATCCATTTATGGAAATCAATATCGAGTGTGCAGCTTCCGGATTTCCGGGAGGTACGTGACAAACAAGGACCTTTGAATTTCCCTGCCCGTTGCCATTGCCTTGCCCGTTACCCTGCCCATTGCCGTTAGATCCAGGATTTAGTCCATCGTCTTTGCAATATTCTTTACCCTTTTCATCACCGTCGACCACTACAACTTTGGGAGGTAGGGGTTCAACTGGGGGTGCGACTACGCTTCCACCGCCACCACCGTTTACAGGAGGAAGTTCAACTCCGCCACCGCCGTTTACAGGAGGAAGATCGCTTCCACCGCCACCGCCGTTACCACCTCCACCACTTACAGGAGGATTTTCGATCTCACCTCCGCCGCCACCCTCAGGAGCCGGTGGGGGATCAAGATCGCCATCAATTGGAGCGACCAATAGATCATCCTTTGAAAACTCAGCTAGTCCGTATTGGGAACAAGACGCCGCCAATAGGAAGAGGGCTGAAACACTCAAGATAAGTGATAGGCGAGAAATTGCTTTCATGAATCCAATTATGAGCAAGTTGCCCACTAGAAGCGAATTAAGCTTTCATTAAGTCCGTAAAGAGGCATAAATATTAAATGTTTATGCCGGCAGCCCTATGCCCAGGGACGATAAATGACGAGAATTACTACAGAGATCAAAAGGATCGTAGGGACTTCATTGATCAGCCTGCACTGCTTTTCAGTTAGATAGAAGTCTCCGCGACGAAAGCGTGCAGCCGTGATTTCCGCGAGGGCGTGGTAAGCCAATAGGGCCAGCACGGCCAATAGTTTTGCATGCAACCAGCCTTGTTGCCAATACTCAGGAAAATGCGAAATCACCAGACTCAGGCCAGTAGCCAGTGTGATGATCGCCGCTGGGCCCATGATGATATGAAGGAGTTTTTGCTCCATCACAGGTAGCACTGTTCGCAGATCCGCGCTGTCTTTGTGTTTCACATGATAGACAAAGAGCCGAAAAATATAGAAAAGCCCCGCAAACCACGCGACCATAGCAATTAAATGGAGGGTCTTTAGGGCCTGATAGCTCATGTGTGAAATCTACGATTGCTCGCCCAAGGATGCGAGGAGAAGCGAGAATTCTTGATTAATTGGACACAATGCGTTATAAATATGAGCCGTGAAATTTAGAGGATCCCTGTATTTTCAAATGTTTAGGGGATCAGTTCTGTCACTCTTATTGCCGATTGCCTCGCATGCTGCGGATCGACCGCTTTGTTCGACCCCCTTGGAAACCCCCCCTCAATTTCTGGATCAAGTCCTAAGCAGGGCCGAGAAGATTTCAACTTCGGAGGATCCCCTTCATGTCCAGATCTCTGCTTTGCAAACAGGTAGAACAATTCACCTTCCCTTTCAGGTGAATGATAGCGGCGAGATGATGACTTCGGCGGGCTTTCACCGCTTTCATTTTTTGGGACTTTCTGCGTCTTCCTCTGCAATGAATGTTCAGCGGAACTCAGGGGCTCAACAAAATCAAATTCAACTTGTTGAAGAAATCACGGGTCGAAGGGTCGATTTAAGTACTTCGGCTTTCTATCAAAACGCACAAGTCGAAGACTCCAACGATGTTTTCGAAGTGGGTGAATGGCTTCAAATATTTCGCGCCAAAGAAAGCGTGAAATCCTTGCGTCTTGTGAATGGGGATCGCCCGGCGTGGTGGAAACATGTGGAAAGTGGAGAGATTGAATTTCCTATTTTGGGCCGTTTCGAGGGGCTCACTTCTGACGGAGAATTCATCATTCAGTTGGAAATCAAAAGCTATCGGCTTTCTAACGGCCAATCACTCAGCGTAGCTAAAGAAAGCTACAAAGTTCCACGCACCTGGTTACATCCACTTAATGGTAAATTGTTATCGGAGCGACTGAGCATCGTGTCGGCTGTCCCCCAATTGTTTCAGGTAGGAAAAGAAATGCGATTTCGCAATTCCGAAGGTCGAGTCGAACAGGCGCTACTTTTGGGCGAAGGCAGGTCTGAAGACTCCACCACTGCTACCGCGCTGAGATTGAAACGCTCTGACGGAAGTATTGAGGATCTCGATTCAACACAAGTTTTCCCCCTTCATTTTCGCGGTCAGTTGCCGACGACACCGGTCTACCGGGGCCCCTATCTCCCCGAGCAGATGCCACTGCGGCCTTCTCCGTTGATGCAGAGAATTCTCAACGCGGCTGCACGGCTTACTTCTCACGAGGAATTCATTCGTTCTTCCGAGCGTCAGCGCTGGGCACTGGCTCTTCGTTTTACGCAACTTTTTTTGCCTTGGAACACTTGTGCCCTGTCGGCAGGCAGCTGGGGACTTGATGATTTCGATGAACTTCTCGGCAATGGAATCGGAGTCTGCCGCCACAATGCTCTGCTATTGGCGATGATACTCCAGGAAGCGGGAATTCCCGCTGAAGTTGTGGTGGCCTTTCACGGGAACGGTGGACATGCCTGGGTTGAAATTCAGGGAAGCGAAGGTCGCTGGATCCTGGACCCCAGCGCGGGCCCAGGATTGGCGGGAGTTTCTTTGCTATCGGAACTCGTTGCCATATCGCAATCAATGGGTCCAGATTCTTCGATAAATCGCTTTTACCTCAACCCCGAAAAACAAGTTTGGAAGCCAAGCTCAGAAATTTAGTTCTGATCGCCTACCGCCACATCCAAGGGCTTCACTGTGCTTGGATTGTTGCGAGTGCTGATCTCAAAGCGATAAGTGCCAGCCGGCAAGACCTTGTAAAATTCTGAGTTATGAAAGGGGAAGGTCCCGAGATCTTCGCCCATTTCGCTGAGTACGCGAACAGTCCCCGAGGTGTTGGCTTCGTCAATGATAAAGCCACTTCCCTGGTGAACACGATGAATATAGGCAATCAGAGCCGGAAGATTTTGTTCGAAATAGAAATCGATCATACTGTATGGGGGCCACTTTTGATCCGACAGTTCAACCGTTACCTGCAGGTCGTTATGTGCCCGGTAGCTCCAGTCTTGCATTCCGCCGGTAACTTGGTACCAGTCGAAGCCATTCGTAACTCCATTCGGAAATTCGGTTGAGCGATAGAAGTAGTCAGCCTTTTGCGCATACTCCACACTCAATTCATAAATATGTCGGTCCAATGGATGACGTTCCACAACTGCGTCCCAGGGATAGTTGACGACCTCTGCTCCACCGTGAAAATTCGCAGAAAGGGCAAAGTGCCGTTCTGCCTGAAATTTCATAATGGCCTGAACTTCCGGCTCTGACGCGGCCTCCGGATCTGTTTCGCTTGTGGAAAGTTCAGGGAAGTTTCGATTGAGATCGAGCCCGCGTCCATTACCCCGCCGGCGACGTTCCGAACCATCTGGGTTCATCGACGGCATAATGAAAATTTCGGTGTTATTCACGAGCCACTGGATATCTTTGTCCCCGGAACTATAGGCTTCACCAAGATGTTGGATCAGGCGGATCATTAATTCTCTGCCGGTGATCTCATCACCATGCATGCTAGAAATGTATTTGAATTCCGGTTCAATTTCATCAGTCTCAACATTGTCCGAAATCTTCATCACCCAAAGATCGCGGCCATCCCGGCTCTTTCCAATCGAAAAGAGCTTCATGATGTGTGGGTATCTAGCCTGAGCTTCCACCATAGATGCTTGAATCGCTTCATATGAAGGATAGTCCATATGCGTGAAAAAGCTGAGTTCGGCAAGTTGTGAGTAAGGAATGCCACTTCCTTCGAGGAGAAGAGGCAGAAGGCGAGACCCATAGACCTCATAACCTTTCGAAGAGACGTGATCGATAACAAGATCTGGGTTCGCAAGTAGCATCGGCAAAAAACGCTTGTCGGGGTCATGGACGTAGACCTCTTCCTCCATGATGACCTGGGCACCGAGAACCTGCGTGCTTAAAGTGCTGAAGCTAAGCGCGCATGCAATTGTTAAAAGTTTTTTTGAAATCATCATCCCGAGTACCCTCCCGTAACAGAATCGGACAATAGTGCCTCACGAGCGTTTAGAGAAAATTAAAAATCATTTTACCTTCGGCACCGCATTATGAATCACAAAGCATAGTGTTTTTCTCTGCACTTTTTTGCTGATGACGAAGTGGCGCCAATCAGCAGGGAAGCCCATTAAAAATCATTGGTCAGTGACCTACCGGGAACTTTGATCAAGGATCAAAATATAGAATGTCCACTTTGACGCGGACAGAAAGAGAGGAAGCATGTCGACATTGGCCGATCGCATAAGTTTAGAAGTACACAAGCTTTTTGCGGCAATTCTCGGTTTGGCAAAAGTTGAAAGCGTGCGTGTGCTTCAGGTCGGAAGCCGCGCCCTATTGGGTGTTGGATTGATTTTGTCCTTTGTGCTGCTGAGTGTAACTTGGCTCAGTGTTTGGATCGCTCTTTTGATCAGTGGAGCGTGGGGATGGAGTTGGGGGGCCGCGATTGTTGCTCTGATTTTCATTTCGCTCGCAGCCGTTTCACTTCTGGGGGCGGCGAGCGTTGCCCGTAGCAAAATCTTAGAGAAAAACGAATCCCGGAAGGAGTGGGCTGGGCCCAGGACTTCGTCTGATTTTCGACAGGCCGATTTAAGCCTCGAAGTGGGACCTCCAATGTTGATGGCGCCACTCCCCCTGGGTGGTGTCAGCCCTCTCAATCGTACAGCAGAAATTCGGCGTGGCACGACTGCCACGAATGGCGCCCCCTATTTGGGCGATCTTTCGCTCAATGAACAGGAAAGCATTTATGCCGCGCGGATTCGCGACGCACGCGAGGGATTGGTGCTTGCAGCGGAAGATTTTAAATCCTCTGCTGTGAAAGCAATTAATCCCCTTCCTCCAATTGAGGAGAGAATCCGCAGTCATCCCAGTGTTGCCCTATTAGGAGGTGCAGCACTGGGAGTCTTTATTGCATGGAGACGGCAGCATGCCGATTCCGTTTCATCACGACCTCATTCTAAACGATCAACATAAGGAGAAATAAAAATGGAAGTTCGTCAACAATCACAGAGTCCTGATGCTCCCCATCAAAATGGCCAGTCAAAAACTAGTGGCGCGCAGAATATTTTGGACAACACAAAACGAACTTTGAGCCAGACGGGCGAAAAGTTGAGTCAGGGTTATGAGCGGGCTCGCGAAGGTGTTCGAGAGGCCAGCAGTCAGGTGGAAGACGTCGTTAGGAAGAATCCGCTGATAGCGGTTGCTACAGCAGTCGGTATTGGATGGGTAGCAGGACGATTTCTTTTTCGCTCGGGCGGCGAGCGGAATCATCGTTACAACTATCGTCGGGGCTCTGAAGAAGAAAGCGTATAAAGCGCTCGACTCTTCTTGGCGAGAGTAGCTGTCACTTCTGCGCCAATGAAAACAATGAGCGACGAATAGTAGACCCAGACCAAAAAAGCCAGGAGGGAGCCCGCGGCTCCGTAGGGAGAGCCGAGGGCCGCCCGGCCCAAATAGAGTCCAATCAGAAATTTTCCGATGCTAAAGAAAACACCACTAAGGAAACCTCCGATAAAGCTAGCTCTCCAGGGAGGTGCATTTTGCGGCAAGAATCGAAAGAGGCAGCTGAAGATAACAGTAAATAGGACGACGCTCACAGTCTCGTTGAGTGTTGTTGAGAGGCCTGTGCTTCGCAGCACACCTATCAGTGCCGACGACAGTATTACCGAGGCTAGGGCGGCCAAAATGAATATTAGAACCACTCCCATGGACAACAGTCGGCCAACCATAGCTCGACCCATCGTTCCCAACATGTTTTTGGCCGGAGCTCGCCTGCTTCGCTTTCCAAAAATCAAGTTGAGGGTTTCTTTCAACTGTCCGAAGACGACGCTGGCGGAGATGAAAAGCACCAGCAAGCTTCCCCATCCAGCGAAGGAGCCCAAGTCTGGACTGGAGGCTTCCGCCCCGCGAAGGACAGTTTCAAAGACGAGTTTTGTTTCATTTCCAAAGAGGTGGCCCACTTGTGTTGTGAGCTCCTCTTGGGTGGCGAATTTCAGGCGACTAAGAAGTGTAATTAGAATGACGACAACCGGAGCAAATGAAAGTGCAGTGTAAAAAGCAAGGGCCGCGCTTTGAAGTGTAAGTTGGTCTGTACTGATTTTCGTGGAGAGTTCTTTTAACATTCATTTTCAAATTAGCTCGGATCATTCGGCGCTCAAGTAATTTGTTTATATAAATAAAATCAATTTTATCGAGAGGAGATTACTATGAAAGAGAAATCACAAAACACGCGCAAGTCTCGACCTCGACAACCGTTTCCCCCGCAGGGCATGCAGCCTCCAGGTTTGGAGTCCGAAATGGATCCTCGACCGCAATATTCCGCTCCGGATTATCGGGGATCTGAAAAATTGAAAGGTCGAGTCGCTATTGTGACCGGAGGGGACTCGGGCATTGGTCGAGCTATTTGTGTGCTTTATGCACGCGAAGGCGCTGATGTTGTTTTTATCCACTTGCCTCAAGAGAATGCTGATGCGGAAGAAACTTGTCGTGTAATTGAGGAGGACGAAGGTGGTGCGTGTTTGTCCTTAGTCGGAGACGTGACTGATCCAGACTTCTGCCAGTCGGTGGTCGACGAGACTTTAAGGCGCTTTGGCCACATCGACATACTCGTCAACAACGCGGCCTATCAATACCATGTGAAAAAATTAGAGGATTTAACGTTGGCCCAGTGGGACCACGCCTTCAAAACTAATATCTATGGCTATTTCTATATGGTGAAAGCAGCATTGCCGCATCTTAAGAAGGGGTCTGTGATTTTAAATTGCGGATCAGTTACCGGCATCGAGGGATCTGGAGAATTGGTAGACTACGCGGCAACCAAGGGTGCCATTCATGCTTTTACTAAATCACTGGCTAAAAATTTGATCGATCGCGGAATTCGGGTGAATGCGGTCGCGCCTGGTCCCGTGTGGACTCCCTTGAATCCGGCCGAACGTTCCGATGAAGACATGCGTGATTTTGGATCGGGAGTGGCCTATGGCCGTCCGGCTCAGCCAGAAGAAATTGCCCCAGCATTCGTGTTCCTCGCATCGTCCGCAGACTCGAGCTACATAACTGGAGAGGTGATTGCAATTTTAGGCGGGAATTAGCGAGTCGCGGATTGCTGCCACGACTCGCCGCGTGAATTTTGAATATTTAGATTAGGAAAGTTGACCCTCTATGGGGTCACCGTTAGACCTCCTGGCCAGAGTAGAGAGAACTCGGGAGGGATCTTGTTCAAGATGTCTAAGTTTGCGCGGTCATTTGCGGCCGTTTATGTTTTTCAATTCCTTAGTTCATTTTCGCAAGCCGCCGTAAATACGACGCCCAGAGGAAATCTAGATCATGCTCGGCAGCTCACCAGCGCCTTCGAACGCCTGTGTCCAAGTCAGGGTAGCTGGACGCACAATGCCGTAGCGGCTGCACGATCTCTGGAGACCATGCTTCAAGGCATAAAGGATGATCCAAACTGTCAGTCGTTGGCCTCTTCGCTTCAAAGTGTACGGAGTTTGCAGACGGCACTTGATCGACACCTTCAAAATGGTGAAAGCTCGGCACAGATCATGGCCGATCGCCGTGAGCGCCATGAAATTCTTTTGCAAATGCAGAATTCCCCCGACCCCGCTACTCAGCAGGAACTTGCGTCCGCCTTGAGGCGAATCGAAATTCAAATCGCACGCGGCGAAGAGACACAAGATCGCAATCAGTCGCATCAGCGCGACCGGTTAGCGACTCAACATCTTGTCGTTTCGATGCAGACTGTTTTGACTCAGTCGCTCAATCACAAGCAATGTTTTTTGGGCAAGCCACAGATTTTTTCTGACCTCGCTGCCTTGGCAGGTTCTATCGGCGCAGTGCTGGTATCTGGAGGGCTAAGCTTGGCCGTTGGTGCGGGCGTTGAGTTGATCGGAAGTGCAGTTGAATATTCGCGGAAAGCTTCACTAGTGTCGAAAATCCGAAAGATCGATGAAGCAGGCATTCACAGCGCTTTTTCCTGCGCGCTAGAGGCCTTGTCAAACCAGTGGTGTGCAGCAACTGAAATGAATCGATTGGTGAATTTGCGGGCGCGCAGTGATGATCTTGACGACGATTTTTCTGAAGGTTTGAAACTCCTGGACCGCGATGCGAGCGTTTTTTTTGAATGGCTCGAACAAGTTCGAACCGGCGTGCGTCCCTCGAACAGTGGACAGGCTGATTTGCAGCGCATGTATTATGCAAAAGAAACGGCCTTAAGATCTTTTGAGGTTTCCGCCTATTCAGTTCTGAGCGAGTACGAACTTAAACTAGGAGACGCAACGTCAGACGAAGAGCGTTTTCGGACCGTGCGCAAAGCGGTGTCCGAATTGAAGAATTTCGCAGTGCCTGCAGTCGTCTATCCCAGCGATGGAGCTCCCAACCCAGTTTTCGAAATCGTGGACGATGCCGAATTTGGTTGGCGGCTCGTGGGTGTGATGGAGCCGCCAAGTTATGGCGATGATGCTGCGGCCAGTGGAATCATCGATTTTTTTACTTATCCCATCAAAGATATCCGGGAAAAGTACCCCGATGTCTATGCAATCAGTCTGAAAAAGATCGAAGACAACACTCGGGGGCTCATAGGCTCGGCCCGCTCTCGTCTTTCAGGCGAGAGAATGCGCGTACTGCAGCCCGATCCGCGCATCATTTTGTGGGATGTCGAAACTGAAGTGAATGTTGGCACGATTCGTGGAAGTAGTCCGCTGGAATCTCTAGGGAATGTACTCCGCTATTTAGAGGACGGACTCGAAGATCAGAAAAAGGATATTTCTGGTAATCGCCGCATCGTCTACGACACGACCATCGAGCGTTTGCGAAACATTCAGAATTACATCCAGACCGCTCTTGTTCTCAGCCCGCCGCGGACTATGGTTGCGGAGAATCCCGCCGAAAGACTCGCGGATGATCAGGCCCGCGAAGCTTTGAAGAAAATATATGAAGAAGCGGTCCTCGAACACGGCAGAAGTTTTTTTGAATCACGCATTCACCGCATTGTTCGCGATCGCTTGACCCGTTGGATACTGGATCCCGAACAGGGAAGTGTGGACGCCATCACGGCTTCGCAGCTTTTGGCGGCCCAAGACATCGTGGACGAGTACAAGTCAGTTGGGCGGACCTCGATCGTCCTTTTGCAGGAAGATTTGCACGAATCGTTGCCGATCATCCGCAAGGTGACACAAGGTTTTGCGGAAGTTTTTGTAGATAACTTGAAGAAAACTCTCTTGTTTCACACACAGAATTTAGAAAAAAATCCGCGTGATATAGCTTCCAGGAAGAGCGTGCAAAAAACATGTCTACTGCTTCTGGCGGTACCCGATTGGCAGGCCAAAGAATTTCGAAAATTCCCCCTGCATCTATGCGAAGGTGCGAGACGTGATTCAATGTTCCCTGGTGGAAGCAGTTCCTATGTAGTGACAGCCGATGCGTTTAAACTTGTGGATCATGCGGACCGTGCATGCCATTACAGGAATTTTCTTAGGTCAGAAAAAATTCGAGAGTACTTTGGCTCGGCGGGCGACTAAGAATCGCAGGAGCAAATTTCACAGTTGAGCGCCGTGCAGAAACCCCATCAAGGCATAAACCTTGGATGGATCCCGCACGGCTCATGCCAAATAATGCAGATTCTTAAACACTTCGGCCGCGGAGCACTCGATACATGAAGAGGAGCAAAATCGCACCCAATACGGAGGCGATAAAGCCTGCGACCTCACCCTCGTTGTAGATGTTGAGCCCCTGCCCGATAAAGCGAGCCACGAAGGCACCGGCGATGCCCAAGAGGGCGGTGATTACAAATCCACCTGGATCCCTTCCCGGCATCAGCAGTTTTGCCGCAAGACCAACTAAGAGTCCTATAAGCAGTGTGTAGAGTAAATGCATTTGCGTAACTCCTTTCGTTCACTGACTGTATCTAAAAAAACTATAGAGGAGCTCTGCTGTAATTGCGTGAATACTTCTCAAAAAAGCATATACGGTTCCAGACTGGCAGCGGATTGTTGCAAAAACTTCGCAAAAAAATTTGAGCGAGTCAGATTTGGAAGGAACCTGCACTTTTTCTCCTTTGACGTTCAATAGGAAAAGTTGAAAAATCATTTTGTCGGGTGGGGCACCAGGAAGGTGCGGAGCAATGAAGACTCACTTGGAAACAACTGAATCCGTATCTATATGGCAATCCGAGCGACGCGGGCAGAGGCTTGAAAAATCTCAAGAAGAGCTGAGCGTTGACGTAGTCATTGTGGGTGCGGGTATCACGGGCCTGACGGCAGCGAAGTATTTGGCTGCGGCCGGCAAAAGCATCGTCATTCTTGACGCTGGTCCCATCGGCTCGGGAACAACGGGACTCTCAAGTGCCCACTTATCAACTCTGTGCGACTACTCCTATTCCGATACGATCGAGCGCTACGGATTGGAGACTGCAAAGACTCTTGCGCGCTCGATGGAGGAGGGCATCGAAATTATCGAGTCCACTGTGTCAGAAATCAAAATCGACTGTGAATTCCAACGAGTCGATGGCTACTATTTTAGTGAGGGGCCCGACGAATCTAAAATCATGCGAGAATTCGCGGCGTCAGAGCGTGTTTCGATCAATCCCGAATGGGTTCGAAAATTGGCGTTGCCATTTGAATTCAACCACGCCTTTCGCATTGGGCGCCAAGCGCAATTTCATCCTGTGAAATATCTAGCAAAGCTCGCCGAAGATCTGCAATCGAGGGGAAATGTGAAAATCCTTGAACATGCCCATGTGCGTGACTGGAGAGAAACGGAGGCCGGAATTCGAGTCACCCATACGGGGGGAAATGTTTTTGCAAAACACGCTATTTTTGCAACACATACACCCTTGGGTGGAGGCATAGTCCACAGTTCCTTGGCACCTTATCGCTCCTATATTTTGGCTGCTTCACTGAAAAATATAGTCCCCATGTTGCACGGGCTCTATTGGGATGATGCGGATCCATATCACTACATACGCAGTGTAAAATGGAATGATGAAACATATTTAATCATTGGTGGAGAGGACAGAAAAACCGGGCATGGAAACGAAAAGGATTCCATGCAAGCCTTAGAAAACTACGCACGCAGCCATTTTCCTATAGAGGAAATACGTTTTCGATGGTCGGCCCAGTTTTACGATTCTTCCTGCGCACTTCCTGTCGTGGGAATGAAACCCTTCTCAAAGCACACCTCATTTGCATCAGGCTTTTCGGGCGATGGCCTTGTCTTTGGAAGTCTGGCAGGGAAAATCTTGGCTTCCCAGTTGCAAGGCGAAAAAACAATCTATGATCAACTATTTTCTCCCTCCCAACTTCACCCGCAGGGCTTGCTACGATTTGTTAAGGAGAACTGGGATGTTGCAAAGTCTTTCGTCAAAGATCGTTTATCTTTCAGCCAAAAATCCCCGCCGATCGAAGAATTAGAGGTCGGCGAGGGCGCAGTATTCAAAACGAAAGACGGGTCGATCGCTGCATATAGAGATGAAAAGGAGCTTCGCGTCTTTGATGCTGTTTGCCCCCATATGAAATGCATCGTCCATTGGAACGCACTTCGGAAAAGTTTCGACTGTCCCTGTCACGGTTCACGATTTTCCTGTGAAGGAAAAGTTTTAGAAGGTCCTGCTCTGTCCGATTTGGTGAGGAAAACTACTGGTGTTCAGCAGCCACCTATTACTGATTCGATTTAATCACTTTAAAGCTTCGATTAACTCAGTTTGCGTGCGCAATTGAAAAGCCGGAAAGTCTTTGAAGCAAATCATTTAGGAGGTACCCAGACATGGGAGATAAATATCGAAGGACACTTTCAGCTGGATCAGTAATTGGAACGAACGTGGTGAATTCCCAGGGCGAGGACCTGGGCAGCATCGAAGAATTGATGATCAACGTTGAAACCGGCGAAGTTGCCTACGCGGTTTTATCGTTCGGAGGCTTCATGGGAATGGGGGATAAACTTTTTGCAGTGCCATGGCGCTCTTTGGTTGTGGATGAAAACGAGGAACAGATTATTCTCAATCGCACAAAGAAGGAACTCGAGATGGCTCCTGGTTTTGACAAGGACCACTGGCCTGATTTTTCGGCAGACAGCCTCTTCTCGGGTCAGGTCCGAGACTTCTATGGCAAAGCAAGCGGCCACGGGCGGAGTCCATTGATTTAGCTTGGTATCAGAAATGAGTTTCGATTTGTTCTCAGAACGCCTTGTTCTGGCGACAAATGAAAAAGGCACTTCGGGATCAAAACCCGAAGTGCCTTTCAATTTTAAGAAAGTATATTTTTAGAATTATGCTTTGGTCGTTGCGCGATTCAGGGCAGTTTGAAGCCTAGAAATGCGTCGAGCTGCATTTTTCTTGTGAATGATGCCTTTTGAAGCTGCCTTAGCAATTTCTGAAATTGCTTCTTTAACAACAGCCGGGCTCTTCTTTGAACTTGCATTCACTTCGGTACGAGCATCCTTTACGAATGTTCTAAAGCGACTACGAGCTTTGCGATTACGCTCAGTGCGCTTGGTGGTTTGTCGGACACGCTTCTTCGACGAGACTGTATTTGCCATTCGAAAGGGAAATACTTGCTGATCGGCTAGGGTGTCAAGTCTTTGTTTTTTAAAGGGGCTCAGGGCTCAAATTGTGGCTTATTAGGCAGGCCTGCTTGCGAAGTCCTGCTCTAAATTCTAAATCCGAAGTCCATGAAACCATTGGGCTACTTTTTGGGTCTTGCTAGCCCATTGGTCGGAATCCTATTTATTTCGGTTCCCGCGGTACTTTTAGGGGGCAACGCCCAGGATTTGATCGCGCCCCGGACCTTTTTTGCCCTTTTTGTCTGCCTCGCCATGCTCTTGTTCCTGCTACTTGCGATTAGCTTCCGTTTTCTTCCCTTTCGAATTTCAAAGGCGCTGGCGGCACTTTGTGGTGCGGCAGGCTTAGTAATCTATCTTTTTGACCTTATCCTGCCGATTGATATTGGGCCGATCGAGTCGGGAACAGAGACTGTCAGCGCTCGACCGGTTGCCGGACTAGTTCAGATCATTCTTTTCGGCTTCGGAACCTGGGCTCTTGTGCGCAGCGATCTCAAAAAAGCGGGTATCTTCTTAGGCGTTTTTTCAGTGGTTTTTTCACTGATGAGCCTTCCCGCAATTCTTTTTGCTAAAGGTGAGCCAAGTCTGAATACTTCCAATAAAAAGGAAGAAGTTTCCATTCAGCAGATCGCAGGCTCATCTGCGGACTACAACATTTATCACATGTTATTGGATGGTTATTACGGACCATGGCTCGAATGGTCTATGCGTGAGATGGAAATTTCCCCCGATATTCTCAGTGAATTTGTTCACTACCCACGAGCCCGCTCGAATTATCCGGCGACGATCCCATCCTTTGCTTCCTTTTTTTCTGGGACTCTTTTTGATCCAGAAAAAATGACTCTGAATTCTTGGCACGAGGAGTCTGCGCGCGACAATATAATTTCGGATTTGCGAAAGGCCGGATTTAAGACGCAGGTTTATGCAGTTGCACCCAGACCGCAGTTTGGCCCCAGTGAACAGATCGAGCTCGTGGAATCTCCCAGGCTTCGCATTGTCGCTGACTTTTGGCTCCTGCGCGTTGTGCCCGTAGTCTTACGTCCTCACATTGTTGACAACGGATCAGGTCCCTTTAGTCGCTTGCTCAAAGTAAAGGGTGCAGGTGGAGATCTTCGTGGCTTCGCTTCCTATAAACAGTTCAATTCCCTAGTGAAAGATATTTTGCCGCGTGCCCCAAGGGCTGGACAATATTTTCATCTCTATTTTAATCCTCCTCACGGACCTTATGAGTTGAACCGACACGGGCACTTTGTTGGAAAGAGCGGCTATCTGGAACAACTTCACCTTGCGACCACGATGATTCGCGACCTGGTAGCTTCACTTAAAGAATCCGGCCATTTTGAAAAGAGTTTAATCATCATTCAATCCGATCACGGCTCTACGAATGGAGCCCGTTACTATCGTGGAGGTGATCCACTGAAGGACACAGTTCGAGTGCCAGATGGCCTTACGGATTCGCTTGCAGGGGTTGACGTATTGTTTCGAAGTGGACCGGTGACAGATGCTTCTTTCAACGCTTTGCTGATGCTTAAACCCCTAAAAGCTTGTGGAAAATCTGCGCCTCAGTCTCTGCGTCGGGAGATCCGCCTGACCCAGCTGTTGGACATTCGAAAATATCTGAAGGCTGTTGTTGAGGATGGAAAAAACATTTGTGAATTTCCGATAGCTAAGCAGGTACACTTGTTTAACGGACTGACCTCGCAGAAAAAAAATAAGGGCGGAACTGTGTACAAGATGGGTAGTGATCTGGAAGTCGGTACCATGAATCACTATCAACTCGATGACAACGGTGAATGGACGATACACCCTAACCGTATGATGCGTTATCGCTAAAGCAATTTTATATAAAGTCTGGAAAAACATTGCTTTAGAGGCCTGGGCCGACAAAGTCTGTTGACCCTGACGCCCGTTATCACTAGCAAGTCGGTCAATGCGTAATTCAGCGAATCTTATACTGATTCTTTGTGGATTCACTCTCGTCTCCGGAGCACGCGCGGATAAACTACCCAGTGTACGAGAATTGATCTTCAAGGGGATTGAAAACCGCAGTCCTCTCGGTCGATATCGCGCGAAGGATTATTCGCCGGGCGCCAAGGATCTTAGAACTGATCCTCGTTGTGTTGTCGCGGATCTTCAAGAGTTCTTTAAATTACAAATTCCACCAGCTTCATTTCGTAGTCTTTTGCTGACGGAAAGCTTTCGCGATTCCAAGCCCAACGAGAGAACGCGTGATTTGCATATTGATGTCAAAGATTTTGAAGAGCAGCTTCTGCTAGAGATAAAAAAGTTTTTCAAATTTTTTCCTTCGGAACGAGATCCTGTCGTGAAAAACCGCGAACTTTGTGTGGGTTCAGGACTCTTTGCAGCACCGAATGCTGTTTCTCTCGGGCTTGGATTTTTGGTTTTTGATCCACGTCTCTTTTTTCAATTGATTCGAAGTGAAAACTCGAACTCGTGGTCTATGTCGGCAGTCATTGCCCATGAATTTGCCCACCAACTGCAGTACTGGCATTTAGACCCCTACGTTTTTCGCGAAAAAAATGGAAAGAAACATGTGCGGGAACTCGAGCTTCAGGCCGATTGCATAGCGGCCGCTCTTTTAACTCGATTGTCCACGAGCGAGTTGCGTGAAAAAGATCTTCCCTTTGCGACTTCCCTCTATAACGCATTTATTTCTATGGGGGACTTCGAGTTATTTAGTTCCGAGCACCATCACGGCACCTCTTGGGAGCGTTCCGTCATGGTTGATGCCGGAATGCGGGTTGCAGGTGACCTTCGAAAAACACAGTTAGACGAAATTTCCGGCGAGATACTTAAGGCTTGTCGATTGCACATCGATAACATGAATCGTAAACACGGCGACGTTATTTGGCCATTTGGTCAAAAACTGCCTCTATAGAACCTTCAGCCTCCAGATTTCTTTGCGAGCAATCTGGATAATTTGACTCGGCAGATTAGTTTTACGAATTAGCTGTTCCTCTTCCTTGCGGTCTCTTTGATTGCCCCTAAGCTTAAGACAGATTTAAACTCCCGAGACTAGGTGGAT
Source organism: uncultured Bacteriovoracaceae bacterium (assembly GCA_964636255.1). GTDB lineage: Bacteria > Bdellovibrionota > UBA2428 > UBA2428 > UBA2428 > CAXNGS01. The sequence goes on along the minus strand of CAZWNW010000008.1, from coordinate 74,817 downwards.
GAAGATGAGACAATTCTCCTTGATTTTTTTCGCAGTTTTTTTGATGGCAACTTTAGCAGAGGCTAGCAACCGGCAATCTGGAAAGCTGATTGGTCAGGGCACATCAAAAGCCGAAATCACCCTCAGCGAACCAAAGGGTGGCTGGACCGTGAACCAGATGATCACGGTCTCAGGACAGGTTTCCGATCCAACAATTGATCCGATCCTAGTGAACATCAATGGTGGACGATATTTGCTGCGGACTTTCAATGGCGCCTTTCGCCGATCTTTTCCGGTATCGTCCGGAAAAAATACAGTCGTGGTCCAAGGCAGCAACAAGGCGGGTACGGTCACAGAAGAACGGAGTGTCTTCGCCCAAGTAAACCCTGTTCCCATCATGGTCGTACTGACCAGTGATACTGATGGCGTCTATACAGATCTCCACATTTACGAGCCCAGCGCAGGATTGAAAGATCCGATCACCGAGAGCCAAACAAAAACCGAACATGTCTTTTGGGCGCGAACGGGCTCTCCTTCGGGCGGCACTTTTTATCTGAATCAACAGGGTGGCAGTTTCGATCAACCCGGATACGGTCCCTATCTCTACACGCACAAGGCACCGCCACTGGGGATTTATCGCATCGACGCTAATTATTGGCCTGGTGGAGACAAGGGGCACACAATTGGAACTTTGAATATTGTTTTGAACGGTGGAAAGCCGACTGAAATAAAACGCAGCATCAAATCCCCTTTAGCAAAGCCCGGGGAGACGATTACGATGGCTTTCATACGTATCGATAAGGGGTCGAATGCTTTTGTTTATGTTCCCGGTAATGATCCAAAACCGCGCGACAATGAAATATGGCCCGAGTGGGTTGTGAATTATAAAGCATCGCAAAACTCTAATAGCGAAGATTACTAAGGACCCAATGCCGATACGTTTCTTAGTGCTATTCGCCGCAGTCCTTGCTTCCAATGCGGTTTTTGGGGCCAGCGATAAAACTCAGAGAGAAGAACTTCGTTTAGTCTTTGAAAGTCGTATGTTGCGTGTGGCTTTGGAGCAGAGTCAAAAAATTTCCGGATATTGGGATCCGGCTCAACGCGACTGTGCCGGTTTTGTGCGCTTTGTTTATTATCGCACCTTCGGCGACAGTGCCAAGAAGTGGCAGGACCGTTCATCAAACTTCGTGGACTATGTCCCTGCCGAAGATCTTCTTCATTTCAATTTTGAATTTCACACGTTGAATGCAGATCCTCGTGAGATGCGAAGCGGAGATTTGTTGGCATTTTATTCTGCGGAGAAAAAGCCCACGGATCGATGGCATTTGATGCTGGTTTTGAAGTCGCCCTATTCGGATCGCAATTCCCTGCTGCTGATGTATCACAATGGAGCGAGCTCTGAAGAGGCAGCTCTTCGCAAAGTTTCTTGGGCCGAGCTTTTGAATTCACCGGGAGGGCAGTGGCAACCACTTCCTGGAAATCCGCGATTCAAGGGCGTCTTCCGATGGAAAGGATGGGAAAAAGTACTGTGAAAAAACAACTCTCAATAATTGTGGGGTTTTTGGCTATATCCTCTTGGGCTGTGAAAGCGCCCGAACCGCGCTATGCGCTTTCTATAAAAGAAGGCGAAGATCTCGTAAAATTTACCGACAAAAGCCAATGGTACAAAGATTTTCGCCAGTCCAATCTTTACCAGGGACTGCTCTTGCGATCGGGTGGCGTTTTGGGTGCTCTACCGGAAAAAGATGGGGCCTGGAGCGGTCGCCTAGTTGATTTCGTAGTGGAAAAAATTCTCGGCGAAAAGCCACTGCATCTTTATTATTTTCATAAATCATCGCTGGTGCAGCCGATCGGCCTCGCAATCCAAGATCTTGGCGCCACGGAGTTAAAGATATTGGAGCTTTTGATTGCAGCAACCCGGTCTGCGCCCGATCAAAAAACAGAGGACGCGGAGCTGATGGCTATTCCTCTTAGTATTTCGCGGCAGAAAATCGCTCTAGTGAAAAACGGAAACTGTCTTGGAATTAGCCGTGATCCGAATGTTGCCGTTTGGAGTGCTCGTCACTGTTTGCTGGAAAAGCCTTTGTCGGACGATGCCAGAATTCGAGTCAACGTCGCAAGCCTTGCTAGTGGAACTGAGCGGGCCGGCAGACGATTTTTCGGAATGAATTCGAACGTCGACGTCCAACTCTCGGGTCTTGCCTCTGGAAATTTAAAAGTTTCGCAAGCCCGCTTGCCTCTCAGTGAAAGTCATCGAATCAAAAATGTGGAAATGCATGATCGTTTTCTTAAGGCACTTCCCGCAACAACTCATCTTTTGGCCATTCAGGGAATTCCGCGTCCGCAGGTGATCGAGGCCGAGGATTTCATTCAACTTCTCGCAAAGGACGCGATGACTACTCGAAAAGAAGCTTATTTCACTGCGGCCTATTTCTTTCTAGGTGCATCAGGAAAAGAACGAAATCTCGATGGACTTCTGATCGATCAATCAAGCAGTGGTGCGAACGCCGAAAAATGGTCCGAACTTTTTGAATCCAATTTGGGACGAGAAATTTTTGTTAAGGATGTTTGCGGAAAGTCATTGGTCTTGGTCACTCCTCACAATAAAGTCCTTAGTCGCATAGAAGAAGCATGTTCTGGAAAGTTGCCAACCTTGGCGCAGGCCCCGGAAGCCTTAAAGAAAATTTTGGCCACTCAATCGGCTTCGCAGGCCGTACTGGTTAATTTCGGCAAGGCTCTGGCATCTATCTTGGAACACGGTTGGACGAGCGAGGAGACTGTCGCTATGGCCGCTGAAGTTCTGGAAGCAAAAAAGATATTGGAAGCAATTCCTGCTGTTGCAATGTCTGGCGAAGTCGGCGCAAACGAAATTGTCTTTAAAGGAAAATCGGGAGCTTTGTAATGAGCAACAATCTAAGTCGACTTTATAGTCTGCGATCTTTTTTATTAATGCTCTTTTTGGTGAGTTTTCCGGCTTTCTCAAAAAGCTTTTACCTCACGGTGCGCAGGGATTTTTCCCCATCCGAGGCACCCAATATCGAACTCATTTACAACAACAATATCCCGATAACTTTGCGTGTTCTTAAGCCTAAAGACATGAAGTCCTTTATTTCAGAGCAGATTGATTTACGGCGTTCCTGGAAAGAACCCGTTAGCGAATACAATTCAGCCCGTTACCTTTTGCGGGGCCTGAATCTAACGCAAGTCAATCCGGACTGGATCCGCTACAGCGTGCGAAGCTCGGTGCGAGATCCTTTTAAGGAAAAATTGGGTGGCGCGGATTTCTTTGAGGCGGGAACCTCGCTTTCAACAGGGCCGAAGAAGATCATCAGAACTCCCAAGGATTTCGAATTGATCACGGAATTCACCATCAACCCCAATAAAGACGACAACAACGAGGCCTTCGATGTACCGGGATTCGAGTGGTATTTCGGAAGCGAATCCCACTTTCGTAGCAGACTGGTCGCTTTGCCCCCGCAAAATGCCGGCTTTTACGTGCTGCAAGCCATTCAAGGTTCCAACGAAGGACAGGTACTCTTGGTCGTCAATAATTTAAGAGCACTTCTTGAACAAACGGATGGAAAGGCTTTGATCCGGGTCACGGACCGAGAAGGAAAGGCTGAGCAGGGTGTTTCCGCGCTACTTCGGGGCATCGATGGAAAATGGATCGGAAGTGGCGACACCGACAAAAATGGATTTGTGGAACTTTCGACCGGAAAGGCTAACGAAGTTATTGCTGTTTTACAGAAGGGCGAAAGTACGGCAGTCATCGATACCGAATTTCTTTCGGCCAATGCCGAATTTCCGGATGTCTTTATTTATTCCGATCGCCCCATGTACAAGCCGGGTCACACGGCCAAATTCAAAGGAATCTTACGCAAAAAGGAATCCGGACTCAGTGCGATCTTCAAATCCAAAGGAGAAGTCTCCACTAAAGTTTTTACCTCAGATGGGAGCTTGGTAGCAGATGCGGTGTCATCGAAGGTCACGGAATTTGCGTCGTATTCCGGGGAAGCAGTACTTAAAACCGAAGCATCGGGTGTTTACCGCATTGAATCCCAGGTAAACGGCCAAGATCATGGCGGCGAAATTCGAGTCAAAGATTATGTAAAACCGCTTTTCTTTGTAACGCTCTCCAGTCCGGTAGATAGTTTAAAGCCGGGTCAGCAATTCCCGCTTACCATCAAAAGTGAACGCTATGCTGGGGGTGTGCCGATGGGTCTCACCGCTCGCATCGAAGTTTTTCGCAGTCGTTTTGATGGACCTGAATGGATTGACGACGCGGGCCTGGGCGAGGCAGGCAATCCTGTTACTTATGGATTTTCCGGCGACGCCAAGAGTCCCATCATTCCCATCTCAGTTCATGTAATGGAAAACGTTAGTCTCGGGAACAGTGGAAGCAGCACAGTGACTGTAAATCTTCCCACAGATTTTCCGGGGGATCCGGGCTACGACTACAAACTTCAGGTTCGAGTTCGAGTCGTTGATAGCGACGGCAATGATGCATCCGGCAGCAAATCTTTTTTTGAAGCCACTAAAAATATTCTTCTGCAGCTTCGGGCCTCGGGGGTTTATGTAGAATCCGGGCAAAGCGCCTATGCTGATTTACGCGCTTTGACTCCTGCCGGGAATCCCTTTGGGAAGACCTCTGGAAGCGCTGAATATTATCACTTGCCCTATGGGGGAAGTCGCGAGCTTCTTAAAAAAGAAAACATCTCGACTGACGACAAAGGCAAACTGCGCCTGAATTTTCCTACAGAGAAATCAGGTCTTGTGATCGTCAAGGTCAATCTCAATGATCAAAAAGGTGGCCAGGAAGTTTCGGAAACAGAAATTTTGGTTGCGGATCCAAAATCGACCGCACCGATAAAAAAGGTTCTAGATCCCGTATTGCTCACTCGGCGTGACACCTATCTCGTTGATGAGACAGCTAAGATTCTACTTCTGCTTCCGGAAGAGTGGGGGATCAAGGGATCTGACCGTGGGACAATTTACACGACGGTTGCGGGACGAAAAGTCTATTCCACTCATGCGGAAATAGTGAAAGGACAGTCCTATTGGATCAATCTGAAACTGCGGGAAGATTTAGGCTCCGCGGCCTATGTGATCGTGTCGTATTCCGATCCCGTTGTTGGATTCAAACAAAAATCTATAAGACTGAGAATTCTGCCAGCTGATAAAAACCTAAAAGTAACGGTTACACCCGTTCACGATGTTTTGGAACCTGGAAAAGAGCAAAGCATTGAAATTCGCGTGCTGGATTATAAAAATTCGCCCGTAAAATCTGAGCTTTCTCTCTCGGTTGTTGATCGGGCTGTTTTAGATTTGCAACCCGAGTTCCGACCTCAGCTGATGGATTTTTTCTATCCAACGGATCGTCTGAATCTTATGAGTTTTTTCAGCGGTGATTTTCAAAGTTACGGTTATGCGGAAACGATTGCCCGATTATTCAAGCCGAATCACAGCTATTCAGCTTTAAAGCCTGAGGAAGAACCGAAGAAAGAGGAAGACACTGCCTATTGGAATCCGACCGTACTAACGGATGCGGATGGCAAAGCCCGTGTCAGCTTTCGACTCCCCATCAATCAAACCATCTGGAAGGCCACCGCAGTTGCCATTGATAAAAAGGGTCGCTTTGGTGAGTCGACCGCGGAATTCAAAGCTAATTCATCGCTTCCGATCACGGTCGCTATGCCCGCTAATATTCGCCAGGGCGAAAACTTTCACCTACGTCTGCAAGCCGAGAACCTTTCCAAATCCTCCACGCGGAAAATCGACCTTAAAATCGAGATCCCCACAGGATTTACGAGTGAGGGAGAATTGGAGCAAAAGGAAATCGCAATCAAAGGCGGTGAAAAATTCGGCTATCGCATACCGATCAACGTACTTTCAGATTCACAGATTGGACCGCAATCGATTGTTGCCCGCGTGATGGTTGACGGCGAAGAGCTGAGTTTCGCCCAGGAAATTTCAGTCATAGATGGATCTGCCAGAGTGCCTGTCAGAGAGGATATCGAAAATGGAAAGCCGTTGAACTTGGAGCTCGCAAAAGGAGAAAGCTTTTCGACTCTAAAGGTACGCACCTTCGAAGGTTTATCGGGGACAGTGATTCCTGCTTTGAAGTGGATGACGGCCTATCCATTTGGTTGCGCTGAACAATTGGTAAATACGACACTTCCCAATTTGGCGATCGCCTCGGTTTTGGGTCTTGTTGAAGCCACGGCGCTAGATTCTACGGAAAGCGGTGTCTGGGTCGCGATTAAAAGTTTCTTCCGCAAAATCTACCACTGGTTTTTAGGGATTTTTTCAGGACCAAGGCTTCGGTTGAATGCAGAGCAAGAGAAAACACTTCAAACCGCGATTGAGAACGCCAGAAGTGGAATTTTGAAAATCCAAGCTCTTCAGGCGAAAGAGGGCGATCGCAGTGGCCTCTTTAGCTGGTTTTCGGGAGCAGAAGCCGATCTTCGGCTTCAGTATTATATTTTGATGTCCTTCGCCTCAGTCAATGATCCCAAACTTTTGGAAGGAATTGATGTGGCGGCGGCCTTTCGCGCGCTGTCCATGCATCGTTACACCTTTCAAACAACTCAAACGCCGATCCTGGATGTTTATCTGAAAAGTCAGTTCATTCGTATGAATCTGATTGAAGATAGTCTGGGTCCCGCCGATCTGCGATTTGCCATCGAGGGCGCTATGAATCAGTCGAATCCTCTTCTTGCCGCCTATGCCTTGCGGGCTCTGGCAGCGGCCAATGAGGAGGCTGCTGTTTCAGTGAAGGATCTACGCCAGAAGCTCGTCGATTACGTGAAGAAAAGTCTCGAAGAGGCATTGGATCGTCCTACCGAGACCGACTTTATCCAAAGGACTGTGATGCCTCAGTGGAATGGCTATATTGGACGATCGGGATCTTTCATTGCGATTTTAGCTCGCTCCCTGCACGAATCTAAAAGCATTCCCTCGGTTTTACGAAATCGAGTGCGGAAGAAACTCGCCACTCTCTTCAATGGCGAGAGCTTTGGCTCCACCTTCGAGACCGGACAGATACTCTTGAATTCTGTTTGGTTATTAAAGGAAGAAATCAAAAAACGAGATCTCGGATCGCTTCCTAAACTTGTGGTGAACGGCAAGGCCGTCAAGGAGGGCGCAGTTGCAAGCCTTGCGGGCTGGGAATTGCCAATCGACCGCACCTTTCTTTCTGAGACTAAAAACGAAGTTCAATTGGATGGCAGCGAAGAGATGATCCGCGCCAAAGTCATCGGCGATCGTCGAAGTCCCATGGAATCAGCTCGGGCAGTTTCCGGACGTCATCGTCTGGAACGAAGTATCTACAAACTGAACGAAACGACCCAAGAACTAAGTCCTCTGGGACCGTCGACAGCACTTCAAATTGGCGATCTACTCTATGTCGAGCATGATCTCAGTGCGGGTCGAGGTGGAAACTACTTCGCAAGTTCCTACTATGTTTTGCAAAGCGATCTCCCGGGGGGGACGAGTTTCGTGGAAGACGATAACCGCTTTAGCCAGCTCAATGTCTTTCGCGAACGTTCCGGATGGAAAAAACGCGAAGAAGTGAAGGGTCGAATCAACTACTATTTTGATTTCGAGCGCGGATGGATGGATGCCCTTCGACAGGGACGGAAGGTCGGATATGTCGTTCGACTTAACTATGCGGGTAAGTTTAGTGCGGGACTTAGTCGGTTCGAGGATTTTTATGACGAAGACGGCTTTAGCCAAACGGCTTCTCAAAGCTTCACTGTTCGGCCTCCCCTGGCTCGCTAGTGGCGGGGCTTGGGCTCTGCAGCTGCGGTGGTCCGAGAGCTTTGAAGCGCGCGCGGTAGCGGAACTTGAGCGTGAACTTGCTTTTTATGGAGCGCTCGAGCGGCGTTATCGCTTTCGCTCTCGAGACGATGCTCCTGTTGCGGTCGATCAAATGGAATCCTGGCGAATTGATCGCGATGCCGGACGGACCTCTCTCAATAAAATTTTATTGAATCAAAGTCTGGACCGTATCACCCGCATAAAAACCTTCCGACACGAACTGGCCCATCTCTTTTTGAGCAGAGTTTGTTCGACTTCGATCGGGCAGTCACAACTTGTTCAGGAAAGTTTTGCCCTACTGGAGTCTGGTGATTTTCGAGATCACCCCGGCGGAGCGAAGAATTTTCCGACATCCGCTACCGCAATTAACTTTTTGCGCACTCATCAACTTAAGCAGCGGCCGGGCGATCGAAAATACGTTCAAGCAATTTCGCGGATACTCAATGCGGCCGCAATTCGAAAGGAGCTTCATCGTCGGTTTGAATTTTTGATTCAAAGTCGAGAACTCTGTCAACGAAGTGCAGAGCGTATTGAATCCGATATTTGGAGCGTCCTTTCCCGAGAAGAAGAAGTCATTAAGCGCGGCCCACTGGAATTCGTAGTTCTCGACCGTTTAAGTGGAGAGCTCATTGCCTCGTCTGGATCTATCGAGAAGGCGCAGAAGGTGACTTCAGTACTGAAGCCCATTGTTTTAGCCGTATTTCCAGAAGTGATGCCGTCAAGGGTTTCCCGCAGCAAAATCACCTGGGCTTGTCCGACAATGAAATCTGCAGCGGATCTGCGCGCCTACACCTGGGTTGAAGGACTTGCCTATTCTTGCAATGGTTTCTTCTTGGATGCGAATTTGCCACGATCAGAGTGGTCTCGGTGGGACAATTATTTTCAGAGTTATGGGCTGCCTCGACGACGTAGCCAGGTGCAATCAATGAACGAGGCGATCGGGCTCACAGAACGTGTCGAAATTTCTCTTCTAGAATTAGCACGCATCTATCGCGAACTAAGTTTTTCGCATTCTCAGATCATTGAGGCTTTAGAGAGTGTCTTCACGTATGGGACTTTGAGCCAATCCGCTGATGCCGCCTACTATCGAAAGTTAGGAGCTCGTTTGAAGTCTGGAACCGCCCGGACACCCCAAGGTGTGCCTACGCGGGCTTGGCTTGCCGGACAAATCGGAAATCTGATTTTGGTTGCGACTCAAGAAGGGGCGGCAGCTGTCGATTTATTGAAACCACTTAAGGCGCGGCTGGGCGAATGGGGAAAGATCAGCATAAATCCGGCGCGTGTCCAGATCCTGGGACTTCTTCCAGAAGTTTTAGTCGATTTTCACTGTGAAAAAACGGCGCTTCTTTTGAATGATCGCCCGATCAAGAACTTTCGCTTAACCGATCTACAACGAGGGGACCGTCTACGTTGTCTTTCAGGCCCCCTTCTTGCGAAGGTACCTCGTAATAATGGGAAGGTCATTCATCGCCCGTACTGGGGAACTCTGACCTACTCGGCTCCGAATTCAGGCGCGGATCTAAGGACCTCCTCCTCTACGGAAAAACAGGCGCGGGCGCGGCGAGGCTCACATTTTATTCTCGAAACAAGTGAACGCAGTTATGTGGCACGGGTTCTGGCCTCGGAAATGAGTCAAGGTCGTCGTGAAACCCTTAAGGCTCTCGCTTATGTTGTGCGGCAAAATCTCCACAGCGGTCGGCACTCAGAGCGTCCAATCTGTGACACGACTCATTGCCAAGTTTTTTCATTGAATGAAAATCTGAATCACCGGCGACTCCAAAAATATTTCAGCGCCTTTGATGCGATAGCCGCAAAACCCATTGAAGAAGCCCGGTTCTTAAATTTTTCCTTGGGCGGCGAAGAGCCTTGGGTGCGAAAGCGTTCATTAACTCAAGTGGCAAAAGCATTGGAAACTCATCAAACAGATTTTGAACTTGTCGCAGACGCCGAAGATGAATTTTTACGTTTTGGGAATGAAAAGGTTAATTGTGAACGTCTTCGAAGCGCATTAAAGCTTCTCTCGTGCCCTGAGGAAATCAAAAAAGAGGGGAAGCACTTTGTTTTCTCGGGTAGGGGCGAGGGACACGGATTAGGACTTGATCTTAAAAAAGCCGAGGCCATGGCGGCATCTGGCGAAAGCTACGAAAAAATTCTCCATAATTTTTTTCGATAGTGAAGTCCGAATCTCTCGCTCGGCAATCCTACGAGAAACCCGCTATTGCGTGCGGTAATTCTTCATTTTTGCATAATGTTGCCGCAATTTGATTCTTTCTAGCTCCTCTCTGGGACTAAGGATTCCGATCTTTCGATGCTTCCATTGACCTGTTTGATGGGCTAACTGCCCTTCGATAACTTCGACCCCTTAACGATGGAAGAATCTCGAATATGAAATCAGTATTGTGTCTAATATTCTTTTTTAGTTTTACCGTAGTCTCGGTGTCCGAAAGTGGGTTCGATCTGGATGGAAAGTCTCTATTAGGACTTCGGAAGTCTACAGATGAAATTCATATCGAATTTTCGGAAATCAATGCTGGGCGTTGTCGCCGCAGTTTTTGTTTCCCTCTTCGTTTTTATGCCGCCCTTATTTTAGTCGCAAATTATGATGATCAGGGCAAAACAAAAGAGAAACGATTCTTTCTACGGAAACCGATCTTTCTGTCGGAGATGCAGCCAAGTTGGGTTGAGGAGCTCGACTTGAAGGTTGTTCTGCGGCGTCAAGAGGTCGAGACCATCCTACGAAAAAAGCTACCGTCAGCTGCAGTATTAAAAACACTGGACCTTAATTTGGTTTTTGCCATGAAAAAATTCCGTTACCATCCACTTGTTGGACTTCAGCTGGAAGATCAGCTTTTAGCGCAGATTTCAGAAGTCTCAGATCTTCAAGTAGAGATCGAAGCTCTGGATGATCGCATTGAGAAGCGAAAAATTCCTACGTATTCCTCCTTTAAATTTTCGATTTCCTTTAAGACAGATGACACTCAAAACTTGAATAAACAAATCGAAAGACTTCTAGAAGAACTCCTGGAAGGAATAGAAAAAGACATTCAAGAGATGGAAGGCTCCCCCGATGAAAGGTTCAAAGCCAATCCTGGCTCTTTGAGAGTGGCTCAGAAAATGGAGAAGGCCCGGATGTAGCTGCTACACCCGGGCCTTCTTTAGAAATTATCTACTTTGCTGTTAGGGAAGCAACGGATTTCCCGCGCTTCGTTGTGCTTGCATTTTCTCGAATCCATCTTCAACGGTTTCAGTGAAATCGTTTTCCATGTTCTGAAGATCGCTCATCGCAATGGCAATCAAAGAACCCACTTCACAGCTGCCTTCCTTGGACGTGATGACTTGCATTTGAGCGAAGGCATCGTTTGGTCCGGGCAGCATTGCGTGGCCCGATTCGCTGCGACGTACGCGGATTAAATCACCTGCCGAGAGACTACACTCTTGGTTGGTGGCCAGATCCATCACATCCACATCTTCTGAAATCGTGAAGATGTGATCGGGGTCTTGGATAATATTCCCGACGTCGCGATCTCGATTCTGCTCAAGATCCGCCAATGCATCTTCGACCTGCTGACGTACTTGTTCTTTGATGTACTCATCAATTTCGGCTCGCTCGCGTTCTGCCTCGGCCAGTGCGGCTTCGGCAGCAGCACGGTCACGCTGTGCGGCGGCTCGATCAAGTGCCGCTTGGTAAGAACGTTGAGCGACGTAGTCATAGTAATAGGAAGAGAGCACGTGTGAGAAATAGTAATCCGTTAGCCACCACGATGGTCCACGGCAGTATCGGTAGGGACGATAATAATATCCGTAGTGCGAATACCAAGGATCACGGTACCAGGCCCAAGGATAGACGACGTGATGTACCCAGGGACTTCGGTAGTAGTGATAGTAGGTAACGGGACGATTTACGATCGGACGATAGACATAGTAAACCGATGAGCCACGTTGGCGAGGATAGTAGTAGCGGTTCAGTTCTCGACCATGACGTCGATAGCTTCGCTGAATCACCCGGTGACCGTTGTGATTGGCGTAGCTTTGACGATAGTGAAGACTGCCACCGCGATAATGTGTGCGTGAACCATCTCGACCATAGTCGATGCGAACTCGGCCGTGCTGCGAGCGTGTTGGCGTGCGTCCATCGCGATCATAGTAAGTGCTGCGGCCGCCGCGTACGACGCGTTCCCGAGTGCCATCACGACGATAGTCGGTACGAGGTGGTGTTGGACGTGTTCCACCACGACTGGGCGGAGTAGGACGGGTTCCACCTCCTCGACTGGGAGGAGTTGGACGTGTTCCACCACGACTCGGCGGCGTAGGGCGTGTTGTTTCTCCACCACGGCTTGGAGGGGTTGGACGTGTTCCACTACGGCTCGGCGGAGTTGGACGTGTTGTTTCTCCACCACGGCTTGGAGGGGTTGGACGTGTTCCACCACGACTCGGTGGCGTAGGTCGCGTTGTCTCTCCACCACGGCTAGGCGGAGTGGGGCGTGTTGTTTCTCCAGCACGGCTAGGCGGCGTAGGTCGCGTTGTTTCTCCACCACGACTCGGTGGCGTAGGTCGCGTTGTCTCTCCACCACGGCTTGGAGGGGTTGGACGCGTTCCACCACGACTCGGCGGCGTAGGACGTGTTGTTTGCCCGCCACGACTCGGCGGAGTGGGACGCGTTGTTTGCCCGCCACGACTCGGGGGTGTGGGACGTGCGCCTGGCGCTGGACTTGGACGCGTCGCACGTTCTCGGCCGGGAGCCGCTGAGCCACCCCGATTGGGGGCGGCAGTGTTTCGACTGCTGCCCGCATTGCGTGCGTTGCCTCGTTCTTGCTGTTGCGAAAAAGCAGGACTTACCGTTAACCCCAAAGCTAGGGACAGTGAGCTCAGCTTAAAAAGCAAATGTGATTTGTAATGACGAGCATTCGGCATCATCTCTCTCCTCTGACCGTTTCGGTATAACTGAGAGCTAGTGCCAAACAAGACCGCATCATTTCTGAAAGAGTTATTTAGTTTTGTCAGCTCTCAGAGCTGCAGCGCAAAAGAATCTGCGCGTGTGACAGTTTGCTTGGGAATTTGTCAAAGACAGGCGTAATGATCACTAAGAACTCACAGTAGGACTTAAATTAAATTAATTTTTCTCTGCCTCGGCTGCTAGGATGCCGACCCACATGAAAAGACAGCTCAGATTTGTGGCGCTTTTGGTCATTCTCCTGCATTCAGGTGAAGGTAGGACTTGCGAGGGACCTTTGGGTCAGCGACCGCGACCGATTCTTCCCACCACTGAGATTTGGTCGCTCAATGCGTCCATTGAAAGTAAAATGGGACTCCACTCAAGAGAACGAGTTCAGAAAATTCTTGAACGTATTTCTCATCTCAGTCCGAACTTCGGAGCTAGTCTCTACCGGTGGCCAGAATCCGAGGGCCCATTGCCTAAACTTAATTTGGAGATTCGCTGGATGTATTCCGAGCATCCACTAATGCGTGAAATCCGAGGACCCAAAGAAGATCTCACCTTTTCGACTCTTGTGATGAATGAAAATCCCAGCACAAACGAGCGGACGCTAATGTATCTTGTTTATCTAGATCATTTTTTTGAGAATCCGAAATTTTCAACTCCGCGCGCCTGGGCTGAACTCGAAGTGAACATCGCCGGGGATCTCTTGGGACGAATCACAGAATTTTTGCGAACCGAAAAAATGTCGAGTGCCGAACTTCAAGCTCTTTTTTCTCAGCCTTCGACTCATCATATGCTCAATCTAAAAACCGCTCGAGCGCAATATAACTATCTTAGCCAAGAAATCCGCGATCCCGCCTTCAAGCAAAGAAGTCCGAGCGATCAGGACTTGTTGAAGAATATCCATCGCCGGGTCGAACGCGCACTCTCGGGACTTGAAGTCGCGCAAGCTTCCCAAGAATTGGCCGCACTGCTACCCGTCGAAATTGCTTTGGACTTTGAAGGTCCCTTGGAAGCAAATCGTTTTATAAGCAATTTAGCTCCGCGACTGCGTGAAATGCTTCTTCGGATTCAAAAGCATGCGCCTAAAAATGAAAAAAATCTTTTTCATTGGCCATCCCCAGATCGCCGAGCTCTTCAGAACACGACTTACGCTCTGGTGCTGACGACAAGCACGCATCCTCGTTGGCGTTCCTTTGCGAATCAGATTCCCGCCTTTGGATCAGGCACAACTCTGGTAATGGAAGGAAATCCTGAGAATCCGGGTCAACGAACCATCGTGCAATTGATTTATCTTGATCTACTTTTGCCGAATATTCTTCCTGAAGAAGTGCGTGCACTTCTTTTAGAGGGAAATTTGGCTTATGAACTTCTTGGCAAAGCTTCTGTCTATTTAGAGCAGGGCAAAATTCCGGAAAACTCTCTGATTCGAAGTGAGATTCGAAGTGTTGCGGCCGATCTAAAGGGCTATCAAATGGAAAAGGACTACGTTGAAAAAAGACTTCGAGAAAGCGGACTGGGATCAAAAGACCGACAGCTTTTAGAAAATCTCCATAAATCAACTGCCGATGCCTGCCTTTTGCTCGAAGTGCAACTGCAGCAGCTCAGAAACCGTCAAAACTAAAGAAGCTATACGATTTCAAGAATTTCACAGGGCTGTTTTTGAAACTGAAAACTTTCACCGCTCTCTTTGCCGATCAATTCCGCAGCTAAGGGCGATAATGTCGAAACCACTTGAATCGGGGAATCCTCGACCATCACTTTAATGCCGCCGACGCCGGGAAGAAGAAAATACCAGTTGGGAGAGTCTTCACCCCGTCGAAGCAAAAGTAGTGATCCCGCAGCAACGCTCTCGCTATCTTTGAAACCGTCACGATGAAATTGTTGCAAACGATGCAGGCACTCGGCAATTTCGGTGGCGCGTTTTGACTGACCGATTGCAAGGTAGCCAGCTTCCAGTCCGCGGGTGTCGTATTTATTCTCCTGCTTGGCCTCGGCATGGGTGGCCGCGGCATGAGCTTCCAAGGATGCGCGCATCAGAGTTTCGTGTTCGCGCCTCAATTCCACAATAACGGCTTCCAAGGCCTTAATTTTATCGGGACGCGCCTTCATGAGAAAATACTATCAGCATCAATGCAGATTGGGTGCTGTCTCTTCGGCCTTTTTTTGCCGATAGTAGTCGTAGTCGCCCTTTAAGATGCGTATGCCACCGCGATCGACCTCGTAGACCCAGTTTGCCAGCGAACGTAGAAAGTGACGATCGTGGCTTACGATCACGACTGTTCCATCAAAGGTTTTCAGTGATTCCAAAAGTATCTCGCGTGAACGGATGTCCAAATGGTTCGTTGGTTCATCCAAAATCAAGAGATTCACCGGATTGGCCAGTATGGTCGCCAAAACCACGCGGCTCTTTTCGCCGCCCGACAAAACGGAAATCTTTTTATGAACATCGTCACCACTGAAAAGAAAGGCTCCGCAAAGATTCCGCACAAATCCAATCGAAGCATCCGGAACTCGCGAAGAGACTTCTTCGAAGATCGTCCGATTGGGATTCAGGATTTCAATCGAGTGCTGACTAAAGTAACCCACTCGAACATTTGAACCCAGTATCAGACTTCCAGATGTGGGCTCTACTTCGCCCGCCATTATTTTCAGGAGTGTTGATTTCCCTGCTCCGTTGACGCCGACTACGGCAACTTTCGAAAGTCGGGGGATCGTAGCGGTAATCTGCGAAAAGACTTTGATTTCCTCATTCTCGTTTCGCTTCCAAGTTTTCGCCAAATCCTTCATGATCACGACGTCGTTTCCACTGCGGGGTGGGGGAGCAAATTGAAAGCTCATGGATCGTTCTTCCGGAGGAATCTCAATGCGATCAATTTTATCTAATTTTTTAACGCGCGATTGGACCTGCGCTGCGTGCGAGGCGCGCGCGGCAAAGCGGGCAATGAATTCCTCTTCCTTAGCCAGCATGTCTTGTTGTTTTTTGTGGCTCGCCAATAGTTGTGTTCGCCGGATCTCGCGCTCACGTTCGTAAAAATCATAATTCCCGCTGTAGCTAGTGATGCTTTTATGTGCGACTTCAACGATTCGACTCACCAAGCGATTCATGAAGTCGCGATCGTGACTGGTCATGATGATTGCGCCCGCAAAAGATTTGATCCAATCCTCAAGCCACTCGATCGTCTCAAGATCCAAGTGGTTTGTCGGCTCGTCCATCAAAAGCAAATCAGGATTGAGGGCGAGAATTTTCGCCAAGGCGATGCGCATTTTCCATCCCCCGCTGAAACTCTCGACGGGTCGATCATAATCTTTCGGACCGATTCCGAGTCCTGTGAGAATTTCTTTGGCACGCGCTTCGAAGTTATAGCCGCCGCGCGATTCGTATTCCGCTTGGACTTCGCCGTAACGTTCTACGACTTTCATCATTTCCTCGTCCGAGGGGGGATTGACGGCGAAAGTCTCCAGTTGCTTTTCGAGACTTTTAATTTGATTCGTCAGTTCCGAGACTCGCCCCGAACCCTGAATGACTTCTTCGAGTGCGGATCGGCCGGACATCTCGCCAACCGACTGGGAAAAATAGCCGATCAGCATTTTGTCGGGAATATTGATGCTTCCTGAATCGGGACTCTCTTCACCGGTCAACAGCCGAAATACGGTGGTTTTCCCAGCGCCGTTTGGGCCCACGAGTCCGATGCGTTCACCCGGATTGATTTGGAATGAGGCATTCTCAAAAACGGTTTGCTGGCCGTAGTGCTTTGAAATGTTCGTAAAGTTCGCCATTACCTAAACTACACCGTTTGGATTTTGCCATCGGCGCTTAGAAGTGAGGTATAAAGTTCGGGCCGACGGTCGCGAAAAAATCCGAACGAAGCGCGATTCTTTGCGATCAAGTCAAAATCGAATTCGTGAATCAAAATCCCTTCATCGTTGCGGCCCATCTCTTGGACCTTTTCACCGCGGTGATCGGCGATGAAGGAATGTCCATAGAAGCTCTGTTCGCCCTCAATCCCCGTTCGATTGGATGCGACAACGGGAACAACGTTCGAGACTGCATGACCGATCATGGCGCGTTGCCAGAGGTCTTTGGTGTCTAGTTCCGGGGCCTCGGGTTCCGAACCGATAGCGGTTGGATAAAATAGAATCTCCGCTCCCTGCAACATCATGGCTCGGGCGCATTCTGGATACCATTGGTCCCAGCAAATGCCGACGCCGATTGCGGCGTAGCGCGTTTTCCAAGTTTTGAACCCCGTATCACCTGGTCGGAAGTAAAACTTCTCCTCGTATCCCGGCCCATCTGGAATGTGACTTTTGCGATAGAGTCCCAAGGTCGTGCCATCAGCGTCAATCACCGCCAGAGAGTTGTAGTAAGCCTGTGACGCTTTTTCGAAAAACGAAACAGGTATGACGACTTTAAGTTCCCGTGCAAGTTCGGACATTTCCTTGATCGTCGGGTGTCCCTCAAGAGGCTGAGCGAGCGCAAAAAATTCATCCTTTTCTTCCTTGCAGAAATAATGGCTTTCGAAAAGTTCCGGCGGAAGAATGATTTGCGCGCCTTTACCGGCGGCTTCTTTCACCATTTCTTTCATGCGTTTTACGTTTGGATCGCGTTTTAAATCAAATCGACTCTGAAGGGCAGCGACTTTAACTCGGCTCATTTAAATTGCCTCCGTGACTTCTTGTTGAGTGATGCAGTGGAAAGCGCCGCCACCGGAAAGAATGGCATAGGCCGAGAGGCCCACGACCTTTCGCGTCGGGAAAAGTTTTTGAATCGCCAATACGGCAGCTTCATCATTGGCGACGCCATAGGTCGGCACCACGACACCGTTATTTGCGATGTAAAAGTTCAGGTAGCTTGCGGGCATGATTTCGCCACTTCGATCCTTCACTTCTCCTGGGCTTGGGATACGATGCACCTTCAGACGGCGGTCTTTGGCGTCCATCATTTCAGACAGTTCATCGCCTATGCGGTTCATGATTTCTGCATTGGGATCCGAGTTGCCCGCAGGCGACATGCAGACGACTTCTCCTGGAGCCACAAAACGCACGATCGTGTCGATGTGTCCGTCAGTGTGGTCATTCAATAGCCCGTCCGTGACCCAGAGTACTTTTTTTGCGCCGAGGTCGAACGATAAGAGAGCTTCAATATCATCCTGGGAAAGACTAGGATTTCGATTCGGATTCAAAAGACATTGCTTCGAGGTCAAGATTGTTCCTTCTCCATCACTTTCGATGGATCCACCTTCTAAAACCCAGGGGTGGCGAATGATTTCCTGACGGCTAGCGGAGGCTACGGATTCAGCGACACGGTTGTCGAATTCCAAAATGTATTTTTCTCCCCATCCATTGAACTGAAAAACCGAGGCCAATACTTTTCCGTTTTTCTTTCGAAGAAAAATCGGAGCCGTGTCTCTCAGCCAAATATCTCCGTAGGGAATTTCGAAACTTTTAAATGGGACTGATCCAAGATTCTCTGTGAGCGCTTTCTCCTGGGATTTATCTTTCAGAAGAATTTTTAGAGGATCTCCGAATTCGGAAATGCTTCGACAGAGCTCACTAAATTCGCGCTGTGCGGGCCCCAGATTTTTTTCCCACAGTTCCTCGGCCGCGGGCCAAGCAAGCCAACACGCCTTGTGCTTTTCCCATTCCGCGGGTTGAACAAATTCAGTAGAATTCATGCTCTTGGACGTAGCATGAAAAAAAGCTGGATTCCACGAGCAAGTGATTGATTTGATTATGTCTCGGACTGGGTGCGAGGCTCACCTTCGCGGAGTCGACCCTGAGCCAAGATTTGGCGGTAATAGTGCAGGTATTTTTCGGCCATCTTGTGATGCGTGAAATGGTCCATCACACGTTGGCGGCACTTGTCGGGATCATTGAACTTGGGAAGCTCCTCGATCGCACTTAGGTATTCGTCCATGGAACTGCAGAGTCGTCCACATTCGGGGCTGATGATTTCGGGAAGCGATCCACGCCGCGATGCAATCACTGGCGTTCCGCAGACCAGAGCTTCGGTGACGGCGATGCCAAATGGTTCATCCCAAATCACGGGAAACAATAGAGCCGAAGAGCGTTGAATGAGATCAAGCTTTTTTGTCCCGCCAATTTCACCAAAAAATTTCGCGTGCCGAGCGAAAATTCCCCATGGTGTCCAAGGTCGACGGCCGCCGATCACCCAGTAGGGCCGACCCGCTCGACGACTGATCTCCAGTGCGCCGCGAAGGTTTTTTACCCGCCAGCGAGCTTTCGCCAAGAATAAAAGAGCCGGGTCCCGCGGGCCGCGGCTCAGCGGATACTCCGCGGGGTCAAGTCCATTGTGGACGAACTCGTTCCATCCATGTCTCTTTGCATGATTGGCGCTCACAAAAACCGTGTTCGATGGAAAGACCTGATTGACTTTGCCGTTCCCTTGAATCGTCACGAGATAGGGATGTCGGGCATAAGTGGAATCTGCGGGTGGAATGCCCATGAAATGCAAAAATTCGTGCGTCTTCCACAATGCCGTCCATTCTGCGGATGAATTGGGCCACGATAAACACTTCGCGTGCTTGAGTTCAGAATTCTCATGTCCCGGCAGCGGATGGCATACGAGACTCACTTCGTGTCCCATCTCGGCCAATGCGCGCGACAGCCAAAGTGCCGCACGTTCCGTGCCCCCATAGTTCAGGGCGGGAAGTTGAGAATTGATCGCGATGCCGATTTTCATGAAAAGCCTTACCAAATTTTATCGAGATTCATTGCGTCTCGAACACGTTGATCACGATGGAGTTCAATGAGTTTTACGTACTTCAAATAAGAATGCACAAAGGCGGAAATCGAAACAGTAAAACCATCGACTCCTCCTAGAATTCCACCTTGAAGGAAAAGTTTTTTTACAAAAGCGGCACTGCCGTGAAGAAGAGGGGAAAAAACATGCGCGCGTTTTCCCTCGGCATAAAGCAGCTTGGCGCCGCGCGTGCTGAAGCGGTCTGCTTTGGAAAACAACTCACCCAGATGTTTGAAACTGTAGTGAAGAATATCGACCTGAAGTCGTTCGACATTTTTTGCCGTAATGCGCGCGTGTTCTTGTTTTGACTCGTATTGCGCTTTTTTTGCGTTGTAGAGACGGACGACATAGTTCGGGTACCAACCCGCAAAACGTATCCAGCGTGAACCAATGAGATTGCGTCGGCGCAATGCAAAGGCGTCGAAGTCCGTCGACGCCAGCGGAAGCTCTCTGAGCTTCGCCACAGATTCGGGTAGAAGTCGTTCGTCGGCATCCATCGACAAAATCCAATCGTTAGTTGCGATTTCGACTGCACGATTTTTTTGTGGTCCGTCGCCTAAATATTCCTGAACGATGATGCGAGCTCCTTTTTCCAGAGCGATTTCACAGGTTCGGTCTGTGGACTGCGAATCGACGACGATGATTTCGCTACAGAGTGGTCGGAGGGAATCAATTGCCTCGGCAATATTTTTCTCTTCGTTGAGAGTGATGATAACTCCCGTGATGCCGGACATGAGGGCGAGTTTAGTCGTCGCTCAGCTAAAAAACCACTTCTTTCCCTATTTCTCTGTCTACTTCGAAGAGATCAGCTCGTAGTTTTTGAAGTCACCGATTCCGCGGCCGCCCATGATTCTCTGCTCTAAAAATGTCAAAAAGCGATTCTGAAGGCGCGCATGCTTAAAATCACCTTCGCCTGGGCGAAGCGTTCGCGAATAATTAAGATCACTGCCCCAATCAAAACGCTGGATCCACTCTTTCATCACCGCAGGGTGAGTCCCCTCATAGCGCTTCAAAAATCCCAGCGGGCCGTAGTGAATCCGGTCGGGTGCAACTTCATTGCGGTGGTAGTTTTCGATGCGTTCGCGCTTTTTTCTGAGAAGGTAATCGGGCGGGCGGACCCAGCCATAGTGAAAGACGCGGGCCCCGGACTCGACGACTTTAAGTTTATAAGTGTTTTCCTTGCGGTGATAATCCAGGCCATCAAAATCCGGAATACGCCGAAAACTCTGGGCGTCGCGCCAAGAATGAATCTCTGGATCATTGCGGATGATGCGAATCTCTTTTTTGTACCAACCGTGGGCTATTTGGTAGTGATCGTAGTCTCCGTAAAAGTGGAGATAGTCGAAGAGAATTCCTTCGACCTCCGAGCGCGGCAGATTTTTTCGACAAGCATCCAAAATTAGCGCCTGATCGCTTTCGTGAATCACCTCGTCGCCTTGGATATAGAAAAGCCAATCGCCGGTGCAGGCAGCTTTGGCGATGTCGGTTTGGTGCGCAAATTCGCGGCCCCGTGGATACTTCTCGTAATCCCAGACGGTAGGGATGATTTTAATTTTGTCGGACTTGATTGCGGAAATTAACTTTGCTGTTTCGTCGTCCGCATCGCAATCGCCCAGAGCAATGACCATTTCATCAACCAAGGGCAAGACTGAACGCAAAGCAGCATCAAAAGGAAGGTAGAGCTTTGTCGCATTTTTGATGAAACTAAAGCCCGATATTTTCACGACACCCTTGGTCTTAGCAAAGCTTTGGTTCGGCTCCAAACCAATGCTAGCCAAGATGGGTGAGTCTTTCCCCACGTGCCTATTTATTGTGGATTCTAGCCCGCAGGGACTATTCGCCACGTCAGTTGAAAGAAAAACTTCGAAAGCGTGGCTTGAGTTCAGTGGAAAGCGCGGAGATTCTAACGGCACTCGAATCCGAGGGCATTTATCGCCCACAGGCCTATTTAAAATCCCGTAGCCGAAGTCTTGCCCGTCGTGGCTTTGCAGATCGCTTCATTCAGCAAAAATTGAAATCCGAGGGGGTCGTTTCTGAAAAAGAGAGCGTCACAGAATTTTTGCAAGACGAGAATCTTTCAAATAACGAGACCCTTCGTAGCTACCTAGAGAAAGAACTCAGAAAGCTGGGCACGGACTGCCAGGAAATACCCCCGCGACTTCTTCGCCGACTGATGGCCAAGGGCCACGCCTATGCTGAAATAAAAAAAGTATTTCACGAAATCCTAAACGCAGAGGCCTGATACTAGTTTTTCGAATCCAATATGATCAGCTCGACCGGGTAGCCTTCGAAGCTTGTGGGAAAAACTGCGGCCTCTTTCTGGTTTCGCACTCGCAAGATGAGTTTCTCACCGGGCGCAATGCTGTAGGATTGCCAGGGGTTATCGGCCATCCATTGCCGATAATAAATCATGAAGGCTTTATCGAAGTGCTCTCGGCTTCCGACTTCGGGATCACCGATTTCGATCAGAGGATCGCCCGCCCACGCATGAGTGACCAAGGGATCAGCAATCACTACGGGAAGCAGCGATCGCGGCAGCTCGATCGCCACTGCATGCATAGGCCATTCGGGTGACCACAGTGGACCCACATAAGTGAGGCCCTGACTTTCAAAACGAGAAAGGGAATCCAGAAAATTTCGAATACGTTTTCGGAGTGCTTGTTCATAGGGCGACCATTGAATGATGGGGCCGCCCGGAATTTTCAGTTTAGCATCGGGTGAATTCTCATCGAATCCAGAAATTTCCTCGTCGGAGGGAGATGCGATTTCGAAAACGACTAAAATTTTTTCGCTGCCCAAACGCGCAGTGGAGAATTCTTTCGTCAAACCAGCACTGAGCTTGGCTTTTGATTCCGCGGGCAGAAGGTGAAGGATGCAAGATGTCTCCGACGCCTCAGCTCTGGCCATCAGTAAAAGAATACAAAGAGAAAAGGCGCGAAACCGCCGAGCTATGATCATCTTCCCCATGGGCAGAAGACCTACTTGGCCCGCCGCAGCATTGTCAAGTTGGCGCCCAATGTCAGGATTTTAAAGCCTGCTCTTTAGTTGATGGAACTTTGCAATAAAGCTAGCAGCTTGGTGCGCCGCATTGAAGTCTGGGCGCAAGGAGGAAGTTCATGAAAGAAAAAATTTTATTGTCGTTGGTGGCCTTTATGATGCTGCCGCTGACGTCGATTGCGCTGCCGAATCCCCAAATGACCTGCCGGGTGGAGTTTGTCTACGACGACAATGTCTTCGAGGAAGGCCTAGGCGTTTATGGCGATTTGGATGTGGATGGTGACTCGCAGGAGATCATGATTCCAGCCCCCTACATGCCACGCGGATCTGCTGTTCAGATTGGACAGATGAGTTATTCGGTTAAAGATGGAGACAAGATCGACGTGCGATCTGGTCGACAAGATTACACCGTAGATGTCGCGCCCAAGGGATCGAACTTTCGTTTGCAGTTCAAATATTTTCGTAAGTCCCAGCGGGGAATTGCATTGGTTGCAGACGGTAACGGAAAATTTAGGCAATTGGCTGCCTTTGATTGTTCTTCGACCGCAACAGTTTTGGCGACTGAGATCTTGAATAAAAATGCGACCGAGCTCAAGGGTCAGCGCCTAGAGAGCCTCGAGAAAAAAATCAAAGATCGCCTGGATGTGGTTGATTTCGCATTCGAGCTGGGCGACGGCTACTACGATTTAAAAGAGAGTCGCTATTATGAAGTACGTGACCCGGGACTGAATGTCGTTGGCTATATTGCATGGGCCCGCCTTCATTACACCGAAGACAATGAAGAAATTGCGGCCCAGGTAAAATTTGACCGCAATGGACTTCGCCTCGGCGAGATCGAAAGACTTGGAAGCTGTGAAACACCGCTAAAGCGATAGGCTCGGACTACGGAAAACAAAAATGCGTTCAGTTGCAGAATTTAGGCATAACAATAGTTTTGCTACTAACGCCTGTAGTCAAAAATTAAGTAGTGTGCGGTGATGGGCTGGATTAGCGAATTCACTCTAATGTGGAGAAGAGGATTAAAGTTTAAACGCATCCTAATTTGGTGCCCCTTGGCACTTGGAATTTCAGCTTCAAATCTCGGGATTTGTAGTGAGAAGCTTCAGCGGGAAGGAACTCAGGTCGTTCTAAGTCCCGAGGAAGTTCGCGACCTTCGCCAGTGGGTAGAAAACGCCAAAGTCGAATTAGAGGCTTTGGAGGACGATACTCGCCGCGGAAATCTGGAAGATCGTCGGCGAAAAATTGTGCGCGAGTTTGAAGCCATAGTTTCCCGATCGGCCAAAAAAGAAAATGAACTTTTGATGCGTTATGCGCTGAACCGCGCACTCGAGATCGATGAATTAGTGGGTTCAACGCCTGCACCCTCGGAACTGCAATCGATGGTTGCTTTTCTGGATGCGACTATGCGTCTAGCAAAAGGTTTTTACGCCGATGACCAAAAATATCTCGAAGCGATCGGTCGTAACGAAACATTTCAACTTCAAAAACCGATGACGGTCTTTGCCTACGAATATACTGAAATGATTCTAAGTTTCTCGCGGACTTTTTTACGGCCCGAGCGTGAGTACGTGGTCACCTACTACGCGCTCGGCTGGTTAGGTAACGATCTGAATTCTTCGCGAAATTTGGACCGTATTCGTTACGCCGAAGTCATCACGCGCATCAGCCGTATCCAAAGCCAATTTCCATCCGATCCCGAGGGCAGTGTTTTCGAGATCCAAAAGATGATTCGTGATCTGAAATGGCAATACCGCGAGCGCGCAGTGAAACAGATTCTGGAAATCAGCGAGGAACTTCGACGTCATCGTGAAGAAATAGAAAGAAAGCGAATTGAAGAAGAGCGTCGCCGCCTAGCGGAAATCGCGGAACGCGAAAGGCTCGCACGACTATCGGAAGCCGAGCGGCGTAGGGAAGAAGAAGAAAAAGCACGTATGGCCCAGCTGGACCAAGAACTTCGCCAGCGCCTGGCGAATCTAAGTCCCGAGGATCGCAGTCGCGCGCTTCTAAGGATTGCGGAAATCCAAGAAAAAAGGAATAGACGAATTACGGCAGCGCAATGGGAACCACAGGGTTCTTGCAAGGATAACCACTCCGAATTTCGTGCCGCCAAAGAATTTGCCTACAGCGGAAATGGTTTGAATAAGACTGATTCCGGAGCTACGGCTTGGGCTCTTTCCTTTGTTTCTGATTACAAATGCGGCAGTCTCACCGAATTCCGTCGCCGCTTTGAGGCACTTTATGATTTTGCCTACAGTGGCAACACGCTGAACCACACAGACAGCTCTGCCCGAAGTTTTGCCCTGTCGAACCTAATGCGAATCAATGCTGCCGTTGTTGCGGATTGGACGCGTGATTACAAAAAATTTTATGACTTCTTTTATTCGGGACATTTTCTAAACCGAACGGATTCCAGTGCTCGTTCTTCTGCTTGGAATTGGGTGCAGGCGGAAAACTGTGAAGACATTTACTCGATCAAAGAGATCAAAGACGAATATCGCAAACATTATCACTTCGCCTACAGCGGCCACGGTCTTAACAAAACGGATTCTGCCGCCCGCAGTTACGCGATTGCTAAGATCAATCACATGACTCCGTGTTCGATGTAAATTTATTTTGGCCAAGCAACCGGATCGCGTTCCGACCAGGGCCTCGAAAAATAGGCGATCTGTTCTTCGCCCGCGTTCAAAAAGAGCTCGATGTCGGCTCGATTGTCAGGACGTTGAGTGACAACGACCACTGCACTGAGGGGATAGCTTAGCCAATCATCGCTCTGATTTTCATAAAGGTGGCGCGGCATCATATTAAAAATAACGGTTCTCGGATCGCTGTTGAGTCTGGGCTCTATGGTGACGCTTTCCAGAATCCATTCGCTGTGAAGGGCGCGATTGTATTGATCAATCATCACCAACTCAATGACCGTCTCCTCCCCTGGGGGAGACAAAACAATTTCCCCGTTCTCTGTTTTAGGGAAAGTCTTGAAGGATATTTCCAGCGGTGTCAGGTCGTCTAAATCCCATTCATTTAAACTCTTCAAAGTCGGATAATCATCTGGATTGAAGTTCCGAAGTGCTTGGGGTTTTGCGTGTCTTTCGTAAAGTTCTACGACTTTGTCGGGATCCAGGGGCCGAGAACAATCTGCTTTTCCAGACCAAGCAGCCGATCCAAGAGCGAAGCACATCACAACGGTGAGAATTGATCGCGCCAAAATAAACACGGACTATTGGTAACATTTTTGTGCATTCAGGCCAACAAAAAGACAAATTACTCTGTAAATTCAAGCGCTAAAACTGAGGCTCGATGGCAGCCTCTTCGGTGATCCACTCGATTTGGCGAAGGACGGCAACAGACTCTTGAATAAGCGACTCGGTGATTTCGGTGGAGGCCAAGTTCTGCCAGTCTTCGAGTGCAGCCTCTAAACTGCCTTCGTTTGCCACTAGTGATTTCAAGAGAGCTGCGGCATCAGCGTCGATTTCCGAAATCTTCAATTGCGCGGGTGCTGCAAATATCAGTACTGTCTGGGGGCTTTCAAATTCCGAAGCCGATTCCAGAGAATTGTTGTGAATGGCTTGCCAGAGATCAAGGATTTTCAATGGGGAAGTGATCAGACAGAAATTTCTCTGAAATGAAAGACCCGGAAATTCGTGTATCGGAAATAATTCCCTTTTACGATGAAAGATTTCTTGGCGTGCCCAGTCCAGGCGTGCGATTTCTCGTTCAAAAACCAGCGACTTGTTTCCGAGATAGCCCACTAGGCCTTCACCCCATTCGGCCAAGTTGCGAAAGCGCGAGGGATGTTTTGCGATGTAGTTTTCGATCAGTTTGAAAAAAGCTTGATCACCTAGAAAACGCCAAAGGGTGTCGTAGATTTCGCCCAGTGCTTCGATGGCTCGTGCTTGATGACCCTGGCGATAAACAGCAAAGGCCTGATCCAGACTGAGTTTTCCGGCGGCTCGAAATTCGCTTGCTAACTTCTCTATTTCGAAGTCATCAAAGACTGCGTTGTGAAATTTAAGGCAATGGAGCTTCAATGTTTCCATTTTTCCGAATTCTCGTTTCTTCGAAACTTTCCGTAAACTTCTGCGCGATCAAGAGTTCTTCGTTGATTCGCAAAAGCGACGGAATATCTTCGTCCCATTCCAAGAGAGTAGGAAGACCATAAACTTTCGGCAGTGCATAGCGGTAGAGTTCCCAGACAGCCGGATAAACAGGTTTCGAGTGCGTATCAAAGAGAAAGTCACCCATATCGCTAAAACCCGCAAGATGGATCTGGGCGATGAATTCGCGTGGAATGCTATCGATGAAAAGTTTTGGGTCGCGTGAAAAATTCGTCTCGCTTACATAAACGTTATTAATGTCGAGCAGGAGTTTGGCGCCGGTTCTCTTGGCCAAGGCGACTAAAAACTCCGCTTCGCTCATCGTTGATCGGGTGGATTCAACGTAGACGGAAACATTCTCGAGTACGAGATTTCGGCCTAAATAGTCCTGCACCTTGGCCACTCGCTCGCATACAAAATCCAGAGTCTGAGCGTCGTGCACAATGGGAAGGAGATCATGCAAATTGTGTGCGGACTGTCCTGTCCAACATAGGTGATCAGAGATCAGAAAAGGATCGATTTCAGAATAGAGCCGTTTCAAGCGGTCCAAGTAAGCAAAATCCAATTCCTCTGGGGCCGCGATGCTCAGACTCACTCCGTGACAGGCTATCGGATATTTTTTTCGCAGTTCGCGCACGACCTCGATCGGACGACCATGACTGTCCATGTAATTTTCCGAAATTATCTCGAGCCAAGAAATGGCGCTTGGCTTTTCTTCGGTATTCAGAAAATCTGGATAGTGGAGCGGGCGTAAGCCCACTCCACCTTGAAATACAGAGGACACTATTTTTTAATGGTCCCTTTTTTAGCGGCACATTCTTCTTTGGTCATTTGTTGCCAGCCTTTACCCTTGCAGGCATTCATGCCAGCACATCCGTGGCCCTTGCCGTGGCAGGCGCCTTTTCCTTTGCAGGCGTTGATGCCGTGGCATTCAACTACGGGAACGGCTGCAGCCTCGGTCTTTTTCGCGTCCTTGGAGGCACAGGCACCCAAGATCAATCCCAGACCTGCTGCGGCCATCATTTGTCGTTTGTTCATTTTAAATCTCCTCTAGCCTTGGATTGGATTTTTTCACTCCTTCGTCAGTAGGGGAAGGGGGCAAATTAGAATGTGCAGGGCGTCGATGCAGAGCGCATCACAAAAAAAGATTGCTTTTTGGCGCACGACTACAGAGATTACGGAAAATCTTTGGGGAAGGCGCGGTGTCGGGGACCCAGCAACAAGCCGTGATTCTGGGTGCTGATCATCTTTCGGTTCACATCGCGACAAATCGCATGGGATCGATCCACAGATGAATTCACCGCCTGGGCCACGGCTGCCGTGACGATCATTCCCAAAATCCCCTGTTGGCTACCTGCATTTGCGGATTGAGAGGCCGATGTTTTTCCGGCCCACAATAATTCGCCAGTTTTCGTGTGAACGAGGCGCGCACTTGCCGTCACCGTTGAATTGCTGTCTACGACCTGAAACTTACTTCCATAGCGTTCCAAGGTGATGTACATTACCGCGTCCGGATTGACGACCTCGCGAATTTTTTTCAGCGATGCCTGATGCATTTCTCCGGCAGTCGGCAAGCCGTTTTCCTTCATCATTTCGTCGATGACGCTGACCGGAAAAACATAATAGCCATGCTCGGCAAGAGGTTCCGTGATCGACGATAGGCAGCTGTAGGTCCCCTTGATGTCTGTGCTTTGATTTAGGGGGGGCAATACCAATATCGACTTAGGACGATGACTGCGAAACTTGCTGTAGTCATAAGGCTTGGTCGCACAACCCGCAAAAAGGACAACGCTCAGTAGAAAAACTATTTTGGATTTCATCATCGGCGCACTCTCACATTTTCTTTCGCGGTTTTAGGAAGCGGTTCATCAAGACTTCCGACTCAGGGTATTTCACTTTTTCCGTGTCGAAGTGCTTCAGCGCCTCATCCCGCTTTCCGGCCTGGTAATACAAAAAGCCCAGATGTGCATGAAAGCCCGGAGGTACCGGAAGATTCTTAGCGCGGGCCTTCTGGTAATCGGCCTCTAGAACTTCGATCTGTTTGAAGGGGTCGCTCTTCCCTTTTGTGTAGGAATCATAGATCAAAGTTTCATAATGACCCCAATAGTAATGGGGTCGTTGACTTGCGCAGCTGGAAAAAAGGAGGGCCGCGACCAAAAGAAGAAAACTAGATTTTAGTTTCCGCTGATAGTCCACTGACCACGCTCCAATCCTTCAACAAGGCGATCCACTGCTTCGCGAATCGCTAGATCCAAGACTTTTCCGTTGAGGGTGGAATCGTAACTGGAAGCGCCGCCAAAGCCCAAGACTTCGCGTTCACTCAGGGCGTATTCACCGGCTCCCGAGGCCGAAAAAACAACTTCAGTAGTCGCAACATCAACAACATTCAAAGTCACTTTAGAATAGGCGATTTGTTTTCGACCGCTTCCAACAATTCCAAAGAGTTGTTTATCGCCGGTTTCCTTGCGGCCAAATTCAGCCACATCGCCGGTGATTGCGTAGTCTGCGCCCTTAATTTTTTGGGCCTTCTTACGATACTGGGCTTCTTGGGCCAGAGTTTTCATATTGTCGCGGTCCATCACGGAAAAGCGTCGCGTGCGTTGCAGGTGGCCGATGAGAACCGTCTTGGCCTGGCTTCCCAAACGGTCTTCGCCATCTGTGAAAAGCCCGCGCATATAGTTCGAGCGATTGTCAAAATTTCCTACCATGATAGGGCTTCTGGGACCCTGGTAGCTAACGGCGCTACGGGCCGATTCAGTTTGTTGGACTTCCAATTTTCGATTGGATTCGGTCGCGCAGGCACCCAAGATCAGCGCACCGATGGCAAGTAGTGTTGTTTGTCGCTTTAGGATCATAAGAACCTCCTTAGGAAGACTTTGCTAGTCTATTGAGGGAATTGTTTTTGTCCAGGATATGACGGAAATTTTTCGTTCCAATTGGGGCAATTTCATTGACCGGATTTGGGCTGAAGATGAAACACTGAGACTTTCATGTATCGGGAGCTTGGGACGGACTCCTCCATCAGATCATGACAGTTCTCAAGGTCGCGCCGGAGATTAACGAGGTTATGGCTCATCAGTTCTGTCACGACTCTGTAGGATCGGTTGCAATCCATATGGGTTGATTTTTCCTTGGTAAAGGTTCCGATGGTCATGACTTGCGTACTTTTTCGAAGCTCAGGGCTAAGGGATATCTCGAATGGGTCGTAGTGGTACTTAAAATACTCTCTGATCACGAAAACCTTTTCCGGTGGCGGCAGTAGCTCGCGTTTTATCACTTCAGAGAGCGGAATGAATTCTTTGATTTCCTGCAACTGCCTTAAACCGGCCGCACCAATCGTCAGGACATAAAGCGTAAGAATCCACCGAATCAATTTTTTATCTTTTAAGAGTGAGTAAACGGCGCAGGCTGCAAGAATGGCCGGCGTAACAATGTGAACAAAATAGCGATCCACCACGATGGAGGTTGATAGGAGAGACTTAGCAATCAGCACAATCACATTGGCAATCACGATGAGGCAGACGATAAAAACGGCTCGGTGATTTTTAAATACCTGCAAAAGTGATTTCCATTGCAGTGAAAGAACGAGGAGCACAATCCCCAGTAGTGCAAGGCCGATCCAAGATCCGCCTGACAATCGGTAGACCTGATAAATATAGAAAACCTGATCCACGTTATTAGTCCAGTAATGTTCCTGGCTCAGAAAACGTGAGGCCGCGATCCTGATCCAGGGCGAAAGAACTAAGCAAAAAGTGATGCCGATCACTATAAAGCGCGGACTTATCAGTTCGGCTCTCAAACGAGCATCCAAAAGCATCACTATTAAAGTGAGGCTGACCCAAAGCAAACCGAAATAACTAGCCAGACAGAGAAGAAAGGACGAAAGCGCAAAAACTCTCCAGTTCTTTTTGTCGTTCTTCTCGATAAGTTGAAAAGTTGATCTCAGCTGCCACAGAGTTAAGAACACGGCCAAGGAGTAGCCTCGGGCCCATTGCTGCCATTCCATCAATAGTGGGTGAAAAATTATGAGTGCTGTCGCCAGTAGGATCGTTAGTCGACCGAGACGCAGCAGTCCCGCAAATTTAATTGATTCTAAAAGAGTCAAGAGTCCAAAAAACACGGAAGGGAGGCGCAGACTCCACGGCGCCAGCTCAAAATCCAGTAAGGAGCGAGTAAATTTAATGATTAATTGATAGAGCGGGGGTGAGTTGAGCCACAGGCTTCGGTGCAGAAGCTCGGCCAAAGATCGGTTTGTTTCTTGAATACTAAAGTGTTCATCATGCCAAAGGTCTTGACTCCAGAGACCCCAAAAACGTGTCGAAAAAAACAGCAGGAGTATTGACCCTGCAATCCAGGGATTCATCGACCTCAGACTCGTGCGGTAAAACCACAAACTGAGCCCAACAAAAAGTCCGAAAACAAGATAAACACTCATGTTCGCTGCGCAGTCCTTGGGAGGGGTGGAAACTTGTGCATGTTCTCGATCTTCGATATTCTATCAGCACATCCAAAAAAGGCTATGAGAGGAAATACGGAATCCAAATTGCTTGTGTCGGTCGTCGTTATTTTTTATCGGCGCGATGTAAATCTCCTCGACCGTTGCCTTCGTTCACTTTCTGCAGCGACTAAAATTCCAAACCTTTCGATCGAGGTCATCTTGGTCAACAATCAGGGTAAGCTGCTCTCGACAGAAGAGGAGGGAAGGATCAGGCAGTTTGAGGCCGATTTTCAGAATCTCGAAATATTTAATCTAGAGCGGGATCTTTACCCCGGTTCGGCGCGCAATTGCGGTGCAAGTAATGCGCGTGGAAGCTTCCTCTTTTTTCTGGATGCAGACGCTTTTATTCCCCACGATTACTTTTTAAGTCTTCCTTTTTCTGTAGAAAACTTGAAGGATTCAAAACCTGAGGTCTTCGGTGGTCCTGAACTCACGCCGCCGAATTCCCCGTATTTTTCTCGGGCATTGGGTTTGGCTCTTAAATCGCCGCTGGCGACTGCTCGAACGCGCAAAAGGCATACTCAGGTCGGGAAAACTGCGCGGGCCACAGAACTTGATCTCATTCTTTGCAATTTGTGGATATCGCGCAAATTCTGGACGGAAAAGAACCTAGGTTTTCCCGAATCCTTCGAGAGAAACGAAGAGAATCAACTCCTCTCGAAACTGCGTGATAACGACTGCGGAATTTATTATTGCCCGAATCTTTTTGTTTACCATGATCGACGTCGCACACCCCGGGCGCTGATGCGATCTGCGGGAACCTCAGGTTATTTTCGCGCAAAAATGTTGCTAGCGGATTTAAAAAATCAGCAGATAAAGGCCGCGGATTTCATCTTTTTTCTGCCTACGCTGTGGTGGATATTTTGCCTTGCTGCCTTTGTCGGGCTCGCGGGAATTGTGCAAGAAAAATTTTTGCTGCTTTATTTCGCCCTGAATGTGATGACCAGCCTCTTTCTTGCATTTCGAAAAATTAAATACGTCCCCCTATTCCCCGCGATTTTTGTCGCACAGTTTCTAATCTTGACGAGTTACGGAGCAGGATTTTTTCTCGGACTTACCTCAGATTTACCGCTGAAATTTTTGGGACTCAAAGAAGCCCGTCATCGTCAAAATTTGCGTGATTGGCTCAGAGGCCCTCTCCCGCTTGAAGCAGAAACAAAATGAAACAGATTTCGTTTGAAATGCCGCTTCAACTCAGTGCCTTCGCGCCTCCCTCTGATCGTCCAGCTCTGGAAGTTCTTCAAAATAATCTTTTGGAGGATCTCGGGGAAGCACTTCGACAAGTTCCTCTGCAACTGAAGAAAATTCATCTCGAAATTCATCTGGGCGTTGAACTGCCGGCTAATCTGCGGGCGCGAATGCAAACTATGCCGCTCTTTCGTTTCAAGGGCGTTCAATGTTGGGGTCTCTCGGGACCACGCCTCGCTCGCGAAAGCGATGGGACTTCGACGATTTTTGATTTCAAGTCGCGAAGGATCCTAGTCTATTCCGAAAATGCCGATCGGCTGAGAGAAGTCGCTTATCTGGCCGTTCTCTCACTCTGCGGGGAAGATTTGGATCGTGCGGGTTTCCACCGAATTCATGCGCTCGGACTTCGCAATGCACGCGGTCGGGCGGAACTCTTTGTCATGGATCAGGGAACCGGCAAGTCGACGGCCGCCTATGATCTGCGGAAAAAACTTCAAGAAGCTGGCGTTGAAATTTTTTCTGACGAAGTGCCTCTGGTCGATGGCCGCCATGCCTTTGCATTTCCTGTTCCCATGGCGCTGATCCCGGACCGCAGCATTGATTACACTATTGGCCGCAGTGTTCAGCGCTCGGGCCGTAGGAAAATTCTATTTCGCTTATCTCAACTTTGGAATATCGCCGCACCTTCCGTGATTGATGAAATTTATTTCTGCCAGCGGGGTGCTGGACTTCCAAGGACAGAACCCTTGGGAAAATTTCGATCCTTTCGAGTTTTGCTGGAAGCTTTGATTCTGGGGATCGGGGCCCCCCAAATGGGACAATACCTTTTACGATGGGATGGCGAAGATCCATTCTATCTTCTGAAGATTTTAAGATCTCGCGTACTTGCGGCCCTAAGGATCTGGACGGCGGCTCGATTTCACTATGTTTATTTCGGCGAAAACCGCGCTGAGAATATGAATTTTTTGCAGTCTCTGATTTTAACGCGGCCCCGACATCGTGACACCGTCGCTGAACTTGATACTACGGAAGCGATTCGCTAACCTTCCGCCAAGAGAGCAGATGCAATTCACAATAATTATTCCAGCCCTGAACGAGTCGGAGACAATCGCCGAGGTTGTGCGTTTGGGAAGAAATAGTTCCCAAGTCTTTGAGGTGATTGTCGTCGATAATGGCTCCCAGGACAATACCGAAGAGGTAGCCCGAATGGCGGGCGCGCGAGTTCTGCAGAGTCCCGTGCGGGGAAAGGGACGCTCTCTGAAAATTGGATTGCAAAATGCCACTACAGAATTCGTTCTCTTTTTAGACGGGGACATCAAAAATTACGCCACAGAAACGATTGAATCCCTTACGGCTCCGATTCTTTCCGGCCAGGCGGATTTTGTGAAAGCTCGCTTTTATCGAATCGGTGGTCGGGTCACAAAATTTGTTGCGAAACCACTTTTGAAGTTACTGAAGTCCGAGCTGCGGCATTTTTCCGAACCTCTTTCGGGAATGATGGCCGGAAAGAAAAGTCTTTTATCACAAATTCAGTTTGAAAATGGCTACGGGGTCGATTTGGGGATTTTGTGGGACATGCAAAAGATGAAAGCGCGCATTGTAGAAGTTCACTTAGGCTTTATCGAAAACAAAAGTAAGCCTCTTGTGCAGCTTTTTGGTATGTCTCTCGAAGTCGCAACTTTGATTTTTAAGAAACATTTTCAGCGTTCAAGGTTGAAATGCACTTTCGAAACGTCTCATTGAAAATTTCGACCTTTTCCGTATCCGCTAGTTGATCGTCAATGGCCGGGCCGCCATTAATTCTCAGTAGCGGTAGAGCATAGGTGTAGAGAGAGTCCATGGGTTTACCGATGCGGCTGATGGAGTAGACCAGACTTCGCATCAACCATGCATGATGGGCGGATTCGGGAAGAAGAATTTCTTTGCCCACTTCTTCATCAATGGATTGAAAGGAAAGGCGCAGCATGCAGTCCCCATGATCTTTCATCCAGTCAAAATAGATTTTGGGCATCAGTAGAACCTTGATTTTCCGTCCAAGCATTTGGAAAAGACGCTGCTCGAAATCCTGCTTCATTTGCTGAGATTCTGCAAGAAACAGCGTTTCGATTTCCGGCAAGATTAGTAAAACTTCTTCGGTCGATTCCAGCTTGGTCCATGATCCCACAAAGATTTCGACGCATCCATGTGGCTTGGGTAAATTTCGAAACTTCGAAAACTCTTTTGATTCTCTACGTGCGATAGAAAGTGTTTTTTCACCGGTATCCGGAATGCGCTTGGGGAAAATATCCGCCAGGGCTTTTAACTCCGTGGCCACTTCACCGTAGGAGAGTCGCCAACGGTAGCCGCGTTGATTCAAATCCTTGTAGGCGAGGGTTGGAAATTTCTGATCCGGGTATCCGGCTAAAAGTACGCGGATTTTTCGGAGTGTTTTGACTAGTAAAAGCGACGTCTCCCAATCCAATTCTTTGCCGCGGCCAAGAGTTTCAAAACACTGGGGGAACATGACGTTTCGAAGAAAAATGGTAGCTGAAAAGAGGGGCCCCCCGGACCATGCGCGCGGCGCGGCTTCGGTGAAATTCATCTCTTTCCAGAGCGTGTCGAGATCTTCGAAATAGGCTTGGTAGTAATATTTGAGGTGAAGTTTATAGAGATCTGGGGGGAGAAGATAGAGTTCCCCGACCGGATAAAGATAGCGTCGGGCGCGGATGATGCGCTGGTTGATGCTGGCCCATTCGAAAAAGCTAAGATTTTTGTCGGAGTGGAGGGCGGAGAGGTCGAAATCACTGAGTCCTGGCCAAAAATCTCCGTAGACACCCTTTCGTCGCAGGGTCCAGTTTTGTATCTTGAGCCAGCGACTAAGACAGCGGCAGAAAAGATAAGCGATTGAAAAAGAAAGCTGTGTCATCATGAAACGCAGGGGTCCAAGGTGCGCTAAATGGATCACCAGGCTACGGAGTCTTTCGCGCATCGTCATCAATTATAGGCAATGTCATGAAAAACGAAAGCCCAGGGGCTAGGATCAAAGACAAATCGTGCTGCAGTTTTTAAATAAATTCTTTGATAAGTTGAAGTTTTCTCTTCGTTTATCGCGATATGAGCTGCAAGCAAAATACTCGGAATCTCTTTTAGGTTATGCATGGCATTTGCTGCCGCCTGTACTGCTCTTTGTGGTGGTTTTTGTTTTGCGCACCAAACTCAGTAGCCAGCCACGCGGCGATGACTACGGGGCCTTTCTCCTGATTGGCATTGTCGTTTGGAATTTTTTTCGCGAATCAACCCAGGCTGGATCCGCCTCGCTCTTCAGCCGATCCGATATCATTCGCCATTTTTCTGTAAAAAGCGCCTCTCTCACAATCGCGACCACGCTGACCTATCTCTACATTTTTCTAAGTTATTTGGTTTTTGGGCTAGTTCTGCTACTGGCGTGGGGAAAAATTACGCCCACTCTTCGCTGGCTTGAGATTCTGCCGATCAGCGTGGAACTTTTTCTCTTTTGTTTGTCGATCAATCTGCTTCTGGCGCCTCTTTGTGTGTTTTTTCGCGACCTTTATTTCGGATGGTTGTCGCTTTTGCCCATTGTCATGTGCGCGACACCAATTTTTTATTCCGCCGAAATTTTCAGCGGGAATCTCCAGTTCTTCTATGTGCTGAACCCACTGGCAAGATTGATCGAGGATCTACGAAACGTAATCATGGGCCTGGGACCGACTGAATCCGTTTGGAATTTGGCTTTTGTGGGAAGCCTTCTCGTTTTTCTGGCCTTCAGTGTAAAAATGAATGATCTTATTTCGAAAAAAATTGCGGAGCGAATTTGATGGCAAGCATTGATTTCAAAAATGTCAGCAAATCATTCCGTGAAACAAGCCGGAATACTTTTTTTGACTATTTGAATTTACGTTTACGTCGCGAGAAGCCTCGGCAACAAATCCTGCTGCGTGATTGTAATTTTTCGCTCTCCGAGCCCGGCGTTTATTATCTCCGGGGTTTGAACGGTTCGGGAAAGACGACACTCCTTCGACTGATTTCCGGAATTCTTGAGCCCGACTCCGGACATGTGCAGGTAAGGGGACGCGTACTGCCACTTTTGCATCCGCGCATATCTTTTCATCCGCAACTGAACCTAGAGCGCACCTACAAACTTCTGCTGGAACTCTATGGCATCGACGTCCTTGATGGCATGCAGGCGATCCGGGCCATGCTTAATTCTTGGGGACTGCCAGATTTGATGCATGCAAAATTTCGTTATCTCTCTCCGGGACAATGTGCGCTTGCATTTCTTGCGGTCGGAAAAGTAATTTGTCCGGATATTCTTTTGATCGACGAACTGCTAAGTCACTGTGACGCCGGGGCTTTGGCCCGATGGGAAGAAGAATTTCAATCAATCAAAGATCGAGGTGCTTGTGTCATCGTGGTCAGTCACCAAATGGATCAATCGCGAAATTGCGACGGAACCCTCTTCATCGAAGATCAACAGGTGCAATGGAAAGCGCGAGATTGCTGAGAGCCACTAAAACATTCCGCGACCTTTTCGGCAGTCGATATTTCGATCTGGCGCTTATCCTGATCACTGCGCTTTTGATTCGGCTCTTCGGCATCACTAAGGAACTTTGGTACGACGAATTGGCGGCACTCAGCTTTGCGATAGATCCCGATTTTTTAGCGCGCGCTTTGCAATACAATCAGCCGCCGCTTTATTACGGGCTCCTTGCTGTATGGGCAAAATTTAATGATAGCGACCTTTTTCTTCGCTGCCTCTCGCTCGTCTTTGGCATGCTGACAGTTTTTACCACTTATCACTGGTTAAAATTTTACTCGATCGCTGCCGCGCGTGTGGGATCTCTCCTGGTGGCCTCTTTCCCAATACTTATTCGTTATTCCCTTGAAGTGCGGCCCTATGGACTCTTGCTGCTGAGTTTTTCGGCGGCGCTTTATTTTGCAGAAAAATT
The DNA here is from genome assembly GCA_964636255.1 of uncultured Bacteriovoracaceae bacterium. Taxonomy (GTDB): domain Bacteria; phylum Bdellovibrionota; class UBA2428; order UBA2428; family UBA2428; genus CAXNGS01. The sequence continues at coordinate 37,598 of CAZWNW010000008.1, read as the reverse complement.
ACTTCGAAGTAGCAATCCGAATCATCGAAGTATTCTTTTGCTATCGATCGCTCTCGCAGTCGCGATACTCACGCATCCTATTGCAGTTTTTATTTTACCGGCGATGGCCATTTATATTTTGTCTCATCCGGCGCGTTCGTGGCCCATTGGAAGGGGATTAATTGTCTCCTTTGCTGTCCCAGGCTTTTTGTTTTTACTGATTTTCCTATTTATTTTGCAGCCTCATTCCGTAGGTCCGTGGTGGGTGCCCTCGGTTGACTGGCCGATACTCAAAAAATCGATGCTTTCGGTTTTTGGAATCTGGAATTCCCGCTATCCCTATCTGACTTTTGGACTCCTCGGTATAATTTCGGCGCTCGTCGTGTGGCAATTGCGCGATGCTCAGCGGCGGCGCGTGGCGATGCCGCTGATTTTAAGTTTTTTTTCGTACTTAGTTCCACTTTATCTTTATTCGACATTTTTCAAAGCAATTCTTCTGCCCCGCACCGCCATGCCCATACTTTTTCCATTTATTGGGCTGTTGGCGATTGGCATAACTTCCATAGCACGTGGCCGGCCCTATATAGTTCTATCCGTGTTGATTTTAAGTATGCTTTTTCAATTCAGTTGGATAAAGCGCGAACGCTATGCCTACACCCAGAATTGGCGACAAAGCTTTCAACTCATAAAGAGTCGTTGGCAGCCCGGCGATCTGCTCCTCTATCAAGACCGCACTGTGCTCTACCAAAAAATAGAGAAACGCTTTTTAGGTGCTGAATTCGATGGTGGAACCATGGCAGTCGTCGATAGCGATGCTCCCTTTGTCATTCGACTTCAGAATTTTTTGAAGCTCCGCCGCGAGGGAGGGCTTGGGGGCGAATGCAGGGTCTTTTTCATCGCGGCTTATCAGATGAGCGAGGAGACGCTGCCGACACTGCTTAAAAATTTGGGACTTCCCCAGGAGTTGGGTCAAAGACCGCATTTGTGGACGTGGAACTGTCCGGTAGTTTCAATCGAAGAGGGAGTGCGGCGTGAGTGATAAGAATAACCGGGCATCACGCCCGGCTATCCTTGTTGGAGGTTTAACATTATCGAATGGCCGCATCACCCTTGGTGGTCGCTTCCAAGTAAGATCCTATTTCCTCGTTATTCAGTTTGCCAGCTTGGTAAGCGCTCTCAAGCGCTTGTTGAATCGCGCCGAAAACCAGGTGAATTTCATCTCCAGCATCCACGGGTAGTGGTGCACTAAAGCTGAACTTAAATTCGAGGTCCTTAGTGAGCTCAACTCCGCGATAGCTCAACGAGTATCCGACGCCGTCACAAGTTTCGGGATCTTGATGGAGTTCGACATTCACCTCGGAGATGTAAGAGTTATCCGCCGGTGGATCGATTTCCGCCCAAGTCGTTGAAACCGCCGAGTTCGAGACGTCGATCAAGCCTATGCGAATTTCATTGGACAGGTCCGAGCCACCACTCTGTAAAGTCCATTTGAGTTGTGTAACACAGAATTGAAAGTCGACGGTGGCCTGCGGCCTGGCAATGAGTCCACTTTGTCGGCTAGACAGAGCCGAAGTGTTCCAGGGACGACTGACGATTTTTACGGAGTCTGGATTTCCTGTTCGTGTGTCTTTGAAACAACCGCCTAGTGCGCCCATGAGTCCGATGAGGGGAATGAGTTTTAGTTTAGAGAGTGGATTCTTCATTATACGTTCTCCTTTGTGTAAGGTATCGCACTAACTTCTATGTGATAGATTTCTTCTCCGTCGCCAGAATGGGCCCGACTCAACTTTTGAATTTCATCGAGCGCGACGCTGAGTGCCTTAAGTACCTTGGGATAGTCACTTCTGCGAATCGGAAGTGTGTGCCCTGATAGATATCGCTTATCTGCATTTACGTACTCCATAGAGACGAGCGCCATTTCTAAGATTTGACGGTGGAACTCCTTGAGAGCGTGTTTGTACACTTTTGCATCGCACTCGAGTGCCTTGTCAGTTGCAGGTTGGGCACGGTCATCGCGTTGCATTTCAAGGAATCCATTCGCTTTTAGAAACTCGAGACTCTTCTCGATTTCAGGAACAGAAATCGGGTGCGCTAGACGCTCTTGGATCCACCGAGCATCCATCTGAAAATCGTTGAGATATGCCATCTCGCGAATAATCACATGGGTCCAACGGCTGAGGTATGTTTGCACCTCCACTTCCTGCTGACGATTTCGGCGGTAGGCTGAACTACGATGCAGTTTCTGCAGCGCCTCATGTCGAATTTCGTGAGACTCTGCTTCGTCTAGTTGTTGAAGCAATTCGAGGGTACGTTGTTCTGAGTCTTTCAGGCGGAGGTGGGGAAGAAGTTTTCGAATGACTTTCCCTGATAGGTTCCTTTTTTTAGAGAGAATCATGGATAGAATTCCCGAAGAAATTCCCGCAGACTTCGAGAGTTTTCGAACTGAAAAGTCCGGATAGGCCGTCGAAAGAAACTCTAGCCAAACCTTCAGGAAATCCGCAGCACTCAGGTGCTCGTAGACACTGGGTCTTGGCATCGCTTTGATTTTAGTTCCCATGATTTAATTATGCAGAAGGCGAGGTGGTGGAACAATAGTTATTTACAAATGTGAACACATAATAAAAAAAATGGATTAAAATATCCTATTAAATCAGCAAATTAGAAATCTATAGAAATAAAAAAGATTTTGAAAAGGTATATTTAGTTAACACAATCCCGGCGAAAGCAGTCGATTTTTCCAATGGAATACGGGGATGCATAGAACTTCAGATTGTTTGAGGAGGGGGAAAAGTGCATACTATGCCGCTATGCGTTATTTACTCCTAGCTTCATTAGTTCCACTTATGGGATTCAATTTCTCGCCTACGCCAATAAAGGTCGAGTGGACGACAGGAAAAATCCAAAAGGGTCGTCAACTTGAGTTTAGCCACGACATGCGAATCCATCCTCAAAGCGGCACGATCAGTCTTTCGGACCGCGACGTCGGAGCTGAGCTTGATGAAGACTACGAATTTTGTGGAGTGATGCCGCAGCAAACTCAGGGACGCGGTCGCCGGACGCAGCGCCAGCGAATTGCGCAAGATTTTGTGCGCGAGTTTGTCAGCCAAGAGATGCGCGAAAGGGCACTTATCCGCATGAGCCTGGACAAGCTCTCGGATAAAGAGCGCAAAGAAAAGCTCGAAAAATTTGGGCTTAGCGAGGTTCCAAGTGCCGAGGAATTGATGGCTGTTTTTGCACTTCGAAAACACGCGGACGAAGTTGATGGCGACTATGTCATTCGGGCCAAGAGTGAAAATGATCAACCCCGTCGATACCGTATCGATGAGATTTTAAAGTATTTTCTAAAACAGGAAGACAATGTTTTCTTAGGATACGAGATTCGCCTGGCACCGATTGATGAAATTCCAGACTTGGAAATTGTAGAATCCATTGTTTGCTTTCGGCATATGTTGGAAGATCGTATGCCGACCGACTATTGGCACGATTCTCAAGATGAAGATGACAACGAGCCGATGGACTATTACCGATTGAAGAAAATCCATGACAGGATATCTATAACCGAGGCGGCAACCAATGATTTGCTTTCCGAGCATATCAAGATCAACTAGGGTGCAATTGAATGACTGATTTTTTCAAATTTCCCTTAGTGCCCTCGCTTCAAGCAACTCTTAAGGGGAAGGGTTTTGACCAAGCTACCGAGATTCAGCAGAAATTGATCCCCCGCTTGCTGGCCGGTGAATCCGTTGTCGGAGTCGCGGAGACGGGAAGCGGGAAAACACTGTCCTATGTTTTACCGATACTCAGTAAATTGAAAGATCTCGAAAATGCCAAAGATCCCGTGATCGTCGACGCCCATCCGCGGGCCGCAGTGATCGTGCCGACGCGCGAACTGGGCGAGCAGGTGTCGAAAGTTTTCAAGCTATTCACTCATGAAACTCGACTGCGGGTTCGAACTGTTTTGGGAGGCACCGCTCTGGATGTTGCTAAAAGAAACGTCAGTGGACCCTTTGAAGTTTTAGTGGCAACTCCCGGACGCCTTCTTCAGTTATTGGAGCGCAGGCTTGTAAATCTAAGTGACCTTCGCATACTCGTTTTTGACGAGGCCGATCAAATGCTCGATCAAGGCTTTCTTCCGGATGCCAAGCTGATTTCAAATGCGTGTCCTGCGGAAAAGCAAATGATCCTCTTGTCGGCAACTGTGTCTGCGTCCGTTCAAGACTTGATCAACCAATTGTTTTCCAAAGCCGCTGTATTTCGTAGCGAAGGCAGTCACCGAGTTCCGGCTAAGTTAAAGACCGTCAACCGTTTCATAAAAGACGGCAAACGTTTTCCAGTTCTGGAAACTCTGTTGAAGGATAAGGTCGACGGCGGCACATTGATTTTTGCCAACACACGCGATCAGTGCGACAAGGTCGCAGCCGAACTGTCCGCAATCGGTCAAAGGTGCGGAATCTACCGCGGCGAAATGGATAAACAAGAGCGCCGCAATAATCTCAAGGCATTTCGAGACGGCAAAATCAACATACTGATTTCGACTGATTTAGCTTCGCGGGGTTTGGATGTTGAACACGTAGGACGCGTGATCAACTATCATTTGCCGAAAGAAATGGAAAATTACATCCACCGCGTGGGAAGAACTGCACGCGCCGGTCGTTCGGGAGTGGTTTACAATTTTGTGACCGAAAGGGACGAAGGTTTGGTTAAAAGATTAGACAGCATTCAGGCTCCCTCTCCGAAGCCAAAAAAGCCGCGTAGCTAAGACCGGGCGCGACTGTCCAGGGGGATTTCAACGTAAAAGGTAGAGCCCTTGCCGAGTCCGGCGCTCTCGGCCCAGATTCTTCCGCCGTGAACCTCAATGATTTGTTTTGAGATGAATAATCCCAGACCCAGTCCAGCAATGTCCCCTACGGAGACGCCTCTTTCGTAGCGGGCAAATATTCTCTCTAGGTCTTCTTTTAAAATTCCAGCGCCGTTATCGCGCACTGCGATCTGGGCTAAATCTTTGTCTCTGCTGAGTTTCACTTGAACTGGTTTTTTATTTCCGTATCGAAGAGCGTTAGAAAGTAGGTTCGTAAGCACTTGTTCCAATCGCACGCGATCCCAATAGCCCTGAATTTCTTTTTCACAACTGACTTCGAAAAGAGCCGGTCGACGAGTCAGTGCGGCTTCCATCCGTTCGACGATTTCACCCAGCACTTCGCTCAATGAGCATTTTTGGGGGATGATGGAAAGTTTGCCACTTCGAATGCGGCTAACGTCCATCATGTCATCCACCAGTCGGGTCAGGCGATCGGCTTGTCGGTCTGTTTGTTCAATAAGTTTCAGGATGCGCTCTTTGTCGCCGACGTTTAAGGCAGATTGCTGAAACTCTCTTCGGGCCTGTTGAGCCTGAAGCTTTAGCGTCGAGAGCGGGGTTTTTAGTTCATGACTTGCGATGGAAAGAAATTCGTCTCGCGCGTCCAGAGCCAAAGCCAGTTTTTCGGTTAATCGTTTTTGCTCGTCAATGTCGGTGTTGGTGCCGAGCCAAAGGGTGGGGATCCCATCAGCACTGCGGATGGGATTGGCGCGGGTTAGAAACCATCGCTCTTTTCCATTTCTATCCTTAAGAGGAAGGGTGATCTCGAAGGGAAGACCTTTTTTTATGGCCTCTAGCCATGCTTGGTTGAAAACTTGAACGCCCGCGACCTTTTTCACTTGGCCCGTATTTTCTGAAACCGCAGACGCTTGCTCGGTATGCTCTTCAAAACGCCGATTGCACCAAGTGAGATGGCCCTCGGTATCCGATATCCAGGCATGTTGGGGGATTAAGTTTGCCAGAGATCGAAAATGCTCTTCGCTTTTAATCAGAGCGTCTTCGGCAATTCTCTGGGCGCTGATGTCGCGTGAAATAATGACTGCCAAGGTTTGATTTCCCTCGGAATCAAATATCGGTCGACCGCTAAAGCTTACAAAGCTCTCTTGAGTCGAGTCCGCTCGGCGCACTCGCAAGACCCAGCTTTCCACGATTCGACCCTGCAATACTTTCGACACGGGCCAGGCCTCCAAGGGAAGCAGTTGGCCGGCGGCATTCTGAATCTTATATATTTTAAATTCTTCTTCTAGGCCGCCGACTTCAAGACATTCATAGCCGAAAATTTCACGATGAGCTTCGTTCGCCATGATGCAACGGCCTTTCATGTCGAATACGGAAATTCCCTCGGATACAGATTGGAATATGGCTTCCAGTTTTGCGCTTTGTTCTTCGGCCAGACGCTGGGTGCGGCGAACTTCGGTGATGTCTGTGGCGTAAACAACAAATTCAGTTTCAAGTGGAGTGAGTGTTACGTGGAAGTAGCGGTCAAGTGGTGCGAAATAATCAATATGGCTGTAGGAGCTGCGCTCCTTCATAATCTTCCGAACCACTTCTTTGTAATCATCCCGCGTCCCGTCACCAAAGATTTCATTGGGATTTTTACCGCGGATTTCGTCCAGTTTTTTCCCCCAACTCGTCAGGGCGGCCGGATTGGCTTCTTCTAAAACCCAATTCACAATTTCACCTTCGGAGTCGCGGATCACGCGCCAACAATGGATTTCCTGATTTGTGGCGGTGAAGAAGCTTCGATAACGTGCTTCGCTGGCTATTGGGCTCATGAAATAATTTTTGCCTGACCTAGTCAGCGTCCCCTGAGCTCTGATCGGGCAGCGGTTAAAAGTAGTGGATTTAAAGCCTAAAGACCATCATTTTCTGACGCGACGCATGTTTTGATTTTGACTATAATTTTAACATCTTAAAAGACCCAACAATATCATAACCATACCAATTTTGTTTGTAAAAAACCGAGCCATTTGGTACAAGTTGATATGCTTTCTTTGCAGGATCTTTATAAATCCGAACCCTTCCAGCGCCTGGATCTCTCGAAACGATTTATCGACCTGATCTGCCGCTTTGCAAACCAATTGGACCGCGAAGGAATTGCCGTAGTCCCCTATACGGACCGTTCCTTGCAAAAGATTGCGACCATGGATCCGGCCAAAATCGGTCGCCTTTATGAAGCATTCGCCAGTTATTACGAGGTATTGCAATCGACTCACTCGGAAGGAACCCCGATCGTGAATTCCAAGCGCACCTTGTGGAAGATCTGTAAGCATTTAGGCTACCTGCCGTGTTCGGATCTTATGGATTCCATCCACGATGGTGATGTCATTGAAATTTACGCATCTGATTGGGTGCAGACTTATCGCAACATGGAATTTCTGAATTTATGCTCTTACGACCTGGCGTCATTGTTCACGCAGGAATTTCACGAACTTTTTCATCGACCCGATGAAGTGAATGAATACATCTTCAAACTTTTAAACAATGTCTTCGACGGAGCGATTGATCGCACGACGGAAATTGGTTTTGAGCCGCATGTTTTGCAGGAAAAACACAGCGAGGAACGACTCTCTTTCCGCATCGAGCCCGGAATCATTTCCCCATTGAAAAGCGAATCCGGTCAGGTTGTCGCTTTCGTAAATACCCTAAAGGTTCGTCAGCTCAGCAATTAAAACGCTCTGCATAAACTGAGTGTTGCGGCTAAGGCTCCCTAATAAACAAACTGTAAATGTTTAGTTAGGTCTTGAATAACAAGAATTTTCGACACTAAAAAACTGCCTTAATCCCTTGAAAGCATAGCCCTTAACTTCATCTTCATGCTGAAAGCATTTGCCCTGTGAGAGACTCTTCCAGCGGTATGTACGTGGGAGTGATTCGCAATTGCCAGAGAGCGGAGCTGTTAATGAAGCCAGTCGTCCCAGTACAATCGGATAAGATTGATAATCTAAGCTACATATTGTTTCCGGCCAAAGCGCTGGGGACCTTTCCGCAGCAAAAACTCTATCAATATGCCTACGCCTACTGGCGCGATTTTTGGCGAGAATTCTACAGCAGCCAAGAAAGCCCCGAAGGATTTCGGACCGATGAATTCTACCGACAGAATATGGTCGCGGGACTTTTTCAGGGAGACGAAGTCGTCGCCGTTCACACCTACACCTTTTTCGATCTGCGCTATACGGCGACTCAGGAGCATAGCTATTTTTCACTCTATTCAGAACTGGATCTTCAACGACTGAAGACTTTAGGGCTGAACCAGGTGATGACCATGGAATTTATGGCCATGAACCCGGCCTTCCGTAAATCGGTCGTGGGGATTTCACTTGCGGAAGTCATGGTGGCTTGTGGCGTGCACATACTGCGTGCGGCCGGATTGGACGCCAGCATCACCATCGCGCGCGAGGATTACAAGGTGCCGGAATTTGCACGGCGCGTGGGATTTAAAACACTGCGGGCGGGTTTAAGCCGGCATCACTGTCCGTGTGAATTGATGTATCTGCCGCTGAACGATTTGGTGCAAAATCTCTCGCCCGAGGTGCAGCACTATGTGCAGTATTTTTGGGACCGGCGCGTGGATACATCTGGATTAACGACAAATGCAGCGATCGAAAAGAAGAGAGCTGCTTAGATTTTTAAAAAAAACAGGGGGATCTATGGAATTCGGAAAGTGGAAAGAAGCACGTATGGGCGAGTTGAAAGAATTGGCCGAGAAAATGAAAGCCTATCCGTGGGAAGATCAAAACTTCTATGCCGCATGGCTTAGTCAGACCTACTACTATGTTTGTCACTCTACGCGCCTTTTGGCCGCCTCGGCCGCGAGATTTGGTGTGGATCAAGACGAACTGCATTTGCGATTTGCAGCCCACATGGGCGAAGAGAGTCGTCACGAGGCTCTCGCGATCAAGGATCTTGAATTTATGAACTTCAAACCGGAATACGTGGGCGAGCTGGCTCCGACTTCGGCCTTTTATCAGTGCCAGTATTATCTGATCGAACACAAAGATCCTCGGGCACTACTGGGATACATACTGATGCTTGAGGGACTGGCGGTTCTGATCGGGCCACCTCTTTATCAAATGGTGCAGAAAAATCACGGCGCCCGATCGTCGTTATTTGTGAAGGTCCACGCCGAAGAAGACGTGGGCCATGTGGAAGAAGCCTTTAAGGCGATTCAAAAACTAGATCCGTCGGCGATGCCGAGTATTGATCGCTCCTTTAACCAGAGTCTTTACCTCTATGCAGAAATCTTAGAGGCGACCAAGGACTGGGCGATGCTTCAAGTTCCGCAGCGAAAAGCCGCCTAGCAATGTAAGAAGATTCAAGGTGCCTTCCTGAACCAAAGCCAATAACTAATGCTTAGCGTTAATAACGGTTCAGAAGAAGGAGGATCTTATGAAGTTGAAGTCATTGTTGCTAGGTGCCCTATGTGTATTCTCGGTCAGTGCTATGGCAGATGATCGTGGTCGTGGGGGCCCCGGCCCGAGAGCTGATGCATCCCTTGATATTAACCTTCCTGAACTGAATGCCGATCTTCGCATCATTCTCGGAAATCCGCATCGACTTGATATGCGCGATCGTCTTGAGCGACTGGAGGCTGCAGTGGCCGATATCCAGCGTCGGGTCTACCGCATCGAGCGCGGTGGACATCCCGGTCGCAGTAGTTTTGTCTGTTCATTGACCGTAACCGGCGGATTCAATCGCAAAGCCTATACGGCAAAGGCACGCACTCGTCTTGAGGCAGAAACTGCCGTCAAGAACGCCTGTCTGAGAGAGCAAACTTTTGAAATGTATTGCCGCGAAACTATTCGCTGCGAAGAAGAGCGCTAGAATTATAAAACGACTTGTGGCCTGGAAGCTTCTTCCGGGCCACAGTTTTTTCAATCTATATTCATTCAGGACAATCTTCGTCCGTCGGCATACTTAGCCATTCCAAAACCGCCTTATGTTTTTCGCTCCCAGAAATTGTCGAACACTTTTCGCCACAAAATCGATTTTGAATGAGGCCCTGAATTAAACGATCTGGATTTACGGCCAGTAGAGCTCCATAGGCAATGTTCGCATCAGCAGAGGCGATGGGGCTTAGGAAGAGTCCGTCTGCATGACAGGTCATGCAAAAGGGTCTGAAGTGTTGTTGCCACAAAAAGCGATGCCCCTCTTGGCCGCAAATTACTTTCGGACGCTCTTCGGTAAAATCATCGCGGGCATCAAAGACTTTCGCGGACTGCGGCTTGGTAAAGACTTCCGGCCCCGCACACGCTACCAAGAAAATCGGCGACAAGAGTAGAGAGCGAAGAATTCTGAGTCGGATCATGAATGAGTCTCCCAAAATGTGGTATCCTAAATACTATATTAAAGAATTCATCACTTTGAGTCGAGTAAAGCTCAGATGAAGATTTTCCTTCCGGGGGGAGGGCTATGGAACTCACAAAACACACCGACTACGCATTTCGAGTGATGCTTTATTTATCAAAGAGCCCGAATCAGAGGGCCACGGTCCCCGAGATCGCCGAATTTCACGCGATTTCGCAAAACCATCTAGCAAAAGTCGTCAGCAGTCTTCGGGACAAGGGATACATCAAGTCAAGTTCCGGCAGAGGCGGCGGTATCGTGATGAGTAAAAAATTGAGTGAAATTACGCTACGAAAGGTCGTCGAGGATTTCGAGCCGCACACAGATCTTCTGGAATGTTTTGATGCCAAGAAAAACAATTGTCGTCTGAGCGTCTCGTGTGGGCTTAAACGCGCTCTTCTTGAGGCCCGCCGGGCATTCTTAGAATCACTAGAAGCGAAGACTCTGGCCGATCTGATTTAACGAGAAGGCCTAGGAGCCGGATTTCAAAACCTTTTCTAAAAAGCGAGCACAAGCTCCATGGCCCCCACCGGGATAATAACTACTTTCAAGACTTCGCTGACCATTGTTCCAGTGGGCACCGTAGAGTCCGACTAGTTCACCCTTCATGCCGAAAATTGGTGCGCCACTGCTGCCGCCCACCATATCAAGATTGCTGAAAATTCGTTGCGAGGTGTAGGCATCAATTGCCGCCGAATCGGTGACAATCCTTCGAAGAAAACTCAGATAAAACTCGGGAACGGCAATCGCATTGCCGGTCGAAATCTGAAGTCCCTCGCCGGGGGCATCGCGGGCATGATTTTCCTGCATCCGGCTATGCGTGGGGTGGGGATAACTCAAAGACAAGAGCGGCGTTCCCGGCAGGATTTCGTTCGTCGAAAAAACTAGGGGCCGGGCCGGGATGGCTTTCGCTATTCGCAACTCGATAAAATCGCTGAGCTCGGTCAAAGTCGAGGAGTCCAAATTCTGGAATGCGGGGTGTAGTGGGCCCAAGAGTAGGGGGTGTCCGGGAAAGCCAATTCCGAGCGGAAAGCGGCGCGGGGGGCGGCCCGAGAAAGATTCTTCGCGCGTGCTGAAAATCATCTCGCCATGATGATTCAAAATGACAAGTTGCGGTCTAAGATTTCGGATGCTGGCGTTGACCTCTTCGGCGTTGGTGGCGTTGTAAAATTCGCGGGGAAAGGCGCCCATTCCGCTAAAGGTGTGCCGCGTAGTTAGAAGAGTTTTTTGATCTCGCCACAAAAAAGCGGTGCCGTAGCCTGCGACATAACTTCTGAAAAGTTTTCCGGGCTGACTAAAGTTCTTGAATTCGAATTCCTTGGATTCGCGGACCGGACTTTGAAGATTTTTTAGGAAGGCGCGATATTCGTCGTGTTGCTGGGGCGGGATGATCCACTCGGGATTGGGTGAGTAGAGAATCAATCGAAAGATCGAAGATTTCAGATGCTGGAAATGAGCAGGGAGCGTGTCGATCGCCAAAAAGCCCGGCGCAGTCAGCGCCCGTTCTGAAAGTCCAAGACTCGATAAGGCTAGAAAACCGAATTGCCGCCACAGGTGGGCGCCGCGCAAAGTAAACACAAAGCTGAATTATTCACTGCAGAATTTCACGACAAGGAAATTGCAAATTTCAACAAACTTATCACAAAGTGTTTTCTTCAATTACTTCTGGAGCCATGCGAACGCCCCCCGAAGTGGGGCTGATCACTTCAGTTTTTCATCTATCGATTCGTAGACCTTTTGCAGTCGACGGCGGGTCAGCGGATTTTTTTCCAGATAACGAGCGCTAGCGGACAAATGATTTTCATCAAGAAGCCGAATTAAAGAGAGCGCGATCATCCCTTGATTTAGGGAAAGCTGGACAGGGACGACTTTCCCTTTGTGCGGACCATTTACGTGCAGAGCATCCATCCAACCCAATCCGCTTTGGTACAAGCTTTGGGCGCCGCCTAAGCTTTCCGCATCTTTAAGAATAGCGAGATAGCTTCTCGGATTTTCGGGGGTGGCGAGCATGATCGCATGAGGCGTTACAACGCTTTCCCAGCGACTTCTTAGCTCTGAATTGTGAAGATCTGAATTGTACCGAGAGACAAGTTCGACATTTCCCAAATGTCCCGAGTAATGCGGAAAACCTTCAAAATCATTCCTACCTTCGACGCCCATGTTGGAAGCCGAAAATCCTGCCGCACCGATGGGCAAATTTTTTCGCTGTGCCTGATTCAGCTTGTAGCGTCCGAAGTTTTCAAAGATTTCATCCATGCGTTTGGAATACTGGCTTTCACCGATCAAGACTTCAGGCAAAAGCATTTGAAAAGTTCCGCCGTCCCAGAGTCCCAAGATCTCGCCTTCGGGGGTAGGAAGCATCTCTGCTTTTATCTTTCGAATGGCGTTGCTGAAAAAATCCTCGGAATTCTCGATCCCCTTCAATAAACCCAATGCATATCCAAGCGTATAGAGACTGCGCGCCTCGGATCCAAGATTTCCATAGTGGTAGAACTCTAGTTTCCAACCGTCACCCTCAAACTTCAAATTCCCTCTGAATAAATTGCTTTTGAGATGGGCGAAAATGGAAAAATCCATTCGCTGAAATAAGCGGAACGCTTTCTGGCCCATCTCAGTTTCCGGCAACGCCTCTTTCAGTGTCCAAAGCGCCAGAGCCAAATGCATGTTGTCCACGGCCGACACCGACAAGGAGTGGGGGCGGGGCGGACCACTTTCTGTTGAATACCAGCTATAGAAAAGCTGTGTTCGACGATGAATGGGCGCCTCTTCAAGAGCGGCGATTATTTTTGTCAGGGTCGAGTGGGGGTCCTCTTCGCCCAACTTCGCAAGTTGGGGATTAAGCGACCTCTCTACTAAAACCAAAATATCCAGCGCAATATTCGTTGGTGAAGTCAGAGATTTGAGTATCTTTGTTCCATCTGCGCTCACTTCGATTTTATCGGCGATGAGACCATTATCTCCGCGCATCAGTCTCAGGCTGTGGAGGGTGCCTTGAAGATAGTCGATGACTTGAGCCGCCTCATCCTGATTCTCTGTAAAAGAAGTGGAGGAATTCTTGAGAAGCGGCTCGATGCAGATTTTGGATTCAGCAAGATGACTCCACAAGAGTGGGCCGAGTAAAAGACCCAGCAAAGCCCTGCGACTAGCTGATCGGACTAGGAATATCTGTGAGCGTCCCAACATAAGCAATTGTCTGCGGGAAGCTAACGGCTTTGACTCCGTAGGTCTAGGTAAAGCTTCGCACCGACAGCCTAAGTTCTTAGAAACACTCCAAGATCTAGGCCTACTTTTCCTCTCCGATAACCCCCAGCAGCAAGATCTTGGGGCTTTCCCATGCTTTAATGACTTCGTTCGGGAGGGTGCCGTGAAAAAATACCTATTGCTTGCGTTCATGATCATTCAACAATCTTTCGCAAATCAGGGGCCCTACTTCGCCCCCAGATTCCACGATCACGATTTAGAAGACGCCCTGGCTTTTTATATGGACACCATCGTCAACGAGGGGCGCATTAAAGTCTACGCATTGAAAGCCGGAGATTCACTTGATCAACTGCCCGCATATATCCGGGAAAACTTACGAAGCCTGGATATAAATGTCTTAGGCGACAATCGCGTTTATCCGGATCCTCTCTTGATCGGAGACGAAAATCCCGCGATTCGAAAACTCGTCAATCAAATCACCGAAGAGAGTTATCGCGAAACCGTGAGCACGATCGTGAATTTCGGCAGTCGCGCGACAGTTCCCGCAGCCTTTGTTCCCTGGGCGATGGAAAAATTCCATAGTTACGGATTGGCTCCCGTTTTCGATTACAACATACTTGCGTTCAAAGAGGGCACCCTCTATCCCGACGAACACGTCGTCATCATCGGTCACATGGACACCGTCAGCAGCACCGTCGGTGCCGACGACAACGCCAGCGGCGCCGCTGGAGTTTTAGAGATTGCCCGAGTCTTCCAAAACGTAAGAACTGATCGATCGATTTGGTTCATACTCGCCGAAGATGAAGAGCAGGGACTTTTAGGCGCAAGATATTTCGTCAACAGAATGCGCGAAAGCCAGAACCTGCAAAAAATCAAACACGTCATCAACATGGACATGATCGCCTACAACACGAATGGGGTGGTGGACCTAGAGACTTCGAAAGATTTCGAATCGTTCGCCGATTTAATGGCAGGCTACGCACATCGCTACACCAATCTCGTCCCCAACAAGGTATTGAACCCCTGGGGCTCTGACCACGTGCCGTTTATTGATGCGGGCATTCCGGCGCTCCTTACGATCGAGCATTGGAGTACGCACACCCCGTGTTGGCACAGATCATGCGACACACTCGGGACCTTGAACTTCGCCTACGGCAAGGAAGTCGTGCGATTGAATGTCGCAGCCCTGGCCGAATTGGCGGGGGTGGGAATTTTCGGGCCTCTATCGGTGGCGGACAAAATTCGAAACTAAGGTACAGGGGCTGAGTCTCCAATTTTCTGAATTATGAAAAACAAATGATTTCTTGAACATTAAACGATGCCGAGATTTGCAAGTGAGGCGCCGGCCTGCGCACTCTTTGGCACTAGATCCGCCCGATTGAGCGCGGTCGATGACAAGGCTTTTGGGAAGATTTACGTTAGCGGCGTTGCATCGAGACTCATCGAGCAGTGTAGCAGAGGTAACTTGTGAATTATCGTCTGAATTATCGTCCGTGGAAGAGAGGGATCCATTGCGTGAGGTGGATTCTTTTCCTTAGCTGTTTTACAGAGCCGGCTTTTGCCTGTTGGACGCCACTTCGTGCATCGGCGCCCGAAGTCACGCGATTTTGGTTTTCAGTTAACAAGGCACGCGACCTAGTGGTGCACGATTCCAAGTGGGACAACACGACGGTCCTCGTTCTGAAACCTCAGAGAGCACTGTGGGGGAGCCCTACATTTGTTTTCGAAGAGAGTTTGAGACTCGCCGAAGAGGAAAGAGTCAAAAGATTTTCCAAAAATTCAGGACACGTGAATCTTTGGAAAAAGGTTGCAAATAAAATATTCGAAGAGCAACCACGAGCAAGGGAAAGAGCCTTGATGGAGCAGTGTTATATCGGGGCGGATTTGAAACGCATTTTTTTTCTCACAGCCGACGGCTACTTCGTCTTTGAAGGAGAGCGCAAAATCACTGAAAGAATTTACATCGAGTGGCCCGCAGAAATGAAAGTTCCTCGCCGAAACATTCGCCTGGCATTGGGCGAGCATCTTCGACATTTCTACGATCGAGATCCGCGAACAGGAAGGTAACTAGACTCGATAACGAAGTGCGAATGAACGTGGTGATGTAGCGACGATTTGATTTAATTCGCTGAGATTTTTTTAAAGGAGCCGCCAATGCCATGGTAGGACTCTAAGTCCACTCGCTGTAGTCAGGAGCGTCCGAAGAGTGGACGATAGCCCACGTAGTCCGGAATTCTATAGCCACGTTCAAGTGCGTAGTGGAAGAAGTAGCTATTAATGCGAATGCGAACAGCTTCCTCTAAATCTCTGCAATAGACATCAGGTCGAGCTCCAACTCCACGGTCGAATCCCTGGAAAAACACAAAATAACCATCCGGTCTTTTTCCTAAATAGCCCCACTTCCACCCTAGGGGACTTGGGTAGTTCCAGTTTCCATCAACGGCCGCATCCAACCAATTCTCGGCACATACAATCTCCATCAGTGAGGCAATCGTTAAATCCTTCATTGCCGTGGATTTCGCGAAGCGGTCAAAAGATTTTTTGGTCGTAAAAAACATGCGGTACAAACACTCAGCCTCAATGCCTTGGTTCAAGCTAGTGTGATAGCGACTTCGAAGTTCTGCCATCTTTTCTAGAAATGCCTTGTTAAGAACTTCGTCCAGTTTAAGGAAGGTCGAGTCATCCTCGAGAGCTGCGCGATGCATGTAATCACGACCCCTTGATTCAATATCGACCACACGTCGAACCACTGCAGCGTCCACTGGATAAAGATCGTGCCGACAGTGCAGCGCCTGGAAGTCCGAATTTTTCATGGTTAAAAAGTCATGCAGCACCTGAAAATGCCACGGCAAAGATTCATTTTGAAAGCGATCATCACTCAGTGAATCGACGGCTTTGATCCCGAAGAATTTAAGAAAGCGGTCGACTTTGTCATGAATTGCATCTTCAAATTTTTCGTGCAACTGAACTCGTGATTCGCGTGCGTTGTCACAATCAAAGACCTCAAAGAGGCCATCAGGTCTTAGAAGTATGTAGGTTGCCCCCTCCCGTACGGGGCCGCGCGGCCATGCACGAAAATTGAGAAAAATTTCCAACCATCCGACTTCTTTCGCTCGGTTAATTAAACCGGCAATGCTCAGCTCACTGATATCTTCGGCTTTGTACTTCTTTTTTAGTTCCTCGGGCTGCAAATGAGCAGAGTCGTAAAGCAGTCTTAGCTCCCAGTTTCGTTTCGCTTCTAAACTTCGCGGGGGCAATGGATCTTGGACATCGATCAGCATCCGATGGGTCAGGCGATTGGCCTTGTCCAAGGCAGCCTGTCGATGGTCGCTGTATACTTGCAAATCATATTTCCCCTCTTTGAAATAGTCGAAGACCTCGTAATTTCCGTCTTTGGTTTTCAGCAGATAGGTCCAACCTTCAGCAGAGGGAAGAGGCTGAAATTCAGAGTCGACGAGAGCGTCCTCTCCGTTAACTCTTAATTCGTGTTCCCACAATTCTTCAATCCAAACTTGATAATTCAAAAAGCAGGGCGGACTCCCTCCCACTGCTTCGATAGTCGCACGATTAGAAAGCTTATAACCAAAACGTGGCGCAGAGCTAGGAATTATAAAAGCCATGGTCGTTCCTTTTAGTCCTTTATAACCCAGTCTTCTGGGACTTCTTTAATAAAAATCTGCGGTCCTCCGCCAACGCGCTCCCCTATAATGCTACCCACGCCCAGGCTTTTTGATTGTGGTGCAACAATGCCCTCATAAATTACGGTTCCCGGAGGTACTCTGATTGCTGTGATCACCTCGGCATCATTTCCATAGGAGAGATCAAGAGCAGAATCGATCTTAGAGCGTTCACCAGTATTTGGAACCTGACGAGTCCAATAGCTCCCATGGTTTCTCGTCGCTGAGCGACCGTGTACCCGGTATAGCGTGATCTCCTCAGTGAGAGTTAGCATCGTATACTTACCGCCGCGAAAGGTCGCTGCAACTGATTTTCCATAGAGTCCTCGAATGAACTGGTCTCCTGCATTCAAACTTTCTTCAAGCCCGTGCTGAAGATATTCGCCCTCTCCAAGGATTTCCATCGTATGAAGTGGACCAGGGCTTAGTGCGTCGTATCGCCGGGCTTTTGAAACCCCCTGACTGTACAGCTTTCCTGAGCGGATAACCTCACCCAATCCGCCCCCCACTTTTTCCCACACGACGCGGCTGCCGATGACGATGCCGGCCATGGCCATGCCGCGCTCGGCGATACTCAACGGATCACCGGTGATCATGTCTCGCCCCGTGATGGCCTCGGTGATGTCGGCTACATCTCCAACAAAAGGAAGGAAACCGATGCCACCTCGCAAAATGGCGGGGCCTGCGGCCGAGGTGACCTGCTTGGCGAGCTCCATCAAATTTTGGCTTTGTGCTAGATCACCGCTTCGAAGAGCTTCCTCGGCCAGTTTCGCTAGCTCATTGGAAGCTTCCAACATATCTCGAAGAGGAGGCGCAGATTTTGAATTGATTGGGTTGCTATCGAGCTCTTCTTGCAGGCGCCGATTTACGCTCATTAAGGCTTCTATGTCTTGGTAGCTATCTTGAAATGGTCCGTCATAGTTACCTGCAGCCGACGACCCTTTAATATCCTCGAAGGAGATACCCGCAACTGATCCAAATGGGCTTTGTCCGGAAAAAGTTCTATAGGCTTCATTGATCCAATTGTTGAGTTGCTGTTCACCGGCCCGCATTTCGTTTGCAAGTGATTTTGAAAGAGACGCGATCGCAGAATCAACGGATGCTGCTTTGGATGAAAAGCGATCAAGATCGTGTTGAAGGTCCAATCTTTGTGAGTCTTGTTGAAGCGTCTCGCGAAAGTCCGGCATGTTGGAAAGATCCGCTGGGATCTCAACTTGGGCTAAAGTCTCGCGATCCGAGCGATTCACGCGGTCGACCTTCATCTTCATGCCGGCACGTTCGAAAAGTTCATCGGCCAACTCAGATGAAACATCTTTTTGTAGATCCACCACGATCTCTTGACGGAATTCACCGTGGTAACTGGTGATGGTGGCCCGTGTTCCATCCGAACTAATCGTCACGGCCGGGCCATAGTTACGCGACTCTGAGCTCTCTGAATTTTTCCCATTCGGATCCCCATCTGCGGATTCCGCATCTTCGAAACCAGGATCCCGGTGACTGACCTTAATAAAGTCGACCGTTTCGTGACTCATTTTCGCAAAAGTAAAGTTTTCGCGACGCCATCTGATCTCGGCCTGATCTCTAGATGCTTCGCGGGCTACGACGCATCTACGAGCAATGTTTAGCAACAAGACTTCTGCCAGCTCCAGTTGTGCCGGACTCGGTTCGGACAGCGAGAGGATTCGACTTAGCTCGAGGCTAAGCGTTTTGATATTTTCGTTTTTGACATGGAATTCGGGACAATCCATCTTTTGAAAATCGCTGACAATGCGCAGACGAGCTGACTCGAGTTTTACCTCGTGCCGTCGAAAATTTCGCTGAAGCGCCAGTACTTCCTCGGCATCTAAGTTGAAATCTCTGGGCGTCCTAAGAACTTCATTAAGGCGTCTCTGGACTTTTGACCAGACCAAGTAGTTAAGATCGGTGCTTGCCTGCGAAGCCGTGTCTTCCAATATAGCTAGCTGACGTTCAAAGCTCGCTCGGTTTAAAAGTCTACGTTCTTTTGCCTTTTCAATTTGGGGAATTTCAAGACTCCGAAGTCGCGATATATCTTCCTCGGTCATCAGAATGTCGATGATGGATTGGATCTCTAAAAATTTTCCGTTTGCTTTCTGAAGTCTCTCGCGAAGTTCCGTGAATTGTTCATAAACGGCAGGATCCTGTTCTTTAAAGCGCTGATCAAGGATGGCCATCCGCGCATAAATAAGCTTCATGCTTCGGTCAACGATCTGAAAACGCTGCAACCTGGGCACGGGGGATTTTTCGTCTCCCAGATCGCGCTCGGCCAGCATGAGATCCGCTTCGATCTGGCTGAGAAAGGCCAGATCCTTCATCAGCTCTTTCAATTTTCTGATTTGTTCCTGGTAGAACTCTCGATAGGCCAATTCCCTTTTCTTCAGCTCGCTAATGATTTCTTTTCGGGAAAGCGATTTGGATGAAGCGGGACTTCGTGCCTCGGCCTCCGATTGTAAACTCGAAAAGCCTGGGTTCAAAAGCATGAGTAGGACGAAGAGTAAACGTTTCATAGGCACCTCTATTTAACTTTCGGACACAGTTTGTCGCGGCGGTGTTCCCAGGCCGGGATGTCTTCGTTCTGCGTTTTACTGAGTAATTGTTCGGCAGTTCGTAGAAAGACAGATTCTGCGGCAATTCGTGATTGAATGTCTGCAATCTCAGAGGAGCTATCGACAACCAGTTTGTTAAGGCGTGTCACCTCTGTCTCAACTTTCCCAAGAGCCAGCTGAGATTCGTCTATAATATTTTCTTCAGTTTCGATCAGTTTCTCGAGTCTCCCAAAGGCATAGCTAAAAACTTCGGGAAAATTTCCATTCTTGATGGATAGATTCTTGAGCAAGTCGAGCTGTTCGGATATGGACTCTTGCCCACTCTTCATTTTCGGATCACTCTCCAGAATCTCAGCAACCTGAAAGCCCTGCATTTCCTCGTCCCTTAGATGCACGGCGTGCGCAAGTCCCATGGCCTGCAGGGTCTTGAGCAGTATTCTCAGCTCCGTCGCTTTCTCCTGACTTTCGGCCAAGCTCTCCATGCGAAGGATGCGGGCCTCGGCAAGTAGGCTTTTCTCGTTCAGGTGGCGAAGATAATCGCCCAGCTCTCGTACAAGATCCTCGGTGGCCTGAAGATTTTTAAGGTGCAACAGATCGTCAACGATAGGTCGAAGGCTTCTCACCACCTGCATTGATGAGGCGACGCGCTCGGCATATTTAACCCGTTCCTCACGGGCGATCCCAAGTGCCTCGATCAGTCGCAGCAGATTTGAATTTACAGGTAGCCGCTGATCTTGGAGTTCAAGGATTATTGCTCTGTATCTCGAGCAAGCAATTTCAGCTTCCAGAGCCACTTTTTTTAATTTTTTAATTTGTGAATTCGCACCTGACTTACAATTGCGGATCCGATCATGGCGCGTCTCTCTGCCCTCATTTCGATCCCCGATGCCTGGACTTTTATCCATTGCAGAAGCGAGTAAACGAATCGGCCCTCCTGAACTTTTCATTGGGCCCCAGGTCTGGGGTGGGTCGAGGAAAGCAAGCGTCTTCTTTGCCTCCTCTAACAGTGATTCTAGATTCGTTCGCAGCGCTTTATGTTCCTCGTCCGTTACGATCTGTAATGCGCGCTGAAGTAGATCTGCGAATGCCGACTCTGTGATGAGAATTTTACGGTCCTCTCGTGTCGCCAGAAGTCTCAAGGCAAAACGTAAACGTTCGTAATCGTGCTTTTCAATGGCATTATCTAACAAGCGTCGCAAAAAAATTGGACTCAGTTGATTTTCAGTTTCGATCGTAGCCAAGAATAATATTCGATCATCCAGCGGCTGATCAGGATTTCGCAAAAGCCCCTGAACACGCTGGTCAGATAATCCAAGCGAGGAAGTAGCCTCGTCGAGTAATTTCCAAGCTTGAAACTCGCTGTAGTCCCAGGGCAGCTCAGAATAGGCCGCCAATTGCTCTTCCAAAGATTCCGATTTTTCGGACAGATCCACAGACTTTTTCTGCTTTTCCGAACAGGCAAAAAGGACAAGGGCGCCTATGATTGAAAACTTGTGGAACAATTTCATTAACTTAGCCATATGCTGCACTCCATTTGGGACTTGACCCACTGAAACCTAAGCAAGCTTTGTACCAAGTAAACTTAATTTAGTTAATAGGAAAAATATGGCCAGCAGGGGATCGTCAAAACTGCATTATGAGATTCGAATGAGGGTGGGGCTATTTGTGCTTGGGCACGTATTTCTGGCCCTTCTCCAAAACCACGCCGCGACTGTCTTTTAGATATTTGCGGATAGCGGCGCCGCAGAGACGGAATTGGAGGCTGTTGGTCGGATAGCCGCGATCTCGGGTGGTGTCCGGGGGCGGTTCTTCGCAGGCTTTCCGAATTGTTTCTCGGTCTTTTTCTGGAAGCGTTTCATTCGAAAGGCAGTGCTCAATGCGCATGCTTCGAAATCTTCGAAATAATTTGTTGAGCTCTTTATCTGAGTATTTATCCCATTCTTCACCTGTCGCTCTTGCCGTATATGGTTCAGCGACAGCGCAGACTCTGATCTGATTCGGACTGCAAGGAATCGAATCAATGTCTTCTGCCAGCCCTTCCGGACCGCGTGCATACTCACGAAGCTTTTCGAGACGTTCTGGAGTACTGGCTAGTTGAGCGCTCGAGTAAAACGGAACCAAAACATCAAGAATTTCTGAACTATGGCTTTCCTTGACTCGATCGAAATTTCCGATTCGTTCCCCAGTTTTTCGATCCGTCTTAAGAAGTGGCTTCATCCGGTAGTCACTTATAAATACGCCGCTCCCCGTCCGACGGCTCCACGCATCGAATTCCTTCATCAGAAAGAGATCGCCCTTGGGATCCGAGGGATCGAATTCACAACGTTCCGTTGATACCTTCTGTGAAAAGGCCGCGACCGAGAATAGAGCCGCTAAAGAAAAGGCGACACTTCTATTCATAGTGATCCTCCAGGAATTTTGCTTTATATTCACGTCGAAGTTTTTCCTTGTTGCAGACCTCGGGATTATTGAAAATTGAGGTTTTGAGGATATCGAAGATTTCCTTGTATTCTTCGGAAACCCCCCTGCAATAGCTATCCTCATTTCGTGCCTTTACTATCTTACTGCCCGCTGCCTTGAGTTCGCTTCGTGAGGAATAATTACTTGAGACAGTATTCGAAAGTATCGTTTCACTGCCGAGATCTTGTAGGTTCGCAGGAAGATCTTCAATCCATCCCTCACGGCGATCGTGTACGGTGCATAGGGCTTCAATATTCGTCCGATGCTTTCTCTTAACTGCCATCTCGTAGGCAATGGGGTCCTTGCATGCGGCCGCAATCGGTTGGAGGGTCTCAAGATAACGAAGAAGCATGCCGCCCCACTCTCGGGGGCCAAAACAGTCGCGGAGTGTCTTCTCAATGCGATTCTCGGTACGAAGGGGAATTCCCTTCTCTAGGGCCGAACGTTGCGACTCGTCTTCAAAAACCCGCTTTAATTCAGGCTTTGTCTGGCTAACAAGTGGAGGAATTTTCGATGTCGATGTTCTTCTTAGACCTAAAAAACCGCTTTCCTCTGGGGTGTCTTCGGATTTGGTGGCAATTGTTTCCTGGCCCTTTGCTCCCAGTACTCTCTCGGCATACTTCTCACGCTTCTCTCTGGCCTCTGCTAATTCACGCATCGTAATTTTGAAAAGCATCAACATGGCTTCATCCTGCTTAGAGAGTTTAGAGAAATCATCCTCCGGCTTCAAATCAAATTGATGACAGTACTCCTCGTTTCCCTGAATCATGACAGGTTCGAGATCTTTTACGGGTTCTTTGTCAGAAAAAGCTGATTCATCGGCCAATACGCAAGCAGGCGTCTTGGAAAGCATTAAACCATTTAGGAAAGCTTTGCTGACATAGAAACCACGGTCATAGGTTTTCTCTGGGCCTCGTGTGGCTACGAGGAATTCCTTTTTTTCAAGGAGTGTTTTACGTTGTTGCTCAGTGAGAGTCTTTGATTCCAGTTCCTTTTCTGATTTCTTGAGAAGAAAATCTGTTCGATCCAAAATAGCTTTCTCAAGCTTCCTGCCAACAGCACGCGCATTGTCCCGCAAACTTTCCTCTAAACTCTTTCCGTCCGTGCCATTGTAAAGTCGAAGCATATTGTTAAAGCATCTGCAGGGCTTCGATTCCGGACCGCAGTATTTGCAGAGCTCCTCTGACGCTTTTTCTTTCACATCACAGCCCTGAATATTTGAACCCTGCCGGATGGACTCCTCTTCCCTCTTCTTTAAATCAGCCCTCATTGGACTTGATGGAATCGGATTCCGAATTCGATCGGCATTGGATTGCGATGGGGTAGACGAGTAACTATCCACCTCGACGTTCGTGTAGTCGCCCCCTAGGTATTGCAGAATGCGACCCTGCGAAGCACTTTGAACGACTACGGGCTCGTTCAGTGGCGCGGAATCCGGCACCACTGCGCGCGCTGTTGGGGTGGGGGGACTAGCGGCAGTTGGCGCAGCCGTCGGAGTGACTTTCGGTGCCGGCGTCGATGCGCCGACGGGCCGTGAGCTAGATGTCGGCAGTCCTATCGAGGAAGCATCGTGGCCAGTTTTCTTGGGCAAGACGATTTTAGGCGCTGTTGATTTCGACGAATGAGCATTCGCACTTTTCTTGTTCTCAGCCGCGCGGTCTAAAAGCGCAGCAAGAGGGGGTGCATCGCCCACGTCAACACGAGTAATCGGCTTGACCACCGAAGTGGACCCCAGTCCCGCTCTTACTTCTTGAAGTCTTTCTTGAACCGAGGCTAACTTCGAAGTTCCGATCACGTTTTGAACCAACTTGTCATTAACCGCCGCTTGCAGCAGCTTTCCCGTTGTATCTTCTGAAATCCCCAGAGCCTGCGACACAGCTTTGGCCTGAGTGACGAGATCCCCACTACTAAAATTTCCACCAATCAAATTTCCGGCCAAGTTGGTGATGAGGTTATTTCCAAGTAGTGCCTCTGGACTAACAGTCGATGGCAAGAGACCTGCGATCAGCATTTCATTTACAAAGCGCTCTTCGTCACGATCAAAGATCTCAAGTCTCCGAAGCCCCGCCTGATCCATCTGAAGACGCGTGAATGCTTTCTTCAA
Source organism: uncultured Bacteriovoracaceae bacterium (assembly GCA_964636255.1). Lineage (GTDB taxonomy): Bacteria > Bdellovibrionota > UBA2428 > UBA2428 > UBA2428 > CAXNGS01. Next base: position 13,412 of record CAZWNW010000008.1, on the reverse strand, counting down.
AGCATCACGAAGATCACGAGAGAGATCGCGCGCGTCGACTTCCTTTAAAACCGCCAGTCGAAGCGGCGAAAAAAACTCATCCAGTTCACTCCCAAGCCCCTTTTTCTTCAGAGCCTCTTTAATCTCCAGAGCCTCGTTTTCTGAAAGACTCCCCCCGATCCAATCAAAGAGAAGCGAAAGCAACTCACGTTTCACCGGCCCCGAGAGCGTTTTAAAATCAATTGCAATCAAGGCCCACAAAACCTGCCGGTAGTAGTGATCCTCACCTTTTTGCTGAATAACCGATTTGTGCTTTTTTAGATAAGTAACCAACCGAGAGGCCTGTGCATCATTCGAGTCCGAGCTTTTGGCAAAGGCGGTGGAGAGGAATAATCCGTGCGGACCAACGACAAAAGACCCACAAAATAGAAGAAAGAATAACCAAATTCGAAACGCAGCCACGATCAGTTCTTTTCGGCATAATCTAAATGGAATTTGATTAGAATATGCTGCCGTGCGGCACTGGCTTTTGACTTAGGGAATCCGAATACCGCGACCCCCGCTTTACGAAAGCAAAATGTAGCGAAATCGCAAAATTTCTAAGAACGGGAATTTAAAGAAATTTCTAAATAACAACAAAGAGTTGATGCACTTCTCAACAGCGGGCAGCTTCGGTCGATTTTGGGCAGTTTTGGAAGCTGGTGGACCACATGTGGACCATAGTTGCTCGATTTTGCTTCGAGAGAGCGGGGGATGCGCCAGTGTGGTCCACATGGGTGGACCATGTTAGTTGGTGTTGGCGTGGTGCGCTTCGATTTCTTCGAAGGTCAATTCTGCGAGCCGGAAATTGTGGGAATCAAGACGACTAGGAGTGAGTCGATGCGGAGTCGACTGTAGTTCCACCCAGGTCGACGAATTAGCAAGGTTCCGAGTGAAGAGTGCGAAATTGAGGCCCGTCTTCATTTTGGATGGATAAAGAATTCCGTCAATTCCCGAATCTTGAATTAGTTGTCCGAAGATCTGGCAATTCTCTGGTACATCGTAGAAGGCCGCTTTGGTTCGCCATTCCGAAAAAAGCAGTGAGGGCATCAGCGCCGATACTGTGGTGGCAACTTTAGGAGGAGCGATTTGAAGCCGCTTGGCTTTCGATACCAAAGCGTCGCTACATTTGAAATCGGAAATTATTTCTACAAAGGTCTTGAGGGTTTTCTTGTCCGTTAGATCAAAATACGTCGAAGCCGTTCCTCGAAGGGTAGCGACCGAGAAATCGTTGCTCTTTGACAGCGCATACTCGAAGTAATCAAGATTAATTTTTTTGTCAGTCGTGAAGTCTTGTGCAAAAAGTTCCGAAATTGCAGTTTTCTGGTTTGCGGCAAAATAAAGGGCAGGAAAAATCGGGTATCGGGCTCCGTCGATGTCCCCAATGTTAAAGCGACCCCCTGGGTCTTTAAGGCTTCCAACGGCCGATAGCGGATGATTTGAGTATTTAAGTCGAACTGCTCTATGCCAGTTATCTAAGCTCAGCTCCTTTCTTGCATTGGAGAGAAGCGCTTTCGAAATTTCCTCTTTTTTCTGAGATCGCTGATAGGCAAGTTCGGAAAAATACTCGTAGTTATATTTGAGTAGGGCTTCTGTGCGCCTTTTGTAGGAGCGAATCTCGGAGAGAGTTCCGGTTTCTAAATCTGCTTTAAGTTTGCGAAGTTCGTCCTCCAACGTTACGACGTATCGGATTTTTTTCTTTCGGCTCTTTAGTTGTTTTTGCAAATAGGAGGAAGCACCCTTTTTCTTTCGAACCACTAGGCACCCGAGGATTCTTGGAGTGCGTTCAGAATGAATTTATGAAGCTTGTTGAAGCGTCCAATCTTGATCATGTCTCGCGGTCTCAGACCTCCGAGCATGGGGTTCGGACTTGAAAACCACAACAACGTCTTTCCCTCATCACCAAAAAATTCGGCAACCAGTCCGATGGCAATCGCCCACTCTTTAATGCGTTCCTTCAGATCGTCTGACATTCGCTGATCGTAGCGAACCGTGGTTTGCGGAACATCGGCCGCAGCAGCCACATCATTTTTCGAGAAATTTAAAAGTTCAATTGTTCGCTTGTAGTTCGGTTCCCCAGAGGACTTGTCAAAAAGGTGCAGAACGTCCTTACGTGGGACCGAAGAGAATAATTGGGCGGATGCGGACATCAATACTCCTTTTGGTTGAAGACCTGTAAATCTTATCGGAAACTAATACCACAATTTTACCACGTTTTTGCCATTTTTTTTCCAGAAAGTTAACCGCCGGGAATTAAAGGCATTTTTTTTTGCAATTCTACTTATGGTCCTTCGGCACATACTTCCCGCGCTCGTTGCGGGGAAGGTTCTTCTGTTTGTCGAGGAATGCGTTGAGGGCGTCTCGGCACGCGATGAATTGCATGCGAATTCCGGCGTAGCCAGCATCGCTAGGAGGTACATAGGCTCGGTCGCCATATTCATTTTTATTTGGCCATTCCTCGCAGGCCTTTCGCAGAGTTTCTTTGTCGGTAGCTGACATCGAATGATTCGATAGGCAGTGTTCGATGCGAAGAACACTGATGCGCCTATAAAGCTTCTTAATATCAGTTTCCTTCATTGTTTCGTTTTCCTTTTCCGTTGCATGCTGAGTAAAGGGCTCTACTTTGGCGCAAACTCTGATGTTTTTTGTCTCGCAGGGAAACGAATCAATGATATCGCCAAAGGAGATTCCAGCAGTGGCTCTTAGGTTAACCAATACTTGCGGGTTGTCTCCGACGTTTTGATTGTCGCTATTGTGGGGAGCCAATACTTTTAGAATTTCCTGTGATTGAGCTCCGCTTCGGCTCAGATTAAGGCTCACCTGCTTCCCAGACGAAATTCTCCTTTTCCAAGCTTGATATGATTCATAGTCTCGTCTTTGACCGGTGAATAAGAACTCGCCATTTTTCTTTTCTTTCTCAAGATCAGCAATTCTCTTTTCTATATGATCCTTTAATTCTTGGTCTTCTGCCTGAAGTTGTCGTGAGTCTCCAATTCGACGAAGGAGCGGTGAAATTTTGTAGGTCGCTAGAAATTCACCGGGCACACCAAAATCTCTTTCATCATATTCCTTCATTAAAAATAAATCGCCTTTTGGGTCCGCAGGAGAAAATTCACACACCATCGATGCGGCCGCAGCAACACAAATCGACGGCCCGAAAACACCCAGTATCCCGAGGCTATTTCTTCTGGTGTTTTGAATCATTGGCTTGGCCTTCCTTTCGATATTCTTTGAATCGAGTTTCGGAGCATAACTCTACAGGATTTAGAAGTGCGGCTCCACGCAAAATATCAAAGAGGGCCTCGTAACGCGATTTAATGGCCTGGCAGTAGGCCTTCACCGACGATGACCCTTTAGTATCAAATGGAAATACTTTACCGGAAGAATTCCGAAATTTTCTTCCAACTCGATCGCGCGCCTCTGTTCGTTCGCCTTCTGTGGCGTCAATTACTGTCCCCAGCCCTTCTTCTTCTTTCCAACTACATACTGCCTGAAGGAAGCTGCTTTGATCAACGTCCTTCGATATCCGTTTCGCGGATGGCACTGCGCAATCAGCTGCTAGCGGCTGAAGATCTTTTAGCATCCTGATGAGCATCCCTCCCCATTCTCTTGGCCCAAAGCACCGAAGAAGCGTTCTTGCGATCGTGTTGTCGGTCTCACCATCAAAGAGTTTTCGGGTTCTCACGTCCTTAGCTTCATCCGCAAAAATTCGATATAAAACCGGCTTTTCGGAAACTGCGTCCGGGAGCGTGCATAATGATCGAGAAGTACAGACTTGCGTCTCTGAAGTTTTTAGCCCCATCGATTCGTATCCACCGAGGATTTCATCCTTTGAAAGCTGTTTAGGATTCGACTCCTCCAATCCGTCGAGCGTCCGAAGTGCGAGTCTGAGCAAAATTGAATCCTGTTGCGAAAGACCCTTTCCAGGTTTTTGAGGATCAAAAACAAAAGGCTCATGTGGCTCGATATCAAATTGGTGACAATAGTTTTCATTTGGAACAATCCACTCCGGCTCGGTAGCTGGGTCTCGTTTGGCACCTATCCCGTAGCGTCCCTTTTTAAGAACGCAGGCGGGAGTCTTCGTGTTCATGACGCCATTTAGGAGAACTTTTTTGATGTAGAAACTTCGTTCAACGGCTTCTCGCTTTTCAAGCTCCTCAACGTTCGCGGCGCCTTCTAAAAGTTCTTTTCTTTTTTCTTCTGAAAGCTTGGGGTCTTTGAGCTTCTGGCGAATCTCATTGTATTTTTTCTGAAGTGCCAGGCGGACGGAGGCTTCTACGGTAGCACCTGTTTCCTGAATGCGACTTGTGACAACATCGGAAGCAGCGGCCTCACTCGCGGCTTTATCCTTTCCCGCTGGCCTCATCTCGAAATCAAGAACTGTTTCGAGCATTCCCTTATAACATTCACAAGGTTTGGATTTTTTGCATTTCTCGCTTTCACACAGTTTGTCGGATCTAATTTCTTTAACATCGCAATCACCGATTTTTGAACCGGCCCTAATCGATGCCTCTTGTGCTTCTTTAAAGTATTTTGATCCATAGTCCCCGAGGGCAATATGTTTTTTATCCTGAAGAAGAGGATCGGTGGTCGTGTAATTGGGATTTCTTAACACGTAAGAGCCTCCGAGCAGTTCTCGTGGATCGACGAGTTCACGAGCGGCCTCGATCTTGGGATCGGGTGGTTTTGGTGTTGGCAGAGAGGCACTCGTGGGCTTTGCCGTGTTGTCCGAAGGCAACGTAGTCCGAGTGGTCGTTTGCGTACTTGCTACTGAGGGTGACGAAATTCTAGTACCTTGAGACTCGCTCGTTTTTATAGGTACCTTCCGTCGTTCTTCAAGCTTCGGAGTGCGATGAGTTGGAGCCTGCACTTTAAGATCGGGCTTAATGTTCGCCTTATCAAAAAGCGCTTGAAGTTCCTGTTGGTTTTGGCTGGGTTCAATGCGTGATGAGGTGGATCCCGACTCGAGACCAGAGCGTACAGCGGCCAGTCGATCTTGAACCGACTGTATCTTTGATGCCCCGATCACTTTTTGAACCAATTTGTCATTCACCGCGACCTGGAGAAGTTTTCCCGTAGTATCTTCCGAAATCCCAAGAGCCTGCGACACAGCCTTTGCCTGCGTCACCAAATCCCCACTACTAAAATTCCCGCTAATCAAATTCCCAGTCAAATTTGTAATGAGGTTACTTCCTAGAAGCGCCTCTGGGCTTGCAGTCGATGGCAAGAGCCCGGCTACGAGCATTTCATTAACAAAGCGCTCTTCGTCCTTATCAAAGATCTCAAGTCTCTTGAGCCCCGCTTTGTCCATCTGAAGTCGCGTGAATGCTTTCTTCAAAGCATCGCGAAGACTACGTGGGAGATCGCGCGCATCGACTTCTTTTAAAACCGCAAGTCGAAGCGGCGAAAAGAACTCATCCAGATCAGCACCCAGTCCCTTTTTCTTTAGAGCCTCTTTAATTTCCAGCGCATCGCTTTCTGAGAGACTCCCGCCGATCCAATTAAAGAGAAGCGATAAAAGTTCACGCTTCATGGGACCGGAAAGGGTTTTAAAATCAATCGCAATCAAGGCCCACAAAACTTGGCGGTAGTAATGATCCTCACCACTTTTCTTAATTACCGATTCATGTTTTTTGAGATAAGCGATCAGCGAGCGCGCGCGAGAATCATTCGATTCCGGGGCAGAATAAGCCGAAGGAATAAACGTAGAAGCTGAATCAAAAGCTAAATGCAGGCACGCAAACCCAAGCACCGAAAACAGCAGGGAAAAACACCTTCTCACGACCCCTACCTATCGGCCGAATCTAATCAAAATTTGATTATTTTAGATGCGGCGCGTTGCCAGCCGTATGCGAGGGGCTTAGCATTTTATTCTTCAAGTACTGAGATGAACTCCCGTATCTGGCGCTTGAAGAGTTCCTGATCCTCAGTGGGGTTTCGAGATGCGAGCCCCCTTCCTGAGAATTCTGATTGAATGTCTTCAAGGTCCCAGGCCGAGGAACTATCGTCTCTTATTGCCGAAAGAACTGTGAAGATTTTCTCTGAATCGGAATTATCTCTAACTTTTTTCCAGATATCAGGAAGTTCAAAATGCAGGCCGTTCGACACGAGTCCGGAAATGAGTTCGACGATGTCAGCAAAGTCTTTTCGACGTTTTAGTGGCTCGTCTTGATAGGCTTCAATCTTTAGCCCAATAAAACCTAGTGGGTTCGGAGTGAAGAGATTTTTCTGAATTACGAGAGCTTTCAGTTGAGCAAAAGAGAAAGCCTTGAGGGAAAAGCTTTCTTCAACTCCCATTGCCTTTCGTGCGGCGCTTTCGCTTGCGTTGGAAGCTATGGGATGAGCGAGAAGGTCAAGATACGCGGTTGCCCCAGGAATTTTGCTGGATGGAAAAAAGCGGTAGGGCATTCTAGGGTCGGATTTATACCCAAGATTCAAGAGAAGATTCTTTACGTGCTGGTACTCTACGCCGGTCTTAGAGACGATGCCGACGCTAAGATCAACATCACCGGTCTTTCGACTAAGCGGCGGAATCCAACCTTGGAGCGCGTAAAATTCCATGACAGATGCACCGATCAAAAGTGTCGGTGACTGAAGGTTTGAAACGATCTTTGAAAATTCAGGCAAAAGGCTACCTACTTCACTTAACCATAGCTTTGCCTTGTCTGAATCAACTTTCATGAAAGATCCTTCTTAGCAGCTCATTTCGAGCTTCTCGAGCTCTCTCATCTAAATAGCTTAGGTCGAAAAGAACGCGAAAAATATTGAGAGTGGCAAAAGTTTCTGCAATCCACTTCGTTTGATTGTGGGAATCATTGATCTTTGACTGAATTGTATCTGATTTAAATCCATTCTTTGAAGTTGCAATTTGGAGATGAAATTCCTTTTCATCTCTCAATATGGCCGGGACCAATTTCCATCGCGCTTTTACCTGATTAAAATATTTTTCTTCACACCAAAGTGTGGGGGTCGGGTCGATCAATAAGCCTACTTTTTTTGCGGGGTAGGTTGGCCCCTGCACTACGCCATTGATCCCCTTTAGGACAGGAATCTTACTCCTATGAAGGGCGGGATTTAAAACAGAGTAAAATTCGGCGCTGATTGAAAAGGGTTCAAGTTGCCGGCGAGCCGGAGGATAGCTAAAAGCCATGTCCCACCATGAAATATCTAGCCTTCGGATCGCATCCCTTAGGTCCTCAACTGTCTTAGCCTTTAGCGCTGTCATCATGCGACTGATGCGGCTCTGGACGAGACCATATTCTCGGCAGAAGCTGCTAGCGCTTCTGAATTTTTCAATTTCAGAAGCGGTAAGACGAAATAGGACGTCTAAAATTTGAAACGCATAGGGACTGACAAGAAGGGTGGGCGAAAGCCGTCCACCGATAGAACTGGCCCTCTTTGTGCGCAAGATCTTTGAGGGCTTGGCTTCAAGTCGAAGAGTTCCAGACTTGAGAGCAATAAATACTTTTCCATTGAGCGTGATGTAGCTAATTTTCTTTCGCTCGAGATTTCTACGCTCTTTGGACGATGGTTTTTCTAGTAATAGGCCGGTCTTTAAATTTGGGGGGATCTGCGTAGAAAGTTTAAACAGAATGCCGCGGGTTTTAAGACTAGTCTCAGAAACATTTAGAATTTCCCAGGTAGGGTCAATCGATTTCAATACCTTCGCATAGTCTTGGGCCGAGGCTTCCATGTTATATAGATTATACACTTATATAGATAATCGGCATAATATATTAATCTATATAATTAATAAGGATAAGTAACTGATTATGTAGGAAATATGAGGGTCACACTCTTCGGGTTCTAGCGATCGGTTTCGGTGCCTTGCGGTTGGTGAATGCACAAAAGATGCACAACGGGATTGCCCGCTCTTTGTGTGCGGGGGTAGCAAAACTACTTATTTCCTTTTGATAAATTCTAGTGTGCGTTTCACAAAACCAAGCAGCTCGCCATCATTAATCGCTTCGGTTTCCCATGCTAGATTTGTGTCATGATGAAATTTGCTTCCATACTCTGTGAGGTTTAACAGTTCGGTCAGGTCAGTTTTACTAAGTATTTCTTGTGGGGTGCTTAAATGCTTTGACCACGTCTCCATTATTCCTTTGCCTAGCACTGCACCAGCGGGAAAATGTTCAGGACACGCAACTCTAAGATATCCTTCTAAAGTGGGTCGAATGGCTTGAGCTGAAGGGCGACTACCGCCGCCATTTGACGAATATTCTCGAAGAAGCTGATGATTGCGATCGAATTCCGTAATTGAATCTTCGTTAACATTCCATTCGGTAAAGGTTGATTCGTCGCCATCGCGGACTACCTGCATTGAGCTCTTGTGCTCGGGCGCTAAATGTTTCCATATTTTGCAAAGGAATGACTTGCTGTGGGACAACACGATAACTTGTTTAACCCTTTTCGATAAATTTCTAATTTCTTGAGCTGTGGTCAACGTGCGATGCTCATCTAGGCTCGTCATAGGATCATCGATAACTACGATCAGGTCTTTTAGGTTTTGATCTTGTTCAATCATTGCAAAAAAGAAAGCCAGCGCAAGAGTATTCCTGTCACCCGAGCTTAACGTATTCTTGAAAGCATGTTGTCCAGGCTGCGACCGACTTCCATCAACGGCGATTGGCTGATTATAGATGATTACATCATATGAGCATGCGGTGCCGGCTCTTGTGTTTTCAGGTTCGATGTTATCAAGTCTAAAACCGGCATTAAATTTTGGCAGATAAATATTAATTGAGTTTTTGAATGCTGGAAAAATGGTTTTTTGATGTTTCTCGAGGGCCTCTCTAATATTGTTTCTACGCTCTTCAGTTTGCTTTTTTGCGTCAGACTCTTCAAGGTACTCTTTGCATGCTGCGGCCATTTCTTCTGTGTAGCGATTTTTAGTAGCTTTTAATTTTGCTAGGTCGGCTTCAAGTGCGGGAATGTTTGCGGATTTAACTCTTTCCTTAATTACTTCGATTTGATCGTTGATCGCGTCGATTCCATTGTTGAAAACGTTTACCGCTTGAACACTAGAATTGAACAAGGTAATTGCAATGTGCTTAGTTGCGTTCTCAGGGTGCTAATTGTTATTTCTTGCTGAGCTAAAGGACCCCAATAGCCAAGCTTTTTCTGACGATCCGTCCATCTTCCCGTAAGTCCCATATATTTTAGCGACACTGGATCAGTTCCATTGTAACCGATGCTTTCACATCTCAACCAGGCTTGCATTTCTTCGTTTCCGACTAAACGTGCTAAACGGGTCGACTTCAGAAGCAACTGCTCGCTTACCAAACGACTGAGTTCGATATCGTCCAATAATTCTTTCGCAAGTTCAAGGATGTGCTTATTTCTATTGCGATCGTCGGATCCCATCTTTGTCTTCAATCAACTTCACAAGTCCGGATAATCCGGCATCGAGGCCCGACCCAGGATCGTTTCTTTTATTTTTTGCGCATTAGACACATCAACGAGCTGTTTTTTTCGTTTTAAATCTGAAAATAGATCTTCGACAACAGTCTCGACTGCAGTGTTCAACAGTTTTTCGAGTTGAGAGGCTTTTGTCTCTATCGAAGTCGACATATCGATGATTCCTTTTATTTTTAAAAATTTTCGCACGATAAACCTCCGCCGTCAGTCTGAACGTCCATGCTTGAAACTCTTCGGAACTAATTGTTTTTTGATTAGCTAATTGACGCGTGGCGCGTTAATTTGGCTCAGTTTTGGAGGGACCGCGACAACGCGATTGGAAATTTTTAAAGGTCAATTTCGGAATTTATCGATTAATAATCGCGCCTTTTGTCATATATCAAAGTTTTAACCGGCCTTCTTTCCCATTATATCCCTGAGCAGCGTGCCTTTGAAATCTTCTCTAAGTTTTCGAATCTGAGTCGTGCGCCGCGGGTAGTTTCCATAGGAAGAATTTCTGGGTATATAAACTAAATTTTCTTGCATAATGAACGGCCCCGATCACAACAAGTTTGTGATCGGGGCCGTTCAAAACTCGAATTCAAATATTATTTCTGCTGCGTGACTCTGGCAACAGCTCCTGCCGCGATATGGAGAGGAGTTATGTCCTCTTGATTTTCAATGTAAATCACTCCAGGACGTCTCGAAATTGCCTCAAGCATTTTTGAGCATAGTTCAATTATTGGAGAATCGGATTTCGCAGTTGCGGAAACTTCCTCAAGCAGTCTTTTATAACCCTCAAAGGTACGAGCCAGCGCCTCCTTATGTCCGTAATCTTCCTCAAGCTTCAGTGAATAGGCGTAGTGTCGACCTGCTATTAAAGCTAGCCAAATCAGAGGACCCGCAAAAGGAGCTTTTCGTAGCAGATATAGACTAAATTCAACGAAATTTTTTGTAACGTCGCCCTGAGGGGTCCACTGGGGTCCTAAAAATGCGAGAGCCGTTAGACCCATAATCGATCCTATAAGTACACAAAACCAAATGCGCTTGGGATTTCTAAATGAATTCTTTCGATGTTGAAATGCTGAAGCTAGACCCGCACTGGTTGCACCAGGCAACAAACCTTCAATCTGTAAAAGCAGTTCGGAGGCTTTTTCGTGGCTCGATTTGAGTTCGAGTTCATATCCGGCCAGCACCTTCTCAACAGACTCGGCTTTTGCGGAAAGGGCGGCAGTTTTCGCCTGGTCTGCCAACGCCTGAGCAACAAGTGTAGTCAAAGACTCTCGGTGAGCGTTGATTCCTCCGAGTTCTTCTTGTGATTTTGCTTTTGCATCTAAGATGGATTTCTGTGCGCCTTCCATTTCCTGAATAAGTTTTTTTTGCTCTTTTGATGCTTTTGCCGCATCAATCTCATACTTTTCCAAGCTTGCTTGAGCACTAGAAATAAGAGCAATAACTTTTTGTTTTTCGATTTCAAGAAGAGCAAGATGATCGTGTACTTCGTTCTTGGACGTGCCTTCCATTGTCTCGAATTGTTCTAAATCGCCCTCGTTAACTTGTAGATTTTCCATAATTTTAATTCCTCTCAATGCGAACCGCCATTTTTTTAAAGGCAGGTTGGCTTGACGAAGAACCGGGCGACACTTAGCCTAGAGTAAGAAACAGGCCTCTATGGCCAAGCTTGCACGGCTTTTGCCAAGCAAGTTTCATCTATGCCCCAATGGCTCACCAAAGCCGTTGGGGTTTTTCCATTAGCTCGAACTTTTCGAGCCAACGCATTCAATGGTTTTCCATATGAGGGGATTTTTCGGGGGAAGAACCCTCGAACCATCCTCCCCCGAATAGAAGACAGGATAATTATATGAGGCATCGTTTCGATAGTCCTACCGAGCGAAGCTTAAAAAGCCTAAACATGGCTTGTTTGAGGCGCAATGCAGCATTGTGTCGAATGCGGAAGGATATCAAGAATTCAAGGCGGGGCACGAGAAAACAATTGAGTCAATGAGGGATGGCGTTGAGGTAATTGTGCAAGCCGGATTGTGGGAGCCGGTCATCCTGCGCGCGGTGCGACGCAGAGAAATTAAGCCAACGTTCTTCTTTCAATCCGTTTAAAATGAACCGATGAGTTAAAGAGAGAGGAAAGAATGACTGAAGACGAATTGCGATCTGTCCTCTGGCCTCATATCCAAACTGTTCTTAGCGGTGTCTTTTCATTGAGCGAATATCTCAATGAAAGTTCCCCTGCAGACGAAAAACTTTTAGTGGTCGATATCGAGGGCCAGAAAACAGCCGTCTTCTTAGATGTTGTTTTTGTTTCAGAGCTTGGTTCTCAGGCACTCTGGCCTAAGGAAAAAAAACCCCAAACCGACCGCCAGAACTATAGAATGCAACTGACAAAGCAGTACGGAATAAAAGCCTGTGGTCATATTTTGGTCAGCGTTTACAAGAACATGAATCTTTCTGGGCGCGACGTCTACAAAGTGAATATGCGGCTCCCTCCTGGCGAAGAAACAGCTGTTCTTCAAATCTCAACCGGTCGAGTTGAACGAATTCTCTGAATGTGAGTTGGAGGACTTTTGGGGTGCAGACGGTAATCTGAAGTCACAAGACCATGACCTTTGTGTTGAGTAGTAGTTGGGACGACGAATTAAGAATCGTCGGCCTCTGCGGCCTCATCCGCCTCCAGCGCTTCAATGAATGCTTGATGAACATTACGAGCTCTGTCCAATATGGCAGGCAACGTAACGACTTCCCATTTCGTGGCCGGTCCAGCCTTGGCCATTCGATCTAGCAGAAGTCTACAACTCTTCGCGGAGGTATCTGGCTTCGGAAGGTTGCCAATCAAATGACCAGTGACGTTCACCTTCGTTTTATGATCATTACCAATAATCTGCTCAATCTCCATTATATAACCTTCGAGTTGGGTCAGGTGATCATTATTTAGATCAACATTTGGAGACTTCAGTTCTACGATTGCAATGTTCGAAACTGTATCTGAATCCACCAAGACAAAAACTAGGTCAGGTCTGTCGTCACTGGTCAGGGTCGATTTTTTTGCTTTGTCATCGATTTGAAGCTTGGCAGTAAGTTTCTTGGCAACATCTCCTATCGAGCTATTACTTGTTAGGTATGTGTTGTATTCGGGTCGCACAAGCCAAGGATTGTCTTTCAAAAGGGCGTGCAGGTCCGATTCATACTTAGATGTATCCTTTTTGTCGTGAGATCGTTCTTCAAGTTTTTGGAGTGCCAAAATGCCGTTTCGGCGACCACGATATAGTTTTAATGCGTCACTTTTTTCTATGAAGCTTAGTTCGTGCAATTGACTAAGGATAGAAGAGAAGCTCGAAGGGTTGCTTCCGCTTTTTATTAACTCGATGAAAACTTCGGATGAATTGATTGCCTTAATTAATTGAGGAGCAACCTCTTTGTAGGCCACGCTATCGATCCCCTCAGTGGCTGCGATGGCCGTTAAAATATTTTTTGCGGGTTCTCGATTCTTTCTATGTAATTGAGACACTGCCTCCAATATCGCTCTTGAGGCTGGATCGGCTTCAATTTCTTTTTCGACCGCCGCTTCTCTATATTTTCCATGCTCGTAGATTGCCGATCTCATGATAGCCGTCACAGTGTCGACAAAGGCATCAACGACCTCGTTATCTGTTCTAAGCCCTGATCTGTTTGTACCTATCAGATCAGTTTCTTGTTGATCGAGTACGTCCGCATCCACGATACACTCCATGTAGCTCTGAGCATGAAAGTTATGCATTCCAGTTTCTAGATTGAACAATGTTGGTCCGGCGGCTAATCTCTTGTTGCAATAGATACGCGCACCGCGCTGGTAAGCCGGCAGACTGCCTCTTACCTTTCCATCGTTCACGTCGCTTAATCTCGCTCTAAATTTTACAACGTAGCGTATTGAATAAGTAAAACTCTGGTCGACTCGGACTTCGGCCTGAGAAAATCCATCGGAATCGCGATTCGTAGGATAAAAATAT